>CAVTQW010000010.1:0-342241 GCA_963736945.1 uncultured Thermoleophilia bacterium
TCGTTCGTCAGCTTCGGCCTCGGGATCTGGAGTTTGTTCGTCAAGATCACCGGCTTCTACGAGGTGCCTGGTTGGACGTCGATCGTCGTCGTCGTCACCTTCATCGGCGGCATCCAGCTGATCATGCTCGGTGTAATCGGCGAGTACATCGGCGACATCCACGCCGAGGTGAAGCAGCGGCCGCTCTACGTCGTCGGCGAGCTCGCGAACTTCGATGCGATTCCGGAGCTCCCGCCGCGCGCGGTCGTCGCGAGACCGCGTGCGCCGATCACCGACACGACGGCAGTCATTCCGACGGCGGAGGCGGAGCGCCCGGACTAGGCGCCTGCGCCCGGCGCGCGACGAATGCTGCGCGAAGCCGCTCGCGTCGCGGATAGGCGATCAACCCGAGCAGTGTCAGGACGCCGACACCGAGCAGGACGGGGTACTTGTCGTACGGCTCGTAACGCAGCTCCACGCGGTGCGTGCCCGGGGGAACGTCGACGCCGACGAGGCTGGGCGCCATCATCACCGGCATGACGCGCTTCCCATCCACGGTCGCGCGCCAGCGCGGGTCGTAGGTGGCCTTGAGCAGAGCTACGGCAGGCCGGTTTGCGCGCACCGTCGCACTCGCCTCACCGTCCTGCAGCTGCTGCGACTGCGTAACGACGACCCCAGGCGGCCCCGGCGGCGGCGAGGCACCCGAGAACGTGGGCGCGGGGCCGGGCTCGCCTCCGAACGCGACACCGGGGTAGATGTTGCGGCTCGCCAGGTCGGAGCGCATGAAGTCGGCGGTCGACGACCACATGTGCTTCCTGTCCTCGGGAATCGCCGCTGCGCGGTCGACGACCTGCCAGTAGCCGGTCGTGTTCACGCGGTAGAGCCGGTGGTAGCGACTGCTTGCGATCTGCGTCGCCGGCACCGACGGTTTCCGGTCGGGCGGGAGGATCAGGTAGCGGATGTCGAACATCTCGTAGTTCGAGGGCTTGGCCTCGTCGAAGAGCGCTTCGGGGTCGTTCGAGAGCGAGGGGATCGTCCGGAACGTGAACCCGATGGCGTCCACGTCCAGATCGGCGAGGTAGGCGTAGGTGTGCACGCTGCCGACCCGGTAGTTCGCGCCCCAGTTGCTCCGCAGGCCCGCGTAGACCCGGCCGTCGCCGTTCTTCTTGACGATCGACGCGAACCGCTCGATCGCGCGCCCGTCGACCTGGTCGACGCCGTGCTGATACCGGATCGCCGCCGCGCCGCGCTCGTTGTAGTGGATGCGCTCGGTCCATGCCGGCGTGAGAGCGGCAATCGCGAGCGCCACGAGGCCGACTCCGAGCGCGGGCACGTAGCGCGGAGAGGCAGATCGGGAGATGAGCGTGTAGCCCAACCGCAGGAGCCAGGCGAGGCCGATGCCGGCCAGGAAGATCCCGGCGAGCTGCACTCCCATCACGAACCGGTGGATCTGGATGTCGCCCATCCCGGGCATCACGTCGAGCAGCCGTCCCCACGTCGGCCGGCCGAAGAACAGGAGCAGGCTGAGAACGAACGCACCGAGGAGCGCCCGCGCCCGTGGATCGCGCCGCGCCCGCACGATGCAGACGATCGCACCGGTGAGGACGAGCAGCGAGATGACCGGCACGGAGCGCCCGAAGTCGAAGGTCGTGCCGTCGAACAGCCACCGGAGCACCTTGTGGGCGCCGTACGAGTCCCGGTAGAACGAGCCGATGTAGAACTCGGTCTGCGTCGTCCACTTCGTGTCTCCGACGAGCGGGACGATCACCCACGACGCGATCAGCAGAGAGGCGACGACCACGATCGCGGCTCGGCCGGCTCGCCGCAGGAACGACGAGCCCGCGAAGACGAGCACCCAGACGCCGACGGTGAGCACCGCCAGGTAACCGGTGATGAAGTGGCACGCGATCGTGAGCGCGAGCGCGACGGCGGCTGCGGTGATCTGACGACCGTGCGACACCGCGCGCCACGTCAGCCCCCACGTGATCGGGAGCAGCCACATCGCCCACAGCTGCGAGTACAACCCCCAGCCCTGCCAGACGTAGCTCGCCTGCTCGTAGCCGTACAGCGGCTGGCTCGCGACGAGCGGGGAGACGGCGGCGGCGGCTGCGCCGACCCATGGGCTCCACCCGAGCAGCCGTGCCGACCAGTAGATCGCGATCGGCCAGAGCGCGAGCAGGAGATACGTGATCCAGAGGTAGAGATGGTGATCGCCCATCCCGGTCACGTATGCGGCGACCGCCGTGAGCGTGTGGGGAAGGCTCTGGTAGTGGTGGAAGAACGACGAGCCGAGCGACAGGTCCGGGAACCAGCCGTCGAGTGGCACGTTGCCCTCGCGGATCCGGTCGCCCGCCCAGCGCACCATCTGGAGGTGAAACGCGCTGTCGTTGAGGTACTGCGCGGGTTTGAGCTCGCCGCGGAGGATCACCAGGCCGAAGAGGCACGACAGTGCAACGACCGCGTGAGGCATCCGGCGAGCCAGTCTGCCGCCGGGGACGGGGACGGGGACCTGCGGCCGGGCGGACGGCTGACGAGGTTCGAGGGCGGGTCGGCGATGAGCCTCGATCGTGACAGGCTCTCCTGGCGCACGTAGGTCCTGTACCCAGCGGACCCCCAGGAAGGCGACGACGACGGCGACCGCCGCGACGGCGAGTGAGTAGAGCTTGTTCTGCCAGCTGTCGACCGACGGCCCGCCGAAGATCCAGTCGAACAACGGATTGAAGCGGAGGTCCTCGGCACTGGTCCTCGAGTTGAAGAACGCGAACGCGTACCAGAGATTCAGGAGGAAGAGCCCGGACAGGACGGCGTAGGTCAGGCGTAGCTGCCGGACGAAGAGAAGCGGGGCGAAGCAGACGAGCGAGGTGAACATGTAGCGCTCGTGCATGCGCGTGAGGAGCGCGTACGCGAGCAGCCCGCTGACCGCCGCCGCGACGGTGAGAACACGACCCTCGTGAACGCCGTGCTCGATCGCCCGGTGCGACTGCCAGAGCACGTACGCGACCAGGACGACGAAGGCGATCACGCCGAGTTGCGCCGCATGTGTGCCGACGACGGGCAGTGGTCCTCCTCCGAAGGCGTATGGAGCAGTCGAGTCCTGGCGCCAGAACCCGAGCAGGCCCCAGAGGTTGAAGGCGTTCGCGCTCGTCACCGGCCTCAGCGACCCGGACTGGTTGTAGAGGTGCACGAGACCTCGCGGCCCGAGGTCGAACGGCAGTCCCGAGATCGCCCAGGCAGCGAACGAGACGGCTCCGATGACAGCGACGGCGAGGATTCCGTCGACGAGGTCCCCGGCTCGGCGCCGATGGAGATACCGACGGTAAAGGGCGTAGAGCATCACCGGAAGCACGAAGCCCGTCTGCGGCTTCATCGCGACGGCGCCGGCGAAGAGCAGGAACGCCCCGAGTTCGCGCTGCAGCGATTGGCGGCCGGTGAAGAGAAGGAGCAGGGACGAGAGGACGAGCAAGGCCGGAACCGAGTCGACCTGACCCCACACGGCGCTGAGGGCGATCACGGCCGGGTTGAACAGCACGCGCTGCGGCGACGAGCGCCCGCACCGGCAGCCGGTCCCGCATCGCAGCCGGGGAGAGCCGCTCCGCGAAGACACCTGCGACCCAGGCAAGCCCGAGATCGCAGAGGATCGCCGGCAGCTTGAGGAGGAGGTAGCCCGGCGTAGCCGAGAGCTTCCCGACGATCCAGAGGATGTAGAGGTAGCCGGGTGGGTAGTCGACGAACTGGTCCGGCGTGTAGAAGTCCCGGAGGCCGACATCGGCGAGCCGCTCTGCCCAGCGCCGGTAGGCCAACATGTCGTCGTAGAAGCCGATTCGAGGCGCGATCAGCACCCGCAGGAGGAACGCTGCCGCGAACATGAGAGCGAGCCCTGCAGGCTCGTTCAGCCGCCAGAGGTAGCTCGCGGTCCGGCCCGGTGCCGGCGAGGCGCGCCCGGGAGCCTCGTGGGTCACGAGAGAGTCAGTCATCGGTGGTGTTGTCGGGTTGAACTCAAGACGGCATGAATGTGTACCGATACGTTGTCGCGGCCGTGCGACCAGTCGCTTGGGTACGTCCCTGTCGAGCCGTGCGGCGCAGGAGCCGGAGCCGTCTTCCAGAAGTACCGTGCGCCGTCCGGCTACCCTGAGCTTCATGAGCGAACCGTCGATCTCCGAACCTGCTGCCCCGGCCGACGTCGAGCGTACTCCTTCGCGTCGTGGCGACGGGGGGAACGTGGGCGACCGACGCTCGTTTCGGATCGGAGCGGTGGTCGTGCTTGCAGTCGTGGCAGTCATCCTGGGTTGGCTCCTGCTCCGCGACACCGGCTCCAAGTCGAGCACCGGACCGCGCGGGGCCACCCCGGACGACATCAAGAGCCTCGCCGCCGAAGTGGGGCACCCCGTCTACTGGCTGGGACCGCAGAACGGCTTCACCTACGAGTGGCGCAAGAACGACGACGGCTCGATCGTGATCCGGTATCTGCCGAGCGGCGTCGACGCCGGAACGAAACAGCAGTACGCCGCCGTGGCGACCTACCCCTTCGAAGGCGCCTATGCGGCCCTCGTGCGGGTGTCGAAGGACGAAGGCGGCACGGGCGTGAACATCCCGGGCGGCGGCATCTCGGTGCCGGCGCAGGGGCACCCCGAGAGCGTGCACGTCGCCTATCCGGGCGCGCACTATCAGGTCGAGGTCTTCGATCCCACGCCCGGCGTCGCGGCACGTGTCGTCAAACAGGGTCATCTCCTCGAGGTCGGGCGCGCCACACCCGCGCAGCCCTCGGTGGTGCCTCAGGGTCCGGCGCCGTGGGGGTCGGCGCACCAGAGGCGGCGTCGGTTGCGAGCCTGAAGGCGCTGGGAAGGAGCGCGGGCCATCCCGTGTACTGGCTCGGCGCGCGGTCCGGGACGACGCCCGAGCTCACGCAACGGGAGGACGGGAGCATCGTGATCCGCTACCTGCCGGCCGGCACCGAGGTCGGGTCTTTGACGCCGGAGGTGTCGATCGCCACGTATCCGTTTCCAGGAGCCCTGGCGGCGCTGAGCTCACTCGTCGAGAAGAACGACGAGCTCACGGCGGTGGAACTGCCGAACGGCGGGCTCGCGGTCATCGACCCGAGTGTCCCGCACAACGCACACGTCGCTTTTCCCGGCGAGGACTACCAGATCGAGGTCTTTGCGCCGTCGCCCGCACAAGTGCGGCGGCTCGTGCGAACGGGGCGCATCGTCCCACTCGGGTAAGTCTCCCGCACCGCGATCGTGCCGGCCCACCGGCGTCGGTGCTGGCCGTGACGATGGACGTGACCGTCTACGCCATCTGCACCACGTAACGTGAATCGCTATCGCGCTGGGAGGACGGGCCCGCAAGGGCCCCGGTCATCGTTCAGCCGATGTGAGTGCCGATCGCTGCTGGGAGGCTTGCTTCGAGTGGGTTTCGGCCGGTGTTCGCGGCGTGCGTGTTGGAACATCGGCCCGGGTCTAGCCGCCGACTGGTGCAATCGAGCCGCTCGTGACCAGCTCGAGCGCGGCTCCGTCCTCCGGAGCGAACACCTCGGCCTGCGCGTTCGCCTCGGGGAATGCGGCGTGAATGTCCCTCTCGTTGCCCCGCGGGTGAATGGCGACTCCTCCGCCCGGAATCTCGATCGTCACATCGTCCGCGCCCGCAGCGTCGCGTGTGACCGCGAGCGCGTTCGCCATCGGATACGTCGCCACCGCCAGGTAGCTCCCGGCAGCGCCGACCGGAACGCCGGCCGGGAGGTAGCGGATCACGACCGATCCGTTTGCAGACTGGACGAGCTCGTAGGTCGTGTCCTCGCGCGGCCCGACCCAGTACACCGGGTGGCCGAGCGTTCCGGCCAGAGCGCGCAGGTCGTCGGGCGAGACCGCGACGGGGCCGCGGGTCGTGGCGGTGCCGGCGTCCGGGGCGTGCCCGGCGGTGACATGGGCGGCGACTGCGTACCACACGCCCACCACCACGATCGCGACGGCGGAAAGGACGATCCCCGCGCCGATCCTCTGTCCTCGCAGACGGAACGATCGGAGGCTGTGGACGACCCGGACGGGCCGATCGGGCGCTCGCCTCGTTCGGTTGCGTTTCGGTGGGGCGAGGGTCGCTGATGGGTGCAAAGGCTAGCGGGAGGATCGGATCCGTCGCTCCGGCGGACGACCTGCCGACCGTCCTGACAGGAATCGCCTCATTCCGCTTGAATGCCAGAGGATTCGTCAACCCGCGTCGCGTAGGCGGTCTCGAGTCAGGCGCCGATGAATACCGTCCAAACGGAACGTGCGAGCTCGGAGGGGAGGCTGGCCGCACAGGCCGCTCCTTGGGCGGCGCCCGGCTTTCGTGCCTGGATCTCGGAGTCACGGGCGCAGTTGGGCATCGTCTCCGCGGCGGTGATCGGCATGTTCGTGCCGGTCGTCATCGTCCCATACGCGTTCAGCGACGACTACACCGACCTCTGGATGGCGACAAGCCGGGAGTCGACCGGGCAGTTCGGCGAGAACCTGCTGACGGCCAGCGCGATCACGGGCAGGGCGCTGGCGGGCCTGCTCGACGACCTCTTCCTCACGACGGCCGGGACGGTCGAGAATCTCCGCTTCGTCCGCGTCTTCGCCGTCCTCGGGATCGTCGCGCTCGCGCTGCTCCTGCACTGGGCGCTCGTCCGCGCGAGGATCAAGCCGACCGTCGCGGCGCTCATCGCGGTGTTCATCTGCAGCCTGCCTCCGTTCCAGGTCTACGCCTCCTGGACGATCCTGTTCAACTCGCCGTACGCGGCGGTCCTCGCCGGCGGCGCATCGCTCGTCGCCGTCGCGGCGCTAGACGGCCCACGCGACCTCCTGCTCGATCGCCTCGTGGGCGCCACCGTGCTGCTCGTCGCCGCGCTGCAGGTCTACCAACCCGGCGCGATGTACTTCTGGGTCTTCCTCGCGATCGGACTCGTAGGGGCACGAGAGGACCCGGAACGCGCCTGGCGGCTGACGAAGATCCATCTCGCGCTGGGCCTCCTCGCGCTCGCGGTGTCGTACGTGATCATCAAGGTTCAGTGTCTACTTTCTCGGGGAGACGTCGACCGGAGCAGGTCGCAACGAGCTCGCGCACGATCTGCCGGACAAGGCGCGGTGGTTCGTCAAGGAGCCGCTCTACCGCTCCCTGAATCTCGTCCAGCTCGTCCCGTCGGCACCCCTGGCGGTAGCGATTGCAGCACTGGCAGCGGCGGGGATCGGCTTCTGGCTCGTCGACCATGCCCGGCGTCCGTGGCTCTACGCCGGAGTCGGACTGCTCCTGGTCCCGCTCTGCTATCTCCCGAATCTCGTCGTTGCTGAGGACTGGGGTGCGTACAGGACGCAGGTCGCGCTTTCGTCGCTCCTGGCGCTCTACACGTGCCTCTCCGTGATCGCGATCTGGCTGGCCGCCCGGGAGTGGTTACGCACCCGCTACAGCGTTCGCAGCATCGTGGTCGCAGACCGCGTGGCGATGGCCCTCGGGATCGGCACGGTGGCGCTCAGCGCCTTCCTCGCTGCGAGGAACGTGACACTCTACTTCGCGATCCCCCAGATCACGGAGCTGCGGCTGCTCGAACAGCAGGTCGGCGCTCTGCCCGACGGGCTGCAACGGATCACGTTCGTCCAGACGGGCTGGGGTGAAGGTGCCACCAAGCATGTCCAGTTCGACGAGTTCGGCACACCATCCACGAGCAGGGTCTGGGTCGTGGAGCCGGCCACCCTCCTGGCGTTGAAGAAACAGGGTCGACTTGTCGACGGTTACCGTCCGCACCTCGATCTCTACGTCCCGAACACGGTGCTCCCGGACAACGTCCCGCACATCTATCTCAACCAACTCCGTGAGTTCCGGTCCCGAGACGCGCCGTGACGTCGGCGGGGCTGCCGGCCTGAGCACCGAAGCGTCCGCTCGGGCGCAGCGCACCGGACCGGCGACCGCACGCCGTTCGGATTCGCCTTCGGCGGAACTGTGCTCGTGCGCGAGGACGAGTTACGTAGGCGCGTGGATCTCGGTCGTGTTGATCGCGCTGCCGATGTTGTTCTACGCAGACTGGGGCCGGATTCAGTTCGGATTCCGCTCCGCGCAGAGCTCTATCCCTTCCTCATGCTGCTCACCGTTCGCGGCATTCGAGACAGACTCACGGCTCGACCTGGATCCCGATCGGAGTGGGCGTCGCGGTCAACGCGCGGGGATTGGGGTTCGCAATCTCGGTTGGTGGCCTTCAGGGTTATACGGCCGATCCTATCGCGGAGATGATCAGTCCAAGATGACTGCATCCGGTGTTCGACATGTTCCTGTTGCCGATCCGAGTCGCGTCGCTGCAGTCGAGCACGACGCCCTTGGTTCGATGTTCGATCGGTTTCTGCGAGCCGGGAGGTACATCCACGGCCCTCAGCACGCAATGTTCGAGCGCGAGCTCGCGAAGTTCCTTGGTGTGACGCATTGCGCCGGCGTCGCGAGCGGGACGGACGCCCTCGAGATAGCGCTTTCCGCGATCGGATGCGGGGTGGGAGACGAGGTGGTGGCTGCCGCAAACTGTGGCGGGTATGCGTCTGCTGCCGCGCGCAAGGCCGGGCTACGGGTGCGCTTCGCCGAGGTCGACGAGGTCACGTTGCTGCTCGGCCGAAACAGTTGCGGCCGCGCTGACGCCGGCGTCGGTGGCCGTCGTCGTCACACATCTCTACGGCCTCATGGCAGACGTCGAACGGATCGTGGCTCTCTGCCGTCCACGAGGCATCACGGTGGTCGAGGATTGCGCCCAGGCGGCCGGCGCGTCCCGAAGCGGGCGCCGCGCAGGCTCGGTTGGAGATGTCGCGACGTTCAGCTTCTACCCGACGAAGAATCTCGCCGCGCTCGGCGACGGAGGTGTTGTCGCGACGTCCGACGACGATGTCGCGGAGCGCGTCACCCGACTGCGCCAGTACGGATGGCGACCAAGTACAGCGTCACACTCGCCGGCGGGCGAACTCGCGGCTCGACGAGATCCAGGCGGCCGTGCTTCGGATGCGGCTCCCGAGCCTCGACGGCTGGAACCGGCGGCGGCGGGAGATCGTTGAGCGATACGCCGACACCCTTCCTAGCCGGCGGGCGGGTCGTCGCCGGCTCCGGCGATGCATTCGTGGCCCACCTCGCCGTCGCCGTCGTCGAGGACAGGGAGCGTGTCCGCAGCATCTTGCACGATGCTGGGATCGGAACGGATGTCCACTACCCGGTCGCGGATCACCTCCAGCCCGCATGGGCCGTCGAGTATGAGGGCGTGCGGCTACCGGTGACGAAGAGGCGGCAGCACGTGCTGACGCTCCCGTGCTTTCCGGAGCTCACGGATGCTGAGGTCGATCGAGTGTGCGAGGTGTTGGGTGGCATCTGACGTTCAGACGCACGAGCAGGCGTCGTCGACGGGCGGCGTCGTCCCTGCCTATTCCGTCGTCGTGCCCGTGTACCGGAACGAAGGGACACTCGCCGCACTAGTCGAGCGCCTCGACGGCCTCGCCGAAGAGCTCGCGGCGCCGCTCGAGGTCGTCTTCGTCGTCGACGGATCGCCGGACGGTCGCACGTGCTGCTCCGTCGCCTCCTTGCCGACGAGAAGCGCTTCTCGTCGCAGTTGATCGCTCTCTCGCGCAACTTCGGCTCGTTCAGCGCGATCGAGTCGGGCTGGCAGCCGCGCAGGGCGAGTACATCGCCGTGATGGCAGCGGATCTCCAGGAGCCCGTCTCGCTCGTCAGGGACTTCTTCAACGGCCTGGCCACCGGAGAGCACGACATCGCCGTCGGCGTGCGCGAGTCACGGGATGACCGCGCCCGCGACATGCTCGCGGCCCGGACGTTCTGGTGGCTCTTCCGGAAGCTCGTCCAGCGGGAGATTCCCCCGGGCGGGGTCGACGTCTTCGGCTGCACGCGGCAGGTCGCGACCGAGCTCGTGCGTATGGAGGAGTCGCACACGAGCCTGATCGGGCTGATCTACTGGGTGGGGTACCGCCGGCTCGAGGTGCCCTACGTCCGGCTGCCGCGGCTCGTCGGCTCCAGCGGCTGGGGCTTCCACCGCAAGGCGCGCTACCTCCTCGACAGCATCTTCTCGTTCACGGACCTGCCGATCACGGTGATCATCGCCCTCGGGGCACTCGGCGTCGCGGCCAGCACCGTGTGGTCGATCGTCGTCCTCGTCGCTGGTGGGCGGGGAAGATCACCGTTCCCGGTTATACGCCGTTGATGTTGGCGATCTTCTTCGTCACGTCGATGATCCTGATCGCGCTCGGACTGGTCGGGTCATACGTTTGGCGCACCTACGAGAACACCAAGGGGCGTCCCAGGTGCGATCCCGATGACACACGAGCGATTCGGTGTCGACGATCCGTGACGCGTTCGTCGATCCGGCGACCACTCGTGGACAGGTCATGCGGTTTGTCTCCGTCGGCGGGGCGAACACGGTGTGCACGACGATCGCGTTCTACGTTCTGGCGCTCTTCATCCCGGTGCGACTCGCGTTCACCGTCGTCTACGTTGCGGGCTTGATCTTCGTCGTTGCGATCACGCCGCACGTCGTCTTCGGCTCGCGTGCGTCCGTCGGCCGTCGGGTGCTGCTCGCGCTGTGGTATGTGCTCATGTACCTCGTCGGCATCGGTGTGATCTCGCTCCTGACGTCTGTCGGTGACCCGTCCCGCGCCGTCACGGTTCTCGGGACCGTGGCGGTGACTGCACCGTTGAGCTTCGTCGGCGCGAGGGTGCTGCTCGGGCGGAGAACCTAGACGACGGGTTCGCTATCGGTGCTCGGCAGCACGCCGTCCGGGTAGCCGCGACGGAAATGCGAGCCACCATGGATACACCTGGTCGATCCGTCCCTCGCGGCAGACGACTGCGCTCGTGGGGCCGTAGACCCTCGCGGGCGAACCGATGACGACGCAATGGGGCGGTACGTCTTCCCGCACGAGACTTGCGGCGCCGACGACTGCGCCTTCACCGACCTCGACGCCCGGGAAGATGGTGCTCCGTGCGCCCACCACGGCGAACCTCCGGATCCTCGGCCCCTGCGTGCAGGTGTCGGAGGGCGGATGGGGGTCGTCGATGAGCAGTGCGTGCGGGAAGAGCCAGGAGAAATCTTCGAGCACGCTTCCTCGCGCTACGAACACGTTGCTGTGCATGCGTGCGTAGTCGCCGACCAGGACCTCCGCCTGTAGGTCGCTGGCCGTGCCGATGCGGACGCCGTTCCCGATCGTCGTTCCCTCGCGGATGGTTACGTGATGTCCGGTCGAGAAGTCGGCGCCGGTCGTGACCCCCGCGTAGATGACGCAGTGGCTCCGGATCACGGCACCGGCGCCGATCGAGCAAGCGGCGGCCTCGTACGTGCGAGGATCGTCGTAGTAGCCGGCCGTGGGCGACACCGAGGACGCAATGCGAGTCGACGAAGCATCCGTCGCCGAGGGTCACGTTGGCATGCACGAGCGTGAAGGCGCCGACCGTGACGCCCCGGCCGAGCACCGCATCCGGGCTGACGGCGCTGGTGGGGTGGATCGTGGAGTCGGCGGACATGGGCGATGCGCGTCGCAGGCGTACCTGTGACGACCTGCCGATCATATAGCGTCCAATTTCGTGGATCCGATCGTCGATCCCAGCGCCCGAGTCGAGACGGAGAGGCTGGGGGACGACAGCCAGATCCTCGCGTTCGCGCACGTCGGACCGGATGTCACGGTGGCCGACGGCTGCCGGATCCACGAGCACGCGGTCGTGGTCGGGACCGTGTCGCTCGAGCAGGGTGTGACGATCGGCGCCGGTTCCGTCATCGGGGATGCACGGCCCGGCCGCGGAGCGACGGACCAGCCAGGGGCGGCGACCGTCGTTCGCCGGCACGCATCGATCGGCGACGAACGCGACGGTGCTCGCTGGTGTCGTCGTGGGGCGCGGCGCCGTGGTCGACGCCGGATCGGTCGTGACGGAATCCGTGCCGGCCAATGCCGTTGTGAGCGGGAATCCTGCGGTGAGCGGGAATCCTGCTCGGATAGTCTCGTACGTCGACACCGGTCACGACGAGCAGCGGACTGCGGTCGCAAGCGACGCTGTGGGCGCCGGGGTCACGAGCATTCGGGTGGACGGCGTGAGCCTGGTTCGTCTCGTGTTCGCCCGCGATCTCCGGGGCAGCGTGACCGCGTCGGAGTTCGCGACACTGCCTTTCGTGCCGCAGCGGCTCTTCGCGGTTTTCGACGTTCCGAGCGAGTCGGTGCGCGGCTCGCACGCCCACCGCGAGTGTCACCAGGTCCTCGTCTGTGCACGCGGTGCCGTGTCCTGCCTCGTCGACGATGGTTCGACACGAGACGAGATACGGCTGTCCAGCCCCGACGTTGGCCTCTACATCCCACCGATGGTCTGGGGCACACAGTGGGGATACACGCGGGACGCGCTTCTCCTGGTGCTGGCGTCTCATCGCTACGACGCGTCGGACTACATTCGGGATTACGAGGCGTTCCTGGAGGCGCGGGAGGGAGGCTGACTCGGCCCGAGCCTCGACGCGGCGTTCGACTCGACGCGACGAGCCAACGCGGCTCCGCGTCTTCGCGGGCGCCTTCGTCTCCGGGCCGCTTCCATCGGCCACACCGTACCCACGCCCGAAAGTGCTGTCGAAGTCCCCGGGAGGGTGGTCGCCGGACTGGCCTTGGGTCCGGGACGAACCTGTCGGTCGGACTGGACCAACGTCCAGCGACACCGCGAGAGCCGCGGGATAGTGTCGCCCGTATCACCCCGGCAACAAGCCGGGTTTCAGGGGAAGGATCGCGCTCGGCGCGATCCGGGGGACGGAGGCGGCGGCGTCACCGCCCCCTGGTCCCGGACAGTTTTGAAGCCGCGGGCGCCCGGCTTCAGCCGGGCGCCGGAGCGCCTGGAGCGGGGGACGATCTCGCCGACGGGAGGATCTCTGCTGCGCAAGGCCGTGGCCCACCGAGCCAACTTGCGCTGCGAGAGCACCTGAGGCACCGTGAGTGAGATGGATGAGGCGCAGGGCATCTACCGCGGCGAGGTTCGGTCGATCATGATCGCGCTCGCCGACATCACGGTGGATGTGAGGACGATCCTCGGATACATCGAAGGAGACGACGATGAAGAGGAAACGGAAGATCTTCCCGACCCGTGAGGCATACCGCGCCTGGCTCGAGTCCCGCGAGGCGCTCGAGCGTGAGCTCCGAGCTCATGTCGCGCGCATCGATGCGGAGTTCGCGGCGCGGACGACGGGAAGGGGATCCCAGCCCGCGTAGCCCGGTCGTCGGATCCGACGTCAGGAATCGCGGCCGGGCGTTCGAGGTCGTCCGCCGATCGCCCTGGAGGTGTCGTGAAGACTCTCTTCTGGTTCGTTCCGGCGACCGGCCGAAGCCGGTCGCGCGGTGCGAGACCACCCTCGGGTCTAGGACGACCCTGTCGGTCGTTCTGGACCATTGTCCAGTGACTCGCCGGGAGGCGCCGTTGTAGGGTCGTCCTTGCATCACCCCGGCGCACGCCGGGCCTCAGGGGAAGGATCGCGACACGCGATCCGGGGGACGGAGACGAGAGTGTCGCCGACCCCCGGTCCCACAACGTCCGGCCCGGGGACCCCCAGTCGTTGCGTACGACCCCCGATTTGTCACCGGCGCCAGTGACTGGACTCTTGGCCAGGTGGGTCACGGGCTATCGTGAGTCCCTCGGGGGAGAGGTACCGCGGCGCTCCGAACTTTGGGGGAAGCAGGGGACGCCGCTCTGGGCCACCGGCTTGTCTACAAGCCGGTGGCTCTGCCTATGCCCGGGGCCGGCGCGTGAGCGCGAGCTACGGCCTCAGCGCTGGATCGCGGGTCCGGCTCACCCCTCGGGTGGTGTTGCCGGCTGCTCCCGCCGACCGTAGGCGAGCAGCGCCGCGACGACCGCCACGGCGGTGAGCGTGGCGGCGACGACCAGGCCGACAGACCACCAGGCCTCGTCGCCCTCGTCCCGCGCCAGCCGCACGAGCAACGGGCTCGTGATGGTCACGTCGCGGAGCTGCGCCCTCCGAAGGTCCTCGAGGACCGACGTTCGATACGGCAGCGCGGACGCCGGAGTCGTGACCGTTACCGTGACGACGGCTGCCTCCGCCGGTGCACCTGCCACGACCACGGTGCCCCGCATGTGGTCGCGTAGGAAAGCGCTGTGGTAGCTGTACGTCCCCGCCTTTGCGAAGCGCAGCGAAAACTCGTTGCCGGGCGTGATCGCGCCGCTGTTGATCTGGGTGCCGCTGTCCGAGGTGACGGTGTGGTCGCGGGTGCCGCCGTTGACCCAGATCACGTGTTCCCCGGGCCTGATCGTCACCGTCGCCGGGGAATACCCGGATTCACGGATCGTGACCGATGCGTTGATCGTCGCGGCGCTTGCCGGCAGCGGCGCGACGGTCAGAACTGCGAGAGCGATGAGGATGCCCCACCAGGGGCGCGCAGTCATGCTCGTCGAGTATAGGCCGGTTTCGGCAAGCCGATGAGGGGCTTCGGCCTCTCTCCCGGTGCGCCTGTGTGAGCGCGGCGCCCGTCCGTGGATCCGGCGATGATCTGGCCAATGCACCAGTTCGCCCGCTTCCTCGTCGTCGGCGTCGGGAACACCGTCGTCAGCTTCGTCGCCTACCGGCTGCTTCTCGCCGCCGGCACGCCGTATGCGGCCGCGGCTCCCGTCGCCTTCGGGGCGGGTGCCGTGAACGGCTACATCTTCAACCGCAGCTGGACGTTCGCCGCCCGCGACACGACCCGGGCCCGCGTCCTCTACGTCTCCTTCCAGGCGGCAGGCGCCCTCGCAACGAGCCTTCTGGTCGTGCTGTTCGTGCACGCCGTGGGGGTGGGGAGGGTGCCCGCCTACCTTGCGTCGGTCGCTCCGGTGACGGTCAGCCTCTTCCTCGCCAACCGCTTCTGGACCTTTCGCGATCCGATCTGATCCCTCCCTGGGGAACGTCCAGGGCCGAGAAACTAACCCTTCGGTCAGTGGTTTTGTCTTGTCGAATGCGGAACACTGGATGTCGCCGTCTGACTGAGGCCGGTTATCCCCTCCGAAATGCCGCCAGGTGCCGGCTTCAGTCGGACGTTCGACCCCAAGGGGGCCGATGAGGGACAACGGCTCGCGCCGGGGCTTCGGCCCCGGCGCACCTCAAGCCTCCCGGAGACTTCTTCAGCTCTCTGCCCCCTGAGCCGCGGGCGGGGATTCGGGTTCCGGCTCCCGCGCCGCAGTCGTGACCCGCTCCGACCCGCCGATCACAAAGGGCAGCAGCGCGAGGGGTATCGCCACTGTCCGCAGCAGGTCCTTGGGGAACAGCAGCACGAGCCAGTTGGACGAGAACGCGATGATGGCCATGAGCACGAAGATCGGGTCGAGCGGGTGGCGACACCGGACCGCCTTGGCGAGACCGAGGACGAGCAGACCCGCCAGTGACACGAGGAGCGCCGGCGTGACCATGCTCACCTGCGGCTCGACGCCGGCCACGGTGAAGCCGGCGGCGCGCTTCAGCGTGTCGAGCCATCCGCTCGGCGGCGCCACGACCTGGTGGATCTGCTCGAACGGGAAGATCGTGAACACCCATCCCACGTACGCAACCCAGATCGCGTAGAGGACCGGCCCCGCAACGATCGCGCCAATTCGCTGCAGGAGCTCGAGGGGGCGCCCTCGGCGGGCCCACTCCACGCCTTCCCAGACCACCAGCGCCACCGGCACGAGGATCAACGGCTCCTTCGTGAAGCATCCCGCCGCGATCGCGAGCCCGGCCAAGAGCCAGCGCTCTCGCGTCCATGCGAGCACGGCCAGCAGCGCGAACGCCAGACCCACCGTCTCGCTCGCATCGACCGTCACGACGAAGAGCAGCCCCGGGTTGAGCGCGACCGACAGCCCCCACCAGGGGCTCATCCCCAGATCGCGCGCGAGCACGCTCGCGGCGGCTCCGGCCACCGCGAGCCCGAGGACGGACATCATGAGCAGCGCGTACGGCACCGCCGCCGGACGCCCGCCGCCGCTCGCGATCCAGGCGAGCCAGCCGTACCCGGGATGGCCGTAGCGGTAGGACGCGTTGTCGAGCAGCTGGTGGGCCTGGCCCCGGGCGAGCGGGTCGCGAGCGACTGCGTAGTAGTAGACCCCGTCGTAGTGCGCGCCGCGGCTGACGAAGGAGAACGGCGGGTGCACGAGCTGAGCGACGGGCTCGCCGGCGCTCATGTGCACGAGCAGGGTGACGCCCTGCCCGTGCGCGGCCGCCGAAGCGACGAGAAGACCGAGAGTGGCCGCCATGGCGGCGCAGAGCAGCGGAACCCACCGAGTGCCGCGATCCGACGCGCTCACCTTCAGCGCCTGAACTTGGCCGAGTGCACGAGGTGTGCTCGGTGGAGGACGAGCCGGACTGCGAGCCAGAGGGTCTTCAGTCCGTACACCACCGCCGGCCCGAATGGGATCGACGATCCCTCCTCCGTGTACACCGACCGCGCCGGCACGTCGACGATGCGGAACCCGAAGTACGCCGACTGCATCAGCATCTCCGAGTCGAAGGAGAAGTCGAGGGAGTTCCGCAGGAACGGCACCGTGAGCAGCACCTCGCGCGAGTACGCGCGGTAGCCGGTGTGGAGATCGGTCAGCCGGGTGCCCATGACGCGATTCTCGACCGCCGTGAGGAACCTGTTGGCCACCCTCTTGTAGCGGGGCATGCCGCCGGCTCTCGCCATCCCCGGCACCGCCATGCGCGACCCGAGGACGACGTCGGCCTCGCCGCGGAGGATGGGGCGGACGAGGTCGGGGATCAGCGTGGGCTCGTACTGCCCGTCCGGGTGCAACATGACGACGACGTCCGCCTGCTCCTGCAGCGCCGCCAGGTAGCACGTCTTCTGGTTGCCGCCGTAGCCGACGTTGTGCGGGTGCCAGATGACCCTGATGGGCAGGCTGCGCGCGATTGCGACGGTCGCGTCGGTCGACTTGTCGTCGACGAGGATGATGTCGTCGGCCCACCCTTCCGGGATCGCGGAGACCGTGGAGGCAAGCGTGCGGGCCGCGTTGAGGGCGGGCATGACGATGGCGATCCGGACGTCCTCGCGACCACTCGGCTTCCCTCCACCCATGCCGGAACCCTGCCAGTCTGGGCTGACGGTGCGCGCGCGCCTTACTGCGCGGCGACGTCGCACGCCCGACATCGTGTTGGAAGGCATCCGAGGTCGCCGATCAGCTTGACGACGTGCGTGGAATCTGTTCATCGATCCCAGTCACGCCGGAGACGCTGAGAGTGCGGCGGAACTACCGAGTCCCACCGACTGACCTGCTTTACGACGCGCTCTACGCGGCGGCGGCGGTACGCACAATGCGAGCCTCGTGATGACGGGTGAACCGCTCCGGGATAGTTGCAGGCTGCATAAAACCCGGGGCTGTGCAGGGCGCCGCGCTGCTCACGAGTGGGCTCGCGGTGAAGCCCATGACTTCTCGTAGTCCCGGCGCGGGCGGGGCTTCGGTGTCAGTTCGGGTGTGGTTATTTATTCGTCGAGGTTGCTGCGGGTGCCGATTGTGGTTGTGGTGGTGGAGTGGTGACGGTGTAGCCGGGTCGTTGAGCCGTGGGTGATGGAGGTGTGGGTCCACGCCCCCGAAAGGGAGGATTCGCCCGTTCGTTAGCGCTGTGTCTGTCGCGTGCCGAACTCCAGGCGCGACCCCGAGTTTTCGACGCGGGGCTACTCGTCCATGCCGTAGTCCACGCTGGTCACGGCGGTCGTGATCGCGCCCGTAACGGGCGAGTCGCCCGGGATCGTGCATCGATCAGGAGTCGTGTTGAGGTAGTCATCGGCGCTCTTCCCGGGCGGGAAGACCGTGCCGGGCGGGAACTCGCAGTGCTCGGTGCTTGCGCTGACCAGGTTTCCGGGAGGAGGCGAGTCGCCCGGGATCGTGCATCGATCAGGAGTCGTGTTGAGGTAGTCATCGGCGCTCTTCCCGGGCGGGAAGACCGTGCCGGGCGGGAACTCGCAGTGCTCGGCGCTTCCGCTGACCACGGTTCCGGGGACGGGCGCCGCTCCCGGGATCGTGCATCGATCAGGAGTCGTGTTGAGGTAGTCATCGGCGCTCTTCCCGGGCGGGAAGACCGTGCCGGGCGGGAACTCGCAGTGTTGGGTGCCCGCAGACTGGTGGCCGCCAATATTTTCGCCCGTGCCCAAATAGCTTCCGAAGTTCCCCTGCACGTTCAGCCACCACGTCTCGATGAACCCGTTTCCGGCGGACAGTGCGCTGCCCGAAACGAACACACCGGCGCGGCTTGTTGAGTCGTCTGCAGGAGTGTTCAGTGGCTCTGGGGCGAAGATGTCACCTGACAAAGAGTTGGTATTGCCATCGAGGCAGATGGCGCTGTGCGAGCAGTTGGAATTGCTGTTGGCCAGGTTGGATGAGTACAGAAGCGTCTGGGGGTCGTAGCCGGAGATCGTCCGTTCGTCCGGAGTGCCAACGAAGCACTTAAAACTGGCAGGTCGCGTCGTAGGCCGAGGTCCGCACCCCGACGGCCAATAGAACTTGAACGCCTTCGAGTTGCTTGCGATTTGGATCTTCGCACGGTTCGGAGGGGTAGTGAAGAAGGTATATCCGTCTCCTGCGCTCAGGTCTCCCGATAGCATCAGGGTCCCGGCTCCCGTATAGCAATAGATCCCCGGCGGATTGTTGGGGTCGGCGGCCCAGGCCGCGTCGACGGTATCGCTGCTGAGCACGTGGCATTTGGTCGGATAATCCGTCACGGCGTTCCACTTCGTGGAGATCTGGTTGACGACTGAGGGAACCGTCGGGGGTGTGATGCTCCAGTCACGCGGAAACAGAGTTAGGCTACTGATGTCGACGAGGTTTCGAACGCACACGTTGTCTGAGTCGGCTGGATCTGACCACGCGGTCGAGGTGCAGGCGCTCGTCCCACTCGGCGAAAACGGCGGGAAGCTTCCGCAGCCAGCCCTGTTTGAGCCGAGGGACTTGACATGCTTCGGATTCCCAAGCCCTGCGAAGGCTAGACCCCCATTCGTCACAAGCGCGCCCAAGGCCTTCCCCGTGCCTCCTGCCCCTGAGTATCCGATTGCGTGGCAATCAGTGCTCTTTACGAGCGCTATCGCGCCGTCGACACCGCCGAGGATCGGCCCGACGCACCCCGCCGAGAAGTACTGGTTGGGGTTGTCGACCGGATCCGAGGGCGGGAAGCTGCAGGACCCAGCGCCCGACGTCGGCGTTCCCGCGGGGATCACGCAATTGGGGAGATACTGGTCGGGGTTGACGACCGGAGGGGTGAATTCGCAGTGCGGGCTTCCCGGCGGCGCGTATGTGCCGGGCGTCGGCGGCCCCGGGGGGATCACGCAATTGGGGAGATACTGGTCGGGGTTGATGACCGGAGGGGTGAATTCGCAGTGCGGGCTTCCCGGCGGCGCGTATGTGCCGGGCGTCGGCGGCCCCAGGGGGATCACGCAATTGGGGAGATACTGGTCGGGGTTGACGACCGCAGGGGTAAACTCGCAGTGCTGGGCCGTGATCGGCTTTGCGGCCGCAACGGCCCGTGCCGTTGCCTTGAGGAAGTCTGCGGAGAAGCCGAGGATCGAGCCGAGGAAGCCGCCGGCGGCCTCCCTCAGCGGCTCACCTCGACCAGAACGTCACTGCCCATGTACGGCCAGGTGTAGCACGTGTCGGGGTTGGGGCCAAGGGGGGGCAGCGGAGGAGAAAGCTAGGTCCGCCATTGTCCGCGCTGTATCGCCCGGCCTTGGGGCGACGCTAGGCCTCAAGGCGTCCTGGCAGGGGTCGTCGCAGGTGCCTGGAGCAAAATTCAGCTCCTGCACCGCCGCGAGTGCCGCAGCGTCGGCGGCCTGCTGCACCGTTTGCCTCTGAACGTACGTATTGCCGAGATCGACGACCAGGGCAGCAAACCCGAGCAGCACGGGCAGCGCCAGCGCGAAGACCACGAACACCTGGCCCGCTTCTCTGTCAATCTTGCCCGGCCCCAATCTCACCCCACTGCCCCCTGATCGACTCTCAATCCTACCGCAATCGTAAGGGGATTTCTGTGATGCCATCAAAGTCTCCTGGGGCGCTGCGAGCGCGACCTGGCTTCGCGACGCTTAGGGCGCGGCTAGGGTCTGCACCAGCCCAGCTCTGGCCCGATGGAGGGGGTTCACCGCCCCCGGGATCTCGCCTCCTGCGGCCACCTTCTCGATCCTGAAGGCGGCCTTCGTCTTCGCGGCCTGTGACCGCCCAGGAACGGCTGGATGAGGCCCGTCAGCGACTGGAGCGGGTAGATCGCGCAGATCACGATCGCGTTCCCCGCCTGGTAGTCGGCCGGGTCGTCGCTGTAGCTCGCGAGCGTTGGAGTCGGCGAACCGCACCTTGAAGCGGACGCTGCTCGCCGACGCCGGCCTGATCCTTGGCCAGGCACATCAAGCCTTGATGTCGGCGCTGTGTTGCCGTGGGGACGCCGTTGAGCGTGCAGCTCGGGGGATGCGTGCCCAAGTTCGCCACCGATCCCTGCCGCCCGGCTTCGCGCACGCCCTGACGCATCGAGATGACCTTGCTGTAGATCGAGCCGAACTCGATGATCCCGACCACGATCAGCAGCAGGACGGGAAGGATCAGCGCGAACTCGACCAGGCCCTGGCCGCGCTCGTCGCGCGCAAGGGCGCTCCTGCCTGCGAAAGCGCGCCATCAGCGGTGTCCTCCATGCACCGGCTCGAACGGCTCCCAGCGGGGGAGCGAGAAGCGAAGCACCGTCGGGCCGCCCGTCCGGCTGTCGATCTCGAAGGAGCCACCGAGCATGCGCATTCGCTCGCCCATGCCGACGACGCCCAGGCGCCCACGCTGCGCCGCGAGCGCGAGGGATCGATTGACCTCGAAGCCGCGTCCGTTGTCCATGACACGTACGTCGACCGAGTTCCGCCGCATCTGAACGCGTACCTCCACTTTTGTCGCACCGCTGTGCTCGCGCACGTTGGTGAGCGACTCCTGAATCGCTCGGAAAATTGCCACCCGCTGCTGTGGGCTGAGCGACTCCGGATCGCCCTGAAAGGTTAGCGACGTCTCGATGCCACTCTGAGCTCGAAAATGCCTCGATCTCGCGATGGAGGATCTCGGCGAGGGGGCGAGAAGCGATGCTCAGCGACTCGAGCGAATGGGCCGTTTCGCGCAGTTGCCGGTCGAGCTCGACGACGCGCGCCATGAGGTCGTCGAACCGGCCGTAGACCAGGTCGCGATGGCTTTCGAGCACGAACGGATACAGCTGGTCGCGTAGCTCGCGCGTCTCCGCTGCGAGCGCGAGAACATCCTGGATGGGGCCGTCGTGGAGGTCGAAGCCGAAACGCGTGAGGCGGTTCTCGGCGTGCTTGAGCAGTGCACGTTCTCGGACTGCGCTTCGCTCGAGCAGGCGCTCGCGCTCGAGCACCGGCGAGAGGCTCAGTGCGGCGACATCGAGGTAGGCTGAGCTGTCGTGGCCGGGCTCCCCCTTGAGGCGGGCCACGATGGCGCCGCCCACGGCGCCGAAGAGGTAGACCCGTTTGGAGTGCAGCGGTGAGCGCCGGAGGAGCTTGACGCCGCTGCGGCCGGTGAGCGCCGCACGCGCCTCCGCGCGCAGGTTGCGGTCAGCGCGGTTGCATCCGAGACAGATAAGGCACTCGGCCTCGTCGTCGATCGCGCGCCTCCAGAGCGAGACCTCCAGGGCGACGTCGAGATGGACCAGCAGCTTGAGCTGGATCTCGGCCGCGACGACCGGCGGCAATTCGATCAGGAGCGGACTCGAGACCGCTCGCAGGAAGAAATCGAACCTCGCGGCCGCGAGCGGCATGGAGCACGTCTGCGAGAGCGCGCCGACCGCGACCTGCGTGTCGGAGGGATCGAGCACGCCCTCGGCCGCCAGTCCGACGACGACGTCGGCGACGTAGACCTGGGCCGCCGTTGTGAGGCTTTCCGGATTCTGTCCGCCTGCCTGTGCCATCCGCTTCGCCCTGACGAGGGCAGCCTCGAGGAGCCGCCTGACGGGGTCCGGCGCACCTTCCGCCAGGATTCCGTGGATCGTGTCGAGCGGGTGTGGTGGGGCCGGACGTCCCGTTTGGAAGTCATCGAGGCGCGACGAGGCCACGAGGGTGTCCGTCGCTGGTGTGGTGCCGCCGAGTGATGCCATCTAGCTGCCCAGGCTCATGTTGCGCGCCATTACCGTCCCCCGTTTCTCGACGCACTCTTCAAACCGATACGTTCCCCCGTCTCCCCATCTCCAAGAGCCTGAAGAGCTCGGATTCGTCACGAGTCCTCGCTCTATGCAGCCCCTTTCTCCGCGATCGCTCGCTCGAGGGCGTCGATCGCCGCTTCGGTCTCCTCCCACTTGTCGTACACCCGCAGAGATTCGGGCGCATGCGCGCCCGGCGTCTCGGCGACGAGGACCACGGGAAGCTCGGGCCGTTGCGCCCGCGCCGTCGTGAGAGCGCGGAGGCCGTCGGCCATGCTCGTCGCACCGTCGAGGAGGACTGCGTCGACGTCGGCGTCCTCCAACGAGTCCGCGAGCGCGATCGTCACCGGCTGGTCGCCGACGGCGATCCCGCGGCCCTCGAGGAGAAACCGCGACAGCTTGACGAAACGCTGATCGCCGCTCGCGACGAGCACGGTGCCGCGCCGCTCGACCTGCAGTTCGGGGCTCTCCAGCGTGGCGATGTCGTTCACGATGTTCCGCGAGGCCCAGGCGATCCGGTCACCCGCCGAGAGCCCGCGCCGCTCGCACTCGCCGGCGGGCAGCTCGACGACCTCACGCGCGCCCCGGCAGGATGCTGTCTTGAAGGCCGGCAGGCTCTGCTTCGATCCTCATCACGACCAGCTCCGCATCGACGAAGACGACATCGATCGGAAATCGCATGAAGGCCGTGTGGATCGACCAGGCGGGGCGGAGGACGATCCCCTGCCCCGGAGGGAGCGTGCGCCGCCCGAGCAGGCCCCACAGCCGGCGGAGCGCAGCTGTCGTCGACGGTGACGGAGTCGCACACGATTCGCCCGTCCTCGCGTCGGAGCGTCAGTGTCCCGGGTCGTCGGCTCATCCGGTCAACTCCCCAGCGTGTTCGAGATCTGGATGAGGGCGGGGAGGAGCAGGACGACGAACATCGCCGGGAAGATGAGGAAGATGAGCGGGAACAGCATCTTGATCGGCGCCTTCTGGGCGAGCTCCTCGGCCATCGCCTTGCGCTCTCTTGCGCATCTCGTCGGCGAGGTTGCGCAGGATCTGGCTGATCGAGACGCCGAGCGTCTCTCCCTGGCTGATGCCGCGCACGAACGCCTTGACACCGGGAGTGTCGACCCGAAACGCGAGATTGTCGAGCGCCTCGGACGTGGCGAGGCCCATGCTCTGCTCCTGCAGCGTCAGCCGCAGCTCCTGCGCGAGTGGGCCGGTCGAGCTCCTCGGCGGCGAGTCGCAGCGATCCGTTGAAGCCGATCCCGGCCTCGACGGTGACGACGAGCAGGTCGATCAGCTCGGGGAGCTCCCGGTCGATCAGGTGGTGTCGCTCGCGCGTCTTGCGGTCGAGGATCATCGAAGGGAGGTACCAGCCGAACAAGCGCTCGCGACGACGATCCCGAGCACGTAGATCACCGTGCTCGCTCCTACCAGCGCTCCGAAGATCAGGAAGAGGAACGAGACGACGATCGCCGCGATCAGCCGGTAGCCGAGAAGCGCCGTCGGCGTCGTCGAATACCAGCCCGCCGCGACGAGCCGGCGTCGCGTCTCTGCCTCACGGCGGCTCCCGAACCGGTGACTGAGCCAGGCGCCGATCCGTGTGGGGAGGTCTGCTAGCGACCGCGCAGCCGACAAGTCGCGGTCGTCGCCTCTCGAGACGAAACCGCGGAAGCCGTACGCGCCGATCTGCTGCGACGACCTCGTGACCACCACTGCGGCCTGCAAGCGCCTGGACGAGGATCGTCACGGCCAAGGCCAGGAGGACCAGCGCCGCTATGAGGATGAACGTGTTCACGCCTAGACCTCGATGTTCGACGATGCGCTTGATGACCAGGGAGCCGGCGACGACCATGACCGCCGCCGCGATCAGGCCGGCGATGCCGACCGGGTCTGTCCAGAGCGGCCTCAGGTAATCCGGGTTGAGACAGAAAGATTGCGATGAAGAGCAGGACCGGTAGCAGCGAGACGATCCAGCGCGCCATTCGTCCCTGGGCGGTGAGCGATCGTGATCAGACGACGCAGCTCGAGACGCGCACGGATGTTGCTCCGACACCTGGTCGAGCACGTCTGCGGCGTTCGGTTCCCGCTTCGCGCTGAAGCTTCGCCACGAGGGCGACCTGGACGATGTCACGGTTCTGCATCCGTTGGCCGGTCGATGTGGAGTGCCTCGTCGATCGGACAGTCCGAGTTGCTCGTCGGCGATGACGCGCTGGAACTCCGATCTTCGACGGCTCCTCGGCGTCCTCGACGCACACGGCGAGCGCGCCGATGAAGCTGTGCCCGGACCGGAGTCCGGACGAGATGACGTCGAGGTTCTCGGGCAGCTGGTCGGCGAAGGCCAGTCGCCTCTCGCCGCAATCGGTTGTTGATGATGGCTCGCGTGACGAGTGGGGCGATCAGGATCGCGAGAAGCCCAACGGGCGAGCCGAGCAGAAGCGCGCACGACGATGCCGATGATCGAACCCGCCGACGCCGGTGAGGAGCAGGATGGTCCGCACCGGCATCGTCGATCCCGGCCATCGCCAGCTCATCTTCCTGACGCTGGAGCCATCCGTCGGATCGTCCTCGCTCGTCATCGGGCACCGGCGTAACGGCGAGCTCGCGCGCTGCCTCGCCGTGCGTCGTCCTGCGGGAGCGTCACGAACTGTCCGATGCGGCGGATGAGCTCCTGATGCGGGCGGTAGACAAGGCGGAAGACGGCGTAGCCGAGCAACGCGGACGACGACGAGAATCACCACGATCAGTGTGATCGTGGACCGGATCGCACGATCCCAGCCGGAGGGCTCCGGCGACGCAGCCGCCTCGGCGAGGGCGGGCGTCGTGTAGCTCGTCCGGGCGGCGCCGGGAATGCCGTCGACGCGAACCGCCACGTGGATGTCGGCGTCCGGGCCGGCGAGCGACCGGTACCGCAGCAGGTACTCGTGAGCAGCGTGTAGCCGAGTTCGCTGTAGATCTGACTGAGAGCGGCCGCGGTCGCCGCTTCGCTGTAGGTCCCCGACGTCTTGTCGGCGACGATCCTGCAGGGAGCGATCGGGTCGAACTGCGACGAGTGCAGGCCGACCGCGAACACGCGTGCCTGCGCGTCCTTGACGGCATCGATCGCGGTCTCCTGATCGACCGTGCTGCCCACGTCCTTGCCGTCGGAGAGGAGCACGATCGAGCCGTTCGTGATGCCGCGCGTCCTTGAGCAGCGTCGCGGCCGTCTCGAGCGCGTCGTAGATATGCGTGTCCGTTGGCGAGCGGTGGCACCTTCGCGAGTGCAGCGTCGATCGACGCCTGGTCGTTCGTCAGCGGCAGGCGCGACGATGACGTCGTCGTTGAAGAAGACGACCGCGAGCTGCTGGCTCGGGTTGCGGCGTGCGGCGAACGCGCGCGCGGCCGCCATCGCCTGCTCGATCGGCTGCCCCTCCATGCTCTTCGACGCGTCGATGACGAGGACGGTGCCGACTGTTCTCGGCCCCCGGCTTCGTCGACGGTGACGTCGCGAACCGGGCTGCCGTTCTCGGTGACGCGGACCTGCTGGGCGCTCAGCGCCTGGTCGCTCGGGAGCGACGACCGCGAACGCCATGTCCGGGAAGTTGGAGCAGGGGCGACTCGCGTGATCTGGACGCCGGCCGCGGTCGCGGCCGCAGCCGCGGACGTCGCGAGCGGCGGCGGCGACGAGGACGGCGGCGACGAGCGCCGCCGCGCGACGAGTCGCCTCGTGGTCACCGCTGCCCTCGCACGATCTCGGAGAGCTGCGGCGGGCAGTCGTACCGAAGAGGTTGTCGGCAGCTCGACGCCGTGCTTCTCGAACTTGTGGAGGAACATCGGCCGGAGGCCGGTCGGACGGAGCGCCGCCGGTGATCGTGCGGTCGGCCGCGATCGATTCGATCTTGAACTCGAAGAGGTCCTGCAGCGTGATCACGTCGGACTCCATCCGCTGCACCTCGGTGATGTGCGAGACCCGGCGCGACCCGTCCTCGAACCGGTCGAGATGGACGATCAGGTCGAGAGCCGACGAGACCTGCTGGCGGATCGCGCGCACCGGGAGGTCGTAGCCGGCCATCAGCACCATCGTCTCGATGCGGTGGAGGGCGTCGCGAGGTGAGTTGGCGTGCACGGTCGACATCGAGCCGTCGTGGCCGGTGTTCATCGCCTGCAGCATGTCGAGCGCCTCGGCGCCGCGGACCTCGCCGACGATGATCCGGTCGGGCCGCATGCGCAGCGAGTTCCGCACGAGCTCGCGGATCGCGATCTCACCCTCGCCCTCGATGTTCTTCGGGCGCGACTCGAGCCGGAGCACGTGCTCCTGGTGCAGCTGGAGCTCGGCCGCGTCCTCGATCGTGACGATCCGGTCGGCCTCGGGAATCGCTGCCGAGAGCGCGTTCAGCAGCGTCGTCTTGCCGGTGCCGGTTCCGCCCGAGATGAGGATGTTGAGCTCCGCCTGGACGCAGAGCGCGCAGGAACTCGACGGCGTCGGCGCTAGATCGTGCCGAGGTTGACCATGTCGTCGAGCGTGAGGCGCTTCTTCGAGAACTTGCGGATCGTGACGAGCGGGCCCGACAGCGACAGCGGCGGGATGATCACGTTGACGCGGCTGCCGTCCGGGAGGCGCGCGTCGACCATCGGCGACGACTCGTCGACCCGCCGGCCGACCTGCGCGACCATCTTGTTGATGATGCGGCGCAGGTGCGAGTCGTCGTTGAAGCGCACGGTCGTCTCGTAGAGCCGGCCCTGGCGCTCGATCCAGATGTCCCCGGGGCCGTTGACCATGATCTCCGAGATCGAGTCGTCGGCGAGCAGGCGCTCGAGCGGGCCGTAGCCGAGGATGTCGTCGGCGATCTCCTTGCTGAGGCGCTCGCGGTCGTCGCGCGAGAGCGTCGTCTCGGCCGACGAGATGCCGTCGGATGTCGACGATGACGCGCTCGCGCAGCGCGGCGGGGTCCATCGTGACGTTGAAGAGCTGCGGGCCCGAGGTCGCCGATCACGGCCAGGTGGACCTGCGTCTTCAGCTCTGCGAACGGCTCGCGCGGCGCCCTGCGGGCTGTCGGCCGGGTCGTCGTCAGGCGTTCGTGGAGTTCCATCAGTTCTTCCTTCCGAAGAGACGTCGACGCCCGGCGCGGGATCGCTGCTGTTCGGTGCCCGGACGACGTGTGCGACGCGCTCCGCTCGTGTTGTGAAGCGCAGCTGCGAGTTGGCTGAAAGGCTGCGGCCGCCTCCGAACGCAGGCTTCGCAAGTCGTGATCGGCACGCCTTCGTTGACGGCGCGCGGAATCTCCCGGTCGCTCGGGATGAGGATGTCGGGCTCGCGGCCGAGGACGCGCGAGACGTCGCTGTGGGTGATGCCGACCTGGCTCTGAGCGCGGTTGAGGACGATGCGTGATCATGCTCGGCTCGCAGCCCATCAGCTCGAGTGTCTCGAGCCCGAGCTTCGTGTTCTTGAGCGAGAGCGCGTCGAGCATGCCGACGACGACCAGATCGGTCGCGGCGTCGATCGTCGCGATCACCTCGGCCGTGAACCCGGGCGGCGTGTCGACGATGACGACGTCGAACGTCGAGCGCAGCGCGGCGTAGACGTCGCGGATCAGCTCGACGGTGATCGAGCTCGCCTGGTCGGGGCGGGTCGGGGCGAGCAGCACGCGCAGGCCGCTCGAGTGCATCATCAGGTAGGCGTCGAGCTTCTGGGCGTCGAGCGTCCCGCCGGCGAGCGCGAGGTCGTAGAAGGTTCGCTCCGGGCCGAGCCCGAGGCTGAGGGCGACGTCGCCGAACTGGAGGTCGAGGTCGACGATCGCGACGCTCGTGCCCGCCTCCGCGAGCGCGACGCCGAGGTTCGCGCTGACGAGCGTCTTGCCCGAGCCGCCTTTCGGCCCGAGCACGCAGACGAGCCGGCCCTGGTGCCCGACGACCCGCCGTCGCCCTTGCGGCTCTTGCGCGCGACGAGCTTCTGGATCGAGAAGCGCACCTGATCCGGCGTCTGCGGAAGCATGAGGATGTCGTCGGCGCCCGCCTCGAGGACCCGGCGCACGAAGCCGCTCGGAGAGCCCTGCGCCGAGGACGAGCACCGGCCGGTCGGGATCCTGCTTGACGGCGGCGTCGATCAACACGAGCGCCCGCTCGGAGTAGCCCTGGCACGCGACGACGAGCACGTCGCACGAGCTGTCCTGGAGCGTGCGCCAGGCCTCGTCCAGGCCGTCGATGACACCGACGACGCTGACGTTCCCGTCGCTCGCGACGGTGTTCGCGATCTCGTGGACGTCGAGCCCGCTGTCGACCGCGACGAGCGTGCGCAGCGCGTCGGCCATCGGCTTAGCGCGCCCTGCTGGTCGCGATTACGGTCGAGAGGTCGGCGAGCGAGCCGCGCGGTCGGTGAGGCACCGGACGCCGGCCGGACGACGAAGTAGAGCGTCGTCTGGTTCGACGCGAACAGGATGTTCGACGGCGTCCCCGGTGCCGCACCTTCAGGACGACGTTGCCGTCCTGCCGAGGCGCCGGGAGCCTGGAGGACGACGACGCTCGGCGCGGAACAGCTGGATCACGGTGCGCCCGTCGCGCGTGACCTGTGTGTAGATGTCGACCTTGTCCCCGCTGGCGACATTCGCGAGGCTGCCCTTGACCGGGTCGATCGTCATCGTGACCGCCCGCTCCCTGCCGGTGAGCTGCGCGTTGAGCGCCGACGAGGCCTCGGCCGAGAAGTTGTTGAGGGTCAGCTGCGAGCCTGGATAGATATCGGCGACCGCGAGTCCGACCGTTGAGCGCGTTCGGGTCGCTGATCGCGCCCGGCTGCACGTTGTCCGCCGGCACGGAGGTGTTCTGGTAGAGCTCCTTGGTCGCGACCATGGTTCCCGGCGTGCCCTTCGGAATCAGGTTCTTCGCGACGAGCACGGGCACGGCTGCGGCGGTCGAGTCGACGCTCGACTTGTAGCGGGTGACGTAGACGATGAGGAGGATCGGCTGCGATCACAGCCACGATGACGCCGACGGCGATCGCGCCTCCGCGAGACGTGGTCACTCTCTCCATCGCAGCTATTGGCCATCGTGGTGCTGCTCCTTCCGCTCAGGGTTGTGGCGTCTGCGGCGATGCCGCCTCTAGTTGGCTCAATTCATCTCGCAGGATGGAGCAAGTACTTGAGCCGAGAGGTGGCCGCTGGCCCGCCTGCACCCCACCTGACGCCTCCCAGCATACCGGCATGAACAAGGCGATCATCATGCCGCTGCCCGCACAGCCGACGATGTTCTCGAAGGAGCGCCGTCTGCGGACGAGACGGCCACGCTCTCGCATGGCCGTCTCGCCAGATCTGACTTGTTCCGAATCCGGCAGGGTCGTGGCATCAACCCCAGGACACTGGTCGCTACGGACCGGGGATCGAGCTCGCTGCGTCCTCGAAGATGCCCTTGATGTTGTCGCCGAGCAGCGTGACCGCTCCGATGGCGACCAGTGCGATCAGCGACACGATCAGGGCGTACTCCACGAGCGCCTGTCCCGACTCCTCATCACGCGCTGCGAACCAAGCGTTCTGGATCCGGGCCGCGATTACGTCAATCAGAATGCATGCTTCCTCCCCTTCTGTTTGATTGTCCGGACCATTCCCTGTCCGGCTACCGCTCGCCCATCCGCTACGTCGAGCGTCGACTTCACCAGAGGGGCAACCACACCGATGCAAATGGTGCGGGTCGGCCGCCTGAGCGTCAACTGGCCATTGGTCCAGTTTGATTCCGTGGCTGAGCAGCGGGCCTTACCCGGCGCTTCGGGCAAGGACGATCGTGTCATGGTCCTCGAAGATGGCGCGAGTCGCGGTCGTTTTCAGCAACGCCCGCACCTGGAAGCCGTCGCGCCGGCGGTCGAGGACCAGGATCGGGTAGCCCCGCACCAGGTCGCGCCATCCAGGGTTGTGCTTGCCGAAGTCGACAATCGCACTCAACTCGGGCTCCGTCAGCAGTTCGAAGCGCGAATCCCAGGCGAGGCGGCCACGGAGTTCGGGGGCCTTCCACAGCAGCCAGTCCGCATTTCTCGCGCTCGACCAGACGGCGGCCTTGACATCGGTTGTCGACGCGGCGTTGCCGGCCGCGTGCGCGGCCGCGGACGACCAGCCCCGTTCGAACCACGGGTCGTTCCGAGTCACGACGAAGATGGACGTCGCGGCGAGGACCGCGGCGGTCGCCCCGATCAACGTGGCCGCGACCCGTCGGTGGACGGGGGGATCTGCGCCGGGCCGAAGGAGGCCGTCGAGTGCAAGCGGAAGGAGCAGCGCCATTGCCAGCGAGAACCAGACGACCGCGCGGACGCTCCTCAAGGCGACGGCGAGCGTCAGCGCCAGCGCCACGATGTCGTAGGCCGAGAGCCGACGGCGTTGCCAGACGACAACGGCGACCGTCGTCGCCGCGACCGCGAAGAAGACGAGGAAGTACCCGTGCGGCCTCGGCGCCTGCCACTCCGTGATGTGCCTGGAGACAGGGCTGTCGAACAGAATCAACCTGTAGTACCCGGCCAGGTCGGCGCCGTACGGCGAGGCGAGGACACACGCCCAGGGTGCCGCGAGGAAGACCAACTGTCGCCATGGCCGCGGTGCGCCGCGTCGGCCGCGAGCGCGAAGATAGCGCGCGAGCGCAAGCACCCCGGCGGTCGAGACGAGTGCCGCCCCGATGACGACCGATCCGTGGATGTTCGCCCAGAGCACGAGGGCGGGAAAAACCAGTGTCGTGCGCCCGGCCTCGAGCGCTTGATCGGTCGATGTGAGCGCCAGAGTCAGCGCGAACAAGGGCAATGCGATCGACTGGGCGCGGAGCTGCCATGACCAGGGGGCCACGATCAGACAGATGCTGGAGGCGAGCAGGGTCATTCGCGTGCTCGCGCCCCTGACCCGTGCCCCGACGATCGTGATCGTCAGGGCTGTGCCGATCATCAGCGCATGGAACACGACCGCCAGCCCCAGCCCACCGAGCCGGTGGAGCCCGTAGAAGACGAGCTGCGCGAGCCACTGCTGGTCGACCCAGTCGCGCCCTGCCGGGACCGTCGTGATGACCTCGTGATGCGGCAGCCCGTGCTGCACGATCTCCCGGCCGGCCATCAGCGTGAGCCAGCTGTCGAGATCCAGGAGCCGCCGGCCGATGACAAGGATCAAGAGCGTCTGAACGAGAATCACGACCACGAGAAGGTTGTTGTCGAGCAGCGCCTCCAGCGTCCTGCGATGCCATGAGACGCCTTGCTCGATCACGCCGGCGGTCGGCGCGGTTTTCGATCGAGCGGCGACACGCATCCCGCGGAGTGTGGCAGAGGGTAGGTGCTGCTCCGCCGAGTGGGGTGTCCCGCAACGTTCGACCGGAAATGATCGTTGCGGGACACCCCACTCTATGTTGATTGCTGTAGTGCGGCGTCTCACAACGAAGCTTTTCCTGTCCAACGTTGTGAGACGCCGCACTAGATGGCGCCATCGCTGTCCGTTCGTACGATACGACCATGCAAGTCTCGGTAGCTTCGGATCCGCGGCGTCTCGGTCGGCTCCTGCTGAACGGACTGGTCTTCGTCGCCTTGCCGATTTGCGTGCTGATCCCGTTCCTCACCGCGGCGTATCACAAGGGAGACCTGGGGCTCGACTTCGATAGGTACATGCTCCCCGCCGCCCGCCTGGTCGCCTCTGGCGCGAGTCCCTACCCCGGTTACGGGTACCCGCCGCTCGTCGCCTTCGCTCTCGTGCCGTTCACGTGGTTGCCGGGGCCGAACATCGTCTATTGCGTGCTGCTGATCGCATGTGTGCCGTTGTCGTTGCGGCTTCTCGGCGTCACCGATTGGCGCTGCTACGGAATCGTGTTCCTCTGGACGCCCGTGCTCACGGGTGTCCAGTCAGGCAACGTGACGATCCCCCTGTTGCTGGGAGCCGCCATCTGTTGGCATGCCAGGACACGGTGGAAGACGACTGCGATAGCGGGCGGGTTGACAGTTGCCGCCAAGCTGCTCAGCTGGCCGCTGGTCGTCTGGCTGGCAGCGACACGCCGGTTCAGAGCCGCAATCGGAGCCGTCGTCGTCGCCGCGGTGGTTTCGGTCGTTCTCTGGAGCGTGCTGGGGTTTTCCAGCATGGTGGACTATCCGGCGAGGCTCAGCGCGGCCGGCCGCAGCTCGTCGCCGGAGAGCTACACCGTCAAAGTCCTCCTGCAGGATCTCGGGGTCGGTGCCGCCCCGGCGCGCCTCGCGATGGCATTCGTTGCCGCGGCGGTTCTCGCCGGCGTCGTGTGGTTCGGGTGGCGTGGTGACGACCGGCGCTCGTTTGCGCTCGCGGGTCTGGCGATGATCGTGGCTTCCCCGATCGTCTGGATGCACTCCTTCGTGTTGCTGCTCATACCCGTCGCCGTCATGCGGCCGCGTCTGAGCGCGGCTTGGCTGCTCCCCGTTGCCTTCCTGATCGGCGCGGGCACCGGCAACGGTGCACCCTGGCAAACGGCCGGGGTGCTCGCCCTCTCCGTGCTCACCGTTGCCCTCGCGCTCCTTCCTCCCCGACGGCGCCCCGCTCTGCCCGTTCCGGGTCAGGTGCAGCCGTCGACTACGGCTCCCGGCTCGTGGTAGCGGTGTGCGACCGTTGAGCGGTCCCTCGAACGCGCAGCTGTGAGACAAGGGCAACTGTGCTCGCGAGCGACAGCTCGGCGGCATGCTCCGCGAACCAGCGCGCCGTCGAGCTGCGGAGCGCCGGCGCCGGCCTCGCGGACGCGCACGATGGCGTCCGCGATCTCCTCTGGTGCTGGGGACGCGACGACGAAGCCGTTGACGCCGTCCTCGACCAACTCGGTCGCGGCGTTGTCCTCTCCGGCGACGACGATACTCGGGACTCCGCGGGCGGCCGCCTCCACGACGATGAGACCGTAACCCTCGCGACGCGAGGGCAGGACCAGGCATAGCGCGCGCGAGAGCGACCGGGCGAGAAGTTCCCGGCTGACGAACCCTGGCGCCTCGACCGCGGCGGCGAGACCGCTCTCGGCTATTTGTCGCAGGACGGCCTCACGGTCGGGCCCGTCGCCGAAGATCTGGCACCGCAGTTCGGGAAGCGACACGCGGGCCCGCGCGATCGCGGGAACGATCGCCGTGACGCGCTTCTCGGGGATGTGGCGGCCTGCGAAGACGGCAACATCGTCCGCCGGGAGTGGCGACTCGGCATCGTCCACGGATCCGCCGTACAGGCCGCGATAGACCGTGACCGGGCCCCCGACACCGCCCTCTCGCAGCCGGCGCGCATGCAGTTCCGAGGGGCAGAGCGCCTGCTGGCGGACGTGGATGCAACGTCGTTGCACGCGCCAACCGATCCCACCGAGCCGTCCGAGGTACTCCCGCCAGTAGTCACGGGTCCAGACCTCCGGCCAGTCCACGGCGAGCTCGAAGCCGTGAAGCCGACGGACGCTCGCAGCGGCGAGGAGCGCGAAGTAGGGGAACGAGCCGCTGAGGACGAGGTCGTAGTCGCGCCCGTTCGCGGCGAGGTGCTTGAGCACGCCGAGCCCGAAGACGAGCGGCGGCACGATGCGCCGCCTCCCGTTTGCGTACAGCGCCATCCGCGGGCCGGCCTCGACGACGCGGACGCCCGGCATGTCGCCCGTGATGCCCCGATCCCACTGGCGGAGTGTGACGTACGTCACCTCGTGGCCGTCAGCCGCGAGTCGCTCGGCCAGTCCTCTGTAGAAGCGCTCGGCTCCGCCGACGGTGTACGGGTACAGGCAGTCGTAGACGATGCAGATCCGCACTGACCGGGACAGTAACGGGGTGAGAAACGTCCGCGTTAGGCTGCGGGCCATGTCGGCCTCGGAGCGGACGCGATGACTCTCCACGTCGGGCTCAACCTCGTCTTCCTGGTGCCCGGCGAGACCGGCGGCATGGAGACGTATGCGCGTGAACTGCTCCCAGCGCTCTTCCGCGAGCGCGCCGGATATCCGCTTCACCGCCTTCGTGAGCCGGGAGGCCGCTGACATCGGACGGGCCGTGGCGTGAAGTCGCCAGCGTCCTCGTGCGCGTTCGTCGCGGCGCGGGCTGAATGGGTCAGGGGCGAGCAGGCGCTCCTGCCGCGACTTGCCGAGCCGCGGCGGGCATCGATGTCCTTCACAGCCTCGCGAGCACGGCGCCGGTGCGAGGCGGCTTCCGACGTGTCGTCACGATCCACGACCTCATCTACCGGGTCTACCCGAGAGGCGCATTTCGGGCTCCGGTCGCTCGGGATGCGGGTGCTCGTTCCGCACGCTGCACGTCGTTCGCATCGGATCATCGCTCCGTCCGAGAGCACGCGCCGCGACGTCGTGCAGTTCCTCGGCGTCGAAGCCGCGCGGAGGTCGATGTCGTTCCCGAGGGCGTGCGCGTGCCGGACAACGTCCCGGCGGTGGCCGAGGCCGAGCTACGCGAACGTCACGGGCTCGGCGGCCGACCGATCCTGCTGTCTGCGTCGGCGAAGCGGCCGCACAAGAACCTGCTGCGCCTGCTCGACGCATTCGCGCTCGTCCCACCGGCGGATCGTCCCATTCTCGTTCTCCCCGGTTACCCGACGCCCCACGAGGAGGAGCTTCGCGCGCATGCGGCTGCGGTCGGCGTCGCGGATGACACTCGCTTCGTCGGTTGGATCTCAGCCGCCGAGCTCGAGGGCTCTCTACGGGCCGCGGTCGGCTTCGTCTTTCCGTCGCTGTACGAGGGCTTCGGGTTGCCGGTGCTCGAAGCGATGGCGCGTGGCGTTCCCGTCGCGTGCTCGAATCGCGCGTCCCTGCCGGAGGTCGCAGGTGACGCCGCGCTGCTCTTCGATCCCGAACAGCCTGCCGCAATCGCAGGAGCGATCGAGACACTGCTATCCGACGTCGCTGTCCGAGATCGCCTCCGCCGCGCCGGGCTCGAGCGAGCAGGCCTGTTCACCTGGGCCGCGACGGCCGCGCGCGACGATCGACACCTACCTCGCCTGAGAGGCGGAAATGTCGTCGCGGGCTCATCGATTCCGGTTCGCGCTTGGAGCAGCTCGGTGCCGGCTTACAGTCAGCGGCGCGAGCTCGAAGAGCAACCGATGAAATGGGGACGAGGATGGTCGGAGCGTCGCCGCCATGACTGCATCCAGTTCGCGCACCCCGACGACGCGCGACCCCTGGATTCTCTTCCGAGCGCCGAGCGCCTGGGGGAGGCAGGAAACTACGTCCAATAGGCCGCGGATGTGCGCCGCTAGAACGCGATCACGCGCGCTTGCGACCAGCATCAGCAGCTGGTTCGCGGCGATCTTCCAGCCGTGACGCAACAAGGCCTCCTTCGGGAACGTCTTGATAACGAGGAGGAGCTGGTTTCGCCGCTGATGACGCACGTAGAGCCCGGGCCGCTTGCTCGTCGTCGCTCCACCCATGTGGTAGCCCACTGCAGTTGGTACGTACCACGAGCCGAGTCCACGGAGTTGGGCACGCATTCCCCAATCCACGTCCTCGAGATACGCGAAGAACGATTCATCGAACGGGCCGATGACGTCAAAGGCCCGGCGCCTGAACAACGCCGCCCCGGCGCATGCCGCGAACACGGGTTGCGGATTGTCGAACTGGCCCTCGTCGAGTTCACCGGCCCCGCGGTTGTGCACGGCGCTCGACCAGAACAACAGATCGCCGGCACTGTCGATCGTCGTGCGATCGTGGAAGCGTAAGAGCTTGCCACAGGCCGAGGCCGTCTCGGGATGTGCATCGAGAGCCACAACAAGCTCGCCCAGCCAGGTCGGCTCGAGCTCGATGTCGTTGTTGAGCAGCGCGACTAGTTCACTGTCGCTTGCCTCGACTGCGCGATTCAGCGCGGCAGCCACACCGATGTTCTCGGGGATCACGAGGACTTCTACGGAGGGCCAGCGGGAGGTGACGTAGGCGGCCGATCCGTCCCTCGAACCGTTGTCGACGACGATAACACGACACGGTCCAAATTGCTGCGCTAGGACAGACGGGACGACAACATCGAGCAGTTCGCGGCCGTCGTAATTGAGGATCGCCACGGTGACACGACGGACGCATCCTGAACGGCCTGAATGCCGCTGCTTCTCGGTTGCGAATCGCCCATCACTCAGGTCGGCGAGCCGTCCCCACGCGTATCGGGAGAGCATCAACCGAATCTCGGGATCACCCCTGTCGTAGTCACGCGTCTGGTTGTCCGCGACGAGCAACCCCTCCTGTCGACGCTGCCAAAAGACGCCGCTCGCTGGCCATGTTGCCCGTCGTGGACGGCGCCGTCACGCGAGACGACGACCGGGCGCAGACCGAGCCTCTCGACTTGCCGCGTGATTGACGCGCGCCCGCTCTCGACCCGGTAGGCGTCTACTTTCTTCTCGAGCGGACCCATTGCCAGCTCGATCGCAGACGTCGCCTGAGAGCATGAACGCGTTTGTCCGAACGTGGTGGCTTGGGAACGAATCGAAGTACAGAAGTTGGTCACGCATCTCGCGCTAGCAGTAGCGATCTTGCGCGAGAGCCACGTCCCGCGTCTTGAGGCGACGTCATCACTTCGAGAGGCGAGCCGGGCCATGACTCGCCGCGTCTGAGATCGATCACCGAAGACGTGCCGGTAGGCGCCGCCGAGACCCCAGGGGTACCGCGTGGACGACCGTACGCTGGCCCAGGATCCGGTCGCGCCGAGCGAGCCCGACGGTGGGATCGTCAAGCGCCGAGCTCAGCAGGTCGCGAGCCACCCGTCCGCCAGGATCTCACTGAATGAGTTGAGAAAGCAGTAGCGGGTCCACCTCAGGAGTGGAGACAGCCGCGAAGTACGCGGTGAGGTCGAAGCCACGGTCGTCGAGGTAGACGACCTCGTGTACCCGCGTCCGCCAGCAAGTGCGTAGGTGCTCGTTCGGTATCGGACTGTGTCCGAAAGCCCTTGAAAACGATCGCAAGCTCGTGTTGTATCCCGGCCGGTGCGCATCGTAGGACGCCAGGAACTCTTTGAAACGCTCGAGGCTCGTGCCGCTGCGAACTAGGTGTACGACGCATGGCGCGTTCGACGCGACGGCCCGGCGTTTCGGCCGGTTCGCCGTGCGCGCGTCTGCCCAGCTCGTCGCGGCGTCTGTCACGTCAGCCGGTGTCTCAGGCGTCATGCCGCTCGAGCCGTGAGCCCGCCACCAGTCGACGGTCTCCTCGAGTCCCTCGCGCAGGCTTGTCCGCGGCTGGAAGCCGACCTCGTCGACAGAGTCGGCCGACGTCAGCGACGAGCGAGGGCGGCTCGTCTGGGCGCGCCGCTCAATGCTCCGAACTCGATGAGTTCCGCGTGCCCCGTGACGGCGCCGATCATCTGCACCACCTCGCGCACAGTTAACCCCGTCCCTGACCCAATGTTGACCGCCCCGCGAACATTGCTATTGAGGAGGGCCACGAGCGCGGCGCCGACGTCGTCGACGTGCATGAAGTCGCGCACCTGCAAACCGTTCGTGACACCGTGCCGGCCTCGCTTCGAGTAGGGATCTGACTACGGATGGTACGAGCCGCTCGTGGGTTTCACCCGGTCCGTACGAGAAAGAAGATTCGTCCCCATGCAAGCTCGAATCCGGCCTGTTCCGCTAGAGCGGCCCCGACCGAATGCGCTGCGTTCTTGCTGACGCCGTACAGCGTTGTCGGTCGTAGCGGCGTTCGCCCCTCGGAGAGGCGACCGTCGACCGCCCTACCCAGTCGTACTCCGCACATGTGCCGGCGACGGTCGCCCTTCTACCTCCAAAGCGTGCGAAGGCACGGAAGAGTCGGAGCGTTGCTTCGACCCAACGGACGTTCTCGACCGACGTCCAGTAATGGCCGTGGTCGGCGTACCAGGCGAGGTGGAGGAGGAGTTCGGGCTGTACGAAGCGCGCGACGACGTCGTCGGGGGCATCGACGTCGAGGAGATCTGCGACATGCCACGCCACTCCCCGCGTGCTGGACGTGGACGAGACGACACCGCGTGCACCTCGTGACTACCTTGCACCAAGCTTGCAAGCGCCGCGGCACCGACGAAGCCGCTGGCGCCCGTGACTAGCACGCGGCTCACGGCAGTCAGTCGGGCGTGAGCGTCGGATTCACGGCGACTGTAGGATAGCGCCCGATCTGAGATTCCTTCCGCGTCGGACCAGAAACCGTCTGAGTCGTGCGACATTCGTCGTTAGACTGTCCAGATGGGAGATCGTGATCTCCGACAACGACTCGGAGGAGAACATCGCCACTTGGGTGAGGTTCTCAAGGACGACCGGGTGCGCAACTCGCACGCCGCGCGGCCATGCGAACCCGGTTGTTGCCGGTCGACCTTTTCGACATGCCCAGCGGCAGCTGAGGCGCGTCAAGCGGGGCGGCGCGAGAAGTGCTGCCAGACCTCCTGTGGGACGGCGCGAAGCGCCACCACCACGAATACGTAGATCGCGCCGGCAGCGATACAGGTCACGAGCACAGGGAGCCCGACGAGCACGGTGAGACTCGCGAGCCCCGTCGCGAGGGCCACCGTTGGGACAATCCTTAGCGGCGGCATCAGCCTGCGGTCGGCGCGTGTCAGAGCCCAGGCGCTCAGCAGCGCCAGCATGACCTCACCGCCCGCCGTACCCAAGGCCGCACCTTTCGCTCCGTCGAGCTTGACGAGGACAGCCACCGAGGCGCCTCCGAGTACCAGCGCGGCAACGTTGATCTTCAAGATCTCCCGCGTTCGCCCTAGGCTGAGGAGTCCATACGACCAGACGGCGCCGACGAAGCTCGCGGCCAGGCCGATCGCCTGGATCGAGAGCAGTGAGGAAGCAGCGGCGAACTCTGGGCCTCCCGAGCAGCCTGATCACGATCGACGCACCGATGCCGAGCACGATGGAGATCAGCACACCGACGAGGAGGGATACCTCGAAGACACGTCCGAGCGCATAGGCGAGACGCGTCGCGATCGTCGCGGGCGGCGCGGGCGAAGATCGGGAAGGCTGCGCCGACGGCGAGACCCGGGACGACCAGCATGATCTGTACGACCCTGGACGAGACGCCGAAGTACCCGACGTCGGTCGGCTCGGCGATCAGTGACACGATGATCACGGCGAGCTGGAAGTAGATCGCCGCCGCCGCCGCCGCGACTGCATAGGGAAGGGCGTCACCGAAGAGCGAGCGCCAGTCGCCGGATGTGAAAGGCGGGCAGCAGGGCTCCGCTGCGGCGGACAACGAACGCGTTGAGAGCGAGCGCGACGATCCCGACCGGGATCGTGATGGCCAGGAACGGCAGTAGGCTCGCGTCCGCCAGCACCAGTAGCCAGCACGAGGAGCGCGCTTAGCACTGCTCGGGCGACGTCGACGACCGTCACCCAACCGAGCCGCAGCTCGCTCATGAGCGAGATGGAGAGGGTCGACTGCCAGCTTGCGAGCAGCAGGCCGATTGCCCCAAGGGCCACACCTACGACGACCGTCGACGCCGTATCCGGCGAGTACGACGAAGCCGACCATCGCGATGCCACCGACGATCCCGAGCACGAGGCGGAGTCCAAGGAGATTCCGGGCGAAGTGTACTCGGTCGACTCCGGTTCGAGTCGAGAACTCGCGCACACCGATCGCCGTGAGTCCGAGATTCGGTCAGACCTCCGACCACCGTGACGAGTGCGACGACGACCGAGTACTGCCCGACGTCGTCGACGCCGAGATGACGGGCGAGAAGCGCGAACGACGCGAAACCGACGAGCGTTCCCGCGACGAATCCGCCGATTCGAAACGCACTGCCCCGGATCGCGGCAGGACCAGCCTCGGCTGTGTCGAGCAGGTCCGTGATCGACACTGGCACCTACCGCCCAGGACGTCATCGTGGCGGACTCTCCAGCCGGCGTCGCTCCCGCGACATTGGGGCGGTCGGCAGGCTTCACAAACACGGCCGTGTAGGCCGCGCCGTTCATGCCCCTGTGCTCGAGCGGCGCAAGCAGCGGTCGAGATCAGCCCCGCGAGCGGCGATCGTCCGGTTGACAGCGCCCTGCCCGGCGACAGTGGTCGGTACCTGTGACGGGTCGGCGCCGGAGGGCGTAGTCCCAGCCGAATCGGTTCCAGTGTCGGCCCGCCGCATCGCTCGTCGTGACGGCGGCGGGTGACATACCGAGCTTGAACGGCTCGCTGCCGGAGGGTGTCGAAGGGGATCAGGAAGAGGTGCCGCGGTGCATCGATGTGGGCCCACCGCGTCCGCAGTACCCGGAACTGAAGCGAATTCGGGGTTCGGCGTCGCGACGAGGAGCACTCCACCGGGTTCGAGTCGTTTCGCAGCCGCCTCGAGCACGGTCCACGGGTTCGGAAGATGCTCGAGCACGTGCCAGAGCGTGATCGCCCGCACGGGCTCCAGCGCGGCGAGCGCCTCGTCCGGTCTTTCGCTCTGGATGGTGCGCACGCCGACGACGCGTTCGAGGTACGTGCAGCAGCGGGCGTCCATCTCGATCGCAGTGACGTCGTAGCCTGCGTTGGCGGCGGCCCTTGCGAAAAGACCGAGTCCTGCTCCGACGTCGACGAGAGAGCCGTCGGTTGTAAACGGCCGGAGGAGCTCGAGCTTGGGCCTTTCCGCCATCGCGCACAGGTCGAGCTGTCTGACGTCCGGCAGCAGGTAGTACTCCTCCGGGTAGTAGTGGCCTAGATCCGTCGGAGGGTTCGCTACGTGGTAGCCGCCGCAGTCCACGCAGCGCCGGTAGGCGAAACGTTCGGTTCCGATCCCGCGGTTACGGTCACCGACGACGAACGCTTCCGTCGTCGAGGCGCCGCAGAGAGGGCACTCCATTTCGCTCACGGTGCGAACTCTCCATACGAGCGATCTCGTTCGGAGATGATTCGGTCGCCGACCGGGGGCTCTGGCCACTCGATCGCGAACAGCGGATCGTTCCATCGCACTCCGCGCGCCGCCTCCGGCACATACCCACGACCCATCTGGTAGTGAACCTCGCACTCGTCGGTGAGCGTTTGAAAGCCGTGTGCCACTCCTTCAGGCAAGTAGAGAGTGCGATGGTTGTCCATGCTCAGCTCGGCGGCATGCCACCGCAGATAGGTCGGTGATCGTGGACGGAGGTCGAGTGCCACGTCGAATATCCTCCCGCGCACGCAGCGCACCGACTTCGGCTCGCCGTGTGGGTCGGCCTGGTAGTGCATGCCGCGCAGCGTCCCGCACTTCGCATTGAAGGACGCATTGCACTGGACGACGTCTGCACAGAGACCCCGGTCGGCGAAGGCAGAACTGTCGAACGTGCGGGCGAACCACCCGCGGTCGTCCTCGACGAGATCGAGCTCGACGACCCACACGCCGGGAAGCGGTGTCTCGATGAATCTCATGTCAGGATGCGAAGATCCGGGCGACGCGCAGCGAACTCGCCGCCCCAATCGCGGACGAAGCTCAGCTGCTCGGTGATCTCGTCCGTCAGGTTCCACGGCAGGATCAGAACGACGTCAGGCCGGTCGCTGCGCAGTGCCTCCGGCGCGAGGATCGGGATGTGGCTGCCCGGAAGCAGCAGCCCTTGCTTGTGCGGGTTCAGATCGCACGTGTAGTCGATGAAGTCGGTTGAGATCCCGCAGTAGTTCAGCAGCGTGTTTCCCTTGGCCGGCGCGCCGTACCCGGCGATGCGCTTTCCGGCTCGCTTCAATCCGATCAGGAATTCGAGAATCTGGCGCTTGTCCTCGGCAACGGCTGAGCCGAAAGCGGTGTGGGTCGCCGAGGTCGAGAAGGCCTGCCTGCCGCTCGCGCTCGGCGAGCTCGAGCGCCCGCGTGCTCTGCTCGCGCGTTGCGTCGGCGTGACAGGCGTAGATCCGGAGGGATCCGCCGTGGGTCGATAGCTCCTCGACGTCGAAGACACGGAGGTCGTGCCGTTCGAACACCTGCGAGACGGTAAGACACGAGAAGTACGAGAAGTGCTCGTGGTAGATCGTGTCCCACTGGGTCTCCTCGATCAGCTTCATCAGGTGGGGGAATTCCATGGTGATCACGCCATCCGGCTTCAGCAGGATCTTCATCCCCTCCACGAAGTTGTTGAGGTCGGGCACATGGGCGAGCACGTTGTTCCCGATCAGCAAATCGGCGGCTGACTCGGGTGCCAGCTCCTCCGCGAGTGACTGGCCGAAGAATTCGACGAGCGTCGGAATCTCGCGCTCAATCGCGACTGCCGCGACATTGGCAGCCGGCTCGATTCCGAGTACAGGCACCCCGAGCGCCTGGAAATGCTGGAGCAAGTAGCCGTCGTTCGACGCGAGCTCGACCACCAGGCTGTCCTGGTCGAGAGCGAGCAGACCCATCATTCGCTCCGCGTAGCGACGGCCATGAGCGAGCCATGTGCTCGAGTAGGACGAGAAGTAGGAGTAGTCGCCAAAGATCCGCTCTGGCGTCTCGAACTCCTCGAGCTGCACCAGAAGGCAGTTTTCGCAAACGAACGCGCGCAGGGGATAGAACGGCTCCATGCCGTTCGCGTGCTCAGGCGCCAGGTACGAGTTCGCGAGCGGGGACATGCCGAGGTCGGCGAAGACATGCTCGAGCGGGGTCGAACAGAAGCGGCAGGCTGAGGCGGTCACGGCGTCTTCGCCACGGTAGGACTGCCCATGTCGCGCGCTGCGTGGAGTTGCTCCTGGGCTTTCGCATACGCCTCGATCTGAACCAGAGTCGCGGAGCGCATGTCGGACCCGGCCTCGAACTCCTGATACCAAGTCACGGTTCGGTCGATCGCCTCGTCAAGATCCCAGGCCGGCTCCCAGCGGAGTTTCGTCCGGGCTCGCGGACGAATCGACCTTGAGGTGTTGCGCTTCGTGCGGCTGGGGCTCCGTCTCCAGATCCCACCGCAGGTCGGTGTGCCAGCGCTGCTGGACCCGGTCGACCAGCCAGCGAACAGGCTGTGCCTCGTCATCGGCAGGGCCGAAGTTCCACGGAGTCGCGTACTCGGCCGACTCCCAGAGCGCCTGAGCGAGGGTGAGGTAGCCGCTGAGGGGATTGAGCACGTGTTGCCACGGCCGGACAGCGTCCGGGTTCCGCACGCGAAGCGGCGTACCTCCAAGCGCTGCGCGCATCAGATCGGGAAGAAGACGGTCGTTGCTCCAATCACCCCCGCCGATGACATTGCCGGCCCGCGCCGATGCGACTCGAGGGCCGTCAGCCGACTCGAAGAAGCTGCGCCGAAACGCGTTCGTGACGAGCTCCGCGCAGCCCTTCGAGCTCGAGTACGGATCGGCCCCACCCATCGCCTCGTCCTCTCGATAGCCCTGATCCCGCTCCCGGTTCTCGTAACACTTGTCGGATGTCACGTTCACCACAGCTCGGCACTCGTCGCTGCCTCGAACTGCCTCGAGCACGTTCACCGTACCCATCACATTTGTCTCATAGGTCTCACGTGGATCCTCGAACGACCGCCGCACCAGCGATTGTGCGGCCATGTGGATCACGACCTCCGGCCGTGCGTCGGCGAACGTCGAGGCAACTGCCGGGAAGTCGCGGACATCCTCCCGGTACTCACCCGCCATCTCGTGTCCGACGCCGGCCAGGTCGTAGAGCGACGGAGTTGTGGGAACTCCGTTGGAGAGCCCCGTCACCTCGGCGCCGAGACCCTGGAGCCACGCAGCGAGCCAGGCTCCCTTGAACCCCGTGTGTCCGGTTAGCAGTACTCGGCGGCCCGACCAGAACACACGGTCGACGTGTCGACTGCCGGCAGGCTCACTCACTCCCACGTCCGCCACGGCGCCTCGCCGGAGACCCAGAGTTGTTCGAGCTGGTTGCGGTCTCGAAGGGTGTCCATCGGCTGCCAGAAGCCGACGTGACGGAACGAGGCGAGTTGGCGATCCCGGGCGAGCGCCCGCATCGGCTCCTGTTCCCAAACGGTCGTGTCGTCCACGAGGTAGTCGCAAACGGCTGGCGAGAGGACGAAGAACCCACCGTTCGTCCAGCCGCCGTCGCCCGGGGGCTTCTCGTCGAAGGCTCTGACGATCTCGCCGTCGACGTCGAGGGCGCCGAACCTGCCCGGTGGCTGCACCGCAGTGACGGTCGCCAGCATCCCGTGCCGGCGGTGGAAGTCGATCAGGCGGCTCACGTCCAGGTCCGCGACGCCGTCCCCGTAGGTGAAGCAGAAGTCCTCCGCTGCGACGTACGGCAGTGCCCGCAGGAGTCGTCCCCCCGTCTGCGTCGCCTCTCCGGTTTCGACCAGCGTCACGCGCCAGGGCTCGGTCGTCGAGTGGTGGACCTCCATCGACCCGCTCGCGAGGTCGAAGGACACGTCGCACGAATGAAGGTAGTAGTTGGCGAAGTACTCCTTGATCATGTAACCGCGGTAGCCGAGGCAGATCACGAAGTCCTCGATCCCGTAGGAGGAGAAGATCTTCATGATGTGCCAGAGGATCGGTTTGCCGCCGACCTCCACCATGGGCTTTGGCCGGATCGATGTCTCCTCGCTCAACCGAGAGCCGCGGCCCCCCGCGAGTATTACGGCTTTCACGGGCTGAAAGCTACATGTGCCACTGCCTGGCCTGAGTGGGCTGATAGCCCCTGGGCCAGCCTCACGGAGATGTTCCCCGCCGAAGCCATCGATCGCGAAGTGCTGCCGGCCTCACATGGGCGCGCCCTTGGTCTCGCTCATCTCATAGACGCGCCGCCTCAGACGGAGGCTGTCGAGGAAGGAGATGTGCTCGTCGATCGAGTCACCGGGCGGAAGCGGCCGCCGTGGGAGTCCCCCGGCGGCGCGCCAGCCGGCGATGCGGCCCCGGAGCGCGGAGAGAATCTCGTGACAGCACAGCGTCTCCGACTACGACAACCGCCTCTGTTCCAGCTGCCCTGGCTGCTGAGTCGCCGTGAAGAACACCGTAACGCCGTGCGAAGTAGCCACGCGCAAAGCCGCCGTGAAATCGCTGGCGAGAAGATCGGTGCAGGGCCGTCGCGGAGCCACGATGGACGGCGACTGCGTCCGGGGCGAGGGCGGTGGCCCACCCTGCCGTCCTCAGGCGTAGAGCGAGGTCGACGTCCTCCCCGTACATGAAGACGCGCTCGTCGAGCCCCCCCACCTGCTCCCACGCGGCGCGCCGGTAGGCTCCTGCTGCACCGGCCGGTCCGGTCAGCACGGGCCTCATCAAGCCCGCTTCTTCGACAGGGCGTCCACGCAGCCGCGGGAATCCGGCGAGGGTGGTATCGACGGTCAGACCGACGCTGTCGATCGTCCGCTCGTCCGGCCGCACCAGCACCGCGGCGGCGGATCCAATCCCGTCCCCGTTCCGGAGCGGTGCGACCAGGCGCTCGACGAAGTCGGGGGGGCAGTCGACATCGTTGTTGAGCAGGACGACCACGTCGCCACTCCCGCCGCGCACCCCGTGGTTGCAGGCGGCCGCAAAGCCCCTGTTCATGTAGAGCTCGACGAGCCGAGCCTCCGGGAACGTCGATCTCACGTTGCGCGGGGTGCCATCCGAAGAGGCGTTCTCGGCGACGATCACGGTGTGCGACACGGTCTGCCGCTCGAGATGCTCGAGGCAGCTTCTCGTGAGGTCCCAGCCGTTGAAGGTCGGGATCACGACATCGATCGAGAGGCTCGAGGGCAAGTCGACGGCGCTCATCGCAGAGCGTAGCTCTTTCTCGCCTTTCGGGGAGTGGCGCTGCAAGAAAGGATTCATACACTTTGTCGCGATGAGCGTTCAGACGAGGACGCGCCCGGTGGCCCCGGTCGTGACGGCTCGGCGCGTCTCGGTGGTCATTCCGTGCCTGAATGAGGCGGGGAACATCGAGCAGTGCGTCCGCGCGGCCTGGGCGGCGCTCGACGCGAACAACATCTCCGGCGAGGTGATCGTCGCCGACAACGGCTCGACCGACGGGAGCGCCGAGCTCGCTCGCGCAGCCGGCGCCGTCGTCGTTCACGAGCCGCGCCGAGGCTACGGCAGCGCTTACCTGGCCGGCCTTGCGGCGGCGCAGGGCGACTACATCGTGATGGCGGACGCCGACCTCACGTACGACTTCGCCGACATCCCGCGCTTCGTTCAGAGCCTGGACGACGGCGCGCAGCTCGTGATGGGCGACCGGATGGACAGCATCCACGAGGGTGCGATGCCGTGGCTGAACCGGCACGTCGGGAATCCGCTCCTATCCGGATTCCTCAACCTGCTCTACAAGACCAACGTGCGCGACGTGCACTGCGGCATGCGCGCGCTGCGCCGCGACGTGCTGCCCGCACTCGACCTCAGCTCGACGGGCATGGAGTTCGCCTCCGAGATGGTGATCCGGGCCGCGCGGCTGCACCTCGACATCCGCGAGTTTCCGATCGAGTACCACCCGCGCGGCGGCGAGTCGAAGCTGTCCCCGTTTCGCGACGGCTGGCGCCATCTGCGGCTGATCCTCGTCTACAGCCCGAACACGCTGTTCGTGATCCCCGGGCTCGTGATGATGAGCCTCGGCCTGCTGCTGATGCTGACGGTGTTCACGCACGTGAGCCTCTTGGGACGGCCCTTCTTCCTGCACACGCTCATCGGCGGGTCGCTGTTCGCGATCGTCGGCATCCAGGTGGTCGGGCTCGGCCTCTGCGGCCGCGCCTTCGGCTACTACCAGTTCAGAGAGCGCGATCTCTGGTTCGAGAGGTGGGAGGGCCGACTCAAGCTGGAGCACGGCCTACTGCTCGGTGCAGCCCTCGTCCTCGTCGGCTTCGCCGCGGGCGCCGTGATCGCGGGCCACTGGATCGCGCGGGGCTTCGGCACGCTCTCCGAGGAGCAGCTCGCGATCGTGGCCGCGACCAGCATCGTCGCCGGGATTCAGGTGTTCTTCACGTCGTTTCTGCTCAGCCTGATCGGCCTGCGGCGCCCCACCTGAGCCGCGCTACTCGTCGTCGTAGAGCGGGTTCTCGACCAGGCCCCGCTGGTACGCGAGCCTCGTCGCCTCGGTGCGGTTCTTGACGCCGAGCTTGCGATAGATGTTCGTGAGGTGGAACTTCACGGTTTGCTGGGTGACCCATAGCTCCCTCGCGATCTCGTCGTTCGACTTCCCCTTGGCGAGCGCCTCGAGGATCGACCGCTCGCGCTCCGTCAGCCCGGCGGCCCTCGCGCTGTCCGACTCGGTCTCGGTGAGCATCCCGGACGTGCTGAAGACGTTTCCCTCGATCGCCTGCCGCAGCGTCGACGGAAGGTCGGTGGGGTTCACGCTCTTCGCCAGGTAGGCGCTCGCGCCACGCCGAAGCGCCGCTGCTATGAGCTCGGGCGACGTCGACGCGGAGAGCATCACGACCTTGATCTCCGGGAACTTGGCGTGGATCTCGTCGAGGCAGGCGAGCCCGTCGACGTGGGGCAACCGCACGTCGAGGAGCACGAGGTCAGGTTTCGTCTTCGCGACCATGTCCACGACGTGGGCGCCGTCCTGGGTCTCGCCGACGATCTCGAAGCCGTCGTCCGCCTCGAGCGCACGGCGAACTCCGTCGAGCATCAGCCTGTGGTCGTCTGCAACGAGGACGCGCACAGACTGGAGTGTTGCAGAGCCGGTGGCAGGCGTTGCTCGGTTGCGTCAAGGTACCGGCGTGACCGGGGCGGCATTCGAGCTCGACGTGACCGTTCTCGGCGGCTGTGGGCGGGCCGGCCTCCCGCTCGCGATCTCGTTCGCCGACCGCGGCCTCAGGGTCGGCATCTACGACATCTCCGCGGAGGCGGTGGCACGGGTCTCCCGCGGGGACCTCCCGTTTCAGGAGCCGCAGGCTGCGGAGCCACTTCGCGCGACGATCGGAAGCGGCGCGCTGCAGGCAACCGTCGATCCGGCCGTCGTCGGCGCGAGCGAGGCTGTTGTCGTCGTTATCGGCACGCCTGTCGACGAGCACCTGAACCCCGACCCAGAGTCGGTGGCGCGCGCCCTGCGCCCGTGCGAAAAGCACTTTCGCGACGGTCAGCTCGTCGTTCTCCGCAGCACGATCTTCCCCGGCGTCACCGCTGCCGTCGAGCGCCGCCTGGAGACGCTCGGGATCGACGTCGACGTGGCGTTCTGCCCGGAGCGGATCGCCGAAGGGCAGGCGAGACGTGACGGAGCTCCCGTTCGAGCTGCCGCAGACTTCAACCTCTCGACGGCCGCCTCGACGACCGTTCTCGAGCTGGCCGAGCTCGTCTGGAGCAAGATCAAGGGCCCTGACGAGCCGCTGCGACTCGTGCACGACGAGCCATTCGAGCATGACGTGCAACGCCGGATCCCCTCGGTCGACAAGGCACGCGACGTCCTCGGCTTCGAGGCGACGACCACGCTGAGCGAGATGCTCGACGAGGTCATCCCCTGGATCCGCGACGCCATCGAACGCGGCGCCATCTAGGTGCGCACTCGCGGCGCAGCGTACGCGGGTGGCGCTCATCCACCTGCTCAGTCTCCTGACCGGCGCGCTCTATCTCGTCCGGGTCAACCGCGACCAGTGGTTCTACGGCGACGAATGGGCGTTTCTGGGCGGCGCCCGCCGGCACCTGCCGTGGTACGACCAGCTTCTCGCACCGCACAACGAGCACTGGAGCACGGCGCCGTATCTCGTCTACCGGGTCCTCGAAGCGATCGTCGGGATCCGCTCCTACTGGCCGTACTTCCTCACCGCGATCGTGCTCCACCTGGTCGTCGTGCACCTCGTCTGGTGGGTGATGCTCCAGAGCGGCTCGGACCCGTTCGTGGCCACGGTCGTCGTGCTGCCGCTGATCGTGCTCGGCGCGGGAGCACAGGACCTGCTCTGGGCGTTCCAGATCGGGTTCCTCGGTTCACTTGCCCTCGGCCTCGGCGCACTCCTGCTCGTCAACCACGTGGGAGGGTGGAGGCGCCGTGACTGGGCTGCGCTGGCGGTCATCCTGTTCGCGCTCCTGTGGTCCGGCGTCGCGGTGCTCATGGTCGGTCTCTGCGTGCTCGTCGTCCTCCTCCGCCGTGGGTGGCGACAGGCCGCCGCGCTCGCGGCTGCTCCCGCCGCCGTCTACCTGGTCTGGACGATCGCGTACCCGCCGCCGGACGCGCTCGCGGCGACGTCGGCGCGAGAGCTCGGCGACCTGCTCGGCCCGTACGTCGCGACCGGCCTGAGCACCGCCGCCGACGCGTTCGTCTTCAACCTGCCGCTCCTCGGCTCGCTCTGTCTCGTCGTGCTCGGCGTCTACCTCGTTCGCACCGCGGAACGCGCGACGACCGAGGCTGCGGTCGTGTACGCCTGCGCCCTCGGAGCCGCGGCACAGTTCGCGCTCTCCGCCTACGCACGGGCGAAGCTCGGTACCGAGCAGGCGACCGAGACGCGCTACGGCTACATCGTCGTCATCCTCCTCGCACCGGCCGTGGCGATGGTCGTCTCCCGCTTTGTCCGTGGTCGCGGCGAGGTTGCCTTCCTCGCCCTCACGGCAGTGTTCGTGGTCCTGGGCGTCACGAACGCGCATCTCCTGCGCGTGCACGCGTCAGACGACGAGGGTCGTGAGCGGAAGCTCCGCGGCCTCATCGTTTCTGCAGCCCGGATCGCCGCCGACCCCCGGGAGACGATCGCCCGCGGCGCGGTACCCGAGCCGCGCTACTCCCCCGACCTGACCGTCGCCGACCTCCGCCGCTTCGCAAGGAACGGCGAGCTGCCGCACGACATCACCCCGCTCGAGGGTCAGCTGACCGCCGCCGCCAACCTCCAGGTCGGCCTCGACCCGACTGCACCGCTCGCGTCGTGTTCGACGGCGGCGGCAAGAGTACTCCAGACGGGTGCGCACGGGGTCAGGGCCGTAGTACACGGGACTCCGCAGTCGGTGATCGCGGTCACCCTGGTCGACCGCGCGACCGGCGTGCGGTCGGAGACGCGCCAGCTCACACTCCCGGCGCTGTGGAGCCTGCTCTCGATCTATGCGAAGCGGGTCGACGCCGAAGTCGCCACGCCCGCGGACGTGCACCTCTGCTCGCGGTAGTGTCGGGCTATCGATCGTCCGGCGGGAAGACGCCGCCATAGGCATTGAGCGCGGGCTGGCCGCCGAGGTGGGCGTAGAGCACCTTCGAGCCTGGGGCGCGATCCGGCCGTCCCTGACGAGGTCGATCAGGGCGGCCATCGACTTGCCCTCCCGGTACGACGGCCGGGCGGATGGGGTCGTCACGCCCTCGAGTGCCGAACGTCAGCGGCCACCGTCGAGAATCTCGTCGCGCGAGCGGCACGTACGGGACAAGACGTGGGCCGAGTAGACTTCGAGCAGTGAAGACGGTCTGGCAGGGGCGGATCACGAACGCCGCGGCTCGGTACGGAGAGAGCGCTCCGATGGCTGCGACGTGCTGCAACGCGTGCCGCACCTGCGTGCAGACGAACCTCATCTCGCTCGCGCTGGCGGCAGTGCTCGCTGCCGGGACGGCGGCCGCGAACATCTTCAAGCGCCGTGACACGCACGCGCCGAGCGAGCCCTAGGCCGTCGTCCGATACGAACGTGCCGGAGCAGATGCGCTCCGCGAGGCCGATCGGTCAAGCGTAGACCGCTCGGCTCCTTATACGGCGAGGCCAGTGGGGTGTCCCGCAACGTTCGAACGGGAATGATCGTCGCGGGACACCCCACTCCATGTTGATGCTGTAGTGCGGCGTCTCACGACGATGTTTTCCGGTCGAACGTTGTGAAACGCCGCACTAGGCGGAAGCGGGGGAGTCCTGGGATTGCTCCCCGTCGCCTTCAAGCGACTATCCGGTCGGGGCCGGAGCAGACTCGTCGTTCTGCCAGAGGCCGAATTCGTTCCCGTGCGGGTCCTTGCAGGTCGAGAACCAGCCCATGCTCGGCACGGGCATAGCCTCGCTCGCCTCGCCACCGAGTTCCCGTACGCGGGCGGCGCCGGCGTTGATATCGTCGACGTCGAAGTACGGCCGCGTTCCCTTCTTGCCCGGCTCCATGTTCGTGAGCGCTGCCCCCGTCTGGTCGCTGATGCGGGTCATGTGGTACTCGGACGGGCCGGGGTAGGACTCGAACTGCCAACCGAACAGCGAGCCCCAGAACTCGCGCGCCGCTGCGGTGTCGTCGGCCGGAATCTCGATGTGCACGATCTGACCGGGCATGGTGCTCCTTTCGCGTCGTTGTCGGCGGAGGCCGTCGCTCCGCTCTAGCCCAATAGACATCATGCGCCCCTGAAAATCATCGGCGCGCGGCGTCCTCCGCGGTACGCGGGGTGGCGCTGGGACGGGCTCAGATGCCCGGCACGAACCAGAAGACACGGCGTAGTTGGGCGCGGGCCTCGTGGACCGCGGCGAGTTGCACGCGTAGCTTGGCGCGCGAGTCCGAGAGGCGCTCGACAGCCAGCTTCAGCCGCCCTGTCGCCGCCTCGGCGTTCGCGAGGTGGTGCTCGATCTTCGCCGTGCCCGCGCTGACGCGGTCGACCTCCGATCCCAGCGTGCCGCTGACTCGCTTCGTGTTCCGCCAGAACCGGAGCGCCGTGAGTACGACGTAGGCGATACCTGCGACGACGCTGACGATGAGCACCCCGAGCGCGAACCAGACGGCCACGTCCAGAAGCTATCAAGCTGTGTCGACGGCTCGCCCGAGTGCTAGAATGGACGCCGCGCCGCGGGGTGGAGCAGTCAGGTAGCTCGCCGGGCTCATAACCCGGAGGTCGCAGGTTCAAATCCTGCCCCCGCTATGAGAGAAAGCCCCGGAGACGGGGCTTTCTTGTTTCCGTATCCGCAACGCCTCGGCGCGATCTCAGGGAAAATCTCAGGTTTGCGCGCCCAAAAATGGCCCAAGTCCGCTGTATCTGGGTGGTGACTGGCGCGCGACTGGCGCGCGTTCGATCGGGAGTGCCCCGCGACTAGGCCCTGCCCCTCGACGCGCGACCGCAGGGGAGGGCCGGTGAGGGACGCTCGCCCACGTCAGGAAGACCGGAGCGAGTTGAGCAGAGTGTCCGCCGTGGCAAGGAAGTCGGGGAACTGGTCGGCTGGCAAGCCGAAGTTTTCCTCGGCGATCACGACCGTCTTCCCACGAATGTTGAGAACCGTGATTCTGAAGACTTCGCCTTCGCCCATGCCGAAGTGGTCTTTCGGGAGCGAGTTGCCAGGCTGGTTCGGCGGCGTGAACGGGATGAAGTTGTGTCCACTTGCGCCGGTCACTTGTCCATCGAACTGCGAACCGTGGAAGCCCGCGATGGTGAAGCTTCTTGTCGGCTGAAAGGTCGCGCCGACACCGCGCGTCCGCAAGCTCCGAACCGTCGCAGCAACGGAAGTGGTCTTGGTGTAGGAGGTCATGATCTGGATCAGGCCCTTCGCCTGGTTGGGTGGTGGCTGTCCGAACTCGACCCAGCCGAACGACGGCGGCGACTTAGCGTTCTGCGATGTCCACTGCGCCCCGACCCAGGCTCCAGCCGGAATCGTCACGTGAAGTGGCAACGGGAACAGATGCGCGCCGTAGACGCCTCCCGGGACGAGCCGCGTCGGGTTTACACCAGGGTTCGGGATCGTCGGTAGCTGCTGCTCCGGCGCGGCGTTTGCCGCGGCCACGATGAGCCCGAAAAGGGCGCACGCGATGGCCCCACCTGCGGCACGAGAGTGCGATCGCGTGAACTGCATAGTGGCGCCCCTCTTAGGCCGGGAACGTGAGCGACTCCAGCAGCGGCTCTGCCCTGGTGAGGAAGTCCGCGAACTGCTCGGCGGGGAGCGCGGCGCTGTCGATGAAGACGACCACCGTCTTGCCCCGCACGTTCACGATGATGAAGCGAAATGCATCCCCCGTCCGCTCGATCTCGATCGCGTCAGCAAACGCGGTCGCCTTCGTTGTGGGCGGGCTAAAGGGAATGAACACATGACTCGGCCCGACGATGTGGCCGTCGAACTGAAGGGCAGGAATACCCGCGAGTGTGACGTGGGTCGTCGGCTCATAGACGGCGCCCTTCCCGCGGGTTCGCAGACTGTTCACGGTTGCCGCGACGGACGGTGTTCGATCGAAAGCGCTCGTGATCACGATCAGACCGCGGGGCGGCGCGGCCGGACTCCCCTGCGCGAGACCGAGCCAGCCGAAGTAAGGGGGCTTGCAAGCGGCGGGGCAGCGAAGATGACGGCGCTGTATCTCGTCCGGCGCAAAGTTGTTCGCCTTCCACTGTGCTCCGGCCCAGCTCCCATCCGGAGTTGTGAGGCGAACCTCGATCGGCATATAGCTCGCCTGATACATCGCCTTCGCAGTTAGCTTGCTCACGTGCCCGGGCCTCGTATATAGGTCGCTTACAGGCAAATCGCGAGCGTTCGGGCTCGCTGCTCCGGCTACCAAAGCAGTCCCCGCCGCGAGGAGGGCGAACGTCACGAGAGTCGCTGTGCGGCGCACATGCCCCCTTCCGTTGGCTGACACGTCATCTTCTCACCCTCAGCCCGAGGTGTCCACGTGCCGCGACATCGAAATCGCGAGCCGAGGGCGAGCGTCGGCGAACCCGCGACCAGGCCCCACCATCATGATCGCCGCGAGGGGGTGGGCACCCTGCCCTCGCGTGCGAGCGCGTGCGCGCGAGAGAAGGTGGCGGGGGCGCGCCCGCCGGATCGACCCGCGACCAGGCCCCACACCGCGCGAGCGTCACGAGGGGGAGCCCCCACGCAGGAGAAGCAAGGAGCAACCGCGTACTGCAGCGAAACGCTTCACGTCGACGCATCGGTGCCGACGCTGACTCCGCTTACCCGGAGCTACCCGAGTTCCTCTGGGGTGGAGTTGGCAGAGCTAGGGTGTGCTGAACTGCGCGGAGCCGTTAGCGCTTGTGTGTCCGGAGGCGGTCACTGTCGCTTTGGCACACCAGGCGCCGGTCTGGCGGGTGCTGAAGTTGAATCCCGTTTGCCCGCTGGAGCTGGTGGTGCTGCTGCCCGAGGTGACTGGTGTTCCAAAGCAGGTCGAGCCGGGGTAGATGCCGAGGGTGACGCTGGCGCCGCTGATGGCTGCCCCGGACGAGTCCCTGGCGGTCACGGTGAGGGGGACGCCGTAGTTCGGCCCTTTCTTGGTGGCGGCGCCTGCCGTGACGGCGACGTTCATCGATGCGGGAGCGGTGCCGGCGATCGTTATCGGTGTCGTGGTGTTTGTCGCGCCGGTGGCCGACGCCGTTACCGTCCAGGTGCCGACGCTGGAATCGGTGTAGGTGAAGGTGCCGCTCGTCGTCTGGGTTGCCTTGATCGTGACGGAAGTGGAGGAGAAGTTGCCGGTGGCGGATGTTGTGGACAGCGTCACCGTCAGATCGCTCGACGGGGCCGCAGAGATGCTCACTGTCATGGGGGCCGACGTTTGGCCTGGGTTCAGGGTCTGGCCGCCGCCCGACATGGTCAGCGTCGGCTGCGTGGACGAGGGCCCGTCGAGCCAGCTGCCGCGGCCGCTGCAGAGGTCGAAGCCGCTGAGGCAAGGCGCGCCGTTGTTGCCGGAGGCGATGTCGCGGAACGCGATAGTGGTGCCATAAATGTAGGCGGCGTTGACGAGCGTCCCCGCGACGGCAGAACGAGCCGCCCACATCGGCGAGGACGCGCTTGTTCCTCCGATCGTGAACCACCCGGACTGGCCCTGGTAGGAGGTGCCGTCGTACACGGACACGCCGGAGGCCGGGTCAGCGTCGAGCGACACGTCAGGAGTCGCGCGCTTGCCACCGCAGCTCACCTGCGCATAACCGCTGAAAGCCGACTGAGCGGCCGTGGCGTTCTCGTAGGCGCTGCAACCGCCGCCGCCGCTCGACCAGCCCGTCTCGCTGACGAACGTGCCGCCGCTGAAATTGAGCGTCGTGCCCCCAACGGAGATCACGTTCGCAGACGCAGACGGATACTCCGCCGGGAGCCCGGCGTCACCCGAGGAGACGAAGAAGCTGACACCAGGCCGCGCGAAATGGCTGTCGGAGCTGGACTCGCTGCTGAACTCGGAGCCGCCCCAACTGTTCGAGACGTAGTCGGCGTGGAGCTGCGCGTAGTCCTCACCTGCGAGCAGATTGGTGAAGCTGTTGCTGGACGCCTCGACCAACAGGATCTTCGCGCCCGGAGCGATCGCGTGCGCCCACTGGATGTCGAGGCTGATCTCAAGCGCCCAGCCCGCATCCGTGCGCGGGTACCGGGATCCACCCGTCTGGTTCACCTTCTCGAAGCACCCGTTCGCCGTCGTGCAGGCGGGAAGCCCGTACTGGCTGCTGAACACGTTCAGGTCGCTCTCGGCGGTCGGATCGTCGTAGGCATCCACGATCGCGATCGTCTCTCCGAAGCCTGCGGCCGACGCTGTCGGGAAGCCGTAGACGGACTTGATCTTGGCGGGCGACAGACCGGTCGGCGCAAGCGAAGCATCCGGATTGCCGTGCGCGTCGGTCACGACGAGGGCATGGCAGTGCGCGTAGCCGCTCGGCGGCCCCGGACAGACCGCGGCCGAGTTCGCGTGTCCGTTCGCCCCCTGCCCGGCAACCGGCAGCAACAGCAGCCCAACCCCACCCATGACAAGGGCAATAACGCCTCGTCGACTAATCATCTGACTCCCCCTGAAAAAAAACGTTCGGATCTGACACCCGAACGCCCGGACTGTAGCAGCGACCCGAACGTCGGCAATCCCTCAGCGGAGGGGCGCGCAAGATCACCAAAGACAGCGGGCGCCAGCGGTCACGCCGAGGGCTCCGCGTCATCGCTGGTCAGACTTCCGCTGGTGTGCTCATGGGGAGCGACAGGGTGCAGTCCACAACGCTTGCTGCTGCCGCCCAACTCAGGTGGCTAAAAGCTGAGGAGGCGCGACTCCCCGTCCCACAACGCAACCTGAATCTGTGGCGCACCCGAGTACATCGAAGCCGCTCCTTGAGCGCATATGACCTGCCCGGGCTTGAACATGCGCTCGGGCGCATAAGGGAAGTTCACTCGATCCTCCCCCCAGATAACCACCGTGACCCGGTTCCTACTCGGGTAGGGATTGCCGAGATCGATGAACGTCGGGCGCCCTCGTGTATTCGAGGCGTAGTAGACGCGAGCAACACGAGCCTTGACTCGGATTGCCGGTCGATTGAGCGAGCTGCGCACGGACTGCCACGTTTGCGAGCCGCCGCACCAGGCCATCGATGCGGCTTGCTGCGTTGCCGTGGCCGACGCTGCCCCAGTTGCGGTAAGCGCCAGTGCTACAAGCAGTGTTAGAAGCAGGATGCGTTTCATGTCCGGGTTTTGGGCCGTGTCGTTAAGTCTTGGCTTGCACGACGATACCGCGCTCAGACGGCCGGTAAGTGACCTAAATGGGTCAATTCAGACTCTCCGAATGTTGCGGCGACGAGGGCGTATCCCGCTCGGAAGCCCCGTTTCGCGCGTGCCACTTCTGGGGCGTCGGCTAATGACGATGCGGAAGTGCGGCACGACGCTTCAGCTGATCGCAGACAAGGCTGAACGCCGAGGGTTTGCCACGCGGCGGGGGAACGGAGTGGCGTCCCTCTTCAATACGTGTCGTCCTGACCGCAAGCGCCTCACCGCGTAGCAACCCACGTGTCCTTCTTCGTCATAGGCCGAGTTGTCCTGAGCCCCGCCGCATCGTTCGCCTCTGCAAGCCTCACGAGTCGTTTGCCCCGGCCCCGCATGTGTTAGTGATGCATTCAAGAGCATCTTCGACCGAACGCGAACTTGTCAGATCGGGAGGGAAGTGCGATGGGTGAGATGAGAACGTTGGATCTCGTGGCGCGTGATCGACGCTCCGGCACGGTCGTCCTCATGAGCAGTGTTGGACGGCCCAGCAGGAACTCGATTCGCTTGACCGGAACAATGAGCCTCCAGCCTGACCCCGGCTACGCCCAACCGATTCAGTTACCCATCGAAGCGGCGTTGTCAGAGCAGAACGAAGCTCTGCGCGTCGAGCGCGCAGAGTCGAAGCGTTCGGCTCACTGGCTGAAGCAGCCGTCGTGCTTGAAGATTGGAGAAACATCTACAACACCCAAAGACCCCACGGCAGCCTCGGCTGGCTGACCCCAACCGCATACGCCGCAAGCTGGAGACAAAACTGACAACAGAACTCTCATAACGACCGGACCGACGAACGGGGGCCTTTCAAGGGGCACAGGACTGGACAGGGCGATTCCTTTCAGGCTGAAGAAGGGCGGGATTGGACTAGTGGCGCTTCCACTCACGCCACCGGTGGCGCTGACACTGACGACGACGCTGCTCCTAAAGCCCGCTAACCCGACCCGTTCCGATCATGTGACCTTCATGCCCACGGATGTGAACGCCGCTGCCCCGCGAGGATGTGTGGCCCGCTGATCGCCTGAATGACAGGGCCGCCCCTCCAGCCGCGAGGCGGCCCTGGCATCGATTTGGGCGTCACCGGGGTCATCCGGTGCCGTCGATTCATTATCATCCTGCGGCCCCGGTGTGCCAAGACGTGCTCGGGCTTTGTTCAGGCTCCGGCGTCGCCCATGCCGTCCCGCCGTGGAAACGTGCCAAGTCCTGATCCTCCGCTTCCGTTGCCTGCTAGCTGGCGAAGATGGCGGCTGTGAGCTTCGTCGTGCCGGGGGGCGTCGCAGCACTCAGGAGAAGACCAGCAGCTAAACGTCTCACATCTCTCCTCGCCTCGATCCGAGCCTACCCACCGCAGGCGGTCCACACCCGCCCCGCCATGGGCCCCAGCGCGCCCCTACGGAGCATCGCGGTCAGGTTCAGGCCCCACACCCGCGAGCGTCCTGAGGGGGAGCCCCCGCCCGGCCTCGCGCTGCTCCTGTCGTTGCTCCCGGAGCGGCGCGCGCAACTGCGGCTGCTGACGAACCGTGCCGACGGGACCGAACCGTGCCAACGGGACGTGTGGCCACTAGCCTGCACCCATGAAGGTTGTTGAGGGTCTGTCTGGGGGCATCGCTCCTGGGAGTGCCGTCTCCGTGGCCGATTTGGGCTTGCCGGTCAAGGGCGACGAACGGGGTGCTGCTGGTCTTCTGGAAATCGACCTGACAAGGCTGTCGGCAGGAGTGTCCTGCCGTTGTCAGGCTCCATGAGCGGTTCGCGGGCGACGGACTCGAGGTCGTCTACGTCGGCGCGATCGAGACCGACGACTCCTGTCGCGCGTGGAAGGAGGAGTACGGGCTCGAGTTCCCTGTGATCCCGGACGGCGATGGGGAACTGTTCCGTGCGTTCACGAACGGCTGGGTGCCGTGGAGCGTGCTCGTCGGGCCTGACGGGAAGGTCGTCTTCTCGGAGAACGAGTTCGATGAGTCCGGGCTTCTCGGTCGCGATCCAGCAGATGTACGAGCGCCCCGCGGCGACGAAGGCGACGACGCGGCGAGCCGTAGCCGGTGCCGGTTGCACGGTTGTATCTGGGTGGCGGCACGGGCGGGCTGGTGGCCGCGCGCGAGCTACGGCAGCGGCTTCCGAGCTGACCATCGGGTCGTGCTGGTTGACCGTGCGGCCGACCATCGTGTATCCAGCCGTCGCTGCTGTGGCAGATGGTCGGGCGAACGCCGCCTGAGCCAGTTCAGCGGCCGCTCGACCGGCTGCGAAGGAAGGGCATCGAGTTCCACCACACGGAAGTCAGAGCCGCTCGACCTCGACAACAGAAGCGTCGTGACCGCAGCGGGAGACCTCGACTACGACTCGTTGGTCGTGTCGTTCGGTGCCCAACTCGCGCCCGAGACGGTGGAGGGCTTCGACGAGTTGGCCTTCAACCTCTACAGCTCTGAGGGTTGCGACCGCATCCACGCCGCGCTCCGGGACTTCACCGAGGGCGTCGTCGGCATCCTGATCCCGGCGCTGCCCTTCAAGTGTCCCGCCGCGCCCTACGAGGCCGCGTTCCTGACGGAGTCGTATCTGCGCAAGAAAGGCATCCGCCGCAACGTCGAGATCCACCTGTTCACGCCCGAGCACACGCCGATGCCGGTCGCGCCCGCCGCTCTCGGAGACTCGATCGCCGACATGCTCGCTGCGCGCGGCATCCACTACCACCCGCTCTTCACCTTCCAGGACGCTACGGCCCGAGACACGCGAGATCGTCGCCTCCGACGGCCGCTCGCACCGGGTCGACCTCCTGATCTGTGTCCCGCCCCACCACGCTCCCGAGGTCATCCGCTCGTCGCCGCTTCTCGGGGTGTCGGGCTTCGTCCACGTCGATCCGAGACACTTCAGACCGACTATGACGACGTGTACGCGATCGGCGACGTCGCGACGATCAAGCTGCCCAACGGCAAGGCTCTTCCGAAGGCGGGCGTCTTCGCACACGCCGAGGCGAAGATCGTCGCACAGCGAATCGCAGACGCCGCCGACGGCAAGAAGCCCGACACGGTGTTCGACCGGGCACGGCTACTGCTGGATCGAGCTGGGCGACGGCAGAGCCGGTTTCGCAGGGGGCAACTTCTACGCCGAACCCGAACCCCAGATCAAGCTCCGCCGACCCGGCAGACCGCTCCACTGGGGCAAGATGGCCTTCGAGAAGTGGTGGCTACACCACTGGTTCTAGGCAAGGCGCCTCTGGTCGGGCCGTGCCGGATGCTGTCACGACGATCTCGTGAGAGATGCCGATTGGTTCCGATTGGTTCGTCGTCACGATGCACGCACGTTCCCTCGCCGGTTGCTCTTGACCACTGGCAGACCATCCCGCGACCAGGCCCCACGACACGCGCGCGCCTCATGGGGGTGCCCCCGCCCTGCCCTGGAGGCGGTTGGAGCCGAAAAGCGGGTTAGCGGCGATCCCCTACCCACGACCAGGCCCCAGCGCTCTCATCGCGACTGGAGGGGAGGGGTCGGGTGAGGGGCATGACCGCCGGGGCCGAGCTTCGCCAAGCGGGTAGCCTCGGCGTGTGCAGTGGTGGCAGTGGTTCTTGATCTCGCTTGCCATGATCCTCGTGATCTACGCCTCGTTTCTGGCCTGGCTCGTGATCCGGGGTCGCCGCGAGGACGCGCGTGCATTTGCCACGTTCATCCCGGATTGCATCGTGCTCGTGACGCGCCTTACACGCGATCCGCGCGTTCCACGACGCCGCAAGGTGTTGTTAATCGGGCTCGTGGCGTATCTCTCCCTGCCCTTCGACCTCGTTCCAGACTTCATCCCCGTGGCTGGGCAACTCGATGACGCGATCGTTGTCGCACTCGTGCTTCGCCACTTCGTCAGGGCGGGCGGCGAGCAGATGATCCGCGAACTCTGGCCAGGGCAGGAACGGTCTCTTACTCTGATCCTGCGACTCGCACGTCCTCGTGGCCGTCAACGCGAGTCCGACGCGACCGTGTGACATCCCTGAGCACGGGCGCAGGCGGATCGGCCCACAACCCGGCCCCGATCACGAAGCGCGACCGGAGAGGGATGGCGCGCTGGCGCTGCGCGCAGCTGGGCCCGCGTTCAGGTTCTGTTCAGTTGGTTGGCCAGTCTCGGAACTACCATGGCCCTCCGTGCCTGTCCTTGCTGTTGATGCTGTTGATGTGACGAAGCGCTACGGCGATCTCGTTGCGGTGGACGGGATCTCGGTGCAGGTGGAGCAGGGCGAGGTGTACGGCGTTCTTGGCCCGAACGGGGCTGGGAAGACGACGTTCATGCGGATGCTGTTCGGTCTGATCCGTCCTGACGCGGGTGAGATCCGCTTGTTCGATCGCACCTGGGCGGAGGACGGGACGCGGATTCTCGACAACGTGGCTGGGTTCGTGGAGACGCCTCGCTTCTACCCGTACTTGACGGGGCGCGAGAACCTCGCCGGGTTGGCGCGGCTCGACGTTGGCGTCGCGCACGATCGGGTCGACGAGGTGTTGGAGATCGTCGACCTGGCAGACCGCGCCGATGACAAGGTGCGCGGCTACTCGTATGGGATGGTGCAGCGTCTCGGGCTGGCCGCGAGTCTGCTTCGCCGTCCGCAGCTTCTGATCGTGGACGAGCCTGCGAACGGTCTCGATCCGGCGGGGATCCGTGACATGCGGGCGTTGATCAAGCGGCTCGCTGCGAGCGGGCTGACCGTTCTGCTCAGCTCGCACGACATGGCTGAGGTGGAGGAGATCTGCGACAACGTCACGATCATGCGGGAGGGCAGCGTCGTCTTCCACGGCGAGATCGCGGAGTTGCGCGACACAGGCTCCCGAGCAGGGCCATCGTGATCTCGACCGACGACGACGTGCGCGCGCTCGTGATCGCGCAGGCGCAGCCATCGCTGTCAGTTGAGGCGAACGGGGATGCGGGGTTGGTCGTGCGCGGCTCGCAGGCCGAGGTCGATCGGCTCGTGCGCGCGCTCGTCGACCGAGGGGCTGGCGCTTCGTGCGCTCGAGCTGTCCGAGACTCCGCTGGAGACGCTGTTCTTCATGCTGACCGAGTCCCACTCGGCGACGACCGCGCTCGTCGGCGACCGGGGCGGGGGTCTGACGATGTCCTCGACCGAGGTCGCGCCCTCGCTCGCTGCCACTGCCGTGCAGGCCCGCAGGCCGGGCTCGGTCAGCGCGCTCGGGTTCGAGCTGAGCAAGCTGTTCAAGCAGAAGCGTGCCCCGCTGACGCTCGCGTTCGCTGCGGTCGCGCCGATCCTGATCGTGATCATCTTGAAGGGGCAGCAGCGGCCGCCGAAGGACAGCTTGTTCGGCCGCTACATCCACCAGACGGGCTGGTCGGTGCCGCTTCTGATCCTCGGCTTCGCGGGCCAGTGGGTGCTGCCGCTTCTGACCGCGCTCGTGGCCGGGGACATCTTCGCCGGGGAGGATCAGATGGGCACCTGGAAGACGGTGCTCACCCGCTCGGTCAGCCGCACCCAGATCTTCTGGGCGAAAACGATCACCGCTACCGCCTTCGCGCTCAGCGTCCTCGTCGTGCTCACGATCAGCACGATCATCACCAGCGTGATCCTCGTCGGCCACCAGCCCCTCGTCGGGCTGACCGGCCAGCTGATCCCATCCCACACGGCTGCTCTGCTCGTGAGCGCGAGCTGGGCGACGGCGATCCCGCCGCTGCTCGCGTTCACCTGCTTCGCGATCCTGCTTGTCGGTGCTGAGCCGCAACCCGGCCTTCGCGATCGCGGCACCTGTCGTGATCGGGATGGTGATGCAACTCACCGGCTCCCTCGGTGGCGTCGAGGGCCTGCGTCCCTTCCTGCTGACGACGCCGTTCGAGGCCTGGCACGGTCTCCTCGCCGAGACGCGCTTCTACGGGCCGCTCGCCTGGGGCACGTTCAGCTCTGCGGTCTGGTGTGCCGTCTCTCTCACCTGGGCGTTCATCGCGCTCCGCCGCCGCGACGTGACCGGAGGCTGACGTGAAACGGATCAGGAAGATGTCGTTCAGGAAGCTCGCTCCCTGGCTGATCGGGACGCTGGTGCTCGTCGTCGCCGCCGGTGCGCTCGCGTCGAACTCGAAGAGCGACGTCACGCGGGCGCGGCTGGAGCGCAGCCTGCCGCAGGTGTTCTCCAACATCTACGTGCAGCAGGCAGCCCTGCTCGGCCACAAAGGCGTCACCGTCGCGTCGATGAAGGCGAAAGCGCAGTGCGACAAGGGCGGCCCCAACGTCCCTGATCACGGCCCCGGCGCCGACTGGATCTGCGTCATGAGCTGGCACGACAAGAACGTCGACGAGACACTGATGCCGGGCAAGTTCGAGATCAACGCCCACAGCAACGACTGCTACACGGCAGGCGGCCCCTCCAAGCTCGTCGGGCTGCTGACGATCACCGACAAGAACGGCAAGGACGTGCCGAACCCCGCCTTCGAGTTCGACGGCTGCTTCGACCCGCACGGCTCCAACAAGCCGACCGGCGTCGACCTGAACCCGAAGACCCCGCAACCGACCACGCCCGCCGCGGTCGCGGTTGCCGCCGCCGCGCTTCACCCCGACAGCAGCGGCCTCATCCAGCCCGCCCTGACCTGCTCCCCCGGACAGGAGGGCTGCGGCGGCACCATCACCGCCACCCTCAACGGCAAGCCGCTCCCAACCGCCACCTACGCGCTCGCCCCCGGCAAGGACGGCAACATCCAGCTCCAGCTCAACCCCCAACAGGCGACGGCCGGAGGGCAAGCTCGTCCTCGCGATCACACCCGTCATCGGAGATGCGACGAAGCCGAAGGTCATGATCGTCGTCACGCCGCAGTAGCCATCGCGGGCTCCCGAACACCGCCCCCGCGACCAGGCCCCACGGTCCGCTTGCGTCCCGAGGGGAGCCCCCACGCAGGAAAGGCGGCGAGCCTGCGCCCGAGCCCCCGCCGGGTAAGCTGACACGGCGGCGGGGCGGCCCGCTCCTGAGTTTCGGCCCGAGATCGCTCCGCTGCCCGGCACGAAACCCCACTGCTCATGCCGTGCCCAGCCTGCATGACCTCCGGGCTAGTGAGCCTGAGCCCGCCCTCGCGCGGGGCTGTGAAGGAGGGGCCGCGTACCCGCGAGCCCGACCCGCAACCAGGCCCCTCGCTTAGAATCGCGACCGGAGGGGAGGGGGTGGGGGAGGGAGGACACTTCGGCGGGCAAGCGGCTACACGTTCGACGGGCCTCCACGCGCCAGGCAATGGCACTTCGGGGCAGGACAGGGGTACTGCTCAGCCCAGTCGTGCGAGCATCCGGATAAAGTGTCCGGGACCGGCCCATGACCAGAGGAGAGGCGAATGAGTACCAGCACATTGGAGATTTTCGTCGCGACGTATGGCAGCGAGGATGGGGCGGCTGCGGCAGCCAAGGATTTTCGAGCGGCGCAGCGGGACGGTGCGATCGACCTGATCGACGCGGCCGTGGTCGTCCACACCGCAGACGGCAAGGTCAAGATCGAAGAGAGCGCTGATCCGAGCGGGAAGAAGTGGGCGAAGAGGGGGGCGATCGCGGGCGGTGTTGTTGGCCTGATCTTTCCTCCCAGCATCATCGTCTCCGCCGCTGTGGGCGGCGGTGCCGGTGGGCTGTGGGGCGAGATCCGCGACAAGGGTTTCAAGGATGAGGATCTGAAAGAGATCGGCAACAGCTTGCCGCCCGGTTCGTCCGCGATCATCGCGGTCGCCGAGGACCGGATGGTCGAGCAGTTGGAAAGCGCAATAGGCGGCTACGAGAAGATCGCCAAGCACGCGGTTTCCGCCGAAGCCGCCGCCGCCATCGTCGCCGAAGTAGACGACTCCGAGTCAGATCCTCGGCCCTCGCGGGAGGGCCGCGACCAGGCCCCCGCGCTCAAAGCGCGACCGGAGGGGTGGGGTTGGCCGAACCAGGGCCAGGCGCGGGTACCACATCGAGGGGCGAGGGGCGTCGGGGCTGTGCGGCGGCTAGGTGACAACGCCGGCGCCGCCGTGGGCGATGACGTTCCCGAACTCCTCGAGCACGAGCGCGGTGCCGTACAGATCGACTGAGAGGATCGCCGCCGGGGAGGCCTGGCTGGGTGAGACGCCCGCAGCGTGGATGACGCCCGTGATTTCGCCGTGGCTCGTGGCCGTGTCGGCGAGCACGTGAACCGAGTCACGCGACGATACGTCCACGGTCGCGGTGCTGACGTCGAATTCGGCGTTCCGCATCACCTCAGCGGCGCCGTCGGCGTTCTCGACGCATAGGTCAGCCACCACAACGTGTTTGCCGGCGCTCACGCGTCGCGCGATCGCCTGACCGATAGATCCGGCCCCGATGACGACAACGACTTCACTCATGGCTTCACCATGACCTTGATCGCCTCGCGATCGTTCATGGCGCGGTAGCCCTCCGGGACGCCGTCGAGGTCGGTGACGCGGTCGAAGACGCGGCCAGGCTCGATCCGGCCTTCGAGGACATCGGGCAGGAGCTCTTCGATGTACGCGCGGGCGGGGGCGGGGCCGCCGCTGATCGTGACGTTGTCGAAGAACGTCTTGAGTGTCGTTGGGATCTCCTCGTGCTGGGGAAGGCCAACGCGGCCGACGGCGCCGCCGGCGCGAGCGAGGCCGAGCGCGGTTTCGGTTGCCTCGTCGTGGCCGACACACTCGAGAACGGAGTGCGCGCCGAAGCCATTCGTCAGCTCTCGCACACGCTCTACGGCCTCCTCGCCCCGCTCGGTCACGACGTCCATTGCGCCGAACTCCGTGGCGAGTGCGGTCCGGTCGGGGTGGCGGCCGACGATGATGATCTGCTCGGCGCCGAGGCGCTTGGCGGCGATGACGCCGCAGAGACCGACGGCACCGTCGCCAACGCCCGCGGCAATCTTCCCGGGTGCGACCCTGGCAGCGAGGGCGGCGTGGTGGCCGGTTGCCATCACGTCGAAGAGGGTGAGGAGAGACGGCATCGAGCGCGTGGTCTTCCCCGATCGGGAGGACAACGAGCGTCCCGTCGGCTTCGGGCACGCGGACGGCTTCTCCCTGGCCGCCGTCGACGTCGTCGGCGCCGTATCTGCCCCCGTGAAGGCACGAGGTGTGCAGCGGTAGGCGTCGACTTGCGCGAGGAGCTCGTTCGCCTCCTGTTCGACGGCCTCGACAGCGTCGGCGCCGGCGACGAACCGCAACGGCGGTGGCGTTGCCGCGGCGATCGTGACGACTGCTCGCGCGAGCTTGGCGGGATCGTTGGTTTGCTTGCCGCTCATCGCTTCCCAGGCGGGGCGGGTCTCGGCGGTGCGGTCTGCGTAGTCCTCGATCGTCAGCTCGGCGTAGGCGGTTGACTCCTTGCTGAGCAAGTCGGTGCGGAAGAAGCCCGGCTCGACGATCGTGCTGTTGATCCCAAACGGCTCGATCTCGAACCTGAGCGACTCCATCCACCCTTCGAGGCCGAACTATTTCAAGCCATTCTCTGGTCGCACTGAAAGGGCCGTATCCGGCCCCCGCTACTCGAAAGGCCCTGCTCAGCGGGGCCTTTGTTTTCCAGCGTGACGCCACGGGCCGATTTTGTACCCCTTTTGTACCCATCGCGGAAAAGCTCGTCGCGGCGAAACGTTCCGTTTCTGCGCCTTGTCGTTGTCGGTGCTGGTACGTCGTGAGACGCCGCTAGGCGGCGTCTGCGAGCAGGAGCGGCGCGAGCGTCTCCGCGACACGGTCGACCCCGGCGTCGCCGAGTTCGGCGTACAACGGCAACGACAGGCAGTTGGCCGCCAGCCGCTCGGTGACCTCGAGACCACCGACGCTGCGGAAGCGTTCCGCGAGCGCCGCCTGCTGGTGGCAGGCGAGCGGGTAGTGGACGCCGGCGCCGATCCCCGCTTCTTGCAGTGTCCGGATCAACCAGTCGCGCTCGGGGCGGAGGAGCACGAACAGATGGCGCACATGCTCCGCCCACGGCTGCACTTGCTGCAGCTCGACCTCGTACACCGCCAGCGCCTGCTCGTAGCGCTGCGCGAGCCGTTGGCGCTCGTCCGTCCACGCCCGCAGGTGCGGCAGCTTGGCGCGCAAGACCGCCATCTGCAGCTCGGCGGCGCGGGCGTTTGTGCCCAGCAACTCATGTTCGTACTTGGCACCACCGGTGCGGCCGTGGTCTCGCAGCGCCCGGATCCTCTCCGCCAACTCGAAGTCGTCGGTCGTGACCGCGCCGGCATCGCCATAGGCACCGAGGTTCTTGCCCGGATAGAAGCTGTAGCAGGCGGCCTGCGCCTTGCTGCCGATCGCGCTTCCGTGGTAGCGGGCGAGGTGCGCCTGGGCGGCGTCCTCGACGATCGGGATCCCTGGCGCGGCAGCCCGAATCGCGACCACGTCTGCCGGATGGCCGTAGATGTGCACCGGGACGATGGCCTTCGTCCGCTCGCTCACCGCCGCCGAGACCCGCTCGGGAGCCATCGTCCAGCTGGCCGGGTCGACGTCGACGAACACCGGCGTCGCACCGGTGTTGACGATGGCGCTGACGGTGGCGAAGAAGGTGTGTGAGACGGTGATCACCTCGTCGCCTGTTCCGACCCCGAGTGCGCGCAATGCGAGTTCGAGCGCGGTCGTGCCGCTGGAGACGGTGACACACTCGGTTGCCTCGCACGCGACTGCGAACTCGTGCTCGAAGGCGGCCGTCTCCGGTCCCGAGATGAACACCTGCCGCTCCAGCACGCGCTCGAAGCCGGCCTTGATCTCCGGCTCGAGCGTACGGTACTGGGCCTGCAGATCGACGAGCGGCAGCTTGCTAGACACTGACGGCCACCTCCGCCAGCTCGACGCGCTCGCCGCCGTTCTTGCGCGACTCGGTCGCCGCCTCGAGGATCTGGACGACGCGTGCCGCGTCCTCGAAGTTGGTGATCGGCTCCTTGCCGCTGTAGACGCAATCGAGGAAGTGCCGGAACTGCGCCTGCAACGGCTCGACGTGCGGCAGTCGTGGCACGTGCATGTCGCCGGATCGCTGGATCAAGCGGAACTCGCCGAAGCTCTGGAACTCGCCGAACGAGCGACCGAGGTGCTCGCGGTCGATGCCGGCGTCGTGGATCGTCACCTGGTTGGCGACGTCGTCGTAGACGACCATCTTGCGGCTGCCGACGACGGTCATCCGCCGCACCTTCTCCGGGCTGAGCCAGGAGAGCTGGATGTGCGCGACGGCGAAGTCGTACTCGAGCACGATGAAGGCAAGGTCGGGTACGCCCGCCTGCAGGTAGTCGTAGGCGTGGCAGTGGACCGCGACCGGCTGGACGCCGAACCAGTGCTGGATGATCGAAACGTCGTGAGGGCCGAAGTTCCAGATCGCGTCGACGTCGGAGCGCACGCGGCCGAGGTTGAGCCGCTGCGAGTCGATGTAGTAGACCTCGCCCAGTTCGCGGCTGCGCATCAGCTCGTGCACGTGCTCGACTGCAGGGCTGAAGCGGAAGGTGTGCCCGACCATCAGCGTGAGGCCGCGCTCCCGCGCATCGGCGCCGAGCGTGCGGCAGTCGCCGGCGGAGAGCGCGAGCGGCTTTTCGACCAGGACGTGCTTCCCAGCCTCGAGCGCTTCGCTCGCCAGCTCGACGTGTGTCGCCGGGTTGGTGGCGACGACGACGGCGTCGATCGTCTCGTCCTCGAGCGCCTCTGTGAGCGAGGTCGTCGTCCGGGCGGCCGGTAGGTGCCGCTGCACCTTCACCGCGAGGTCGAGATCGCGGTCGACCAGCGCGGCGATCTCGACCTCCGGTAGCGAGGCGGCAGCGCGGACCACCTTCGGTCCCCAGTAGCCGCAGCCGACGACTGCAACCCGCAGCGTGCGCGTCCGCAGCAGCTCGGCGACCGCCGCCTTGCCGTTCTGCCCGTTCCCGTTCCCGTTGCCCGTTGCCATTGGTTTCCGGTCCCTTCCTTCCTTCGTCATTGCCGATCGGCTACCCCGTCTGGAACGCCGCGAAGTCGTCCATCCAGACCTCGCCCGCCTGAGCCCGTTGAGGCCCATCCCGATCGAGAGGTTGGTCGTACCTGCCGGCATCGCCGGGGTCGTCCACGTCGCCTGTTGCCAGGTCGAGGTGGGGGATTGCTGCGGCGACTGCGCCAGGTAGTTGTAGGCGCCGGTCGGGCCGGTCGTCGAGGTGAAGGCGAAGATGACGGGCCGCGCCGTCGACTTGTACCAGACGGTGATCGTGTACCTGCGCCCGGCCGCGGTGGCAATCGAGCAGGTGCCGTTGAAGGCGTTGAGCATCTTGCGGTCGCCGTTCGTGTAGGCGGTGATGCTGAGGTTTTCGGCGTGCGAGCCGGAGTGAGCGTCGGTCGTCCACGTCCAGGTGAAGGTGTTCGTGCCGTAGCCGGCGAGCGCCCAGCAGGTCGGGGTGTTGCCCGAGCCGGACTCGAGGCCGGGGTTTTGCAGCAAGTTCGAGTTGCCGGTCGTGACGGTGATCGTGGTCGGCGTCCCTGGTTGCCGGCGCCGTCGACCGCGCGGGCGGCGATCGTGTGGTTACCGTCTGTGACGGAGGCCGAGTTCCAGGCGTAGCTGTAGGGCGAGCTGCTGGCGCTGCCGACGACGGTGCCGTCGACGAGGAAGTCGACGCGCGCGAGGCCGGAGCCGCCGCTGTCGGCGGCGGTCGCGCTGAGCGTGACGGTGCCGGAAACGGTCGCGCCGGGGTTGGGCGCGGTCAGCGTGGCCGTCGGCGCGGTCGGGTCGATCTGCACCGTCAGCGCGTGGTTGTTCTCGAGGTTGCCGGCGTTGTCGTAGGCGCGGTAGTTGATCGTCGTGTGGCGCTGATCGCGAACGGCGCGGTGTAGATCGTGCCGGTCGTCTTCGTCGGCACGGTGCCGTTGGTCGTGTAGCGGATCTGGGCGACGCCGGAGGCGCTGTCGGTCGAGGTGAGGCTGAGCGAAACACCGGACGGGTACCAGGAGCTACCCGAGCAGGGCGAGGCGGCGCAGTTGAGCGTCGTCGACGGCGGCGTCGTGTCGACCTGAATCAGCGCCGAGTTGATCGGCTCGGCGTTGCCTGCGTTGTCGTAGGCGCGGTACTTGACGGTGGTCGTCGAGGAGAGCGTGAACGCGCCCGAGTAGACGGTGCCGTTCGACTGCGAGGGGTCGGAGCCGTCGGTCGTGTAGACGATCTGTGAGACGCCGGAGCCACCGACGTCGCTGGCCGTCAGCGTCACCGACACGGCGGCGCTGTAGAAGCTGGCCGCGCAGGTGGTCCCGTTGCAGTGAATCGTCGACGAGGGCGCGACCGTGTCGATCTGCAAGCAGCTGGCTGTTGGTCGTTTCGGCGTTGCCGGCGGGTCGAAGGCGCGGTACTTGACGGTCGTCGGGGACGTCGAGACCGTGAACGCGCCCGTGTAGACGTTGCCGGTCGTCGCCGTCGGCGTCGTGCCGTTGGTCGTGTAGCGGATCTGCGAGACACCCGAGCCGCCGCTGTTGTCGGTGGCGGCGAGAGTGACCGAGACCGCTCCGTTGAACCAGCCTGAGCCGCACGGGTTGCCGTTACAGCTGATCGTCGAGGTCGGGGCGACCGAGTCGACCTGGATCAGCTGGCTCTTGACCGCCTCGGCGTTGCCCGCGACGTCGAAGGCGCGGTACTTGACGGTCGTCGTCGCGGACAGCGTGAACGCGCCCGCGTAGACGCTGCCGTTCGACTGCGAGGGGTCCGAGCCGTCGGTCGTGTAGACGATCTGGGAGACGCCGGAGCCGCCGCTGTCGGTCGCGGTCAGCGTGACCGAGACCGCGGCGGTGTAGTAGCTCGATCCGCATGTGGCGGCGTTGCACTGATCGTCGAGGTCGGCGGCGTCGTGTCCCCGGAGCCGCTGTCGATCGTGATCAGCTGGCTGTTGATCGCCTCGGCGTTGCCGGCGACGTCGAAGGCGCGGTACTTGACGGTCGTCGACGCCGAGACCGTGAACGCGCCCGAGTAGACGGTGCCGTGTCGTCGCCGTCGGAGTCGGTGCCGTCGGTCGTGTAGCGGATCTGGGCGACACCGGAGCCGCCCGGGTCGTCGCTCGCGCTCAGCGTGACGGTGACCGGCGGCACTGTAGGTACCGGCGCAGGCGGCCCCGTCGCAGCGCGATCGTCGAGGTCGGCGGCGTCGTGTCCGTCGGAGCCGGTGTCGATCGTGATCAGCTGGCTGTTGGTCGCCTCGGCGTTGCCGGCGACGTCGAAGGCGCGGTACTTGACCGTCGTCGTCGCCGAGACGAAGAAACCGCTCAGGTAGAGCGTGCCGTTCGCGCCGTCGGGGTCGAGCCGTCGGTCGTGTAGTAGATGCCGGCCACACCGGAGCCGCCCGGCGTTGTCGGTCGCGCTCAGCGTGACAGTGACCGCGGCGCTGTAGGTACCGGCACAGGCGGCCCCGTCGCACGCGATCGTCGAGGTCGGCGGCGTCGTGTCGGCGTTCGAGACGGTGACGTTGGCTGCAGTCGACGTCGTCTGTTGTGGCGGTGTCGACCGCTCGCGCGGCGACCGTGTGCGCACCGTCTGGCACGGTGGCCGAGTTCCAGCTGAAGCTGTAGGGCGAGGTGGCGTCGGAGCCGACGACGTTGCCGTCGACGAGGAAGTCGACGTGATCGACCGCGGCGTTATCGGAGGCGTTCGCGGTCAGGTTGATCGTGCCGGTGACGGTCGCGCCGTCGGCCGGCGCGGTCAGGCTGACCGTCGGCGCGGTCGTGTCGATCGTGGATCAGCTGGCTGTTCGCGGGGTTCTCGACGTTGCCGGCGTTGTCGACGGCCAGGTACTTGACCGTCGTCGTCGCCGCGAGCGTGAACGGTGCGGTGTAGACGGTGCCGGAGGTTGCGGTCGGGGTCGAGCCGTCCGTCGTGTAGCGGATCTGGGCGACCCCCGAGCCTGAGCCGTCGTCTGCCGTCAGTCGGACGGTGACGGCGGCGTTGTAGGGACCGGCGCAGGCTGCGTTGTTGCAGCTGATCGTCGAGACGGGTGGCGTGGCGTCGACGGTCAAGACCTCGGTGTTGACCGCGCCGAGGTTGCCGGCCCTGTCCCGGGCGACGAACTTGATCGTCTTGTTCGTGTTGACGCTGAAGGCACCGAGGTACGGGATCCCGTTGCTCAGAGAGGGCGTTGTGCCGTCGAGGGTGTAGATGATCTGGTCGACGCCCGAGCCGCCGGTGTCGGTCGCGTTCATCGTCACCGAGACGGCGTTGTTGAACGTGCCTGAGCCGCAGGGGTTGTTGTTGCAGGCGATCGTCGCGGTCGGCGGCTGCATGTCGATCTGGATCAGCTGGCTGTGCGACGGGCGACTCGACGTTGCCGGCCTTGTCGATCGCCAGAGACTTGACCGTCGTCGTCTGACCGACCGAGAACGGGCCCGTGTACGTGCTGCCGTGGGTCGCCGAGGGGGTCGAGCCGTCGAGCGTGTAGACGATCCGGGCAACACCGGAGCCGCCGGGGTCGTCGGTCGCCGACAGGTCGATCTCGACCGGGCCGTTGAACCAGCCGTTCGTCGCCGCGCAGCCGTTGCTGTCTTCGCCGCCGCCGTTACAGGCGAGATCGCGAGGTCGGCGCCGTCGTGTCGGGCGCCGGCGCGTTGTCCGACATCGCGAAGTCGTCCATCGTCACGGAGCCGGCTGCCGCCGGTGATGCCCATCCCGACCGAGAGGTTGGTCACCCCGGCCGGGATCGGCGGCGTCGACCAGCTCGCCTGCGTCCAGCCCGACTGCGTTGGCCAGCACCGGTGACTGGGCGAGGAAGGCGTAGGCGCCGTTGCCGCCGCTCGTCGTCGAGAAGGCCATGAACACCGGCCCTCGACCGCTCGACTTGTACCAGCCGCTGATCGTGTAGGTGTGTCCGGGGATCACCGCCGGCGAGCAGGCGGAGCTGAACGCGGTCAGGAGCTTGCGGTCACCGTTCGTCCAGGCGCTGATGTTCAGGTTCTCGCCGTGGGTGCCCGTGTGCGCGTCCGCCGTCCACGCCCAGGTGAAGGTGTTCGTCCCGAAGCCGCCGAGCAGCCAGCAGCTGGGCGGGTTCGATGTCCCCTGCTCGAGCGAGGGGTTCTGGAGCAGGTTGTTGTTCTGGTTCGAGACGAAGACGGTGATCGCCGTCGTCGTCGTGCTGTTGCCGGCAAGGTCGACCGCTCTGACCGCGATCGTGTGCGCGCCGTTCGAGACCGCGCGGGAGTTCCAGCTGTAGGTGTATGGACCGGAGGTCAGCGTGGCCGCGACCTGGCCGTCGATCAGGTAGTCGACGTGGTCGACGGCGACGTTGTCGGTCGCGGTCGCCGCGATCGGGACGAAACCCGACACGGTCGAGTTCGCGGTCGGCGCGCTCAGCGACACCGTCGGCGGCGTCGTGTCGGAGCCGCCCGAGGCGGCGGCGTCGTCGAAGCTCGGCGTCGTCGACGGTCAAGTTCCCGTTCGAGCCGAGTGTCAACCCGAAGGAGAGGCCGTTGATCCCGGCCGGGATCACGCTCGTGACGAAGCTCGCCTGCGTCCAGGTCGAGGAGGCCGGGAAGGTGGGGCTGGAGTCCCAGAAGCGGACTTGCCACTGGCTGTCGCGGGTGAAGAGCGTGAAGTAGACCGGCTGGTCGGACTTGTACCACTCGGTGATCCGGTAGCGGTGACCCTCGTTGACCGACGGCGTGCAGTAGCCGAGGTCGGGGAGGACGGTCAGCTTGTTGTCGCCGTCGACGTAGTTGCTGACGGTCAGCTTCTCTGCGAAGGAGCCGGAGTGCGCGTCGCTCGTGCGCGTCCAGGTGAAGTTGTTGTTGCCGAAGTCGTCGTTCGTCCAGCAGTCCGGAATGCCGTCGCCGTTCGAGTCCTGCTCGAGCGACGAGTTGCGCAGCGCGTTCGTCCCGTTCGGCGCCGGCGGGAGGCCCGGACCGGGCACCTGCGGCTGCGTCGCGCCGCCCAGCACCTCCTGCATGGTCTTGACGACGACGTTGTTCGATGCCTGTCCCTGCAACCAGTCGAGGAAGGTATTGAAGTCGCTGGGGGAAACGGAGCTGATGTTGCAGCCGTCGCAGATGTGGTGGAAGACGATCGGCACCCAGCCGCCGCCGTTCTGGCGCGCCGCAGTGACGGCGTTCTCCATCGAGGTCAGCGTCGTCGTGGTCGGTGCCGACGTGACGATCTGGTAGGGATCGGGCGGCGGAATCGCCCCGGACGGATTCGCCTGCGGAAATTCGTCAGTGGTGCGGGCAGAGTTGTAGCCGCAGTTCTGCACCATCGTCTTCACCGCCGGGCTGAAGTCGCCGAACGGAAAGGCGAAGTTGGTGACGTTGTAGCCGCGCTGCAGCAGGTTGTCGCGGTCGTAGCAGATCTGACGCTGCGCCTCGGTCGGGTCGATGAACGGCAGGTCGACGTGGTATGCGGTGTGGCCACCGATCTCGTTGCCGGCCGCCGCCAGGTCGGCGACGTTGCTCCAGGTCATGTAGGCGGAGTCGCCGCTGATCCTGGGGCTGTTCACGAAGTAGGTGGCGTGCATGCCGTGCGCGTTCAGCATCGCCAACCCCTGGTACTGGTCGGCCCAGCCGTCGTCGAAGGTCAGCGTGACGACCGTCGGGCCTTGAGCCGCCGCCGCCACGCTCACCGTCCTCGAGCTGAGGCTTGTGGCCGTCAGCACGAAGACGGTGATGCGTGGCGGCGGCGGCCACGCGCGTACCCGCCGCCAAGCGAGCGCGCGAACGTGGACGGAAACCACACTCTGGGCTCCGGGAGAGCGGATAAACACTCCACGCAGCCTCGCACGCTCCGACGGGCTTTCCCACTCAACGAAAGGCCGGGCTTGCTCACTGAACGAACGACTAGGACTCTCTGCATCTAGCGCGCACTTCTCATGTGCGCGCTCGCGTTCAACCTCGCCGCCAGCCTCGCCACCTTCGAGCGCTCGTTCTGGCTGGACGCGCTGGCCGGCGCCCCAACCCGGTCTCGAAATCCGAACCTCGACGGTCTTGAACAGGGGCGCCAGGCGCATGGAAGCACGCGCGCTGGGTGTCGCTCCGGGTGCGGCGGCGGTCTCGCCGCAGGGGGCTACCTGGGGTCTACGCCCAGGTCATTTGGTGTCCGCGGCCGCCACGGGGGTCGCTTCGAATCCGTGGATTCGTGCGGCTTTGCGCGACCTGGCCTGACCTCGCGCGACAGCTGTTCATGGCTCGTAATGATGGGTTCCCCGGTTCGAGTCCGGGCGTCGGCTCTCTCGATTGACGCGCGACGGCTTCCACGCCGAGATATCGGCGCGCATGCTCGGCGTCGTCGCCGCTCTCTTCGGTCTCGTCCTCGCGTTTATGAAAGTCATCGCGTACCAGAAGTACCTCGATGACATCAGATGGGACAGGACCAAGCGCTGACCGACGTGGACGCGTGTCTGAGCTGGCTCGGGTTCCAGCCAGACATCCGGCAGACGGCGTTGATCGGGTTCAGCGCCGGCGGTCATCTCGCCTACCTCGTCCTCTACACGATCTCCAGCGGCACAGCAAACGCCATCGCACCCTAGTGGTCGCTCGCGCTCATCCTCATCGGAGCGCTGCTCGGTGTCGTCGCGGCGACAAGCCTCCCAGCCTGGCTCGCGACCCAGATCGACCCAGCCAACGCGCTTCGCTACGAGTGAGCTGTGCTGTCACCGAGACATGGTCCGCTCAGGAGTCTGCTCAACCTGGGGCCTACCGACCCTCCGCAGCGTGCCAGGCGCGTGCGAGTTCCGATAGGGCGCGCGTCGGGTCGCCGACGAGCAGGTCGTGCTCGGCATTGGCGGTGAGCGCCGCGGTCCTCGACATCGCGCCGTGCGCCGTTCGCGACGACCGCGTTCTGCGCGATGTCTCGCGCGACCGACACGAGCAGGTTGGCGTTCGCCTCGGCGCTCGTCGAGGTGCCGCTCACAGCAGGACTCGCGAGCCCGAGGAGGACGAACGCCGCGATGGGATCGCGCACCGAGCCGTCCTCGTTCCACTGACCGGGCGCGAGCAGCGCTGTCAGCGACTGTGCGCCGATCTTGGCCTCGATCGTGTGCTGCGTCGCGAGCGAGTCGCGCACGGTCGTGACGCGCGCCCTTGCCGAGTCCGTGCGCAGGCCCCAGCCGTACGGGTACAGCGGGTCGTAGCTCGTGTCGCCGACGTTGACCGGGGTGGTCGTCGTGTTGACCAGCTTGGCCCACGACTCGGGCAGCCGGCCGGTGAACGGCTTGCAGTCCGAAGCAGCGTGTCGGCGACGCCTTCGCCTTCGGTGCCCGGCAGCCAGGACGCGACGATCGCGTTCGCCTCGCCCTGGATCGACGCGATGTTCATCGGCCGGCCGGACACGACGAGCACGACGCACTTCATCGCCGCGCAGACCTTGTCGACGGCAGCCTTGTCGGCCGCCGAGAGGTCGGCGGTGTGGCCGTTGCCGACGTCGCCGACGCCTTCGGCGTACGGCGTCTCGCCGACGACGACCACGCCGACGTCGGAGCCCGTCGTCGGCGCGGACGCGTCGCGCGAGTACGTGAAGTGCGCGTTCGGTGCGTCGGCCTGCATGCCCTGGAGGATCGTGGTGCCGACGTCGTGGTTGCCCGACGCGCCCTGCCACGTCACGGTCCAGCCGCCGGTCTGGTTGCCGAGGTCGTCGGCGTTGCTGCCGGCGACGTAGACGTTCGCGGTCTCGAGAGCGGCAGGACGCCGGTGTTCTTCAGCAGCACCTGCGACTCGGCCGCGGCCTGGCGGGCGACCGCTCGGTGCGCGGCGCTGCCGATGGTCGGCGCATTGGTGCGGTCGGCGTAACGGGTGCTCGAAGAGGCCGAGCTTGAACTTCTGGGTCAGGATCCGCTGCACCGCGTCGTCGATCCGCGGCGTTGGTCACATCGCCGTGCGCGACGAGGCTCGGCCAGACCGTGCTCGAAGTTCACGTACTGGTCGGGGACCATCACCATGTCGATGCCCGCGTTGACGCCGATCTTGATGTCGGTCTCGTAGTTCGGGCCGATCTGGTTGATGCCCTGCCAGTCGCTGATCACGAAGCCGTCGAAGCCGTACTGCTGCTTCAGGACACCGGTGATCATGTCGCCGCGGGCGTGCATCTTGATCGGCGCGGAGTCCTTGCCGACGATCTGCAGGCTCGAGTACGACGGCATGACCGAGCCGACGTCGTGCTGCTGCACCGCTCGCTTGAACGGCTCGAGGAAGAGCGTCGTCGAGCTGCGCCTGCGTCACGGTCGTGACGCCCTGGTCGATCGTGTAGCTCCCGGTCGTCGATGAGCCGTACGTCGTGCCGCCGTCGCCGACGAAGTGCTTGGCGGTGGCGAGCACGCTGGTGTTCTTCGACAGCGCGCCGTCGCCCTGGAGGCCGTCGATGATCGTCTGCATCTGGTCGACGAGCGCCGGATCCTCACCGAACGACTCGTACGATGCGGCCCCAGCGCTCGTCGCGCGTGACGCAGACGCACGGCGAGAACGCCCACGTGGCGCCGGTCGCCCGGGTCTCGGTCGCGGTGATCTCGCCCTCCTGCTTCACCAGCGCCGGGTCGCGGGTCGCGCCCATGCCGATGTTGTGCGGGAACACCGTCGCGCCGACGAGGTTGTTGTCGCCGTGCACCGAGTCCTCGCCGTAGATCAGCGGGATCTGCAGATGGGTGGCCTGGGCACGCGCCTGGAACGCGTCGATCATGTCGGCCCACGCCTGCCGGCGTGTTCGGCGTCGGCGTCGAGCCGCCGCCGGAGAGCAGCGAGCCGAGCGCGTTGGTCGTGATGTCGGACTGATGCGTCAGGTCGCCGCGCTCGGCCTGCGTCATCTGGCCGATCTTGTCGTCGAGGGTCATGCGCGACATCAGGTCGGCAACGCGCTGCGCGACGGCAGAGTCGGGTCGAGATAGGGCAGCCCGTGCGCGTTGATGACGACGACCGGCTTGTCGAGCGTCACGTCGGCGCCGGTGGCGGTCAGCTGGATCGGGATCGTCTTCGCCTCGGACGGCGTGCTGCTCGGCAGCGTCTGGACGGTGAACGTCTGCACGCGTGCCCGACGCTGCGCCGCTCGGCGAAGGTGACGGCGCCGCTCGCGTCGGTGTAGTCGGTGCCCGCGGTCGCGGTTCCGCTGCCGAGCGAGTAGTTGACGGTGACGTCGTGGTCGAGCGGCTTGTCGCCGTTCGTCGTGAGCTTGATCCCGACTGTCGCGGTGTCGCCGGCGTCGACTGCGTAGACGGGCAGCCGCGGTGGTGATGTGCGCGTTGATCGCGCCGGTGTTGACGCCGTAGAGCGCGAACTGGTCGACGTCGAACTCGCCGTTGCTCGAGCCCGGCGGCTCGGTCAGCGCGAAGCCGCGCATCGTGTTCAGGTCGAGCGTGCCGTTGATCGGCCCACCCGTCGGCTGGAAGTCGGTGCGCAGCTTCAGCGAGCTGAACGGGATCTGGATCAGGTGCCAGCCCTGCCAGTCGTCGGTGAAGAAGGTCTGCCAGAGCTCGGAGTGCTCGCCGTCGGCGCCGCCGTCCTTGACCTCGAACTCGTACTGCTGGTCCCAGATCCGGGAACGGCGTCGCTGCTCGGGTTGTGGCCGTAGAACCAGAACTCGATGCCGGCGAAGCTGCTCCAGTCCTGCGGCGCGCTCGTCGCGATGTCGTAGCTGAAGCCGCCGTAGCTCGTGTCGGTGATCCAGCGTGCCGCGCAGCACGTGGTTGTCCTGTCACGCCGGGCCGGTCGAGCTGCGCGATCGACAACGTCGGCGTGCTGTCGCTGTTGCCGCCCCAGGCGAAGACGCCGGTGTTCGGCAACTGCCGTACCTGGATCGGTGATCGGGTTTTCGCCCTCGAAGTCGTCGAAGATCTGCAGGTTCTCGTACACCTGCACGTCGTCGAACTCGAGCGTGTTGGTCGCGCCTCCACCCGGGCAGGTTGACCGCGTAGCCCCACATCTTCGTAAGGTTGAGCACACCGTCGTTCGGCGCGCCGCCCGGCTGGAAGTCGGTGCGCCGCTTCATGTTCGCGAACGCGACCTGCACCTTCTTCCAACCGTTCGTGTCGTCGGTGAAGAAGGCCTGCCATAGTTCGCCGTTCTCGGCATCCGCGCCGCCGTCCTTCACCTCGAACTCGACCTTCTGGCCCGAGCCGGTGCCCTTGACCCAGAAGCTGAAGCCGTCGTAGGTGCTCCAGTCCTGCGGGTTCGCGAGGTCGTGCACGAAGCCGCCATAGCCGCCGACGGTGTAGGCGACTCGCAGCGCGTGGTTGCCGGCGGAGGCGCCAGGCCGGTCGTCGGCCGCGACCTGGGTGAGCGTCGGCGTCGACGCGGCGTCGCTGGAGAAGGTGAAGATTCCGGGGTTGCCGCTCGAGAACGGGATGGTGCCCTCGAAGTCGTCGATCGTCGAGACGGCGCCGTCGCTCGGCACCGGGTTGTTGTTCAGGATGCTGACTGTCGTCGTGCTTCTGCGGTCCGATCACGACGTCTGACGGCGTCGGGTTGGCGAGCGTGACATGAAACGTCTTCGTCGGCTGATGCGTTGCGTTCGGCAGCGCCGTCAGGTGAATCGACTGCGACGTCACGCCCGGCGCGAACGTCAGCGTTCCCGCAGTCCCGGTGTAGTCGGTGCCGGCGACCGCACTGCCGTCGGTGGTGGCGTAGTCGACCGTTACGGGGTTCGACGAGGACCGGTTCAGCGTGACTGGAAGGTCGATCGACGTGCCCTGCTGCAAGCTCGCTGAGTCGCTCGGTGTCGATACCGCTGTCTGCGTGAATGTGCCCAGCACCTGGAACTCGAAGATCGAGTAGCCGTACTGCGCGCCGCCGATCGTCGTGCGTGCGGTTCCGGTGAGTCGCACGTAGCGGCCGCTCGTACCGGCGGGAACGGTGAGGTTCTCGGTGCCGCCGGCGCCGGATGTCGTGCTGTAGACCTGGGTCCACGACGCCGCGTCGTTCGATACCTCGATGTGGTACGCCGTTGCGAACGCGGCCTCCCAGTTGATCGTGAACCCGCTGATCGTCGGCGGTCGCGCCGAGGTCGAGCTGCAGCCATTGCGGATCGCTGAATGCCGATGACCATCGCGTCGAGAGATCGCCGTCGACAGCCGCAGAAGCCGGCTGTGCCTGCGTTCTCAACCGAGGATGCAGTCGCCTCCGAGCCGAGTGCGATGTTGTTCACTTCGGCCGCCCGCGCGGCGCGGTGCGGCCCAATGGCCAGCGACCCGGCGACGAGAGCAAGTACGGCGAGGCCGAGCCGCACCCGACGAGCCGTCAACGGGGACGGAAGGTTGACCGGAAGCGGCACGACGAACTCCTCACGGAAGCGCTTTCAGCGACGAGATCCTGCTGCGTGTCAATGTGTCCTTTGCCCTCGCCTCAGAACTCTCAAACCCGCGAGACGACGCGCGGCAAATTCGCATCGGCTGGGGGCTCGCTGCCCTGCCGGGCGCAGAGGACTCGGCCAACACGACTCAGCATTGTTGCATGCAGAACGGACCAGATATGACGCGTCCTCGATCGACGGTCCGATCCGTCCTGATCCGGTCGAGTATCAGGCAACGGGCGGTGGGTTCCCTTCGGCGCTGGCGGAGAGTTCCGGGTCCCAGCCGCAGGCGGCGCAGGCATGTCGGACGGCCGAGCGGGCGAACTCGAGCGCGGCTTCGTGTGGGTCTGGGCTGGTGCGGATGTCGTCCCAGTCGAGGACGTATTCGCCGAGGGCTGCCTCCCAGCGTGCAGCCGGCGGCGAAAGCGTCGCTGCCGGAAAGTCCTCCGGCGCCGGATGCGCGTAGGCGAAGAATGCGGCGCGAGGGTAACGGGCATCGCCGGGCCACCATCCGACCTCGATCTGCTCAGCATTCCCGGCGTTGCGGGAGATGTAGTCGCCTGCCGGCGGCTCGGCAGGCCGGCCGGAGAAGAGGCTCACCGCCAGGTCGAACGAGCCCCACCACGCATTGACCGGGGTCGAGCGTCCCCGAAAGGGTGCACGCAGCGCCGCCAGCACCAAGGCGGCGCGGGTCGCAGCGGCGAAGTAGGCGGTCACCGAGGCGGCCTCATAGGCCGCGTGCTCGTCGTCCTCGTCGAGCGGCGTCGTCCAAGGCACCTCCTGCGGCGTCGGATCGATATGCACCCGGCCTCCGAGGCCGCGTACCGCTGCCAGCACTTGGCGCGTCACCGCGCCGACCGGCCGATCCGGCACCAGCGGGACGTCTTCGACCCGCCCGTCGCTGTGCTCGATCACCGCCTTGTGCAAACGGAGATCCAGCGTGACCACGATCGCGCCCGACCCGTCCGGCGCCGGCAGCGGCGACGTCTCCCAACCCCGCGCGGTCAGGCGCAACGCAGCGTGCTGAAGCTGCGGCTCCGCTGGCGCCAACGCAACCGCCAGCTTGCCGAGAACCTGCGTGTGCGCATGAAGCGTGTCACGCGTCGCACTCCACGCCTCGTACGGAACCGCCGGCCACTCGGACGACACGAACGCTCACGCTACCCAACACGGCAGTCCCTCCGCCGCCTCAGAACGCCACCCGACACGATCCCGGCCTCCTCCCCGCGGAACTCGCTCGCGCCTGGGGCCTGACCGGTCTCCCACGTCACAGACGCGAAGCTGGCAGATCATCGTGGTTCGACGGCAATCGAAGCGGCGTCCCTTTGATGGAGGGGCAACCGACAGAGGCGGACGGTGGGGACGACGTCAGCTTCTCTGGCTCTGGCGCGCTCCACTGCCTCGTTAGTCCGGCGCGTATCGCTGCAACGTGATCCCGCTCCGGAAGGGCTTCGAGTCCAACAGCCGCAGGTGTAGGAGCTCGTAGCCGTCGGGGAAGAGCCGCCGGCCTCCGCCTTGGACCGTTGGATAGACGAAGAGCCGACGCGGTTGAGGTAGTCGGTGATGCCCGTCGTGTCGTCGGTCTGCTTCGGCCAGTACTCGCGGAACGCCTCGAATGTCCGCCGGCCGACGAGCAGGGCATCGGCCTCGCGGCCCTGACGCTGCTCTTCCTCGAGCAGGTCGCTCTTGTCGGTGTCGCCCTGTCTCTTCGGGTCGAACCAGTCCTTGAGCATCTCGATCGAGCCGTCGACGGTGACGTTCTCGGTGATTGCGAGGGTGCGCACGGTGTCCTCCTTCAGTGCTGGTCTCGGCTGTGTTGGTCTCCGATTGAACTCATCATTCGGGGTACGTCGACCTCAGCGCCGGAGCCATAGACCGGTCGGCCTGTCGGTCAGCGGGGAACTTCCGGTCGGGTTTGGCTGCTTGACGGGGTGGGGTGGATGGATGGACTCAGACGTGCAGGGTGGGCCGGTAGATGAGCTCCTGGGTGTGGCCGTCGAGCGTCCGGCGCTCGATCAGCTCGAGGTCGAAGTCGGCCGCACCCTGGAAGATCGGGTCCAGCCCGGTCTGACCGGTGATCACGGGGAAGAGCGTCACCTGGACGCGGTCGACCAGACCGGCGGCCATCAGCGCCCGGTTCAGCGACAGGCTGCCGTGCGAGCGCAACGGTACCTCGGACTCCTCCTTGAGCCGAGCGACGACGTCGACGGCATCGCCGCTCACGAGGTTCGCATCCGGCCAGTCGAGGGGTCCTTCCAGGGTGGTCGACACCACCGTTGCCGGCAGGCTCCTCATCCGGGTGACCCATGGGTCACGCACCTCGGACTCCTCGGTGCTCGAGGCCAGCATCCGTGCGAACGCCCGGTAGGTGTTGGCTCCGAAGACCATCCGCTGCTCCTCGTCGTACAGGGCGAGGCGGTGGTCGAGGAGCTCGGGGCCCTGCTTGCCCCAGTAGCCGGTCCAGTTGCCGCCGGCGGCGCCGAAGCCGTCGAGGCTGGAAAAGACGTCGAACGTGTAGGTAGCGGTCATGATGCTCTCCTCGAGTGCGGTTGATCGCATGTTGGGGATACAGACTGGAAACCACGGCGAAACTCATTGCCCTTGGACTCCTGGAGTCCGGCCGCCCCGGATCCGGCCCCAGGACTTGATCCACCCGAGCATGCCGGCGACGGTAGCCTCGGTCGGGTGTTCGACCACGTCGGCATCGCCGTCTCGGACCTCGCGGCCTCCGAGCGCTTCTACCGCACCGTTCTGAGCGTCCTGGGCATCGAGCCCAGCCATGCGGACGCGGTGCTGATCGAGTGGGACGACTGGGACATCGGGGCGACGGACCGCGAGCACCCGGTGAGCCGCGGGCTCCACGTTGGCTTCCGCGCCCGCGACCGGGCGCAGGTCGACGCGTTCTGGCGGGCGGGTGTCGAGGCGGGGTACCGCGACGATGGCGCGCCGGGGCCGCGCACGCAGTACGGCCCGACGTACTACGGCGGGTTCCTGCTCGACCCCGACGGCAACAGCGTCGAGGCGGTCCACGGCGACCGCGAGGACGCCGTGCCCGTAGGCCGGGTCGACCACCTGTGGCTCCGCGTCCGCGACGTGCAGGCGTCCCGGCGCTTCTACACGACGATCGCTCCGCATGCCGGGCTCCGCCTGGCGCACGACGAGCCCGGCCGCGTGCAGCTGTCCGGCCCGGACTACAGCTTCTCGCTCGTCCGGGACGAGCGGCCGCTCACCGAGCACGTCCACCTCGCGTTCCCCGCGCGCGAGGACGCCACGGTGCGCGCGTTCCACGCCGCCGCGCTCGCGGCCGGCTACGAGGATCACGGCGCGCCGGGGGAGCGCGCGGTCTACCACCCGGGCTACTACGGCGCGTTCGTGCTCGACCCGGACGGGCACAACGTCGAAGTCGTCAACCACAACCGCGGCTGAGCCGTGGCCGACGAGTCCACCCACCACATCTCGGCTGTGGTCGGGTTGGTCTGCGTGACCTGACCGGAAACGACGGGAGGCCCGCCGGAGCAGGCCTCCCTTTCGAGTGTTTGGTGGAAGGGGATTTGTGGTGCGAGCGGATCGACGTTCAGTCGCCTCGACCGAAGCTGTAGGTCCCGTCCCAGTGCCACACACCGTCCCCATCAACTGTGACGTTGGCGTCGCCATGGAACTTCGCGAATGCACCCTTCCCCCCGTCGAAGGTAACGGTTCCCACCTTGCTCGCAAGGTTCAGCGTCACGTGCCCGTCCGCGGCGCTGCCGTGCCCAGCGGAGAGGACAACGTCTGTGTCGAGCATCAGGGTGGTGAGGTTGGGGGCATCTTCGTAGACGACTCTCATCCCGGCCCTGATCCAGGGGATGTTCGAGGACGTGATCGTGCAGAACTGACCCGCCTGGCCCTCGTACTGCGAGCATTCCTTCGTCACATGGAGTGCCCCGGCCCGCGGGGATGCCGGATCGGCGAGTGCAGCGGACGATCCGACCAGTAGCACCAACAGAACCACGGCTACCGCCGCCACTTTGGCGGCGAATGACTGACGTACGCTCATCTCTCCTCCTCGGAGTCGCGGCGAGCGGAACTCGCTCCCCTTGTCAGCGAGGAAAGAGGGCCAGGCGTCGCTGAAGGCCACGATGACCGGGCTGCCCAGGAGGGCGCTTGCGCGACTCAACCCGCTGTGGCGACGCCGACGCTAGACTCGACGCCGGGTCGATGCTCGAGGCTCCTGATCGCATTCCAGCGTGCACGGCGCGCCGCATGTGTCTTGCGCTGGCGACGCTCGCACTGGTCGCTCCGCTCGCGCTGCCAGCCGGCGCCGCTGCCGCCCAGGCTCCGACGGCCGTGATCTCGAGTGTGGCGGTCAAGCACACGGCGCGGGCGAGCAGCGGCTATGCCGGGACCGTGGAAGTGCGGCTGAGGATCTGCCTGAACGCCGGCCCCCGTGCAGCTCTCCTCGTCGACGAGACGCGCATGCTCGGTACGGTCACGAGAGCGAGCGAGAGCTGGCGTGACCCGCTCGGCGTCGATCTCGACCGGGTTCGCCCCTATGGCTGTTTCGGCAACTACCTGCTCTCGTGGGCGCTCAAGTCGCGCTTCGTCGGGGCCGGTATCTACACCGTCCGGATCCGGGTTCGGGACGGGTACGGCCGGCTCAGCAACACGGCGTCATTCAGCCTCCAGCCCGGTCTAACGACCAGCTGACGACGGCGCCGACAGCATGTCCTTGCCGTCCATCACGTGAGGGGTAGCCGCGGTGCCTTCGACACCGAGAGGATCCGTGCCTTGGCGTCGTCGACGCTCTTGGGGCTCGTGACGCCAAGGTGGGTGTGGGAGCGACCTGGATCACCGGGCCACTGGCCGACCTCGCCGAGCAGCGTCCCTGGAACCAGCTGCTGGCCGACCGCACACTTCTTGGTGCCGTAGTGGGTGGAGAAGTAGCGGTAGCCAGCGGCAGTCGCGTAGTGGATGTTCCAGCCGAAGATGCCGAGCCCCGGGTCGATCACCTCGGTCGGGGCATGGCCCGAGAGCTTCACGACAACGGCCTTCTCGACCGCGACCACAGGCGTGCCGCCAGGGGCGCAAAAGTCGATCCCCCAGTTGCCGTCGAGGCCCGCCGTCGGATGCAGGCTCTGACAGACCGAGCTGACAGCGCCAACCGGGTGCGGATAGCAGAACTCGACCGCCGCTGGAGCTTTGGGCAGGACGAAGCTCCCGTACCACGACTTCGCGACTGCGTCCATGGTCAGCAGGAGCGCGTCCAGCGTGTGCTGCCCGATGACGCCGTCCACGTCGAGGCCCTTCGCCTGCTGGAAGAGCTTGATGTTGGCGACGTCGGCGTCCGTATACGTGTCCGTGATGCCCATGAGCTTCCCCTTGGGGAAGCCGGCCCTGGCGGCGGCCCGCTTGCACGCCTTGACGTCAAGTCCCTGTATGCCCAGCTCGATCTCACGCTTCAGCTTGACGGTCGTTCCTGGTGCCATGACATCGCCTCCCGGTGGTGGCTCGCCTCTACGCCGTCGCTCGAACCTCTGCGATCGCTGTGGCGCGAGCATGCGACACGTCGCGCAACTCTTCCGCTAAGGACTCATGCGACTACTTCGTTGCGATCGTATCGTGGCGCTCGAAAGGAGGTCAAGCCCACGATTGTCACGCTCTTGTGTCGACCGTAGGCAGTCGCCGACTTCCCACAGCACCTACCGCTCGCCGGCCGTCAGATCGGCGTGTCGCTCCGAGCGGGCTCGAGGCGCGGGAGGGAGTGGTGGGGGGTTCGGGGCGGATTCTGGCAAGATCGGCGGGGCGTGAGCGTCAACGTCTCTTTCTTGCAGGGCGAGCAGCCCGTCGTCGCGGGCCGCAGCGGCAGCGGCGTCGAGGCCGCGGTCGAGAAGCTGCTCGCCGGCCCGACGGCCGCGGAGACGAAGAAGGGGATCCGCTCGCAGTTGCCGGCCGGCGTGCGGGTCAAGAGTCTGACCGTCGGGGACGGTGTCGCCTCGATCGACCTCGGTGCGAGGTTCGCCTCGGGCACGAGCGCCGAGGGCCTGCCGGCGCGGTTCGCGCAGCTCGTGCTCACGCTGACAGGGGTGCCCGGGGTCGACGCCGTGAAGGTGCGCGTGGACGGCGAGGTCCGGCAGGAGCTCTATCCGGGCGTCGATCTGCGCAGGCCGGTGACCGCGGCGATGCTCGCCAAGCCCAAAGGCAAGCCGACGGTCGCGAAGACCAAGAAGGGCCTGGCGCCGAAGGCGACCATGCTCGAGCTCGAGAGGCGGCTCGTCGCGCTCGGTTTCCTCGACAAGGCGCAGGCAGACGGGCGCGAGAACGCGGCGACGTTCAACGCCGCGATGGCGTTCCAGAAGTGGGCCGGCATCGGCCGCGACGGCAAGATCGGGCCGATCACGCGCAAGGCGCTCGACGGGGCGACGCGCCCGACGCCGCGCACGCAAGGCCGGAAGGGCAAGCGCGTCGAGGTGCTGCTCGACCGCCAGCTCCTACTCCTGATCGGGGACAACACGGTCGTTCGCGTGCTGCACATCTCGAGCGGCAGGCCGGGCTACGACACGCCGACGGGCCGCTTCGCGGTGACGCGGAAGTTCACGAAGGATTGGTCGGTGCCGTACGCGGTCTGGCTGCCCTGGGCGAGCTACTTCGTCGGCGGCGTCGCCTTCCACGAGTCGCCCGACGTGCCGTCGACGGCAGCGTCACACGGTTGCGTCCGCGTGCCGCACGGCGACGCCGAGTGGCTCTACCGGCGCATCCCCGTGGGGACGCCGGTGGCCGTGCTCGCCAAGTCGCGTTGACGAGTCGGCCGGCCGCCTGACCGCGCTACGAACGCCAGGGCATGGCGCTACCTACGAGGACCTCGGCGATCAAGGTCGCGGGATTCTCCGGCAGCCAGTTCGACGGCCAGGAGGAAGTGGTGCGGAGTCGGAGCGGGGACCGGCCCCGCGACCGGGCCTCGACCCGATCAGCCGGTCGAGGGGGTGGGTACCCAGCCTCGCGTGTGCGTGCGCGCGCGTGAGGAAGAAGTGGCGTGGTCGAGGCGGGCCGGGCCATGCGCGCCCTGCGCGTTGGCCGCCCCGGTCGACGGGGCGGCCTGGGAGTGAAGCTGCTCGGCTGCAGGATGCAGACGAGCTGTCGATCAGGTGCTGGGCGGAGGCGTTCATGATCGCCGCCGGAAGCTCACCCGGGCCACCAGGTCGATGATCAGGTGGCCGGCACGCGCTGCCGTCGGACGGCGAACGCCGCGCCTGCAGCGAGAAGCACGACGAGCGCTGCGGCGGCGGCGCCGACGCCGGCGTCGGCCCAGTTGAACCCGTGCGTGTCCACCGTCGGGGCAGCGGGAGCCACGGTCGCCGGCGCGACGCCTACGCCGCGCCACCCGCGGTCGTCGGGGCGTGTTAGGACCGCCGCGGTCGCCGACTCGGCGACCACGGGACCATGCACGGCGCGGTCGTCCGGACGGGTGCCTGCTGCTGCCGGGGCGACCGCGGCGATGACGAGCACGGTCGCGAGTGCCAGAACAGACGCGAAGCGTTTCATCGCTTCCTCCTTCGTCGGGCTCCGCGGGAGTGCGGAGCGATCTGCCGATCGTGGAGCTGCGGCGGCAAACGTCTTGTTAACGGGTGTAAACGCGCCGTAGACTGCGCGCGTTCCCGTGGAAGCAGACCCGACCGATACGGCAGGCTCGCTCGAGTTCCGCGTGCTCGGGGACGTCGAGGTCGTGGTCAACGGACGCCCGCTCGCTCTTGGCGGGCGCAAGTCTCGAGAGCTACTTGCCTTCCTGCTCCTCCACGGGAACGAGACGGTTTCGCAGACTCGCATTGTCGAAGCGCTGTGGGGTGACGACGCGCCGCTCACGGTCGAGGCAAGTCTCCGCGTCTCCGTCTCGAAGCTTCGCAAGACGCTCGAGCCGGTCGGCGCGCGAGATTTCCTCGAGACTCGACCCGCCGGCTACGTGCTTCGGGTCGAACGCGACCTTGTCGATACCGGGCAGTTCGAGCTCCTCGCCACTGCGGGACGGCGTGACCTCGCGCAGGGCGCGGCTGACGAGGCATCCACGCACCTTCGAAACGCGCTCGCGCTTTGGCGAGGAGAGCCCTTCGAGGTCATCGCAAACCTCGCCGACGCCGATGTCGAGCGTCGTCGCTTGGGTGAGATCAGGCTCGACACGCAGGACGATCTCTCCCAGGCACAGCTCGCCCTCGGCCTCCACAACGACATCGTCCCGGAGCTGGAGGCGCTCGTCGCGCAACAGCCCGCCCGCGAGCGCCGCGCGGCGCAGCTGATGTTGGCGTTGTACCGCTGCGGACGGCAGGCGGATGCGCTCGAGGTCTACCGGAGCCTTCGCACGGCCCTGCGGGACGAGCTCGGTCTCGAGCCAGGCCCCGATCTGCGCGCTCTGGAGCAGGCGATCCTCCGTCAGGACCCGGAGCTGTCCGCCCCGGTAGTCGGCGTGTCGGCGAACTCCCGGCCAGACGGCCTGCCGTCGCATAGCCGTCGGCGGATGCTCCTGTGGGCTGTCGTGGTGGCGCTCGGGTCCCTGATAGCTTGCGCACTTCTCTGGATCGTCGTCGGCTCGTCCGCCACGTCCGTCGCGTTGAACCCGAACAGCGCCGTCGTCATCGACCAGCATTCCCGAGACGTGGGTGCCTCCGCACCGACGGGATCGTTCCCCCTCGAGGTGGTGCTCGCCGGAGGCTCGGCATCGATCTCCAACAGCGAGGAGGACACCGTCACGCAGGTCGACGTCCGGACGCGTCGTGTCGTCCGGACGATCGGGCTCGGTTTCGAGCCCACCGGTGTCTCTGCCGGCGGCGGGGCAGTCTGGGTCGTAGGAGGGTACGACCACCAGCTCGCTCGGATCGACACCGCCGATGGGCTGATCCGCCTCCGCGTCAGCTTCGAGGAGAGGCTCGGTCCGTTGCCGGCCGGGTACGAGCGCGGCGTTGCCGGCGTCGCGGTGGGCGCCGGGGGCGTGTGGGTCGCGCACGGCGTCGAGCTGACGCTATTCGACGCGCGCACCGGCGCCCCTCTGCGAACGGTCCGAGCAGGCGGGCCGTGGGCGGGTCACATCGCGGTCGGCGCTGGATCGGTCTGGGTTGCCTATGACGGTCGGCTGACGCCGAGCGGCAGGGTTGACTACCCGGCGCTCGATGCGGTCGACCCGGCGACAGGGCGTCGGCGAGCGCGGATACCCCTGGTCAGCGGGGTCGGCGACATCGAGGTCGCCGACCATGCCGTCTGGGTGGCGCTCCCCATCGGCGATGCCGTGTGGCTCATCGACCCACGACGGCTCACGGTCGCGTCGACCGTGTCTGTCGGCGAAGACCCCGTGTCCATCGCCGTGGACGACGGTCTCTGGGTCTCCAACGGCGAGGATTCCACCGTGACCCTGTTCGATCAGCGGAGTGCGTCGAAGCTCGCAGAAATCCCTGTGGGACACAAACCGCGGGGTATCGCGGCGCATGACGGCGAGGTGTGGGTCGTGATCACCAACCCGTAGGCGACGCTGTCCTCGACCACGAGGTGTAACAGGAACTCGGGCGGGTTCGGCCGAACCGGTCGTTCAGCCGTTCCCGGTCTCGCGCGGTGCCGACGGCTCAGGGTCCAAGACAATGGTCACGGAGCGAGGCCGCTGGTCGGGCTCGGCGGAATCCCCGGAGGTGCGTGCGACCGTGGGCCCGCGCACGATGCTGTAGAGGATCGGACGGTAGAGCCGCTCGTGAGCGCGACTCGCACCCGCGCAGCGCATTCGGCCTTCGACCGGTGGGAACAGCTGCTCGTCGACGGCCCGGAGGAAGTGCGAGTCGAGTTCACGGCGCCAGTCGGCCTCGGCTCCGTCCACGGCCGCCAACAGATCGCCCCAGCTCCGCGTGCCGCCTCCGCCTGCCAGGTCGAACAACGACAGGGTGTATTCCGAGGTGTCACTCGGCCCCACGACCACCCGCGCGCTCTCGGGAATCCCTTTCGCGAAGTCGTCGGATTCGGAAAACGACAGGACGAGGCGATGGCACGGGTAGTGGGTCGAGGTCGACCCCGACCGGCGGAACCCCTCGACAATGGCACGAGCAGCGGCCTCCACCCGGTCGGGCGCGATCTCGGGCGCCAGCGGTCCGCGGCGCCAGTCGTCAGAAACCTCCCAGGTCCGGCGGCACAGCGAATCCAGGAAGGCGCCAAGCCTGTCGACGTCGACCGGCACGCCCTGCAGGTCCGCGAGCGGGCTCGGCGAGCCCTGACCCGGGGCGAACAGGCAAACGACCGAGCGGGGATCGGTCAGGTCGAAGCGGGTGTACAGACCGGTCTCGTAGAGACACCAGTCCCAGTTCTTCGTCGGTGTGGTGAACAGCAGCACGAGGAGATGGCTCTCGGCGAGGGCGCTGCGAATCTCGCGCCGCCAGTCCACTCCCGCGGCGATGTCGACGCCGGACACGAAGCAGTCGATCAGCTCGGGGTCGAGCCCTTCGATGGCGCTCTTCACCTCGACCGCGAGTGCGTGATCCTCGTGCTTGTGGCTGATGAACACCCTGAACGCGTCGTCAGCAATCGCCACGGTTCTGTCCTCCTTCCTCGACGTCGGTCAGTCTTGCACGCTCGGGCTCGCACATCGCGCGCGGTGGGGAGCCCTGACGCACCCGCACGCGTTGAAGCAACTGGTCAGCCGACGGGGGAGCGTATCGTGTCTGAAATGGCAACAGATCACGAGCCGCAGTCGCCTGCCAGCTGATCGATGACTCAGGTCACTAGTTGATTACGCATTGCTTGTCGACGGCGAACAGCTTCCGCTGCTCGGCGTTCGCCGCTTCGTCGAGCGCGGCGTCGTAGGGGCCGGGGGACGGCCCCTCCCAGATGACGTCGGGCGTCACGCCGGGCCCCACCACCGTCGCTCGATACCGCGTTCCGTCGCCCGTCGGCCGCCCGCCGTGGGGATAGAAGCCGTAGCAGAAGGCGCCGGTCGGGTTGTGTGTCACAAAGCTGTTCTCCCGTTTCCAGCCCGGGCCGTAGGCGGAGTCGAACGTGTCCACGAAGATGTTGCGCCCGTGCGTGTCGGTGGGTGCGCCCTGCGAGGTGGTGGCGAAGCCGTAAACGGGCTTGCCGCGGTAGGTCAGGCGCCCGTAGAGGTGGTCGTACTTCTTGTAGGACCAGTCCGACTTGATCTCGAGCTGGGCGAGCGGGCCCGACCAGTGGGACAGGCGGAGCTCTGCGGCGGCCTGCTTCGCGGTGGGGCCGAGGCCGTAATTCGGCAACGAGCGCTGCCACTGCTGGAGCGCCCAATGCGTGCCGTCGGGCGCGGTGCAGGCGGCGACGAGCCAGGCGAGGGCCGGGCCGCTGTAGGGCCGGCAGACATTGGAAATCGGCTGCCGCGCCGGACTGCAGCGTGAAATCGACCTGGGCTTTGCCCTCAGTCGGGGCGAGTGCGTTGACGGCGCCCCAGGCAAGCACGCGCTGAAGCTGTCCTCCCGAGCGGTAGGAGACCAGCGCCCGCCCTCGTGCGTCTACCTCGAGTCGGACGTCGGTTGCGTCGCGGGCGATCACCCGCCCCCCCGTCGTGCCCCGTCGTCGCGCTACCGCTGATCGTCCAGGCGTAGCGCTCCGAGCGGCCGGTGTTCCCCTCTTGGTCGGTCGCGCGGAACGCGAGCCTGTGGCGCCCGGGCGCGAGGCCCGTGAACGTCACAGGGCTCGGGCAGAAGCGAAAAGCGGCGCCGTCGAGCGAGCAGCTGAACCTCGCGCCCGACTCGTCGGCGTGAAAGGCGAAGGTCGCGCGCGTGCTCGCGGTGCGTAGTCGGAGGCCCCTTCGGGACTGCCGCCTTCGGAGGAGTCGTGTCCGTCAACGCGGGCAGAAGGCGCTGCAGCCGTGCGAACGCGGCGCGCTCCCGCTGCGTCGGCCTCATCTTCTGCGGTGAGAGCGGGTCGCCGCCGCTCTTGATCGCCGTCTGCTGCCCGCGCGCGACGAGAACGGCAGTCCCGCGGCCGAGACGCCCGCTCACGACGACCACGCCCCGCGCGACCTTGACGACGGCCTGCCCCTGGCGGACGGCGATGCTGAAGATCGGATCGTTCATCGAGATCGTGAACTGCGACTCCGGCCCTCTGACAGAGACCGTCTGGCGCGAGCGCGACAGGGTGCCGCAGGCGAGATCCCCCGTCCGGCCGACCATTTCATAGCCGACGGATCTGGCTGGGCGGACGCGGATCTGCGTGTTCGACCAGACCGTGCAGTCGAATCGCTTCAGCTTGAGCGTGACGTTCGCCTCCCCGCCGGCGCCGGTCGAGAGCAAGTCGCCTCCACGCAGATTGGCCTTCCGGACCACCGGGATGCCCCGGCCGACCGTGACGTGCCCCTTCGTCCGCGTCACGTTGCCGACAGACGCGACCCGCGAACGAGAATCCGTTGCGAGCCCGCCGGCCGCGGACGACACGGTCGCGGCGGTCGCAAGCGCGGCCGCGGCGATCGCGACGCCCCGGGGGAGCGCTCGGGCCCGAGCCGCCGCGAACGTGCGGTTCACGCGCGAGGCATGTGGCGCTCGCGGCTCCCCTGCCCTGCGTCCCAACCCGGCCTCCCTCCTCCGGCAAAAACAAGTTCTCTGACGTACGGCTGGCCGCAATGGCAGCGAAGAGCCCCGAACGGGCGCCTTCAAGGCTCAGTGATGCAAGGATCCCACGGCCGGGCCGCGCGTACAAGCGTTTCATCCCGCGGGTCAGCTGCTCACGCGCGCGCTTCCGGAGCTCGTCGAGCGACCCGCACACGACGCAGCGATAGATTCGTGCCGTCCCGTCGAGTCCCGCTGTCGCGAGGAAGTTGCCGTCCGAGCTGACGGCGATCGCGTAGACGCCGAGAGGATTGCCGCGCAGCGTGGTCAGCGTCACGCCGGTGGCGGCGTCCCAGATCCGCGCGGTGCGATCGTTGCTCGCGCTCATGACGAGGTCGCCGTCGGGACTCCAGACCACGCTGTAGACGCTGCCGTCGTGGCCGCGCAGGACGCGGAGGACATGACCCGTGTGCGCGTCCCAGATGCGCACCGTCCCGTCGTCGCCGGCGCTCGCGACACGCGCCCCGTCCGGGCTGAAGGCCGTGCTCCAGACGGGGCCGTGGTGGCCGCGGAGGACGAGCACGTCGCGCCCGCTCCGCGTGTCCCAGACGCGCACGGTGCCGTCGGCGGCTGCAGTGGCGATCCGCGTGCCCGCGACGAACGGAGCGCTGTCGAGAGGAACGCCGGCGGGCACTCGAGCGAGGCGCCTACCCGTGCGGCTGTCCCAGATGCTCGCCGTTCCGTCGTCGCTTGCGGTGACGATCCTCGCCGCGTCCGAACTGAAGGCCGCGCCGTAGACGCCCTGCACGCGGAGCGTGCGGAGGACGCGGCCGGTGCCGGCGTCCCAGATGCGTGCCGTCCCGTCGTCGCTCGTGGTCACGATGCGCGTCGCATCTGAGCTGAAGGCCACGCTGTTGACGGCGCCGCCGTGCTCCGGGAGCGTGCGGAGGGCGCGGCCGGTGCGCGAGTCCCAGACGTATGCCGTTCCGGCCTCGTTGCCCGTGGCAAGCAACCGGCCGTCGGGGCTGAAGGCCACGACACGGCCGGCGGAGGGACGCAGCGCGAGACGGCTGTCGTCGGCGTGGGCGTCCCAGATGCGTGCGGTCGCATCGTCGCCCGCAGTCACCACGCGCGCGCCGTCGGCGCTGAAGGTCACGCTCGAGACCGGTGCGCCGTGACCGCGAAGAACGTGGAGGCTCTGCCCGCTGGCGACGTCCCAGATCCGCCCCGTCCCGTCGTCGCTCGCCGTCGCGACGAGCCTCCCGTCCGGGCTGAACACGGCGCTCCGGACGGCCGCCGCGTGCTCCCGCAGGACGCGCAGGTTCCGGCCGGTGCGGGCGTCCCACAGGCGTGCCGTGCCGTCCTCGCCCGCAGTGAGGACGCGCCTGTCGTCCGGGCTGAACGACACCTGCAAGACGGAGCCCGTGTGGCCGCGAAGAGGGGCGACGAGCTCTCCGCTGCGGCCGTCCCAGACCCGGGCGGTTCCGTCGCTGCCGGCCGTCGCGATCTCTCTGCCGTCCGCGCTGAAGGCGGCGCTCCAGACGGAGCCTGCGTGACCGGGCAGGGAGTGGAGCATCTCGCCGCTGCGGGCGTCCCAGACGAGTGCCTCCCCGTCGTTGCCAGCGGTGACGACCCGTTTACCGTCGGCGCTGAAGACGGCGGTGCGGACGGCGCCTCGCGCGCGCAGGACGTGGACGGTCCGGCCGCTGCGGGCGTCCCAGATGCGCGCCGTCCGGTCGACGCTTGCGGTGACGATGCGCGTGCCGTCGGCGCTGAAGGCGGCGGTGAAGACCCGGCCGTCGTGCCCGAGAAGGACGTGGACGGCGCGGCCGGTGCCGGCGTCCCAGAGCCGCGCCGTGCCGTCGGCGCCGGCGGTGAGGATGAGCCGGCCGTCCGGGCTGAACGCGGCGCTCAGAACCCGGCCTCCGTGGCCTCGCAGCAGGCGGAGTCTGCGGCCGCTGCGCGCGTCCCACACTGCCGCCGTTCCATCGTCGCTCGAGGTGACGACGCGCGTGCCGTCGGGGCTGAACGCCGCGCCCGTGACGGGCCCTCGGTGACCGCGCAGCACGGCATCCACGTTCGCCTCGGCCAAGGCAGCCCGCAGAGCGCTCACCGCTTGCGCCGTCTGTGCGCTCGACACCCCCGACAGGGCGAGCCGAAGGCTCTCCTGAGGATCGCTGCCGAGGACGGCCCCCGCCCTCGCCGCCAGCTCCCGGGAGCGCGCGTCGTCCCGCGCCTCGCGGGCGGCCACGAACAGCGCGAGGAACGCCGCCGCCACGAGAGCGAGGACGACCGCTCCGGACGCGGACAGCGCCAGCCGACGCCGTTCGCGACGGCGCCTCTGGCGCTCTTGCCAGACCGCGCGCCAGTGCAGGATCGGTCCCACGAGGGCGTCGTGGTAGACCTCGTACGCGCCGTCCGCGGTCGGCCGGAGGATGCGCACCTCGCCTGAGAGCTCCTCCAGCACCGGCTCGAGGCGCTCGCGCGGGACGTCGCTGAGCTCGGCGAGATCGTCCACCCGTTGCGCGATCTTCGTTCCGGACGGGCGTCACGAGGAAGCGGAAGGCTCGCGCGGCGACATCCTGGTCGATCCGCGGGAGCCCGCCCATCGTCGCGTCCAGGTGTGTGCGCACGATCCGTTCGGCGCCGCCGAGGCGCTCGAGCGACTGCAGGCGCAGCACACGCGACCCGAGCGACCGCTCCTCGGCCCACAGCCTGCTCAGGACGAGCTGGAGGTAGGGCGCCTCGACCCGGAGCTCGCCGCCGCCGTCGGCCGGCGCCGCGCCGATACCCCCCTCGTCAACGTGCAGCTTCCCGGTCTCGACCTGGTCGAGGACGGCCTCGACGAGCGCCGGCTCGATCTCCGCCTCCTCGCCGGGCCTCGCCAGGACGCGGTTCCAGTGCTCGAGCGGCCGTTCGATCGCCTCGCGCGCAGCCGCCCGGTCGAGGTGGTCGATCCGGAGGAGGTTTGCGAGCAGGCCGGGGACGCGGTCCTCGAAGCGGTCGAGCTGCGCGAGCGCGTCCTCGCGGATCGAGAGCACGAAGTTGGCCGGCGTGCTCCGCCGACGCAGCGCGACCGAGAGCTCCTCGTCGAGCGAGCCCGGCCCCCTGTCGCCCCGGTGGTAGAGGAAGTACTCCTCGAACTGGTCGAGCACGACCAGCAGCGGACCGCCGATCCGGTTCCCCCACTCGACGCAGACGTCGGCGAGGCGACCCGTCGGCGGCCGGTGTGCGAGCGCCGGAGCGGTCATCTCGACGGCTTCGCGGATGGCCTCCTGCAGCGCCGCGACCGGTTCGTCGCTGCTCCACGCCGCGAACGGCACGACCACGAGCTGCGGAGTCCCGGTTGCGGCGAGGTTCGAGGCTGCCAGCGTGCGGAGGCCTCTGATGACGCCCGCGTTCAGAACGGAGCTCTTGCCGACGCCGCTCGCCCCGTAGAGGATCGAGATGCGGTAGGCGCGGAGGTTGTCGACGATGATCTCGGTCCACTCGCGCCGGCCGAAGAACCACTCCGCATCCGCCTCGCCGTAGGGCACGAGACCCTGGAACGGCGAGCGGCGCTCGTCGCCCGCGGACGCGGACGAGGCCTCGCTCACCCGAGCTCGGCGCGCATCGTGTCGACCCACTCCTCCAGCGCAGCGTCGACGATCTCCACGCCGTTACGATCCCAGAAGCGGCGGTCGATCTCTCCCGGCGCGAGCTGGATCGCCCACGAGGCGAAGTGCCGCGTCTGCTCCGACCAGATGTGGCGGAGGATGACGCGAAGGTTCCAGTCGCGCATCCCGTAACCCAGGAAGAGGAAGTGGCTCGTCCGCATCCTGGCCATGAGGTGGGCGGGGATGAGCTTGGGAAGGTTCTCCTGCGCGAGGTAGTCGATGTAGTGGTCCTCGGTGATGACGTAGCTGTCAGTCGTCTCGTCGCCTCGATCGGCGGCGCCGTGGATCTTCAGGATCACGCTCCGCTCCTCGAGCGCGAAACCTCGGTAGTCCGTGTGCTTGGGGATCGGGACGCGCTCGCCGTCCGGTCGGATGTGCACGAAGCGAGCCCGGCTCGTTGGCCGCGGCCGCGTACGCGACGACGTCGACGTCCTCGCCGGCAGCCGCGAACGCTTGCTCGAGCGCATCGTCGTAGTTCGTCGTGATCACGAGCTGTCCCGCCTGCGGGCGGGCTCGAGCACGCTGGATGGCCGGGAACTCTGCCAGCAGGCGGTGAAGCTTGTTCGGCTGGTACGTGCCGGCGAAGATCGAGTGCAGTTCCTCGTAGAGCGTCGCATCTCCCGCCGTGAGCTCGACGTACTGCGAGACGCGAACCAGGTCGAGCGGCTCCTCTTCCGGATACGCGTAGCTCTCGGCGAAGAAGGCGGCCAGCTCCGAGCCGCTCGGCAGGTAACCCTGCCGCCAGTCGCTCGGCGACGGCCGCTCGCAAAGGCTCGCGCCCGCACCGAGGAACGGAATCACCTTCCCCTCTGCCAGCCGTCTCGCGACCAGCTGGCAGTGCCTCTGAAGCGGGCTGACGGCGCTCGACCTCGGGTCCACAAACAACCTTACAGCGTCGTGCGGTTCGCACAAAGCCGTGTTCCGACTTCCGTCGAGCCCGATCGCCGACCCGATCCTGTCGAGACGCGCTCAGGAAACGGCGACGTGCGCGTTGCCGTTGCGGCGGTGAACTGGTCGAACTGCCATTGCGTGACGTGCGGGCCGGTGATGTGGGCGACGTTCGCCTGCAGGTATGGAACCCGACGGGACGGACTTCGTCATCAGGGCCTTGTCGAGCCGCTCGTAGCACGTGCGCCTGCCCTGTCCGGACGCGGCGGCGCAGCGGTCGAGCAGCGCGTTCACGTTGGGGACGTTCGTGGTGTTGCCCGTCAGGCCGAGCTTGCCCGCTCGTGACGGGTCGAGCCCGACGAGTGAGACGTTGGTGTTGCCGATCGGGATGATCGTGCGTCCGTCGAACAGCGGCGAGAGGAACGTGACGGCGTCGGGATAGTCCTTCTGCCACGCCGTGAAGATCGCGATCGGGATGTTCTTCGCCGTCGTCCCGAGGACTGCGGGGGCACCTCCCATCGCCCTGGGCTCGAACGTGATCCCGATCTTCTTCGCGTCGACCTCGACGATGGGGAGGATCTGGAGGTACGCAGGCGTGCGGGTGCTCGTGAGCAGGAAAACGTGATGGCACCGGCCGCGCTGCACATGCCGATGTGGGCGAGGTCGTACTTCGAGCCGCGCATCGCCTGCCGGGCTTTCGCGACGCTGCCGCGGTCACCGGCGGTCCTGTAGGGGTCGTAGCCGGCCAGCTCGTTGCGGAAGATCGAGTCGGGGACGATGTTATGGCGAGGAGCAGCGGACCAGCTTCGGCGAGGCGCTGGAGCGCGCCGCGAGTCGCGATCCCGAGCGCACCCGGATCGACGGCGTCGTGCTCGTCGGCCTCCTCGAGCAGGAGGGCGATCTCGAGCGCTCGCCGGCGAGGCGCGGCGAGCGACGGCAAGACATCGTCGAGCACGTCCTCGAGCAGGTCGATCAGGACCGCGTAGGCGAGCCCACGCTCGGCCTCCGCCGGTCGCGACGAGAGCACACGCATCCCGCGCGAGCGCGCACACTCGACCCCGGCGACCCAGAGCGTCGACTTGCCGATGCCGGCCTGACCCTCGAGCACGAGCGCCGTAGGCTCCCCCTCTGCTCGGCCGATGAAGGCCCGAAGCGAGGCCAGTTCCTCGTCTCTGCCGACGATCTCGGACACCGCGCTCCCAGCAATTCCCTCGGAGAAGGATCGAGTTCGGACGCTACTGCTTCAACCTCGCGTTTCGGTAACCGGCGCGCGGCCGGCCTCAGTCCTGAATGAACAGCACGTTCGGGAGCCAGCCGATCACGAGGCCGTCCCGCATGACGTACACGTCCTGGCAGCCCGGCTTCGAGGCCATGGCTTCCATCGCCTCCTCGATCGTCGCGTCGCTCGACACCTCGGCATACGACCCCTCGAGGGCGTCGGTGTGCTGGGTCAGCAGGTCCTGAAGCGTCAAATCGGCGGCGTTTCCCGTCTCGATCGCCTCGACCATGAACTCGTTGATGGTCGCCTTGTGCACGATCGAGTGGGGACGACGGCCATCGAGAATCGGCAGGCGGGTCACGTTGCGCTCGTTCATCTCCTTCACGAGCGACATGAGCAGGATCTGATCGGGTGGTTCCGTCGCGGCGTCCTTCAAGTACATCTGCTCGACGGTGATCATCTTGTCCGTCACGGGAATCGGCCGCGGGGCGAACGGCACCATGTACACGTCGAGCTCGACACCGGTCGCCACCCGCCGTGCGGCCGCGACGTACGGCACATCCGCCCGTCCCGTCGTCGTCTTGTATACCGCCCATTTCACCGGGCGCAGCTTGCCGGCGATCGCGGCCTCGATCTGCTCGGCCAGAGCCGAGAACCACCGTGCCTCCTCCCCGCGGTGGTCGTCGCGCCAGCCCGCGAGCACGTCGCCGAGCGTCGCTCCGGGCTCGAGCCTCATGCCCAGCAGGTTCTCGGCACCGATGCTCTCGGCGATCTCCGCCCTGGACTCGAGGATCGGCAGGCATTGCGTCAGTCGCCCCCTCCAGGTACGCGGTCCGAAGCTCCTCCGCGGCGTGATCGTCCAGACGGAGCCGCAGGTACGGGGCGGTCGGTGTGCTTCGTTCCGCACCTCCGCCGGACGGCAGGACGCCGGCGAGCTTCGCGTGCAGGTCGACCGCGAACTCCGTCACCTCGGAGCCCTCGGGTGCGAAGCCGGTCATCGGCGCATCGCGCCGCGGGAAGAAGTCGGTTGTGGTCAACAGCGCCTTGACGAACGCCTGCACCGAGTCGAGATCCCGGGCATCCACCCGAAGCTGGTCGCCGAACGGCTTCGGCTTGTTCGGCGTGCACTGCACCACGACGACCGAGGTGGGACGCGCCTCGCTCGGGTTCGTTGCGATCCCGCACTCCCACATGCAGTACGACCAGTCCTCGGTGTCGGACGTGAACACGAGGATCACGGCCTCGGCGACGGCGAGGGCGCGTTTCAGTTCGTCGTTGAGCGGTTGACCGAGACGCGGCCCCTCGTAGTTCGGGCTCGAGGAGAGGTGCACGCGGACCTTGCCGGCGGTGCTGGTTCGGACGAACCGGGCGATGGCCTCGGCGATCTCCCGATCCGAGTGCTTGTGGCTGATGAAGACCAGCGGGTCGGTCGGCACCTCGACGTCGGAGCTCACCCCAGGAACAATAGGCCGTCTCCCGTCACTGTGGACCAGTGCGCAGGGAACCTTCGGATCTGTCCGTCTTCGACTGAGGGCGCCGCGCCTGACGAGGTCGCCGGAGGGTGCCCGGCTTCAGCCGGGCACCGGACGTCAGCTGCCGGCCGTCCGGCCGCCGTCGATGACGTAGTCGGCGCCGTTGACGAAGCCCGAGTCGTCGGACAGCAGGTAGACGCAGCAGGCGGCGACCTCTTCGGGACGGCCGAGGCGGCCGCGGTAGTTGTACGAGATGAGCTCCTCCTCGAGCCCCGGGAAGTCCTTCACGTACTCGCGGAAGCGCTCGCTCTCGATCGAGCCGGGCGAGACGGAGTTGCAGCGGACGTCACGGCGGCCGAAGTCGATCGCGATGCTCCGGCTGAGGCCGGCGAGGGCCGCTTTCGAGATCACGTAGGAGAAGTGGTTGGGGCGGGCGACGATCCCCTCGGTCGAGGAGACGTTGACGATCGAGCCGCCGTTCCCGGCGAGCATCGCCGGCACCGCCGCCTTGCACCACAGGAACGGCACCTCGACGTTCAGCTGCATCGTCCGCTGCCAGTTGTCCATGTCCGTGCCGAGGAGATCGCCTTCGAGCACGAGCGCGGCGTTGTTGACGAGACCGTCGAGGGAGCCGTGTCCGTGCGACGGTCTCGGCGACGATGCGCTCCGCGAGGCCGTCCGTCGTGAGATCGCCGACGACCGGGGTGGCGCCGATCGCCTCCGCGACCTCCTCGACGCGTCGGGTCGACGTCGATCAGGACGACCTGCGCGCCCTCCTCGACGCACGACCGGGCGATCGCGGCGCCGATGCCACGTGCCGCGCCGGTGACGATGACGGACTTCCCTGCGAGCTTTGCCATCGTTCTCCTCGACGGTGGATAACCTCGCGTTACCGGACGAACCTCACGGGCACCTCCCCCAGCCGATGATCTTCCCGACCCGGCCGGGCATCGGGTTCGCGTTCGGGAGCGAGGGGCCGGCACGCTCGACGGCGCGATAGCGGTCGAGGAGCTCCTCGAGCAGGAGCCGCGTCTCGGCGCGCGAGACCGGCGCGCCGGGGCAGTAGTGGATGCCGACGCTGAACGCGACGTGGCGGCGGAGCTCACGGTCGATGTCGAACGTGTCCGGGTCGTCGAACTCGCGCTCGTCGCGGTTGGCCGAGCCGTACACGACCGTGACCCAGCTGTTCGCGGGGATCGTGACGCCGTGAAGCTCGACGTCCGCGAGAGGCCTGCGGCCGAGCGCCTGCGTGGGACTGCGGAAGCGCAGCATCTCCTCGATCGCCTTCGGCACGAGCGTGCGGTCGGCGCGCATCCGGCTCCACAGCTCGGGGTGGTCGGCGAGATGGTCGACGAGCGACTCGATCAGGTGCTGGGTCGTCTCGAACCCGCCCGTGACGAGCTCGAGCAGCATGTTGAGGAAGACGTCGTCGGAGAGCTCGCCCTTGCCGACCTCGTCCTGCTTCTCGAGGATCCGTGTGATCGCATCGGGCTGGGGGTCGGCGCGGCGCTCGGCGATGAGCGGCTCGACGATCTCCCACATGTCGGCCCGGATGCGGGCGAAGTTGGCGAGCGCCACGGGCGAGCTCTCGGCGCGGCTGCCGCGCGTGAGGAGGAAGGCGAGGCGCTCGTCCATCAGCTCGTTGAACCGCGTCGTGGTGCTCGTGCGGCAGGCCGATCAGGCCGAGGGCGACGGTGCCCGGGAGCGGCGTCGCGATCGCGGTCGAGACCTCGACGACGTCGTCTTCCTCGATCCGGTCGACGAGGTCCCTGACGATCGCGCGGATGATCTCCTCGCGGCGGCGCATCGCGCTCGGGTTGAAGAGCGGCGCCACGATGTTCCGGATGAAGCCGTGGCGCGGCTGGTCCTGCTGGCGGATCTCGCTCGTCGGCGGCTGCCGTCCCTCGAGGATGTCGAGCGGGACGCTCGAGCAGCCCTTGTGGTCGAGGAGCACGCGGTAGACGTCGTCGTAGCGGGTGAGGACGTACGTCTGGTTCCGCTCGTCCCAGAAGACCGGGGCCTCGTCCCGGAGCCTGCGGTAGAGCGGGTACGGATCATCCGCCCAGTCCGTCCAGTCGAAGGTGGCGAGGTCGATCCGGGGTGCGTCCAGCATGCGGGAGGCTCCTCTTCCGAGAAAACATATTGAACATCGACATGTTATCGTGTTTCGCGCGATGGAGTCGGGGATCATCCTCAGCGACCTCCCGACCCGTGTGCCGGTGGGCGAGCACCTGAGCTCCGTGCTCCGTCAGGTCGAGGCCGCCCAGCGGGCCGGCCTGACGTACGTGATGATCGGCCAGCACTTCCTCTTCCCGGGCTCGCGGTGGCTGCAGCCCGTCCCGCTCCTCGCCCGGCTCTCGGGGGAGCTCGATCCGCAGGTCAAGCTCGCGACCTCGGTGATGCTGGCGCCGCTCTACCACCCCGTCGTCCTGGCCGAGGAGCTCGCGACCCTCGACATCGTCAGCGGCGGGCGCCTCGTGGTCGGCCTCGGCACCGGCTACATGCCGGAGGAGTTCGAGGCGCTCGGCGTCCCGTTCGACGAGCGCGTTCCGCGCTTCGAGGAATGCATCGCGCTGCTCGAGGCGCTCTGGACGCAGGACACCGTGACCTTCGACGGTCGCTTCTGGCAGCTCCGCGACGCCCCCGTCCACCTCAAGCCCGTGCAGCAGCCGCGCCCGCCGCTCTGGATCGGCGCCATGCGAAAGCCCGGCGTCCTGCGAGCCGCCCGGCTCGGCGACGCCTGGCTGATCACGCCGACCGCGACGCCCGAGGACGTCGTCTCGCTGGTGGGGTTGTTCGCGGAGGAGCGCGAGCGGCTCGGCAAGCCGCTGCTGCCGCAGCCGCTGCGCCGGGAGATCGTGGTCGGCGCAGACCGCGAACGACGCCCTCGCGCGCGCCGCCCGCATGGGTCGCGAGTGGTACGAGCGCATGGTCGCGATCGCGAGCCCCGGCTTCGGCCCCGGCCAGAGGCTCGCCACGATCGACGACTTCGTCCGCACCGGCTTCGTCACCGGCACCGCCGCCGACTGCGTGCACGAGATCCGCGTCATCGCCGACCAGGTGCCCGTGAACCCGGTCATCACCCGCGCCAACTGGCCCGGGATGACCACGGACGACGCCGTCGCCTACATCGAGGGCCTCGGCCGCGAGCTCGTTCCCGCACTGCGCGAGCTCCGCTGACCTTCAGGCGACGAGGCTGTAGCCGCCGTCGACCACGAGGGTCTGCCCGCGTACCATCTCCGCGTCGGGCGAGCTGAGGAACGCGACGGCGGCCGGCGATGTCCTCGGGCGTGACGATGCGCCCGGCGGCGTTCTTCGCACCCATCTCGAGCATCTCCTCCCGGTTCGGGAAGTGGTCGAGCGCGCCCGTCGTCGACGACGCCGCCCGAGACGGCGTTGACCCGGATCCCGGCCGGGCCGAGCTCGACGGCGAGGTAGCGGACGAGCGACTCGATCGCGGCCTTGGAGGTGCCGACGAGGGCGTAGTTCTCGAGCACCCGCACGGAGCCGAGGCTCGAGATCGCGACGATCGACGACCCCGCGGCATCGCCGGGCGCGATCTCGCGGGTGAGCGAGAGCAGCGAGCGCGAGTTCGCGTTCAGCGTCCAGTCCCAGTGCTTGTCCTCGGTCTCGAGCGCGGGGCGGATGACGCCCGTCGCGGCGTTGTGGACGAACACGTCGAGCGGGCCGAGCATCGCGCACCTGCTCGAGCACGCGGTCGGACGTGACGTTGCCCCGCACGAGCACCGGCTCGGCACCGAGCGCGCGCAGCTCGTCCGCCGTCTCCTCGGCGGCCGCGTCCGAGCGCATGTAGCCGATCGCGACGCGGGTGACGCGCCGTCGCGCGCGAAGCCGGAGCGCGATCGCCTTGCCGATCCCGCGCGAGCCGCCGGTGACGAGGACCGAGCGGCCCATCAAGAGCTGCGCGGCAGCGGCCGGGCCACCGGCGCCGACGACGGGCATCTCGTCCCAGCCGATCCGCGTGCGCGGCTCCTCGAAGGAGTCGTCCTCCGCCTTCGAGGACGCGTGGCCGAGGTCGTCGAGGAGGCGGATCTTCTCGTCGCCGTAGCGGCGAACCGGATCGTCCTCGGGCAGCCCCTCGATCAGCTCGCGCACGCGCGCGCGGAGCTGGTACGCGAAGTGGGGCGTCGCGGGGCCGACGAGCGCGTCGATGTCGTCCATCGTCGGGGTGGTCTGTCGGCTCTGCCATCGCCCGGCCAAGCGTAACGACTAGGTTCGGGGGCATGCGCAGGCCCACGACCGTCGAGGTGATGCTCCTCTCGGCGATCGGCCTGTGGGCGCTCAACCTCACCTTCAGCCGCTACATCCTCACCCACGGCTTCCAGCCGCTCGCGTACTCGACCGTGCGCTACGGGCTCGCGTCGCTCGTGTTCATCGCGATCGTCGCCGTCGCCGAGCGCTCGTTCCGGATGGCGCGGTCGACTTGCCTCGTCGTCGTCGCCTGCGGCGGCGTCTCTGGATCAACCAGATCGGCTTCGTCTACTCGCTCAAGACGACGTCGGCCTCGGTGATCGCGCTGATCATGGGCGCGACGCCGATCTTCGCGGCGCTGATCGGGCTCGCGCTCGGCACGGAGAATCCTGCCGACGCGGTTCTGGCTCGGCGCCGGGCTCTCGTTCGCCGGCGTCGCTCTCGTCGCGCTCGGCACCGGCAGCGAGCTGAGCGGCGACCTGCGGCGGAATCCTCTACGGCCTCTGCACCGCCGCGACGTGGGCCGTCTACTCGGTCCTCGTCACGCCGCTGATGCGGCGCTACTCGGCGTCGCGGATCAGCGCCCTCGTGCTCCCGATCTCGTGGGTCGGGATCGTCGATCGTCGGCTGGCCGCAGACGAGCTCGCAGGACTGGCACCTCGGCTGGGAGGTGTGGATGCTCCTCGTCGTCGCGACGCTCGGCCCGCTCGTCGTCACGAACATCCTCTGGTTCCGCTCGCTCGACCGGATCGGCGCCTCGCGCGCCACGCTGGCCACGAACCTGCAGCCCTTCCTCGCCGCGGTCGTGGCGGTCGTGCTGCTCGGCGAGCACATGAACCTCGTGCAGGTGCTGGGCGGCGTGCTGATCGGCGTCGGGATCCTCGCCGCCCGCCGCCGCGCGCCCGTCTCGCCGGGCGAGTGACGTGCCGCGGACGGCAGTACGCTCCCACGATGAGCCCGCAGCGGCGCACCGCGCTGGTCTCGGTCGGTGCCGCCGTGGCGCTGATGGCGATCAAGCTCGGCACGGGCCTCGCGAGCAGCAGCCTCGGCCTCGTCTCGGAGGCGCTGCACTCGGGCACCGATCTCGTGGCGGCGCTGCTCACGTTCTTCGCGATCGGCGTCGCCGGCCGTCCCGCCGACAGCTCGCACCCGTACGGGCACGGGAAGGCCGAGCACCTCGCCGCGCTCGCAGAGGCCGGAGTCCTCGCTGCTCGTCAGCCTCGCCGTCGGCGCGCTCGCGGTCGCGCGGCTCGCCGGCTGGATCGAGATCGAGACGTCGACGGCCTGGTGGGTGTTCGCGGCCGATCGCTGCTCGTGATCGCGATCGACGTCTCGCGCACCGCCGTCTCGGTGCGGGCCGCGCGAGCGTACTCGAGCCCGGCGCTCTCGTCGAACGCACTCCATTTCGGGAGCGACCTGGCCGGCACGCTCGCAGTCCTCGCCGGTCTCGTCGCCGTCCGCGCCGGCTGGCCCGCCGGAGACTCGCTCGCGGCGCTCTTCGTCGCCTTTCTCGTCGTCACGGCCGCCGCGCGACTGATCCGCCGCAACGTCGACGTGCTCATGGACCGCGCGCCCGCGGACGCCGTGCTCGCCGCCCGGGCGGCGATCGCGACGCTCGACCCGCCCGTCGAGGTGCGGCGGCTGCGGCTGCGCCAGGCTGCCGGCCGCACGTTCACCGACGTCGTCATCGGCGTCTCGCCGGGGGCCGCCGTCGGTCAGGGCCACGCCGTCGCCGACCACGTCGAGGAGGCCGTGCAGCGAGCGCTCCCCGGGCAGCGACGTCGTCGTGCACGTCGAGCCCGCCGGAGCCGAGTCGGCCCTGCGCGAGCGGGTGCGGGAGGCGGCGATGTCGGTGGCGCCGGTCCGGGAGATCCACAACCTGTCGGTGATCGAGCTCGGGGACGGCTTCCACGTCACGCTCCACCTCAAGCTGCCGGGCGACCTTCCGCTCGACGAGGCGCACGCGATCGCGGAGGAGGTCGAGCGCGCGATCGTCGAGGGAGTGCCCGAGGTCGTGGACGTCCAGAGCCACCTCGAGCCGCTCAGCGAGACGGCGGCCGGCCGGGAGGAGGACGACGACCCTGCCGTGGTCGAGGACGTCGTCCGCGAGTCGACCGGCGCCGCCCCTCGCGCGCTCCGCTTCCTCCACACCGACGAGGGGCTCGTCGTGCTCCTCACCCTCGCGCTCGATCCGGCCGAGAGCCTCGCCGACGCGCACGCGACGGCGTCGGGCGTCGAGGAGCGGATCCGCGAGGCCGTGCCCGGCGTCGCCGAGGTGATCGTCCACACCGAGCCGTGACGTCGCCTCGGCGGGAGCAGGTTGAATAGGCGGCCGTGCGCCTCTGCATGTTCCACCCGAACGACCACCCGCTCGAGCGCGGCTGGGTCGGGCGCATCGACGGCGACCGCGTTCTCCACCTCGCCGCCCAGACGCTGCAGTCGTTCTTCCTCGGCGGCGGCGGCGCGCGCGAGCACGCGGAGTACCCGCTCGACGAGGTGACGTTCCTGGCACCGGTGCAGTTTCCGCCGACGGTGCGGCTGTTCGCGACGGACGGCTCGTTCCGGTTCGCGAACGCGAGCGCCGTCAGCGGTGACAACGTGCCGGTGCCCGGCGGCGGACCTCCGCGCGCGGGCACGGCTCGCGGCGGTGATCGGCGCGGAGGGAGCTATCGGCGGCTACTCGGCCCTGCTCGAGTGGGAGCGACCCGGCCGAGCAGCCGGACGTCAAGCAGTCGGACTTCTCCCTCGTCCTCGGGCCGACCGTCGTCACGCCGGACGAGATCGACCCCGGCCTCGTGGCCTACGCGCTGCGCGCCGGCGGGCGGGAGGAGTCGGGCAGCGCCCGACGGGTTCTCCTGGCCCGACGCGCTTGCGGTCGCCCGCCGGCGGACGACGCTCCGGCCCGGGGACGTCCTCGCCGGGCCACCTCTGCTGACGCTCGCCGGTGTGCGGCTCTGGAGTCGAGCTCGAGGTGGAAGGCATCGGCACGCTCCGCTGCCCGGTCGCCTGATGCGGCTCGTCCTCGACTGGGACGGGACGGTCACCGAGCGCGACACCCTCCACATGACGATCGAGCGCTTCGGCGACCTCGACGTCTTCCGAGACGATGGAGGCGAAGATCGGCCGGACGCTCGACGCTCAACGAGGTGATCGCGATCGAGATGGAGACGATCACGGCCCCCTTCGACGAGGTGCTCGGCTGGCTGCTCGACGTCGTGAGGGTGCGGCCGGGGCTTCGCCGAGCTCGTCGCCGAGCACGACCCGCTCATCGTCTCGGCCGGGTTCTGCGAGTTGATCGAGCCCGTTCTGGCGCGGGAGGGGATCGAGGCGCCGGTCGTCGCGAACCGGGTCGAGCCGTCGCCGGAGGGCTGGCGCGCGATCTTCCTCGAGCGGGCGACCTGCGCCGTCTGCGGCGAGCCGTGCAAGCGCGTTGCCCTCGACGGCGGCGCGCCGTTCGCGTACGCCGGCGACGGTGTCTCGGACCGCTGCGTCTCGCTCGCGGCCGAGCGGGTCTTCGCGCGCGACGGCCTCGCGCGCTGGCTCGACGGCCAGGGCGTGCCCTACGAGCCGTTCGACGACCTGCACGACATCGCGCTTGCGCTGCGTCGGTGAGGGCGCAGCGGTGGGCGTGCGCAGCGCCTAGCGCCGCGGAGCCGTCGTGCCGCCGACACGCAGGCGCGGGCGGAAGGTGAAGCTCGGGACAGCCTGCTCTGGCTCGTCGATCAACGTCTGCAGGGCCGACACCGCGGTGCCCGCGATCTCGTCGATGGGCTGCTCGACCGTCGTCAGGGCCGGCTGCGTCCACGTCGCCGCGTCGATCCCGTCGAAGCCGACGATCGAGAGATCGTCCGGCACGCGCAGGCCGAGGGCGGTCGCTTCCTGCATGGCGCCGATCGCCATCAGGTCGTTCGAGCAGATGATCCCTGTCGGGCGGTCGCCGTTCGCGCCCTCCATGATGGCGCGAAGGGTCTGCTTCCCACCCGCGACGGTGAAGTCCGCGTGCTCGATGTGCAGGCTCGGGTCGATCCCCGCCTCGCGCAGCGCGTCGGCCCGGCCGGTCATCTTCTCGCGGGTCGCCTGGGCGAACCCTTCCCCGGCGGCGAAGCCGACGTGGCGGTGCCCGAGGTCGAGCAGGTGCTCGGTCGCGAGGCGCCCCGCGGCCCGTTCGTCGACGCCGACCGAGGAGACGGGGAGCGCCTCGGAGCTGCCGTTCACGAAGACGAGCCGCGCCCCCCGGTCGAGCAGCTGCCGGTAGTGCGAATGCTCGCCGCGGACGTCGGTCACCTCGGCGCAGATGAAGAGCATCCCCTCGACCCGGCGCTCGAGCAGCATCTGCACGTAGTCCACCTCGCGCATCGCCGAGCCGGCGGTGTTGCAGAGGATCGTGGCGTAGCCGGCGCGGGTCGCGTGGGTCTCCATCGCCTGCGCGAGCGCGGCGAAGACCGGGTTCGCGAACTCCGGGCACGAGCAGCCCGATCGCGCCCGACGCCTCGGAGCGGCCGGGCGCCACGTAGAGGAGCTCGCGCACGGCACGCTCGACGCGCTCACGGGTCTCCGGGCGCACGGCGGCCGAGCCGCTGACGACGCGGGATGCGGTGGCGACGCTAACCCCGGCCCGCTCCGCGACGTCTCTAAGGCTGGCGGGCCTGGCATTCGTGGGCATCGTCATGGGATATCAGTTTTCACGAGGAGGAAACACTTTCCAAACAGGTGTTTCGTATCCTACCAACGCATCGACCGGGGTTCGGCGTGCTTGCCTCTACCCGGGAAATGCTCTACCATCCTCGTGTTTCACCCAGTTGAAACAGTTTTCACGGCGCGACCGTGCGTCGAAATCCCAAGGAGGAACTAGATGTTGAAGATTCGGACGCTGCGGGCCGTGCTGGCGCTTGTCGTCGTCGCCCTCGCAGTGGTCGTGGTCGTCTCCCCCGCCACGAGCGCGCGGAAGGCGACGCCCACGATCGTCATCTGGGCCGACAAGGACCGCGTTCCGGCGGTCACGAAGGTCGCGAACCTGTGGGCGCAGAGCAAGGGCGTGAACGTCTCGATCGTGCAGAAGGAGCTCGGCCCGATCCGCGAGGATCTGAAGACGGTGCAGGCAGACACGGCCCCCGACGTCATCATGGGCGCACACGACTGGATCGGCGAGCTCGCCGCCAACGGCTCGGTCGTGCCGCTGTTCCCGTCGAAGGCGACGACGAAGCAGTTCCCGGCGTACTCACTCGACGCGTTCTCGTACGGCACGGGCACCGGAGCCAAGAGGCTCTACGGCGCACCGGTGGCACTCGAGAACATCGCCCTCGTCACCAACACGAAGCTCGCGAAGGTCCCCACCTCGTTCACGGACATGGAGAAGCAGGCTCTCGCCGACGAAGAAGAAGCTGGGTGCGCAGGTCGGCCTCTCGGTGCAGCAGGGCTCCGGCGGTGACGCGTACCACATGTACCCGCTCTTCTCGGGCCTCTGCGGCTACGTCTTCGCCACCAACTCGGCCGGGAACCTCGACCCGTCGACGAACGGCGTCGCGAACGCGAAGTTCCTCAAGAACGCGTCCATGATCGATAGGTGGAACAAGGAAGGCCTCATCCGCTCGAGCGTCGATTCGAGCATCTCGAAGGACCTGTTCCTGAAGGGCAAGACGGCCTACTTCTTCACGGGCCCGTGGAACCTGAGCGACATCCGCAAGACGCCCGGCCTGCAGATCAAGATCTCGGCGTTCCCGACCTGGGCACCGGCTGCAAGTCCGTGCCGTTCCTCGGCGTCCAGGGCCTGATGGTGACGAAGTTCGCCGCCGACCACGGCGTCGACAGCTTCGCGAAGGACCTGGTCGGCAACTACATGATGCAGCCCGACGCGCAGCTCGCCCTCGCGGCTGCGAACGACCGCTTCCCGGCCAACTCGGTCGCGGGCGCGAAGGTCGCCGACAAGGACGTCAAGGCCTTCGGCGCGGCGAGCGTCGGCGGCGTCCCGATGCCGAACATCCCGCAGATGGCCTCCGTGTGGGGCGACCTCGGCTCGGCGTGGGTCCGCTCGACCAAGGGCTCGGGCTCGATCGCCGGCCAAGCGCTCCTTCATCGGCGCGCGAAGAGCATCACCCAGAAGATCGGCTAGAACGACCGCTCGAAGAAGGGGCGTGGAGCGAGGCTCGCTCCGCGCCCCTTCCGTTTTCGTCCCTTCGTTCTAGGGTGGGCGTCGTGACGTCGACCGCAGTGGATCCGACCCCGACCGGAGTCCCGCCGGCGTCGATGCTCGCGCGCGGGCTCGGGTTCTTCTCGGGCACCGTCGGGCTCGTCCTCAAGATCGTCTTCCTCGGCGCCGTCAACGCCCTCGGGCTGTGGGCTGCCGGCGTCCTCCTCGCCGACGAGAAGTGGATCTCCGGCCTCGTCATCGTGCTGGCGACCGCGGCCATCGACCTCGTCTACTTCGGGCCCTGGAAGGGGACGATCCCGCTCAAGTTCCTCGTCCCGGGAACCGTGTTCCTGATCAGCTTCCAGGTCGTCCCGCTGATCTCGAACGTCAACATCGCCTTCACGAACTGGTCGACGGGGCACAACCTGACGCAATCCGAGGCGATCGCGGCGATCCAGGAGAACTCGCTCACGCCCGCCGCCCGACGGCGCGACGTACACCATGACGCCCGCGCGGAAGGACGGCGAGGTCGTGCTGCTGCTCGTCGACGAGGAGACGGGGAAGGCCTACGCGGGGTCGAAGGACGGACTGACGCCGCTGCCGGCCTCCGACGTCACGATCGAGAACGGCACGGTCACGGCGGCGAAGGGCTACGAGACGGTCAAGGGCCAGGACCTCCTCACGATCGACGAGGAGACGGGAAAGCTGCTCGTCCCGACCGGCGGCACCGCGTTCATCCGGGCGGAGGGGCTCAGCCAGGCCGTCGAGCTGCAACCCACCCTGAAGTACGACGAGGCGAACGACACGTTCGTCAACCTCGACACCGGCACCGTCTACGAGGACAACGGGGAGGGCTCGTACGAGTCGGCCTCGGGTGAGGTGCTCGAGCCGGGCTGGCGCACCCACGTCGGCTTCAAGAACTTCAACGCCATCTTCACCGACCCGCTCGTGCGCGACCCGTTCATCAGGGTCTTCATCTGGACATTTGTCTACGCCGGCCTCTCGGTCTTCCTCACCTTCTCCCTCGGCCTGTTCCTGGCGATCACGCTGAACAAGCCCGACCTGCGGCTGCAGCGGCTGCAGCGGGCGCTCCTCGTGATCCCCTACGCGATCCCCGCCTACCTGTCGATCCTCGTCTGGGCGGGGCTCCTGAACGACGACTTCGGCGTCGTCAACAACGCTCTCGGGATCCACGTCCCGTGGCTGTTCGACCCGACCTGGGCCAAGATGTCGTGCATCCTCGTCAACCTCTGGCTCGGCTTCCCGTACTTCTTCCTCGTCGCCACGGGCGCGCTGCAGGCGATCCCGGCCGAGCTGACCGAGGCTGCGCGCGTCGACGGAGCGACGTCGCGGCAGGTCTTCCGGAAGATCACGCTGCCGCTCCTCCTCGTCGCGACCGCCCCGCTCCTGATCGCGTCGTTCGCCTTCAACTTCAACAACTTCCTCGCCATCTACGGGCTCACCGGAGGCGGGCCGTACTCGGCCGACCAGGCCGTCGCCGGTTCGACCGACATCCTCATCACCTACACCTACAAGCTCGCGTTCCAGGCCGGGAAGGGCTCCGACTACGGGCTCGCCGCGGCCGTCTCGATCATGATCTTCGTCATCATCGGGACGATCTCGGCCCTTTCCTTCTGGCGCACCAAGTCACTGGAGAACCTCGCATGACGACGATCGACTCCCTGGAAGAAGCAGAGGCCCCGTTCGTCGGGTCGAAGGTGACGGAGACGGAGCCGCCGCGCAGCTCGCGCTTCGGCGACCTCTGGTGGCGCTACCTCGTCTCGCTGATCGCGATCGCGTTCTCGCTCTTCCCCGTCGCTGTACGTGATCTCGGCCGCGTTCAACCCCGTGCCCTCGCTGAGCACGGCGTCGCTGATCCCCGACAGCTTCACGCTCGAGAACTTCCGTGAGATCCTCACGAACCCGGAGATCCAGGGCGAGCGGACGAACGTCCACTATCCGAACTGGTACCTCAACTCGATGATCGTCTCGTTCGCGGCGGCGTTCATGACGGTCATGCTCGGCGCGCTCGCCGCCTACGCCTTCTCGCGCTTCCGCTTCAAGGGCCGGCGCATGGGGATGCTGACGCTGCTCCTGATCCAGATGTTCCCGCAGTTCCTCGCGGTCGTCGCGATCTACCTGATCCTGCTGCGGACGGGCGAGATCTTCCCGGTGATCGGGCTCAACTCGCTCGCGGGGCTCGTGATCGTCTACCTCGGGGGCGCCCTCGGCGTGAACGCGTGGCTGATGAAGGGCTTCTTCGACTCGATCCCGAACGAGCTCGACGAGTCGGCCCGCGTCGACGGGGCGACGCCCGCGCAGGTCTTCTGGGGGATCATCCTGCCGCTCGGCGCGCCCGTGCTCGCCGTCGTCGGGCTCCTCTCGTTCATCGCGCACGATGAACGAGTTCATCATCGCGAGCCGGCTCCTGCAGACGACGACGAAGCAGACGCTGCCCGTCGGCATGTACGGGTTCATCAGCGACCAGTACGGCCAGCGCTGGGGGCCGTTCTGCGCCGGCGTCGTGCTCGCGGCGATCCCGGTCGTGGTGCTCTTCCTGTTCCTGCAGCGGTTCATCGTCCACGGGCTCACCTCGGGCTCCGTCAAGGGATGAGCCAGGGCGCTCCCCTGTCCGAGCCGCACCATGACGGCTCGCCGCTGTACGTCCCCGAGCAGCCGGCCGAGATCGGCGCCGAGGTGACGGTCCGGCTGCGCGTGCCCCGGTCGGCGGCAGTCGACGTGGCTGCAGTGCGGTACATCCGCGACGGCGAGCCCCGCGGGGTCACGGCCACGATCGACGAGGAGACCGAGACGGACGTCTGGTGGCGCGCGACGGTGCAGGTCTGGAACCCGACGGTGCAGTACCGCTGGGTCGTCGGGGGCGGCGACGTCGGCTACGCGTGGGTCAACGGTGCCGGCGTGTTCCGCCACGACGTCCCGGACGACCTCGACTTCATGCTCTCCATCGCTCCGGCCGGGCCCGACTGGCACGCGCGCGGCGTCGTCTACGAGATCTTCCCCGACAGGTTCGCGACGACGTCCGCATTCGCCCGCAACGGCGACCGCCCGGAGTGGGCGATCCCGCGCGGGTGGGACGAGCCGCCGACCGGCCGCGGGCGCGCGACGCCGTTCGAGCTCTACGGCGGCGACCTCCCCGGCATCGAGCAGCACCTCGACCACGTCGAACGGCTCGGGGCGAGCGTCCTCTACCTGACGCCGGTGTTCCCGGCCGGGAGCACCCACCGCTACGACGCCACCTCGTTCGGGCGGGTCGACCCGCTGCTCGGCGGCGACGATGCGCTCGTCTCGCTCTCCCGCGCCGTCCACGCCCGCGGCCTCCACCTCATCGGCGACCTCACCCTCAACCACTGCGGCGCGTCGCACGAGTGGTTCCGCGCCGCCCTGGCGCGGCCCGACGCGCCGGAGCGCGAGCTCTTCTACTTCGACGAGCGGCTGCCCGGCGGCTACGAGTCGTGGCTGGGCATCCGCTCGCTGCCGAAGCTCGCCTGGGGCTCGCCCGAGCTCCGCCGCCGGATGACCGAGGTGACGCGTCGCTGGCTCGAGGCGCCCTACGAGCTCGACGGCTGGCGGGTCGACGTCGCGAACATGGTCGGCCGCTACCGCGAGTTCGCATTCACGACGAGCGTGGCGAGCGAGATCCGGCAGAGCGTGGGCGAGAAGCTGCTCGTGGCCGAGCACGGGCACGACTTCCGCGCCGACCTGCAGGGCGACGGCTGGCACGGCAGCATGAACTACTCCGGCTTCCTGCGGCCGGTCTGGACCTGGCTGCGCGGCGAGGAGCTGCCGGAGGAGCTGCTCAGCTTCTTCTGGAGCATCCCGATCGGACTGCCGCGCCTCCCGGGCGGCGAGGTCGTCGCGGGGATGCGCAGCTTCCGCGGCGGGCTTCCCTGGGATCGCGTCCTCCACTCGTGGGTCCTGCTCGACAGCCACGACACGGCGCGCTTCCGCACCGTCGCCGGCTCGCGCGAGGCGCAGCTCGTCGGGGTGGGGCTGCAGATGACGACGCCGGGCGTGCCGATGGTGTTCGCGGGCGACGAGCTCGGGCTCGAGGGCGACTGGGGCGAGGATGCCCGGCGAACCATGCCCTGGAGCCGTCCGGACACGTGGGACACGACGACGTTCGAGGGCTACCGCGCGCTGATCGCGCTGCGCCGCTCGTCTGCCGCGCTCGCCCACGGGGGGCATGCGGTACGCGCACGTCTCTGCCGACGCGATCGCGTACCTGCGCGAGGCGCCGGGCGAGCGGCTGCTCTGCCTGGCCGCCCGCGCCGGGCACGATCCGATCCACCTGCCGCTCGCGCAGCTCGGCTGCACCGCACTGGAGACGCTCCACGGCGGCGACGCCGACCTGCGCGGCGGCGACGCGGTGCTGCCCGGCGACGGCCCCGCATTCCATGTCTGGAGACTCACGTGATCAGGAACCCGAAGGAGGCCCGTCGTGGCTGAAGTGGTGCTGAAGGACGTCGACAAGATCTACGAGGGCAACGTGCACGCCGTCCAGAGCCTCTCGCTCGACATCCCCGACGGCGAGTTCCTCGTGCTCGTGGGCCCGTCCGGCTGCGGCAAGACGACGGCGCTGCGGATGGTGGCCGGGCTCGAGACGATCTCGGGCGGGACGGTCTCGATCGGCGACCGCGTCGTCAACGACCTGTCGCCGAAGGACCGCGACATCGCGATGGTGTTCCAGAGCTACGCGCTCTACCCGCACCTGACCGTGTCCGACAACATCGCCTTCGGGTTGCGGCTGCGGAAGATGCCGAAGGACGTGATCGACGAGCGCATCGCCTGGGCGGCGAAGCTGCTCGACCTGACGCCGTACCTCGCGCGCAAGCCGAAGGAGCTCTCGGGCGGCCAGCGCCAGCGTGTCGCGATGGGGCGCGCGATCGTCCGCGAGCCGCAGGTCTTCCTGATGGACGAGCCGCTCTCGAACCTCGACGCGAAGCTCCGCGTGCAGATGCGGGCCGAGGTGGCGAAGCTGCAGCACGATCTCGGCGTCACGACGATCTACGTCACCCACGACCAGATCGAGGCGATGACGATGGGCGACCGCGTCGCCGTCATGAGCATGGGCAAGCTGCAGCAGGTCGACACGCCGCAGCACCTCTACGACGAGCCGTTCAACATGTTCGTCGCGAGCTTCATCGGCACGCCGCCGATGAACCTCGTCGAGGCGGTCGTGAGCGTGGCAGGGGAGGCGGTCAACGTCGGTGTCGGCCCGACGACGATCACGGCCGGCCCGTCCTCGATCGCCCGCTATCCCCGGGTTCGGACCTGTGACGGCCACAAGGTCGTGCTCGGGATCCGGGCGGAGGACCTGCACCCGGCCGGCGACCGCCCGGGATTCCCGACCTTCAACGCGAGGATCGACCTCGTCGAGGCGCTGGGGTCCGGCCTGATGGCGTACTTCACGATCGACGCCGTGCCGGTGCGCACGCAGGCGCACGTCGACATGGAGGCGGAGGTGGCCGGGAACGGCGACAGCGACAGCGTCGTCGCGGCGGCGCGGCCGAACCTGATCGCTCACTACCCGCCGCGCGTCGCGTTGCGGATCGGCGACTCGGTGCCCGTCGCGGTCGATCCCGACAACCTCCACTTCTTCGAGCTGGAGACGGGTGCGGCCCTTCGCTAGGACGGCTCGTGCCGCCGGCTCGTCATCTCGATCGGGGTTCTCGCCTTCGCCGGCGTCCCGCTTGCGGCGGGCGCCGGCGCGCGCGACGCTGCGCCCCCGACGGGGCCGGCGCTCGAGCAGCTCTCGCGCCCGCCCGCCTACTCCTCCTTCGCGTCGCAGCGGATCTACTTCGTCATGCCGGACCGGTACGCGAACGGGGACCCGTCCAACGACCGCGGCGGCAGGACCGGGTCGAGGTCGGTGACGGGGTTCGATCCGGCCGACACCGGCTGGTACCACGGGGGCGACCTGAAGGGGCTGACCGGCGGCTGCACCGACCCCGTGCACGGGCTCCAGCGCATCAAGGACCTCGGCTTCACCGCGATCTGGGTAACGCCGGTGGTCGGCCAGCAGGCCGTGCAGGGCTCGAGCGCCGCCTACCACGGCTACTGGGGCCGTCGACTTCACCGACGTCGACAGGCACCTCGGGAGCGCAGAGGACTTCAAGGCCTTCACCGACTGCGCCCATCGGCTCGGGCTGAAGGTGATCCTCGACGTGGTCGTCAACCACACCGCGGACGTGATCCTCGTCGGCTCCGGCTTCATCGGGCCGGACGAGCGGCCGTACCGCGACTGCCGCGGCAAGGCCTTTGTCGCCTCGCGCTACGCGGGCGGGCGCACGTTCCCGTGCCTGTCCGCGAGGAACATGCCTCGCCAGGCGACGCTCATCGGCGCAGACCGCACCGCGAAGAAGCCGGCGTGGCTGAACGACGTCACGGCGTACCACGACCGCGGCGACATCGACTTCTCGTCGTGCAGCGCAACGTGCTTCGAGCAGGGCGACTTCTTCGGCCTCGACGATCTCTTCACCGAGCAGCCGCGGGTCGTGAACGGGCTCGCGCAGGTCTACGGCGACTGGATCCGGCGCTACGGCATCGACGGCTTCCGCGTCGACACCGCGAAGCACGTCGACCGCGCCTTCTTCGGCGCCTGGCTGCCGAAGATCCGCGCCGCCGCGCACGCAGCCGAGATCGACGACTTCGAGGTCTTCGGCGAGGTCTTCGAGACGGACGCGATCGAGCTCTCCGGCTACGTGCGGGACCGGGGGCTGCCGAACGTGATCGACTTCCCGCTGCAGGACTCGCTCGACCGTTTCGCCGGCGGCTCCGCCGGCGCGCGAGGCGTCGCGACGCGGCTTCTCGGACGACGACTACTTCCGCGGCCCCTCGGGGATTGCACCGACGCCCGCGACGTTCCTCGGCAATCACGACACGGGCCGGGGCGCACGCATGATCGCGAACCAGGCCTTCGGCGCCACCGACGCTCAGCTGCAGCAGCGGGTCCTGCTCGGCTACAGCCTGCTCTACCTCCTCCGCGGTGCGCCCGTCGTCATGTACGGGGACGAGGTCGGGATGCTGGGGAGCGGCGGCGACAAGGCGGCGCGCCAGGACATGTTCCCGACTCAGGTGCGCGACTGGCAGGTCGAGAAACGGGTGGGCTCCCCGGCGATCGGCAAGGGCTCGTCCTTCGACGTCACCGACAATCCGGTCGGTGAGCACCTGCGCGCTCTCGGGCGGCTGCGGGACCTCCATCCAGCGCTCGCGACCGGCTCGACAATCGTCCGCCTTGCCGACTCGAGCGTGCTCGTGGTCAGCAGGATCGACCGCGCAGGGCGACGGGAGTACCTGGAGGCCTTCAACAACGGCGCTGCGGCGGCGAAGGTGACCGTCCCGACGGCCACGCCGTCGGCGTCCTGGGAGCCGCTCTTCGGCGGGGCGGCTGCCGTGTCGAGCGGCACCGACGGGCGCGTGACGGTGACGATCCCGCCCCTCAAGGCGCTGCTCTTCGGCGCAGGCTCCGATCTGCCGGACCGGGCCGTGCCGGCACCTGACGTACGTGTCGGGCCCGACACCCTCAGCGAGCTCGTGCGGGTGACGGCGTCGGTGAAGACGAGCGACCCCGTCAGCGTCGCCTTCGCGCTGCGCCGCGGCGGCAAGGCGTGGACGCGGATCGCGATCGACGACGGCGCTCCCTTCCGCGCCTTCCTCGAGCCGAGCCGCTTCCGCCGCGGGGAGAAGATCGAGCTCGTCGCGGTCGCGCGCGGGAGCGACGGCTCCGTGAGGGTCTCGCCCGTGGTGGAGGCGACGCCTCGCAAGTAGCTGCTCCAGGCGCCGTACGATCGGTCGATCGCCCTCCTCGCCGTTCCGCAGCCCTACGACTTCGAAGCCTCGACCGAGCGCTTCCGCTCGTACGGCGCCGACCGGGCGAACGCCTGGCACGAGGGAGCGCTGCACCGCGTCGTCGCAGGGCGCGAGGTGCGGATCGAGGCGGCGCCGGGAGGAGTGAGCGTCGAGCCGTGCGACGACGCAATCGCGCGCGAGGTCGGCTGGCTCCTCGGCCTGCCGTTCGACCTCGTCGGCTTCTGGTCGTGGGCGGGGGGCGAGCCGGTGCTCGCGGCGCTGCGGGAGCCGCTCGCGGGCTACCGGCCGCCGCTCGTTCCCGACCCGTGGGAGATGCTCGTCACGTCGATCACGGCCCAGCAGGTTTCGCTCCACTCCGCGTTCGCGGTGCGGTCGCGGCTGATCGAGCGCTTCGGCATTCCGCACGAGCAGGCGTGGGCCTTTCCGAACCGCGAGCGGATCGCGCAGGCGACCGAGAGCGAGATTCGCGAGGTCGGCTTCTCGATGCGCAAGGCCGAGTACGTGACGGGCCTCGCGCGGGGGCCTCTCGACCTCGATCCCCTCCGAGAGCTTCCCGACATGCTCGTGATCGAGTCGATCATCGCCCAGCGCGGCCTCGGCCGCTGGACGGCCGACTGGTTCCTCGCGCGGGCGCTCGGCCGGCCGGATGCCTGGCCGGCAGGCGACCTCGGCGTGCGCAAGGCTGTGTCGTTCTTCTACGGTTCGGGCAGAGATCTCGACGAGACGGAGGTACGAGCGGTGGGAGAGCGTTTCGGTTCGTGGCGCAACGTCGCCTGTCACATGCTGCTGGCCGGCGCGAGGTTGCACGGATGAAGCGTGCGCACGGCCACCGTCGAGGATCTCCCGGCGCTCGAGGAGCTCTGGCGCGCCTTCGAGGCAGAGGTGCCGCCGCCCGCCCACGAGGAGGTGGACGAGGCGAGGGAGCTCGCCGAGATTCGCGAGATCGTCGAGTCGGGCTTCGGCTGGGTGGCCGAGCGGGACGGCGACGCGGTCGGGATGGTCCTCGCGCGCCGCCGCGGCCCGCGCGTTGGGCGCATCACCGACCTCTTCGTCACTCCGTCGGCGCGCCGGAGCGGCGTCGCCGAGGAGCTGACGCGCGCCGTGGTCGACCGCTTCGCGGCGGACGGGGTGGACGTGGTCGACCTCGAGGTGATGGCGTCGAACGCGGCCGCCCGCGCCACGTACGCCCACTGGGGCTTCCGCGACGAGGTGCTCGTGCTCGCGGCGCCGGTCGCCGTGCTGGCGGAACGGCTCGGCGCTCCGGCCGCGGCGCCGTCGTTCGGCTCGATCCACGTCCAGACCGACGACGTCGACAGGATCGTCACGGCCGTCGAGATGTACGTACCGCGGCTCCCGGGCCGCTCTGCCGGCTCGCTGGTGAGCCAGCCGCGCGGCGGCTACGTGACGGTCTACGACGACGTCTGCGATCGCGATCCGGCGATGCTGCGCCGGCTCGCGAAGGACGTCTCGTCGCGCACCGGCCTCGTCGTGGTGGCCGTCGGCGTGGAGGAGGAGGCGGTCGCGAGGATGATCCTCTTCGACCGCGGCGGCATCGTCGACGAGTACGCGTCGGTGCCCGAGTACCACGGCGCGCTGCCTCCCGGCGAGGTCGTGGCGCTGCGCGCGAACCCCGTCGTGGTCGAGCGCTACACCGGCGCGAGCCAGGCGGCGATCCGGGCGGTGACGCCCGTCGCCGACTCGCCCGCCGACCTGCCGCCGGCGCGGGAGCTGCTCGCGGGCCTCGCAACGGCGCTCGGCCTCGCCGGCGCCGAGTACGGCTGGGCCGAGGCGTCGGCCGCGGCCGACGACGGTGCCGTCAGGATCGGCCGCTGATGCTGAGGCTCGTCGACGCCCCACGCTGTCCGTACTGCGCCCGGGTGCGGATCATGCTGGCCGAGAAGGGCGTGGCCCACGATCCGGTCGTGATCGATCTGCAGGATCGGCCGCCCTGGCTGTACGAGCTGAATGCCTCGGGTCGTGTGCCGGTCCTGGAGGAGGACGGCTGGGCCCTGCCCGAGTCGGCCGTGATCAACGAGTTCCTCGAGGAGCGGCATCCCGAGCCGCCGTTGCTGCCGTCCGAGCACGCGGCGCGCGCGGCTGCGCGGCTTCGCATCTTCCGATGCGACGACTTCACGCGCCCCTACTACCACCTGCGCCGCGGGGATCCTGGGGCCGAGGCGGAATTCGCGGAGGCGCTCGGCGCGCTCGACGCGACGCTCGCCGCGACGCCGTTCCTGACCGGGGGCGAGTTCGGGCTCGCGGACATCGCCTTCGTGCCGTGGGTCATTCGCGCCCGCGACGTGCTCGGCGTGTCCCTCGAGGACTACCCGCATGTCTCCGCCTGGCTGGACCTGCTCTCCCGGCGTCCCTCGGTCGCGGCGGAGATCGAGCTCGTCGCGCGCCTGTAGCGCACGCACATGGGCGACGCGACCAGGGAGGAGCTCGAACGACGGCTCGGGGAGGGCGGCCTCGTCCTGCTCGACGTGCGGTCGAGGGCCGAATACCGCGGCGAGGCGGGCTACCCCTGCGACGCCCGTCAGGGCCATCTCCCCGGCGCGCGGCACGTGGACGTGCAGGCGCTCGTCGCCGCCGGGAGCCCCGCAGAGTTACGGGCGCTCGTCGGCGCCCCGGAGGGCGCCGAAGTCGTGGCGTACTGCCACTCGGGCATCCGCTCAGCGACCGCCGTGCAGGTGCTCCGACTCGCCGGATACGACGCGCGCAACTACCCGGGCTCCTGGCACGAGTGGTCGTCGAACGACGAGCTCCCGATCGAGCAGTAGGGTCGGCTCAGCCGGCGGCGGCGTCGAGGAACGCTCCGCAGAGCCGCCGGCCGTGGTCGTTCCAGGTCGGGAGGCGCTCGTTCGTCTGCTTCCGCACAGCCGCGGCGTCGGACAGCTCGGCCTCGCCCTCGGTGAACCAGTGGTCGAGCATGTGCAGCGTGACCTCGGGATGAAACTGGACGCCCCACGTGCGCTCGCCGAGCCGGAAGGCCTGGAGAGCCGCCTCGTTCTCCGCGAGGAGCTCGGCGCCGGCCGGGAGCTCGAAGCCGTAGTAGTGCCACTGGAAGGCATCGAGCCGCTCGGGCAGGACGCCGACGACCGGGTCGGCGCGACCCGCGTCGTTCACGTGCACCTCGCGCCAGCCGACCTCCGGCGCCCTGGCCGGGCCGATGTGGCCACCCACCGAACGCGCGATCAGCTGCGCGCCGAGGCAGACGCCGAAGAGCGGCACTTCACGGTCGACGGCCTCGCGTAGGAACGACGCCTCGTCGGCGAGCCAGGGATGCTCGGCGTCCTGGTCGGGGTGCATCGCACCGCCGAAGACCATGATCGCGTCGTAGCGCGCCGGGGCGTCGAGCGCCGAGGCGTCGTCCGCGATCCTGACCCGCTCGAGCCGGTCGCCGCGCTCCTCGACGAGGTCTTCGAAGAGCCCGCCGCCGCCCGTGGAGCCGGGCTCGTGGACGACCGACAGGACGCGCATGCCGCGAGCCTAGCCGCCGCACCAGTGGGGTGTCCCGCAACGTTCGACTGGAAATGTTCGTTGCGGGACACCCCACTACCATGTTGATTCAGTAGTGCGGCGTCTCACAACGATGCTGTTTCCTGTGAAACGTTGTGAGACGCCGCACTAGGGTGTCTCGCGGAGAGAGACACTCTTCGTGTCGGAACGCGAAAGTTTCGTCCACCGGTGCCTGCGTCCGGCTCCGCTCAGAACAATGTCATCTCTGCGGGCGGCAGGTCGAGCCCTCCGGTGGCCGGGATCCCGGCCTCGTCGAGGAGCCCGCGGAAGATGACGGCGCTCCTCGGCGCGAAGTCGTCCTTGTTGTTGTTGAAGAGCGCGTACACCTCGTCCGCCTCGTCAGCGAGGCGCTGCGTCGGCCCCACCCATTCGGCGAGCTCCTCGTCGGAGTACATCCAGTTGAACCGTTCGGCGGCGCTGCTGCCGCGGATGTTCCACGTGAAGGCATTCCGTCCGTGAAAGCGGATCACGCAGACGGGATGCGTCGCGGCCGCGACGCGCGGCGCCACGTTCGTGGCCCTGGTCAGCGGCGCGTCGACGGAGACGTACGACAGCCCCTGCTCCTCCAGGAAGCGGAGCGTGTCCGAGCGCTCGTCGGGATCCATCCAGGAGCGGTGGCGGAACTCGACGAGCGGGACGAGCGGATCGAGCCGTGCGCGCACGAGCGCCAGCTCGTCCTTCGCCTCCTGCGACTTCACGAACCGAGGGTGGTACTGCATCAGCACCCCCCGCAGCTTGCCGGAGAGCTCGAGCGGCTCGACCGAGGCCCGGAACTCCCTGAACGCCGCGTCGTTCGGCTCGTCGTCGTGGAACGTCATCGCCGCGCCCGCCTTCACGTGGAACGTGAACTCGTCCGGCGTCCGCTCGGCCCAGCGCCGCGTCACGTCCGGGTCCGGCAACGCGTAGAAGGGCGAGTCGATCTCGACCACGTCGAACCGCTCGGCGTAGTAGCGCAGGCGCGCGGCCGGTGTCGAGACTCCCTTCGGGTACCACGCCTTGAGAAGGCCCTCGTCGGCGAAGCTGCACGTGCCGAGACGGACGGTGGCGGCCATGGCAGCACGATAGAGGCTGGCGTTTTCGTGGCCGGCTACGTGATGTTGCGGGACACCGCACCAGGAGCAGCGGGCGGGCCGACTACACTCCCGCCCGTGGACGTCCGCCCGATCGGCGTGTTCGACTCCGGTGCCGGCGGGCTCACCGTCCTCCACGAATGCCTCGTGACGATGCCGCACGAGGACTTCGTCTACCTCGGCGACGGCGCGCGCCTGCCGTACGGGCCCCGGCCGCTCGACGAGATCCGCCGCTTCGCGGGCGAGATCGCGCGGTACCTCGAGGAGCAGGGCGTGAAGCTCGTCGTCGCGGCGTGCAACTCGGCCACCGCGGCCGCGCTGCCCGACCTGCAGCGGGCGCTCTCGGTTCCCGTCCTCGGCGTCATCCAGCCCGAGGCGCTCGCCGCAGTCCGCGCCACCCGCAACCGGCGCATCGGCCTGCTCGCGACCGAGGCCACGGTCGCGAGCGGGCGCTACGAGGCGCTGATCTGGACGGCCGACGCAGGCGTGACCGTCGTTCCCGTCGCATGCCCGGAGCTCGTGCCGCTGATCGAAAGCGAGGATCCCTTCGGCGAGGCGACGATCGAGGCCGTGCGGGCGGCCGCCACTCCGCTCAAGGAAGCGGGGGTGGACACGGTCGTCCTCGGCTGCACGCACTACCCGCTCATCCGCCCGATCCTGCAGCGTGTCTTCGGCCGCGACGTCACGCTCGTCTTCTCCGCCGACGAGACCGCCCGCGAGGTGTCGGAGACGCTGGCGCGGAAGGCGATCGAGAACGATCCGGCCCGCGAGGGCACATACCGGTTCCTCACGACCGGCGATCCGGCCACGTTCGGGCAGATGGGCAGCAGGTTCCTGCAGCTCCCGATCGCCGACGTCGAGCACGTCGAGGTGGCGCAGCTCGAGAGCGTGGCGGCATGAGCCGTAGGCTCGACGGAGGCTCACAATGAGCGGAGGTACCGGCTTTGCCGGTGCCGGAGCGGGGAGGCGACATGACGGCCGGCGCCCGGACGAACTGCGTCGGATCGACGTCCTACCGGACTTCCTCGAGCAGCCGCACGGCTGCGTGCTGTGGTCGCAGGGCAAGACGCGCGTGCTCTGCACGGCCATGATCGAGGAGCAGATCCCGCGCTGGCTGCGCGGCAAGGGGAGAGGCTGGATGACCGCGGAGTACTCGCTCCTGCCGGCCTCGACCGGTGAGCGGACCCAGCGCGGCGTCTCACGCGGCCGCCCCGACGGGCGGACGGTCGAGATCCAGCGGCTGATCGGGCGCGCGCTCCGGGCGGTCTGCGATCTCGAGGCGCTCGGAGAGCGGACCCTCTGGCTCGACTGCGACGTGCTCCAGGCCGACGGCGGCACCCGCTGCGCAGCGATCACGGGCGCCTACGTGGCGGCCTATCGCGCGCTCGACCGGATGGGGCTCTCGAAGGCGCTGCCGCACTCGGTCGCCGCAGTCTCGGTCGGCGTGGTCGACGGGGAGGCCGTGCTCGACCTCGACTACCCGGAGGACTCGCAGGCCGAGACGGACATGAACGTCGTCATGACGGCAGACGGGCGGCTGGTCGAGGTGCAGGCGACGGCCGAGCGAGAGCCGTTCACGCGGGAGGAGCTCGACCAGCTGCTCGAGCTCGCCGCCGGCGGGATCGACGAGCTCGCGGCGGCCCAGCGGGAGGCCGCTCTCGCCCCGCGCGCGTGAAAGCGCGCCTCGCGTCCGGCAACCCGCACAAGCTCACCGAACTGCGGCGCGCTCTGCCGGGCTGGGAGATCGAGCCCGTGGACGACATGAGGTTCCCTCCCGAGGACGGCTCGAGCTACGAGGAGAACGCCCGCGGCAAGGCGGCGCACGGCCGGGCGTCGGCGCCGGCTGACGCATGGGTGGTCGGCGAGGACTCGGGCATCGAGGCGGCCGCGCTCGGCGGGCGGCCGGGGATCGCGTCCGCGCGCTGGGCCGACGACGGCGTCGAACGGCTCCTGCGGGAGCTGGACGGCGTCGTCGACCGCCGCGCGCGCTACGTCTGCGTCATCGTCGCGATCGGGCCCGGGGGAGAGGAAGTCGTCGTGGAGGGGGTCCTCGAGGGCGCGATCGCGGCCGGCCCGCAGCGGCGCGGAGGGCTTCGGCTACGACCCGATCTTCGTCCCGGAAGGCGAGGAGCGGACCGTCGCCGAGCTCGGGAACGACTGGAAGGCGCGGAACTCCCATCGGGCCCGCGCGGCGGCGTCGCTGGCGGAAACCCTGGCCGGAGCCGCATCTGCCGGCACCTGCTAGCGTCGGCGCGGTGGACGCGCAGGAGGCACTTGCGGAGCTGGCCACGCTCTCGTCGCAGATCGAGGACGCGGCCATCCTCGGCGGATCCGGCTCGGTGCTCGCGAGCACGGGGACGCCGGAGCGCGGTGAGCAGCTGGCGCAGGTCGCCGCCGAACTGCTCGCGGCCGCAGCCGACGTGCGCGCCTCGGGTGAGGTGTCGCGCGTCGAGGTGAGGCTCGGGTCGACGAGCGTCTTCGTCGTCGTCGAGGGAGGCCGGACGGCGGTTGCAACCACCGTTCGCGAGCCGACGGCGGGCCTCGTCCTGTACGACCTCCGGACGGCGCTGCGCCGGCTCGACGAGCCCGACCCCGAGCGGCCGAAGCCGAAGAAGAAGGCTGCCGATGCGTAGGCTCTTCTTACTCGCGGTCGCTCGCTGCCGTCGCCTGGTGGTTCATCGAGCGGCGACGCGGTGGCGAGGAGGTCGAGCGCGACGATCGGCTACGCGGACGGGTCCGCGGTCACGCTCGGGGCCGGCTCGCCGGAGCTCGACCGCCTGCTGCGGATCGCGTCCGAGGCCCGCACGCCGTGATCGACGAGCTCGGGGGCCGGCTCGTGGAGCACGCGCTCCTCGAGGGCGACTTCGTGCTCCGGTCCGGCAAGCGCTCGACCTGGTACCTCGACAAGTACCGGTTCGAGACGCGGCCGGACCTCCTCCGGGAGCTCGGCGCGCGCCTCGCGGAGGTCGTCCGTGATGTCGAGCCAGACACCACGAGACTCGGCGGACCGGCTCTGGGAGCCGTTGCGCTGGCCGCTTCGGCGTCCATGGCGTCCGAACTACCCTTCATCATCGTGCGCAGTGAGATCAAGGAGTACGGCACCGCGAACCGCATCGAGGGCCCGTTCGAGCCGGGGGACCTCGTGTGCCTCCTGGAGGATGTCGTCACGTCCGGTGGCGCTCTCGCCGAATCGGTGTCCGCACTTCGTGAGGCCGGCCTCGTCGTCCGCAACGCGGTGTGCGTGGTGGACCGGGAAGAGGGCGGAACCGACGCCCTTGCGCGGATGGGGGTACGGCTGCGCTCCCTCTACCGCGCCGGCGATCTCCTCGCCGGGCGCCCCACGGCTGTGCAGCCGGTCCGGAGCATCGCCGGGACCCACCCCGCCGTCTCGAGCCCGCAGCCCCAGAGCACGCAGGGGAGCGGCGGGCGGACGTCGCAAACCCGCATGGCTGAGCCAAAGCCGCCGGAGTGTTAGGGTCTCGGGCGGTCCGACCAACGACCATCTAGTAGGAGGAGTGGAGTGACCAAGCAGGAGTTCGTAGACAGAGTGGCAGACAAGAGCGGCCTCTCCAAGCGCGACGCCGGCGTCGCCGTCGATGCCTTCCTCGGCACCGTCGAGGAGACGCTCAAGTCGGGCGATTCCGTGACCTTCACGGGCTTCGGGAAGTTCCACACGACCCATCGCGCCGCGCGGATGGGCGTGAACCCGCGGAACCCGACCGAGAAGGTGCACATCTCGGCGGCGAACGTGCCGAAGTTCTCCGCCGGCTCGGTGCTCAAGAAGGCCGTCAACTAGGCACCCTTCCTCCGAGAACCGACCGAGAGGGCCCCGGCAGGGGCCCTCTCGCGTTCTCAGGGCGATTCCGAACTGGACACGAACATATGTTCGTGTCAGGATCGAGGGGATGCAGCTCTCGTTCGACGCGGCCGACCGGCTCGTGGAGCTGGTCGAGGCGAGGCACGGCCCCGTTCCGGCGACCGACGCCGCCCGCGCCCTCTTCGCCCTCGCTTCGGCGCCGACGGCGATCGCTCGCTCGCTGCTCGACGAGGTCGTCTCCGGCGACGCGAGGCTGCAGTGGCGCGGCGCCTCGGTCGGCCTCGCCGATCCTCCCGGCGCCGCCACCGCGCTCGAGTCGGCGACGTTCGTGGTCTTCGACCTGGAGACGACCGGGCTCTCGCCGCGCGGTTCGCGCATCGTCGAGATCGGGGCGCAGCGGGTCGAGGGGCTCGAATGTCGCGACACGTTCGAGACGCTCGTGAACCCGGGGGTGCCGGTGCCGGCCGCGATCACGGCCCTCACGGGCATCGGCCAGCGAGACGTCCACGGAGCGCCCGCGCAGGATCTCGCCGTGCGCCGCTTCCTGGCGTACTCGGGAGAGGCGGTGCTCGTCGCACACAACGCGCGCTTCGACATGGCCTTCCTCGACCACGCCGTGCTGCGCCTGACCGGGCGGCGGGTCGCGGCGCCCGTCGTCGACACGGTCTGGCTCGCGCGACGGCTGCTCGAGGGGCGGACGAAGCACTTCGGGCTCGCGCGCCTGTCCCACTTCTTCGGGACGTCGGCCGAGCCGTGCCACCGGGCACTCCCGGACGCCGCAGCCACGGCCGAGATCCTGATCGCGCTGATCGGGCTCGCCCAGGAGCGCGGCGCCGAGACGGTCGCCGATCTCGTCGATCTCTCCGCGCCGCGCGCCCGGAGGCTGCACGCCAAGCGCAGCCTCGTCGCGGGAGCTCCCCGCGGCGCCGGGACCTACGTCTTTCGCGACGTCCACGGTCAGCCGCTGTACGTGGGGCGGGCGCGCGACCTCTCCGCCCGACTTCGCTCGTACTTCTCCGGCGAGCGGCAGCGGCCCGCGGTCGAGGCGGCGCTCGGCGCGCTCGCGCACGTCGAGTGGCAGCGGTGCGGGAGCGAGCTCGAGGCGGCCCTCGATGAACTGCGCCTGCTGCGCGAGCTCCGACCTCCTGCGAACGCTCGCGGCACGAGGCCGGACCGCATGTCTATCTGCGTCGCCGCGGCTCCCGCTGGGTGTGCGGGAGCGAGCCGACGCCGCACGGGCCGCTTTCCGGCCGGACGCTCGCCCGCCGCGCCGCGCGGGCGCTGGACGGATTCGAGGGCGACGATCCACGCGCTGCGCTCCCGGGCCTGCGCTCGCGCCTGCGGAGGCTCGCGGCGGATCTCCGCTTCGAGGATGCCGCGCGGCTCCGCGACCGGATCACCGCGCTCGAACGGGTCGCACAGCGGCTGGACGAGCTCGCGCGCGCCCGCGCTCTACGCGCCTGTCTCGTCGTGCCGGCGCTCGATCCCGACCTGATGCGCGCGATCTTCGTCTCCGGCACGGTGGTCGTCCGGCGCACGGTGCCGCGCGGGGGTGGCGCCCGTCTCGAGATCGAGGCCGGGCTCGCCGAGATCCGGCGCAACGAGGCGGGCGAGGCGGTCCCGGAGGGCGTCGACGAGTTGCTCCTCATCGCCTCCTTCCTACGCCGGCCGCCGCCCGAGCTCCACGTCGTGGCGCTCGATCGCGACGCCGTCATCGCGGCGGTGAACGGGGTAGCCTTGGCAGCGTGAGCAGCGTGACCGACCCCGGGCAGACGGTGGTCGCTCAGTTCTCCGACAGGGTGGCCGAGGCCGTCGAGCGCAAGCGGACCCAGCTGGTCGTCGGGCTCGATCCCAGGGTCGACCTGCTGCCGATGGAGCTCCGGGGCGAGGCCGTGCTCGGCCGGGCCGCCGCCGCCGGCGCGGTCGAGCGCTTCTGCAAGGGCATCGTCGACGCGGTCGCCCCGTATGTTGCCGCGGTGAAGCCCCAGGTCGCGTTCTTCGAAGCGCTCGGCAGCGACGGCTGGCAGGCGCTGGAGGCGGTCGCGCGCTACGCGTCTGGCGCGGGCCTGCTCGTGATCGCGGACGGCAAGCGCGGCGACATCGGCTCGACCGCGCGCGCGTACGCCGCCGCCTTCCTCGAACCGCGCGGGACGGAGCCGCCGCTCGCCGACGCGCTCACCGTGAACCCGTACCTCGGCTCCGACGCGATGGATCCCTTCCTCTCTGCCTGCCGCAACCACGGCGCGGGCCTCTTCTGCCTCGTCCGCACGTCGAATGCGGGCGGACGCGACCTGCAGGATGCGATCCTCTCGGACGGGACGCCTGTCTGGCGGCACGTGGCCGGGCTCGTGAACGAGTGGGGTGCCGACTTCGTCGGGGAGCGGGGCATGTCGAGCGTCGGCGCAGTCGTCGGGGCCACCGTGCCCCGTCTGATGGGCGACGCCCGCCGCGCGATGCCCCAGTCGATCATCCTGCTGCCGGGCGTCGGTGCGCAGGGCGCGACTCCCGCCGACGTCGCACGCGCCTTCACGAGCGGGCCTGCGAGCGCCCTTGTGAGCGCGTCCCGGTCCGTCATCTACGCCTATCGCGACACGGACGCCGACTGGCGCGACGCAGCGGGAAGCGAGGCGGCCAGGCTCGCCTCGGAGATCTGGGCCGAGGCGGGCTGGTAGGCGTCATCTACAGTCCCGCCTGATGCGTCGAGGGGTTCTCGCTCTCGCCGCGGCCGTCCTCGCGTTTCTCTGCGCGACCGCCGCGGCGGCTCCGCCGCCCGTGTCCGCGCCCGCCTACGTCGTGCGCGGGGGTCCGGGCGGCGCCGTCCTCGCCGCGCGGGCGCCGGACGTGCAGCGTGCGCCGGCGAGCATCACGAAGCTGATGACGGTGCTCGTCGCGCTCGAGCATGCACGGCTCGACGACGTCGTCACCGTCTCCCCGCAGGCCGCCTCGGTCGGCGAGTCGTCCGTGATGCTCCGCCCCGGCGAGCAGCTCACCGTGCGCGATCTCGCCATCGCCGCTCTCGTCCCGAGCGCCAACGACGCCGCAACCGCCCTCGCGGTCCACGTCGGCCGCGGCTCGATCCCGCGCTTCGTCGTGATGATGAACGCGAAGGCTCGTGCACTCGGGCTCACCCATACGCACTTCGAGAACCCGCACGGCCTCGATGAGCCGGGACACGTCTCGAGCGCGCTCGACGTGACGACGCTGCTGACGGCCGCATTGCGCAACCCGTTCATCCGAACCTGGTCGTCGAGGTCGAGCGCGACGATCTCGGGCGGAAGGACGCTCACCTCGACCGACGACCTGCTCGGCCGGTTGCCGCTCGTCGGCGCCAAGACCGGTCACACGAATGCGGCCGGCTGGTCGCAGGTCGCCGCGATCCAGCAGGACGGCGTGCGGATCACGGCCTCCGTGCTCGGTTCGCCGAGCGAGGAGCAGCGAAACGGCGATCTCGCCGGCCTGCTCGCCTGGGGCCTCGCGCAGTACCACCCGGTGAAGGCGGTGGACGGGCGCCGCGTGTACGGCCTCGCCGAGACCGGGTACGGGCGCGCGCCGGTGAAGCTCGTGGCGGCGCGCGAGGTCGTGCGCAGGGTGCGGGTCGGCCGCCCGCTCGTCGAGCGCGTCGTCCTCAGCTCGGCGCTCGCACTGCCGGTGGCACGCGGCCGGCACGTCGGCGAGGTGCGCGTCTTCTCGGGCGGAAGGCTGATCGCGAACGTCCCTCTCGTGACGGCGACCGCGGTTTCCGACGTCGGAGCGGGGGGCAAGGTCGCGTGGTACGCCCGCCGCACCGTTCATCATCTCGCGGGGATGGTGACGTGAGGGCGAGCGCGTATCGTAGGACGAGGCATCTCTTGTGATCGTCACCGTCACCCTCAACGCAGCGCTCGACCGTTCGCTGACCGTCCCGATCTTCAAGCTCGGGCACCGGCACCGGGCGAGCAGCGTGCTCGCGCTCGCCGGCGGCAAGGGCATCAACGTGGCCCGGGCGCTGAAGCGGCTCGACGTCCCGGTCGTCGCGACCGGGCTCGCCGGCGGTCGCACGGGCACGCGGATCGTGGAGGAGCTGACGGAGGAGGCGATCCTGAACGACTTCGTGCGGATCCGCGACGAGTCGCGCACGTCCACGGCCGTCGTCGACCCAACCTCGGGCACCTACACCGAGATCAACGAGTGGGGCCCGAAGGTCTCGGGCGACGAGCTCGAGATCCTGCTCGACAAGCTCCGCTACCTCTGCCGGGGCGCCTCCGCGGTCGTGTTCGCGGGCTCACTGCCGCGCGGGGTCGACGAGGGCTTCTACGCGCACGCGGTGCGCGAGATGACGCGCCTCGGCGCCCGCGTCGTCCTCGACGCGGACGGTGAGCCCCTGCGCCGGGGCCTCGAGGCCGAGCCGTGGCTCGTCTCGCCGAACCAGCACGAGGCGGAGCAGCTCGTCGGCCAGGAGCTGGACGAGGACGACGACTTCGTGATGGCGCTCGACCAGATCGCGGAGATGGGCGCCCGCAACGTCCACATCACGATGGAGACGGGCTGTTTCGCGCTCGTGCGCGAGGAGCGGCACGTACGCCGCTACCGGGCGCGGGCGCCCGAGCTCGAGGCCGTGTCCGTGCTGGGCGCCGGTGACGTCTTCCTCGCCCGCTGGATCGCCGCTCTCGACGCAGGGCGTACGGCGGAGGAGGCGCTGCGGCTCGCCGTCGCGGCCGGCTCCGCCTCGGTGCTGGAGGTCGGCGCCGGGCGCTTCGACCCGCGCGAGGCCGCGCGGCTCGTGTCGCTCGTCGAGGTCGACGAGCTGCAGCCGGTCGCCTAACGTTGTGAGATGCCGCAATGGGACGGGCGCCGCCGACCCGGTTGGTAGAGTCGGCCTACTTGGAGTTCGAGCTCGACCGCGACGCGAAGTTCGGCAAGGAAGGCCTCGCCTTCGACGACGTGCTGCTCGTCCCGGCCGAGTCGGCAGTCCTGCCGAACGACGTTGCCACGGCCACCCGGCTGACGCCGACGATCGCGCTCGAGATCCCGATCGTCTCCTCGGCCATGGACACGGTCACGGAGTCGCGCCTCGCGATCGCGCTCGCGCGCGAGGGAGGGCTCGGGATCATCCACCGCAACCTCTCGATCGAGCACCAGGTGGCCGAGATCGACAAGGTGAAGCGGAGCGAGGCCGGCATGATCGTCGAGCCGGTCACCCTCGGCCCGGACGACCTCGTCACCGACGCCCTCGACCTCATGGCCCGCTACCGGGTTTCGGGCGTGCCGATCACGAGCCCGGACGGCGTGCTCGTCGGCATCCTCACCAATCGCGACCTGCGGTTCGGAGCCCGCCCGGAGCAGCTCGTGCGGGATCTCATGACGAGCGAGAACCTCGTCACAGCGCCGGTCGGGACGACGCTGGCCGAGGCCGAGCGGCTGCTCGGACGGCACAAGATCGAGAAGCTGCCGATCGTCGACGAGGCCGGGCGGCTGAAGGGGCTGATCACGGTCAAGGACATCCAGAAGCGCGAGCGCTACCCGCTCGCGACGAAGGACGAGCGAGGTCGGCTCCGCGTCGGCGCCGCCGTCGGGGTCGGCAGCGACGCGCTCGAGCGGGCCGCCGCGCTCGCCGCGGCCGAGGTCGACGTCATCGTCGTCGACACGGCGCACGGCCACTCGCGAGCAGTGGTCGAGATGGTGCGGAGGATCAAGTCCGAGCTCGACGTCGAGCTGGTGGCGGGAAACATCGCAACCGGCGAGGCGGCCGAAGCGCTCGTCGACGCCGGCGCAGACTGCCTCAAGGCGGGAGTGGGCCCGGGCTCCGCGTGTACGACGCGCATCGTCGCCGGCGTCGGGATGCCGCAGGTGACGGCCGTCTTCGACGTCGCCGAGGTCGCGATCCGCCACGGCATCCCGGTGATCGCGGACGGCGGCATCACGTCTTCGGGTGACGTGGCCAAGGCGATCGCGGCCGGGGCGGACTCGGTCATGCTGGGGTCGATGCTCGCGGGCACCGACGAGGCGCCGGGGGACGTGCTCCTCGTCCAGGGCGAGCGGTTCAAGGAGTATCGCGGGATGGGCTCGCTCGGCGCCATGAAGGCGCGGTCGTTCTCGAAGGACCGCTACTTCCAGGGCGACGTCGAGGACGTCGACAAGCTCGTGCCGGAGGGCATCGAGGGACGCGTGCCCTACAAGGGGCCGCTCGCCCCGATCGTGTACCAGCTCGTCGGCGGCCTCCGCCAGGCGATGGGCTACTGCGGCGCGCACACGATCGAGGCGCTCAAGACCGAGAGCCGCTTCGTGCGCATCACCGGCGCGGGCTTGCGGGAGAGCCACCCGCACGACGTCACGATCACGAAGGACGCGCCGAACTACCGCCGCGGATGAGCTCGAACGCCGAGGTCATCGCGTTTCCGGGTGCGCCGCCGGCCCCCGAGGACCGCCCCGTCCTCGTGCTCGACTTCGGCGGCCAGTACAGCCAGCTCATCGCGCGCCGCGTGCGCGAGGCGCGCGTGTACTCGGAGCTCGTCAGCCATCGCCTCTCGGCGGCCGAGATCCGCGCGCGCAACCCTCTCGCGCTCATCCTCTCGGGCGGCCCGGCGTCGGTCTACGCCGACGGCGCGCCCGAGCTGGACACGGCGGTGCTGGAGCTCGGGATCCCGACGCTCGGCATCTGTTACGGGATGCAGCTGATGGCCCGCGACCTCGGCGGCAGCGTCGAGTCGAACGACGTCTCGGAGTACGGGAAGGCCGACGCCGAGCTGGCGGAGTCGGAGCTGTTCCACGATCTCCCGGCCGAACAGGTCGTGTGGATGAGTCACCGCGACTCGGTCACGGCCCCCCCGCCCGGCGCGCAGGTGACTGCGTCGTCGCCGTCGACGCCGATCGCCGCCTTCGAGGATGCCGGCCGTGGCCACTACGCCGTCCAGTTCCACCCGGAGGTCGTGCACACCCCCTCGGGCCAGGACATCCTCAAGAACTTCCTCTACGACGTCGCGGGCGCGCCGCCGAGCTGGACGCCCGCCGCCGTGATCGAGGAGCAGGTCGAGCGGATTCGAACACAGGTCGGCACCGAGCGGGTCATCTGCGGGCTCTCCGGCGGCGTCGACTCCGCGGTGGCCGCGCTCCTCGTCTACAAGGCCGTCGGCGAGCAGCTCACCTGCGTGTTCGTCGACCATGGCCTCATGCGCGCCAACGAGGCCGAGCAGGTCGTCGAGACGTTCGGCGGCCACTTCCACGTGCCCCTCGTGCACGTGCGCGCGGAGGGGCGGTTCCTGACACGTCTCGCCGGCGTGACCGACCCCGAGACGAAGCGCAAGATCGTGGGCGAGGAGTTCATCCGCGTCTTCGAGGAGGAGGCCCGCGAGCTCGGGGACGTCCGCTTCCTCGTCCAGGGCACGCTCTACTCGGACGTGATCGAGTCGGGCGGCGACGACGGTGTCGCTGCGAAGATCAAGTCGCACCACAACGTCGGCGGCCTGCCCGCGGACATGCGGATGGACCTCGTCGAGCCGCTGCGGCTGCTCTTCAAGGACGAGGTGCGACGCGTCGGGGAGGAGCTCGGCCTGCCCGAGCGGCTCGTGTGGCGCCAGCCGTTCCCCGGCCCCGGCCTCGCCATCAGGATCATCGGCGAGGTGACCGCGGAGCGGCTCGACATCCTCCGCGCCGCAGACGCCGTCCTCCAGGAGGAGATCCGGCGGGCGGGCCTCTACCGGGACCTCTGGCAGAGCTTCGCCGTGCTGCCCGCGATCCGCTCGGTCGGCGTCCAGGGCGACGAGCGCACGTACGCCTACCCCGTCGTCATCCGCGCGGTCACGTCCGAGGACGCCATGACCGCGGACTGGGCCAGGCTCCCCTACGACGTGCTCGAGACGATCTCGAACCGGATCATCAACGAGGTGCCCGGGGTCAACCGGGTCGCGCTCGACCTCTCGTCGAAGCCGCCCGCGACGATCGAGTGGGAATGACCGAGTTCCGCGACCTGCTCCGGCGCCGCCGGATGGTGCGGCGGTGGCACCTGTCCACGTCGTCGTCGGCGTGCGCGAGGAGAGCTACCACGAGCGGCTAGGCTGTGGCGCTGATGCGATTCCGCCCGATCGCAGCCGTAGCCGTCCTCGTCGTCCTCTCCCTCGGTCTCGCGGCGCCTGCTGCGGCGAGCGAGCAGTTCGGCGACCGCGACGTCTCGTTCCTGTCCCTGCAGGTGAACGACCGCGGCGAGGCACTCGTCGCGTACCGGACCACGACGGGGGCGGTGCGCCACGTCTACGTGTGGGGTGCGATCAACGCGAACGCCCCCGACCGGGGCGTTCCGCAGGTGCGGTTCCAGTACGACTACAGCGGAGGTCTGAAGCGATCCGGTCGCCAGACGTGGCGCTCGTTCCGGGACCGCTGCCGGCAGTACGACGGGCCGAAGCTCGTGTGGCTCGTCGCCGCCTGCAAGGCGCCTGACGACAGCTACTGGGCCCTGCAGCAGTGGCAGCGCCTGCTGCCGATGCGCGGCATCGATCCGTTTCTCCCCGGCCAGGCCTCGGTCGAGCTTCATCTCTCGCACTGGTCGGGCCCGCTCCCCGTGCTCGACGTGTCGCCCAACTGGACGTACGGCGGCCGCTGGCAGGGGCTCTTCGGCCGTCTGACGTACCTCGGACAGCCGGCGTTCGGCTTCCGGACGCCGTCGGCGCGGCAGAGCGACTCCTACGCGCGCTTCTTCTACGTGGACACGTTCAACTCCGCGTTCGGTGCCGGCTGGAAACACGACGCGGGCAAGGTCGCGCACAGCCGTAACGGCGCCTTCTGTTACAGCTTCGTCCCCCAGTGGACGCCTGCCGCCTACCCCAAACACGTGCTCCGGCCGCCGGGGAACGGGCAGCGCCATCGCGTCACGGTGATGGGCCCCGGCGTAACCCCGGTCGTGCAGTGGGAGGGAGCGGGGCTCGGCGGCTACAGCCCGCTGCGAGACGCGGACTTCAATGCCCTGTTCGACCAGCTCGTGGGGCCGGACGACCGCGTCTGCGCGGCCGAGCGCTGATGTTGTGAGAGCACGATGGGTGTCCCGCAAGGGGAGACCGGGAATGATCGTTGCGCGACACCCACTCCATGTTGATTGCTGTAGTGCGGCGTCTCACAACGATGCTTTCCTGTCGAACGTTGTGAGACGCCGCACTAGGCGGTGGGGATCTCGATCACCGCGGTCGGGTCGATCTCGACCGTGACCCGCGTGCCCGGCGCCGGCGGGGTGCGGCCGGTCTCGGCCGAGACGATCTCGCCCCCGCCGTCGCGGCGCGCGCGGAGCGTCACGAGCGGTCCGTCGCGCTGGACGGCCACGACGACCGCATCGCCTTCGGGATCGGGCCGGAGGACGACGCCCTCCGGCCGTGTGACGACGGCGGCCGGGCCGCGCTCCTCGACGTTCGCGAGGCCGATGAATCGCGCCACCCACGCATCGGCCGGTCGCGCCCAGAGCATCTCGGGCTCTGCGACCTGCACCATTCTCCCCTCGCGCAGCACGGCCACCCTGCTGCCGACGGTGAACGCCTCGCCCACGTCGTGGGTGACGTACAGCGCGGTCTGACGGATCTCGGCGAACAGCTCGCGCAGTTCGAGGAGGAGCCGGTCGTGCAGCGGCCGGTCGAGCGCGCCGAGCGGCTCGTCCAGCAGGAGCACGCTCGGAGCGGGGGCGAGCGCCCTGGCGAGTGCGACACGCTTGCGCTCTCCCCCCGAGAGTGACTCGACTCTGCGCTTCCCCCGGCCGGCGAGACCGACGAGGGTGAGCAGCTCGTCGACCCTCGCCTGCACTTCCCGCCTCGGCAGGCCCTTCATGCGGAGCCCGAAGGCGATGTTGGCGGCGACGTCGCGGTGTGGGAAGAGTGCGTCGTCCTGGAACATGAGGCCGATCCCGCGCCGGTGGGCCGGCACGCCGGACAGAGAGCGGCCGGCGACCTCGATGTCTCCGCCGGCGATCGCCTGCAGCCCCGCGATCGCGCGCAGAAGGGTCGACTTGCCGCTCCCGCTCGGGCCGAGGACGGCAACCGTCGTTCCCTCGTCCACCGAGAGATCGACGCCGGCGAGGGCCTCGTGGCCCCCGAGGGTCACGCGGGCGCCCTCGATGCGCACCGCCGCGCTCATCAGAGCCCGCGACCGCGTCCCCGCGCGAGGCTCTCCGCGGCGAGCGCCGCGCAGACCGTGATGGCGGCGAGCACGACGGACAGCGCGGCCGCGGTCCCCTGGCTGGCCTCCCCCGGGCGGCCGAGGAAGCGGAAGATCGCGACCGGCAGGGTGGGCCGGTCCGCCCGGGCGACGAAGACCGTGGCGCCGAACTCGCCGAGGGCGATCGCGAAGGCGAAGCCCGCGGCGACCCCGAAGGCGCGCGACACGAGCGGCAGGTCGACCGCCCTCCAGGCCCGGGAAGGCGAGGCGCCGAGCGTCGCCGCAGCCTCGCGCAGCCGCGGGTCGATGGAGCGAAGCGCGGGCGCGACGATGCGCACCACGAACGGCGCGGCCACGAGTGCCTGTGCGACGGGCACGAGCCACCAGGACGAGCGGAAGTCGACCGGCGGCTCGTCGAACGTGATGATGAACCCGAAGCCGAGCATGACGGCAGAGGCCCCGAGAGGGAGGAGAACGAGGCCGTCGACGATTCCGGGCGGTCGTCGCGCGAGCGCGATCGCGGCGAGGCCGCCGAGACCGAGGGCGATCGCGGCCGCCGTGGTCGCGAAGACGACCGAGTACCCGGCTGCCCGCCACGGCTCGACGAGCAGGGCGGGAGTCTCCTCGAAGAGCGAGCCCCAGCTCCCGAGCGAGCGCCGCACGAGGACGGCGAGCGGGAGCACGAGGACGAGCGCTGCCACGCCGAGCACGATCCCGACCGCGAGCCGCTCGCGGGCGACCGGGCGGCGGAGCACGTCTTCCTCGGGCGCGAGCGTCGCGGCCTCGCCGGCGCGCGCTTCCAGGATGCTCGCAACCGTCAGCACGATGGCCACCGCCCCGAGCTGCAGGAGCGAGAGGATGGCGGCGGCCCGGAGGTCGAAGAGCCTCGCCGCCTGGTTGTAGATCTCGGTCTCCACGGTGGCGCGGCCCGGCCCGCCGAGGATGAGGATGACGCCGAACGACGTGAAGCAGAAGAGGAAGGTCAGCGCGGACGACGCGGCGAGCGCCGGCGCGAGCTGTGGCACGGTCACCTCGCGCGCCCGTCGCAGCGGCCCCGCCCCGAGCACGGCCGCCGCCTCGGCGCTGCGCGGGTCGAGCCCGGCCCAGGCGCCCCCGACGATCCGCACGACGACCGCGACGTTGAAGAAGACGTGCGCGGCCAGGATCGCCGGGAGCCCTCTCTCGACCTCGTCGGGCAGCAGCTCGAGGAAGGCGGTTGCGACGACCACGGTCGGCAGCACGAACGGGACGAGGACGAGCGCCCGCGTGAGCGAGCGGCCGCGGAACCGGAACCGTCCGATCACCCACGCGAGCGGGAGCCCGGCCACGAGCGTGAGCGCGGTCGAGAGCGCCGCCTGCCAGGTCGTGAACCAGACGAGCGCCGGCGTCCCGTCGGGCAGGGACGGCGCGCCTTCCGAGGTGAGCCCCCGCTCGAGAATCGTCACGAGCGGGAAGACGAAGAAGAGCGCCAGGAACGCGAGGGGGACGAGCGCCGCCGCGGCCGCTGTCAGCGCAGGACGACGCGTGTCCATTCGTCGATCCAGCGGTCGCGGCTGCGCCCGATCTCGGCGGCCGGCAGCTCGAGCGGCCGCGCGGGGGAGACGGCGTATCGGCGGAACGCGTCCGGCAGCGGCGTCCCCGCGCGGACCGGGAGCACGAACATGCTCTCGGGCAGCGATGCCTGGAAGCGCCCCGAGAGCATGAAATCGATCAGCGCGTGGGCGCCGTCGGCGTTCCGCGCACCCGCGAGCACGCCTGCGAACTCGATCTGCCGGAAGCACGTCGACGTGACTGCCGCCGTCGGAGCGGTCTTCGGCGGGGCCTTCGCGAACAACGACCTCCGCCGGCGGGCTCGTCGCGTAGGAGACGACGATCGGACGGTTGCCCTTGCTGCCTCCGGCGCCCGAGAAGCGGGCGGTGTAGGCCTCCTCCCAGCCGTCCACGACGAGAACGCCGTTCTCGCGCAGGCGCTTCCAGTAGCTCTGCCATCCCTGCTCGCCGAAGCGCGCGATCGTGGCGAACATGAAGGCGAGGCCCGGTGTCGAGGTGGCGGGGTTCTCCACCACGAGGAGCTTCCGGTAGGCGGGCTTCGTAAGGTCCCCGAAACCGGCCGGAGGCGCGATGCCGTGGGAGTCGAACCAGCGCTTGTCGACATTGAGGCAGACGTCGCCGTGGTCGACCGGCGTCACGTTGTGCGTGGGGTCGAGCTGGTAGCGCGCGTCGACCAGGTCGATGCCCTTCGCCTGGTAGGGCTCGAACAGGCCCTCGTCGAGCCCGCGGGAGAGGAGATTGTTGTCGATCCCGAAGAGCACGTCGCCTTGCGGGTTGCCCTTCGTCAGAAGCGCCCGGTTGACCGTCTCGCCGGCGTCGCCCCCCTGCAGGATCCGGAGCTTCAGTCCGCTCTCCCGCTCGAACGCCGCCTTCACCGCCTTCGGGATCGCGAACGAGTCGTGGGTGACGAGGACGACCTCGCGGCTCTCCCCGCCTTCCTTGGCGCCCGAGCCGCGATCCCGAGCCCCGACCCCGACCCTCCACACGCCGCCCCGAAGAGCGCGACGAGCCCGAGCGCGAGCGCAGCCGAGAGCTTGTGACGGAGAGTCACAAAGGTTTCTCCGCGCCGGGCTGGACGGCCAGCAGGCAGCCGCTCTCGATCGTCACGCGCGCCTCGCCGGCGGCGAAGACGTTCGAGATGCCGCGGGTCGTCCCGGCCGGCAGCGTCTCGCCCAGGAGCGGGTACTCGAGCCCCTCGGTGCGGACCCCGTCGCACGGTCCCTGGAGCGGCACCAGCGAGACGAGGTCGCCCGGCGCGCCCACGAGCCTGCACGTTCCGCGCACGACGTGCAGGTGGCTGTCGCCGAGGTATGCCTCGATCTGCGCGGACGCGTACCGCTCGTGGCCGAGCAGGAGCAAGACGCCGAGCAGGTGGTCGAGCCTCCCGCCGTCCGAGCCGATCACGACGATGCGCGCCGGCTCGAGGGCGAGGGCGGCGTCGAGTGCGAGCTCGAGATCCGTGGCGTCCTTTGCCGCCGGGTGCCGCTCGACCCGCGCGCCGGCTGCCTCCGCGGCCGCGAGCCCCGCGGGCGTGACCGAGTCGAAGTCGCCGATCGCGAGATCGACGCGCAGTCCGAGCGCGAGTGCGCGGTCGACGCCTCCGTCCGCGGCGATCACCGTGGAGCCGGCGGCCGGCCACGGCACCGCCGGGCCTTCTCCCCCGGCGACGACGATCACGTTCGGCGTACCCATGCGTTCTTCCTCCGCTGGCATTACCCAGATCAGGTTGTGCGGGTCGGCGGCGCGCAGTGTCCGCCCTCTCAGCCCGGCTGCCCCGAGCTCCCCGATTCGCTTCTCCCATCGTAGCCCGCCATCCTCGTGGGCGTCGCGGCGGCGGCGACCAGGCGAGGGCGGGGCCGGAGGCCTCGGCCTCCGGCCCCGGAGGCTAGAACTCGAACAAGTCGAACAGGTCGCTCAGGCCCGAGAGGTCGTCTCGCGGCGGCGCCGGCGCGCCGCCGGTCTGGTAGTTGCTGCCTGTCGGCGTCGAAGTGTCGAACGTGTGGTTTCGCGAGGCAAGCGTTGGAAGGTCCCACGTGCGCTCGATGAACTTCAGCGTCGACACGTGATCGGCCGGCTTCGCCGAGACGATGGGGCCCTTCCGCGCATACGGCGAGATGACCCACAGCGGCACACGGATCCCGAGGCCGTACGCGTCGACTTGCGGCGGTCGGACGTGGTCGAAGAAGCCACCGTGCTCGTCGTAGGTGAGGAAGAAAGCGGACCTGTTCCACAAGCGCGAGCGGTGGAGCGCCTTGATGATCTGCTCCTGAAAGCCCATGCCGACGCTGACGTCTGCGTCGGGATGCTCGTCGAACTGCATCGAGAAGCTGGGGATGATCCAGGAGACGTTTGGCAGCGTCCCGCGATGGCAGTCGTCGAGGTAGTCGTCAAGCGTCGCCGTCGTGCGCGGATCATGGGCCCAGCGGCTCCAGAACACCGCGACGTTGTCCGTGTCACCAACCTCTACCCCGTCCGAGCCGATGTAGTAGATCTTCCATGTCACCTCGGCGTCGTCGAGCAGGTCGAGGATGATCGGCCAGACGGACGAGTCGAAGATGCCGTATCCCCAGAGGCCGTTGGTCGTGATGCCCCCCGACGTCCCGGACATCAGGTAGAAGCGGTTCGGCCAGGTCGGCCCGAGCAGCGAACAGAAGTAGTTCGCGCAGAGACCGGAGCTGCGGAGCAGGCTGTAGTAGAACGGCAGCTCCCGTTCGGTGTAGTACGGCATCGCGGTCTCGCCGCTGCCCGTCCGGGCGGCAGCGTTGGTGTAGAACCCGTCCATCGCGCCGCCGTTGTACTGCGCGTGCACATCGTTCCAGCCGTGCGGGGGATCCACCGAGCGCAGCGCCGTCAATTCGAACGGCGCGTGGCCGACTCCCGCCGCGTCGGGTTGCGTGTAGCCCGGCGGCGGCCCATACCCCGCTGCCTGCACCTGCGGTGCGTAGCCGAAGTAGTGGTCGAACGAGCGGTTTTCCTGACACGAGATCACCAGGTGCTCGATCGGCGTCTTCCGCTTGCCGAAACGCCGCGCCCGTGCGGCCGCGGGCGCGGTTGCCCACAGCGTGCCTCCTGCGATCGCCACGCCCGCAGCAGCCGTCCGTTTGACGAAGGTGCGGCGCGTAACGCCATCGCACTCATTCATCCTGCCCCTCCTTGATCGTGGGCACCGAGGGAGAGAGCCAGCAGCGCTCCCGGGAGCCACATTAAGACGGTGCCGCGGTGGAGTCAATGCGTGTCGGCGTGGCTTCCGCTGCTACACTGGCTCGCCGTGCGGTCATCCGACCGCTTCTTTGTGACGTGATGAAGACCTATACCGCCAAGCCGGGTGAGATCCAGCGCGACTGGTACGTCGTGGACGCCGAGGGGCAGACCCTCGGGCGCCTCGCGACGCAGATCGCGGACACCCTGCGTGGGAAGCGGAAGCCGCAGTACACGCCGCATGTCGACACGGGCGACTTCGTCATCGTCGTCAACGCCGAGAAGATCCACGTCACCGGCCAGAAGCTCGACCAGAAGCTGGTCTATCGCCACTCCGGCTTCCCCGGCGGCCTCCGGACGCGGACGCTGCGCGAGCAGCTCGAGCGCCGGCCGACCGAGGTCATCCGCAAGGCGGTCAAGGGCATGCTGCCCAGGAACAAGCTCGCGGCGGCCCAGCTCACCAAGCTCAAGGTCTACGCAGGCCCGGAACACCCTCATGAGGCGCAGGCCCCCAAGAATCTGGAGCTCTCGTAGATGTCGCAGATCGCGCAGTACATGGGCACCGGCAAGCGCAAGACCTCGGTCGCGCGCGTCATCCTCAGGCCCGGTGACGGCAAGACCTGGATCAACGGCCGCACGCTCGAGGACTACTTCACGCGGGCCTCGCATCGCACCTCGGCACTCCAGCCGCTGAAGACCGCCAGCGCCGAGGGCACGTACGACCTCCGGGTGCGCGTGCACGGTGGCGGCATCAGCGGCCAGGCGGGCGCCGTTCGGCACGGCATCGCGCGGGCGCTCGTGGAGGCCGATCCGGAGCTTCGCGTCGTCCTCAAGCGCGAGGGCTACCTGACGCGCGACGCGCGCCAGGTCGAGCGCAAGAAGGCCGGCCTGCACAAGGCGCGCAAGGCGCCGCAGTTCTCCAAGCGCTAGAGCGTCGCGTTCTCTCGCCTCGAATCGAGGTGCCCAAACCCATGGCCCGAGCCCACTTCGGCACCGACGGCGTCCGCGGCATCGTCGGCCAGACGCTGACGCTCGATCTCGTCGAGCGCTTCGGGCGGGCCGCCACGATGTGGGCGGGACGGGGACGGGTCTTCGTAGGGCGTGACACGCGCAGCTCCGGGCCTGCGCTCGAGCAGGCGGTCACACGCGGGATCGTCTCGGCGGGAGGCACGGCCGTGCTGGCAGGCGTGTTGCCGACCCCCGCGGTGGCGCTGCTCGCTCAGGATCTCGGCATCGTCCTCTCGGCCTCGCACAACCCGCCGGAGTACAACGGGATCAAGTTCTTCGATGCCGAGGGCCACAAGCTGGCGGACGAGGACCAGGAGGCGATCGAGGCGCTGCTCGACGCGCGGGGGTTGGGGGGCGGATCCGTCGAGGAGGCGGAAGGTGCCCTGGAGGGCTATGTCGACCACGTCCTCGAGCACTTCGGTGCGCGCCTCGACGGGCTCAAGATTGCGGTCGACTGTGCCAACGGCGCCTACTCTGCGATCGCGCCCGGCGTGTTCGAGCGGCTCGGCGCCGAGGTGACGACGGTCGCAGCGTCCCCGGACGGCTCGAACATCAACGTGGGCTGCGGCGCCACCGATCTCGGCCTGCTGGAGGAGGTCGTGCGCGCCGGCGGGTACGACCTCGGGATCGCGTTCGACGGCGACGGCGACCGGATGCTGGCCGTCGACGAGGCCGGGACGGCGCTCGACGGGGATCAGATTCTCGCAGTTCTTGCGCTCGCCCACGATGTCGACACGGTGGCCGTGACGTCGATGACGAATCTCGGCTTCCATCGGCTGATGGCCGAGCGCGGGATTCGCGTGCTGACGACCGACGTGGGCGACCGCTACGTACTGGAGGCGCTGCGGGCCGAGGGCGCCGTCCTCGGCGGGGAGCAGTCGGGCCACATCGTCTTCCTCGACGGCCACGTGACGGGGGACGGGCTGGCCGCCGCCCTCCTTCTCTGCCGGGCCCTCGGCGGGCGCCAGCTCTCGCAGGCGGCGGCAGTGCTGACGAGGCTCCCCCAGGCGCGCGAGAACATCGCGGTTGGCCCGACGAGCCTCTCACCGGCGGTTCTGGAGGAGGTCGAACGGCTCGGAGCGGGCCTCGACGGGCGCGGCCGGATCCTCGTCCGGCCGTCGGGAACTGAGCCTCTCGTGCGCGTTCTCGTGGAGTCCGAGAGCGCAGAGGAGGCCGTCGCCCTCTGTGGTACAGTCGCCTCCTTGATCGGGTCGCAGCCTCGGATCTAGCCTGGCCTGCGGCCATTCGGGACGTCCGAGGATGCTGCGGAGTCACCTCCTCGCCAGGGCGGCGGGGCCGACGAAGGAGAGACGCGAATGTGCGGGATCATCGGATACGTGGGAGCGAGGGAGTGCAAGGAGCTGCTGCTGTTCGGCCTCGAGCGGCTCGAGTACCGGGGCTACGACTCGGCCGGGATCGCGCTCCTCGAGGACGGCGGCCTGCAGCACACCCGCGCCGTCGGCAACCTCCAGAACCTGAAGCTCGCCGCCGGCAAGGAGTCGTCACCGGCGACGACTGGCCTCGGCCACACGCGTTGGGCCACGCACGGCGGCGTCACACCCGAGAACGCGCACCCGCTTGCTGTCGAGGATCCCGCAGAGCTCGCGATCGTGCTCAACGGGATCGTCGAGAACTACCGGGACCTGCGCGAGCGCCTGCGCGCCGCAGGGCACGTCTTCTCGTCCGAGACCGATGCCGAAACCGTCAGCCACCTGATCGAGGAGAGCTACGACGGCGACCTCGTCGAGGCGACACGGCTCGCCTTCAACCAGCTGGAAGGGCATTTCGCGTTCGTCGCCGTTCACCGGGACCATCCCGGGCTCCTCGTCGGCGCGCGCCACCAGTGCCCTCTCGTGGTCGGTGTCGGCCACGGCGAGATGTTCCTGGCCTCCAACGCGACCGCCTTCCTGCGCGAGACGCGCGAGGTGCACTTCCCGGAGGACGGCGACCTCGTCGCGATTACGAGGGACGGCGCCGCGTTCGTGCGGGCAGACGACGGCAGCACGGTCAACGCGGGATCTCGTCGAGCTCGACTGGGACGACGAGCGCGCCGAGAAGGCCGGCTTCGAGACGTTCATGCTGAAGGAGATCTACGAGCAGCCCGAAGCGGTCGCCGAGACGATCGGCGATCGCGTGCGCCACGGACGGCTCGAGCTCGACGGGCTGCTCGACGACGCCGCGCTGAAGGTGTTGCGCCGCATCGTCATCCTCTCCGCGGGCACGTCGTACCACGCCGCGGTGGCGGGCCGCTACGCGATCGAGGAGTGGGCCCGCGTGCCGGTGGAGCACGACATCGCCTCCGAGTGGATCTACCGCAACCCCGTGCTCGACCGGAACACGCTCGTGATCGGGGTCTCACAGTCCGGCGAGACCCGCGACACGATCTCCGCGATGAAGCTCGCCCGCGAGATGGGCGCGCGCACCGTCGCGATCACGAACATGATGGGGTCGCAGATCACGCGCGAGGTGGACTCCGTCCTCTTCACCCGCGCCGGCCTGGAGGTGAGCGTCGCCGCCTCGAAGACCTTCACGGCCCAGGTCAGCCTGCTCTTCCTGGTCGCGCTGAAGCTCGCGCAGGTGCGGGAGACCATGCCGGAGGACGAGCACACTCTCATCCTCGACGAGGTCTACGAGCTTCCCGTCAAGATCCAGGCCTTCCTCGATGGCGACCACCCGATCAACGAGATCGCACAGCGGCACTTCGACAAGCCGTTCTTCCTCTACCTCGGCCGGCACATCGGTCTCCCGGTGGCGCTCGAGGGCGCGCTGAAGCTGAAGGAGATCTCGTACATCCCCACGGAGGCGTACTCGGCCGGCGAGATGAAGCATGGCCCGATCGCGCTCCTCGACGAGTCCACGCCCGTCGTCGTCGTCGCGACGCGTTCGCACGTCTACGACAAGATGGTCTCGAACATCCAGGAGGTGCGTGCCCGCGGCGCACACGTGATCGCGATCGCGACGGACGGCAACGAGGACATCCAGCACCACGCGGACGACGTCATCTACATCCCGCGCTCGCCCGCGTTTCTCCAGGCCGTGCTCGCGGTCGTGCCGCTGCAGCTGCTCGCCTACCGGATCGCGCGGCTGCGCGGCCTGAACGTCGACCAGCCGCGGAACCTGGCGAAGACGGTCACCGTCGAGTAGGGGCCGCGACGCGACGGGCGACCGGCTAGCGCCCCTCCGGGCGCCCCGGCCGCGGCGGTTCCGCTACGGAGACCTCGTCCCGCAGCACCATGGACAACGCGCCGGCGAAGAACGCACCGACGAGCGGGCCGACGATGTAGATCCAGAGGTTCTTGAACTCGAGAGCGTAGATGGCCGGGTCGATCGAGCGGGCCGGGTTGAACGACCCGCCCGACGTCGGGCCGATCGTCACAGCCGCGGTGAAGATGAAGCCGCCGATCGCGAGAGGCGCCATGACGCCTTTCCACGCCGCCGAGTCGTCGGTCGCGACGGTGATGATGACCGACACGAAGAAGAACACCGCGACGAGCTCCGCGAGCATCGCGCGCCAGTCCGGGACGCCCTGGCCCGGGTTCGTCACGAGCGAGTCCTTGATGTCGTTCGTATAGATGAGCGCCGCCACGAGGACGGCGATGAAGCCGCCGATGAGCTGCGCGACCCAGTAGGGGACGACGGCGGCCGTCGGGAACTTGCGCGCGACGGCCAGTCCAAAGGTGACCGCGGGGTTGAAGTGGCCACCTGAGATCTGGCCGAACGCCGCGATCATGAGGCCGAGGCCGAGGCCGAAGCCGGCCGCCACGCCTGCGGGTGCGATCGAGCCGGGAAGGTTGACGGACGCGGCGATGCCGCTGAAGCCGATGAAGAAGAAGCCGAAGGTGCCGACGATCTCGGCGAGGAGCCGGTTGCCCATGTCTTTCGCGTCCACGTTTCCCTCCAGAGATCGGACAAAGGTCGAATCGCGATGCCGGGCGGCGCGCAAGGTTGAGGGTAATCGTCGTGCCGGACGGTCGGAGCGATTCTCGTGGCTAGGGTTGCGGCACGATGACGGGAGAGCAGAAGGAGCCACCGCCCTACAGCACTTCCGTCCTCCGCATCCTCCGCCTGCCCGACGGCGAGGAGGCCGACGACCGGCTCGCGGTCGAGGAGCCGCTCGAGCTGCGGATCGGCGGCGAGCCCGTGGTCGTGACCATGAGGACTCCGGGCCACGACGAGGAGCTCGCGCTCGGGTTCGCGCTGTCAGAGGGGCTCAGGCCGGTGTCCGCCCGCGTGCCGGACGATCTCGCCGCCAACACGATCGAGCTCGAGGCTCCGGGCTTCGACCCGGATCGTCTCCGCCGCTCGTTCTACACGTCCTCCTCGTGCGGTGTCTGCGGCAAGGGCGCGCTCGAGGCGGTCGCGGTCGAGTCCGTGCCGGTCGAGAGCCCGCTGACGATCGCGGTGGGCATCGTGAAGTCGTTGCCGGAGACACTACGCGGATCCCAGGCAACCTTCGCTGCAACGGGCGGCCTGCATGCCACCGGACTCTTCACGCCGGACGGCGGCCTGCTGTTCGCGCGCGAGGACGTCGGCCGCCACAACGCGATGGACAAGGTGATCGGGCGCGCCTTCCTCGACGGGCTGCTGCCGCTCTCCGAGCACGTCCTCTGTGTCAGCGGCCGGCTCTCGTTCGAGCTCGTCCAGAAGGCCGCGGTCGCGGGCTGTCCCGTCCTCGTCGCCGTCGGCTCGCCGTCGTCGCTCGCCGTCGACCTTGCAGTCGATCGCGGCATCACCCTGTGCGGCTTCGTGCGTGAAGGCCGGGCCAACGTCTACTCGTGGCCCGAGCGGATCACCGCCTGAGGTCACCGTCGACGTCGAGGGTGTCGGCGACGTCGATGAGCGCCCGCGAGAGCATGGGCTCCGGATCGCGATCGAGCCAGACGAGCCCGATCGTGCGCGTCGTCGACGGCCCGACGAGCGGGATCGCCCTCATGCCGGGCGGCGGATCCGAGCCGTGCAGCCAGGCGTGGGCCATCACGCTCGACCACGGGCCGTCCCTGACGTGGGCGATCAGCGTGGAGATCGAGTTCGTCTCGACCGACGGCCGCGGTTCGGCGCCCGCCTCGTGGAAGATGCCGTCGACGATGCGGCGGTTCTGCATGTCCCCGGTCAGGAGGCAGAGCGGCAGCGTCGCCGCCTCCGCCCAGGTCACCTCCTTACGGCGCCCGAGGCGCCCGGCCGCCTCGGTGAGCAGCACGTAGTGCTCGCGGTAGAGCGGCAGCGTGCGCACGCCGCGGAGCGGCTCGGAGTCGAGGTACGTGATCCCGAGCTCGAGCTCGAACTCGTCGAGGCCGCGCTCGATCTGCATCGAGTTGAGCGAGTAGACGGCAACGGTGACACCGGGATATCGGTGCAGCAGGGGCGTCGTCAGGAGCGAGACGCAGGGGAGGGAGGTGGGGATCGCCCCGATCCTGAGCTGACCGGAGAGGCCGCCGTGCATCGCGTCGACCTCCGCCTCGAGGCTGCCGACGTCGGCCAGGATCTGGCGCGCCCACTCGAGTACCCGCTCCCCCTCGGGCGTGAGGCCCTCGTAACGCTGCGTGCGCCGCACGACGGGAAAGCCGACCTCGCTCTCGAGCCGGCGGATGCCCGACGAGACCGTCGGCTGCGACACGTGGCACGCCCGTGCCGCACGACCGAAGTGCTGCTCCCGCGCGAGTGCGGCCAGATATTCGAGATGTCGCAGATCCATTCCTCGATGATAGATCTGATCTATCACGCAGTCGAGTGAATCACTTTGACGCGCGACACGCTCGGCGCGCCATCCTGTAGGTGATGCGCGCAGGCAGGACCAGGTTGACGACGCCGCTCGTCCGCGAGGACGGCGTGCTTCGCGCCGCGGGCTGGGACGAGGCGCTCGACCGCGCGGCCGCCGGCTTCGCGCGGGCCCGTGACGCCGACGCGTCGACATCGTTCGGCATCTTCTCGTGCTCCAAGGCCACGAACGAGATGAACTTCCTGGCCGGGAAGTTCGCCCGTCAGGTCATGGGCACGAACAACATCGACTCCTGCAACAGAACCTGACACGCCCCTAGCGTCGTCGGTCTGGCGACGGTGTTCGGAGCGGGGGGCGGGACGTCCTCCTACGCGGAGATCGAGCAGACGGACGTCATCCTCCTCTGGGGCTCGAACGCACGCGAGACGCACCCGATCTTCTTCCACCACCTCCTCAAGGGCGTACGCAACGGCGCTCGCCTTTTCGTCATCGACCCGCGCCGGACGACGTCGGCCCAGTGGGCCGACCGCTGGCTCGGGCTCGACGTCGGCTCCGACGTCGCCCTGTCGAACACGATGGCGCGCGAGATCATCCACGCCGGCCTCGCCAATCACGCCTTCATCGACCACGCGACCGAGGGCTACGAGGCGTACGCCGCCTCGGTCGAGCCGTTCACGCTGGAGGAGGGCGAGCGGCTGACGGGCGTGCCGGCGGCGGTCATCCGCGAGACCGCGCACGCCTTCGCGCGGGCCGACCGCGGGATGATCTGCTGGACGCTCGGCATCACCGAGCACCACAACGCGGTCGACAACGTCCTCGCGCTCATCAACCTCGGCCTCCTCTGCGGGCACGTCGGCCGCTTCGGCTCCGGGCTCAATCCGCTCCGCGGGCAGAACAACGTCCAGGGCGGCGGCGACATGGGGGCCATCCCGAACAAGCTCGCCGGCTTCCAGGACATCGAGCGCGACGGGGCGGCCCGCGCGCGCTTCGAGCAGGCGTGGGGCACGACGATCAGGCCCGAGTACGGCTGGCACCTGACGCAGATGTTCCACGGCATGGAGCGCGGCGAGTTGCGCACGCTGTACGTGATCGGCGAGAACCCCGCGCAGTCGGAGGCCGACATCAGCCGCGCCCGCAGGCTCCTCTCGGGCCTCGACTTCCTCGTCGTCCAGGACATCGTGTTCACGAAGACCGCCGAGATGGCCGACGTCGTCTTCCCCTCGGCCGCGTCGTGGTGCGAGAGCGAGGGGACGGTGACGAACAGCGAGCGTCGCGTGCAGCGGGTGCGCAAGGCACTCGATCCTCCCGGCGAGGCGCGCGACGACATGTGGATCCTCGCGCGAGCTCGCGCGCCGCCTCGGGCACGACTGGCCCGAGCCGGTCGCCGAGGACGTGTGGGACGAGCTCCGCTCCCTCTCGCCGATGCACGCGGGGATGAGCTACGCCCGGCTCGAGGAGCACGGGGGCCTGCAGTGGCCGTGCCTGGACGAGGAGCATCCCGGGTCGCAGTTCCTGCACGGCCGCCTCTGGGAGCACCCCCTCGGCGGGCCGCCGGCGCCGTTTTCGGTCGTCGAGGCGCAAGGCCCGTTCGAGTCCCTCGACGCCGACTACCCGATCCGGCTCACGACCGGCCGCCGGCTCGAGTCCTACAACACCGGCGCCCAGTCGAACCTCTACAGCTCGCCGCTGCACCGCGGCGAGTCGCTCGACCTCTCGCCGGAGGACGCCGAGCGGCTGGAGTTGGCGGATGGTGAGATCGCGCGCGTCTCGTCCCGGCGCGGCTCGGTCGAGGCGCCGGTGCGCATCGATCCGTCGCTGCGCCCCGGCCTCGCGTTCATGACCTTCCACTTTCCGGACGAGGTCGACACGAACCAGCTCACGATCGACGCGACCGACCCCAAGTCCGGCACGGCGGAGTTCAAGGCAGCGGCCATCCGGGTCGAGAAGCTCGAACCTGCCGAGCGCGTAGAGCGCGTCGGCATCGCAGAACCGGTCACGGTCGGCGGGCAGCCCTAGTGCGGCGTCTCACAACGTTGGACAGGAAGAGCATCGTCGTGAGACGCCGCACTACAGTAATCAACATGGAGTGGGGTGTCCCGCAACGATCATTTTCGGTCGAACGTTGCGGGACACCCCACTAGATGGACCTGCACCTCGTTCCCGGCGCCGAGCCGACAACGGCCGAGCGCGACGCCCTCGACGGCGTTCTCGGCCCCGCGCGCGACGGTTGGGCCGGCGGCGCCCGGCTCTCGGGCCCCGAGGGCAACACCGCCAGCACCGGGCACGCGGTCCGCGAGCAGCGGCACCTGTTGCTGCCCGCCCTCTGGGCGCTGCAGGAGCGCAGCGGCTGGATCAGCCCCGGCGGGCTGAACGAGCTCTGTCGGCGGCTGCTGATCCCGCCGGCCGACGCGTACGGTGTCGCCACGTTCTACGCCATGCTGGCTGTCGAGCCGCGCCCCGCCCGAGTCGTGCACGTCTGTGAGGACATCGCCTGCCGCTGCCACGGCTCCGACGAGCTCATCGCCCAGCTCGAAGAGCGCTTCGGCGGCGAGGGCGAGCTCTCGGCCGACGGCTCGGCCACGTGGTACCGAAGCCCGTGCCTGGGCCAGTGCGACCGCGCTCCCGCGGCACTCGTGGGCGACGCCGGCGACGCGCCGGGGGAGCGGACGATCGCACCGACGACCGCGGCCGCCGTGCTCGGCGTACTCGCCGGCGGCGAGCCCGGTCCACCCCCGGTCACCGTGCTCCCGCAGGCAGGCGATCCAGCTCTGCGACTGCTCAGCGGGGCCGCGGCGGGCGGGGCGCTCACTCTCGACGACTACCGGGCCCGCGGTGGATACGCGGCGCTGCGGCGTGCGCTCGAGCTCGGCCCCGAGGGCGTGATCCGGGAGCTGAAGGACTCGAAGCTCCAGGGGCGCGGCGGCGCCGCCTTCCCGACCGGCGTCAAGTGGGAGGCCGTCGCGCGGCAGCCGGTGCGCCCGCACTACCTCGTCTGCAACGCCGACGAGTCGGAGCCGGGGACGTTCAAGGACAGGGTGATCATGGAGCTCGATCCCTTCGCGCTGATCGAGTCGATGACGGTCGCCGCCTACGCCACCGGCTGCGAGCGCGGGTACGTCTACATCCGGGGCGAGTACCCGGAGGCGCAGCACGCGCTCGAGAAGGCGCTGGACGAGGCGCGCCGCCGCGGTTTCCTCGGCGACGACGTCCTCGGCGAGGGCTTCCGCTTCGAGGTCGAGATCCGCAAGGGCGCGGGCGCCTACATCTGCGGCGAGGAAACGGCGATCTTCGAGTCGATCGAGGGCAACCGCGGCGAGCCGCGCAACAAGCCGCCGTTCCCTGTCGTCGAGGGTTTGTTCGGCAAGCCGACGGTGGTGAACAATGTCGAGACACTTGTCAACGTGCTCGATGTCGTTCTGCGCTCGGGCCCCGTCTTCGCGGAGACCGGAACGGACGTCTCGACGGGCCCGAAGCTCTTCTGCCTCTCCGGCCACATCGCGCGCCCGGGTGTCTACGAGGTGCCGTTCGGCACGACGCTGCGGGAGCTGCTCGAGCTCGCCGGCGGCGTGGCGGGCAGCGGCGAGCTCCAGTGCATCCTCATGGGGGGAGCTGCGGGCGGCTTCCTGCGCCCGGACGAGCTCGACCTGCCGCTGACGTTCGAGGCCGCGCGCGAGGCGCAGACGACGCTCGGCTCGGGCGTCGTCCTCGTGCTCGACGACACTGTCGATCTCCCCCGGCTGCTGATGCGGATCGCGGCCTTCTTCCGCAACGAGTCCTGCGGCCAGTGCGTCCCGTGCCGCGTCGGCACCGTGCGCCAGCAGGAGGCGCTCGCCCGGCTCGTCTCCGGCCGGACGATCGGCGGGGTCGAGCGTGAGCTGGCCGTGATCGCGGAGGTGGGGCAGTGCATGCGCGATGCGTCGATCTGCGGCCTCGGCCAGACGGCGTCGACCGCGGTCGAGTCCGCGATCGGGCGCCTACGGGTGTTCCAGTGACGGTCTTCTCGTGACGGAGCTGCTGGCGCCGCGGAGGATGGTCGAGCTCGAGGTCGACGGGCAGCAGGTGCGCGTGTTCGAAGGCGAGACGATCCTCGGCGCGTGCCGCCGGCTCGGGATCGACACGCCGACGCTGTGCTACGGGGAGACGCTCGAGCCGGCGAACGCGTGCCGCGTCTGCGTCGTCGAGGTCGAGGGCTCGCGCGTGCTCGTGCCGTCCTGCTCGCGGAAGGCGGAGGACGGGATGAAGGTCCAGACCAATTCGGAGCGGGTGCGCCACTCGCGGAAGCTCGTGCTCGAGCTGCTCGCGTCGTCGGTCGACCTCTCGACGACTCCGGTCGCGCCGGACTACCTGGCGCGGTACGACGCGCAGCCCGAGCGGTTCGGGCCACCGGCGCCGCCCGATCCCGGCCGCGACCGCAAGCGCACGGGCCACCACGTCGAGCCCGACGGGCAGACGGCCGCCACGGTGCACGCGCCCATCAAGGTCGACAACGAGCTCTACGTCCGTGACTACTCGAAGTGCATCCTCTGTTACAAGTGCGTCGACGCGTGCGGCGAGCAGTACCAGAACACGTTTGCCATCCACGTCGCCGGTCGAGGCTTCGACGCGCGAATCTCGACCGAGTACGTGGCCGAGCTGCCCGAGTCGGCCTGTGTCTACTGTGGCAACTGCATCGCCGTCTGTCCCACCGGCGCGCTCATGTTCCGCTCGGAGCACGAGCTGCGCGCGCAGGACGAGTGGCGCGAGGACGAGCAGACGGTGACGACGACGATCTGCCCCTACTGCGGCGTCGGCTGCAACCTCGAGCTCCACGTGCAGGACAACACGATCGTCAAGGTGACGAGCCCCGACGACCACGACGTCACGCGCGGGAACCTCTGCATCAAGGGGCGTTTCGGCTTCCAGCACGTCCAGGCGCGCGGCGACCGCTGAGATGCTCGCGGGCGCGGTCGTGCTCGCGGGCGGTCGGTCGTCGCGGATGGGTGCGGCGAAGGCGCTGCTCGACTGGCACGGGCAGGCGGCGATAGAGCACGCGGTCGCCGTTGTGCGGTCGGGTGTCGACGGAGGCCCTGTGTGCGTCGTGCGGGCACCGGGGCAGGAGCTGCCGGAGCTCGACGCTGTTGTCGTGGAGGACGCCGTTCTCTACCCGGGCCCGCTCGCGGCCCTGGCGGAGGGGCTCGCGGCGCTCGAGGGCCGCTGCGAGGTGGCCTTCGCGTGCGGTGTCGACACGCCGCTGCTCGTGCCTGCGTTCGTGCGGACGCTCGTCGCGTCTCCACGGGACGGCGACGATGTAGTGGTGCCTGTGATCGGGGGACGATCCCAGCCGCTCCTCGCCGCCTACCGGGTCGCGATCGTGCCGCAGCTCCGGGAGCTGCTGCGCAGCGGCCGCGGAGGCCTGCGCGACATCCCCGGCGCCTGCACGGTGCGGGATCTCACCGAGCCGGAGCTGCTCGCGGACCCCGCCCTCGCGGCGGCCGATCCGCTGCTCCGCTCCGCGCTCAACGCGAACACGCCAGAGGAGTGGGCTGCGCTGCGAGCGGTGCTTCCGGCGCCCGGCTGAACCGGGCGCCTGCGCTGTTGTCAACCGGGCACCCGAAGGACGACCTCGCCGCTCTCGACGAGCAGGCTGCTGCCGTCGTCGACAGCAACCGTGAGACGCCCGTCGGCCGCGATCGGGCCGGCCGTGCCGCTTCGTCCGCCGGCGTGGACGCGGACACCCCGGAGGGCGTTCCGTCGCTCGAGATCCTCCCCGACGCCCGCCAGCCCGTCCGCGAGCCACTGCCCGTAGCGGCCCTCGAGCTCGTCGAGCACCGCCGCGAGCAGTACCCCGCGGTCGAACGACCGTCCCGAGGCGATCCGCAGCGAAGTGGCGGGGGAGCGGGTCTCGCGTGGCAGCTCGCCGTCCTCCTGGTTGACGTTGATCCCGATCCCGCAGACGACCCGTCGGCCCGAGGCCTCGAGGAGGATCCCCGCCACCTTGCCGCCGTCGACGAGCACGTCGTTCGGCCACTTGATCTGCGTCCCGAGCCCCGTCTCGCGTTCGACAGCGACAGCGACCGCGAGCCCGGCGACCAGCGAGAGTTGCGGCAGCGAGGCCGCGCCGGGCGGCTCGAGCACGACCGAGAAGAGCAGCGCCCGCGAGGGCACGTCTTCCCAGCGCCGTCCCGAGCGGCCGCGGCCGGCCGTCTGGTGCTCCGCGACCGCGACGGCGCCGTGCGGGTGGTCGCCGTCACGAAGTGCGTCCTGCGTCGAGGCGCTCTCCGCGGCGTAGAGATACGGGCGGCCGAACGTGCCGCGGAGCAGCGGCACGACGCGCTCGTGCGCGAGATCATTCACCGGTGTCGATCCGCCGCAGCCGCTTCGTCTCGCTCCGGCGGCGTTTCGCCTCGAGCCGCTGCTCCTTCGCCGCCCGCGTCGGCTTCGTCTGCCTGCGCGCTCGCTCCACGTGCAGCGCCTCGGCCAGCCGGGCCACGAGCCGGTCGATCGCGAGCTCCCGGTTGCGGGCCTGGCTCCGCTCGTCCTGCGCCACCGCCCGCAGCACCGGGCCTGCCTTCGCGACCACCCGCCGCTTCTGCGCGTCCGTCAACGCCGTCGACGCCGCGACGTCCAGCACCGCCTCGACGCGCGTCTCCGCCGTGTTCGCGTGCTGGCCTCCCGGGCCGCTCGAGCGCGACACGCGCAGCTCGATCTCCGACAGCGGGAGGAGCACCGACCGCGTCACGCGCCGGTGCGTGCGCTCGTCGCCGTCGCTCACGGCCGTGCGGGCGGCGAGATGGTGAGGAGCGCTTCTGCGTGCTCGTGGTCGACCTGCAGCGTCGTGTGGGTGACGCCGAAACGGGCGTCCAGCATCCGCTCGATCGCGCGGCGGATCGCATGGCAGTCGTCACCTTCGTGCACGAGGACGTGGGCCGACAGCGACGGGAATCCGCTCGTGATCTGCCATACGTGCAGGTCGTGGACCTCGACGACCCCCGGCTCGGCCGCGATCGCGCGTCCGATCGCCTCGGCATCGAGCCCGCGCGGGGACGCCTCGAGAAGAACGAGCGTCGACTCGCGCAGGACGCTCCACGAGCTGACGACGAGGTAGACGGCGATGAGCACACCTGCGATCGGGTCGGCATAGCGCCAGCCGGTCGTGACGATCACGAGGCCCGTGACGATGACCCCGACCGACCCGAGGGCGTCGCCCACGAGGTGGACGTACGCGGCCCGGAGGTTCAGGTCCTCGCCGTCGCGACGGAAGACGGCGGCCGCGCCGATCAGGTTGACGAGGAGGCCGATGCTCGCGACCGCGACGAGCCAGCCACCGGGCACTTCCGGTGGATCGGCGAACCGGCGGATCGCCCCGACGAAGACGACGAGCGCGATCACGATCAACGCGACGGCATTCACGAGCGCGGCCAGGATCTCCGCTCGCCGGAGGCCGAAGCTGCGGTTGGGCGTCGCGGGCCGCCGGGCGAGCATCACGGCACCGGCGGCGACGCTGAGCGCGACCACGTCGGAGAGGTTGTGCCCGGCGTCGGCGAGCAGCGACAGGCTGCCTGCGAGGAGGGCCGCGATCGTCTCGACGAGCGTGTAGGCAGCGTTCAGGACGAGAGCGATCGTCAGCGACCGCAAGGAGCTGCCGCCGTGGTGATGCCGGTGGCCGTGCTCGTGGACGTGGTCGTGCGTCGCAGCCATACGCAGACGGTAGCGAGGCCGCCGCACGGGGTCCGGCAACCGCGCTCCCGGTCTGGGAGAATGCCGCGAATGGCCTGCATCCTGCTCGACGTCGACGGCGTCCTCCACGTCTCGGGCGAGCCCATTCCGGGAGCCGTCGAAGCCGTCTCGAGGCTGCGGAGCCGGGGACACTCCCTGCGGTTCGTGACGAACAATTCGACCCGTCCGCGTGCCACCCTGGCGCAGGAGCTGCGGACGCTCGGGCTCGAGCTCGACGACGACGAGCTCCAGACGACCCCGCGGGCCGCCGCGCGCGAGCTGGCCGGCAAGCGCGTCTTCGCTCTCGTCATGGGCGCGATCGTGCCCGACCTCGAAGGGCTCGATCTCGTGGGCGACCGCGCCGATGCGGTGCTCCTCGGAGGCTGCGACGAGACGACGGAGCCCAACCAGGTGTTCTCGTGGATGAACCTCGGTCGCGCGTTCGGGGAGCTGCAGATGGGCGCCGACCTCTACTGTCTCCACAAGAACAAGTGGTGGCAGACGAGCCGTGGCCCGCTGCTCGACGCGGGCGCCTTCGTGGCCGGGCTCGAGTACGCGACCGGCGTCGACGCGACGGTGCTCGGGAAGCCCAGCGCCTCGTACTTCGCCGCGGCGCTCGACGCCCTCGGTGCCGAGCCGGAGCTGACATGGATGGTCACCGACGATCTCGACGCGGACGTGCGCGGGGCGCAGGCCTTCGGCATGCGGACGGCGCTCGTGCGGACGGGGAAGTTCAGGCCGGAGACGCTGGAGGGCTCGAACGTCGTCCCGGAGATCGTGCTCAGCTCCGTGGCCCAGCTTCCCGACTGGCTCGAGCGCTCACCGTAGCGTGTCGGTCAGGATCGGCACCGACCTGATCGAGATCGAGAGGATCGTCCGCGCCCTCGAGCGGCCCGGCTTCCGCGATCGCTGTTTCACGCCTGCGGAGCAGGCCTACTGCGAGACGCGTCGCAATCCGGCCGAGAGCTACGCCGCGCGCTTCTGCGGCAAGGAGGCGGTCGGCAAGGCGCTCGGCTGCGGCGTGCGGTTCACGTGGAAGGACATCGAGATCGTCGGGCCGCCGAAGCCCGGCGTCACGCTGACGGGCCGAACGGCGGGCTATGCGGAGCGCGTCGGGATGCGCGAGATCGACGTCTCGCTGACCCACTCGCACACGATGGCCGGCGCCGCGTGCGTCGTCCGGCTCGAGACGTGACGGGATCGGGCTACGAGCCGCTGTGCACGGCGGCGGAGATGCGTGTCGCTGAGGAGGCGTACCCCGGCTACCCGGACACGGTGCCCGAGTTGATGGAGCGCGCGGGCGCCGGGGTCGCCTACGAGGCCATGCGCGTGTTCCCGTACGCGAGGCGGTTCGCCGTCGTCTGCGGCGGTGGGTCGAACGGCGGTGACGGCAGAGTCGCCGCGCGCGTCCTGCGCGACGCGGGCCGCGAGGCGGTCGAGACCGATGCGGTCGAGGGCGCCGACGTCGTCGTCGACGCCCTCTTCGGCACCGGCTTCCACGGGACGCCGCGTGCGGAGGCTGCCGCCCTGATCGAGCGCATCAACGACTCCGGAGCTCCGGTCGTGTCCGTGGACGTCCCGTCCGGCGTCGACGCGTCGACCGGGGAAGTCTCCGGCGCCGCCGTCAAGGCGGCGTTGACGGTGACGTTCCACATCAGCAAGGTCGGTCTCCACGTCGCTCCGGGGCGATTTCACGCCGGGGATGTGGCCGTCGTCGACATCGGGCTCGAGCCTTCGCAGACGGCGGTCCGGCGCGCCGTCCCGGCGCTGCTCCGGCAGGTGCCGCTCCGGGGCGCGTCCGACTCGAAGTTCACGGCCGGCTCGGTCCTCGTGGTCGGCGGCGCCCCCGGGACGACGGGTGCGCCGGTGCTCACGGCGCTGGCCGCGCTCCGCGCGGATGCCGGCTACGCCACGCTCGCCGTGCCGCGGGAGTGCCTGCCCGTTGTCGAGACGCTGGCGCTCGAGCCGGTCAAGCGGGGGTTCGACTGGGACGACGCCGAGGAGCAGATCCTGGCCGAGGCGGAGCGAGCGGGCGCTGTCGCCCTCGGGCCGGGGCTCGGGCGCAACGCCGAGGCGCACGCGCTCGTGGCGCGTCTGCTCGAGCGGCTGGAGCTGCCGGTCGTCGTCGATGCCGACGCGCTCTTCGGCCTCGAGCCAGTCGAGCGGTCGCACCCGACGGTGCTGACGCCGCACGCGGGCGAGCTCGCCCGCCTGCTCGGGCGCGAGTCGACGTGGGTCGAGGCCCACCGGCTCGAGGCTGCGCGGGCAGCTGCGGAGCGGTTCGGGGCCGTGGTGCTGCTCAAGGGGGCGGGCACGATCGTGCAGCCGCCCGGCGGCGATCCGATCGTCTGCGACACAGGGCCGCCGTCGCTCGCGACGGCGGGAACCGGCGACGTGCTGACGGGCGTGGTGGCGGCGTTCCTCGCGAAGGGACTGGACGACGTGACCGCCGCGTGCGCTGCGGCGACGGCCCACGGCCTCGCCGCCGCCGTGGCCCCGCAGCAGGCGGGGCTGATCGCGAGCGACCTCCTCGCGGAGCTGCCGGCGGCGCTGGGGTAGCCTCGGCCGGGTGAAGGTCGAGATCCTGGGCTCCGGCGGCGCGGCCACGATTCCGCGACCGGGCTGTCGGTGCCGCGTCTGCGTCGAGGCCCGGGAGAAAGGCGGCCGCTACGCGCGCACCGGTCCTTCGACGTTCGTCCACGGGCCGAACATCGTCTTCGATACGCCCGAGGAGTCGAAGCTCCAGCTCGAGCGCGCCGGCGTCGGCCAGATCGCCGCTTGCTTCTACTCGCACTGGCACCCGGACCACACGATGGGACGCAGGGTCTGGGAGACGCGGAACGGCGATTTCCGCACCTGGCCGCGCGAGGCGAAGCGCCCCCTCGTGACAGACGTCTATCTCCCGGAGCAGGTGGCCGTCGACTTCCGGGTCTGGCTCGGTGGGATGGCCCATCTCGAGTTCATGCAGAGCCGGGGCTGGATCCGGATCCACGAGCTCGCCGACGGCGACATCGTCGACATCGTCGGCGTTCGCGTGCGCCCATTCCGGCTCGCCGAGGATTACGTCTACGCCTTCGAGCTGAGCGAGGGCGACCGCACGCTCGTCGTCGCAATGGACGAGCTGAACGGATGGTCGCCCCCGCCCGAGGTGACGGGCTGCGAGCTGGCGGTGCTGCCGATGGGGATCTGCGAGTTCGACCTCTTCACCGGTGAGCGGCTGATCCACGAGGAGCATCCCGTGCTGCGGTTCGAGGCGACGTTCGAGGAGACGCTCGGCATCGTCGCCGGCCTCGACGCGTCCAGGGTCGTGCTCAGCCATGTCGAGGAGATGGACTGCATCTCGTACGGCGACCTCCTGCGGGTCGAGCAGCGGCTGCAGGACGAGGGCAGAGACGTTCGGTTCGCGTGGGACGGGATGACGGTAGACGTGTGACGATGCCGCGCTCCCTCGTCATCGTCGACCTCGCTGCGATCCGCCACAACGTGGGGGTGCTCCGCGCCCAGCTCGGCCGCGCCGAGCTGTGGGCCGTGGTCAAGGCGGACGCCTACGGGCACGGGGCGGCGGAGGTCGCCCGGGCGGCGGTCGACGCGGGCGCAACCGCGCTCGGCGTCGCCACCGTGGGCGAGGCGGCCGAGCTGCGGCGTGCGCTTCCGAGCGCTCGGATCCTCGTTCTCGGCCCGGTCGAGCGCCGCGAGCTGGACGATATGCGCGCGGCCCGCCTCGAGCTGTGCGCCTCGGAGGGCGCCCCGCCGGAAGGGGTTCCGGTCCATCTCAAGCTCGACACCGGGATGGGACGCTGGGGGCTCTCCGAGCTCGCGCCGCCCGACACGGGTGTCGTCGGCCTGATGAGCCACTTCGCCTCGGCGGACGAGGATGCCGCCTTCACCGAGCTGCAGCTGGAGCGGTTCCTCGCCGCGACGGCCCCCTACCCGCACCTGACCCGGCACATCGCGAACAGCGCCGCCACCCTGCGTTACCCGGCCTCGCACCTGAATGCAGTCCGCTGCGGCATCGCGGTCTACGGCATCTCGCCGTTCGGGACGGATCCCGCCGACGACGGCCTCCGGCCGGCGCTCCGCTGGGAGTCCACGGTCGCGCTCGCGAAGACGCTTGCGGCAGGGGAGAGCACGGGATACGGACGCCGCTTCGTCGCGTCCGAGCCCACCCGGATCGGCATCGTCCCGGTCGGCTACGCCGACGGGTTCCGGCGCGACATGACCGGCGCGGAGGTCGTCGTCGCCGGGGAGCGTGCACGCGTCGTCGGAACCGTGTCGATGGACGCGATCGCCGTCGCGCTTCCCGCCGCGGCGGGTGAGGGAGACGCCGTCACGCTCGTCGGCGACGGCGTGCTGATCGAGGAGCACGCCAGGCTCTCAGGCACGATTCCCTACGAGACCGCCTGCGGGATCGTCTCGCGGGCAACGAGATCGGAGCGCGTGTTCGTCGATGAGTGAGGTTGTCGCATACCGCCTGGCCGCGCAGCAGGAGCGCGCGGAGGGGCTGCGGGCGCGGATGCAGCAGCTGCTCGCCCCCCTCGACGGATCCGAGCGGGCACTCGACAGCGGCTGCGGGGCCGGCGCGCTGGCGTTCGCACTCGCGCCGTTCGTGGAGAGCGTCGTCGGCGTCGACCTCTCGGAGGACCTCGTGGCCGCGGGGAACGCGGTCGCGCCCCCGAACTGCGAGCTCCGGGTCGGCGACTCCACCTCGCTGCCGTTCGAGTACGGCTCGTTCGACATCGCCGGGTGCGCACGTGTGCTCCATCACGCTCGGCGGCCGGAGCTCGTCGTTGCGGAGCTCGCGCGGGTTACGCGTCCCGGTGGCCGGATCCTCATCATCGACCAGCTCGGGGCCGTCGATCCGGTCGTCTCGGCCGAGACGGACCGGTTCGAGAAGGCGCGCGACCGGTCGCACACGCGGCTCCTGCCCGACCAGGACATTCGCTTCTTCCTCGATGCGAACGAGCTCGAGGTCCTGACGAACGAGATCACACGTGAGCAGCGGAACCTGGAGCGCTATCTCGACCTCGTCGGGCTTACGGGCGACGAGCGCCGACGGGTCAGCGGGATGGCCCCGGGCGCAGTCTACGAGGTCGAGATCGGCTGGTACGTCGCGCGGAAGCGCGGCGGCCTGCACGCGTGAGCGCGTGAGCGCGCCTCAGATTCTGTCGCTCCGGTAGTCCGTCATCCCGACGAAGCGCGCGACGACGCCCGGGACGATCGCTCTGCGCGATCCCGGCGAGCCGGTAGGGAAACCACGGGCAGCGACCATCTCGGCCTTGCCCTTCTCGACCGCCTTCACGACGGCCTTGGCGACGTCCTCCGGCCTCGATCACGAACCGCTGCATGAGGCGGCTCTTGAGGACGTCCTTCTGCGGGAAGCCCTCGGTCTCGACGAAGCCCGGCATGATCGTGTGGACGGCGATGCCGGAGCCGCGCAGGGCCGCCGCCAGCGAGCGCGAGAACGCGAGCTGGGCGTGCTTCGAGGCCGCGTAGCCGCCGGCCGGCGCGAAGGCGACGGTGCCCGCCACGGAGACCATGTTGACGACGTGCGCGCGCCCCCGACTGCGCGGCGGCCGCCTCGAGCCCGGGCATGAAGCGCGCGCGTGCACCAGACGCTGCCGAGGTAGTTCACGCGGATGACCCGCTCGATCAGGTCGAGGTCGGCCTTGAGGAACGTGCCGCGCGCGGGCATGCCGGCGTTGTTGACGAGCAGGTGGATCGACGGATGCCGCTCGAGCACGCGGCCCGCGAGTGCCTCGACGGCGGCGCGGTCTGCGACGTCGCAGAGCTTCGACCTCGCCGCCGATCTCGTCCGCGAGCGTGCGGAGCAGCTCCTCGCGTCGCGCGACGAGGACGCAGTGCCAGCCACGCGCGGCGAGGGCTCGGGCGGTCGCCTCGCCGATGCCCGACGACGCTCCGGTGACGACGGCGACCCGCTGCACGGCGTCAACCTACCGCGGCGGCGCTCAGAGCGCGTCGCCCCAGGCGAGCTTGCGCGCCTGCTTGTACTCGGCACCGTCCTTCCTGGAGACCGTCCGCCGTTCGAGGCCCTCGTCCGTGCAGAGGTCGAGCACCACGTGGCCCTGTCGCAGGTCCGGGCGGCGGATCACCCGCGCCTGTGGCCGCGGCTCCCGGGCCCGGCAGACGACCACGTAGCTGAGCTTCTCGTCCTCGAAGCCGCGCTCGCCGTCCTTCGCGAGGCGGTGTGTGCGGCTGCGGGCGAGCCGCACCGCAAAGTGGCACCAGTCGCCTTCGGGTAGAGGGCACTGCCTGTCGTGCGGGCATGGGGCGAGCACCGAGCCGCCCGCGCCGATCGCGACGTCCCGTGCGCGCAGCACTCGCTCGTAGCCGGCCGTCGTGCCCGGCTCGAGGACGACCAGGGTGTCGCTCGCACACGACCACGCGCGCCCAAGAACGGTCGCGAATGCCTGCGGTCTCGAGCTCACCGAGGAGATACGAGACGATCACGAGCTCCGCCCCGGCGGCGGGGGCCACCGCAGCGTCCGCTTCGAGCCACCGAGCCGTACGGATCGACTCGCCTCCGCAGGTAGCGAGCGCGCGTCCAGCCGTCACCATCGCGGGTTCGGCCTCGACCAGCGTGACGCTGTCCAGGCTGGGCCAGATCTCGGCCGCCGCCCAGGCGGCGACGCCCGGCCCCGCGCCCATGTCGAGCAGCGAGCGAGGGTGCCAGTCGGGTCGCGCATCGCGAATCCTGTCGCAGACATTCTTCGCGGCCGCGTAGGTCGCAGGGGCGCGCGTCGAAAGATATGCGGCAACCTCGGCCGATGTCTTGGCCGCGCGACGGGCCGGCGTGCCCCCCGCGCGGTACCGGTCGGAGAGCGAACGGGCCGATTGCTCGAGCGCGCGCCGATCGACGGCACGGGCGATCTCGTCGATGCCTTCGCGCAGCGCGTCCGGGATCACGACCGCTCGCCCGACTCGGTCTCCCAGGGGCTGAGCGTCGGGACGCCGAGGTCCGCGAACGAGCGCGCCCCGCGGGTCACGAACGTCAGCCCGTGCACCTCGGCGGTTGCCAGCATCAGCCCGTCCACAGTCGGCAGCGGCCGCCGCGCCGCGAGCCGCCCCGACGCATCGGCCACGGCCGGGGTGACCGGTAGGAGCCGGTCGCCGTAGCGGTCGACGAGCCCATCGAGCCATTCGTCGAGTGCCCGTGCTCTGTTCTGCTCCCGGGTCCGGAGGAGCTCGACCCCACGGCGGATCTCACCGACGACCAGCACGCTGAGATGGAGATCGACGGAAGCCGTGCCGTCGAGCCACCGGCGCACCGAACGATCAGGGCGCGCCTGTCGGAATCTCCGAGACGAGGTTCGTGTCCAGCAGGAAGGCCACTATTCGGGCGACTCGACCGCGCGCGCCCCGTCCGCGGCGCGTTCGAGGACGACGCCGTCGCGGAGCGGCCCGTCCATCAGATACGCCTTCAGGCCGTCGTCCCCCGTCAGCCTGCGGAAGTCGGCGATCGAGACGACGACTGCCGTGTCACGCCCGTGCCGGCTGATCACCTGGGGACCCTCGGCGAGCGCGCGATCGACCACCTCGGACAGCTTACAATCACGCTTGCAGCTGGCCCTCAGTAGGATCGCCGCATGGCCGGGAGGTTCGACGGGAAGCAGGCGCTCGTGCTCGGCGTCGCCAACAAGCGCTCGCTCGCGTGGGCGATCGCGAAGCGCCTCCACGACGAGGGCGCCGAGCTCGCGTTCACCTTCCAGGGTGAGCGGATCGAGAAGGGCGTCCGTGAGTTGGCCGACTCGGTCGACGCGAAGCTCGTGACGGAGTGCGACGTCCGCTCCGACGAGCAGGTCACCCGCGCCCTTTCCGGGGTCGGTGAGGCGTTCGGCGGCGGCCTCGACCTCCTCGTGCACTCGGTCGCCTTCGCGGCGGCGGAGGACCTCGAGGGACGGTTCATCGACACCCCCAGAGACCGCTTCTGGATGGCGGTCGACATCTCCGCGTACTCCCTCGTAGCCTGCGCGAAGGCCGCTGAGCCGCTCATGCAGGCGCGCGGCGGCGGCTCGATCGTGACGATGACCTACCTCGGCGGCGTGCGGGCGGTGCCGCACTACAACGTCATGGGCGTCGCGAAGGCAACCCTCGATGCGAGCATGCGCTACCTCGCCTGGGATCTCGGCGCGAGCGGTGTCCGCGTCAACGCCATCTCGGCCGGGCCCGTGCGCACGCTCGCCGCGCGCTCGATTGCAGGGTTCACGACGATGGAGGAGATGTTCGAGCAGCGCTCGCCGCTCCACCGCCACATCGACGCCGACGACGTCGGCGGGGCGGCTGCCTACCTCCTTTCGGACGACGCTGAGAACGTGACCGGCACGACGCTCTACGTCGACGCCGGCTACCACGCGATGGGTATGTAGAGGACCGAGCGCCGCCTAGACCGCGGCAATCCCGACGCCGGCCCGCCCGCGCGACGACGTCGCGATTCGCGCTGCTGGTTTGGGAATCGCTCCCATGCGGGCATAATCTCGCGCCCTTTTCCTGAAAGCGCTTCCAACCAGAGGACGCGTGCGATTGCTGCCGAGCCGATCGGCTACGCGGTTTCTCGATAGCTCGAAGGAGGAACTCTGCAGTGAAGGCACATCGGAAACCCCGCATCGCCCGCTCGCGGGCCGCGCTCGTGCTCGCCATGGTCGTCGCGCTTGCGCTGACGGCAGGCACGGCCGTCGGCTCGCGTCAGAGCGGAAAGGCAACGACGCTCACGGCTCTGATCGGGACCTCCGGCCCCGCGGAGACGTTCGCCGTCAACAACGCCGCCAAGGCGTTTACCAAGCAGACCGGCATCGAGGTGAACGTGGTCGTGGCCTCCGACCTCGGGCAGCAACTCGCCCAGGGCTTCGCCTCCGGCAACCCGCCGGACATCTTCTACCTCGGCAACGACCAGGTTGCGACGTATGCCAAGGCAGGCTACCTCGCGCCACTCGACGACCTCAAGAATGTCAAGTCCTTCTATCCGAGCCTGCGCGCGGCCTTCACCTACGACGGCCACCTGTACGCAGCGCCGAAGGATTTCTCGACACTGGCGCTCGTGCTCAACACCTCCTCCTGGAAGAAGGCGGGGCTGACGAGCAAGGACTACCCGAAGACGTGGACGCAGCTGGCCGCGGTGGCGAAGAAGCTCACCCGGTCGGGCCAGGTCGGCCTCTGCACCAACCCCGAGTTCCACCGGCTCGGCGTCTTCATGGTCCAGGCCGGCGGCTGGCTCGTCTCGAAGGACGGGAAGACGGCCACCATCGACAGCAAGGCCAACCAGGTCGCCTTCAACTTCGTCAAGTCGATGATCACGGCCGGCTCGATGAAGCTGACGAACCAGATCGGTGCCGGTTGGGGAGGCGAAGGCTTCGGGAAGCAGCAGTGCGCCATGACGATCGAGGGCAACTGGATCTCCGGCGCGATGACGCACGACTACCCGACCGTCCCCTACCGGGCGGTCGAGCTCCCGGCAGGCCCGGCCGGGAAGGGGACACTCCAGTACGACGGCGGGTGGGGCCTCGCCGCCGCGTCGAAGAACAAGGCCGACGCGATGGCCCTGATCTCCTACCTCACCGCAACCAAGGTCGCGATGGGGAACGCGAGGGCCTTCGGCGTGATGCCGTCGGTCAGGGCGGCCGCCACGCCGTGGAAGAAGCTCTATCCACAGTTCGCGGCGTTCCTCGCGGGTGCCGACTACTCGAAGAGCATCCCGACGATTCCCGACATCGCGACCGTGCTCGGCGACTTCAACCAGCAACTGCAGGGACTTCCAAAGTCGGATCCCAAGCCGATCCTGACGCGGGTCGACGGCGAGCTGCAGTCGATCCTGAAGTAAGCAGGTCCCGACCGACGAACCGGTGAAGCTCGCCGGCGGCGATTGCCGCCGGCGGGCACGCCCGACAGCCAACGGACGAGGAAGGGAGGCGGGAAGTGGCGACGCGAGTCGCAGGAGGCCGTTGGCGGCGGTGGCGGGAGCCTGGGATCCGCGGTCATGAGGCCGCAGCGGGCTGGCTGTTCCTCGCGCCTGTGATCGTCATCCTCGGCGTGTTCCTCCTGGTGCCGATCGCCATGGCCGCCTGGGTGAGCGTCTCCGACTGGAACGGCAACGGCAGCCCGTTCGGCCCGAACGCACACTACGTCGGCCTCGAGAACTACCGCCATCTGCTGACGACCCCCGGGCTCGATCAGAACAACTTCGGCACGTCGTTGCACAACAACCTCTACTACGTCGTCTTCGTCGTTCCGATCCAGACTGCGGTTGCCCTCTTTCTGGCCGTCCTCGTCAACAGGCGCCTGAGGGGCGTCGGGTTCTTCCGGACCGCGTTCTACTTCCCGTCGGTCACGAGCTCGGTCGCGATCACGGTCCTCTTCCTCTTCCTGTTTCGACGCGAACGGGGTGATCAACAAGCTCCTGTCGTTCGTCGGTGCGACCGGCCCGGCCTGGCTCTACGACCCGCGCGGCCTCTTCCACGTCATCCTCGACCAGTTCGGCGTCCAGCAGTCGACCTCGCTCTCGAACCAGTTCTTCCTCGGCGTGAGCTACTGGGATTGGCTGTCCGGCCCGAGCATCGCGATGTGCGTCTTGATCGTGATGGCCGTGTTCACGACCTCGGGGACGTTCATGCTCATCTTCCTCGCAGGCCTCCAGAGCATCGACGAGTCGGTCAACGAGGCGGCGGCACTCGACGGTGCGAGCGAGTGGCGCAAGTTCCGTCACATCACGGTGCCGATGATCCGCCCGACGCTGTTCACGGTCGTGACGCTCGGTCTGATCGGAACCTGGCAGATCTTCGACCAGATCTACGTCGGCTCGAAAGGCGGCCCGTTGAACACGACCCTGACGCCGGCGTTCCTGTCGTTCAACACCTCGTTCAACAGCAACAACTGGGGCGTCGGCGCCGCGATCGCCTTCATCCTCTTCGCGATCATCGTCTTCTTCACCCTCGTGACGAGGCTCCTCACCCGCAACCCGGACGGCGTGCCTCGACGGCGCCGCTTCGGCCCGACCCAGGGCGTCGGCAACCCCGACGCGTCGCACGTCGCATCGGCCACCCGCGGTAGCGCGCCGTGAGCTCCCGTGCAGTCAGCGACGCGAGGGCGGTGCGGCGGCACCGTTTCGGGACCGTCGCTGACCTACAGCTTCCTGCTCTCGCTCGCGGTCGTCTACATCTTCCCGTTCGTGATCGCGATCGTCACGTCGTTCAAGACGGAGCCCGACGCGACCGCCAACCCGCTCGCCCTCGTGCCGGACCCGTCGACCACGGCCGCATTCCACGAGCTCTCCAATCAGGACTTCTTCCTCTGGGTGCAGAACTCCGTGATCGTGACGCTCAGCGTCACCTTCCTCCGCGTGTTCCTCGACAGCCTTGCGGGCTATTCGCTCGCGCGTCTCCGATTCCGTGGACGCGCTGCAGCCTTCACGACGATCGTCCTGGTGATGGCGGTGCCGGGCGTCGTGCTCCTGATCCCGAAGTTCCTGATCATCCGGCAGCTCGGGATCTACGACACCTACTACGGAATGATCATCCCGCTGCTGGTCGACGCCGCCGGCGTGTTCATCATGAAGAACTTCTTCGAGTCGATCCCCGTCAGCGTCGAGGAGTCGGCACGGATCGACGGCGCGAGTCTCTTCCGCATCTACTGGTCGATCGTGCTGCCGATGGCGCGTCCCGCCCTCATCACGCTCTTCATCCTGTCGTTTCAGGGATCGTGGAACGAGCTGGCGCACTTCATCATCTCGACGCAGAGCACGAGCCTCGACACGCTGACGAAGGGAGTCGCGCAGCTCGCCTCCGGCCAGCTCGGCTCGGGGAACCGCTACCCCCTGAAGCTTGCCGCTTCGATGCTGATGACGATCCCCGTCGCGATCCTCTTCTTCGTCTTCCAGCGCCAGATCATGAACGCGTCTGCGGGCGCGGTGAAGGAATAAAGGAGCTCGCCCTGGCCGCAATCACCTTCGACGACGTGACCAAGGTCTACGGTGACGGCCACCGCGCCGTCTCCGACCTCAACCTCGATGTCCACGACGGCGAGTTCGTCGTGCTCGTCGGCCCGTCCGGCTGCGGCAAGACGACCGCCCTGCGGATGATCGCGGGTCTCGAGGAGATCTCGGACGGCCAGATCCGGATCGGCGAGCGCGTCGTGAACAACCTGCCGCCGGGCGCACGGGACATCGCGATGGTCTTCCAGAACTACGCGCTCTACCCGCACATGACGGTTGCGGAGAACATCGGGTTCGCGTTGCGGATGCGGAAGGTGCCGAAGGCGGAGGCGCGGCGGAGGATCGAGGAGACGGCGCGCATCATCGGCCTCGTCGACCACCTCGACCGCAAGCCACGCCAGCTGTCCGGCGGCCAGCGCCAGCGCGTGGCGATGGGACGCGCGATCGTGCGCGAGCCGCAGGTCTTCCTGATGGACGAGCCGCTCTCGAACCTCGACGCGAAGCTTCGCGTGCAGATGCGCGCCGAGGTCTCCCGCATCCAGCGGCAGCTCGCGGTCACGACGGTGTACGTCACCCACGATCAGGTCGAGGCGATGACGATGGGCGACCGTGTTGCGGTCATGCGCAAGGGAGTGCTGCAGCAGTTCGACGTGCCGCAGCACCTGTACGAGCGTCCGGCCAACCTCTTCGTCGCAAGCTTCATCGGCAGTCCGGCGATGAACGTGCTGGAAGGCTCGCTCGAGGGTGAAGGCGACGCCCTCGTGTGCCGAGTTGGCGCGGCTGCGTTTGCGCTGCCGCCCGAGGTTTCGACGGCGCGGCCCGAGCTCGCGCGCCACGTCGGGAAGCCGCTCGCGATCGGCATCCGTCCGGAGGCGCTCGACGAGCGCCGCCGGCGCGACGGCGACGAAGCCCGGCTGCCTGGACGGGTCCAGGCCGTCGAGGCGCTCGGCCCCGAACAGTTCGTGCACGTCGAGGTCGACGCCAAGCCCGTGCTCGTCGAGGAGGTGGTCGAGGGGCTCGTCGACCTGGAACAGGCCGAAGACCTGGCGGAGATCATGACCGACACGGACGGCTCCCGCGCGACCGTCGTCGCCCGGCTCGATGCGTCGGCCAGCATCCGGCCGGACGAGCAGATCGAGCTTGCGGTCGACGTCCGCCGCCTCCACTTCTTCGATCTCGCCAGCGGCGAGGCAATCGGTGGCTGAGGGCGACGCTGCAAACGGACCGCCTGCGGCTCACGCCGCTCGACGGTCGCGCGGTGATCGGCTGAAGATGCCTCTCGTTGCTGAGCCCCTCGACCTCATAGGCGTGTGCTTCGATGGCTCAGGCCGTGCGCTGGGGCAGGCGGTGGCTCCGTCGCGGTTGCGGGAGGCGGGACTGCCGGCGTCTCTTCCCGGCGCACGTGTCACACCCGACATCGTCGTGTCCAAACCGGATCCGACCCGAGGCGGCGTGGCCGGCTTCTTCAACGAGCGAGCGCTGTTGGAGATGGTCGAGGCGGTGTACGCGCGCGTACGGGCGACGTTGCAGGCCGGCCGCTTCCCGGTGCTCTACGGCGGCGACTGCGCCGTCCTCCTCGGTGCGGTCCCTGCGCTGCGCGAGGTGTGCGGTAGCGCCGGCCTGCTCTTCGTTGACGGACATGAGGACGCAACGACGATGGAACAGTCGACGACCGGTGAGGCTGCGAATATGGAGATCGCGCTGCTGCTCGGTATGACCGGACAGGAGGCGCCTCGGCCGATGCGGAGCCGCCTACCCGCACTGCGAGCCGACGCTGTTGTCATGCTCGGCCAACGCGACGTGAACTATCGCGAGGAGATCGGCGTGGCGAGCATCGCAGATCGTGTTCGCCTCCACATCGCCGACGAGCTTCGATGCGATCCCGCGCGGATAGCGGCACCGGCGGCCGCACAGGTAGCCCGCCACGCTTCCGGTTGGTGGCTCCACGTCGACCTGGACGTACTCGACGGAAACGAGTTCCGTGCGTGCGGCGCGGCGAGCGATCCGTCCATGCCGCAAGGACTGACCTGGGCGGAACTGACGCAGATAACGCGCGCCGCCCTGCAGACCGGCGGCTGTCGAGGATGGACCATCGGCGTGTACAACCCCGACCTCGATCCCGAGGGCCGAGACGCGCAACGAATCGTTGCCTACGTCGGCGACGTCTTGGGTGGCGCCGGCGACGCAGGCCGGTAGGTTGTGGACTACGGCGCGGGGTTCTCGACCAGCGCGCTGCCGCCGCCGCGGCGCACGGGTTCCGCCGCGGCGAGCACGGCTCCGCCCGGGAGGAATTCGATCCCTGCGGCGGCGCCGATCTCGCCGCCGTTCGTGAATTGATGGCCTCGTCCCTCGAGTGCGGTGCGGAGCGTGCTCGAGAGGAAGGCAGGTTCCGCGCTCGTCGCCGACGTGTTGCGTTGGCTCGCACGCGGGATCCGCGATCGCCTGCGGCAGCGTCATCCCCTGGTCGAGCCGGTCGAAGAGGATCTGGAGCACCGTCGTGATGATCGTCGAGCCGCCCGGCGAGCCGAGCGCGAGGAACGGCTCGCCGCTCCGCAGCACGATCGTCGGCGCCATCGAGCTGCGCGGCCGCTTGCCACCCTCGACGCGGTTGGGATGGGTGGTCGAGTCGTAGTTGAAGTCGGTGAGCTCGTTGTTGAGCAGGAAGCCCCAGCCCGGCACGACGAGGCCCGAGCCGCCGGTCGACTCGATCGTGAAGGTGTACGAAACGACGTTCCCCCACTTGTCAGAGGTCACGAGGTGCGTGGTCGTCTCCGACTGGGTCGCCGTTGCGGAAGCCTCACCGATCACGAAGGAGTTTGGGTTGCCCGGCGCGACGGGTGACGTGGCGGCCGTCGTCGTGATGAGCGCACGCCGCGTGGCCGCGTAGTCTTTCGAGAGGAGGCCGCTGAGCGGCACGTCGAAGTAGGCGGGGTCGGCGAGGTAGGCGTTGCGGTCGGCAAACGAGTACCGAGACGCCTCGAGGAAGTAGTGGAACGCCTGCTCTCGCGTCATCGACGCGAGGTCGTAGCCCTCGAGGATGTTCAGCGCTTCGCCGACGGTCGAGCCGCCGCTCGAGGGCGGGCCCATCGAGTAGACGTCGACCCCGCGGTAGCTCACGTGCGTCGGCTCCCGCTCGGGCGCGGCGTAGCGTGTGGAGGTCGCGCATCGTCATGACGCCCGGCCGCCAGACGTGGTCGGCTGTCGGTGCGGGGTTCGGATGCTGCACCGTGTCGACGATGGCGTCGGCGATCGCCCCGCGGTAGAGGCCCTTCGGGCCGAGGTGCGCAATCCGCTCGTACGCACGCGCGAGGTCGGGATTGCGGAAGACCGTCCCGACGTCGTGCGGCGTCCCGTCCGGGTCGAGGAAGAGCGCGGCGGTCGCCGGGATGTCGTCGAACCACGGGACGGCCTGCTGGGTCTGGTCGAAGAACGTCTGGTCGACGACGAAGCCGTCGCGCGCGACGCGCATGCCCGCCTGCAGCGCCTGGTCGAGCGTGATCGTGCCGTAGTTCTCGAGCGCTTCCTGCCACGTCGCGACCGTGCCGGGGACGCCCACGGACATCCCACTCCAGCGCGCGTCGTTGAACGGCAGCGGCACGCCGTTCGCCCAGAACGAGGTCGGCGTCATCGCTGCAGGCGCGGTCTCGCGCCCGTCGATCGTCGTCACCTTGCCCTCGGCGGTGCGGATGACCATGAACCCGCCGCCGCCGATGCCGACGGAAAACGGTTCGGTCACGCCGAGGACACCCGCGGCGACGACCGCCGCGTCGATGGCGTTGCCTCCCGCCTTCAGCTCGTCGATCGCGGCCTGCGTCGCGAGCCGCTCGACGCTCGCCGCGGCACCGCCCGTCCCCGTCGACATCGGCGGACCGGACGGCGCAACCTCCGCGGAAGCACTGACTCCGAGCACGAGCGCGACGGCGATCGTCGTCGTAAAGGTCCAAGCAAAACGAGCCCTTCGAAGTCGCACGAAAGACACCTACCCGTTCGTCGGACAGCTCACACATGACGGGGTTACCGTGCGCGCGGGTATGCGAGAACTGCTCGGACTCCCCCTGTTGTCGCTCGATGTGGGGGAGGCCGAGCTTGCCGATGATGCGGCGGATGTGCGTCTCGACCGTGTTCGGCGCGACGTAGACCGCTCGGCGATGCACGGTCGGTGAGCCCCTCTGCCATCAGCGCCAGAACCTCTCGCTCTCGCGGGTGAGTTGGTCGGCGCCGCTGTCCGCGCGCGTGCGATCGAGGAGTCCGGGCGACGACGGCTGGCACCGTCTTCGCCCCGCCTGTCGCCTTACCGGGGAGCACGATCCTGGTCCAGGTCTTCGCGCACCTGCCAGACGCGGCGGCGGATGCGAACGCGATCGCGACGGAGCTCGACGTCGAGGCCGTCCGGCGCGCTTTCCGCAGCCTCGACGCGCCGGTCCCCGTCGGCAGCCGCCTCGACTTCGAGCTGCGCCTCGTCGGGCTCGAGATCGACGACCCCGTCGCATCGCTCACATGGCAGGGCAGGACCGAGGCAGTCCAGTTCGGCGTCCGGATCCCGCCCGCGACGCCCATGGGGACCGTGATCGGCACGGTCTCGATCAGCCGCGACGGCATTCCGGTCGGTCACGTGAAGTTCGCGCTCGCCGTCGACCCCGACGCCGCCGACCCGGCGGCCGAGCCTCAGGGAGTCGACGCACGCCGGTACCGGTTTGCGTTCGTCTCCTACGCGTCGCAGGACCGCGACGAGGTGCTGCGGCGGGTGCAGATGCTGCCGGTCGCCGGGCTCGAGTACTTCCAGGACGTGCTCGATCTCGAGCCCGGCGAGGTCTGGTCGAGCCGGCTCGAAGAGGCCATCCGGGACGCGGACGTCTTCCTGCTCTTCTGGTCGAGCCGGGCGAAGGAGTCGGGGTGGGTGCGCAAAGAGGTGGACTTCGCGCTCGCGTGCAGGGCCGGCGACGATCTCTCGCTGCCCGAGATCCGGCCCGTGATCATCGAAGGCCCGCCCGTGATCTCGCCCTGGGACGATCTCGCGCATCTGCACTTCAACGACCGCGTGCTGTACTTCATGAGCCGGCCGCGCTGACAGCCGCGGTCCGCTGCGGGCTCAGCCGAGCGTCACGACCTGGTTCGCCGAGATCCCGGTGAGACGCGTCCGGCGCCCGCCCGGGTAGCGCACGTCGAGCTCGCTCACCGTCGTCGCCTGGCCGAGTCCGAAGTGCGCGCGGGGATCCTCCGACGAGAGGTAACTGCTGCCCGCATGGAGCTCCTGCACGAGGCGGCGGCCGTCCGGGAGCACCGCCGTGACGACTGCGCCCGGGGCGAAGCGCGGCAGCGCGACTTCGAGCCAGTTCCCGCGCGCGCCCGTGTTGTGGAGCAGCACCAGGCGCCCGCCGACGGAAGAGACAGCGATGTCCATGCGGCCGTCGTTGTCGAAGTCGGCCGCCGCGAGCCCGCGGCCGTTGACCCGCGGAGCCGCGCCGAGGCCGACCGCCGCGGTTGCCGACGCGAACTCGCCCGGGTGCCCGTGCGCGGTCAGGTTCTCGAACGCCTGCACCGGCTCGGCACTCTGCCCGCAGCCCGGCCACCGGGATGGCGCCGTTTGCCAGCACGAGGTCGAGATTCGTGTCGTTGTCGAGGTCGACCCAGGAGTCGCCCCAGCCGGCGAGGGAGGTGTCGAACGCGGGTGCGATGTCGGCCCGCGCGTCGGAGTACGAGGCGGTGCCGGCGTCCGGCGGGTTGCTCCGGAAGACGCCGTGCAGCTGCTTGTGCGAGTTCGTCACGAGAAGGTCAGGGCGCCCGTCGCCCGAGTAGTCGCCCGCAGCGATGCCCATGCCCGCGTTCGGGTCGGCGAGGCCGGCGCTCGCGGCGCGCTCCTCGAGCTCGAACCCCAGGCCGCCCTTGGACGGCACGTTGAGGTAGAGACGGTTCGGGTTCGCGTCGTTCGCGACGTAGAGGTCGAGGCGGCCGTCGCCGTTCAGATCGCTGAACACGGCGCCGAGCGCGTGCTCGACCCGCGTGTCGATGCCGGCCGTCTCGCCGACCTCGCGGAATCGCGCGTGCCCGTGCGCATCGTTGCCCGTATTGAGGTAGAGCAGGTCGCGGACGCCGGCGTAGTCGTTCGGGAAGCCCGCCTCCGAGCCCGGGATCTGCGCATTCGGGTCGGCGTAGCCCGACACGAAGAGGTCGGGGCGCCCGTCGCCGTTCACGTCGCCGACGGTGGCGCCCGTGTGCCAGCCGTAGGCCGTGATCCCCGCCGTGCGTGCGCCCTCGCTGAAGTGCCCGTGGCCGTCGTTCCAGAGCAGCGCGTCGTAGCCGGCACGCGGTCACGTAGAGGTCGGTGAAGCCGTCGCCGTTGAGGTCGCCGGCGACACAGCCGTTCCCGCGCAGCGAGAGATCGGAGCCGGAGCGGCGACTGACGTCGGTGAACATCCCACGCACGTTGCGGTAGAGCGCGTTCCGCGGCGGGCCACCGTGCTGCTGCCAGTAGCCGAGATCACGATCGGCATACGAGTTGACCGCGTAGAGGTCGAGCCAGCCGTCGTTGTCGACGTCGAGCCAGCACACCCCGCCGCCCATCATCGACACCACGTCCGCCGTCGCAGCGGTACGGAAACCCTGCTGTCTGAAGTCGATGCCGAGTGGAATCGCGACGTCGCGCAACTCGGCCCCGCCGACGCCGGTGGAGACGAGCCGCGCCGACGCCACCGCAACGGGCTCGGGGGTCCCGCCGCGCGAGCCCACGATCACGTAGCGCCCGCCGTCGAGCTGGAGCTCGAGCGTCCGCTCGAAGGACGTCTCGTTGCCGCGGAACGCAACGGTGGGCGGCGTGCCCGACACCGTCAGGAGCCGCTCGGTGCCGGTCACGTCCGCGATCACGAGCGGAGGATCCTGCCTGACCGCGGCCTCGAGTTCGAGCTGGAGCCGCTGCACGCGACGCTCCGGGACGATGATCGCGCGCTTGCCGGCGGCGTCGATCTGCTGCCAGAGGCCCTGGAGGCGCGGTCCGCCCGCCGCCGATGCCGCCTTGTCGCGGTTGCGCGTGCGGAGGGCAGCGGACTCGAGGCGGAGGTCTCCGACGAGATCCGACGCGATCTGCTGTGCCAGCCGCGCGTCGATCTGCGTCTGCACGCCCTGCGACGGCCGCACGATCACGGGCGGCAGCGCAGCGGGATCGGCGATCGCGGCGCGAGCGACCGAGGGTCCGGGGCGCGCGGGCAGGCCCGCCAGCACGAGCACCCCCGCGAAGGCTACGGCGGCGCCGACGGCGAGCGCCCCGAGGAGCGGCCGCCGCCCGTACAGGCGCGCAGGCCGGAGCCGTGGCGCGAGCAGCTCCGCGAACGGCCGCACGGCGCAGACGAGCGTGAGTGCGCCGAGCAGGGCGACCTTCGTCCAGAACTCCGTCGACTGCGGCGCGATCAGGAGCACCGCCACGAGCGCGACGGCGACGGCGTAGACGCGGCGCCCGAGCCGCCCCGACGGCGTCGTCTTCGGGTCGGTGATCATGAAGAAGAGGAAGATCATCACCTCGGGCGAGAGGACGAGCACGCGCCAGAAATCGAACCCGGTGATCGGGCCGAGGTGCCAGCGGGCTGTCATCTCGTGGCCGCTGGCAGCGATCACCGCGATTCCCGCGGCGAACGTGATCCAGAAGACGATCGCGAGCGAGAGGAGGTGCACCCGGGACAGGATCACGAGCGCGCCGACGAGGATGATCGCGAGCGCGAGCCCCATCCAGGGCGACATCGGCCCCCACCAGAGCGCGAGCGGATCCGCGCGTCCGGGGCCGAGAAGGAGGAAGCAGAGCACGAGACCGAAGTTCGACGGGTTCAGGAAGTGGCGACCGCGGAACCGGATCACGTGCTTCGACAGGAGCGCGACGGCCGCGGTCGCCGGCGAAGATCCACCAGCCGTGCAGGCTCCACCAGTCGCCGTGCGGCGTGCCCGGCACGCGCAGCACGAACGCCACCCCGTTGCCGGTGAGGAGCGCGCTCGCCGGCCACATGATCACCCGCTGGCGGTGAAAGGTGATCCCGAGCTCGAGGATGGCGCACGTGAGCAGCGAGACGAGGATCTGGGCGATCGAGAGCTGGAAGCCGAAGGCCGTCTGCCCGAGGACCTGCAGGGAGACGATGACGAACGCGAGGTGGAGCCGGGGGTCGCGCACGGTCGGCAGCAGGATCGGATAGCTCGTCCCCCCGATCCTGAGCGTCGGTCGTGCCGGGCCGGCCACCGTGGAGGCGCTCATCGGCGCCCATGGTAACGGCGGCATCAGGCCGCGCCTGCGCTGTCCGCGCCATTGCTTTATTCTTTGAAGTCGTGCTTCGCAACCGCACCCACACTCGACACCGGTAGCCGAGAACACATGGTGTGTGTGGACCTGCGGATTTCGAAGCCGGGAGCTTCCCACCCCTTCGAGACGGAGGGACGTTGAGCATGGCCCCTCGTGGTGAGACCGGGCTGTACGCGGCCGATTACGAGCACGACGCCTGCGGCGTCGCGTTCGTGGCGCGCCTCGACGGCACCGCCTCCTACGAGACCGTGCGGAGAGCGCTCGCGGCCCTCGAGAACCTCGAGCACCGCGGCGCCGCCGGAGCCGACCCGAACACGGGCGACGGGGCCGGCATCCTCCTGCAGATCCCGCACCCGTTCTTCCGCGGGGTCGTCGGCGAGGCGCTGCCGCCGGCCGGGCGCTACGGCGTTGCGATGTGCTTCCTCCCGCAGGAGGCGGACCGCCGTCGCGAGCTCGAGTCGCGGCTGCAGGCGATCGCGGAGGACGAGGGCCAGGCTGTCGTCTGCTGGCGCGACGTCCCCGTCGACCCTGCTCATGTCGGCGTCACCGCGGGCGCGGCGGCGCCACGCGTGCGGCAGCTCGTCGTCGCGGCGGGCGCCGGCCTCGCGGACGACCAGGACGCCTTCGAGCGCAAGCTCTACGTCATCCGGCGCCGTTTCGAGCTCGAGTTCGGCGCCGACGCGGTCGTGCCGAGCTTCTCGTCCCGGACGATCGTCTACAAGGGGATGCTGACCGCCCCGCAGCTCCGCGGCTACTACCCCGACGTGCAGGACGAGCGCTTCGAGACGGCGCTCGCTCTCGTGCACTCCCGCTTCTCGACCAACACCTTCCCGAGCTGGGGCCTCGCCCACCCGTACCGGATGATCGCCCACAACGGCGAGATCAACACGGTGCGCGGGAACATCAACTGGATGCGGGCGCGGGAGTCGCAGCTCCGGTCGAAGCTGTTCGGCGACGACCTGGAGAAGGTGCTCCCGGTCGTGCAGGAGGGCGGCTCGGACTCGGCCACGCTCGACAACGTGCTCGAGCTGCTCGTCCTCGCCGGCCGCTCGCTGCCGCACGCGATGATGATGATGATCCCGGAGGCGACCGCCGGCCGGGCGGAGCTCTCTCCGGAGCTGCTCGGGTTCTACGCCTACCACCAGTGCCTGATGGAGGCCTGGGACGGGCCCGCCGCAGTGTCCTTCACGGACGGCCGCGTGATCGGCGCGACGCTCGACCGGAACGGCCTCCGGCCGGGGCGCTGGCTCGAGACACGCGACGGCTGGGTCCTGCTCGCCTCCGAGACGGGGGTGCTCGACATCCCCGCCGAGAACATCCTGCGCAAGGGCCGGCTGCAGCCGGGCAAGCTCTTCCTCGTCGACCTCGAGCGCGGGCGGATCGTGCCCGACGAGGAGATCAAGGGCGAGATCGCCGGGCGGAAGCCGTACCGGGCGTGGTTCGACCGCGAGGTCGTGCGCCTCGGCGACCTCCCGCCCAGGGTGCCGCACGCCCTGCCGACGGAGTCGCTGCGGCAGCGGCAGATCGCGTTCGGCTACTCGCACGAGGACATGAAGGTGATCCTCGCCCCGCTCGCGCTGAACGCCGAGGAGGCGGTCAGCTCGATGGGGAACGACACGCCGCTCGCGGTGCTCTCGGACCGGCACCGGCTCATCTACTCGTACTTCAAGCAGCTGTTCGCGCAGGTCACGAACCCTCCGATCGACTCGATTCGCGAGGCGATCGTGATGAGCCTGCAGGCGAGCATCGGCTCCGAGAAGAACCTCTTCGACGAGACGCCGGAGCACGCGCGCCAGCTCGTCCTCGACACCCCCGTCCTCCTCGACTCGGAGCTCGAGCAGCTGCGGCAGGTGCACTCGGCGATCTTCAAGGCGCGCACGCTGGACATGACCTGGCCCGTTGCCGACGGCCCCGCCGGGATGGACACGGCGCTCGAGCGCCTCTGCCGCGAGGCCGACGAGGCGCTCGCCGAGGGGATCAACATCCTCATCCTGTCCGACCGCGGGATCGACGCCGGGCGTGCTGCGGTGCCGTCCCTGCTTGCAACGGCCGCCGTCCACCATCATCTCGTCCGCGAGGGCACGCGGCTCCAGGCGGGGCTCGTGGTCGAGTCCGGCGAGGCGCGGAGCGTCCACAGCATCGCCACGCTCATCGGCTACGGCGCCGCCGCCGTCAACCCGTACCTGATGCTCGAGACCCTGGGCGAGCTCGTCGAGCTCGGGTGGCTGCCGGAGGGCATGACCGCCGACCAGGCCAAGCTGCGGGCCGTCAAGGGGCTGGGCAAGGGGCTACTGAAGACGCTCTCGAAGATGGGGATCTCGACGGTCTCGTCGTACTGCGGCGCCCAGATCTTCGAGGCCGTCGGGCTGTCGCCGCAGCTCGTGGAGCGCCATTTCACGGGCACCGCCTCGCGCATCGGCGGCGTCGGCACCGAGACCTTCGCGGGCGACATGCTCGCCCGCCATGGGCGCGCGTATCCCGGCAACGGCGAGACGCTCCTGCCCGTGATCGGCCTCTACGCGTGGCGCCGCGACGGCGAGCACCACCAGTGGAACCCGGAGGCGATCGCGCTGCTGCAGGACGCTGTCCGGAACGGGAGGTACGAGACCTTCGCGGAGTACTCGCGGGTCGTCAACGAGGACGCCGTGCGCCGGTACACGCTGCGTGGGCTGCTCCGCTTCCGCGAGGCGCCTGACGGCGGCATCCCGCTCGACGAGGTCGAGCCGGCGAGCGAGATCGTGAAGCGCTTCGCCACCGGTGCGATGTCCCTCGGCTCGATCTCGCGCGAGGCGCACGAGACGCTCGCGATCGCGATGAACCGCATCGGCGGGCGCTCCAACACCGGCGAGGGCGGCGAGGACCCGGTCCGGTTCGAGCCGGACCCGAACGGCGACCTGCGTCGCTCGGCCATCAAGCAGGTCGCCTCCGGCCGCTTCGGGGTCACGATCGACTACCTCACGAACGCGGACGAGCTGCAGATCAAGATGGCGCAGGGCGCGAAGCCCGGCGAGGGCGGCCAGCTGCCGGGGCACAAGGTCGACCGTTACATCGCGAGCGTGCGCCTGACGACCCCGGGCGTCGGCCTCATCTCGCCGCCGCCGCACCACGACATCTACTCGATCGAGGACCTGAAGCAGCTCATCTACGACCTCCGCTGCGCCAATCCGAAGGCGCGCGTCTCCGTGAAGCTCGTGGCCGAGGTGGGGGTCGGCACGGTCGCGGCCGGCGTCGCGAAGGCGAACGCCGACCACGTGCTCATCTCCGGGCACGACGGCGGCACGGGTGCTTCGCCGCTCTCGTCCATCCTCTTCGCCGGCATCCCGTGGGAGATCGGGCTCGCCGAGACGCAGCAGACGCTCGTCCGCAACGACCTCCGCTCGCGCATCTGGGTGCAGACCGACGGGCAGCTCAAGACGGGCCGGGACGTCGTCGTGGCGGCGCTCCTCGGAGCAGACGAGTGCGGCTTCGCGACGGCGCCGCTCATCGCGAGTGGGTGCGTGATGATGCGCGCCTGCCACCTCAACACATGCCCTGTCGGCATCGCGACGCAGGATCCGGAGCTGCGGCGCCGCTTCGCCGGGCAGCCCGAGCACGTCGTCAACTTCTTCTTCTACATCGCCGAGGAGGCGCGCGCGATCATGGCGCGGCTCGGCGTCCGCCGCTACGAGGACCTCGTCGGCCGCGTCGACCTGCTCGAGGCCGACGACGCCATCGCTCAGTGGCAGGAACGCGGCATCGACCTGACAGCGCTGCTCGCGCGCGCCGACGTGCCGTCGGATGTTCCGGCGCGGCGCGTACGCGCGCAGGACTCCCCGCTCGGGGACGCGCTCGACTGGCAGCTGATCGAGGCAGCGGCGCCCGCGCTCGAGCGCGGCGAGCGAATCGAGATGTCGTTCCCGATCCGCAACGTCAACCGCACGGTCGGCGGGCTCCTCTCCCATCACGTGACCGTGGCCCGCGGGCGGGCCGGCCTTCCGGACGGAACCATCCGCGTCGCCCTGACCGGCTCGGCGGGGCAGTCGTTCGGCGCCTGGCTCGCGCCGGGGGTCGAGCTCGCGCTCGTCGGCGACGCGAACGACTACGTCGGCAAGGGGCTCTCGGGTGGCACGCTCAGCGTCCGGCCGCCCGAGCCCGCGGGCTTCGTCCCTGAGGAGAGTGTCGTGATCGGCAACACGGTCCTCTACGGCGCCACCTCGGGCAAGGCGTTCTTCCGCGGGCTCGCCGGCGAGCGCTTCGCGGTGCGGAACTCCGGCGCCTCTGCCGTCGTCGAAGGGGTCGGCGACCACGGCTGCGAGTACATGACGGGCGGCACCGTCGTCGTGATCGGCCCGACCGGCCGCAACTTCGCAGCGGGCATGAGCGGAGGCGTTGCGTACGTGCTCGACGACGACGGCACGTTCGCGTCGCGCTGCAACAAGGAGCTCGTCGGCTTCGACCCGGTCGAGGAGCCCGACGTCGCGACGGTAACGGCGCTCCTGACCGAACACCTCCTGCGGACGGGCTCGACGGTGGCTGCGGCCGTCCTCGCCGACGGCGAGGCGATCGCGACCCGGTTCGTAAAGGTGATGCCGCACGACTACAAGCGGGCGCTCGCCGATCTCGAGATCGAGCGCAATCCCCACCCGGTCTCGACGGGAGGCGGCGGCTTCTTCACGGCGGAGACCGAAGAGGAGGCTGCCTGACGATGGGGGAGCTCGGCGCCTTCCTCAAGATCGACCGCGCCGAGCCCCGCGAGCGCGACCCCGCCGAGCGGGTCCGCGACGTGCGCGAGTTCGTCCGTCCGTTGCCGCTCGCCGAGCTCCGCAGTCAGGGCGCGCGCTGCATGGAGTGCGGCGTGCCTTTCTGCCACCACGGTTGCCCGCTCGGGAACCTGATCCCGGACTGGAACGACCTCGTCTACCGCGACCGCTGGCGCGAGGCGATCGATCAGCTGCACCGCACGAACAACTTCCCCGAGTTCACCGGCCGCCTCTGCCCGGCTCCGTGCGAGGCCGCCTGCGTGCTCGAGATCCGTGAGGGCGACGCCGTGACGATCAAGCAGATCGAGGTGTCGATCATCGATCGCGCCTGGGAGGAGGGCTGGGTCGTGCCGCGGCCGCCCACCGCCCGCAGCGGCCGCACCGTCGCGGTCATCGGCGCAGGGCCTGCCGGCCTCGCCTGCGCGCAGCAGCTCAACCGCGCCGGGCACACGGTCACCGTCTACGAGCGGGACGAGGCGGGAGGCGGGCTCGTGCGCTACGGCGTGCCCGAGTTCAAGATCGAGAAGCGGCTCGTGGAACGGCGACTCGACCAGCTCGTCGAGGAAGGCGTCGAGTTCCGGTACCGCGTCGACGTCGGCGCCGACATCGGTGCCGACGAGGTCCGCGCTGCGCACGACGCGGTGGTCGTGGCGACGGGCTCGCGCGTGCCACGCGACCTTCCGGTGCCCGGCCGCGAGCTCGACGGCGTCCACTTTGCGATGGACTACCTGTACGACCGCGCCCGAGTCATCGCCACCGAGGTCGGTACCGCCGGGCCGCTCGCTCCGCCGCCGGTCGAGGCACCCCTGACGGCGGCCGGCAAGCACGTCATCGTGATCGGCGGCGGCGACACGGGCGCCGACTGCGTCGCGAACGCGCATCGCGAGAGGGCCGCCTCCGTGACGCAGATCGAGGTCCTGGGCGAGCCCCCGCCGCAGCGGCCCGACGACCTGACGCCGTGGCCGCGTTGGCCGATGAAGCTGCGCACCTCGTACGCGCTGAAGGAGGGCGGCGAGCGCGACTTCGCGATCACGACCACCCATCTGTCGGGGTCGAACGGCAAGGTCGAGCAGATCCACTGGGCGCACAACGACGGAGCGCCCCCGTTCGCCCCGCTGCCGGGTAGCGAGGTGTCGCGGCCCGCCGAGCTCGTGCTCCTCGCGATGGGGTTCCTCCATCCGGAGCCCGCCGTGCTCGAGCAACTCGGCGTCGAGCGCGATCCGCGCGGCAACGCCCAGGCGCCGAGCTACGCCACGTCGGCAGAGGGCGTCTTCGCCGCAGGCGACGCCCGCCGGGGCCAATCACTGATCGTGTGGGCGATCGACGAGGGACGGCGCTGTGCACGCGAGGTCGACGGCTGGCTCGCCGCGCGAGCTGCTGCCTAGAAGCCGCCCGAAGCGGGGCGCGGCGTCAGGCGGTACACAGGTTCGGTGCCCGCCCGACCGCCGCGATGCTCTCGGCTAGCGGCGCGAGTAGCCGAAGCCGCCGAGAAGCAACAGCACCAGCAGGATGATCAGGATGATCCACAGAATGGACATGCAGTTCCTCTCGTCGGGATTGCGATCGGTCCCCGGAGCTTTCCCACCCGGGCGGGACGGGAAACGGATCAGGCCCCGAGGAACAGGCGCGCGGCGGCGTTCCCCGTCTCCTCGACGTGGGGGTAGCCGAGCTTCCTGAGGGACTCCTTGAACGCCCGCCGCTCCCGCAGGGGCACCTGGATGCCGGCGAGGACGCGGCCGTAGTCGGCGCCGTGGTTGCGGTAGTGGAAGAGGCTGATGTTCCAGTCCTGGCTCATCGCGTCGAGGAACTGCATCAGCGCGCCGGGCCGTTCCGGGAACTCGAACCGGTACAGCACCTCGTTCGGGGCGGTCGCCGGCCCGCCTACGAGATGGCGCACGTGGAGTTTTGCGAGCTCGTTGTCGGTGAGATCGAGGGTCCGGATCCCGGCGCGCTCGACCTTGCGGAGGAGCCTGTCCTTCTCGGCGTGGTTGCGGACGCTCAGGCCGACGAAGACATGGGCGTTGTCCGGGTCCGCGAAGCGGTAGTTGAACTCGGTGATGTTGCTCGGCCCGAGCAAGCGGCAGAACCGCTTGAAGCTTCCGGGACGCTCCGGGATGGTGGCCGCGAAGACGGCTTCGCGCGCCTCGCCGAGGTCGGCCCGCTCGGCGACGAAGCGAAGCCGGTCGAAGTTCATGTTGGCGCCGCAGACGACGGTGACGAGGTTGCGGCCCGTGACGCCGGTCGCCTCGGCGTAGCGCTTCGCACCTGCAACTCCGAGCGCAGCAGCGGGCTCGACGATCGCGCGGGTGTCCTCGAAGACGTCCTTCATCGCCGCGCAGAGCTCGTCCGTGTCGACGAGCATCACGTCGTCGACGTAGCGGCGGGCGAGGCGGAACGTCTCGACGCCGACCTGCTTGACCGCGACGCCGTCGGCGAAGAGGCCGACGTGCGGCAGCGTCACGCGCCGTGCCCGCCCGCAGCGAGCGCTCCATCGCGTTCGCGTCCTCGGGCTCGACGCCCACGACCCGGATCTCCGGGCGGAGGCGCTTCACGTACGCCGCGATGCCGCCGATCAGCCCGCCGCCGCCGACCGCGACGAAGATCGTGTCGATCGGCTCGCGGAGCTGGCGCAGGATCTCCATCGCGATCGTGCCCTGGCCGGCGATCACATCGGGGTCGTCGTAGGGATGGACGAAGGTGAGCCGGCGCCGGCGCACGATCCGCATCGCCTCGTTGTACGCGTCGTCGTAGGAGTCGCCCTTCAGCACGACGGTGGCGCCGAGCGCGGCCACGGACTCGACCTTGATCTCCGGGGTCGTGATCGGCATCACGATCGTCGCCTCGGTGCCGAGCCGTTGCGCGGCGAGGGCGACGCCCTGGGCATGGTTGCCGGCCGAGGCGGCGACGACCCCGCGCCGGAGCTCGGCGGGGGAGAGGCGCGACATCTTGTTGTACGCGCCGCGGACCTTGAACGAGAAGACGGACTGGAGGTCCTCCCGCTTCAGGAAGAGCTGGTTGCCGAGTCGAGCGGACAGGAGCGGCGCGGGCTGGAGGGGGGTCTCGACGGCGACGTCGTAGACATTGGCGTTGAGGACGGCCTCCAGGTAGTCGATCTCGCGCTCCGGCACGGTGGAGTGACCGTACCCGACCGCCTGACAGGGGGTGGTCGTCAGGGCGTCGTCGGGATCGGCTCGGGCGAGCGCGCGGCACCGCGGCGGCGGAGCAGGAGGAGCGCTGCGAGCGCGGCTTCCGCAACGAGCACGACCGACCCGTCGATGACGGCATAGCCCGCCGCAATGGTTGCCGGCGGGTTGCCCATCGCGAGGTGGCTCCAGGGTGCGGTCGGCTCCCACACCCAGTCGCCGGCGAGGGTGCCCGCGATCTCGAGCGTCGCCGTCGCGATCCAGATCGCTGCGAACATCGTCGAGCGCCGCGAGCGGAGCACGCACCACGCGAGCAGCGGCCAGAGAGCGAGGCCGACCAGGTCGACTCGGTGTCCGGTGAGCGGAAGCAGGGTCACGCCGGCGAAGGCCCACGCGGTCGCCACGGCGAGGACGACCCAGCGGAAGACGGCGTCGTGCCGGTGCACGAGCGGCAGGGCCGCGGCGGTGATCCCGAACACGTACACGAGTGCGTGCCCGGGAGGGACGTAGAGCGGGATGTTGCCGAAGCGGTAGTGATAGCCGCCCCACACGAGCGAGCCGAAGATCTCGAAGAGCGTCGCGACCGGGACGCAGATGAGCGCCTGCCAGCGCCGCCTTGCGTCGAGCCCGCGCAGGCAGGCGAGCAGCACCGCGAACGTGAGGAGGCCGAGCAGCACCTGGGCCCTCCGGCTGGCGAGCCTGCCGTCCGCGTAGAGCAGGACCACGGTGTAGACGAGCAGGAGGCCGTGCATGCCGGTACGGCCGGAGCGACCGTGCGAGCGTTCCGAGAGCCCTCATGCCGGGTATTCGCCGTGAACGCGAAACGGTTCGGGCCCTCACGGCGCCCGCCAGCTCGAGATCGCGCCGTCGCGCGCGAGGAGGCGCCAGCCGAGGCGGCGCAGCGCGGCCTCGGCGCGCTCCGCGCAGCCTGCTGCGAAGAATCGGCTCTGGCGGTACGCCCCGCGGTGCACGACGACGAACCGGATCCCGAGCCCGCGGGGCACGACCCCGCGCCCGCAGGACAGCCCCCGGAGCCGCCGGGCCAGCCTGTCGGCCGCCGGCGGCGCGGTGGTCGAGTACCCCTCCGGCCGCTCCCGCGGCAGCCTGTCGCGCATAGCCGAGGTAGATCGAGCCGAAGTGGATGTCGGGCCGGAAGACCGGCAGCTCCAGCAGGCGTCCGCGCCCCTCACGTCGCACGGCCGCGTAGGCGGCGTTGCCGTCGTCCGCGGCGACGGCGCCGAAGACCGGGACCCGCACGTCCGCTGCGAGCAGGATCATCGCCACGGCGGCCACGAGGGCGAACGGTACACGGGTCGTCCGCCACTGTCGCGCGGCTGCGTCGAGGGCGCACGCGACGAGCGCGGCGACGGCGAGGCAGGCGATCGGCAGCAGCCGCTCGGGCACGCGCGCGAAGCGGAGCGGAGGGAGGGCGTGCCAGAGCGGCTCGTACAGGGGCGCGTTCGAGCCGAGTGCGAGCACGTACGGAATGACGGCTGCGAGCGCGAGCAGGAGGGCGAGGCCGCGCCGGCGCCTGACCGCCCACAGGCCCGCCAGCGCCAGGACCGGCGTGAGCCAGCCCACGAAGACGAGCTCTTCGATCCCGGCCCCGACTCCCCGCGTGACGATGTCCGAGACCTCCGCCGAGTAGTGCCGGACCTGTGCGAACGAGCGTCCGCCCCCGGCGATCGAGCCCTCGACCACGGTCTGCTGGACGACGATCGCCGCCGCCGCGGCGCAGAGCGCTCCCGCCGCGCCCTTCCACCAGTCCGGGCGCGGAACGCGTGCCCACGTGTACCCGAGTGCGAGGGCGACCGCTCCCATCGTCAGGTGGATCTGGCCGGAGAGCGGGATCGCGGCCAGGGCGAGCGCCGCCCACACGAAGCGCCGCCGCTCGAGGGCGAGCAGCGTCGCAGGGAGGAGGAACGAGATCAGCCCGAGGAGGTGCCCGGTCGACTGCCCCACCCGGTAGGGCGCCAGCGCGAAGACGAGGCCGCCCGCGAGCGCCGCCCCGCGCCCGAGGCCGAGAGCCCGCAGCCACCAGCAGGCGAGCCCGCCGGCCGCCACGAACGAGAGCAGCACGACGAGGTCGTACGCCCAAACGTTCCCGAAGAGCACGCTGAGCGGCCAGAAGGGGAGGCCGAGGAGCCACCCCTGCAGGTTCGGCGACGCGCTCGCCTCGGGGCGGAACGAATACGGGTCGGCCCACGGCGCCGCCCCGCGGTCGAGCTGGTGGCCCGGGAGCCAGAACGCCCAGCCGAGCTGCAGGTGGTCTCCCGCCGCGGCCTCGCCGCCGCCCGGAGCCGGCCGGGCGAGGTAGCGGCCGTCGACGTGGCGCACCGCCGGCCATGTCGCCCAGAGCCCGCAGGCGACGTAGAGCGCGAGCGCTAGAGCGAGGAAGCGGCCGCGATCACCGCGTCGATGTCCGGCATCTCCCTCTCGAGCAGCCACGAGGCCCTGACCGTATCGCCCTCGATCAGGAACGCGCTCCGCGTCGGCGACATCCTTCATCCCGAGGACCTCGTACGCCACGTCGAAGGCGCGGGTCGCCTCGCCGTTCCAGTCCGAGAGAAGCGGGACGTCGTGGATCCCGAGCTGCGCCGACCAGGCGTCGTGCGACCACGGCGAGTCGCGCGAGATGGCGAACGGCCGCACGCCCGCGGCCCTGAGGTCGGCGCCCCTGTCACGCAGGAGCAGCATCTCGTTCGTTCAGCCGCCCGACCAGTCGAAGACGTAGAAGCAGAGGAGAGCCGATCCCTCGCCTGCCAGCACCTGCCGGAGGCCGACCGGCTCCTCGCGCAGCGCGGGCCAGACGGGAACGTCGGGGATCGTCGCGCCGGGCTCGAGCATGACTCGATCCTACGTGTCGCCGCAGCACCAGCCCTCGACACGCGGGAACGTCTGCGAGTGGAACTGGGCCGAGACGTTCGAGACGGCGACGATCCCGCGCCCGTCGGCGCGCACGAACACCCACTGGTCGGCCTCCGGGGCGCCGGTGAGCAGCCAGCGGCCGTCCGGCGACCACGTCAGCCCGCGCAGCTCGCCGCCGGAGCTGAAGAGCGTCCTCTCGCCGAGCGTGATCCTGCTCCCGCCGGGGCCGCCGTGGAGCTCCGCGAAGGCGTGCGTGCCGGGCCGGTAGGCGGCCGCGACCACGTCCGCCGCGGCCTTGCCGCCGAGCCGGCGCCCGCTGTCCGCGTCGAGGATCGAGATCCGGCCGGCAGAGAGGACGAGGAGCTGCTCGGCGTCGCTCGACCACTCGAGCGATCGCGGCGTCCCGGGCGCCTCCGACGTCCACAGCTGCCCGCCCTTCGCGAGGAGCAGCGCGTCGACGAGCCCGCTCGTGTCGGCGTACGCGAGGACGAACCCGAAGCCGGCCCGCCAGGCGGGGGCGACCTCGGCGGGCGGCCGCTCGCCGGCCGCCGCGTCGCCGGTGCCGTCGCCCGCGACGACGCGCAGACGGTCACCGCTCAGATAGGCGATTCTCGTGTCTGTAGCGGTGCCGCCCCAGCGGGGGAGCCGGACGCCGGGGCGGGCGAGCGTCCAGCGCACGTCACCCTCGGGATCGAGGGTCGCGAGCTCGTTGCCCGTGGCGGCGACGACGAAGCGGCCAAAGGGCGACCACGATGCCTCCTCGTAGGCCCCGAGCAGCCGGCGTGACCCGTCGCTCCTCGCGACCCAGACGCCGCTGTCGGCGTGGACGAGCAGTCGCCCCGGCGCGGGCAGCGAGAAGAGTGCGGGCTCCGCGCCCTCGATGCCGACGGCCCGGCGGACGTCGTCGACGAAGGCCCGGCCCGGCGGGCTGAGGACGGCGGCGACGATTGCGATCGCCGCGGCCGCGACCGCGAGCGGGCGGCGGGCACGGCGCCGCGTGGGGACGGGCTGACGTTCCGCGAAGGCGGCTGCGACCACGCGGGCCGCGCGCTCCTCGGCGTCCACCGCGCCGGGGATGTCGATGCGCTCGAGGTCACGCTTCACGGCCGACCTCCCGGAGCGCGTCGAGCCCCCGGCGGAGGCGTGAATTGACCGTCCCGCGCGGGATGCCGAGCATGTCGGCGATCTCGCCGGGCGTGTACTCGAGCAGGTGGCGCAGGACGACGACCGCCCGCTGGTCGGGGGGCAGGCGTCCGATCGCCGCGAGCAGCGGCTCGTCGGGCGGCGACCCGGGCGGCGCCTGGCCTGCGGCCGAGAGGTCGGGCTCGAGCCCGGTCTCCGCCCGCAGCGCGCGGGCGCGGGCGTAGTCGATGGCGCGGTTCACGACGATGCGGTGCAGCCACGGTGCGAACGGCCGCCGGCGGTCGAACCGGTCGAGATTGCGCACGGCGGCAAGGAACGACTCCTGCGCGATGTCCTCGGCGGCAGCGACATCGTGCACCACGAGGTAGGCCGCCCGGTGGGCCCGGCTCCAGTGGAGCCGGAACAGCTCCTCGAAGGCAGCGGGCGACCCACTCTGCGCGCTGCGCACGAGCGACCGCTCATCTCGCCATCGCGTCGCCATCCGCTGCCGACTGTACGGCCGCTCGCCTCGCGGAGGTCCATGCCGGACATACGGCCGTTCCTCCCGTGGAGGTCCATGGACCTCTTGTGGCCCCTCAGGCGTATGAGGTGCATGAAGCGTCGTTCGTTCCTCGCTGCCGCAGCCGCGCCCCTCGTCACCGCTGCCTTCCCCCGGGCACTGACGGCCGCGACGAACGGCGGCGGCGTGGTCGCGCTCGTCACCGCCGACCTCGAGTCGAGGGTCGTGGCGGTCGACACGTCCTCGGGGCGGATCGTGAAGCGCATCCCGACGGTGCGCGGCCCGAGGAGCATCGAGGGCAACGTCTTCGGGCAGGCGTTGGTGGCCCACACCTCGCTCGGCCGGGTCAGCATCCTCGACACGGCCACGCTGACGGTCACCGGCGAGCTCGGAGGGCTCGGCGAGCCGCGGTACACGGCGATGCACCCGTCGGAGCGCATCGCCTATGTCAGCGACTCGAAGCGGGAGAGCGTGGTCGTCGTCGATCTCGCCCGCCGCCGGATCGCCGGCCACGTCGCACTGCCGGGCCCCGCCCGGCATCTCTCACTCAGCGACGACGGCCGGCGCCTCTGGGTCGTGCTCGGGAGCAAGGCGGGTCGCGTCGCGATCCTCGACGCGGACAACCCCCTGCGGCCGGCACTCCGGCATACCCTCGTCCCGCCCTTCCTCGCCCACGACGTGGCGTGGGCGCCGGGTGGCGAGCGGGTCTGGCTGACCTCGGGCGCACGGGGGAAGATCGCCGTGTACGGGCGCGAATCCGCCACGCCTCTCGCGCTGCTGCGGGCAGACGCCCCGCCCCAGCACGTCGCCTTCTCGCGGAGCCGGGCCTACGTGACGAGCGGTCGACGACGGCACGCTCTCTGTCCACCGCCTCGACGGAAGCGCGGCCGGCCCCGCCACACGCGTGCCCGTCGGCTCCTACAACGTCTCGCTGAGCGACCCCGACACGACGTTCGGGCGGAGGCTCGGCGTCACCCCGTCGCTCGGCGGCGGCACCGTCTGCCTCTTCGCCGCGAACGGGGCCACCCGGATCATGCGGCGCGTCGCGCGGTCGGCGCACGACGCCTGCATCGTCGAGGCGGGCTGACGATGCCGCGCATCCCATCACCACTCACACCGGAACGAGGAGGCTGAGATGAGATTCCTGACGTGCGTCGCCGTGCTCGGCGCGACCGCCCTGCTCGTCGTCGCGCCAAGCACCGCAGGCAAGGGCGGCCCGACGCCGGATCCGCTCGTCGGCTGGGACGGCGTCGTCTCCCCCGGCGGCGGCGTGCGCTATGTCGCCCTCACGGGAGCACCGGACTCGACGACGATCGCCGCCATCCGAGTCCGCGACGGCCGCGTGATCGGCTTCGGGAGCTTCAGGGGGACGTTCGGCGTCCCGCAGGTCACGTGGGACGGTACGAGGGACGGCCTCTCCGCTGACGGCCGTCGGCTCGTGCTCTCCTCCTTCTCCTCGCGTGCCTACGCCCTGCGCACGACGTTCCTCGTCCTCGACGCGAAGACGCTGCAAGCGCGCCGGCGGATCGAGCTGCCCGGCCATTGGGCGTTCGACGCCCTCTCGCACGACGGGTCGACGATCTACGCGCTGCAGTACGGCGCGCCGGGCTCGGGCCACTACAGCGTTCGCGCGATCGACGCCGTCCGCGGCACCGTCGTGCCCGGGGCCATCGTCGACCAGCGCGAGCCCGACGAGGAGATGCTCGGGTCGCCGATGACGCGCGCGTGGAGCCCGAATCGCATCTGGGCCTACACGCTGTACGCGAAGCCGAACGGCACGGCCTTCGTCCACGGCCTCGACACCTCGCGGCGTACGGCCGTCTGCCTCGACCTGCCCTGGAAGGGCGTCGGCGACGCGATCTCCCGGGTGCGGCTCCAGGTCAGCGGCGACGGCGCCACGCTGAGCCTGCGCCAGCCGGGCCTCGGCCGCCTCGCCTCGATCGACCTGCGGAGCTTCCGCGTCCTGAGCGTGCGGCCCCCGGGCTGAGACGCGAGACGTCAGACGCTGAGCGTGGGCAACAGCTCGGTCGCGACCGCGATCTCCTCGACGACCTCGACGATGTCGTGGTTGGCGTTGAAGATCCGCAGCTGCCGGTCGGCGCTGTTGCCACGGTCGAGCAGCGCCTGGATGCCCTCGAGCTCGCGCTCCGAGCCGAGCTCGCGGGCGTGCGGCTCGATCTCCCGCAGCGTTCTGCGCACGAGCTTCGCGATCGGGATCCGGATGCGCCTGCCGGTAGCGAGATCCATCACCGGGGCGTCGAGCCCGTAGCGGGCCGCGAGCCACTTGTTCTCGGTCGTCAGGATCCGGTGGTAGGTCGGGATCTCCTGGCCCGCGTCGTACCGCTCCGAGAGCAGCTTGACGAACGCCTGGCAGTACGCGGCGATCGCGACGGCGTCCTCGACCCGGGTCACCGCGTCGCAGACGCGGATCTCGATCGTCCCGAGCCTCGGGTGCGGGCGGATGTCCCACCAGATGTGGGTGTAGTCGGCGATGCATCCCGTGCGCTCGAGCTGGCCGACGACCTCGGCGTAGTCGGTGTAGTCGCGGAAGCGGGGCGGCGGCCCCGAGCGCGGAAACGCCGAGAAGACCATCTGGCGGCTCGACATCAGCCCCGTCGGCTCGCCCCGCCAGAACGGCGAGCTCGCAGCGAGGGCGAGCAGCGGTGCGAGCTGCGGGAGCAGGCCGTTCATCACCTTGATCGCCTTCTCCGCATCGTCGATCGCGACGTGGATGTGCATCCCGAAGATGAGCTCGCGGCGGGCGACGTACTGGAGCTGGTCGACGAGCTGCCGGTAGCGGTCCTTCGCCGTGATGCGCTGGCGCTCGAACAGGCTGAAGGGATGCGTCCCCGCCGAGCCGAGGCGGAGCCCCTGCTCGCGTGCGATGCCGCACACGTAGCCGCGGAGCTTGACGAGCTCCCGCATGACCTCCGCCGGCGTGCGGCAGACGGGCGTCGCGATCTCGAGCACGGACTGCATCAGCTCCGGGTTGATCTGCGGCTCGAGCTCGTGCCCTTCGATCGCCGCGAGAACGGTGTCGATGTGCTGGACGAGGTCGAAGGACGAGCCGTCGAGCAGCTGGTACTCCTCCTCTACACCGAGCGTGTACGGGTCGCTCTCGCCGAAGCGGTGGTCGAGCACGCTCGCGCCGCTGTCGCTCACGACGCCGGGCTCGCCGAGGATGTCGGGCGGGACGACCTGCTTGCTCGTTCCTGCACTCACGGGATCACCGCGTCCGCCTCGATCTCGACCTTCCAGGATGGGTCGAGGAGCGACGTGACGACGCAGGTCGCGGCCGGCCTCGTCTCGCCGAATGCCTCGCCGTGCGCACGCGCCACCTCCTTCCAGTGCGCGGGATCCGTCACGAACATCCGTGTGCGCACGACGTCCGCGAGCGACGATCCGGCTCGCTCGAGCGCCTCGGCGATGATCTCGAGGCAGAGCCGAGCCTGGTCGTAGGCTCCGTCCGGGGTGGGCGAGCCGTCGGGTGGGATCGGCGCCGTGCCGGCCACGTGCACGCTCGAGCCGACCACGACCGCTCGGGAGAATCCGGCAACTCCCTCGAACGGTGAATGCCCGGAGATCCGGCGGCGTTCCATCGCGGGGTAGTATCGCGCGCCGTGGAGGCCCTGCGCCAGATCGACGCCTGGGACGTGCCGTTCGCGGCGGCCGGAGTCACCCGCGCGGATGCGACACTCGCAACGCACGGGGACGCCGGCCGCGCCGTCCCGCTCGCATCGGTGTCGAAGCCGGTGGCCGCCCTGGCGACGCTCGTCGCCGCGGAGGAGGGCGTGGTCGACCTCGACGAGCCGGCCGGGCCGCCCGGGTCGACGGTGCGCCACCTGCTCGCGCACACGTCCGGGCTCCCCTTCGAAGGCGAGGCGCCGATCTCACGGCCCGGGCGCAGGCGCATCTACTCGAACGAGGGCTTCGCGGTGCTCGGGGCGCACGTCGCCCGCCGCGCCGAGATGCCGTTCGCCGCTTACGTGCGGGAGGCCGTCTGCCGGCCCGCTCGCCCTCGGCCTCGATCCCGAGGGGCACCCCGGCGCCGGCATGCACGCTTCGCTCGAGGACGTCCTCGCGCTCGGCCGCGAGCTCCTCGCGCCGGCCCTCGTCGCCCCGGAGACGCGCGACGAGATGGTGGCGGTCCAGTTCCCGGGCCTCGACGGCGTTCTGCCCCGACTACGGGCGGTTCAGCCCGCTGGACTGGGGGCTTGGCGTCGAGCTGAAGGGCACGAAGGCGGGGCACTGGTCGGGCGGCCTCACCTCGCCCCGCACGTTCGGCCACTTCGGCGGCGCGGGCACCTTCCTCTGGGTCGACCCCGATCTCGGCCTCGCGTGTGCGGCGGTGACGACCAGGCGCTTCGGCGACTGGGCCAAGGCCGCCTGGCCGGTGTTGTCCGATGCGGTCGTACTCGAGGTCGGGAGTCAGTCGGCGACGTAGAGGGGCCGCAGGAGCTCGTCGAACGTCTCACGGTCGCAGCTCGCGACGACGCACGGCGTCATCGCGGTGACCGTCGCGGTGCGCTCCATCCGCATCAGCGGCGCCACCTCGCCGAACGTCTCCCCGGGCCGGATGACGGCGCGGGCGCCGCGACCCTCCTGCGTCACTGCGGCAAGGCCCGAGAGGAGCACGTAGAAGCGGTCGGTGTACTCCCCCTCGACCGTGAAGGCATGGCCGGCCGGAACGTCCTCCCGCACCATGCGCCCGGCGAGCTTCGCAATCGTCTCGCCGCTCAGCGATCCGAAGAGCCCCACGCGCTGGAGCTCCGTGACGGAGGCCGGGACGTGACGCGGGCTCATGCCGGAACGGTACCCCGAAAAGCCGACGAGCCGCACCTTGCGGCCGGCTCGTCGACTGGGGGGAGGGGAGGGGAGAAGCTTGATCAGGAGATGAGGCCGAGTGTGCGCTCGATCGCGCCCTTCGGCTGCGCACCGATGACCGACACGGCCGGCTGGCCGTCACGGAACAGGATCATCGTCGGGATCGACGCGATGCCGTAGCGCTCTGCCAGCTCGCGCTCCTCGTCGATGTTGACCTTGACGAGCTTGAGTTCGCCCGCCTGTTCCTCGACGATGCGGTCGAGCACGGGCGCGACCGCGTGGCACGGGCCACACCATTCCGCCCAGAAGTCGACGAGCACGGGAGTCTCGCTCTGGATCACTTCCTGCTCGAACGTGTCGTTCTTCACTGCAGTTGCCATCGATTCCTTTCGCTCAGTGCTCTATTGCCGATTCTGTGTCGGTCCTACCCCTTTACAACGAAAAGCGGCCAATCCGTGTTCCCTAGAATCTGATGATGTTCGCATCCTTCCCGGACAAGCCCGACCACGACGCGCTCGAGCGCGAGGTGCTCGATCTCTGGGAGCGCGAGTCGACGTTCGCAACGCTCCGCGCGCTCAATGCCGACGGGCCCCGGTTCAGCTTCGTCGACGGTCCCGTGACCGCGAATCGCGACGTCCTCGGCGTCCACACGGCGTGGGGCCGGACGCTGAAGGATGTCTTCCAGCGCTACAAGGCACTCCGCGGCTACCACCAGCGCTACCAGAACGGCTTCGACTGCCAGGGGCTGTGGATCGAGGTCGGCGTCGAGCGCTCGCTCGGGCTCAACTCGAAGCGCGAAATCGAGGAGTTCGGCCTCGCCGAGTTCGCCCGCCGCTGCCGCGAGGTGGTTGTCACGTCGTCGCGCGCCTTGACCGAGGGCTCGATCCGGCTGGGCCAGTGGATGGACTGGGGCAAGGACTACTTCACCTTCTCGGACACGAACATCGAGTACATCTGGCGTTTCCTCGCGCTCGTGCACGAGCGCGGCTGGCTGTACGTCGGCCACCGCTCGACGGAGTGGTGCCCGCGCTGCGGCACGTCGATTTCCGCGCACGAGCTGCACGGGCACTACGAGGATCGGACCGACCCGTCGCTCTACGTACGCTTCCCGCTGCTCGACCGTGACGGCGAATGGATCGTCGTCTGGACGACCACCCCCTGGACGCTGCCCGCCAACGTCGCCGCGGCGGTCAATCCCGAGGCCGACTACGGGCTGCTCGAGGACGGCGAGTGGGTCGCCACCGCCCTGTTTCCCGACGAGCGCTTCACGAAGGTCGTCAAGGGCGCGGAGCTCGTCGGTCTCCGCTACAGGGGCCCGTTCGACACGCTCGAGCCGGGCGGCGCAGTCGAGCATCGGGTGATCCCGTGGGCCGAGGTCGCCCTCGACACCGGCACGGGCATCGTCCACATCGCCCCCGGCTGCGGCGCCGAGGACTTCGAGCTCTCGAAGACCTTCGACCTCGACGTGCTCACGCCCGTCGACGAGAGCGGCCGCTTCTACCCGGAGTACGGCTGGCTGCACGGGCTCTCGACGGTGGAGGCCGCGGAGCAGATCGTCGGTGACCTCGGAGATCGCGGCCTGCTCGTGCGCGCGGGCACGGTCGAGCACAGCTACCCCTTCTGCTGGCGCTGCCACACGCCGCTGATCTTCCGCCTCTCGGACGACTGGTTCATCGCGGTCGACGAGCTGCGGCAGCCGCTGCTCGACGCCAACGCCACCGTCGAGTGGACGCCGGCGTACATGGGCAAGCGCATGGACGACTGGCTGCGCAACATGGGCGACTGGAACATCTCGCGCCGCCGCTACTACGGGTTGCCGCTCCCGTTCTACCCATGCTCCTGCGGGCACCTGAACGTGATCGGCTCGCGGGCCGAGCTGGAGGAGCGGGCGCTCGGCGGGCTCGACCAGCTCGAGGAGCTGCGGCGCCCGTGGATCGACGAGGTTCCGATCCGCTGCGAGGTCTGCGGCGAGCCGGCGCAACGGATCGAGGAGGTGGGCGACGTCTGGCTCGACGCGGGCATCGTCCCGTTCTCGACGCTCGGCTGGCAGAGCGGCGAGTACGTGCCGCAGGGCTACGCGACGGGCGCGGCGAAGGGGCTGACCACCGCCGACCTGCCCGACCACGCCTACTGGGAGGAGTGGTTCCCCGCCGACTGGGTCTCGGAGATGCGCGAGCAGATCAGGCTCTGGTTCTACTCGCAGCTCTTCATGTCGGTCGTGCTGACGGGGCGCACGCCGTTCCGCAAGGTGCTCGGCTACGAGAAGATGCTCGACGAGACGGGCCGCGAGATGCACAGCTCGTGGGGGAATACGATCGACGCTCCGGACGCCTTTGCCCGCATGGGCGCGGACGTGATGCGGTGGCAGTACTGCTCGCAGCCTCCCGACCGCAATCTCCTCTTCGGCTTCGGGCCGGCGCAGGAGATCAAACGGCGGCTGCTCACGCTCTGGAACTCGGCCAAGTTCCTCGCCGACTACGGTTCGATCGAGTCGTTCCGGCCCGTCTACGCCGACCTCGCGAACGGCGGCCCCGATGCGACGCTGCAGCCGCTCGACCGGTGGCTCGTCGAGCGGGCGGCGCAGCTCGTCGAGGAGGCCGAGGCGGGCTACGAGCGCTGGCTCACCGTGGACGTCACGCGCGCCTTCGACGCCTACGTCGACGACCTCTCGAACTGGTACATCCGGCGCTCGCGGCGCCGCTTCTGGGACGGCGACGAGACGGCGCTCCGCACGCTCTGGTTCGGGCTCGTGCAGGGGCTGCGGGCGATCGCGCCGGTGATGCCGTTCCTCGCCGAGCACCTCTGGCAGGCGCTCGTGCGCGACGTCGCCGACGGGGCACCCGATTCGATCTTCCTCGCGGGCTGGCCCGAGGCGCGGACGCCCGCTGCAGCCCTGCTGGCCGAGGTCGCCGAGCTGCGGCGCGTCGTGGCGCTCGGGCACCAGGCTCGCGCGGCGGCGGGCCTGAAGCTGCGCCAACCGCTGCGGCGCATCGTCGTCGAGGGCGCTCCGCTGGCCGCCGACCATGCCGACGAGATCGTGGAGGAGCTCCGCGTCAAGACGGTGGAGTTCGGCCACGTCGACGCAGAGCTGCGCGTCAAGCCGCACCTGCCCGTGCTCGGCCCGAGGCTCGGCAAGGAGCTCGCGACCGTCCGGGCGGCGCTGCAGGCGGGTGCGTTCGAGGAGCTCGGCGACGGCAGGCTCCTCGTGGCGGGACACGAGCTGGGGCCCGACGAGGTGCTCGTCGAGCGTGCCGGCCGGGACGGCTGGTCGGTCGCGGCGGACGCCGGCGTGACCGTCGCGCTCGACACCGCCGTCGACGACGGGCTCGCCCTCGAGGGACGTGTGTACGAGCTCATCCACCGCGTCAACTCGATGCGGAAAGAGGCGGGGCTCGAGCTGACCGACCGCATCACGCTCACGATCGGCGGTGCCGACGACGACCTGCTCCAGCACTCGGAGTGGATCGCGAAGGAGACGCTCGCAGTCTCGGTCGAGGTCGGCGAGGCGGAAGAGCCGGCCATCCGCGTCGCCTGACGCGGGCGTTGCTCAGCGCTGCGACTCGGCCAGGGCGAGCTCGCGCCTGAGCTCGACGGGGAGCTTGAACGTCACGTCCTCCGTCGTCATCTGGAACGGGTCGATCCGCTCGACCCCGCGCTCGCGGAACCAGTCGCAGAGCCGGGTGACGAGACGCTCCGGCGCCGAGGCGCCCGAGGAGATGCCGACCGTGCGCACGCCCTCGAGCCAGCGCTCGTCGATCTCGGTCTCGTCGTCGATCAGGTGGCCCGCGACCCCGGCCGCCCGGGCCACGTCGACGAGCCGGTTCGAGTTCGACGAGTTCTTCGAGCCGAGCACGAGCAGGAGGTCGATCTCGGCCAGCATCTCCTTCACGGCCCACTGGCGGTTGGACGTCGCGTAACAGATGTCCTCCTTGCGCGGCGCGTGCACGTGCGGAAAGCGCCGTCGGAGGACGCCGATGATCTCGGACGTCTCGTCGACCGACAGCGTCGTCTGCGTGATGTAGGCGATCCGCGCGTCGGCGGGCAGGTCGAGCGCCTCCGCCTCGGCCACGTCCTGCACGAGGATCGTCGCCTCCGGCGCCTCGCCCATCGTGCCGACGACCTCCTCGTGGCCTGCATGACCGATGAGGATCACCGTGTAGCCGTCGTCGGCGTAGCGCCGCGCCTGCACGTGCACCTTCATCACGAGCGGGCACGTCGCGTCGATCACGTCGTGCCGGAGCGAGGCCGAGTTGGCGTGCACGCTCGGGGCGACGCCGTGCGCCGAGTAGACGATCGTGGCACCCTCCGGCACCTCGGTCTCCTCCTCGACGAAGATCGCCCCTCGGGCCTCGAGGTCTCGGACGACGTGGATGTTGTGCACGATCTGCTTGCGCACGTAGACGGGCGCGCCGTAGTGCTCGAGCGCCCTCTCCACCGTCTCCACCGCGCGCTCGACGCCCGCGCAGTAGCCGCGCGGCGACGCGAGCAGGACCCGTTCCACCATGCCGACAGGGTATCGGTGACCCAGCGGCCGGTCAGCGCGAGGTCTCGGCGAGCAGGATCCCGGCCAGCACGACGACGCCGCCCGCGATCTGGACCGCGACGAGAGCTTCCCCGAGCCAGACCCACGCGATGACCGCCGCCGCGACCGGCTCGAACGTCGCGACGATCCCGACCGTCGTCGCCGGCAGGTGCCTCAGGGCGGAGATCGAGAGCGTGAACGGCGCGATCGTGCCGAGGACGATCCCCCACAGCGCGAGCACGGCGACCGGCACGGTGAAGAGGCCGTGCGGCAGTTCGACCGACGTGCGCAGTGCATACGTCGGGAAGCTCCACCACGGGGCGACGATCGCCCAGGCGAGCGAGGCGAAGCCGAGCCCGAAGCACGTCACCGAGATCGGGTCGCGCGGTCCCACGAGACGCTCGCCCATGAGGTAGAAGACCGCGAGCGCGATCGCCGCGAGGAGGCCGGCCGCGACGCCGACCCCGTCCAGGGTGAGCCCGTCCCAGATCTGCGCCACGAGCCCCAGGCCGACGAGGACGAGGGCGAGCGCGGGCCAGACGCGCCGGCGCACCGGCTCGTGCCACGCGAAGCGCGCCCACAGTGCGATCAGGACCGGCGCCGTGAACTCGAACAGGAGCCCGATCCCGATGGGGAGCCTGTCGATCGCCACGAAGTAGAGCCACTGCACCAGCGCGAAGCCAACGACGCCGTAGAACGCAAGCCGCCCGAGCTCTCGCCGCGTGCCGATGCGGAGCCGCCCCGGCGCCAGGAGCGCGAGCCCGAGGGCGAGGCCCACGAAGCCGCCCGTCGATCGCAGCTCCGTCCAGCGGACGGTGCCGATGTCGCTGCCGTCGAGGGCGATTTTCGAGACGGCGCCGTTGACGGCGAACAGCGTCGCAGCGGCGATCACCATCGCGTAGCCGAGCCGCGGGCGGCGGTGGCCCGAAAGCTGTCCAGGCGGAAGCGCGAGCTCGGTCACCGCGCGAGGCTATCCGCCCATCCGCCTCGTGCGGCAGCCCAGTGGGTGTCCCGCAACGTTCGACCGGAAATGATCGTTACGAGACGCCGCACTAGTAGGCTCACGGCGCGATGATCGAGCGCGTGGCCCTGTTCGTGACCTGCCTCGCGGACACGCTGTACCCGGAGGTCGGCAAGGCGACGGTGACGGTGCTCGAGCGTCTCGGGATCGAGGTCGCCTTCCCTGCCGAGCAGACGTGTTGCGGCCAGATGCACGCAAACTCGGGCTACCCGGCCGCAGCGGAGCTGCTCGCGCGCCGCTTCGTCGAGATCTTCGAGCCCTACGAGGCCGTGGTGACCCCGTCGGGATCCTGTGCCGCCCAGGTGCGAGCCCACTTCCCGGAGCTGCTCGGCGGCGCCGACCGCGGCGTGCCGGCGCGGACCTGGGAGCTCTCCGAGTTCCTTACCGGCGTGATCGGGGTCGAGGATGTCCGCTCCGGCTTCGCGGGCACGATCGCCTACCACCCGACGTGTCACTCGCTGCGGCTCCTCGGAGTGGGCGACGCGCCGTTGCGGCTTCTCGCCGCGGTTCCCGGCGTCGAGCTCGTAGGCCTGCCGCAGGCGGAGGAGTGCTGCGGCTTCGGCGGGACGTTCGCGGTCAAGAACGCCGACGTCTCGGCCGCGATGCTGGACGAGAAGCTGGTGGCGATCGCCGCCTCGGGAGCGGCGAACGTCTGCGCCTGCGACAGCTCCTGCCTGATGCACATCGGCGGGGGGCTGCGGCGGCGGGGCTCGACCGTGCGTCCCGTGCACCTCGCCGAGGTGCTGGCGTCATGAGGGCCAGGAACCCGGGGGAGAGGCTGAAGCCTCTGAGCGCCGCCGCCCGTGACGCACGTCCCGAGAGCTTCCCGCACGAGGCACCGGCCGCCCTCGCGAATCGCGCCGTGCGCGCGAACATCCGGCACGCGACCGAGACGATTCGCGCGAAGCGCGGGGCCGTCGTGGCTGAGGTTCCCGACTGGCAGCTCCTTCGCTCGGCGGGGGCGGCGATCAAGGACGAGGCGCTCCACCGGCTCGACGAGGTCCTCGTCGGGCTCGAGTCGTCCGTGCAGGCCGCCGGAGGCACCGTGCACTGGGCGCGCGACGCGGCCGAGGCGAACGAGACGGTCACCGCGCTCGTGCAGGCCGAGGGCGTCGACGAGGTCGTCAAGGTGAAGTCGCTCGCGACCGACGAGATCCGGCTCAACGAGGCGCTCGAGGGAGCCGGCATCCGGCCGCTCGAAACCGACCTCGCCGAGCTGATCATCCAGCTCGCGGGAGAGCGCCCGTCGCATTTGCTCGTGCCCGCGATCCACAAGAACCGGGCCGAGATCCGGGACCTCTTCCGCGAGCGCTTCCGGTTGCCGGGCCTCTCGGACGAGCCGGGCGAGCTCGCGGAGGCGGCACGGCTGCACCTGCGCGAGGCGTTCCTGCGGGCACGGGTCGCGATCTCCGGCGCGAACTTCGCGGCCGCCGACACCGGCACCGTCTGCGTCGTCGAGTCGGAGGGCAACGGCCGTATGTGCACGACGCTGCCCGAGGTGCTGATCACGGTGATGGGGATCGAGAAGGCGATTCCACGCTTCCGCGACCTCGAGGTCTTCTTGCAGCTGCTCCCGCGCTCCGCGACGGGCGAGCGCATGAACCCGTACACGTCGCTCTGGACCGGGGTGCGCGCCGGCGACGGGCCGAGGCGCTTCCACCTCGTGCTGCTCGATGCCGGGAGGACGCGCGTGCTCGCGGACCCGTCCGGACGCCCGGCGCTCCGCTGCATCCGCTGCTCGGCGTGCATCAACGTCTGCCCCGTCTACCGGCAGACCGGCGGGCACGCCTACCACACGCCGTACGCCGGCCCCATCGGCGCCATCCTGGCGCCCCAGCTCGCGGGCGAGCGCGGTGCAGTCGCGTCGCTGCCGTTCGCGTCGTCGCTCTGCGGCGCCTGCTACGACGTCTGCCCGGTCGCCATCGACATTCCGTCGATCCTCGTGCACGAGCGCGCGAAGGCGGTGGCGCGCGAGCGGGCCGGGGTCGAGGGTCGCGCGCTGAAGGCGATCGGGCGCGCCTTCGCGACGAGGGAGGGCTACGAGCGGGCGCAGCGGCTGGCACGCTCGCTGCAGCGGCCCTTCGCCCGCGACGGTTGGATCGCGCGTTTCCCACCGGGCCCGCTCTCGGCCTGGGGGCGGGCGCGCGACCTGCCGGCGCTGCCGGCGGAGACCTTCCGCGAGTGGTGGGAGTCCCGTGAGCGCGCGTGAGGAGGTGCTCGGGCGCATCCGGATCGCGCTGGCCGACCGCCCTGCCCCGCCTCCCGCCGCCCGGGGCTACCGCCTGACGGGCGCGCTCGACCGCGAGGCGGTCGTGGAGCTCTTCGTCGAGCGGGTGCGCGACTACAAGGCGACGGTGGTCGTGACGAACGACCCCCGGACAGCCGTCGTCGCGGCGTTCGCGGGCGAGGGCGCCCGGACGGTCGGGGTGCCCGTCGACCTCGATGTCTCGCTGCGGCCCGAGGGGCTCACGCTGGTGGACGACGATGCTCTCGCGCCCGATCGACTCGATGCGCTCGACGGCGCCCTGACGACGTGCGCGGCGGGCTGCGCCGAGACCGGCACGATCGCCCTTGACGGCCGCCCCGGGCAGGGCCGGAGGGCGCTGAGCCTCGTCCCCGACCTGCACGTTTGCGTGATCCGGGCGGGCGACATCGTCGAAACCGTGCCGGAGCTGATCGCGGCGCTCGAGCCGAGTGCGAGGGCGGGCCGGCCGATCACGCTCGTCTCCGGGCCTTCGGCGACGAGCGACATCGAGCTGAGCCGCGTCGAGGGTGTGCACGGGCCGAGGCGGCTGGTCGTCGTCGTCGCGACGTAAGTCCGTCCGATTCGATGTCTAATATGACAACATGAATGTGAGGCTACATGCGGCCGGTGTGGCGCGCTCAAGCCGGAATCGGCGTTTCACCGCTCGACGCGCCGGGGTCGGCAGGCGTGGTGCAAGAGTTGCCGTAAAGCGTACGACGCCAACTACCATCGTCGGCGACGGGAGCACCGGGACGCGGCAGAAGTACAGACGGCGCAGGTGCATTCATCGACTGGTACCAGAGTCTCAAGGACGGTCGCATGCGCCGATTGCGGGGGTCGATTTCACCCGCCGCGATGCACTGGGATCATCTTCCTGGCACGGACAAGACGGCCGACGTCGGGTACGGCTAGCTCCAAGAACAGCCGCCGTTTCGTCACTGGACGAGATCGCGAAGTGCGAACTCGTCTGTGCAAACTGCCATGCTGTCCGCACGTACGAACGGCTACGGGGTGTAGCTCAGCCTGGTAGAGCGCCGCGTTTGGGACGCGGAAGTTCGTCGGTTCGAGTCCGACCACCCCGACTCATCGATGAAGCCTCTCGTGGTCATCCTCGCCCTCGCAGTCGTGCTCGGCGGTTGCGGCGGCTCAGACGACGACGACGGAGAGCGCGGCAGCGCCAAGACCACGCCGTTCGCCTACGACGCCGCCGCGCCGCTCCATTACGTCGATCGCGGCGTCGTCAACCATGACTACGCGATCCGGATCCACGACGTCTCGTTCAGGGCCGGCGGGCGCCGCGTGGACGGCCTGCTGGCCGTTCCGCCCGGCAAGGGGCCGTTCCCTGCGGTTCTCTACCTGCACGGCTCGGGCGGCGACCGCACCCAGCTCCTGCTCCCCGCGACGTGGATGGCCGCGCGGGGCGTCGTTGCGCTGACGATCACGATGCCCGAGGGCTCCGTCCCGGCGCAGGCGGCCGCCGAGCAGCGGCTGGCGGCCGAGCGAAGGGCGGCCGTCGGGACGGTGATCGCCGCCCGCCGCGCCGTCGATGCGCTGCAGGCGCTGCCGGAGGTCGACCGGAGCGAGATCGGTCTCGTGGGTTGGAGCGCCGGCGCCCGCGTCGGCGCCATCCTCGCCGGCGTCGAGCCCCGGCTCCGCGCACTCGACCTCTTCTCCGGAGGATCGCCGCCCGTCTCGGAGTACGCCGCGCTGGCCCCGGCGGAGCTCCGTCCGACCGTCCGCCGCGAGCTCGGGGCGGTCGACCCGTTGCGCTGGATCGCGCACGCGCGCTCCGGCTCGATCCTCCTCCAGGACGGCCGGACGGACGAGATCGTGCCGCGCAAGGCGCTGCAGGCGCTCGCGAAGGCGGCCGGCGGCGCGGCAGAGGTGCGCTGGTACGACCAGGGCCATGCCCCCTCGCGCGCCGCCTACGCGGATCAGCTCGACTGGATGGCCGCCAAGCTCGGTGTCGGCGGCCCGGTCGTCAAGGGCGTGGACGCCGGGCCCTAGAGGCTCGCCAACTCCTCGAGCTCCGCGTCGGTCAGGTGCCGGCTCCCGGCCGACGCGTTGGCCCGCACCTGCTCCGGCGAGGTCGCGCCCGCGATGACCGAGGCGACCCCGGAATGGAGGCGAGGCCGCCGATCGCGAGCTCGAGCAGCGTGTGGCCATGCCGGGTCGCGAACGCCTCGAGCGCCTCGACCCGCGCGAGCCGCTCGTCACTGAGCCGCCCGTCGTCGGTTCCGGTCAGCCGGGCTCCTTCGGGATGTGCGTCGCCACGCCGGTACTTGCCCGTCAGGAGCCCGCTCTCGAGCGGGAAGTACGGGATGTAGCCGATCCCGTGCTCGAGAGCGACGGGCAGGACAACGGCATCGTCGTCGCGGTGCATGAGGCTGTAGCGGTTCTGCACGGCCACGATCGGGCTCGAGCCGCGCTGCGGCGAGGGCCGCCGCCTCTCGGAGCTGCGTCGCTGTCCACGTTCGACAGTCCGAGCCATCTCACCTTCCCCTCGCCCACCAGCTCGTGCATCGCGCCGAGCGTCTCTTCGAGCGGCGTCACGCCGTCGGGGCGGTGGTAGTAGTAGAGGTCGATGTGGTCCCGGCCGAGCCGGTCGAGTGAGGCGTCGAGCGCGCGGCGCATGTATGCGCGCGACCCACCGGGCGCGTCGCCGTTCGCGCCGCCCATGTCCTTGCCGAACTTCGTGGCGACGACGACGTCCGAGCGGTCGCGCAGCGTCCCGCCGAGAAACCGCTCGCTGTCACCGGTTCCGTACATGTCGGCGGTGTCGAGGAAGGTGACGCCCGCGTCGAGGGCTGCCTCGATGACGGCCCGCGACGCCTCGAAGTCGAGCCTGCGGCCGAAGTTGTTGCAGCCGAGCCCGACACGCGACACCTCGAGATTCGAGCGTCCCAGGGTCGTGGACTCCATGCCGCGATCGTACGTGGAGAGCGGTGGTGGCCACCCGCAAGTACTGCCATCATGCGGCCCTGGATGCCCAGGAGTTGCATCGGGGCGCTGATCTCGCTCGTCGTCGTGGGGAGCGTCGCTGCAGTTGCGGCGGGAGCGAGCGCGGCCCACTCGAGCCCGACCGCCTTCCGCGGCAACATCGCCGCCATCTCGGCGGCGCTCGCCCGGCAGATGACCGGAGTCTCGTGGCACCGCGGCTGCCCCGTCGGCCTCGCAGACCTGCGCGCGATCAGGGCCACGTATCACGGCTTCGACGGCCACGACCACACCGGCACGGTGATCGTCCACCGCGACGTCGCCTCCCAGATGCTCGCGGTCCTCCGCCGGCTCTACGCCGAGGGCTTCCCGATCCGGCGGATGGTGCCGGTCGACGCCTACGGCGGCAGCGACTTCCGCTCGATCGAGGCCGACAACACCTCGGCCTTCAACTGCCGCTACGTCGACGGGACGACGCGCTGGTCCGAGCACGCGTACGGCCGGGCGATCGACGTCAACCCGATCGAGAACCCGTACGTGACGAGCGCGGGCACGACGTCGCACCCCGCGAGCCGGACTACGTCACCCGAACACCGTTCCGTCCCGGGATGGCGGCAGAGGACCACGCGCTCGTCCGGGCGTTCGACGCGGTCGGTTGCGGCTGGGGCGGCCGCTGGTCGGCGCGAAGGACTACCAGCACTTCTCGGCGTGAGCGTCCCGCCGCTGACCTGGCTGTTCGTTCCCGCCGACCGCCCGGATCGGGTCGAGACGGCACTCGCGTCCGACGCGCATGCGGTGATCGTCGACCTCGAGGACGGTGTCGCGCCGGCGGCGAAGGAGGCGGCACGCGGCAACTTGCCGGGTCTCCTCGACCGGCCGCGGGGGAAGACGGTCGTCGTCCGCGTCAACGGCATCACCACTGGGCTCGCCGAGCGCGACCTCGAGGCGGCGACGGCCTCGCCGGCGTCGACGCGATCGAGCTGCCGAAGGTGGAGCGGCCGGACGATGTCGCTAGGGCCGTGTCGCTCGTCCCGCGCGAGCTGCCGCTCCGCTGCATGATCGAGTCGGCTGCGGCCCTCGAGGCCGCCTACGAGATCGCTTCCGCGCCGGGGGTCGCCGGGGTCATGCTCGGCGAGGTCGACCTGCGCTCGCAGACCGGCGCGCTCGAGGAGGGGCTCGACTGGGCCCGTGGCCGGATCGTGAACGCAGCCGTCGCGGCGGGGTTGCCGCGTCCGCCGCAGTGCGTCTACACGAACGTCCGCGATCTCGAAGGTCTCGCCGCTTCGAGCCGCCGCGGACGTGCGCTCGGTCAGCTCGGCCGCGCCGCCATCCACCCCGACCAGCTGCCGGTGATCGTCTCCGCGTACCTGCCGACGCCCGCTGAGGTCGAGCACGCCCGCGCGACGATCGAGCGGCTCGAGCAGACGGTGGCCGCGTCGGCGCTCGAGGACGGTGCCTTCGTCGACGCTGCCATGCTCGGCGCCGCGCGTCAGGTCATGGACATCTGGGAGGCGTACGGGAGTTAGGCCGTAGGTCGTCTCGAACAGCGCCCAGAGCTGCCCCATCGTCAGCCGCGCCCGACTCGTAGGTGTGTAGCCGGACGTCACGGAATAGCTCTGCCGCGGCGGGCGATCGCGGTCGAGCCACGTCCGACTCCGGAGCGTCGGCGAGGTCAGGCCCGGTGCCGAGCCAAGTCCCCGGTCGCATGCCTCGGCAACGGCGTCGAAGACCTCGCCGTCCCGCCCGTTCCGGATTGCGCGCCTGCACGGGCTGACCGTTATCCTGTCGAGGACTGCTGCAGCCACCGCGACTCCCGCCGGGCGCAGCGCGCGCTCCCGCCGACCAGGGGTCGACCCAGTGGAAGAGTGGCGAGAAGACGGCGTCGAAGCTCTCTCCGGACGCGCGCCGTCCTCGCCACGGCGGGTGCAGCGACACCGCGCTGCGTCGCCGGTGCGTCATCGGTGCGAAGTCGCGATCATGTTGGTCCCAGGTCGACGGCGTCGACCGAAGATCCCGTGCCACGGCGTCTTCCGGTCATCTTGCCGGTGCCGCAGCCGACCTCGAGCAGGACGATCCTCTGCCGAGTCCCTCCGCGTCGCGCATGCGGCCTCGACCAGCTCCGACGGGTACGACGGCCGCGCGCGGTCGTAGGCCTCCGCGACCGCGTCGAACACCTCGCCGTAGTCGTTCCTCGGAGCCGTCCGACGGCATGTCGTCACCATCCTCGGGGAGCAGGCAGGAAGGAAGCGGGTGGAGGGAATCGAACCCTCATAGCCAGCTTGGAAGGCTGGAGCTCTACCATTGAGCTACACCCGCGTCGCCTGTATTCAAGCGGTCCCGCCCGCGAACCGTCGCCGTCGGAGGCCGTCGAGCACGATGCGCCGCCCGACTCGCCAGCGTTGGCATTCACCGCGCTCGTCGCGGCGCTCGCTTTCGCCGGTCCCCGCCACCCGCCTTCATACGCGCCGCGGGTGCTGTGCACGCTGCCGCCGGGACATCCGACTCTCGCAGCCGGCGCCAGCCACGGGCTCGCCGCGCACCTCGCCCAGTATCCCGACCTCTCGCTCGCGCTCGCCGGCGAGCGGCGGGAGGCGGAGCGGCTGCTCGCGCGGCTGCGCGTCGTCACCACACGCTGGCGCGACGTCCGCGCCGCGAAGCGGAGCGCTTCGACACCCACCTCGCGAAGCGCGCAGCGGGCGACGTCGCGATCGGCTGGCTCCACGCCGAGCACCGCCGCTTCAGCGCCGACCGCCGCGTGCTCGACCCGATCCGTCCCGAGGCGCTGATCTACGCGACGCGCGCCGGGCCGGGCGCCGACCCTCGTCGGCGCGATGTTCAGCGTTCGGCGCGGCATCCGCGGCCCGACACCCGCGGGCCCGATCGCGCGCTGGCACTCGCACGTCGTCTGCGTGCGGAAGGACGACAAGCGCGGCCTCGCACCCCTTCCGAACGGCTCTTGCCCGCAGCGGGACGCGCAAGACCCAGGGGAGCGAGATGCTGCACGTCTGGTTCACGCACGACCTCCGCAGCGCCTTCGCGGTCCACGCGCCGGTGCCGGAGCTCTGCCGCGACGGCCTCCTCGGCGCGGCGGCGTGCGCTGCGGGACGCGAGCCGCCACGAGATGTGACGCAGGCGGCGGCGCGAGCCGTCCAGGGCTCTCCCTATGCTCGATCCGTGTCCGACGAGCGCCTCGTCCGCTTCCGCCCGCGCGCGATCCTGACCGTCGTCGGGGTCCTGCTCGGCGTCGCGATCATCCTCAGGTGCTGTGGGTGACGCGCTCGGTCGTCATCTGGGTGCTGATCGCCGCTCTTCCTCGCGATGGCGCTCAACCCGGCCGTCGAGTTCCTCGTCAACCGCGGCCTCAAGCGCGGGCCGGCGGTCGGGATCGTCTTCGTCGGCACGATCCTCGTCATCGTCGGCATCGCGGCGACCTTCGTGCCGACGCTCGTCCGCGAGGTGAACGACTTCGCGAACGCCGTGCCCGGGCTACATCGAGGACCTGACGAAGGGTCGCGGCCGGCTCGGCTTCCTCGAGCGCGACTACCAGATCGTCGAGAAGGTGCGCGACGCGATCGAGAAGAGCGGCGTCGGCGGCGTGCTCGGCCTCTCGAACACGGCGTTGAGCGTGACGAAGAGCATCGTCAACGCCGTCGTCGCTGTCGTCACGATCGCGTTCCTGACGCTGTTCATGCTCCTCGAGGGCCCGGCCTGGGTGGAGCGGATCTACGGCCTCCTGCCCGAGGAGTCGCCAGCCGCGCTGGCGCAAGGTCGGCGGCGACATCTACCGCACCGTCGGCGGCTACGTGACCGGGAACCTCGCGATCAGCCTCATCGCGGGGGTCACGTCGACGATCGTCCTGCTCGTGCTCGGCGTCCCGTACGCGGTCGCGCTCGGGCTCGTCGTCGCGATCCTCGACCTGATCCCGCTCGCCGGCGCCACGATCGCGGCCATCATCGTCAGCGCCGTCGGCTTCCTCCACTCGACGACGGCCGGGATCGTCCTCGTCGTCTTCTTCATCCTCTACCAGCAGCTCGAGAACCACGTCCTGCAGCCGCTCGTCTACGGTCGTACGGTGCAGCTGTCGCCGTTGATCGTCCTCGTCGCCGTGCTCATGGGCGCCGAGCTCGCAGGCGTGATCGGCGCCCTCGGCGCGATCCCGGTCGCAGGATCGATCCAGGTCGTCGTGCTCGACTGGCTCGACTCATCGCCGGCAGCGCATCCTGGACCCGCCGGGACCGCCGCCCCCGCCGCCGACCTGCCCCTCGTAGCCACCGTGTCGGGGGTCCGTGAGGTGCGCGGTGTCGCCCGCTATCGCGAGCTCTTCGAGAACGACCACGCCGCGGCGCTGTTCGTCTGGAGCATCGTCGCGCGGCTGCCGCTCGGCATGGCGCGCCCTTGCGCTCGTGTTGCTCGTGCGCGGCGCCGGCGGCGACTACGCCGAGGCCGGGCTCGTCGCCGCCGCGTACGGGATCGCGGTCGCGGTCGGGGCGCCGTACGGGGGCCGCCAGGTCGATCGCCGCGGCCCGCGCGTCGTGCTTCGTTCGGCGGATGATCATCTACCCGATGCTCTTCGGGCTCGTCGCCGTGCTCGGCGAGGTCGACGCGCCGCTCCCGGCGATCGCGGTCGTCGCGGCCGCGAGCGGGCTGACACTCGCGCCGGTCTCGTCGGCGCTCCGCACGATCTGGCCCGCGGTCGCGGGCGCGACGGCGCGAGCACGGCGTACTCGCTCGACGCGGCGCTGCAGGAGATGATCTGGGTCGGTGGGCCGCTCCTCGTCGCCATCCTCGCCGCCGTCGACCCCGTGGCCGCCGTCGCCGGGGTCGCCGTGATCGCCGCGGTCGGGACGTTCGTCTTCTCCCGGATCCCGCCGGTGCGCGAGGCCGCACCGGCCGAGGTGCGGCACAGCTCGCCGCTCGGCGCTCTCTCGGCCGTCGGCGTCCGCACGATCGCGCTCGCTCGCGCTCTGGCTCGGGCTCGGCTTCGGCGCGACTCGAGATCGCGGTGCCGGCCTTCGCCGACGGGGAGGGCAACCGTCGCGCTCGCCGGCATCGGGCTCGCGGGATTCGCCGCCGGTTCGCTCGTGGGCGGGCTGCTCGCGGGCCTGCGGCCGGCGCGCGACGAGCGCCGCGGATCGTCGTCGGGACATTCGTCCTCGCCGGGCTGATGCTGCTGCCGCTCGCGCCACGTCGATCGCGACGATGACGCTGCTGCTCTTCTGCGCGGGTCTCCCGATCGCTCCGGTCGTCGCGGCGCTCTACGGCCAGGTCGGGCACGGTCGCCGCCGCCGGCTCCGTCGCAGAGGCGTTCTCGTGGTTCGGCACCGCGATCTCGATCGGGATCGCCGCCGGGAGCGTCGTCGGAGGCGTGCTGATCGACGCGCGACGGCTGGCGCTGGAGCACTGCGGTCGGCGCCGGCTGCGTCGCGGTCGGCGCGGTCGCCACGATCCTCCGCCTCCGGACCCTCGCGCCGCCGCGCACGACGTCGTGGGCGAGTCAGGCGGATTAGGGCTCCCGCTGAGCCGCGGGTTGTCGGAGGCCGTCCGGCGCGTTACGTTCCAGGCCATGTGGCGCCGACTCGGAATGCTCGCCGTCGTCGCGCTGCTCGCGCCCGGTGGAGCCCGGGCGGAGCAGCAGGTCGTAGGTGGAGCGCCCACCGACGTCCGCTCGGCTCCCTGGTCCGTCCTGATCCGGATCGTCGTCGCGAGCGGAGGTGGGTTCTTCTGCAGCGGCTCGATCATCGATCCGACGCACGTTCTCACCGCCGCGCACTGCCTCGACCTCGGCCCCGTCGGCCGCGTCGCGCCGGGCGCGGTGTCCGTCCGCGCGGGGGTGTCGAATGGGCTCGCGCCGAGCGCGTCCGATGTCGTCCAGGACCGTGCGATCGCCGGATATCGCATCCATCCAGGCTTCACGTGGCGCATGACCGGTTCGGCCGACGACGTGGCGGTGATCGAGGTCGTGGAGCCGCTCGACCTCTCCGGCCCGACTGCGACCGCGATCGCCCTCGCAGAAGACGTCCAGCAGACCGCAGGTACGGGAGTCCGGATCGCCGGCTTCGGCGTGACGCGGATTTATTCCGTACCGACGTTCACGCTGAACGGCATGTCCGCGACGGTCGGGGGCTGCACGAATGCCGAGAGCGCCGTGGTCTTCTGCGCGATCTCGCGGACGTCGGGGATGTGCCCGGGAGACAGCGGCAGCGGCCTCGTCTCCGAGGGCGCGACGCCGCTGCTCGTCGGAGTCGCTTCCATCGCAAGCTGCGGGCCCGGGACGTTCGGGTGGTTCGGCAACGTCGGTGCGCCGGAGATCCTCCGCTTCATCCAGGGTGACGACAACCCACCGGTCGCGCCGCGCGAGGTCGGCAAGCCGGCACTCGCGTACCCCCTGCCGCCGTACGCCCGGGCGTGGATGGACTGCCTGCCCGGCAAGTGGAGCGGTTCGCCCGTGTTCAGGTACGAGTTCAAGAACGAGCGCGGGAAGCTCTTGCAGGGGTCTGCCTCACCGAGGTATCGGCTGCGGCCGAGCGACGTCTCACACCGGGTCAGCTGTCATTTCAGCGCCATGAACGCCGGCGGCGTCGCGACGGCGACGACGCCGTCGACCCCGGCAGTGCGCGCTGTCGGCGTCGAGGCCGGCTGAGACACGGCTCCACCGACGCTAGGAGGGCTGAGTGACCGACTACAGGCCCTCACCAACATGTCTGGGAATTACAACTCAGGCCGGCTTCCAGAGCGCGTCGTCGCCGAGCGGTGTCCGCGTTGCCGCCCCTGCTGCGGCCGCGTGCAGCATTCTCACCTCGGCCTCGACCCGGTCGGGGGCGTCGTTGCCGCGCGTGAGGAGCTGTGCGATCTCCTGGGTCGTGAGCCCGCCGGGGAATGCGCTGAGTAGCTCGAGCGGGTCCTCCGGCACTCCTCCCGCTCGCCGTCGGGGATCAGGTTCGCCACGATCACGTCGTAGGCCTCGATCGTCTGCCAGCCACCGGCCTCGAGGCGCCGGCCGGCGTGCTCGAACACGAGCGACGGGGCCGTGAAGCGAACGGGGCCGTCGCTCGTTGCGTGCTTGTCCTGCAGCTGCGTGGGCGAGCCTGCCGCGCTGCGGGCCTCGGCTCGATCGCGCTGGTAGGCATCCTCCACCGCCTGCGTGTCGATCGCGGCGATCACCGCGTCGACATCGATCCCTTCCACACCCCGCAGCGCAGCCGCGATGCTCTTGTCCTCGTCGAGGAGCAGCGTGGTCGTGAAGAACCCGAACTGGAGCGCTCGGAACGCCGCCCACTCCCGTCCCGGCGCCTGCAAGCGTACGGCCACGATCGCCCGACACGATCGACCCGTGCCGACGATCCGCGTCCGCGGATTCGGCGCCAGCGGCATCCCGAACCGGCGGAAGCGTCGCGCGTACCCCTCAGCCGAGCGCAGCGGCGTGTAGCCCCGGTCGACGTACTCCTGCGCCACGTTCGTGAGGCCGATCAGCACGAGCCTCCACTCGAGCTGCGCGCCGTACCGCCATTCGAGCACGCGGAACGCCGGGTTCGCCGAGTAGCCCCACGGGCAGCCGGCGTCGTTGTACACGGTCACCTGCACCGGCTCTGCCATGGCTCCAGCCTAGAGATGGCACCTCACCCTGCGACGGCTATGCCCCCGATCTCGGCACTCACCTCCATCGGGCGATGCGGCTAGTGCGGCGACTCACAACGTTCCCTGCTCTCGCCCTTGCCCCCCCCGACGTGTAGGTCGGCACCTACCGTCATTCGTGTCGGTGCATGCGTGAACCGCCCCGTGCAGCGGCACGTCACGTGCGGTGCACGGGTACCGAGAACCGGTGCCGCGTCTGGGCGAAGGTGCCCTTGGCGAACGCGAGCACCTTGGCGGGCTTCACCGAGAAGACGAGGACCGCGCCACTGCCACCCTCGTGCCGGAAGCCGCCCTCGTGAACCTCGTAGTGCCAGCGCCCGTCCCACTTCCGCGCCCACCTCTCCGCGAGACGTTCGAGAACGCCCTCGTCCGTCACCTGGACGGCCTCGCCCTCGACCACGACGTCGAGCCCGCGCTCCCACTCGTTGCAACCGGTCGTCAGGATCACGTTCTGGTTGGTTCTCAGGTTCACGGCTTTCTGCTCGCCGGGGCCGGTCGCGAAATGGATGGCGTCATCGAGCCAGACAGCGACGAGCGGCGTCACATGCGGCCGACCATCCACTCGGACAGTCGAGATCCAACACAGCTCAGCCTCCTCGAGTGCGCGCCGGGTCTCTTCCCAGTCGGTCGCGACCGCGTCCCGGTCGCTGAATCGCGTGTCGAGCTCAGTCACCGGCTGCATCATCAGGGTCTCCTTTCGATCCCGTGTCTCAGCGGCCCGCCCGGGCCCGTTGGTCAGGCGGCCTCTCCATCTCCTGTGGTGGTGTGCTCGAGGATCGCTCGGACGATGGTCTGCCAGTCGGCTCGATCAACGCCGTGGCCGGCTCCGACCAGCGTCAGCAGCCGTGCGCCTGGAATTTCCTTGGCCAGCGCCTGCCCGTGCTCGAGCGGGAACATCGGGTCCGCGCTCCCGTGGATCACCAGCGTGGGCACGGCGATCGAGGACAACGGCGCGTGCGGCAGCTCGCCCTCGGGGAGCGCGGCGTGGTTCTCGGAGGCGGCGATGTTGTGGGCGCGCGCGACGTCGCGACGGACGAGCTCACGGGCAGCGGCCTCGTCGAAGGGGCGCTCGCCTCCGGCGAGCGCCCGCGAATAGTCGACAAGGTAGTCGATCGCCGAGTCCCGATCGGACCAGTTCACTTGCGCGGTCGCCAGGAACCGCCGATAGCGCTCCGTCGCGGGCGGAAGCTGGCGCTCACCCGTCGTGGCGGGAGACGTGCTGATGAGGACGAGCGAGAGAACGCGCTTCGGGAAGGCGAGCGCGAGCAGCTGTGCGAACGCCCCGCCCGCTGAGACACCGACGACGTGCGCGGCTCCGATCCCGTAGGCATCGAGCACGCCCACGGCGTCGGCGACGAGATCGGCGCCCGTGTACTCGGGCCGCCCCGGCTCATAGGTGACCGAGCGGCCTGTGTCGCGGTGGTCGTAGCGGATCACGAGCCGCCCGCCTTCGACCAGCATCCGGCAGAAACCCTCCTCCCACCACAGCATCGACCCGCCGATTCCCATCACCAAGAGAATCGGCGGGTCAGCAGGGTCGCCGATGTACTCCGAGCAGAGCTCGACGCCGTTCGCCTCGATCATGCGCTCAGCCAGCTTCGCTGCCTTCAAGGGCCTGTGAGACTCGATGGGTCGTTCATTCGTCTCGCTTGACATGCGTGCGGCGCTCTACTACGACTGTCCCCAGGGTATCCTGGCGTGCTGAGGCAGGCGATCGATGGAGTCGACCAATGAGCTTGTCGGCGCCTCGGAAGCGGGCTGGGCCCGATGAAGGGCAAGGCTATGGGCAGGTTTGATCTTGGCGCGATCAGCGAGCATCGCCGGACGGCGGAGCCGATGCAGGCCAACTTCCCGGAGCTGAGCGAGATGGCACACGTCATCGCAGCCGAGTTCGGGGTCGAGGTCTCCTCGCGGGTCGCTGTGCTGGACGAATCGTTCGCGGTGGTCATCGGCCGCGTTGACGGGCCGGGGATCATCCATTTCGAGAGCAATCTTGCTCGGCAGGAGCTGCCGCACTGTAGTGCGCTCGGGAAGGTATTGCTCTCGCACCTGTCCGAGCAGCAGGTGCGTGCGATTGTGGACCGCACCGGCTTGCCGGCGCGCACGGCGGCCACGATCACCGATGTCGAGCGGCTGTTGCGGGAGCTGGAGGAGGCACGGGCGCGTGGGTTTGCGGTCGACGACGAGGAGGACTGCGAGGGAGTGTTCTGCGTGGCCGCGCCGGTCTTCGACCGTCGCGGCGCTTGTGTGGCAGCGATCAGTGTGACGGGGCTGAAGCTCTCGCTGCCGGTCGGCGACATCGAGGAGATAGGCCAGATCGTGCGACGCTACGCGGCCGAGATCTCGGTCAAGATGGGCGCGGACGCAGCCACGCACAAGCCCATCGGTCGGCCGTGACTCGATGACTACGTCAAGAGGCGCTCCGATGGGCCCGCGCCTCTAGTTGTCCTGGGACGTCCGCTCGAGTGCGATCTGCCACGAGACGCCGAGGGCCCTCGCGGGCCCTTGGCGCGATCGGTGCGGCGGCTACGGGCTACACGAGCCCTTGGTTCGACCACTTGCGGTAGATGGCCTGTGCCTTCTTCGCGAATGCCGAGATCGCCTCCTCGGGCGTCGCCTTGTCCTGGGCGACCTCGGCGAACATCTGCGGAATGAGGAACGTGTTGTAGAGCTCGTCCATCACCGGCGTCGAGTTGCCGGGATGACCCGGGTTCGTCGTGTACTTCTCGGCAATGGTGGTGAGGACCGTGTATTTGCCTTTGGGCTTGTGCGGGTCCTGCGCGCTGAGCGTGCGGATGGTCTTGAATCCGCCCTTCACCGCTCCGGTCCAGGGCGGGAAGTTGTAGTAGAGGCTTTGAAGGAAGTGCTCGCGGTAGCCGAGCTGCTGGTCGACTACGTACTTCCGCGCGGCTTCCTTGTTCTTGGCGAACTTCCAGATGAGGAAGACACCCATGACGTGCTCGTTGCCGAGCCGCATGACGGGGCCGCGTGGGATCGATGCGAGCCACGAATCGTCCGACAGCGCCTGGTTCCCCGACTGCTCGGCGGAGCGCTCGATCGAGATCGCGTTCAGTGCCATCGAGAGGCGGCCGGCGAGGAACGCCTGGTTGTTCGAGGCCGCGGTCCACGCGAACACCTCGTCGGACATGCCGCTCTTGAAGATGTCGCGCATCGTCTTCAGTGCCTCGATGGCGCCCTTCCTGTTCGCGCCCTGCCCGATGACGATGCGGTTCTCCTCGTTCTGGATGAAGCCGCCGTAGCAGTACAGGAGTGACGTCAGCAGCATGTTGGAGTCGATCTCGTTGGACATGCCGAGACCGACGGGATGTCCGATCGCCTTCAGCTTGGCAGCTCCCTTTCGCACGTCCTCCCATGTGTTGAGGCTGACGCCGGTCTCCTCGAAGAAGCTCTTGCGGTACTGCACCGGGTCGGGCGCGTACGTCTCGGGGAAGCCGTAGAACTGCTTCGTCTTCGGGTTGTACGTCGCCTTCCTCGCAACGCGTGCCAACGGCCCGAGCTTCTTGCTGACCTCCTGGACGAGGTCGGTGACGGGGATCGCCTGCTTCTGGAACGACGCAGGCGGCGAGATGAACCAGAAGAGGTCGTGACCGCTCTGCGCGGCCACTTCTGCGGCTCCCGTGCTGTACAGCAGGGCGTTGTTGATGTGGTCGACCTTGACCTCGACATCGTTGGCTTCGCCCCACTGCTTGACGTACGTGTTGTCGAGCCACTGGTCGTACGACGGGACGAAGTGAGCCCACGTCATGATTCGGAGATCGCCGGCGAGCTGCTTGTGCGCGAACTTGAGCGGGCCGTAGAAGCCGAACGCCTTGTCGGACAGACCTCCGAACATGCCGACCGCGAAGGCGGCGGCACTGCCGCGCCTGAGCAGGTCGCCCCGGGTGAGTGTCGAGCTCGGACGATCGAGCTCGCCTGTTGTCTCTGCCACGGGTATTCCTCCTTTCGCCTCGATTGCCTAGCGGAATGCGCCTCCTGTAAAGCCTTTGATGAAGCGGTCGAGGAACGCGTTGTAGAGGAGCGCGAGCGGGATGGTCGGTATGAGGACGGCCGCCATCAGCGACTGCCAGAAGAAGACGTCCCCGCGAATGAGGTCGTTCGGGATACCGGCGGAGACGGTCCGGTGCTCGGACGTGGAGATGAACGTGAATGCGTAGATGAACTCGTTCACGCAGAGCGAGAACGCGAAGATGACGACCGTCAGGATGCCCGGCAGCGAGATCGGGAGGATGATGAGATAGAGCGCCTTCAGGCGAGACGCGCCGTCGATCAGCGCCGCGTCCTCGAGCTCCTGGGGAATCGTCTTGAAGAACCCCATGAGCAACCACGTTGCGAATGGCACGGTGAACGACGGGTAGACGAGGATGAGCGCCCAGAGCGAATCCTTCAGGCCCAGCTGCGTGATGAGCCGCGACAGTGGCAGGAACAACAGCGTCGGCGGGACGAGATAGACGAGGAAGATCGCGATTCCGGCGCTCTGGCCCCACCCGCCCGCGAGCCGCGCCAGCGCGTAGCCGGCGGGCATCGCCAGGATGAGCGTGATGCCGACGACGGCTGCCCCGACGAGGAGCGTGTTGAGGAGCCACCTCGGGTAGTTGGTGTCCTCGAACAGGAACCGGACGTGCTCGGTGGTCGCGTAGTTCCAGAAGTCCCAGTGGAAGTGACCCTCGGCATCGTTGTAGACGTAGGGCACGTGCTCGATGTTCCCGAGGTCGAGGTTCGTCTTGAACATCGTCACGAGCGCGAAGTAGAAGGGAAACGCGAGGAAGATCGCGAACGGCACGACCACCGCATAGGTCTTCAGTCGCTCGCGCCGCGTCATGAGACCTGGGCCCGTCGTGCGAAGAACAGCATCGCCACGCTGACGAGGACGAGGAGCGGGAAGAGGAACAACGAGATCGCCGCGCCTTCGCCGAGCGACCCGGAGTCGATCCCGATCGCGTAGGCCCAGGTGGGCAGGACCTGCGTCGAGTTGAACGGCCCGCCGTGCGTGAGGATGTAGACCACCGCGAAGTCGGCTGCGGTGAAGACGATCCCGAAGAGCACCGCGATGAGGGCGATTGGAAGCTGCAACGGGACGTCGACGTACCAAAGCTTCTTCAAGCCGGTCGCGCCGTCGATCTTTGTGGCGTCCTCGACCTCGGTCGGGATCGACGCCCTGCCCGCGATGAAGATCACGACCGCGAACGGGAGGATCCGCCAGGCGTGCACGATCGTGATCGCGAGGAGCGCTAGGTTCGGGCGGCCGAGCCACTGCAGCGGAACCTGGGCGCCCTCCTCGATGTGGACCGCGCCGAGCACCCAGACGAGAGCGTTGTCGAGGTGCAGACGTGCGAGCGTCCAGTTGACGACGCTGTACAGCGAGTCGAGGAGCCACAGCCATGTGATCGTCGAGAGGACGACCGGCGCGGCCCAGGGAAGGACGACGAGGAAGCGCACGATCCACTTGCCGCGGAAGTCGCGGACGAGGAAGTTCGACAGGATTGCCGCCCCGACGACGACGATCGCCTGCGAGGCGAGCGTGAAGACGAGCGTGTTGCGGAGCGCCCGCCGGAAGTTGTCGTCGTGCCAGGCGGTCGCGAAGTTGTCGAAGCCGACCCAGTGGCCGGAGAGTGAGCCACCGATGGCGTCCGTGAAGCTGAGGTAGATCGCCCAGACGAACGGCACTCCGACCACGAGCGCCATGAAGATGACCGCCGGTGCGATCAGGAGCGGCGCGAGCACGCGGCGGCTCTCGAGAGCGTGCCGCCACTTGCCGCGTCGGGGACTCTGCCGCGCAGCATGCGCTTCCATCGGACGCGAGCAATGCTAGTAGATTGCGCCCCGGGAGACGGACGTGGCCGAGATCACGCTCGAGAGCCTCACGAAGGTCTACTCCGACGGCACGAAAGCCGTTACCGACCTCGACCTCGACGTCGGGGCGGGCGAGTTCGTCGTCTTCGTCGGGCCGTCCGGCTGCGGGAAGACGACGGCACTCCGGATGATCGCGGGCCTCGAGCCCATCACCTCGGGCGAGGTGAGGATCGACGGCCAGGTCGTCAACAACCTGCCGCCGAAGGATCGCGACATCGCGATGGTGTTCCAGAACTACGCGCTGTACCCGCACATGAACGCGGCCAGGAACATGGGCTTCGCGCTCAAGATGCGCGGCGTTCCGAAGAACGAGATCGACGGGCGCGTGCGCGAGGCGGCGCGGATCCTCGGCCTGACGGATTCGCTGGAGAAGAAGCCGCGAACACTCTCGGGCGGCCAACGTCAGCGCGTCGCGATGGGACGGGCGATCGTCCGCAACCCGCAGGCGTTCCTCATGGACGAGCCGCTCTCGAACCTCGACGCGAAGCTCCGGGTGGAGATGCGAGCGGAGATCTCACGTATCCAGCGCGACCTCGGGGTCACCACGATCTACGTCACCCACGACCAGACCGAAGCGTTGACGATGGGCGATCGCGTGGCGGTGATGCGGAACGGCTTCCTCCAGCAGATCGCCGTCCCGAAGGAGCTCTACGACGAGCCGCGCAACCTGTTCGTCGCGGAGTTCATCGGGTCTCCCGCGATGAACGTCGTGCTTGCCGACGTGGAGCAGGCGGCGGGTGTTCTCTCCGTTTCGTTCGGCCCCCATCGTCTCACCCTCGTGCCGGAGACGCTCGACGCCGTTCCCGGCCTCCGCGACTACGAGGGGCGGCGGGTCGTGCTGGGAGTTCGCCCCGAGGACATCGAGGACGCGGCGACGCTTCACGAGTCGCGGCCCGAGCATCGGATCTCGGTCGTCTGCGACATCCGTGAAGACGTCGGTTCCGACGTGTACGTCCACTTCAACGTCGCCGCCGATCCCGTGCAGACGGCAGAGGTCATGGAAGCGCTTGTCGTCGAGCGACGCCGAGGACGAGGAGGCGCGATTCGCCGCCGAGCGAGCGCGCGGTGCCGGGACGACGTTCGTGGCTCGGCTGGATCGTGCGACACACGCGCGCGAGCGCGAGCCGCTCGACCTCGAGGTGGACGTCACGCGCCTCCACTTCTTCGACCCGGAGACGGGTGTGCGCGTCGGCGACGGGACCTGACGCAATGGTTCAGGGGTGGTTGTCGCGGGGGTCCCAGAGCGGGATCTGCGCGGTCTCCTGGTAGGCCATGCCGTGCGGGTAGCTGATCAGTTCGATGTCGGTTCCGAAGGGTGTCTGGAAGTAGTTGATCGTCTGTCCTGCCGCTGGCCCTGCCGTGACGGGGAAGGGGCCGAGCCGTTTCTGGGCGCCGTGTGCCTGCGCGTATTCGACGGCCTTGTCGATGTGACGGACGTAGAAGGCGATGTGGTGGGCGCCCCAGTCGGAGTTCTTGCGGAATGAGTGATCCTGGCCGGGCGCTGTGTACTGGAACAGCTCGATTCCGGGGCCGTTTCCGGCGCGCACCATTCTGATCCGTTCCACCACTGCGCGCGGGTCGACGTCGACGAGCTGGTGCATGAAGTCACCGCTCGGGTCGCTGAAGGGGCCGAAGGTGAGCGGGTTGGTGGCGCCGATGACCTGCGCGAGCCAGGCGGCTGTCGCATCGACGTCGGGGACGGTGATTCCGACGTGGTCGATCCCGAGCAGTCCGGGCACGGTCGTGACGACGGAATCGCTTCCGTTCTGCTTCGGTGACCACAGGGGCTTGACGCTCGGAACCTCGTAGGCCATTCCGTTGGGGTAGCTGATCAGCTCGATGTAGGTTCCGAAGGGCGTCTTGAAGTAGTTGATTGCCTGCCCGGCGGCCGGGCCGGCGCTGAGCGGGAAGGGGCCGAGGAACTTCTGCACGCCCTTCGCCTCCATGTGCGCGACGGCGACGTCGATGTCGGTGACATAGAAGGCGATGTGGTGGCCCGACCAGTCGGAGTTGAGCGGGTGCGTTCGACGCTGGTCAGGGGCCTCGTACTCGAACAGTTCGATGTTGGCGCTGTGGCCGATTCGAAGCACGGTGATCTGGCTGATGACTGCGCTCGGATCGACGCCGAGCAGGTCATGCATCAACGTTCCCTGGGGATCGGCGATCGGCCCGAACGAGAGCGGTGCCGTCGCGCCCATCACCTCGCGGAACCACGCGACTGCCTCGACGACGTCGGGGACGGTGAGGCCGACATGATCGACCCCCACGAGCCCGAGTTGGCCCTGACCGCTGCCTGCGCCCCGAGCGCGTCCGGGAGCGAGGTATGGAAGCGCCGCCAGGCCGCCCACGGCGACGGCGCCCTTCTTCAGAAAGTCTCTTCGGTCGCCGCGGTATGCATCGCTCACGCCTCCCCCTTTCGGCCGTTCCAGAAAGCGTGATGGTTGCACGGCAGCCATGGCTTGTCGAGCAGCCGCTTCGACTGCCTCGTGCTCGACGGTCATGCTGTGTTGTCTTCGCCTTACGTGACCCAAAGCACACGCGAGGCCCGCGGGTCGGGCAAACTTCATGTATGACCAGCACGGGATTGTGCGCCTACCACGCCCGCGCTCCGGTTCCGCCGTGAACCCGTGGCTCCGGCTGCGGTCACTCGTCCAGAGCCTTGCCGCACTCGGGCTCGCCTGCGGCCTGCTTGCCGCCGTGCTCGTACCGGGCGCCCGCGGAGGGTCCACGACGGTCGCCGACGACCCGCCGGTCGTGCGCTACACAAGCTGCACCCCAGCGGCTGACTGGGGCTCTCCCAGCCTGCGCCTGGCCGCAAAGCTCCTTGCGGCCCACAACCGCGAGCGCAGCAAGCGGCGCCTTCCCCTGCTCCTGTCCGACCCGGCCCTGACCCGTGCGGCCCAGTGGAAGGCGCTGCGGATGGCTGCCAGGCACGAACACAGCCACGCCGACCTCAACCCCGATGGGACGACGCTGCGCACCTGGCTGGACAGGCTCACCGACTGCGGCTTCCCTCCCGCTATGGGCGCCGCCGAGAACATCGCCTGGGATAGACCACGCACGACGGACGCGGTCAAGATCAACACCATCATCGCCGCCTGGCTGCGCTCGCCCGGCCACCGCGCCAACCTCCTCGACCCCCAGTGGCACACGGTCGGGATCGGGGTCGCGGTCACCCCCAGTACCGTCACCTACGCCGTCGATTTCGCCGCCGGCCCGTCCCCGTGAGCAGGGTCTAGGCGATTGTCTCGTCCGCCTTCGGCGAGGCTGAGTGGGCGCCGTGCTCGCGGAGCCACTCCGTCATCGTGGCTCTGCGCGTGTCCGCTCCACCCGCGATGTCAAGGGCGGTCTGTTCCGAGTGCCAGGGTGTCGCGTCGATCTCCGCACCGCGGGAGAGGATGACCTGGGCAGTGCGGAGTTGACCGCCGTGGCACGCTTGCCAGAAGGCATGGTTGAGTTCGTCCGTGGTGGGTGGCGCGGCGTCGAGAACCTCTACGACTCTGCGTGTCAGGCCGAGAGCGGCGGCCTGCCAGAGATGCTCGACCGGAGCGCCACGTGCGACGAGGAGGCGTGCCACATGCCAACAGCCGTACCCGACGGCGTTGCCGAGTGGTGTCCCGATCGAGCCGCCCGGGACCATCACATCAGCGCCCAAGTCGATCAGGGCCTCCGCGACATCGACGTCGTCGCTGCTCGCCGCCCAATGGAGTGGCGTTTCGGGATTCCTCGACCCTTCCGTCGCGGCATTCGGGTCTGCCCCCTTGGCGACGAGGATTCTGACCACCTCGGGGCCGCCAGGGTAGTAGCCGGGCCAGTCCGTCGCGAGATGCAGCGGCGTGATCGTGCCGCCGTGCCTCTCGATCCGGGCCGAGGCAAGCCCCTCGTGCTCGTCGAGTAGCACGTTGAGCGCGGCTGAATCTCCGCTGCGAATCGCGTGGTTGAGATCGAGAGCGGGCTGGCTGTCGTGGTTGAGCATGCTCGACACATCGACGAGGGCGCTACGCGAGCTCGGCTCAGCGAAGCAGTGGGAGGACACTGGTGCCGAACGCCTCGAGCTGCCGCAGCGCGTCGACATGCGGAAGGCCGAGCCATTGCGGCTTGTAGACGAAGTGCGTCGTTCCGACCTCGTCGCGCAGCCGGGCGAGCCCTTCCGCGCAATCCTCCGCCGTGCCGAGGAGGAACCTGCCGTCCTCCTCCTCGGCCGATGCTGCACCGAGCGAGTACCCGGCGTCGCGGAGGTTCTCGTGCTCGGCGAGGCCCCAGCGAGCGTAGACCTCGTGGCGTGCCGCGCTACGGTCGGCCATCTGTCGCCGTGCCTGTTCCTTCGAGCCGGCGACGAGCAGTTCGCGGCGGACCGGGAACTCGACGGCCGGCGGCAGACCGTGCTGCTCCCGCTCCTCGGCGAAGACGGCCGCGAGAGTCCGCAGCGCGGCGTCCGTCGTGAACGGCGGCGCATACCACGCGTCGGCAAGCCGTGCCGCCCGACGTACCGCAGCGCGGGACTGCCCGCCGATCCAGATGGGCGGCCGCGGCCTCTGGACGGGTAGCACAGACGGCCGGGTGCCCGGGTCGACCCGGAAGAAGTGACCCGGGTGGTCGACCGGTTGTCCGCTCCAGAGCTTCGGGATGAGCGTCAGCGATTCCTCGAAGCGGGCGGCCCGGTCCGACCGGTCGATGCCGAACGCGCGGAGCTCGCGGTCGGAGTACCCCATGCCGGCGCCGAACGTCACGCGCCCGCCCGTGACGACATCGAGCGTGGCGACGTCCTCCGCGATCTGCACGGGGTTGAGGAGAGGCACGAGGACGATGCCCAGTACGAGCCGCATGGCGGGCGCGTGGGGCGCAAGATGAGCGAGATACGGGACCGGCTGGTAGTAGCGCATCTCCGTGCCGAGGAAGTGCTGACCGCACACGACCCCGTCGATCCCGAGTTGCAGCCGCGACCTGCATCAGCTCGACGTGCTCCGCAAGCTGCTGCTCGGGCGGCGTGGATGCATCGTGTACTGCGTCGAGGAGGATGATCGTCTTCACTGCTCACCCGCAGCCCGCCCGGCCTCGATCGCAGCGTCGATCGCCGCGAGCACCCGATCGGTGTCCCCGACCTCGTGTGCGAGAAGCAGCACGAGCCGGGCGAGGAACGCCTCGCCGTCCTCCTCTCCGGCGGTGTCTCGCGCCTCGGCAAGCCGGGCCCAGAGTCGGTCGGCCTCTTGCCAGCTGAAGTCGGTCACCCCGGAAGCCTTACACCATCGAGATCGGCACGCACCGGCCGGCCGTGGCAGCCTGCTCGTACGCGACCCGATCGGAGGCTGAGAAGATGGGGCATGGTCGATCAGGGCGCGGCGTGACGTCATGACCGTCGGGCTCGATCCGACCTCCACGTTCTCGTCGTACCGCTTCGTGGAGCATCCTTTCCACCGCCCGGCCGAGCTCGACTCGTCCGAGGTGCCGACGTATCCCGTCGTGATCGTCGGCGCCGGTCTCGCCGGCCTGACCCTTGCGCTCGACCTCGGCCTTCGCGGCGTCCCGGTGGTCGTTCTCGACCGCGACGCCTCGGTGGGAGCTGCAGGCATTGCCTCTCGGGGGATCGCGTATTCCAAGCGCTCGCTCGAGATCTTCGACCGCCTGGGGATCGCCGAGCGGATCCGCGCCAAGGCCGTGACCTGGAACGAGGGGAGGATCCACCACGGGCTGGACGAGATCCTTCATTTCACGATCCAGCCGGAGCCGAACCAGAAGGACCCGGCGTTCCGGAATCTCCAGCAGTTCTACGTCGAGCAGTACCTCACCGAGGCAGCGGCGGAGGTCGATCCCGTCGATCTGCGCTGGCATTCCCGCGTTTCCCACGTGGACCCGGGTGAGGATGTCGTCACGGCCACGGTCGAGACCCCCGCAGGGGCGTACCGCCTCCGGGCGCGCTGGCTCGTCTGCTGCGAGGGCGCCGGCAGCACAACCCGGAAGGCGCTCGGGCTCGACCCGCCGGTCGTGATGTTCGAGGATTACTGGTCGATCGTGGACGTGCGAGCCGACCTCGGGCACGTCCAGCGGAAGTTCTGGCTCGACTCACCCCTCCTCGAGGGCGGCGCGCAGATCATGCACGGGATGGCAGACGGTTGCGTGCGCACCGACTGGCAGATCAGCCAGTTCCCCGATCCCGAGATCGAGATCACGCCTGCGCGCGTCGACGAGCGGCTGCGGACGATGCTCGGCTCGGATGTCGAGTTCGAAGTGGTCTCGATCAGTCGTTGGCGGTTCCGCCGGCGAATCATGGAACGATTCGTTCATGGCGGGGTGCTGTTCGCGGGCGATGCTGCGCACGAGATCCCACCGTACGGCGCCCGCGGCGGCAACAGCGGCATCCAGGACGCCGACAACCTGGGCTGGAAGCTGGCAGCGGTGCTCTCCGGAATGGCGACCGAAAGGCTCCTTACGACCTACGATCGGGAACGCCATCAGGCGGCACTCGAGAACGCCGCCTTCGCCTGCCAGAGCCAATCGTTCATCTGGCCCGCGACCACCGGTGAGAAGCTCTTCCGCGATGCGGTGCTCGCGCTCGTGCACGACCACGCGTGGGCAAGCGCGTTCGTCAATACCGGGCGCGCGAGCACCGCGACCGTATACGCCGACTCACCGCTCTCGCTCGCCGACGACGGCGTATTCACTGCTGGGGCCTGCCCGGGGAGCGCCGCCGTGAACCTGCCCGTGCGCCGGCCCGACGGTAGAGCGGGCTTTCTTCTCGACGGCTCGGGCGGCTGCTTCACCGCTCTCCACTTTCTCGAGCCGGGTGCCGTCCCAGGTGTTGATTCAACGACGGCCCCGGCGGAGGCGGCAGGCTTCGCCCTCGACCACCTCGCGATCGTACGAGAGACGCCGACCGCGTCTCTCGCGATGCGGGCGCTCGTCGACACGACCGGCGGCCTGTTCGAGGCCTACGACGCCGATGGCGGCGCGACCTACGTTCTGCGGCCGGACACCCACGTCGCCGCCCGCAGCCGCACGGTCTCCGCGGAGGGAGCTGGCCGATCTCGTCGTCAGGGCGCTGGCGGCGGCCGACTCACCTTGAGCTCGGCACGGCCAACGACCTTCGCGCTGTGCGGGGAACCCGGTCGCGATGGGATACGCTCGGGCGGTGCAGATCGGTGCCGTCTTCCCGCAAACCCGGTTCGACGGCGATCCGGCGGCCGTGCGCGATTTCGCCCAGGCGGCCGAAGAGCTCGGGTATTCGCACATGCTGGTCTACGACCACGTCCTGGGCGCGGAGCATGAGAAGCGCGATCCGGAGCTCTGGGGCCCCTACACCGACCTCGATCCATTCCACGAGCCGTTCGTGCTGCTGGGCTACATCGCCGGGATCACGACGCGCATCGAGCTCGGGACCGGCGTCCTGATCCTCCCGCAGCGGCAGACGGCGCTCGTCGCGAAACAGGCTGCCGAGATCGATCTCCTCTCCGGCGGCAGGCTGCGCCTGGGCGTCGGGCTCGGCTGGAACTACGTCGAGTACCAGTCCCTGAACGAGGACTTCTCGAACCGTGGCGCGCGCTGCACGGAGCAGGTCGACGTGCTCCGTCGGCTCTGGGCCGAGCCTCTGCTCGATTATCGCGGTGACTGGCACCGGATCGATCGGGCCTCGATCCTCCCCCGACCCTCCCGGCAGATTCCGATCTGGTTCGGCGGCTTCAAGGAGCCCGCATTGCGACGCGCGGCCCGCATCGGGGACGGCTTCATCTTCTCGGGGAGGCGGGAACGCCTGATCGACGCCGCCGAGCGACTTCGTGGCCACCTGGTCGACGCCGGCAGGGAAGCCGATCCCTTCGGGTTCGAGGCGTTCGTCGAGTACGAGCGCGGCCCCGAGTACTGGCAGGACGACATCGACGCGTACGAACGGGCAGGCTTCACGCACGTGGCGATGCGCTCGATCAACGCGGGGCTGCCGGGCCCCCAGGACCACATCGACGCGCTCGCTGAATACGCCGCCGCAATCGGCATCCGCCCCTAGATCCATGCTCTATCATCCGCGGTGGAGCACGGTTGACCGTTAACATCGACACGTCCGACGCGCTTCACGTCCCCCAACTCTGGGAGGCCGTGGCCGACAAGCTGCGCGCCGCAATCCTCGACGGCTCGCTGCCGGCGGGCACGAAACTCGTCGAGAGCGAGCTCGCTGAACGGTTCGGCACGAGCCGAGGCCCGGTACGCGAGGCGATACGCGAGCTCGCTCGGGAAGGGCTCGTGGCGGAGCTGCCGCGCCGCGGAACCGTCGTGTCGACCATGACTGCGCGTGACCTCGCCGAGATCTACGCGATTCGAGAGGGGATGGAACTGTCCGCCGTCCGGACCGTCGTCGAGCGAGCCGGCGATGCCGACTTCCGCAGTCTCGAGGACTCGCTCGGGCTCATGGAAGAGGCCCGCAGCTCCGGGGACTACGGCATCATCGCCGAGCACGATTTCGCTTTCCATCGCCGCCTCATCTCGCTCGCCGGCAACCGGCGCATGGCGGACATCAACGATGCAATGCTGACGCAGAGCGCCGTGCTTCTCCGGCTGGCCGCCGAAGTGAACGCGACGTTGCGCAGCGATCTCGACCGTCCCGTGCACCAGGAGCTGGTCGATGCGATCCGGGATCGCGATCTCGAGAGGGCGCGCCGCGCCGTGGTCGCCCATTACCGCTGGGCGGAGGAGCGCCTGTTCGCGCAGTTCGCCGCCACAGGGCGGCCGTGACCCCAGCGTTGACAGTTCCCGACCATGGGGTAGACTGTTAACAGTCGACAATGACGAACCGCGTGATCGATACGAAATGGAGGCGCGTCGAGCTCGTTCCGATGGACGCCTACTGCGGAGACATCTCGCTCGGCCTCTATCACACGAAGGACGGCGAGCGTGACGTCGGCCTCGTCTACAGCTACAGCGGGCGGCCCGAGGCCGCCGGGCGAGTTTCCTACGTGGCCGAGGCAATGCGTGTTCTGGGAGGGCTCGCGCCCGCGGAGGGCAACGCGGCGCTCATCCACTTCTCCTGCGGCACCTGGCATCCCCTCGCAGCGAAGAGGTTGTTCCTCGAGGCCACGAAACACGATCCGCTGCAGCCGCTCGCACCGCGCCCCCTCGCAGTGCCCGATACGCGAACCGAGCAGACGATCGAGCTCGAGCCGATCGGGAGCGGGGCGTACAGGGTGCGCGCCGAGGGCGGCGCCGCCGACGTTCCGAGCCGCGCGCCGGCGATAGCGGCGGCGCTGGCGAAGCTCGCCGAGCTCCAGACCGACGAGGGCAACGTCGTCGTGTTCCCATGCGGGCGGCCGCACGACGCGTTGATCGCTTTGATGCTGACGCGGGCCCAGAACCTGCGCGCCGTGCTGCGCGAGGAGGAGATGAAGGCCTCCCGTGGCGTGCTGGTTGCGCCGAGCGCTCAGGAGTAGAGGATGGTCGAGACGATCTCTCCGATGACGAGCCGCGAGCGAGTGCTCGCCGCGCTCCGGCGGGAACCTGTCGACCGCACACCCGTCGTGAATCCGACCTCCGTTGCGACCGTCGAGCTCATGGACATGGTCGAGGCACCGTTCCCCGACGCCAATCGTGAACCCGAGCTGATGGCCCGGCTCGCGGCCACGGGTCACACCGAGCTCGGGTTCGACACCGTGATGCCGGTCTTCTCGATCATCCAGGAGTCGTCGGCCCTCGGCTGCAAGATCCAGTGGGAGCAGAAGGACAACTGGCCGACCGTGAAGATGCGCGAGCCGATCTACGAGTCGCCGGACGACATCGACGTGCCCGACGACCTGCTCGAGCGCCCCGACACCAGGTGCGTGCTCGAGGCGATCCGCATCCTCCGGCGCGAGCTCGGCGAGGATGTCGCGATCATCGGCAAGACGATGGGCCCATGGTCGCAGGCCTACCACTGCTTCGGCGTCGAGCCCTTCCTGCTCCTGTCCCTCGACGATCCCGCGGAGACGAAGCTGATCTTGGAGCGCTTCAAGGAGATGACGATCGCCTACGGCACGGCCCAGATCGAGGCAGGCGCGGACGCGGTCACGCTGCCCGACCACGCCACGGGCGACCTCGTCTCGGGCGAGTACTACCGGCGGTATCTGCAGGACCTGCACCACGAGTTCGCGGAGCGCATCCCCGGCCCGATCATCCTCCACATCTGCGGCCGCACGGTGGACCGGATGGATGCGATTGCGCAGACCGGCATGGCGGCGTTCCACTACGACTCGAAAAACGAGCCCGAGGAGTCGATGGCCGTCGTTCACGGCCGCATCAGCCTCGTCGGGAACATCAACAACCCCGAGACCCTGTTCGCGAGGGGCCCCGACGAGGTCAAGCAAGAGGTCTGGAAGAACCTCGAGGCGGGAGTCCAGATGGTGGGACCCGAATGCGCGATCCCCCTCCAGACCCCGATCGAGAACCTTCGCGCCATCCCCGAGGCCGTTCGCGAATGGCACGCGGCCGGAAACCGTACTCCCACGACGTCCAGCTGACGAGGAGCCGATGCCACAGCTGACAGACATCGCAAACGACTTCATCCGGCAGGAGATCGACGAATACGTCGAGCGGCCGGACGAGCGCGAACGGCTGATCGGCATGTTCGCAGCGGCGTCGCGGCCGATGCAGGACATCTCGGCTTCTCTCGTCGACGGGGACGACGAGGCGGTCGATCGGCTCACGGTCCAGGCGCTCGATGCCGGGACGGCCGCTCTCGAGGTGATGGACGACGGGCTGATCGCCGGCATGGCGATCGTCGGCGTGAAATTCCGTGAGAACTTCATCTTCGTGCCCGAGGTGCTGGCGTGTGCGCGTGCGATGAAGGCAGGGATGGCCCACATCGAGCCGATCCTCTCCGACGCCGGAATCGATCCGCTCGGGAAGGTCGTGATGGGCACCGTCAAGGGCGACCTGCACGACATCGGCAAGAACCTCTGCATCATGATGCTCCGCGGCTCGGGCTTCGAGGTGGTCGACCTCGGCGTCGACACCTCCGCCGACGACTTCATCGACGCAGTCGAGGAACACAAGCCCTCGATCGTCGGCATGTCCGCTCTGCTGACGACGACGATGCCCAACATGGGCAGGACGATCGACGCCTTCATCGACGCCGATCTGCGCGACGTCGTGAAGATCATGGTCGGCGGAGCGCCGGTGACGCAGGAGTTCGCCGACGACATGGGTGCAGACGGGTACGGCAAGGACGCGATGGCGTGCGTCGCTCTCGCCAAGCAGCTGATCGGAGCCACGTCACGTGCCTGAGGCAATCGACCCGAGTGTGTACCAGGAGCGACTCGACCGGATCGGCGAGATCTTCTCGTCGATGATGGTCACGGTCGAGGACCTGACCACGCGCCGGTGCCCGTACAAGAATCGCTTCGACCAGTGCACGGCCCAGTTCGGCTGCCGCAACCAGCGGAAGCCTGAGGATCCGACGCACTTGAAGGCCTGCGGCGGGGACGACAAGATCGACTACCGCAGTGCCTGGGATACCGGCTAGCACTCCTCCTGCCAGTCGGTTGCGCGGCGGGGCGGCCCGGACGCTGTTCGACGATGCGGGGAAGAACGCCCTCCTTGTCCCCACGTCGTGTCGGCGGACGGGTCGCTGCCGCGAGTGCATCGTGGAGGTGCGCGAAGGAGCCGAGCACCTCGCGCCGCCGACCGAGGCGGAGTCGTTCCTGCGTGGACCGTACCGGCTCGCGTGCCAGGCTGTCGTGCTCGACCCCGGAGCCACCGTCACGTTCTCCATCCTGGAACGCCGGCTCCGCATCGTCGTCCCCGAGCCCGAGCCGCGTACGACTCCCATCGACCCCGCGGTGCACGTCGTCGACGGCATCGTCCACTACGGCGCCACGTCGGTCGCCCCCCGCCTCGCGGGCATGTACGGCATCGCGATCGACGTCGGTACGACCACCATCGCACTCGAGCTCGTCGACCTCGACGACGGCCGCGTGGTCGAGGTCGTCGCGCTCGAGAACCCGCAGCGCTTCGGCGGAAGCGACGTCATGAACCGCATCAGCTATGACGAGGGCCCCATGCGAGGACAGCTCCGGCAGTCGCTGCGCAAGGCGATCAACAAGGAGCTGCGCCAGCTCTACGAGCGCCGCGGCATCGACCGGCGCGAGGTGTTCGAGGTCGTGATCGTCGGCAACGCGACAATGCGGGATCTCTTCTTCGGACTCGACGTGTCGCCGATCGGCCAGCGGCCGTACAAGTCGACGACCGAGCTGGAGTTGCTCGCCGGCCTCCGCACGACCACGGCGATCACCGCACTCGCCCACGAGCTCGGCTTCCACTCGCACCCGCACGCCCGCATCTGGGGCGCGCCGCTCGTGGCCAGCCACGTCGGCGCGGACGTCACGGCGGATCTCGCCGCCGTCGTATTCGGCGGACAGGTCGGCGTATCGATGCTCGTCGACGTCGGCACGAACACCGAGGTCGTTGTCGCCGGACGGGGGCGGATCGTCGCCGCGAGCTGTCCGGCCGGGCCTGCGTTCGAGGGCGGCGAGGTCACCTACGGCATGCAGGCGGCCGCCGGGGCGATCGAATCGCTGGCGTTCGACGATCACGGCCGCATCACCTACGACACGATCGACGGGGCGGAGCCGATCGGGCTCTGCGGCTCCGGGCTGATCGACCTCGTCGCCGGACTTCGTCGCTCCGACCGGATGAGCGCCAAGGGTGTCTTCGCGGATCGCGCACCGCTCGTCGAGGTCGTGCCCGAGGCGGGAATCAGCTTCACGCGTGCAGATGCGTCCGCGCTCGCACAGGCAAAGGCCGCGAACACGGTCGGGCAGGCGATTCTGCTGCGAGAGCTCGGAATCGAACCCGCCGAGGTCGACCGCCTGTATCTCGCCGGCGGCTTCGCCGCCCACGTCGATGTCGAGAACGCGATCGAGATCGGCTTTCTCGCGCCCGTGCCGGCGGATCGGGTCGTGAAGGTCGGGAACGCGTCCCTGCGGGGGGCCCGTGAGTTCCTCCTCTCGGTGACGGCGCGGGCTGCCGCCGAGCGGCTCGCCCGCTCGATCGAGCACGTCGAGCTCGAGACTGCGCCCGACTTCTTCGACCTCTTCGTCGACGGTTGCCAGTTCAAGCCGCTCGAAGACGGATTCCTCCTCGCGGAGGGCGGGCGCTCATGGCTGAAGGCAGGGTCACGGAGGCCGCGACCGCCAAGAGAGGCGCGCGAGGGAAGTCGCGCCTCCGCGAGCTCCTGGTCGAGACGCCGCGGTTCGTCGTCGTGGGCGAGCTGATCACGAGCCGGGGCCTGATCACCGGGCAGACCGGCAGGAGCGTGCTGGGGCTGGCGCGCGAGCTGGCGGGCAACCCGCGGATCGACGCCCTCTCGATCACCGACAACCCGGGCGGAAACGCAATGCTCTCGCCGGACACGGTCGGCACCGATTTGATCCACCGTGGCCAGGAGGTGATCATCCACGAGCGCGGCCCGCGCCCGATCGGCAAGTCGCTCCACGTGATCGAGCGGGCCGGCAAGTCGTCGATGTTCGGATGCCGCGACTGCGGCGACTGCTCCCTGCCGGATGTGGCCTATCTCTGCCCGGAGTCCCAGTGCGCGAAGAACCAGCGGAACGGCCCCTGCGGCGGAACCCGCGACGGCGCCTGCGAGGTCGGCGAGAAGGAGTGCATCTGGGCGCTCGCATACGAACGACTCAAGAAGTACGGCGAGGAGGAAACCATGCTCGAAGGGCCGGTCGTCATCAAGGACAACGCACTGCGCGGCACGAGTGCGTGGGCCAACGCGTTCCTCGGCCGCGATCACACGGCCAAGCGGCCCGAATCGTCCGGAGCGGGGAGCCGACAGTGACAGACACCGCGGCGGCGCCGACGTTCCGGATCATCGGCGAGAACATCCACACGACCAGGATCATCCGACGGCCGGGGCCGCTCGTCGGCCCCGACGACGAGGGGAGGGAGTCGATCCTCTTCGTGGACGAGCTCCGCGAGGAGCGGACGCTGCCGATCCCGGACGAGGAGCGGCGCACCCAGGAATTCGACGAAGGTCGAGTCAAGCACGTCCGAGCCGCCGTACGGCTTGCCAAGGACGGTAACGGCCGTGACGCCGAGACCGGCCTCGCCTACCTGCGCGCGCTGACGTTCCGCCAGGTCGAGTGCGGCGCCCACTTCCTCGACGTCAACGTGGACGAGGTCTCGCACCGGCTCCCCGAGCAGATCGAGACGATGCAATGGCTCGTGGGCACGATCGCACCCATCGTCCCCGTGCCGCTCTCGATCGACTCGTCGAACCTCGAGATCATCGCGGCGGGAATCGAGGCGGCGCACGGCTCGCCCGAGCCTCCGATGCTCAACTCCGCCTCGCTCGAGCGCCTCGAGGCGCTCGACCTCGCGGTCGAGACCCGTGGGGCGGTGATCGTGACCGCGGCCGGGGCGTCCGGGATGCCCTCGAACACCGCGGAGCGAGTCGAGAATGCCACTCGCATGATCGATCTCGCATTGGAGAAGGGGATCGCGCCGGACCTCCTCTACGTGGACCCGCTCGTCTTCCCGATCTCGGTCGACGGGGACTTCGGCGAGCATTGCCTCGGCGCCTTCCGCGAGCTGCGGGCACGCTACGGAGCGGAGATCCACTTGACCGGCGGCATGAGCAATGTCAGCTTCGGTCTCCCCGGGAGGCGGCTGATCAACGACGTCTTCCTCGTGCTCGCGATCGAGGCGGGTGCGGACAGCGGCATCATCGACCCCGTCACGAACAGCATCGAGCAGGTCCTCCAGCTCGATCGCACCTCTCGTCGCTATCAGCTGGCCGCCGACGTCCTGAGCGGCGCCGACCGGCATTGTCGCGCCTATATGAAGGCGTACCGGGCAGGCGAGCTGGAGCAGCCCGAGCTCGGTGCGGCGGTCTGAGACCTACGATGGCGCGCTACCGGATCCTGAGCTGGGGCGACATACCTGCCCAGATCAAGGTGTTCGACGAGGGCCGCCGGCCGGTCTCGATCGAGCTGCCCGAGTGGTTCGCGCAGGAGATCGACCGCGTCGCCATGCGGGACGGGGTCATCGGGGGCGACGAGTATCTCGAGCGCTGGTCGTGGTCGGCTGATGCGGAGCGACCCGGGCCGGCAGAGGAGGTCGCCGCCGCGCTCGTGCGCGAGATCGAGGCGGAGTGGGCGCCTGTCCGGCGCCGCGAGCCGGCCTCCGTCGACGAGCCGGAGTCAGGGAAATGACCAAACGGGTGCTCGTGACCGACTATGCGTGGCCGTCGCTCGACATCGAGCGCCGCATCCTCGATGACGTGGGGGCCGAGCTCGTCGTCGCCGAGACCGGCGAGGCCGAGGAGCTCGTGGCGCTGGCCGCAGACGCCACCGCCATCCTGACGAACTGGAAGGTCGTCCCTCCCGAGGCGCTCGACGCGTCGCCCGGCTGCCTGCTCGTCTCCCGCTACGGCGTCGGGGTCGACAACATCCCCGTCGACCACGCCACGGAGCTCGGCATCCTCGTGACGAACGTTCCGGACTTCTGCCTGCAGGAGGTGTCTGACCACGCCATGGCGCTGCTGCTCGCATGCGCTCGCCGAGTCGTCACGTTCTCGCGCTCGACGGAGGAGGGAGCGTGGGACCTGCAGCCTGGGGCGGGGGCTGCCGAGGCTCGCGGAACAGACGATCGGCCTCGTCGGCTACGGGAACATCGCACGCGCCGTCGTCCCGAAGGCCCTCGGCTTCGGCCTGCGCGTGCTCGCATTTGCGCCGAGGCTGACGCCGGGCGAGGAGGGCGGCGTCGAGCTGACGAACGACCTCGACCGCGTGCTGGCCGAAGCGGATTACGTGTCCCTGCACGCGCCTTCCACACCCGCCACCGCCGGCATGATCGGCGAGCGCGAGCTGCGTCTGATGAAGCCGACCGCCTACCTGATCAACACCTCGCGTGGGTTGCTCGTCGACGAGGATGCGCTCCGGCGCGCGCTCGAGGAGCGCTGGATCGCGGGGGCCGCTCTCGACGTCCTGCGGCAGGAGCCGCCACCGCCGGAGCACCCTCTGCTCCACCTCGACAACGCGATCGTGACCCCGCACGCTGCGTTCTACTCCGAGACGGCGATCGCCGAGCTCCAGACGAAGGCGAGCATCAATGTCGCCCACGTGCTCACCGGCACTCTGCCCGCCACGGTCGTCAACCCGGCCGTTCGGAGCAGGCCCGGGTATCGCGCCGGGTTGTGACGACCCGTCCCCCGGGTTTTCCGACAACGACCATCGGATCGCCTGTCAACGAAAGACCAACAATGTTGACACTGCGCTCGAGCATTACGTAGGCTCTCTCGACGTGTCCGCCACTGCAAGGCATCGCAGTACCTTCGCCGGGATGGATGCGCTCGTAGGCAAGCAGTGCCGCCCATGACAGGCCTCAAGGCGAAACTGGGCGAGGGACGAACCGTCACCGGCTGCTTCGTCAAGCATCCCAGCCCGGGCATCGTCGAGGTGATCGCCTTTCTCGGCTGGGACTTCGTCGTTGTCGATGCGGAGCACGGACCGATCGACCGGCTTTCCTGCGAGAACGTCATCCGCGCCGCCGAGACCGGTGGCTCGGCAGCAGTCGTGCGCGTGCCCTCGATCGAGCGGGCACCCATCCTCCAGGCGCTCGACTCCGGCGCGGAGGGCATCCAGGCGCCTCTCGTGGGCTCTCGCGCGGACGCCGAGGCTGCTGTCGCGCTGGCGAAGTACGCCCCCGCCGGCACACGCGGGCTCGCGAGCGTCCGTGCTCTCTCCTACGGCCTGGTCGGCTCCATGGCGGAGAACGTCGCTCGCGCAAACGAGCGCTCGCTGGTCGTCTGTCAGATCGAGACCGCGGCCGGTCTCGACGCGCTGGACGGGATCTGCGCGGTCCCCGGCGTCGACGTCGTCTTCGTCGGTCCCACCGATCTCGGTCAGTCGCTCGGCGTCGTCGGTCAGCGGGAACATCCCGACCTTGTCGCGGCGATCGATCGCATCGCCGAAACCGTGCTCGAAGCCGGGAAGGTGTTCGGGATTCTCGTCGGCGACGAGGCGGACGCGGTCGAGTGGCAGCGGCGCGGAGCCCGTTACCTCTGTTTCAACATCGAGGGCCTCCTGCGCGCGAGCAGCCAGCGGATCCACGCCGCAGTGGGGGCTGGCGGAAGACAACGAGCACCAAGAGAAAGGGTGAGATCATGAGCGAGGCAACCACCACCCGGCCCCGGCCTTCCTCGGCGGCCTTGGGCGACCGCGGCACGACCGTGCGCCTGACGATGGCTCAGGCCCTTGTCCGCTTTCTGGTGGCCCAGTACTCGGAGCGTGACGGGGAGCGCCGGCGCCTGATCGCCGCCGCCTTCGGAATCTTCGGTCACGGCAACGTCGCGGGCATCGGGCAGGCCCTCCTCGAGGAAGGTGACCGGCTGCCCTTTTACCAGCCGTTCAACGAGCAGAACATGGTGCACACCGCGTCCGGGTACGCGAAGGAGCTGAACCGACGCTCTACTCTCGCCTGTGCCGCCTCGATCGGCCCGGGCTCGACCAACATGCTCACCGGGGCAGCGACGGCGACGATCAACCGCCTCCCTGTGCTCCTCCTCGCGTCCGACTACTACGCAACGCGCCGGCAGGGGCCGGTGCTCCAGCAGCTGGAGCACCCGTCGGAGCTCGACACGAGCGTGAACGACTGCTTCCGGCCGGTCAGCCGCTTCTTCGACCGCATCACGCGGCCGGAGCAGCTGCTCGAGTCGCTGCCGGAGGCGATGCGCGTCCTCACCGACCCGGTCGAGACCGGCACGGTGACGCTCTCCCTGCCGCAGGACATCCAGGCCGAGGCCTTCGACTACCCGGAGGCGTTCTTCCGGGAGCGGGTGTGGACGATCGAGCGTCGCCCGCCCACCTCCGCCGCGATCCGGGCGGCCGTGGCGCTGCTGCGCGACGCGGAGAGGCCCTTCATCATCGCGGGCGGCGGCGTCCACTACTCGGAGGCGTGGGCCGAGCTGAAGGAGTTCAGCGAGGCGCTCGGGATTCCGGTCGGCGAGACCTTCGTGGGTCGCGGCGCCGTCCGCGACGAGTCGCCACTCCTGCTCGGCGGCGTCGGGGCGACCGGCAACCCGGCCGCCGCGGCGATCGCGGCCGAGGCCGACGTCGTGATCGCGATCGGCACCCGGCTGACCGACTTCACGACGGGATCGAGGTCCCTGTTCCAGCATCCCGACGTCAGGTTCCTCGCGATCAACGTCTGCGGGAAGGACGCGATCAAGCTCGGTGCCGAGGCGGTCGTCGCGGACGCGCGAGAGGCCCTTGTCTCTCTCACCGCCGCAGCTCGGGACGCCGGCGTCCGCCCTGACGACCAGTACCTCGACGAGGTCGCCGCGGCACGCGGGCGCTGGCGCGAGCGACTCGAGACGGAGACGTTCGTCCAGACGCCCGGGATGCGCCTCCGGCAGGCCCAGTGCATCGGTCTCGTCAACCGGCAGGCGCGGCCCGGCGACGTGATCATCGGCGCCGCGGGGAGCGTGCCCGGCGACCTCCACCAGATGTGGGATGCGACCGGGGGACGGCGTGCGCACCTGGAGTTCGGGTATTCGTGCATGGGTTACGAACTTCCTGCCGGTCTCGGCGTCCGGATGTCGGGCGCGTCCGGCGAGGTCTACGTGATGATCGGCGACGGCACGTTCCTGATGAGCCCCAGCGAGCTCGCCACAGCCGTCCAGGAGGGGCTCAAGGTGACCGTCCTCCTCATGGACAACCACGGGTATCAGGTCATCCGTCGGCTGCAGATGGCGACGGTCGGAACGAGCTACGGCCTCGAGTTCAGGAACCGCGGTGGTGGCTCGAAGGAGTGGGACGGCGAGTACCTGGAGCTCGACTTCCCGAAGCTCGCCGAGGGCTTCGGAGCGCGGGCCTGGCATGTCGAGACCGAGGCGGAGCTGGCGCAGGCGTTGCAGGAGGCACGTGCCGAGACGCGATCGTGTCTCATTCACGTCGAGATCGAGATGCACGAATTCGGGCCGTCGTCGGAGGTGTGGTGGGATGTCGCTCCGGCAGAGGTCAGCTCTGACGACGAGACCCGCAGGCTGCGCGCTGCCTACGAAGAGGGCCGGGAGAGCCAGAGGTACTACGGATGACGATCACGCTCGGAACTGCACCGGACTCGTGGGGCATCTGGTTCGCCGACGACCCGCACCAGACGCCTGCCCAGCGGTTCCTCGACGAGGTTGCCGCGGCCGGCTACCGCTGGATCGAGCTGGGCCCGTACGGGTACCTGCCCACCGACCCCGCCGAGCTCCAGCGGGAGCTCCAGAGCCGGGAGCTCGAGGTCACGGGAACGTTCACGATGTTCCCGCTCGAAGACGCCGCCCGTTGGGAGGAGATGAGAGAGGAGGTGGCGCGGACGTGCGAGCTGATCGCGCGGCTCGGCGGGCGGTACCTGATCCTGATCGACGACGTCTACACGGACCTCTTCACGGGTGAGTTGCAGGCACCCGCCGATCTGGACGACGCCCTCTGGGCGCAGCTCGTGAAGACGACGAACGAGATCGGAGGCGTGGCGACCGAGCACGGGCTCGAGGTCGTCTTCCATCCCCACGCCGAGACGCACGTGGAGTACGAGTCGCAGATCGAGCGGTTCCTCGCCGACACCGATGACCGGATCGGCCTCTGCCTCGATGTCGGCCACCACGCCTACCGGGGCGGCGACCCGGTCGCGTTCATCCGCGAGCACCACGAGCGGATCCCTTACCTCCACCTGAAGAGCGTCGACCGCGACGTGCAGGCGCGCGTCGAGGCCGAGGGGATTCCGTTCGCCAAGGCGGTCGCCATCGACATGTTCGTCGAGCCGTCCGCGGGCGCGGTCGACTTCATCGCGCTCAAGAAGGTGCTGGACGAGGTCGGGTACGACGGCTTCGGCATCGTCGAGCAGGACATGTACCCGGCGCCGTTCGACAAGCCGTTCCCGATCGCGAAGCGAACGCACGAGTATCTGAGGCAGATCGGATTGGGATGAGCGCCGGCGAGACGGTGGTCGTCACGTTTCCGGCCTTCGTGGCCGACGACCGCGCTCACGCCGGCGCCCTCGACGACGCCGGCCTGAGCGTGCGGCTCGCCCCCAAGGTAGGCGCCCGCACGAGCGCGGAGCTCGCCGAGCTGATCGCCGACGCGGTTGGCGCGATCGTCAGCACGGATCCCTTCGACCGATCGGTCTTCCTCGCGTGCCCTCGCCTCCGGGTCGTCGCCCGCGTCGGTGTCGGGGTCGACTCGATCGACCTCGACGCGGCCACGGAGGCGGGCGTCGTCGTCACGACAACGCCGGGCGCGAACATCGAATCGGTGGCCGACCACACCCTGGCGCTCGCGCTGGCCGCCTTGCGCCGTGTCGTCGAATCCGACGCATCGGTGCGCCGGGGGCAATGGCGGCGGAGTCCATCGGATCTGTCCTGGGAGCTGCACCGTGCAACGGTCGGCATCGTCGGGCTCGGTGCGATCGGCCGCTCCGTCGCCCGTCGCTTCAGGGGGTTCGACTGCACGGTGCTCGCCTACGACGTCGAGCCGCGGATCCTTGACGGTGTCGAAGCAGTCTCGCTCCAGGAGCTGCTCCGGCGGTCGGACCTGCTCACCATTCACGTACCGCTGGACGACTCCACGCAGGTGCTGATCGGCGCCCGCGAGCTTGCCCTGCTGCGCTCCAGCGCTGTGCTCGTGAACACGTCTCGGGGCGGGGTGGTCGACGAGGCTGCGCTCCATGCTGCTCTGACCGAGGGGCGACTTCGCGCCGCCGGCCTCGATGTCTTCGCAGAGGAGCCGCCGGTCGGGTCCCCGCTGCTCGACCTGCCGAATGTCGTGGTCACGCCTCACATCGCCGGATTGAGCGTTGGCGCCGTCGCCACCATGCTGACGCTTGCCGCCCAGTCCGTTGTCGCCGTGCTCGATGGCGGGGTGCCGCTCTCGGTCGCGAACCCCGACGTGCTGGCAGTCAGATGATCACCCGACTACGCGGGATCTGGGGTTTCACTCCGACCCCGTTTCGGGACGGCGTGATCGACCTCGACAGCCTCGGCGCCTGCGTCGAGCACCAGGTTCGGGGCAACGTCGACGTCCTCTGCGCGTGCGGCGCGATCGCCGAGGTCGACACCCTCTCGCCGCACGAGTGGCGGGCCTGCGCCGAGGTCGTCCTCGCCCACGCAGGCGGACTGCCGACGGTGCTGACGATTCCGGGCTGGGCCGACGCCGGTGAGGCGGCCGAGCAGGCAGCCGAGCTCGGCGCCCACGGGTTGCTCGTGCTCCCTCGGTCGCCCACGGTCGACGAGACAAGGCAGCTGCTCCTCTCCCTCGCGGCTGCCGCGCCCGGTCTGCCGCTCGTCCTCTACCACCGTCCGCCCCTGCAGCTCGCGGCCTCCGACCTCGAGACGCTGTGCGAGGTCGACGCGCTCGCCGGCCTCAAGGACGGCCATCGCGACGTTCGTCTCTACCGCAGGCTGCGCGAGTCCGTCGGTGGGAGGCTGCTCTGGCTGAGCGCCTGGGAGGACGTCGCCCTGGCCTTCTGGGCCGTGGGCTGCGACGCGTTCGCCCCGGCGTCGGCGGCGTACGCGCCGGCGTACGCCAGGGCCTGGCTGGGTCACCTCGAGGCGGGGAACATCGCCGAGGCGCGCCGCCTGCTCGCTGCGCACGCATACCCTATGGTCGACCTGCGCCTCTCGCGGCCGGGCATCGACGTCGGCGTGGTGAAGGCGGCGATGGCCGAGATCGGCCTTCCCTCGGGCGACGCGCGGCCGCCGGCGGCCCCTCTGACGGCGGCGGAGCGCGAGCTCGTCCGGGATCTCGTGCAGGCCCTCGCCGGCCTCCTGGACGAGCCGGTGCTCGCGACGTCCGGCGCCGGAAGGGTGGAGCGACCATGAGTCCCGGCGCGGCACGCCTGCGGAGCGACCGCTGGTACGGGCCGGACACGCTCAAGGCCTTCGGACACCGCTCGCGCACGAAGCAACTCGGGTTCGCCACAGGCGAGTTCGTCGCCCGGCCGGTGATCGGGATCCTCAACACCTGGAGCGAGATCACGCCCTGCCACCAGCACTTCCGGCAGCGGGCCGAGGACGTGAAGCGGGGAGTCTGGTCGTCCGGCGGCTTTCCCGTAGAGCTTCCCGCCCTGTCTCTCTCGGAGCCGTTCCAGAAGCCGACGACGATGATGTACCGGAACCTGCTCGCGCTCGAGGCCGAGGAGCTGATCCGCAGCTATCCGCTCGACGGGGTCGTGCTCATGGGCGGTTGCGACAAGACCGTCCCCGGTCTCGTCATGGGTGCGCTCTCGGCGGGGCTGCCGTCGATCTTCCTTCCGGCGGGGCCGATGCTGCGCGGGAACTGGAAGGGACGGCCTCTCGGCAGCGGGACCGACGTCTGGCGGTACTGGGCGGACCGTCAGGCAGGCCTCCTGGACGACGCGGCGTGGACGGAGATCGAGGACGGGATCGCCCGCTCACCGGGCCACTGCATGACCATGGGCACAGCCTCGACGATGACCGCGGCGGTCGACGCGCTCGGCCTCACGTTGCCTGGTGCGTCGTCGATCGTCGCCGTCGACGCCGGGCACGCGCGGATGGCCGCGGGATGCGGCCGCCGGATCGTGGAGCTCGTCCGCGAGGACATCAGGCCGGGCACGATCCTCACGCCGGCGTCATTCGAGAACGCCGTTGTCGCCGTGCTCGCCCTCGGCGGATCCACGAACGCGGTCATCCATCTCGTAGCCATGGCGGCCCGGGCGGGATTCGAGTTGTCGCTCGACCGGTTCGACGAGCTGTCGCGCGCCACTCCGGTAATCGCCGACATCTCGCCCACCGGCCGTTTCCTGATGGAGGACTTCGCATATGCAGGCGGCCTGCTCGGACTGCTCACGCGCGTGAGCGATCTGCTCTCGCTCGAGAGCCTGACCGTCAGCGGCCGGACGATCGGGGCGGAGATCGCCACGGCGGAGGTCTACAACGACGAGGTGATCCGTCCGCGCGATCGGCCCGTCGCGGGGAACGGCGCGCTCGTCGTGCTGCGTGGAAGCCTGGCGCCGGACGGCGCCGTCATCAAGCCGCACGCCGGTGATCCCCGGCTGTTGCGTCACGAGGGCCCCGCGGTCGTCTTCGACAGCATGGCCGAGCTGAGCGCCCGCATCGACGATCCCTCGCACGGGATTACGGAGGACTCCGTTCTCGTCCTGCGCAACGCCGGCCCCGTCGGCGCCGGCATGCCCGAATGGGGCATGCTGCCGATCCCGCGTGCGCTCCTCGAGAAGGGCGTGCGGGACATGGTCCGGATCTCGGATGCGCGCATGAGCGGTACCTCGTTCGGCACGTGCGTGCTGCACGTCGCGCCCGAGGCGGCGGTGGGTGGGCCTCTGGCACTGGTCCGGACCGGTGATCCGATCCGGCTCGACGTGGAGGCCCGGAGAGTCGACCTCCTCGTCGACGAAGGCGAGGTCGCGGCACGGCGGGCCGCCTGGGTCGCTCCTCCCTCGATCTACGCACGAGGCTATGGTCGGCTCTTCGTCGATCACGTCGGCCAGGCCGACACCGGTTGCGACTTCGACTTCCTCCGCGCAGGCGAGCCGACCCCGGAGCCGGAGATCTTCTGACGTCGACATGCCCTTCCCGGCCGTCCTAGTGCGGCGTCTCACAACGTTGGACAGGAAAAGCATCGTTGTGAGACGCCGCACTACAGCAATCAACATGGAGTGGGGTGTCCCGCAACGATCATTTCCGGTCGAACGTTGCGGGACACCCCACTCGAGCTCGCGTGACCGGTGGCCGCTGCCGGGCCGTCTTCGGCTCGCTCGCGGGGATGGAGACGCTCACACTCGAAACGGACGCGCTCTCGGTCGTGATCCTCGTCGGCAAGGGCGCCGACATCCTCTCGATCGTCGACCGCGCCTCCGGCGTCGACCCTCTGCTCCGCGCGCCCTGGGGCGTCCGCGATCCGCGCCACGGAGTGCCCGGCGACTCGTCGCTCGTGCAATGGGTGCAGCGCTATCCGGGTGGCTGGCAAGAGCTCCTGCCGAACTTCGGTCCCGCGTGCACGCACGATGGGATCGAGCACACGATGCACGGCGAGGCGGCTGTGATGCCGTGGCGGGCGGAGGTCGTCGCCGAGGGTGACGACGCCGTCGAGGTCGTTTTCGAGATCGAGCTGCTGTTGACGCCGCTCCGCCTCGAACGGCGCGTGCGCCTCGAACGTGGACGACGCGTGATCGCCCTCCGTGAGCGGCTCTCGAATGCGGGCCGGACGGAGGTCGAGTTCATCTGGGGTCACCACCCTGCGATGGGGGCGCCGTTCCTCTCGCCCGCCTGCCGGTTGGACGTGGGCGCGCGGGAGCTCGTCGTCGACGCAACCTACGCATCTCCGTTCCTCCCGCTCGAGCCGGGGTCGAGGGTCGCCTGGGAGGGTCGGATCCGGGACGAGCTCTCCCAGTTGCCGGCGGACGGGGCGCGACGAGACATGGTGGGCTACTTCCTGGGCTTCGAGCAAGGATGGTGGGCGGTGACGAACAGGGAGCACCGGGTCGGCTTCGGACTCGCGTGGGACGCCAACATGTTCCCGTTCACGTGCTTCTGGCACGAGCTCCGGGCGAGTGAGGGGTTTCCCTGGTTCGGGCGCGGGTACGCGCTGGCCCTCGAGCCGGTCACGAGCTGGCCCGCCGCGGGGATCGCCGAGGTGGCGCGAACGACAGGGACGCAGCGGTCCCTCGCACCGGGCCATACCGTCGAGACAGAGGTGTGGGCGGTGATCTACGAGGCGGACTGGGGAGTCGAGCGGATCGAGCCGGGTGGCAGCGCGATCCCCGCACGAGAGACGACATCCATGAATTGACAACCAAATCCAGGAATTGTTGACAAAATCTGACCCACTCTCTATGGTCGATGCTCATGGCACAGGCCGATGAAGGCGGCGGCGTGTGAGTCGCCCGCTGGAGCAGGTTCCCCCTCAGACAGACGCGGACACGCCGATCATCTCGGTTCGCGGTGTCCGGAAGTTCTACGGGCACGTAGAGGCGCTTCGCGGTGTCGACCTGGATCTGATGCCCGGCGAGGTGCACGCTCTCGTCGGGGACAATGGCGCCGGGAAGTCCACGCTCGTGAAGATCATTGCCGGCGCGATCCAGGCGACGGAGGGCGAAATCTTCCTCGACGGTCGTCACGTCAACTTCACGCAACCGAGTGAGGCGCTCGCAGCAGGGATATCGACCGTCTACCAGAGCCTTGCCCTCGTCGGCTGTCGCAGCATCGCGGCCAACCTCTTTCTCGGTCGCGAGCCGAGCCGGTTCGGGTTCGTCCGCTCGAGGGAGATGAACGCCAAGGCCGAGCAGATGCTGACCGACCTCCGGCAGCTCAACATCACCGAGATCCACGCCGAGGTCGACGATCTGTCGGGAGGCCAGCGGCAGGCAGTGGCGATCGCGAGGGGTGTGCGGCTCGGTCAGCGCGTCCTCATCCTCGACGAGCCCACCGCGGCGCTCGGCGTGCGGGAGGCCGCGGGCGTTCTCGAGCTGATCAGGACGCTGCGAGGCACGGAGCGCACGCTGCTCCTGATCAGCCACAACCTGCAGCATGTCTTCGACGTCTCCGATCGCATCACAGTCCTGCGTGCCGGGCGGAAGGTCGGGACCATGCGGCGCGAGCAAACGACATCGGATCAGATCGTGGCCATGATCACCGGATCGTTCGTCGCGGCCTGATGGACGGCGCGGACTCGGTCGCCGTACCGGCTCCGACGGCACTTCGCCGGATCGGCACCTCGTTCCTCCGGAGCCGCACTGTCGCGCTCCTCCTCTTCAACCTCGTGTTCATCCTCGCTGTCGGCCTGTACAACCCCGATTTCCTCGCGCCCGACAACCTTCGCGTCATCGTCGAGAACATGGCGCTCGAGGCGATCGTCATGGTCGGGGCGGTGTTCCTGCTCGCGGCGGGTCGGTTCGACCTCTCCGTCGATGGATCGGCGACGCTGAGCGGAGTCGTGGCGGGCCTCATCCTGACGAACTCGGGTCTACCCTGGGTCGTTGCCCTGCTCGCCGGGTTCGCCACCGGCCTCGCGTTCGGGATCGCCAACGGGCTCATGATCGAGGTCGGCGGCATGGATCCGTTGATGACGACTCTCGCGACGTGGTGGCTCGGCATCGGGATCGCCCTCGGTGCGACGCAGGGTTACTCGCCGTACGGCTTCCCCGAGGGCTTCAGCCGGCTCGGGCAAGCGCGTGTGGGCGGAACGCTGATCTTCGTGTACTACGCGATCGGGATCGTCGCGATCGGTGCAGTGGTGCTGTCGTTGACGCGGTTCGGCTGGCAGGTGTTTGCGACCGGCGGCGACCGCGAGGCGTCTCGCCTGAACGGTGTCAGGGTCGTGAGGATCGGGATCATCCTCTACGCGGCGTCCGGCCTGCTCGCGGGCATCGCGGGCACGATCTTCGCGGCACGACTCGGCAACGCCACATCCCAGGCCTTCGACGGGTTGGCGCTCAACGTCATCGCGGCCGCCGTGATCGGCGGCGCCGCCCTCACCGGCGGCCGCGGGAGCGTTCTGGGAGGTGTGCTGGGCCTCCTTCTCCTCAACATGCTCGGCAATGCCGCCATCTTCGTGGGGCTCTCCCCGTACTGGCAGAAGGGAATCAGCGGCGTCGTCCTGCTCGTGGCCGTTGCGGCGGACGTCGTCGGGAGGCGGCGAAGCAGCCGTCGCTTGACACAACGGCTTCGCGAAACCGATGAGACGGAGGGGGTGCAGACTGCGTGATCTGACAGTCCGAGGTGAGCCGGTCACCGACGCTCACCTCGACGAGCCACCGTGGGTCTACCAAAAGGAGAAGGCAAGTGGATACTGAGAACCAGGAACCGCGCCGGTCGAGCCGACGTGACGTGCTCGTCGGGGCTGGGGGCGCACTCGCCGGCATGACGCTTCTCTCCCCGGCCGCGGCGCTCGCGGCTCAGGAGAGTAGCCAGGTTCTCCCGCGCCTCGCGGGCAAGCAGAAGTTCGTCTGGGTCACGGCGAACATCGGCGACCCGTTCTACAAGGACGGGATTGCCGGGATGAAAGAGTTCACGCGCATCTTCGGTGTTCCGGCCACGATCGTCGGACCGGTGACCAACGACATTGCCGGCATGACAAAGACCTTCGCCGCCGTCGTCGCCGATCGGTCGACCACCGGGATCTTCAGCTACTTCTATGGAGGCTTCGACGCTGTCAAGGGCCTGTACCTTCAGGCCCAGAAGAAGGGGATCCCGATCGTCAACGGCGCGGGAGACTGGGGTGGCCCTCGGGCCTCCTTCGTCGGGGTCAAGGACGAGGACTCGGGTAACGCCGCGGTGAACTACATCGGCAAGTACCTCGGCGGGAAGGGGACAGTCGGGTTCATCGGCAACACCGGCGTGAACCTCGTCCGTGAGGAGAAGTTCTACGCGCAGTACTGGAAGGACCGCTTCCCGAACGTCAAGTACGTGGGCAACGCGACCCACGACGGCTCCGCGGCCGACGCGCTCAAGCAGTTCCAGGCCTACAAGCAGAAGAACCCGAGCATGGATGTCTGCTACTTCGGGGACGGCCTCGGCCCGTCGATCGCCGACGCACTCGTCAGCGCCGCCGGGACGACGAAGATGGTCCTGAGAGGGTTCGGGGCCAGCGGCATCGCTTCGGTCAAGGCGGGAAAGACCCTCGCCCTGATCGACAGGAGCCCGTGGGACGAGGAGTTCTACGGATTCCAGTACCTGTTCTGGTACAAGCTGCGACGCCGCGTCCCGGACTACGCGGGTGTGCCGACGTTCGTGGTCGACAAGACGAACATCGCGCAGTTCTCGAAGGCCCCGTACAACCACTTCTAGTCAGGTTCGGCTCGACGGCGGCCGGATCCGCGGCAGAGTGCGGGTCCGGCCGCCGGCAAATGGATGCACCCGGATGTTCACGGGGAACGGAGGCAGGTCGCCCGATGCAGCTCGGCACCCACGAGCAGATCCTTCAGACCGGGTCGTCGTTCGTCGACGACTACACGCTCGGTCTGCAGTTCCCCGCGTGCGACTTCGCCGGCTACTTCCTGTTCGCCACGCTGGACGGGGACGGGCCCTGTCAGGCGCTGAACCTCGGCCTTCTCGTCGGGAGCCACGACGGACGAGATCTCGGGTTCCCGGCCCTCGTCGGAGACGCACGCGAGGTCGTCGTGATCAGGTCCCTGATCCACGACGGGGTCAGCTACCGGTCGCCGGACGACTCCTCGTACACGCGTGGGGATGTCGTGTATTCGCGGGCGGGGCTCGATGTGCAGGTCGCCGACGTCGCGCGGATCCGTGGCCGCTGGCCTCGGTTCGAGCTCTTCTTCGTGGATCCGGCCTTCGACATCGTCTACGAGCTCACGGGAACCGCTCGCTACGCCCACTGGGTGCCCGACCACGTCTACTCCACGATGTATTCGTACGTCGTGTTCCCGGAGTTCGCATTCCAGGGCACGATTACCTTCCAGGGCGTGGCGCACGATGTCTCCGGCGTCGGCGCCTTCGATCACGTGAACGGCCGAAACGTGGCGAGCCCGACGAGCCCCGGGGTCGGATTCTGGCACTACGATCCGGTCATGTGGGAGGGGGGCGGCGTCTCGAACATCCTCTACTTCGTCGGGAGCGCCGGCGAGGTCGTGGTCGGGACCGGCGTCACGACGGTGCCCGACGGGGCCTATCATCCTGCCCCGCGCTGCTCTGTCGAGCACCTCGAGATCGCGGACGGCGGACCGAATTCGGGCGTGGGGGAGGGGACTCAGGCGGTTCCGAGGAAGTGGCGAGCCCGGCTCGAGGCTCCGCACGGCACGCTCGAATACGTGGCCCAGGCCGTGCCGGTTCGCGCGCCGTCCGGCCGTGCCGTGACGGAGGCGAACTCGCTCTTCGACGCAGTGGGCGCCTTCACGACGGGCAGTGACGGAGCCGCGACCGAGCTTCGAGGCCGTGGTTACGGCGAGTTCATGGGGGGAAGCGTGGACATCTCGAATCCGATGTGCGTGCCGGAACGGCGATGACCTCGAACGGATCGAACAGCGCGCCGGACCCCGAGTCGAAGCGCAAGAGCCCGCTGCTTCGAGAGCGCGTCACGGCGGACATCCGCCGCCTCATCCTCGAGAACGAGCTGCAGCCCGGGCAGCCACTCCGGGAGGAGCACCTCGCGAGCATGCTCGGCGTCAGCCGGGGGCCGATCCGGGAAGCGATCGTCGAGCTCGAGCGCGAGGGCCTGGCCCAGCGGCGCACCGGCCGCAGCACCGTCGTCCTCCAGCTGAGCCAGCGCGACCTCGAGGAGGTCTACTCCCTGCGGAGGGCCCAGGAGGGAGTCGCGATCAGCTTCGCGATCCGGAGCGCGACCGAGTTCGAGCTGTACGAGCTGGGGCGGAAGGTCGACGCGCAGGAGGCGGTACGTGACGCGAGGGACAACCAGCTCAGAAACCGCCTCGACATCGAATTCCACGACTACGTCTACCGGATCGCGAGGCACGCGCGCCTGTACCAGACCTGGCTGATGATCCGCACCCAGGTGTTCATGTTCCTCTGCATGCGCCAGAGCCTGAGCCTGACCCCCGAGATGCAGGACTCGGCAACGGCGGGCCACCGCGAAATCGTCGCGGCGCTGATGGCGCGAGACGAGCCACGAGCGCTGCACGCCGCCGACGCCCACCTCGTGGAGGCGTACGCCCGGTCGATCGCCAGCATGCCCGAGTGGTGGATGCAGGACGACAGCGCCGCCCTCCCGCCGCCGCCATCGCTCGGTAGCACCTTCCCGGAGGACGCCACCGCCGACCGCTGAGATCGTCTGCGGTTCCCGGGCGGCTCGTCACCAGCCGGGGGCGGGCTGCCCAGGGGAGAACGCCTCGTGCAGCGCCCGCAGCGCCCGCGCCTGCGCGACAGCATCCTCCTCGCCGAGGAGAGGAGGCGCCTCCCCCGCGACGGCCTGCGTGAAGTTGCCGAGCTGATCGACATAGGGGTCGAGCACGTCGAACCGGTCGACCGTCGTCCCGCTCGAGGTGTGCAGCTCGATCCGTGACGGCCCCGTCCACCGGTCGGGCATCACGAGCCACCCCTCGTCGCCCACCACCCTCAGCTCCCACTGCAACGTCAGGCCGAACCCGCACAGAAGCTGCCCCAGTTCACCCCGGTCCGTGCTCATGCTCGCGGCGAGCAGAGTGTCGACGCCCGGGCCGACTGCGAGCGCGGTGAACCTCGTCGGCTCGCCGATCAGGTGGCGGAACGCGTGAACGGCGTAGCAGCCGAGGTCGGTGTGGGAGCCCCCTCCGAGCGCGGCATCCATCCGGGGATCGGCGGGGTCCACGGTGCCGTTCGTGAGGATCGACGAGAACAGGGCCGGCCTCCCGATCGCACCGCCCGTCACCAGTTCCCGCAGCCGCCGCGCGAGCGCGGAATGCCGCCACATCAGGGCCTCCATCAGCATGCAGTTGTTGGCGGCTGCGGCCGCGAACGCCGACCGCACGCCCTCGGGGTCGGCGCTGAACGGCTTCTCGCAGAGCACGTGCTTGCCGGCCTCGAGGGCGCGGATCGACCACTCGACATGCAGGCTGTTCGGAAGCGAGATGTACACCGCCTCGACGTCCGGGTCCTGCACGAGCGCCTCGTACGAGCCGTGTGCGCGATCGATCCCGTGCCGGACCGCGTACTCGGCCGCCCGCTCGGCGGAGCGGCTGCCGACGGCCACGATCTCCGCGGTGCCCGAGTTGCGCGCAGCCCGGAGCAGCCGCTCGTTGATCCGCGCCGTCGAGAGCAGGCCGAAGCGCAGCGGCCTGGCCCGCGCCATCGAAGACGATCCGGTGGTCGCGGAACCGGTCATGCCCCGCCCGGAAGTGCGAGCTGCTCGACGAAGCGGTCGTTGAAGTCGGGCCGGTCGGAGAGCTCGATGTACTCCACCTCGCCGAACATCGCCGTTGCCGCGTGGCGTTCCTGCATCGAGAGCAGGGCCATCTTCGCGCCCTCCCCGGCGACGTTCCCCGCCGAGACGATCCTCGGGCAGGGCAAGTCGGGGTACGAGGCCGATCCGGACGGCGCTCGCGGGCGAGAGGTACGAGCCGAACGATCCCGCGAGGAGCACCTGCTGGATGTCGGCGGCATCGACCCCGAGCTCCTCGACGAGCAGGCTCCAGCCCGTCGCGATCGACGCCTTCGCGAACTGCAGCTCTCGGACGTCGCGCTGAGAGAGGTAGACCGCACGCTCGATGTCGCCTTCGTCGCCGTGCCAGTGGAGCACGAACAGACGCTCACCGTTCTCGCGGATGACGAGGCGGCGCGCAAGCCGGGGGGCGAGCTCGAGAGCCTCCTCGGTCGGGATGAACCGGCCCGACAGGTCGAGGAGCCCCGCGGCGGCGAGCTCCGCCACGACGTCGACGAGCCCCGAGCCGCAGAGGCCGATCGGCGCCACCTCGCCGATCACGTCCAGCTCGATCGCGTCGTCCCCGATCCGGACGACCTCGATCGCGCCCTCCGCGGCGCGCATCCCGCACCGGATCTGGGCCGCCTCGAACGCGGGACCTGCGGGCGCTGCCGTGCAGAGAAGCCGCTCCGACGACCCGAGCGCGATCTCGCAATTCGTGCCCACGTCGATGAACAGGCGCAGCCGGCGGTCGCGGGTCATCCCGGTCGCGAGCAACCCCGCGACGATGTCGCCGCCGACATACGCGCCGAGCGACGGGAAGATCGTCGCGCGGGCACGCGGATGGATACTCAGGCCGAGCTCCGATGCCGGCATGTACGGATAGTCGTGCGACACCGTCGCGAAGGGCGCCACACCGATTGCCTCCGGATCGATGCCGAGCGCCAGCTGCGTCATGGTGGCGTTGCCCGCGAGCGCCACCTCGTACACCTCCGCCGGATCGACTCCGCCCTGCTCGCACACCTCGCCAACCAGCTCCTGCAGCGTCTCGCACGCGAGCGAGCGGAGGCGCTCGAGCGCCTCCGGGTCGAGCATCGTCGCGGAGATCCGGGTGATCACGTCGGCGCCGAAGGGTTGTTGCTTGTTCAGCATCGAACGCACCGCCACCGGTGTGCCGGTCGTGACGTCGAGCAGAGTGGCAACCACGGTCGTGGTGCCGAGGTCGAAGGCGATCGCGTGCGTGACACCCGTCGTATCGCCGGGTTGGACGTCGATCAGGAGGTCGTCGGCGACGACGCACGTGACCTTCCAGTCCGATTGGCGCAGGACCTGAGGGAGGGGACGCAACACGTCGACCTCGACACGTAGCTCGAGGTCGTCCATGGCGTCCCGCAGTCGCTGCAGGTCGGTTCGCTGATCGTCGAGCGACGGCTCGTCGAGCTCGATGTAGCGCTTCTGCAGGGCCGGGCGGAGTATCACCTGGCGGCCGACGCCGACCGTCGCCGCCTTCGGCCTCGTCACGAGGGGCGGCACGTCCAGGACGAGATCCGTCTCCACGTGGGCGCGGCAGGCGAGCCGCCAGCCGTCGGCGATCTCGGTCGCTGCGAACGCTCGCAAGTCGAGGTCGGACGCCGGGACGGCGCCGTCCGTGACGCGCACCTTGCACTTCTTGCACGTGCCGTGACCGCCACACGTCGAGTCGATCGCGATTCCGTTCCACGAGGCAGCGTCGAAGATGGTGACGCCCGGCGGAACGCGCACGGCGGTGTCGGCGGGCTGAAAGCGGAGGGCGACGCGCGACGGGTGGTCGGCGCCGCCGTTGCCCGCCTCGACAGCGTCCGACGGCAAGGTCACGGGATCGCGGCGGCCTGTGCCTCCGCGAGCGGGATCTCGTACACCTCGGTCATCGTTCCGTTCAGGCCGCGGCCAGCGCGCGGCGCTCCTCCAGCAGCTCCTTGGCCCGCCTCGCCGCCCCGACGCCGTCCGCGGCATAGCCGTCGGCGCCGACCACGTCTGCGTACTCCTGCGTCACCGGCGCGCCGCCGACCATGATGATCACGCCCTCCCGCAGCCCGGCCTTCTCGATCGCCGCGATGTTCGTCTTGAACATCGGCATCGTCGTGGTCAGGAACGCCGAGAAGCCGACGATGTCGGGGTTGTGCTCCCGGATCGCCTCGACGAAGGTCTCCGGGGCGACCTGCACCCCGAGGTCGATCACGTTGAAGCCGGCTCCCTCGAGGAGGATGTCGGCGAGGTTCTTCCCGATGTCGTGCACGTCGCCCTTGACGGTCCCCATCACGAACGTTCCGACGGGCTCGGCGCCGGTCTCGACGAGGAGCGGTCGCAGGAGGTTGAGGGCACCCGTCATGGCGCGGCCCGCGATGAGCATCTCCGGCACGAAGAAGTCGCCCCGCTCGAACCGGGCACCGACCTCCTCGAGCGCGGGGATCAGCGCCTCGAACAGCATCGTCTCCGGCGTGAGGCCGGTTTCGAGGCCCTGCTCGGTCAGCGCAACGACCTCGGGCCGGTTGCCGACCAGTGTGTTGTCGTAGAGCTGCTGGAGGATCTCGTCTCGATTCATGTCGCTCGTTCTCCGGGTCGGCGTGGATGGCGGTTGGGATGCGTCACGGCCTGCGCGGGTCACACCGCTGCCGCGGCCGAGTACTGGTATTCCCGCGCGGCACCGGCGACCGCCTCGATCGTGCCGGGATTGGCCTCGAAGATCTGGCCGGTCGTCCGCAGGATGTAGCGCCCACCCTCCGCGGCCGTGTCCAGGCAGCGCAGCGCAGCCTCCCGGGCCTCCGCCGGCGTTGCCGTCGCCAGGACTCTCTCGTTGAAGCCGCCGTTGAGCGTCACGCGGTCGCCGACGCGACGCTTCACCTCGGCGAGGTCGAAGTCGCCCGACGATTCCTTCGGCGTGAGCGTCTCGAGGGTGTGGCCCCCGCAGTCGACCATGTCTTCGAGGAGCGACATCCCGCGGCCGCAGTTGTGGTAGCTGACGAGCAGACCGCTCTCCTTCGCCGCCGCGACGACCTGCGTGTCGTACGGCTTGATGAACTCGCGGTAGTGCTCGGGCGACAGCCCCACACCGACCCAGCTCTGGTCGTAGAGGATCGAGTGGATGCCGGTCTGCGCCACGTGGCGCACGCGCCTGATCGAGCGCTCGGTCAGGAACTCCGAGAGCGCGTGGACCAGTTCGGGTTGGTCGAAGAGGTCCGTGCAGAGGTTGACGAGGCCGCGCATGTTCGCCGCCTCGCCCCACACGCCGATGAAGTTGTGCGTGATGAACGCGTCGTTGCCGACGCGGCGCACGAGCTCCGTCAGGCGGTCCTGGCGAAGCGACTCCGGCGCCGGCATGTAGCGCGAGAGCAGCTCGAGGTCTCGCATCGTCTCGAGCGGCCGCTCGAGCTCGCCGACCTGGTCGTTGCCGACGTCGTAGCCCCACGTGATCGGGCCTTCGGGCGTCTCCGCCGTGAAGTGGTAGGTCGTGAAGTCACCGTTCGGGACGGACTCGGTCGTCACGCGCCAGGTCGCGAGATCCTCTTCGGCGTGGTCGTAGAGGAGGCGCCAGTAGATGTGCATGGAGAACCAGCGGTCGTCCACCGTGACGATGATCGGGTCCAGGCCGAGATCGCGTTGCGTCTGGATCACGAGGCCCGGATCGTCGATCACCGACTCGAGTAGTTGCCGCCCGTCCTGGATGCCGGTGAGCTTCTTCAGCAGGGGGAGCCCGATCCAGCCGTAGACCGGTGGGCGGTCGGTCGGCTCGCCCCTGAAAGCGGCCTTCAATCGTGTGGCAGTGTCCATGGAACACTCCTTCGTGGTTCGTCGTCCCGGGTCCGGTTGCGCATCCGATACCCGGAATCGTGGGCCGGTTGACCTGAAGGAGGCGACTCAGGGAGCGCGCAGGCCGAGCCTGCTGAAGGCAAACGCAGGCCACGTGCGCGAGGCTCCGAACCAGGACGGCTCGAAGAACCGCGAAGACACCCGGGGCCCGCTTCCGGCTTCGGAACGTACCCCCACCCTGCGCGGGAGCATCGCGTCGCGAATCGCCATCTCATGAGATACTGCCCGGGTCGTGCGCAACTGTCAACCAGATCGGTGATCTGTCGACGAATGGAAGGCCATCTCGTCATGGAGCGGGGTGTCCCGCAACGATCATTTCCGGTCGAACGTTGCGGGACACCCCACTAGGGGAGTAGCCGTGGAGCTCGGCCTGATGACTGTCAGCCTCCTCGACCGCTCGTGGGACGAGGCGCTCGACACGATCGCGTCGTACGGCGTGCGCCACGTGGAGGCCAACGCGGGCGGGCACATCCCGAAGGATCACTTCGACCCCCAGGCGCTCGCCGCCGACCCGGGTGCGCTGCGCCGCTTCCGCGAGTCGCTCGAGCTGCGAGAGCTCGCCGTCTGCGCCTTCGGCTGCTACGGCAATCCCGTCCATCCCATGCTCGAGCGACGCACGCAGGCTCACGAGGACTTTGTGGCGACCTGCAGGCTCGCGGGCGAGCTCGGCGTCGACCGCGTCTCCGTGATCTCCGGGTGTCCGGCCGGGGGCCCTCACGACAGGGCTCCGAACTGGATCATCAACTCCATCTACCCCGACTTCGCCAACGCCTACCGCTGGCAGTGGGAGGAGTGCCTGATCCCCTACTGGCAGCGCGCCGCCGAGGTTGCCGACCGCCACGGAGTCCGGATCTGCGTCGAGCCGCACGGGGGCGACATGGTCTACAACACGGAGACGTTCCTCCGGCTCCGCCAAGCGGTCGGACCGACGATCGGAGCCAACTTCGATCCGTCGCACCTCTTCTGGATGGGCGTCGACGTCCTCGAGATGATCGCAGAGCTCGGCGACGCCATCTACTACACACACGCCAAGGACGTCTCCTTCGAGCAGTCGGTGATCCGACGGCAAGGCCTCGTCCCGGCGGGCGACTTCGCCGACTGGGGTGCGCGGTCCTGGTTGTACCGGGCAGTGGGGCACGGCCATCCCGAGGCGTTCTGGCGCGACTACGTCACCGCTCTCCGGCGCGCCGGCTACGACGACGTCGTCGTGATCGAGCTCGAGGAGCCGTTCATGTCGACGGGCGATGCGCTCGACGCCTCCGTCTCCACGCTCCGCGCGGCGCTCCCGGCCGCCCCATTTCCCGCCGGCAACTGGTTCGACTCGTACAGGTGGGTCCCGGCCGAGATCGAATGACGTGCCCTGCCCCCAGAGCTTCTCAGGGAAGGAGTGAAGTCCGATGCAGATGCTGATCGCCGGCGAGTGGGTCGACGGAGCCGGGTCGAAGGAGGTCACGAGCCCGTACACGGGCGAGACGATCGACACCGTCCCGAGCGCCCGTCCGGACGACGTCGAGCGTGCGCTCGCCGCGGCAGTCGAGGGCGCTCGCCAGATGGCGCGACTCACCGCCTACGAGCGCAGCTCGCTGCTCCTCCGTGCGGCCGCGTTGCTGGACGACCGGGTGGAGCAGATCGCCCGCATCATCTCGCTCGAGGAGGGTAAGCCGATCACCGAGGCGCGGGCCGAGGCGGGGCGGTGTCCGGACCTGCTCCGCCTGTGTGCATTCGAGGGCGCTCAGCTCCGAGGGGAGACGCTGCCGCTGGATGCGGCGTCGAACGGCGCCGGCAAGTCGGGCATGACGATCCGGGTGCCGTGCGGCGTCGTCGTCGCGATCGCACCGTTCAACTTCCCGCTCCTGCTCGTCGTGCACAAGGTGGGGCCGGCGCTAGCCGCGGGCAACGCGGTCGTGATCAAGCCGGCCGAGCGGACGCCTCTCTCGGCGCTCGCGCTCGTCGAGGTCCTCGTCGAAGCAGGGCTGCCGCCGCTCGCTGTGCAGTGTCTGACCGGCTCGGGCTCGGTGCTCGGCCCGCTCCTCGTGGCCGATCCACGCGTCCGCCTCGTCACCTTCACCGGCTCGACCGAGGTGGGAGAGCAGATCACAAGGCTCGCCGGAGTGAAGCATGTCTGCCTCGAGCTCGGCTCGAACGCCCCGCTCGTCGTCCTGGACGACGCCGACGCGGACGGGGTGGCCACCGCGGTCGCGACGGGCGGATACTCGAATGCCGGCCAGGTCTGTATCTCCACCCAGAACGTGCTCGTGCAACACTCGCTCTACGGCGACGTGCTGGACGCGCTCGTCCCCGCGGTCGAGGCGATCCGGGTCGGCGACCCCCTGGACGACGCCACGCGTCTCGCCGCGATGATCTCGGAGGGCGAGGCGGTGCGCGTGGAGGACTGGTTGCGCCAGGCCGCCGAGCGGGGAGCGCGGATCCTGACGGGGGGCGAGCGGGACGGTGCGACCGTGAGCCCGGCCGTCCTGGCCGACGTCGACCCCGAGATGCCCGTCTCCTGCAGGGAGCTCTTCGGTCCTGCCGTCGGCGTGATGGCGGTGTCCGACCTCGACGAGGCGCTGGCGATCGTCAACGCGAGCCCGTACGGCCTCAGTGCGGGGATCATCACCAACCACCTGCCGAGCGCGCTGAAGTTCGCCCGCCACGCGGAGGCGGGCAACGTCCACCTCAACGGGACGCCGACGTGGCGTGCGGACCTGATGCCGTACGGCGGGCTCAAGGGCAGCGGGATCGGGAAGGAAGGGCCGCGCTACGCGGTCGAGGAGATGACGGAGGCGAAGACCGTTGTCTTCCACTGACCATCGCCCGCGTGCGACCGCTGCCGGCCCGCGGCCGAGCGTGCCCGACGGCCGAACCCCACCGAGACGAGAGGTGTCATGAGCCGGAGCGTCGTCGTCACCGGCTGCGGCCGCGGCATCGGCCACGCGATCGCGACCCGGCTGTCGGCCGACGGATGGCAGGTCGTCGGGATCGAAGGAGACCCCGGCCGCGCCTCGGACCTCCGCACGGACGGGATCGCCGACGTCGTCACGGGGGACGTGAGCGTTCCCGACACGCATGCCGAGGCCGTGAGCAGGGCAACGGCCGTCGCCCCTCTGCTCGGGTGGGTCAACAACGCGGGCGTCGTCGGCGAGACGCCGCTGCACGATCCCGATCGAGAGCTGGTCGAGCGCACCATCGCGGTGAACCTGCTCGGGACGTTCTGGGGGTGCTCGGCGGCCGTACGCGAGTTCGTCGCACGTGGCTCGGGCGGCGCGATCGTGAACATCTCGTCGATCCACGGGACGCGGGCCGTCAGGGATGGCACGGCCGCCTACGATGCGTCCAAGGCAGGCATCGAGGCGGTCACGCGCTACGTGGCCATCGCCTACGCCCGCCGCGGCGTGCGCGCGAACGCGGTGGCCCCCGCCGGCGTGCGGACGGAGCTCTTCGACGAGTACCTCGCCACCGTCGACGACCCGGAGACGGTGAGGGATGCCGCCGTAGCAGCCCACCCGATCGGGCGCATCGCCGAGCCGAGCGAGATCGGCGCTGTGGTGTCGTTCCTGCTCGGCGACGAGTCGAGCTTCGTGACGGGCGCCGTCGTCCGCGCCGACGGCGGAGCCGTCGCCTGCGGGGGGCCGTTCTCCGCCGAGGTCTAGCTCACGAGCAGGGCGTCGCCCAACCACTCGGCGAAGTCGCTGTCGCGCCATGTGTGCCGTGGCTCGTACCCCAGCTCGACGCGCGCGTGCTCGGAGGACCAGAGCGACGCGTAGCCCGTCAGGTCGGCGCGCAGGGGAACCTCGGGATAGTGCTCGCGGACGAGGGCGCGGGTCTCGCTGAGCGAGCAGGTGTCGAACCCGTTGACGTGGAAGACGTCGTGGCGGATCGTGTCGTTCTCGACGGCGAGGCGGAATGCCTCCGCGGCATCTCTCCCGTCCGTGAAGGCCCAGAGCAGGTCGCGGGGCGGGGGCGGGCCGGTCCCGGCACCCCGCTCCCTCTCCGGGCTGGCCAGCTGCAGGCGGTAGCGCCGCCAGAGGTCCTCCACCGTGAAGTCCTTCAACCAGCTTCCGCCGACGGCGCGCTGGGCGCCGGGCGCGTCGACGTACCAGGTGCTGTTGATTCGGAGGGCGATCGTGCTCAGCTCGTGGGCGCGAGACCAGCGGGCGCAGGCCTGCTCGCCGAGCAGCTTCGACAGCCCATACGAGTCATCCGGATCGCACGGATGCTGCTCGTCGAGCGGGAGATACCGAGGAACCCGTTCGCGGACGGGGAAGGAGAACCCGGTCGCGGCGCCCGAGGAGGCGAAGACGACCTTCCCGACGTCCCCCGCACGGCCGCCTCGAGGACACGGAACGTGCCGTCCACGTTCGTCTTCAGCACCTCGAGCGCGGGCGCGCGGAACGGGCTCGTCACCGCCGCCAGGTGGACGACGACGTCCGCGCCGGCAAATCCCCGGGCCAGCGACTCCTCGTCCTCGAGCTCGGCCTGGCTGAAGCGGACATCGTCCCGCCGCGGCCGGTTACGACCGACGGCGACGAGCTCGTGCCCGCGCTCGTGCAGGGTCTCGAGGATGTACGACCCGATCGACCCGCTCGCACCGGTAACGGCGACCTTCACCGCCCGTCGGCCCGCGATCGGCGGGGGCTGCGGCCGTCGCCCCGATGTCCGTGAGTGCGGCGCATGCGATCGCCGAGCCTAGGGCGCGGCTCGCCCGCCGTCAACCCGTGCCTCGCGCTGGAGAGCGGTGTACGATCGCCCCCCGTGAACGAGTCGCGCCGGCACGATCCGACCTCAGCACCGCGCGGCGTCGCGCCCGTGCCGTGAGCTGGCGCCTCGGCCTCGTCGACTCGGCCTGGTTCGGCTCGCCCTGGGAGGGCAGAGCAGGCTACGAGCACACAAAGAGGATCGGCTTCGAGTCGATCGACCTCTTCATCGGGTACGACCCGGCCGATCGCTCACCCGAGGAGCGGCGGACGCTCCGCAGCGAGCTCGACAGGGCGGGCCTCGTACCGTGGGCCCTCCTCTGCACCCCACTCGGCCTCACCGACTTCAACGACGGCGTCCGCGACTTCCACATCGCCCGAGCCAGGCGCGTGCTCGACCTCGCCGACGAGCTGGGCGCGCCGAGTGTGATGCTCTGCCCGGGGGAGTACGTCTTCCAGGGAGAACTGCTACCGCGCGACTGGGAGTGGGCCCGGCTCGTCGATGCCGTTCGGCAGATCGGAGAGCACGCGGCCGCGAGGCACATCGAGATAGCGATCGAGCTCTTGCCGTTCCGCTTCGCGTTCGTCAACAGCCTCGATTCGATGCTGCGGCTGCTCGACGAGGTCGGGCTCCCCGGGGTGACGGCGGCGATCGACATCTCCCATCTCTGGCTGCAGCGCATCGAACCGGCCGAGATCGCTCGGCTGCGCGGCCGGATCGGACAGGTCCACATCGCCGACTGCGACGGTGTGCGGCACGGCGACCTGCCGGCCGGGACGGGAACGACTCCATTCGTCCCGTACCTGACGGCGCTGCGAGATGCGGGGTACGAGGGGACTGCGTCCGTCGAGCTCGAGTTCCCTCCGGACCCGTCGCTGATGCTCGAATGGGTGACGGAAGCACACCGGGGCGCGCTCGCGGTCCTCGAGGAGGCCGGCCTGCGGGACCGAGTCTCCTAGCTCGTCGCGCGCAATCCGATCAGCTGTGCGGCGTCTGCGGCCTCGTGGGAGGCGCAGAACACGTCGCGGGGCTCGACGGAGTCGCCGACGTTGTAGACCTCGCACTCCGGGCTCCGCTCCACGATCGCCTCGTAGAGGGCGTTGTTCGCCACCCGACCGCCGACCACGGTGCTCTCCACATCGACGAGTCGCTCGTGCTCGCCGTGACTCTGCAGGACGACGGAGCTCGTTCCGATCTCCTCGACGGTCGTCTCGGGCCGCAGCGTGATCGTCGGCAACTCGCCGAGCGCCCGCATCAGCAGGTCCTTGCCGGGCGACAGCTTGTCCCACGAGAACTCGCGCTTCGGCTCGACGACATGTACCTCCGCCCCGCGGCCGGCGAGGTAGAGCGCGAGGAAGCAGCTCTGGGAGTCTCCACCGACGACGACTACCCGACCGTCCCATTCGTCGTCCGCACGGTCGAGCGCGGTGAACACGTCGAACAGCGTCGGGCTCCCCACGACGGGCGCGAAGGCCAGGCCCGCCCGCGCTCCGGTGGCGACGACGATCGCGTCGGGGGCGTCACGGATCACTGTCTCGACGTCGACCGCGCTGGTGAGCCGAACGTCGACACCCAGGCGGTCGAGTTGGCCGGCCAGGTACGTCACGAGGTATCCGTAGTCGGCGGCGATTCTGGACGAGTAGCGCATCTGGCCGCCGAGAGCCTGCCGCTGTTCGTGCAGCGTCACCCGATTCCCCTGCAGCGCGAGCACTCGCGCGGCCTGCATCCCGGCGGGGCCGCCGCCTACGACGGTCACGCGACGAGGCGTGGCGACGGGTGCGATCCGTCGGCGCCGCTCGAGGCCCGAGCTCGGGTTCGCGGCACAGCGCACCGGCATGCTCGCCTCGAGCAGGTTCGTGCAGTGATGGCAGGCGATGCACGGCACGATCTCGTCGGCGCGCCCCTCCTCGACCTTGCGGACGTAGCTCGGATCGGCGTGGAAGGCGCGGGACAGCGTGACGAAGTCGAGGTCGTGGCGACGCAGCACCTCCTCGGCGAAGTCGGGATCGCTGAGACGCTGGGCGACGCTGACCGGCACGGTGTCTCCCACCGCCCGCTTGATGGCGGCGGCGTTCCGCACGAACCCGCCGGGCGGCGCCTCCGGGCCCTGGATGATCCTGTAGGCGCTCTCGTAGATCCCACCCGAGACGTCGATCAGGTCGATGCCGGCGCGGGCGAGCAGCTGCGCGAACGCGGCGGTGTCCTCGATCGTCAGTCCGCCGTCGAGGTATTCCTCCGCCGACATCCGGTAGCCGATCGGGAAGTCCGGCCCGACGACCTCCCTGACGGCGGCGAGCACCTCGAGCGGGAAGCGAGCCCGCCGCTCGGGCGTACCGCCGTACTCGTCGGTTCGTCCGGTTGCTGTAGGGCGAGAGGAACGAGCCGAGCAGGTAGCCGTGCGCCCCGTGGAGGTGGATCATGTCGAGTCCCGCGGCCACGACCCGGCGGGCCGCCGCGGCGAAGCTCGCGACGACGTCGCGATCTCGGGGACGGTGAGCTCACGAGGTACCGGAACGGGCGACAGCACCTCGCAAGGGACGACGGACGGCGCGATCGGCTGCCGCTGCGACATGATCGAAGGGGTCTGGCGGCCTCCGACGTACAGCTCGATGCCGAGCCTGGCGCCGTGAGCGTGCACCGCGCCGGCCGCCCTGCCGAGCCCGGGGATCACGTGGTCGCCGTGGCACCCGACCTGGAAGATGTGGCCCAGGCCACGGATGTCGACGTAGGTCGACTCGATCACGATCAGACTCGCTCCGCCGCGGGCACGCTCGGCGAGGTAGTCGACGTACGCGGTCGTGAGGCTTCCGTCGCGATTCGCGAGATTTCGCTCCATCGGCCCGGTGATGATCCGGTTGCGGGTGACCATGGAGTTGATGCGCCCCTCGCGGAGCAGGAGATCGAACCGCGCCTGGCCGTTGCTGGACATCCTTCTCGCCTCCTCTGTCTCACTCGCCGAGAGAGCGAGTTGGTGACGGTCGGGCGATCATCGCCGACCTGCCATCAGCTCGTCTGCTCCGGCGCCCGTCCCATCGACTCCCACCAGCGGGCACTCACCGGCCGCTCGATCAGGATGCCGCGCAGGAAGTCGGTTGCCTTCGCGAGCCCCTCGTCCGGGTCGATGAGGTCGTCCTCGTGCTCGATCGAGACGACGTCGTCGTATCCGATCGTGCGCAGCGCCGAGACGAAGTCGCACCAGAACGAGCGGTCGTGCCCGTAGCCGACGGTTCGGAACACCCACGCTCGGTCGGCGAACTCGCTATGCGCCTTTGCGTCGAGGACGCCGTTGACCCGGACGTGTCGCTCATGCTCACGCGTGTCCTTCGCGTGCACGTGGTAGATCGCCTCGCCGAGAACGGCGATCGCCTCGACCGGATCGATCTGCTGCCAGAACAGGTGCGATGGATCGAAGTTGCACCCGATGTGCGACCCGATCTCGGCGCGCAGGCGCAACAGCGTCTCGGGGTTGAAGACCATGTCGCTCGGGCTCATCTCGAAGCAAAGCCTGCAGCCGTGGTCGCCGGCGATCCGGCTCTTCTCGCGCCAGTAGGGAATCAGCCGCTCCTCCCACTGCCAGGCGACGACCTCGAGGTTGTACGGAGGGAACGGCGTGACGACCCAGCACGGCGTCCGGTCGCCGGGCGCTCCTTCGGGCAGTCCCGCCAACAGCGTCAGCCGCGTCACGCCGATGCGCTCCGCGAGCTCGCACGCGTCGCGGAACTCCGCTTCGTAGCCGCGGGCGATGTCGGGATCGGGGGAGAGCGGGTCGCCGTGCACGGCGAGGGCGCTGACGGCGAGGTCGCGCTCCTCGAACGCGGCGCTCCAGCGCCTGAAGGCCTCGTCGCTGGCGAGCAGGGCCGCCGGGTCGGCGTACTTCTTCGAGTGGAAACCGCCACAGCCCAGCTCGATCGTGTCGAGCCCGAGGTCGCGGACCCGGTCGAGTCCCTGCTCGAAGTCGTGCTGCAGGATCCCGGTGGTGATGACGCCGAGCTTCATGCCGACCGGGCGGCCGGTACCCGAGCCGAGGCCAGCAGCTTCCTCATTCCTTCGCCGAGCAGCGCCGCGTCCGACTGGAGCGCGAGCAGCGTGTACCCGGCCTGCTCCCATCGCTTTGCATCCTCGCCGTCGGTGCACGAGATGCCGGCGACGAGGCCGCGCCGATCGCACTCGTGCGCGATCCGCTCGATCATCTCGACGTCCTTCGCCGAGCTCCCGGCATCGTGCGTTCGTCCCCGCGTGCGAGATCGCGAGGTCGTTCGGGCCGACGAAGACGCCGCCGACGCCCGGCACGTCGAGGATCGCCTCCAGGTCGTCGTACGCGTCGACCGTCTCGATCATCACGAGGCAGACGGTCTGCTCGTTGCCCGTCGGCGGGTCGAAACCGGGCTGGGCCATGGCGCGAGCGGACCGGTCCCCAGCTCCTGACGCCGAGCGGCGGGTACTTCGAGGCGGCGGCTGCGAGGCGCGCGTCGTCCGCGGAGTTCACCATCGGCACGATGACGCCGTCCGCTCCCGCGTCGAGCGCCCGCATGATCGACGCCGGCTCGTTCCACGGGCACGCGGACGGTCACGGGCGTGCCGCGGATCGCTGCCGCCTGCACCATCACACGCATGGCCGCGTCGTCGATGAGGCCGTGCTGCGTGTCGATGCAGATCCAGTCGCACCCCGAGGCGCTCACGACCTCAGCGGCGAACGCGCTTGGGATCATGCACCAGCCACCGTGTGCGACCAGCCGCTCGCTCACGATGTCGCGGAAGGTCCGGCCTTCGCTCACGCGACGCGCTCCGGCCACGTCATAGGACATCGTCTTCTCCTTCGGTCGGCGGTTCGGGTCGAATGTCGAGGCCCAGGCTCTCTCCCGTTCGCTCGAGCAACTGCCATGTCTCCGCCGGGAGCGCGAACGGCTTCCGGCTGCGGGTCTCGAGCACGGCGTTCTCGGGATCCCCTGGGACGACGGGGCCGGACTGGCCCGCTGCCGGCGGCGAGGAGCAGATCGCCTCGAGCACTGCCGAGACGCGGAGCCCGAAATCCGCTCCTGCCCGGGTCGAGCGCGGATCGACCACGACGAGAACGAGCCCGTTCCCCGGAGACTCGTTCAACGAGGCGCAGCCTGCACCCGCGAGGATTCCGCCCAGGACCTCGACGAGGAGCGCGAGCGCAAACCCCTTGTGCCCTCCCATCGGGAGGATCGCCCCGCCGCGATAGAGCTCAGCGGGGTCGGTGGTCGGATTCCCCTCGGCGTCCAGGATCCATCCCGGGGGCAGCTCACGACCCTCGTGGAGGAAGACCCGCACCTTGCCCTCGGCGACGATGGACGTCGAGAAGTCGGCAACTACCGGCCGCCGCCCGGCCGCGGGAACTGCGTACGCCATCGGGTTGGTGCCGAGCCGGGACTCGCGTCCTCCGAAGGGGACGACGTTGCCGCCCGGGTCGCCGCAGTTGCACCAGGCGAGCGCGACCAGTCCCTCGTCGGCTACCTGCTCGACCCATTCGCCCAGCCTGCCGACGTGGCTGACATTCGTCAGCAGTGCCAGACTGATCCCGTGCAGCCGCGCGCGCCCGGCTGCGGTCTCGGCCAGGGTTCGCGCGGCGACCTGGCCGAAGCCGCGCTGTCCGTCGAGGGCGACGACGGCGCCGACGTCAGCCGTGACGACGCGTCCGCGCGCCGGCGGTGATGCGTCCCTCCTTCATCGCGCGCACGTAGTCCGGGATTCGCACCACGCCGTGCGAGTGGACGCCGCGGACGTCGCTGCCGACGAGGGAGTCGGCGACAGCACGCGCTTCCTCCGGTCCGGCTCCGGCAGCCTCCAGGATCAGGGCGCCGGTCGCACGCAACCCGTCCGCCGAGACGAGAACAGGTGCTCGGGGCTCGGCCTCCGTCGCCGTCAGCGCGCCGTCTCCGAGCCCGGAACGGTGACGGGTTCGGCGCGATCCTGCGCGCACGAGCGGACGGGCGCCGTCCTCCGTCACGACGAACGTGCGCTCGCAGTGCACCGAGTGGATCCCGGGCACGAACACAGGGGCTTCCAGGTTGACGACCATGTTCGGCTCGAGTGGCAGATCGGACGGCACGTCGACGCAGTCGTCGCGGATGACACGTCCGTTGTCGGGCACCAGGATCGGATAGTCGCGCACGTCGAGTCCGACGCCGTGACCGTGTGGGAAGGACGCGGCGATCCCGTGCTCGGCGAGCGCTTCCTGCATCGCTGCCTGGACGGCCGAGCCGCGGACCCCGGGGCGAAGCAGGGCCGCCCCAGCGTCGACGGACGTCACGACGGCCTCGTGTCCAGCCAGGGCCTCCTGCGTCGGCTCCCCGAGGCAGAACGTCATGCCCGAGTCGGAGAACCAGCCTTCGTGGACGCAGCCGAAATCGCAGTAGAGCGCCTGGCCCGCCGGTAGCGGCTGCCCGCCGCCCGTGACGATGCCGAGGCCGTAGAGGCCGAAGGTGAAGTGGTCGAGATCGGCGCCCTCGGCCGCCGCATGCGCGCGGTACGCCTGGACAGCGGCGGAGACCGGGATTCCGGGAGAGGCGGCGGCAAGCGCCGCGAGCGCCGCCGACTCGGAGATCGTGGCCGAGCGTGCCAGCTGCTCGATCTCGGCGGTGGTCTTCACCGCCCGCACCAGGCGGAGGAGATTCGTGCAGTCGACGAGCTGGGCCTTCGGCAGCCGGCTGCTCAGCGACTCCGAGAGGTGCGCGGGCATTCCTTCGAGCTCGATCCCGATCCTCGAGGAGCCGAGTCCGCGGTCGAGCACCGCCTCGACGAGAACCGAGAGAGTGTCCGCCGGTGCGTCAGCCCGCCCGAGCATGCCCAGGATGCGCGATACGTCGAGCGGGAGATCCGGGTCGGCCGAGGACGCGGCCGCACCCGCCTGGCCGGGCGCGCGCACGTCTTCGACCCATGTGCCCAGCCCGTCGACCGCCCAGAGCGGCTCGACGACCAGACAGGGGTCGCCCGCGAGCGGCTGCAGGCAGTAGCTCCTCTGTACGACCTCGCCCGCGCCGCCCGGCTGCACCATGAACTCCTTGAACAGCGGCTCGAGCCAGCACGAATAGCCGGTCAGATAGCGCACGTTGGACGGCGACCAGGCAATCACGGCATCGATCCTGGCCTCGCGCATGTACGCGGTGGCGCGCTCGACGTTGGTCAGTATCGGTTGCATCGTCGGGACGCCCCACACGCGACCGGCGGCGTCTCGCGCTGCGCCGCGGAAGATCGTTGACAGAAACCAAACTTTGTTGACTAATTTCGGCGGAGCCTGCAGACTACGGCGTGCCTTGCACCAAGTCAAGACACCGAAACGGCGTGCAAGCAGCCTTGACCAGAGCCTCCGGAGGTAAGCATGGCGGACGTGCTGTATCTCGTCCAGGGCGGCAACGTCGATCCGTGGCTGACGGATTTCATGGAGGCAGCGGAGGGCCACGTCAGCGTCTCGCTGCTCGACCTGGAGCAGCCGCTCGCGCCGCAGTTCGACGGCGTCCCCGTCATCGTCGACCAGGGAGGCCACGCAACGCGTGAGGTGATCGACGCCGGTGCGGCGGCCGGGATCGAGCTCTGGCAGGTGCTCGGCACGGGCCTCGACCATTCGGAGGTCGAGTACACGCTGGCGCGCGGCATTCGCATGGCGAACACGCCCGGGCAGTTCAGCTCGATCGCCCTCGCGGAGCATGCGCTGATGCTGATCCTGATGATGCTCAAGAGCTACCCCGAGGCGGCTGCGAACTGCCGGGAGGGAACGATGTATCAGCCGGTAGGCGAGGAGCTCGGCGATCAGGTGCTCGGTCTCGTCGGGCTGGGTGCGAGCGGCCGCGAGCTGGCCGCTCGGGCCCGCTGCCTCGGCATGCGCATCCGTGCTGTCGACGTGGCCGAGATCCCGGAGCAGCAACTTCGGGCCCTCGGCGTGGAGAGCTTCGCCGGCCTGGACGGTCTGGACGACCTGCTGCGAACGTCCGACATCGTCTCGCTCCACGTGCCACTGACGGGCGAAACGACCCACCTCATCGACGAACGCCGCCTGCGGCTGCTGAAGCCCACGGCCAGGCTGGTCAATGTCGCCCGCGGGCGCATCGTGGACGAGGATGCACTGGTTCGCGTGATCCGTGAGCGGGCGATCGCAGGGGCGGGGATCGACGTGTTCGGCCAGGAGCCTCTCCAGCCCGACAATCCGCTCCTGCATCTCGACAACGTCGTGGCGACGCCTCACACGGCCGGCGTGACCCGTGGGACATCGCGCCGCCGCAGCCGGGCCTGCGTCGAGAACGCGCTTCGCGTCCTACGGGGCGAGGAGCCGCTCTACCTGGTGACGGCGGCGGGCTGAGCCTGTCCGCCGCGGAAAGGATTCCTGTGACGTCCGAAGCGCCGCACATCCTCGCCGAGCACCGGCGCTCGAGCGCGCTCGACGAGATCTTCGTCGTCGACCTCGACGTCCACGTGAACGAGCGTCCCGAGGCGCTCGCACCGTACTGCGAGCTGCCCTGGCGCAAGTCGCTCGAAGCTCTCGAGCACGTTCCTCAGCGCTATCTCGACATCCCCGGCTTCGCCCCGAACTTCGTGCCGTGGGCGATCTTCCCGACGCTCGAGCGCCGCACCACGGTCACGAGCCCGCGTGAGCTGCGGGAAGACCTCGACCTGCTCGGAGTCGACGTCGCCGTTCTCTTCCCCGATGCCATGCTCTTCCATCCGCTGATCAAGCCCCCGGACTACGCCGTGGCGGTCGCGCGCGCCTACAACGCGTGGCTGGTCGACGTCTGGCTCGGCAAGGACGAGGGGTTCCGAGGGGCCGTGCTCGCCCCGCATCACGACCCGATTGCAGCCGCCGAGGAGATCCGGCGTCATGCCGGCAACCCGCAGGTCGGCTGCGTCTTCCTCCCGAGTTGCTGCGTCGACCCGCTCTACGGGAACCGGCGCTACGACCCCGTGTACGACGCAGCCCAGGAATGCGGTCTCCCTGTCGTCCTCCACGCCGTCACCGCCATCAACCCCGTGTTCCCGTTCAACCTGCAGGGGTTCGAGACGGCCTTCATGGCGCATGCCGCGTCGCACACGTTCGCCTCGATCGCGAATGCGATGAGCATGCTCGAGACAGGCGTGCCCGTCCGCTTTCCGGAGCTCAGGATCGCGTTCACCGAGGGAGGAGTCGGCTGGGTCCCGTGGCTCGGCATGAAGCTCGACAAGGAGTACGGTGAGCGGCGCCGCGAGGTGCCGTTCCTGACGGAGCGGCCGAGTCACTACCTCCAGCGGATGTTCTTCGCGACGCAGCCGATCGAGGAGCCCGAGCACCTCGGAGACATGGCCACGCTGTTCGGCCTCTTCGACGGCGAGAACAACGTCGTCTTTGCGTCGGACTGGCCTCACCACGATTTCGACCATCCGGACAAGGTGCTGCAGATCCCCGTTTCCGACGACGTCAGGCGGAAGATCATGGGAGGGAATGCGGCGCGGCTCCTCGGTCTCGACATCCCGGCGCGATGAGGACCGAGCACACGGTCTGTCCGGCCGACGCGATCCCGCCGGGCAGTCATGAGGTGTTCACGGTCGGTGCCCGACAGATCGGCGTCTTCAACATCGGCGGCGAATACTTCGCGCTCGCGAACGCCTGTTTCCACCAGAACGGCCCTCTCTGCCGCGGCACCGTCAGCGGCACCCTCGTCGCGGACGAGGCCACAGGCTGGCGGAGCGAGTGGCGGCTCGACGGTGAGGTGATCGTCTGCCCGTGGCACTCGCTGGAGTTCGAGATCCGGACCGGGAGGTGCCTGGCCTACCCGACGCGACGCGTTCCGAGCTATCGGGCCTGGGTGGACGAGGGGATGCTGAAGGTCGCGCTGTGACGGGCGTGACGAGCCGACCGCAGGGCGACCGCGTGGCGCTCGTGACCGGCGCAGGCCGCGGCATCGGGCGCGCGATCGCGGTGCGCCTCGCCGCCGACGGAGTCCGGGTGATGGCGGTCGCACGAACGGCCGACGAGCTGTCGGAGTTGGCGGCCGAAACGGGCGGCGAATGGCTCGCGGACACCGTCGCGACAGCCGGGGGGTGCGAACGGATCGTCGAGGAGACCGAGCGGCGCTACGGCCGGATCGACGTCCTCGTCAACAACGCCGGCATCGGCTCCGCCGGCGAGCAGCTCACCTGGCTCCAGGACCCGGCGAGGTGGCACGAGGCGATGGCGGTCAACCTCCACGCGCCGTTCGAGCTCGCACGGCTGACTGCTGCCGGGGATGATCGACCGTGGTTTCGGCCGGATCGTGATGATCGCGTCGCTCGCGAGCCTTGCCGCCGGGGTTGCGCCCGGGATGAGCGCCTATGCCACGTCGAAGCACGGCCTGCTCGGCCTGACCCGTGCGGTAGCGCTCGAAGTCGCGGCGCACGGCGTCACGTGCAACGCGGTCATGCCGGGATCGGTGCGGACGAGGACGTCGGAACTCAAGGTTGCCGAGGAGGCGGAACGGTCGGGAACCACGGTCGAGGAGGCATGGCAGGCACGGGAGGCCCGTACCGTGGCGGGACGTCTTGTCAGGGCGGAGGAGGTCGCGGCCGTCGTCGCGTTCCTCGCGAGCGAGGATGCGAGCGCCGTGAACGGCGAGACGATCGGCGTCGCCCTCCAGGCGTACGGCTAGCGGATGCCGTCCGAGTCGAACCTGCCCGCGGTTTCGGCGACCGGGTCAGCCGTGGTCGGGGAGCTCCAGGAGCTCGATCGTGATGCCATCCGGGTCGCGGATGTAGATCGACCTGCCGCCGGCGTGCGCACCGCTCGTCAGGGGCACCGGGGCTGCAGAGCGGTACTCGGTGCCGTATGCGCGGATCCGCTCGCAGGCTGCGTCGAGATCGTCGAGGACGAGACCGACGTGCGCGTTGCCGACGACGAAGGTCTCGCTCGAGGCCGGCGGCGCGGACGCCGGCTCGAGGTACTGGAACAGCTCGAGCAGTGTGCCGCCGGGAAACTCGAAGTATGCGGCCGACATGCGAACACCGGGATAGCCGATCACCTCCGCGTCCTTCGGGTCTCGGTACTCGACCCGGGACGTGGGAGGCTCCCCGAGCAGGGACTCCCAGAACGAGATCGAGCGCTCGAGATCCAGGACGGTGAAGCTGACGTGGTCGAGTCTCCTGACGGGCATCCGCTCCGGCTCCTCACGATCGGCGTGCAGGCTGCACGCGGAGGGTCTCTCAGGAGACCGTACTTGATGCCGTTGGTTGTCCCACGACGAAAGGAGGATCCACGTGAAGGTCGTCTACATCGAGCAGCCGGACAACGAGGAGCCCTGGTACACAGACTTCGCGACGGCTCTCGCTGACCGCTTTCCGCACGTCGTGCTCGACCGCACGGCACCGCTCGCTCCCCAGTTCGAAGGTGCGCGCGTCGTCGTCGACCAGGGCGGGCACGGCACGCGGGAGATGATCGACGCCGGCGCCGAGGCGGGGGTCGAGCTGTGGCAGGTCGTCACGACGGGGGTCGACCACAGCGACGTCGGCTACATGCTCGAGCGGGGCCTCCGAGTTTCGAATACACCGGGACTCTTCAGCTCGGTGGCGCTCGCCGAGCACGTGCTCTTCCTGATGCTCTTCATCGCCAAGAAGTTCCGCGAGTCCGAGGCGAGCCTGCGCGCGGGCATCCTCTACCGGCCGCTCAACGACGAGCTGGAGGGCACGAGGCTCGGGCTCGTCGGCCTCGGGGCGAGCGGGCGGGAGCTGGCCCGGCGGGCTGCGGTGCTCGGCATGCGCGTCAATGCGATCGATGCGTTCCCCGTCTCCGCCGGAGAGCTGGCCTCCCTCGGGGTGGAGCGCTGCGACGGGCCGGACGAGCTCGACCGGATTCTCGCCGAGTCGGACTACGTCTCGATCCACATCCCGCTCACCCCCGAGACGCGACACCTGATCGACGCCGCGAAGCTGGCCCTGATGAAGCCGTCGGCCGTCCTGATCAACGTCGCGAGGGGCGGGATCGTCGACGAGGCGGCGCTCGCCGCGGCGCTGACGTCGGGCCGCCTGCGGGCGGCGGGCATCGACGTGTTCTCGCAGGAGCCTCCTGCCGCGGACGATCCCCTCCTCGCCCTGCCACAGGTCGTCGCGACGCCGCACGTGGCGGGGACGACGTACGGGACCTCGAGGCGCCGTGGCGTGGTGTGTGTCGAGAACATCACCCGGATCGCACAAGGGCTGGCGCCGCTCTATGAGATCGGGTCCGCATGACGCGCTCGGTCGTGCCGGAGCTCGACGCGCTGCTGGAGGGCGACACCTACTACCAGAACCCCTATCCCGCCTTCGCACGGCTCCGGGAGGAACGACCGGTGCACTGGCATGCGCCCTCGCGCAGCTGGCTCGTTGCGTCGTGGCAGGACGTCGAGACGGTGTTGCGCGCCCCCCGTGTCTACTCGAGCTACGGCTTCCAGAATGCGTACTTCGAGCGGCTTCGCCCCGAGCTCCGCGCCGCCGCCACGACGCTCGAGCTGCGCGGGCGCGCGCCGACGCTGATCACGTCGGATCCGCCGGAGCACACGCGCCTGCGCCGACTGCTCCAGCCGGGGTTCTCGCCCAAGCGGATCGACAGCCTGCGCCCGCGGGTCGAGGCCATCGTGGACGAGCTCCTGGCCGGTATCGGCGACGAGCAGACGGCCGATCTCGTGGCGGCGCTGGCGTACCCCCTCCCGGCGATCATGATCGCCGACATCCTCGGCGTCCCCCGGGAGGATCGCGACATCTTCAAGCGCGTGGCGGGCGACGTCGTCAGGTTCATGAACCGCGCCAACCCGAACCAGGAGCTCACGCTCGAGTTCGCCCGCTCCGCCGACGACTCCCTCGCCGCGTTCAGGACGTATCTCCGCAGCCTGCTCGACGACCGCCGGCTGCGACCTCGTGACGACGTCGTCTCGATCCTCGTGCACAGCGAGTTCGAAGGGGAGACGCTCGACGACGAGGAGCTGCTTGCGAACCTCGTTCTCTTCCTGATCGCCGGGCACGAGACGACGACCGGCCTCATCGCGAGCGCCACCTACCTCCTCCTCTCCCTGCCGGAGCAGCGTGCCGTCGTCGATCGAGATCGGGAGCGCCTGACGGAGTTCCTGAGGGAGGCGCTTCGCTACGAGTCACCCGTGCAGCGCATCCGCCGGGTCGTGCGCGGGGACGTCGAGCTCGACGGCGTGTCGATCCCCGCCGGCGAGCCGGTCGAGGTGCTGCTCGGCTCGGCCAATCGCGATCCCGCCCAGTACGAGCGACCGGACGACTTCCTGCTCGGTCGGCCCGCAGCCCCGAGCCTCGCGTTCGGAAAGGGCGTGCACTTCTGTATCGGCGAGAGCCTGGCCCTGCTGGAGGCGGACGTGGCGCTCTCGGTGCTGATCGATCGCTACGCCGGCCTCGCGCTCGCACCCGGCTGGGAGCCGAGGTGGGCCCATCTCACGAACCTGCGCTCTCTGTCGACCTTGCACGTCGTCACGGGCACCGGCTGACGCCGGATCCGCGTCACCTGCGAAGGCCGGTCGCCTCGCGCAGCTGATCGGCGGCGGCCACCATCTCGGAGCAGGACGCGTGCAGCATCCACTCGTCGCCGCTGCCGAGAAGCACGCGCGCTCCCTGTTCGACGAGACGGCTCATCTTGGCGACGCCCGGGTACATCGAGACCCCGGCGGGCTTGCCGGCCCTGCGGGCGGCGTCGAGCACCCTCTCTGTGGCCGCCTGGACCCTGGGATGGTCCATCTGCATCGGGACACCGAGGGCGATCGAGAGGTCGGCCGGCCCCATCACGAACGTGTCCAGACCGTCCACGGCCAGGATCTCGTCGATGTTGTCGACGGCCTCGGCGGTCTCGACGATGATCATCGTGACGAGCTTGGGAGCGCTGTGGGGGAAGTAGCTCTCGTCGAAGCCGAACCGGTAGGCACGCGACGGGCCGTAGCTTCGCGTCCCCTCCGGCGGGTAGCGGCAGGCCCTCACGAGCGCCTCGACCTCGGCCGCTGTCTGCAACAGAGGGATGAGGACGCCGCCTGCGCCCATGTCGAGTGCCAGCCGGATCTCGTCCGGATCATTGCGGCCGAAGCGCACGATGGGCGTGCACGCGTAGCCGTTGACGGCCTGAAGCTGGCCCTGGATCCCCACCGGCGTCTGGGGGGCGTGTTCCGCGTCGATCACGACGAAGTCGAAACCGGCCGCAGCGAAGAGCTCCGCGATCGGCGCCGAGCCGAACCGCAGCTGCGCGCCGAGTGCAAGGCCGCCGTCTGCGAGCAGGTCGTGAAGATGGTTTTCCATGAGACTTCTCGTCCCTAGCCGTTGAGCGGCTTCAGGACGAGGACGGTACGGGACTCCGGGAGCGAGGAAGGGGTGATCGTGGCCGATGAGCCATCTCGAAACTCGATTCGGTCCGCGCCGCGCCGGAGGAGGAAGTCCTCGAGGGGGCCGACGTCGTAGCGGAGCGTGGGGGTGGCGAAGTGCATCGGCACGATGATCCGCGGGCTCAGCCGATCGATCACCGTGTCGAGGTCGGGGAGAGCGATGGTCAGCTTCGCCCCGGCGAGCGCGAGGAGGACGTCGACCCTCGGCGGCAGCCGGGTCTCCTGTTCGGAAGTGAGAGGAGTCCCGATGTCTCCCATGTGGAAAACGACGACGCCGTCCAGGTCGAGCCAGTACATCGCGTTCGCCTTGGGGTCGTCGGGACGGTCGGAGCCCTCCGACGCGGCGATCGCGTTCAGCACGACGTCGTCTCCCAACGGGATCGGCGTGTCGACGGCGTCGAGGGCGTTGACCACCTTCGGATCGCCTGGCACCTGCTCCCAGCTGGAGTGGGCCTCGTCGAGCGCGGAGCTCATCACGACGAGGTCGGCGCGACTTCTGATCGGGTCGAGGCCGCTGCCGTCGGGGTCGTACGGATCGGTCACGATCGAAAAGCCGTTCCCCTGGAGGTGGAAAGCCGCGTGACCGAGCCAGGTGATCTCCATCAGCTGGGGCGAAGCGGGGCTGTCGAGCTGCGAGGAATCACCGTCGTCGGGAACGTCTGCGAGCCGACCATGGCGGAGGGATCCTCGATCAGGGAGAGAGCGACCTGGGCCGCTGCGTCCCCGATCTGAAAGCCGGGGAAGCTGATCGTGGAGAGAGGCGGGTCGACGTGCTCGACGAAGGGCGCGTCGTTGTACCCGAGCACCGAGACGTCCTGGGGACAGCGAACGCCGTGCGCGCGGAGCTTCGCGATGGCGCCGACGGCCATGGAGTCGTTGTGCGCGAAGATCGCGGTGGGGACCTCGGTGCCCATCTCGAGGACGATCCCGGCCAGGCGGGCGCCGGCGTCCGGGTTCGGGTCGCCCGCGGACTCGCCTGGACGCTGGACATCGAGGCCTCGCTCGGCGGCGCCGCGCGCGAAGCCGCTCGCCCGGTCGATGAAAGGCTGGACGTCCTGTGGCCCCGGGATCTCGGCCACGGCGCGGTGCCCGAGGTCCGCGAGGTGGAGCGCGGCGAGGTAGCCGCCCATGACGTCGTCCGCCGCGACGGTCGGGATGCCGCTTCCGATCAGGGATCGGACGGCGAGCACGACGGGGTCCCCTCGCGCCGTGCCGCTTCGACGACGTCGGCGTCGCCGACCCGCGCCGCGCCGACGATCAGGGCGTCGACGCGGCGCCTGAGCAGCTGGTCGATCGCGATGCGGAAGCGTTCGTGGTCATCCTGCGTCTCGGTGATGAGGTCGATGAAGCCGGCGCTCTCGAGGCGGCTCGAGATCCCGCGCAGCACGGGTGCGAACACCGGGTTCCCGAGATCGGTCATGACGACCCCGACTGCCGTCGTCTGGCGCCTGCGCAGGCTGCGTGCCACGACGTCGGCGCGATAGCCGAGCCGCTCGGCGACCCGACGGACGTGCTCGCGGGTGTCGTCCTGGACGAGGGACATCTTGCCGGGATCGAGCGCGCGCGAAACGGTCGACGCGTGCACGCCGGCGGCGCGGGCGACGTCCTTCAACGTCGGGCCTCGCTCGCCCTGTCTCCGGCCGTCCGTGGCGTGCGCCATCATCCGCGCGGAACCGTCTGGGGTCTGTTTCGTGCTCGTGGGGCCACCATTCTCCGCGTGCGTGCAACCGATTGCAAGCTCAGCTCGAGATCGTAACGGTGGGCCGGGGCGCGGCGGCCCACGGGTCGATCAGCGTCTTCACGCGGGTGGAACGCCGTTCGACGATCGGGACGATGCCCTCCTCCACGATCAGGTCGAGCGGAAACGCCTCGGGGGCGATGTCGCCCCAGCCCTCAACGCGCTCCGAGAGCAGCCGCGCCGCTTCGGGGAGGTCGGTGCCGCAGACGTGCGCGTTCGTCCCGATCAGCTCGATCTCGCGCAATGTGATCCAGCGGAGGTCGATCTGGCGGGGCTGCTCGTGGAGGCCGACCAGCACGACCCGCGCCCCGAGCCGCTCGGCGACGTGCAGCGCCGAGCGGAGCCCAGGGTCGGTCCCGGTCACCTCGTAGACGATCGCGACGTCGAGCCCACGGTCGCGGACCGCACGTGCGAGGTCAGCGATCTCGCCGGAGCCGAGCCGCACGCGCGCCCCGAGCGCCGCGGCGATCTCGAGCCGATCGTCGGAGAGATCGGCCACGGCGACGTCCAGGCCGAACCGGCTCGCCGCGTAGGCGAGGAATGCGCCGATACCCCCGGCGCCGATCACGAGCGCCGACTCGCCGGCCTGCGGGCGGGCGCGATGCAGGGCGTGGACGGCGATCGCCGTCGGCTGTGCGAGCGCCGCGGCGTCGCCGCTGAGTCCGTAAGGGCCGACGTCGAGACACGCGTCGGCCGGCACCGCGACGTACTGGGCGAGACCACCGTGCCGCTGGAGCCCCACCGTCGCGTACGACGCGGCGAGGTTCGGCCGCCCGCTCGTGGCCGGCTCCGCGGGCCCGTCGACGTAGCCGGCGCCGCACGCGACGAGCATCCCCTTCGTGAAGCCCTCGACGCCGTCTCCGACCTCGACGACGCGCCCGGAGAGCTCGTGTCCGGGAATGAGCGGGCCCGCATGGCCGGTGACGGGGTGCGGGCCCGGGACTGCGTAGATGGTGGGACCGTGCTGCCATTCGCCGGCGTCCGTCCCGCACACGCCGACCGCGTGTACCTCGATCAGCAGCTCCCCGGAGCCGGGCTCGGGCTCGGGCGCCTCCTCGACCCGGAGATCGCGCTGGCCGTGGTAGACGGCTGCTCTCATGTCTTCCCCTTCAGTCCAGGAGCACGAGTGGGTTCTCGAGCGCCTCGGCGAGCTCGCCCAGGAAGCGCGCGGCGACGGCGCCGTCGACGACACGGTGATCACACGACAGCGTCAACGTCAGCACCGGGTACTCGGCCGGCGCGCCCGAGGCGAGCCGGAGCGCGGTTCGGACACGCCCGACCGCGAGGATCGCGGCCTCGGGCGGGTTGAGGATGGCGCGGAATGCGTCGACGCCGAACATGCCGAGGTTGGAGACGGTGAAGACGCCGCCTCCGACGTCGGCAGGTGCGAGCTGCCCCGCCCGCGCCCTCTCGACCAGCCCGGCCCGCTCGCGGGCGAGTTCGTCGATGGAGCGCGCGTCGGCCGAGCGGATCACAGGCACGACCAGGCCCTCGTCGATCGCCACTGCGATCCCGATGTCGACGGACGGCGGCGTCCGGAGTCCTGCCGGCGCCCACTGCGACCGCACGCGGGGATGACGGGCGACGACCCGGGCCGACACGGCCACCAGCACGTCGGTCAGGGTGACCGCAACCGTGGCGCGGCTGTTGCAGGCGTCCTTCCAGCGGAGCATGCCGGAGGCGTCCACCTCGCGCTGGAGGAAGAAGTGCGGCGCCTCGCGCCAACTCTCGCTGAGACGCTCGGCCATTCTGCTCCAGATCCTCGAGTGCGGCTCGAAACCGGCCTCGCCGCCGCCGTCCGGAGAGGTGCGTCCGGCGTCGACGGCTGCGACGACGTCGGTCGCCCGAACTGCTCCTCGCGGCCCCGTGCCTCGTAGAGTTCCGAGATCCACGCCGTGGGCGGCCGCGAAGCGCCGGGCCTTCGGAGACGCCAGGGGCCGCAGCGCGCTGCCGTTCGGAGGCGGCGCAGGCGCGGCGACCGGGCTGCGGTCGGGCGCGGGCTCCGGCCCCGACCGGGGCGCGCCCGCCACTGCCGGTACCGCCGGCCGGCACTCCTCGGCGGTTTCGTAGACGAGCGCGATCACGGCTCCGACGGGGACGTCGTCACCCTCGCCGGCCGAGAGGGCGCCGATGTAGCCGTCGGCGTCGGCCTCGAGTTCGACGGTGACCTTGTCCGTCTCGATCTCGACGATCGGCTCGCCGGCGCCGACGTGGTCGCCCGTGCCCTTCAGCCACCGCACGACCTTGCCGGTCTCCTGCGCCAGGCCGAGTGCCGGCATGATCACCTCGAAGGGCATCGGCCGGCTCGTCAGACCGGGGTGGGGGTGCTCGGCGTGAACGGGTCGGTGACGGGAGAGGCGATCTCGTCCGCCGTGGGGAGCGCGCGGCCGCTGTTGCGGTGGGACTCGACTTCGCGGGTCTGCGGAAGCCCTCCGGACGACGTGAAGTAGCGGGGCCCGGCGACCATCAGTTCCTCCGCGGGGAAGCGCGTGATCACCTCGCAGCCGTCGCGCGTGACGACCATCTGCTCCTCGATCCTGGCTGCGCTCCAGCCGTCGGACGACGGCCAGAATGTCTCGAGCGCGATGACCATGCCTTCCTCGATCGGCTCGGGATGGTCGAGCGAGACCAGCCGGCTGATCAGCGGCTTCTCCCACACGGACAACCCCACGCCGTGGCCGTACTGGAGCGCGAAAGCGGCCTCCTCGTTCGGGAAGCCGAACTCCTCCGCCCGCGGCCAGAGCCGGGCGATGTCGCCCGTCGTGGCGCCGGGTCGCAGCGCGTCGATGGCGATGTCGAGGTAGTAGCGGCAGCGCTTGTAGGCGTCGATGAGCGCCCGGGACGCACCGCCGACGGCAAGTGTGCGGTAGTAGCACGTCCGGTAGCCCTGGAAGCTGTGGATGATGTCGAAGTAGACAGGGTCGCCGGGGCGCAGGACCCGGTCGGAGAAGTTGTGCGGATGCGGGCTGCACCGCTCGCCGGAGATCGCGTTCACGCCCTCCACGTGCTCGGAGCCCATCGAGTAGAGGACGTGGTTGACCTCCGCGACGCAGTCGTTCTCGCGCACGCCCGGGCGCATGATCTCGTAGAGGCGCTCGTAGGCCGCGTCCACCATCATGCAGGAGTGCGTCAGGAGCTTGATCTCCTCCGAGGTCTTGATGCGCCGGGCGTGAAGCATGTGCTCCTGCCCGTCGACGACCTCGAGCCCGAGCTCCTGCAAGGCGAAGAGGACGGGCGGATGGCAGATGTCGACTCCGATCCGGGACTCCGTCAGGGCGTGCTCCTCGAGGACGGCGTAGATCTTCCTCGCCACCTCCTGCGGGCGCCTCGCCTCGGCGGGCATCGCTCCGTGCTGGGTCGAGATGCCGGCTTCGGACCTGCCCTCGAGCCACGGGCAGTGGAGGGCGTGATGCCGTGCGGCCGAGCCGAAGTCCCAGATGTAGGGGTCGCCCTCGCGCGGCAGCAGGCAGAAGCGCCCGGCCTTGTCGTCAGCCCAGGCACCGATCACGGTCGCCGTGATGTAGCGGATGTTGCCGCCGTCGAAGCACAGAAACGCGCCGAGGTCGGCTTCCGCCAGCCTGGCATGTGCTCGGGCGAGCCGGTCGCGGCGGAGCAGGTCCATGTCGACGCGCATCTCCCAGTCGACGGACATGGCGCCGAACGTCGGTAGGCCCATCGTCAGAGCTCCTCTCCTCGGACGGCCCGCCGAGCTGCGTCTGCGACGAGCTCGACGGTGGGGACGGTCTGATCCTCCAGCACGGGCGAGAACGGGATGGGGACGTCGCGTGCGGCGATGCGGCGGACCGGGGTGTCGAGCGAGTAGAAGGCGTGCTCGCCGATCACGGCCGCGATGTGCGATGCGACGCCGTACTGCGCGTAGCCCTCGTCCACGACCAGCACCCTCCCGGTCTTCTCGGCCGACGCGACGAGCGTGTCCATGTCGAGGGGGACGGTCGTGCGGGGGTCGACGACCTCGACGGAGATCCCCTCGAGCGAGAGTGCCTCGGCGGCTGCGAGGGCGACGAGAACCATGCTCGACGTCGCCACGATCGTCACGTCCGTGCCGCTGCGCTTCACGTCTGCCAGCCCGAGCGGGATGACGTACTCGGCCTCCGGTACGGGACCCACGTCGCGCCAGTTGAGCTTGTCCTCGAAGAAGACGACGGGATTGTCGTCGCGGATGGCGGCCTTCAGGAGCCCCTTGGCGTCGAACGGCGTCGACGGCAGTGCCACCTTCAGACCCGGGATGTGACTGACCCACGCGTGCAGCGACTGGCTGTGCTGTGCCGCCGAGCGACGGGTGGCGCCGAGCGTGGTGCGGAGGACGAGCGGCACGCTCCAGGCGCCGCCGGACATGTAGTGGGTCTTCGCCGCCTGGTTCGCGAGCTGGTCGAGCGTCAGCCCGAGGAAGTCTCCGAACATGATGTCGACGACGGGTCGCAGGCCCGTCATGGCCGCACCGACGCCGAGGCCCGTGATCCCCGCCTCCGAGATCGGCGAGTCCATCACGCGGTCGACGCCGAAGCGCTCGACGAGGCCCGAGAGCACCTTGAACGGCGTGCCCGCCTCGGCGACGTCCTCGCCGATCACGAAGACGGTCGGATCCCGCTCCATCTCCTCGGTGATCGCCTCTCTGACGGCATCTGCGAATGTGATCTCGCGAGTCGGGGCGGCCGGCGCTGCCGTCGTTGCTTCAGGCAAAGACATGGAGATCCACCTCCGCCGGATCGGGGTGCGGCGACTCGAGGCCGAACCCGACCCCTGCGGCGATCTCCCGGTCGACGTCGTCCCGAATCGCATCCAGCTCGACGGCATCCGCATGTTTCTCGGCGCAGAGCCAGGCCCCGAGGCGCTCGATCGGGTCGTTGCTCTCGCGCCAGTGCTTCTCCTCCTCGGGCGGGCGGTAGTAGGCCCGATCGATGTCGCCGACGTGGTGGCCGAACCAGCGGTAGGTCGCGCAGGCGAGGAACGTCGGGCCCTCGCCGGCGCGAGCGCGCGCGACGGCGGCAAGCGCGGCCGACCTGACGGCTCGGACGTCCTGTCCGTCGACCTCCGCCGACGGGATTCCGAAAGCCGCGGGCCTGGCCACGACCGAGCCGGCAGTGGTTTCCTCGAACCTCGTGTACTCCGAGTAGAGGTTGTTCTCACACACGAACACGACCGGCAGCTTCCACAGGGAGGCCATGTTCATCGACTCGTAGAGCACGCCCTGGCCGAGCGCTCCCTCCCCGAAGAACGAGACGACGACCCTGTCGGTTCCCAGCCTCCGGGCCGCGAGCGCCGCACCCGTGGCGATCGGCGTGCTTCCGCCGACGATGGCGTTCGCGCCGAGGTTTCCGCTCGAGAAGTCGGCGATGTGCATCGACCCGCCCTTGCCGCGGCAGTACCCGGCGGACTTGCCGAGCAGCTCCGCGAACATTCGGTCCACCCGCGCCCCTTTCGCGATGCAGTGCCCGTGGCCGCGGTGGGTGCTCGTGATCTGGTCGTCCGGGCGCAGCGCGGAGCAGATTCCCACCGCGACACCCTCTTCCCCGACATAGAGGTGGGTGAGCCCCGGCATCAGCGCGCGTCGGTAGAGCTCGTCGACCTGGTGCTCGAACGCCCGGATCAGCAGCATCCGCCGGTAGAGCGCGAGCCACAGCTCCGGGGCCGCGCCGTCGAGCTCGCCGCCGGCCACGGGGGCAAGCCGCTGGGCCGGCGCGGTCTCGTATGCCTCCTCGCCGCTCTGCATTCGATTGCAGTCTATATCACCGTCGCCACGAGGGCTTCTGGCGTCCAGATCGACCTGGTGTCGCTTCCGGCCTCAGAAGAAGACGTTCTCTCCCCCCGTCAGGTTGAACTGCGCGCCGGTCGTGTAGCGCGAGTCGTCGGAGGCGATCCAGGCGCACATCAGCCCCATGTCCTCCGGCGTGCCCAACCGCCCGGCCGGGATGGACGCCGCCTTGGTCGCGAGCAGCTCCTCGACGTCGGCCCCCAGCGCCGCCGCCGTCTCGCCGAAACCGACGCGTGTCATGTCGGTGAGCATCGTGCCCGGGCAGACGCAGTTCACGGTCACCCCGTACGGCGCAAGCTCCAGCGCCATCGCCTGCGTGATCCCGATGACCGCCGCCTTCGACGCAGAGTAGATCCCCCACTCGGGCCAAGCGGACTTGCCGGCCTGTGACGCGGTGTTGATGATGCGTCCGCGGCGCTGCTCCATCATCACGCGCGCGGCCGCCCTCGCGGTGTAGATCACGCCTTTGACGTTCACGCTCAGGACGCGGTCGATCGTCTCGTCGGACGTGTTGACGATGGTTCCCACCGGTTGGGAGACGCCCGCGTTGTTCGCGACGATGTCCAGGCTCCCGTGCTCGTCGGCGATCGCAGCGATCGCGGCGTCGACGTCGCCCGAGCGGGTCACGTCCAGCACGATGGCCTTGTGACCGGCTCCCTCGAGGGACGCGACGGTCTCCTCCGGGTTCGAGATATCCGCGCAGACGACGCGTGCTCCCTCCCGGGCGAACGCCGCGGCGATGCCCGCTCCGAGGCCCCGCGCCGAGCCCGTGACGAGAGCGACGCGCTGATCCAAACGACCCATCTGCCCCTCCTCTACCGTTGTGAGACGCTGCACTAGGTGGCCCTCTCGCTGTTCCCGCTGTGGCGCAGAAGCTCCGCCACCGCCGAGACGTCGGCCTCGGCGAGGCCTGCGTCGACCGCCTCGTCCAGGACGTCGAGACCCGCTTCCGCCTGCGGCAGCTTCAGGTCCACGCTCGCGGCGAGGCGGAGGATCAGCCTGAGATCCTTGGCTGCGTGGCGCAGCGACAGCGCCGGCTCGATGTCCCCGGGGTGCTCGAACTGCTCCCGGCGGTAGTGGACGAACGGCGCCGCGACCGCGCTGTGCGCGAACACCTCGTACGCCGCGTTGCGCCGGATCCCGGCGCGTTCGGCGAGCACGAGACCCTCGGAGATCCCCTGGTTGAGCGCGTAGACGACGGTGTTGACGGCGAGCTTCATCGCGGAGCCGGCTCCGAGCGCGCCGAGGTGAAAGACGTTCGAGCCCATCGCGTCCAGCGCAGGCCTGACGCGGTCGAGCACGTCGGGATCGCCTCCCACGAGAATCGACAACGAGCCGTCCCGGGCCATCGCGACGCTGCCCGACACCGGCGCGTCGAGCAGGTCGCACTCGATCGGCCGGAGGAGCGAGTCGATCTGCTCGAGGTGCTCGGAACCTACCGTTGCCATCTCGATCACGACAGACTCCGGCTGAAGGCCCTCGAGGAAACCATCGTTGCCGACGAACAACGAATGGGATGCGGCGTCGTCTGTGACCATCGTGACGATCACGTTCGATGCACGTGCGAGTTCAGCCGGTGAAGCGAAGCTCGTGACACCTGTCGCCGCCGCAAAGGCGGCGGCACTTGCTCCGGTGCGGTTGTACACGCCGGCCAGAAGGTTCGAGGCAGCCAGCCGTGACGCCATGGGAATCCCCATTCGGCCAAGGCCGGCAAAGCCGACCCTGGGGCCAGGCGCAGTCACCGGCAGCCAGAGAGGCTCGGTGCCGCCGCCGCACTAGCGTGCCTGACCAGGAGACGGACAACCGTGTCGGCTAGTATGGTAGCCCCGATCCTGCACACGATTGCAAGCTTAGCGGGGACCCGTTGCCGAGGTCAACTTCGCGTCAGGCTCACCGCCGCCCTTGGAGGATTCAATGAGCGAACAGACGTACTTCCATGTCGGGATCTTCGTCTACGACATCCACGAGGCGATCGAGCGATACTCGAAGGCCCTCGGGCTCGATTTCGTGGAGCCGATCATGTGTGGGATCCCGCACCTGGTCGACCAGGGACGCAAGGCGTCGCTCGAGCTGCCTCTCGCCTACGCGACGCAGGGACCACCCTATTTCGAGCTGCTCGAGATGACCGGCGAGGACGGCCTCTACGGCCGCCAGAACGGGGAAGGCATCAATCACCTCGGGCTCTGGGACCGTGACATCGAGGGAACCGTCGCGCGCCTCGAGGGCCAGGGCATCCAGCTCGAAGCAGCCCAGTACACGCCGGAGGGCACGTTCGTCGCCGCCTACTTCCGGCCCGGCGACCTTCACGCTGTCCGGATCGAGCTCGTGGACGAAGGGCGACGGGCCATGATGGAGGAGTGGATTCACGGCGCCGCTTTCGAGGACTTCCCCGAATCAGCCTGATCCTCGGAGCAGCTGGATCAACTCAGGCTGTACCTACCCCGTCCGGTCGGACGCGCTCGTTCACCCCCGGTTGCCGACCAGGAGCAGGCCCCGGGCCTTCTTCCAGACGTGCTCTCGCTCGAAGGCGAACTCGACGACGATGACGCCGAGCAGGAGGGCGCCCGTTGCGAGACTCTCGATGAAATACTGCGCTCCCCTGGCGTCCAGGCCGGCGATCAGGAAGCGGAGCGTGAGCGCTCCGAGGATGACTCTGTAGACGCTCCCTCGGCCGCCGTAGAGGCTGATGCCGCCGACCAGCGCAACGGTCACCGCGTCCAGGAGCGACGAGCCGAACGCATCCGGCGTTGCCGCACCCGACTTCAGCGCGGCGAGCGCCCCTGCGAGCCCCGCCGTCGTGGCCGATACCGTGAACGCGATGATGATCGGTCTCGTCACAGGGACGCCCGCCGCCCGCGCCTCGTTTCGTGCGCCGCCGATCGCGTATACCTCGCGCCCGTAGCGCGCGTAGCTGAGGAACGTTCCCACGATCAGAAACGCACCCAGTGTCGTAAGGCTGAAAGGAGAGAAGATCCAGAAGCGGCGGACCAGTGTGTCCGAGAACGAGAGGTTCTCGAACGACACGCTGACGGTGGCATCGTGCGCGATCACGAAAGCGAGCCCGCGTAACCCGATCAGCGTCCCGAGTGTGAACACCAGCGAGCTGATCTGCAGCCTCGCAATCGCCGTTCCCTGAAGCACGCCGAACACCGTGGCGCTGCAGGTCGCAATGAGAATCGCCGGCAGGAGGCCCAGTCCCGACGCGTACACCGCGATGATGCCGGCAACGGCCGCCAGAGAGCCGACCGAGAGATCCAACTCCCCGGCGATGATCGTGACGCTCAGTCCGAGACCGAGCAACGCGACGAACGCGAATCCTTCGAGGATCGCGAAGGCACTTCCCTGCGTCCTGTAGTTGGGGTCGGTCGCGGCAAAGATCGCGTAGACGGCACCTGCGAGCACTATTCGCGCGACGATGTCGGCGCTGACACGGTGCGACCTGCTCCCGGTCACTGGCTTCTCGTTCGGAGGAGGTGGAAGAGCGAGGTCGCGCAGGTCACCGTCACGCCCGTGACGAGGAGGCGCACGCCGTAGCCGTAGTTCTGCAGCAGCATGTAGTTCCCGAGCAGCGCGATGAAGAGTGCACCCAGCGCCGTGCGGGTGGTCGATCCCTCTCCTCCCTGCAAGGCCGTTCCGCCGACGAGAACCGCGGCGATCGCATCGATGTTGATGTCCCCGAACTGGAGGACGCTTGCCTGCTCGAACTGGGAGGCGATGAACACCGCGACCAGCCCCGCCGCGCCGGCCGAGATGATGAATGCGACGAGCTTTGCGGCACCGACCGAGATCCCGCTCGCTGCGGCGGCTTCGGGATTTGCCCCGACGAGCATGAGCCGACGCCCGAAGCCGGTCTTCTTCAGGACTATCACCGAAGCGGCCCACAGGAGAATGAAGGCCCAGCTCTGCGTCGGGATTCCGAGGGGCTTGCCTTGTCCTATCCAGCTGCCGGAGCTCGTCCCCGTCTTGACGAGCTCGTTGTCGCTCAGAACGGAGGCCAGCCCATAGAGAGCCGCACCCGCGCCGAGAGTGGTGACGATGGGGTTGATGCCGATCGCCACGATGGCGCCCTGAATCGCACCGACCAGGACCGCGACGGCTGCCGTTACGAGGAGAGCGCTGAGCAGGCCGAATCCGTGTGACAGTGCCAGTGCGTAGACGATCGCGCAGATGATCGCCGTCTGCTCGACGGAGAGCGAGAAGAACGCTCCCGAGAGCGTGATGAAGGTCATCCCGATGGCGGCGATGCCCGTCAGGGATGTCGTTCTGATGATCAGAAGGGCGTTGTCCGTCGTCAGAAATCCCGGTGTCGTCACACCCCCGGCAAGCAACAGAACGAGTACCGCGACAGTGACCACTGCCGGCGGCACGAACTGTCGGCGCACGGGCAGAAGCAGCCTGTTCCGAGATCGCGAGCCGGAGTCGTCGCCGGACGGGTGGAGGTCCGTCGCAGGAGGCGCGTCTGTCACGAAGCAGCTCCGCGCTCCGTCTCGACCGGATGGGTGACGTCCCGAAGCACCTCTTCCTCGGTCATCGTGCCGGCGGCACCCTTGCGGAGCAGCCGGCCGCGGAAGAATGTCGCGATCGTGTCGGAGAGGCCCATCACCTCCGGCAGATCCGACGATGTGAAGATGACGCCGAGACCGTCGTCCGCGAGGCGCCGCAGGTGGGCGTAGATCTCGGCGCGGGCCCCGACGTCGACGCCCATGGTCGGTTCTTCGACGAGAAGGATGCGCGGCTCGATGCTCATCCACTTCCCGAGTGCGATCTTCTGCTGGTTGCCGCCGCTCAACGTCTTGGCGGTATGAGGGAGCCGGGTTGGGTCGACCTGGAAGAAGCCGGCCAGCGACCGCACCAGCTCAGCCTCCCTGCGTCTGATGATCCAGCCACCGTGCGTGACTCGCTTGACGGCTGGTGCGGAGAGGTTCTCCGAGACGCTGCGGATCGCAAACAGCCCGTCCCGCTTCCTGTCGCCCGAGCAGTAGGCGATCCCTGCCTGGATCGCCTGCCGGACAGAGTGCGCTCCCAGTCGCGTTCCTCCGAGTTCGACAGCGCCGCTCGTGAAGGGCTGCCGGCCGGCGAGAGCGCGCAGCAGGAACTCCGCCCCGCTTCCGAGCTGTCCGGCGAGACCGAGCATCTCACCCGTCCGAAGCGTCAGCGAGATAGGCTCCTCCAGGCCCTCCGTCTCCACCTCCTCCAACCTCAAGAGCACGTCCCCTTTCGTGTTGCCGTGCGGCGGGAACATCTGCTCGAGCCTTCGCCCGAGCATGCGTTCGACGAGGCTGTCGATGGTGAGGTCCTCGACCTCCAGCGGAGGCACCCCGGCACCGTTACGGAGCACCGTCACACGATCTGCGATCTCGAACACCTCGCCGAGGCGATGGGTGACGTAGATGACCGCCCGGCCTTCATCGGCAAGAGATCGGACTACGCGCTTGATCCGCGTGATCTCGACATCGGACAGAGCCGCAGTCGGCTCGTCGAGAATAAGGACCCGTGCGTCCCGCGCGAGCAGCCGCGCGATCTCCGTCAGCTGCCGCTCCGCAATTGTGAGCAGCTCGACGTCCGACGCCGGGTCGACGTGCTCGAGTCCGACGAGACCGAGGAACGGCGCGGCCTGGCGGACGAGTCGGCGCCGCGACCAGGCACCCGAGAACGGGCCTCCCCCGAGGAAGAGGTTCTCTGCGACGGACAATGAGGGGACGAGGCTCAACTCTTGTTGAACCACCGCTATACCTGCCTCTCGGGAGCGGGCCGGGCTGTCCAGCGAGACTTCTCTGCCGCCGATCGAGATGACCCCCTGGTCCGGCGCAACGAGGCCGGCGAGCACCTTGACGAGGGTGCTCTTGCCCGCGCCGTTCTCTCCCAGCAGCGCCATGACCTCTCCGATCCGGACCTCGAAGTCCGCTTTGCGCAGTGCCACGACGTTTCCGTACCGGCGCGAGACACCACGTACTTGCAGATATGGCTCTGCTGTGGGGGCGTTCACCGGAGTGTTCTACTCTTCCTCGGCGGTCTCGGGCAGCGGCTGTCTCGGACAACCGCTCGCCGGCCCCGGCAGGGGCGCTGGGACGGAAGCCCAGTCCCCTGTCGAGACAGGCCGGGAACCAGGCTAGTAGGTGCAGATCGACTTGAAGGACTGGCCCCAGAGCCTCGTCGTCTTGAAGTCTGAAGCCGGTACGGCCGGGTTCGGCGTAAACGTGTACTTGTGCGGCGGACCGGTCAACACCGGAGGCTTGTTCGGGTTGGCAGGCGTGAACTCGCTGCCCGGCAGGACTTTCTTCCCGTACCGGAAGTACCGGGCGATCGTATTGATGGTCAACTGGCCTTCGAAGTTGATGGGCTGAATTCCGGTTGCAAACTCCTTCCCGTTCTGGAGATTGCTCACGTCGCCGTGGCACGTGGCGCTGACGACCATGACGTTCTTGCCGGGCTCGAGGCCCTGGGCCTCGAGCGCCTGGATCACCCCGACCGCGAGCGCATCGTTCATCGTGTAGATGAAGTCGATGCCCTGGTCCTTGTTGGCGGCGATGATCTGCTGACCCACCTTGAACCCTGATGCCGCGTCGAACCCGACGGCCTGCACGGCCAGGGTGCGGAAGCCCTTGTTCGCGATCGCCTGCTTGAAGCCGGCAAGACGATCGATGCCGGCCTGATAGCCGGGAACGAACCCGATCACGATGAGGTTGCCGCCCTTGCTGTGCAGCGTTGCGCCCGAGGCGAGCAAGGCTTTCCGGGAGGCGATCAGGTTCTGCGCTGCAACCTTGCCGTTGAAGACGTCACTCACACCCGAATAGGCAGTGATCAGGTTCTCCGTCCCCTTCACAGGGAACTGATTCGACATCACGAGCGGCACCCCGGTGCGTGAGAGCTGCCGTTCCGCGGCAAGCCCCGCCTTGCCGTCGGCAGGCCACCACACGTACGCCGTGGGCTTCTGGCCGGTTGCGAGTTGCTGCTGCACCTGAACGTTCTGCTGGTTCTGATCGAAGTTGTTCTCGACGATCTTCAGGTCATACCCCTGCTTCTTCGCCTCCGCCTTGGCACCACGCTGCCATTGGGCCAGGGCGTTGTTGCTGCTCGACGGCATGAAGATGAAAATCAAGCCCTTTGACGTGGCCGCCGTCGATTGCGCGACCCACCCTGTTGTCACGACGGCCAACATCACCGCTGCCGTGCCCAGTAGCACGAGCGTCTTCTTCTTACCACCCATGGACTTCCTCCTTCGGGACAAGAATGTGAGCAGGCCCCGGACGTCGAGAGGCAGGTAGGCGTCCGGGTGCGAGAATGAACGCCCCGACTGCCTGAAGCACGTGTTTCACCTCCTCACGAACGCGGGTAGAGGCCCAATCGTGCATTCGATTGCAGAGTGTACGACGGGGTGTCGGAGAAAGTCAACAATCGGCTCCGGACGTGAGGGGCTCACGGGGCGCCGGTGCTGTAGCGTGCGCTCTCCGACGCCGGCCAGGCGCAGTCACTCGGCGACGGTCGCTTCTGCCGTTCGATGGACAGAGTTCCTTGGTTAGACTGCAATCGTATGCAGATCACCACAACGTGACCAGGAAGGAGCGTTGCCGTGGAAATTCGCTCGCCGCAGAACACGAACGAGGATCCGGAGATCCCGACCCGCCCCGGCTGGGAGGGCATGCACGTGTGGTGGCTGATCACCCGCGAGTCGGCGGAATCCGACACGCTCGTTGTCAACGAGACGGAGATTCCGGCCAACAAATGGCATGAGGTGCACAGGCACCCGCACGCCGAGGAAGCGATGTACATCCTCGAAGGCTCGGGCCTGCACCTCACCGAGGAGGGCTCGCACCGGTTGACGAGGGGTGATGTCGTTTTCGTGCCGCGAAACGAGTGGCACGGCTTCGCCAACGACACCGACCTCCCGGTGAGAGTGATCGGCATCTTCGGCGGCGTCAGCACCTATGGCGATGCGGGGTACGAGATCCACCCAGACCAGCCGGCGCACGCGAAACCGGAGACGGCCTGACAGCTCCCGACGCAGCGAGATCGTCGAAGGTGCAGAACGAGATCCCTGATCCCCGTCTCGTCCGGTCGAGCCCGTCCGTCCCGGTCAGCCGAGGCCGATCGCGACGCTCTTCGTGCGGGTGAACGCGAGCATGCCCTCGAACCCCAGCGGGATCGCCGTCTGCGTGCTCAACTCGACACCTCCGACTCGATGTGGGTCACTGCATCCTCGATGGACTCGACGACCTTCGCGCCGGCGCGCGCCAGGTGCAGCTTCTTCTCCCGCGGGCTTCCCTGATCCCTCTCGATCACCGCGCCGGCGTGACCGAAGACCGTCCCCTGCGGAAAGCCCTCGACGAACTCGCCCACGATGAGCGCGACGACGGGGATCGAGATCTCGCCGGTGGCGATCGTCTCGGCGAGCCTCTCCTCCAGCGCGGTGCCCGGCTCGCCGACGTAGACGATCGCGTCGGTCTCGTCGTCGTCGGAGAGCGCTCTGGCCACGTCCGCGGGTTGGAGACCGAGAAGTGCGTCGCCTCCGATGCTGACAGCGGTACTGACCCCGAGTCCGCGACGCCGGAGCTGGAGCCCGATCTCGGCGGTCAGGCCGCCGCTGCGCGAGATCACGCCGACGCGGCCCGGTGTGAAGGCGCGATCGGGGTTCGCGCCGCCGATCGCGCCCAGCTTCAGCCGCCGGGCAGGCGCGATCAGCCCGACGGAGTTCGGACCGATCACCCTGGCGTTGCCCTCGGCCGCACGGGCGTGGAGCCGGATCGCATCGTGGAGAGGGATGTTCTCGGTGACCACGAGGATCAGCTCGATGCCGGCTTCGACCGCCTCGCCGACTGCGTCGAGCGCGGCGAAGGGGGGAACGTACACGATCGAGACGTCGAACGGACGCCCGCCGGTGCCGGCGCAGGCAGCCTCCACCGTGTCGAAGACCCGGACGCCGTCCACCTCGGCTCCGTCCTTTCCCGGAGTCACGCCTGCGGCGACGAGAGTGCCGTATGCACTCATCTGGGCAACGACCATGCTGGCTTCCCGGCCCGTGATGCCCTGGACGACGATCCGCGGCGAGTCGGTGACGAGGCAGCTCACGTAAAGGATGCCGCGACCCGCGCGACGATGAGGCGGGCAGCTTCGTCCATCGTCACGTCCTCTCCGAGGTGCTCTACTCCGGCCGCATCGAAGATGGCCCGCCCGACGTCGTCGTGCGTGCCCACCTCGCGTGCGACGACCGGAAAGCGGCTCGTGTCGATCTCGAGGTCGGCGAGCGCCTGGGTCACGCCGGCGGCGACGAGGTCGACCTGCGTGTTGTTGGTGAGGTTGTGCCCGACGAGCAGGCCGCGAACCCCCGGGCACGAGAGGACGACGTGGGCGAGCCGCCGTACCTTCTCGGACGACGGATTCCCGCCGATCTCCGTGTAGCACGCCGGCCGTCCTCCCGCCCGCTGGACCGCGTCGAAGAAGACGAGGCTTCCGCCCCCACCGCCGACGAGCAGGCCGATGTCCCCTTCGAGTTCGATGAACCGTGCCGTCCCCCGGTAGGGCTCGAAGTCGGCGACCGCCATCGCCTCGCGCTCGAGTGCGGTCGGCGCACGCCATCCCTTGTCGGGGAAGACGCGCTCCGCGAGCTCCGGATGCCGGCCGAGGGCGTTGTCGTCGAGTGCCATCGCGGCACCGAGCGCCACGACCTCCGGTCCGCGGCCGTCGGACCCGGCGACCAGGGCAAGCGGGTTCAGCTCCAGGATCGTCGCCTCGCTCTCGAAGAAGACGTGCGTCGCCAGCACGCACGCAGCGACGGTCGCGGGCAGCGCCGGGCCCGAAAGGCCGAGGCCGGACCAGAGACTCCTGAACTCGTGGGGCAGCGGGTGGCGCAGCGGGTCGAGCGCGATTGTGGCCAGGAGACTCGGATCCTCGGCCGCGGCTTCCTCGATCTCGATGCCGCCTGCGAGGCTCGCCAGCGCCACGGCACGTCGCCGCGTCCGGTCGAGAACGAGCGAGAAGAACAGCTCTCGCTCGGTGGCGATCAGCTCCTCGACGAGCAACCGCTCGACCGGAGCTTCCTCGAACGTCCTCGCGAGCAACTCGGCCGCGCGTGCCTCTGCGCTCGAGCCGTCGACAAAGGCGACCAGCCCGCTTTTCGCCCTCCGGTTCGCCGGAACGAGCGCCTTGATCACGCCGCCGGCGGGCATGCGTCTGCACGCTGCGGCTGCCGCCGCGGCCGACGAGACGACCTCTCCGCGGGGGACACGGATCCCGGCCCTGGAGAGGAGCAGCTTGGCATCGTGCTCGAGCAGCCGACTCACCTCGCACTCCCGGTCAAGACGTGCGCGAGCGCGGACGGCGCGTGCATGGCGTACTCATATCATGCAATCGAATGCAGGCGCTGTCCGCTTCCTTGTGCCCCGATCGGGGGCGTCGGCAGCAGTCGTCGCGCCGCGAGTCCGGGGCCGGCAGGACGGGCCGATCGTCACCGGCGCCGCCGGGCTTTGCAATCGCTTGCGTTGAAAATCGGGATGCCGTATCCTCGACCGCGATCGAGGCTTTTTGCCAGCAGGTTCCGGGGTCGAAGTACCGCGACGGTCGCGGCAGCGATGAAGGGAGGGCTGAGGAGGAACCCAGTCAGCACGGCGTCCTCACAGATCGGGCATGAACACCGCCGGATTAGCTCCCTTTTTGGGGCCGCCGCCCTAGCTCGAGCACGTCAACGACCGATTGGCGAAGGAGGAGCAGAGAATGAACATGACCAATGACGAGTTGCGCATGGTCGAGGAGTATCTCAACGAGGCGCAGATGGATCGCCGCCAGTTGTTGAAGCTCGGCGCGCTGCTCGGTCTCGGCGCGGCGGGGCTGAGCGCGGCCGCGGGTGCAGGGTCCGCTGCGGCCGCAACCGCCACGGCAGAGGCCGAGATGACGAAGAAGTTCGGCTGGATCATCGCGGCGAATGTCCCCTTCTTCGAGCTCTCGATGACCCGCTGGATGAAGAAGGCGCTGAACGGCACCGGTTACAGCGTCGCGACCCAGAGCGAGGACGGCAGCGCCGTGAAGGCGCAGGAGATCATGACCAACATGATCCAGCAGAACTACGCCTTCATCTCGAAGGCGGACGGCGTGCCGCCGAAGCCGTTCGAACCGCTCGCGAAGCAGTGCAGGGAAAAAGGAATCTTCTTCCTCAACCACGCCGTCCAGGCGGTGGGTGGGGCGGGGCAGAACATCTGCTTCGACCACGCGCTGGCCGGCAGGGGCATCGGGGGCGCCGCCGTCAAGTGGGCGAAGAAGAACGGGATCACCCAGCCTGTCATCGGCACCCTTGCGAACCTCAGCGACCCGGAGGGCGTCAAGCGCACGTCCGAGGCGATCAAGACCGTGAAGGCGGCCTTCCCGAACACGAAGGTGGCCGGGCAGGTGTACTCGGTCGACAAGACCGGGTCCGGTGCCGCCGGCACCTCGAACCTGCTCCAGGCCCACCCCGAAATGAACATGCTCTTGACCTTCAACACCGTCACGGGCAAGGAGTCGATCCAGGCAGCGTCGGAAGCGGGCAAGGACGACCGGAATGCCTTCTTCATCGGGATGGCGGACACGGAGCTCGAGACGCAGAAGCTGATCGCGGCCGGCAACTCGATCGTGCAGGCGAACTGGGGCGCGCTCTTCGAGATCAGCGCAGTGCTGATGGTCAAGGATGCCCTGAAGTTCGCCAAGGGCGGGAGGCCCTCCCCGACGCGGGCCCTCGGCGGCCGTCTCCTGGTCGACAAGGCTACCGTCCAGTCGTTCCAGAGCATCGCGAAGAACCCGTTGGCGCCGTCGGCGCTGACCGCCTACAACGACAAGACACTCGTCCGGTACTACAACAAGCCGCTGAAGTCCGGCCAGTCCGTCAACACCCTTTGACGGACGCGGCAACCCGACCGCTCGGGGGCCGGGAGCGCGTCGCGCTCCCGGCCCCCGGCACATCTGAGGCATGAGCGCTTCCGCACGAACGGATCCCGTGGTTCGCTGCGTCGACCTGATGATGTGGTTCGGCGGCGTCCAGGCGCTCCGGGGCGTCACGCTGGACATCTACCCGGGAGAGGTCGTCGGGCTCGTCGGCGACAACGGCGCCGGCAAGAGCACTCTCGTCAAGATCCTCAGCGGCATCCACCGTCCCGACTCCGGCGAGCTCTGGATCGGCGGCGAGCAGATCAAGGGGCTGACACCGCTCGGTGCGCGCGCGCTCGGGATCGAGACCGTCTACCAGGATCTCGCCCTGTGCGACAACCTCGACGCCTCGGCGAACGTCACGCTCGGCCAGGAGCCCGTGAGGTTCCGGGTCGGGCCCATCGCCTTCGTCGACAAGAAGCGCGCGCTGGTGCTGACGAGGGAGCGCCTGGAGATCGTGGGGGCCCGCCTCCCGGACATGCACGCCTCGGTGCGCAGGCTCTCCGGAGGCCAGCGTCAGGCGATCGCCATCGCCCGGGCGACCGTGCGGGCACACCGGATGATCATGTTCGACGAGCCGACTGCCGCGCTCGGGCTCGGTCAGCGGCGCACGACCCTGGAGCTGATCCGCCGCGTCGCCGACCAGGGTGTGGCCGTGATCGTGATCAGCCATAACCTCGAGGACGTTTTTGCCGTGTCCGACCGGATCGTCGGCCTTCGCCTGGGCGAGGTCACGCTCGAGGCCCCCACGTCCGAGACCACGCATGAGGAGGTGATTGCGTGCATGACGATGGGCGCGCGGGCTAGATGACCGAGGCCGTAACAACGGTCCCCGAGCCGTCGCGCTTCGCCAACCTCGTCCGCGGGAGAAGCAGGAATCTCGGGCTGCTGATTGCGATCGGCGGCTGGGTCGTGCTCGTCTCCTCGAAGAACGAGCACTTCTTCACTTCCTCCAACGCGCGCGTGATCGGTCTCAACATGGCCGTGACGGCCATTGCGGCCGTGGGCACGGCGATCCTTGTCATCACGGGCAACATCGACCTTTCGATCGGATCGAACTTCGCCCTGGCAGCTGTCGTTGCGGCGTCGCTGGCGTCGGACATGCCCGTGCCGCTTGCGTTCGTTGTCGCCATCGCGGTGTCCGGGGTCGTGGGGCTGTGCAACGGGATTCTCTGCTGGAAGGTGCCGATCTCGCCGATCGTGATAACCCTCGGCAGCCTCGCGCTCGTTCGAGGTCTCGTGCTCGTGTACACGCATGGCGCCCCCGTCACCGACACGCCGTCCGACTTCACGCGGTTCGGGCGGGCGGTCGTATTGGGCATCCCGATGCCGATCATCGTGATGGTCGTGGCGGCGGTGCTTGCACAGCTCGTGCTCGAGCTCACGACGATCGGACGCCATTGCTACGCGGTCGGCGGTAACAAGCAAGCCGCGCAGGCGGCGGGCATCAATGTCCGGCGGATCACGATCGGCGCGTTCGTGGTCGGTGGCCTCCTCGTGGGTCTCTCGGGCGTACTCGCGGCGAGCCGGTTCGACGCCCCCGACCCCACCTACGGAACCGGGTTCGAGTTGCAGGTGATCACCGGGGTGCTGCTCGGCGGGGTTTCCTTCGCGGGCGGCGAGGGCTCGGTCTTCGGCGCCATGCTCGGCGTCCTCGCGTTGAGCCTCATTGACGCCGGGCTCGTGGCGCTCGGGATCGATCCGTTCTACTCCGACGTCGTCCAGGGCGGTTTGCTGATCCTGGCAGTCTCGTTCGACCAGATCGCGCACGTCCAACGCGAGCGGTACCAGAAGGTGATGGCGATGCGCGAGCAGGCGCGAATGCTCGAGGAACGCAGGAGCGGGGTCGGCGGCGCCTCTTGAGTCATAACGAAAGTGCTGCCGCGTCGAGGAGAAGATCGTCGCGCTCGTCAAGAAGGCAGTGAGCTGAGGACTGAGCTCGCCGCCGGGCCGCCCCAAGCGGTGTGTCGTCAGCCGAGCCAGGCGTACAGCAGGAGCGCGATCGCGGCGAACGCCGCAGCCCGACGGCGGCGCGTCACGATCCGGAGCCAGCTCAGCGTCCGCGCGAACCCGACGCCGTTGCCAGGGTTGACGGCCGCGGGCTCGCTGGCCGGGGCCGTCCGCTTCCCATCGCCGTTCCAGCCGATCGCGCTCGCGAGCGTGCCGGTGATGAACTGGTTGAGGCTCGTACCCTCGCGCTCTGCCAGCTCCGCCAGCGCGCCGTGGAGCGAGCCGGGCATCCGAAGCAGCAGGCGGCCGCTCGGGTCGCTGCCTCCGCGCGCTCGGCTCGGGACCGGCGGACGCTCTGCGGGCTGCGCGCTCACAAGCGGGAGTCTACGACGCAGAAGGCGTACTGCACAACGCCCGCAGTGAGATCGCGCCTTACGTCGGGCCGATCTCCGTTCTGAGCTTGCCCAGCGACTGCTCCAGGAGGCGCGAGACGTGAACCTGTGAAAGGCCGAGCTCGGTGGCGATCCGGCGCTGGCTCAGGCCGCCGAAGTAGCTCAGGCCCACGATGCGCCGCTCCCGCCGCGCGAGGCGGCGCAGACCCCGCTCGATCAGGACGCGCTCCTCGCCAGCTCGAGCCGGCGCTCGGCGGCCGGGTCGCGGGCGGACTGCGCTTCGAGATCGAGCGGCACCGCTCTTACGACCGGCTCATGCGCGGCGCGGGGGAACGCAGCACGTTCGCGCTGTCGCGCAGGTGGCGCCTGATCGCACCCAGGATCGTCGGAATCGCGTACGCGACGAGCGGCGAGCCGCGGCCCGGGTCGTAGCGTTCGACCGCCTTGATCAGACCCACCGCTCCTACCTGAACGAGGTCGTCGAACTGCTCGCCCTGACGCGCGAACCGGCTGGCGAGGACCCGTACGAGTGGCAGGTGCCGTTCGATCAGTTCCCGTCGTGCGTCGAGGTCACCGTGCTCACGCCACCTCGCCCAGAGCTGCTCACCCCCAACCGCCACGCCCCCCACCTCCACACGATCTCTGGCTTCGATTCAAGACTACTTCATCAGACCGAAGATTGAAAGGTTTGAGTGGGCGGGAGAAGTCATCTCGCGATAAACACGAAAGGAAATGGATCACCAGCCGGCCGCGTGGGTATTTCCTTTGTATGGGGATGAGTCGGTGGCAGCGGCATGCTGGCATTTCGCTGGCCGTCGCGTGCGCGGCCGCCGCGTTTGCGCCGACCGCACTCGCCGATCAGGCGCCCGTCCCTGCGGCGCCCGTCCCTGCGGCGCCCGATGCGACGGCACTCGTCGACGCGGCTCTGGCGGCGACCGAGCCCGCGTCCACGGCGGACGCCGATTCCGTAATCGCAATGGTCGAGAAGATCGCGGACGCCGCGGTCGCTCCCGTGGTGCCCGAGCCGACGGCGCCGGCCGCACCAGTTGCGCCGGTGACGGTTGCCGCCGCCGAAACCGCACCACCGGTCGTGGAGACGCAAGAGCCGGCACCGGCAGCGCCCGCGGAAACGCCTGCTAGTGCGGCTGAAACCCAGGCTGATACCCACGGTGATACTACGTCGGCGGCGATGACGGCGCCCGCCATCGCTCCCCCTGCGGACGCAATTGTGCGGCAGATACGCCCCGTCAACGTCAACATCTCGATTCGCGTTGAGAGCCCCGGCGACAACGGCCCGGTCGGCCAGGTCAACGCCGCGATCGGCCAGATCAACACCGCTATCGGCACTGTCTCGACGGCGTCGGCCGCCCAGCCGGCTACCGATGCCGACGAGCAGCACGCCGCGTCGCCGCCGCCCGCCGCGACCCCGAGCAGCGCCCAGTCCCCGCCGACGAGCCCAGTTGACCTTACCGAGCCTTGGGACTGGACGTGGGAATGGGACTGCGGCTCGGTGATATCACCCGGTATCGTCGTTCCCGGCACGTCGTCACTGCCGATCTGGAACTGGAACTGGAACTGGAATTGTGGAGGCGATTCGAACGCCGGTGAAGAAAGCGAAACGGAATTGCCGCAGCGGTATCAAGGCGATACGACGCAGTATCAACCGATCAATGTGAACATCTCGATTCGCGTCGAGAGCCCAGGCAACGACGGCCCGGTCAGCCAGGCGAACATCGCCCAGACGATCGTCTCGCTGGCGGCGGCAGCGCTCCCGCCGCTCTCCACACTCCTCACGCTCCCGCCGAGTGCCGGGCCGTCTCCCGGATCGGCGGCGTCAGCACTCTCGGCGTCTGTGCTCTCACCCGATGCGGGACCGTCCCCGGGATCGCAGGCGGCACCCCCCTCGGCGCTTGTGCTCCCACCCGATGCGGGACCATCCCCGGGATCGCAGGCAGCACCCCCCTCGGCGCAGCAGCCGGTCCCGAGCGCCCCTGCTGCGGCCGACAGCCTCGCCGAAGTGGTCGCGCAGCCGGCAAATGGGGCGGCGCCGCTCGAGCTCTTCATCCAGCTCACCTGCTGCATCGAGACGGCAATCTTCGGCGATCTCGCGGCCCACTTCGGCCTTCTCGACGGCCAGGCAGAGGGGACGAACGTCGCCCCGACCGCCGCCGGCAAGCGATTCGGCCCCGGTCCCGGCAGCAAGCCCGGTGATATCACCGTTGCTATCACGGCCTCGGCAGCTGCTGCCGCCCTGCGAGCCGAGACGGACGAGCGGCTGACGAAGCGCTCCACGCAGCGGGTCGTGCCGGCCGCGGAGCGCGAGCGCGTCGCGGCGCTCTCGTACGGCGGCGTTTCGCCGCTCGGCACGCCCGACCGCAGCCCGAAGTTCTTGCTCCCCTTCTTGCTCCTCCTTGTCTTCGCCCTCGTGGCTGCCGCTCGACGGGTCGAAGACGACGACGCGGCCGCGGCTGCCGAACCCGGCCGTCCGGAGGACCGCCCCGGCTAGCGCTCCCTTCCCTCCGATCGGAGCGGGCTTCGTCCGTCCGCTCACGTGTTCAGGAACTTCGTATTGGGCGCAGCGAACTGCAACAGGCTGAATGTGCCTGCAACTGCTGCCTTTCGCACTGCACGGCGTTCGCAGCCCTCGGGGAACGCATATTTTAAAAATTATTTTTTTTAAAAGAGAGGGTGTGTGTAGTGGTGGTGTAGTGATGTGTAACTCCGCCGACGGTCTCCGGCGCTTCGGCGTCGCGAGGGCCGGACTCGAATGGCTGGTACAACCATCCGGTCACGTTCGCCTTCACGGGCAGCGACGCGACGTCCGGGATAGCGTCGTGCTCGAGTCCGACCTACGGGGGCGGCGATGGCGCTTTGGTCGGCGTTTCGGGTGCTTGCACGGACGCGGCCTGCAATTCGAGCGCCGCCTCGCTCGTCACGCTCCAGTACGACGCCACTCCTCCCTCGGTCGCGGCCGCCGCAGACCGACCGCCCAGCGGCGCGTGGTACCGGGCGCCGGTGACGGTCAGCTTCGGAGGCACGGACGCGACGTCGGGAATCGGAGGGTGCTCGGCGCCCGTGCGCTACGCGGGCCCGGACGGCGAAGCGGCTGCCGTCAAGGGGTCGTGTACGGACAACGCCGGGAACGGCGCCGAGGCCTCGCTCGCCTTCAAGTACGACGCCACTCCTCCCTCGGTCGCGGCTGCTGCAGACCGGCTGCCCAGCGGCGCGTGGTATCGGGCGCCGGTGATGGTCAGCTTCGGAGGCACGACGCGACGTCGGGAATCGGAGGGTGCTCGGCGCCCCTGCGCTACGCGGGCCCGGACGGCGAAGCGGCTGCCGTCAAGGGGTCGTGCACGGACAACGCCGGGAACGGCGCCGAGGCTCGCTCGCCTTCAAGTACGACGCGACGGCCCCGAAGCTCGCCGCGCGAAGGTGGAGGCGGCGAAGGGGCTCGTCAGGGTGAGCTGGCAGCGCGCGGCCGACTTCGTCTCGACACAGCTCGTACGCACGCCCGGCCTCGGGAGCGCCAAGCGCTCGGTCGTCTACAAGGTCTCCGGGGCGAGCTTCGCCGATCGGTCTGTCCGCAACGAACGCTGCTACCGCTACGAGCTCATCGTCGGCGACGCCGCCGGCAACCTCTCCAGCCGGGTCGTAACCGCCATGCCGCGGCCGCCGCTGTACCGGCCGGTGCTGGGCCAGCGGGTGCGGGCGCTGCTCACGCTGGCCTGGGAGGCCGCATCAGGTGCCCGCTTCTACAACGTCCAGCTACTTCGGAACGGCGTCAAGGTGCTGAGCGCGTGGCCGCGGCTGCCAACGCTCCGCGTGCGCGCGGCGTGGCGCTACGCCGGGAAGGCGCGGCGGCTCGAGCCTGGCAGCTACGTGTGGTACGTCTGGCCGGCGCGCGGGACGATCGAGCGGCCGGTCTTCGGCCGCCCCCTCGGGAGCAGCTCGTTCGTGTGAGGGGACGGCTAGCGATCCGACCGCACGCGAAGCGTCCGGGCTTGCCTCGTCCGGCGGGTACGGCGACCTGTGGATCGACAACTTCCCGGACGCAAGCCTCACACGAGTCCATGCGAGAACCGGAACGGTCGAACCAATCAGCGAGATCGCAAACCAGCCGCCTTCCGGTCGTCGACGGCAACGTCGTCTGTGTTCGGAGACTGGTCGGCGCCGCACGAACCACTTCCCGTTTCGGCCGATGCTGAGAGGAACATCATTCCCTTGTTCGGCTCGCGCCGGTGACGGCGGTGCCGAGTCGTGTCGCGGCCGTCGGGTCAACTGCAAAGGAGCATCAGGTGAAAGTCGTCGTCAATCTCCCAGGACTGTCGCTGCATCCGGGAGCCGGGACGCATTGGTGGAGATCCATCAGTTTCGAGGAGCAAGTCCGAGCAGCACAGGAGCTCGATCGGCTCGGTTACGACTACATCATGGTCCCCGAGCACATCGTCGTGCATCCGTCGCTTGTTCCCAGAACCGGCCCGTTCTGGGTGCACTCGCTCTCTGCTGCGGGGTTCGTCCTGGGAGCGACAAAGACGATCAAGGTCGCGTGCCTCGTGGTCGTTCCGTATCACCGGCCGATCGAGCTGGCCAAGGCGCTGGCCACGCTCGATCATCTCTCGGGCGGACGCCTCGTCGTTGTGGCGTTGACGGGCTGGTCCGAGTGGGAGTTCAGCACCCTCGGCATTCCGTTCGCATCCCGGGGCCGAATGACCGATGAATACGTCGATGCGATGGTCGAGCTCTGGACGTCCGAATCTCCAGCCTTCGACGGTGAGTTCGTCTCCTTCGACGAGATCGTGTTCGAGCCAAAGCCGTTTCAAGAGCACCTTCCGGTCTGGATGGGAGGCAAGACCAAGCGCGCCATCCGCCGGGTCGCCGAACGTGGCGACGGCTGGCTCTCATACGACACGCCTCGCTCCGAGGTGCCCGAGATGCTCTCGCATCTCCGCTCCGAGCAAGCGCGTCTTCGACGTCCCGGCCCGATCGAGATCTCGCTCCCGCTCTAACACGATTCCCATCGTCATCAAACGGCCAGGGCGGAGGTCGACGAGGTTGACGCGCACAGCGCTCGCGTCTTAAAGTTCAGACCTGTTTACTTTTTGAGTCCACCCACGGGATCGCCAGGGGAGCCGCCAGATGGCGAAGGTACTGCCGGCCGCCGATAGCAGAGCGCGTGCTCGCCATTCCGTTCGTCACTTCCTCGCCGATTTCGGTGCGCTCGAGGAGCGCTATCCCTCGCAGTACCCGCGAATGATCGTGCGCGGGGAAGGCGCGTACGTGTGGGACGACGCGGGCCATCGCCTTCTCGATGCCGGCGGCCACCTCGGTGCGACGCAGATCGGGCACGGACGCCGGGAGATCGGGCTCCGGATGGCGCGACAGGTCGAGCAGCTCGAGTTCATCGCGCTTGATGCCGGCGTTTCGCACACGAAGGCAGTCGAGCTCGCGGACACCCTCGCGGGCCTGCTGCCGGTCGACGATCCGATCATCTCGTTCACGTTGAGCGGCAGCGAGTCCAACGAGCTCGCGTTCAAGATCGTCCGCGCGTACCACAGCAGGCGCGGGGACGACGATCGGATTGTGGTCCTGTCGCGCGACGGCTCGTACCACGGTTCGACCTACGGCGGAATGTCTGCGACGGGATCTGCGGCTTTCCGTGCGGGCTTTGGGCCGATGTTGCCGGGGTTCGCCCAGGTTGCGCAGCCATCGCCGGGGCGATGCGGCTACTGCACGCCTGAACACGGCTGCACGCTCCGGTGCGCGGATGCGCTCGAGCAATCAATCGAATCTCACGGCCGGGACACCATTGCCGCCATCATTGCGGAGCCCGTCTCAATCCTCGGAGCCGTCAAGGTGCCGCACCCGGACTACTGGAGCCGCATCCAGGAGATCAAGGATCGAGCCGGTGCGCTGCTCGTCGTGGACGAGGTCGTGACGGGCTTCGGGCGGACGGGGAGGATGTTCGGCTCGGATCACTGGGATATCAAGCCCGACGTAATGACGCTCGCAAAAGGCCTGACGAGTGGCTACGCGCCACTCGGCGCGACCGTGATCTCCCGTGAGGTCGAAGAGCCGTTCGCCAGTGCGCCGCTTCTCCACCTCAATACGTACGCGGCGCACCCGGTGTCATGTGAGGCCGCGCTCGCGAACATCGAGATCCTCGTCCGGGAACAACTCGCCGACCGCGCGGCCGAGCGGGAGCCCATCGTTCGCCGCGAACTCGAGTCGATCCGCGATGCGGTCCCGCGACTTCTACGCGTGTCGGCAATCGGGCTGCTGAGCAGCGTCGAGGTCGACATCGGCGGGTTCGACGACCCTGACACTCTCGTGATCGACCTCCGTCACGCCATGTACGAGCACGGGCTGATCGCACGAGCGTCACATGCTGCGGATACGCTGACGGTCGTCTTCTACCCGGCCCTCGTCGTGTCCGAGGCCAACGTCGTCGAAGGTGTCCATGCTCTACGGGACGCCTTGGTACGTGTCCTCGACGCAGATTGCAGGGGGTATCGGAGGCATCTCGAAGCTACGACTCGTAGCGCATCTCGGAGGAGGTGGGACGTGAACGACGGGAACGGAAGCAGGATCGACTCCGCTCGCGAGATCTTCCACCCGGTCATCGACACGAGGGCCCACGAGCTCGTCATCGACCAGATCACGTTCGGCATCCGCTCGGGCGCCTACCGCATCGGGGAGCGGCTTCCCTCCATCTCCGAGCTCGCGCGCCAGTTCGGCGTCAGCAAGCCTACCGTCGGCGAGGCCGTCCGCATCCTGTCTCAGAACGGAGTCGTCGCAAGTAAGAGAGGGGTCACCGGCGGCGTCACCGTCCGGAGCGACGACGTACCAACGGCGCTCCTCGGGCTCGTCCCCGAGCGTCGCATGACCGACATGCGCGAGGCCCTGGAGGCGCGTCGCGCCGTCGAAATGGAGATCGCGCGGCTCTGCGGCCGTCGTGCTACCGAGCAGGACTACGCGAGCATGCAGGAGTCGATCGACCTGCTGCGTGAGCACAGGTCGGAGGAGCGTCTGCGGCTCCACTACGACCACCTCTTTCACTACGCGATGGCCCGCTCGGCGCGCAGCGACCTCCTGGCGCACTACCAGCACCAGGCGCTCAAGCAGATGGTCGTCCTCTGGCCCGAATATTTCATGGAGCAGGAGGATCCAGACCTCGTGATCGACCTCCACACGCGGACGCTCGCAGCGCTGAAACGCCGGAAGGAGGCGGCGATCGTGCGGATCATGGACGAGCATCTCGCGGTCGTGGAGAAGGCCGCAGCCGCGCTCGCCGCGGTGCACGACGGTAGTGGCGCCGCTGCTTGACATCCTGCACCGCTGTCGGCTAGAAACAGCAACAACCTTGATTTTTACGATCTGGAGGTGGCGCAAATTTCCGCGGTGACAAGGGATCAGACAACCGAGGAGATCGACTTCTTCGTTGCAGGCGTCGCCACCCCGGCGCGCGACGGCGCCCGCTTCGAGAGTGTCGACCCGTCCCGGGGCTTCGCGTGGGCGAACGTCGCGGAGGCGTCGCCCGAGGACGTGGACGCAGCGGTTGAAAACGCGCATGACACCTTCTGGTCGGACGCGTGGCGCTCCATATCGGCGAGCAAGCGAGGAAGGCTGCTGATGAAGCTCGGCGATTCAATCGCCGCCAATGCAGAACAGCTCGCATCCCGTGGAGACCCGGGACAACGGAAAGCTCTACAAGGAGATGGTGACGCAGCTCCGCATCGTGCCCGACTGGCTCTACTACTTCGGCGGCGCCGCCGACAAGATCCAGGGTGCGACGATCCCGCTCGACCGGCTTTCGATTCTCAACTACACGCTGCGCGAGCCGTACGGCGTCGTCGCCGTCATCACGCCTTGGAACTCACCGACCTTCCTGACGATGATGTCAGTTGCACCTGCTCTCGCAGCAGGCAACACCGTGGTCGTCAAGCCCTCCGAGGTGACGTCTGCGTCGATGGTGGAGGTTGCGCGACTCGCGATCGAGGCGGGCTTCCCGCCCGGCGCGCTGAACGTCGTCACAGGGCAGCGTGTGACCGGAACGGCGCTCGTCGACCATCCGCTCGTGGCCAGGATCTCGTTCACGGGCGGCACGCAGTCCGGCCGCGCGGTCGCGCTCGGAGCGGCGAGCCGGCTCGTGCCGACAACGCTCGAGCTTGGCGGCAAGAGCGCGAACATCGTCTTCGACGACGCCGACCTCGACGCCGCAGAGGCAGGGATCCTCGCCGGCATCTTCGCGGCGGCCGGCCAGACCTGCGTCGCAGGTTCGCGCGCACTCGTGCATCGACCGATCCTCGACGAGTTCGTGGAACGGCTCGCGAGGCGCGCTGACGAAGTGCTCATCGGTGACCCGATGGCGGAGGACACGCAGATGGGACCTGTGGCGACGGTGGGCCAGCTGCAGAAGGTGGAGTCGTTCGTCGCCGAAGCACTCGAGAACGGCGCGGAGGTCTTGGCCGGCGCGCGGCGCGAGAAGGTGGAGGGTCTCGAAGGCGGCTTCTTCTACCGTCCGACGATCCTCGCGAACGTCGACCGTACGAGCCACCTTGCGCAGGAGGAGATCTTCGGCCCCGTGCTCGCCGTGTTTGCGTTCGAGACTGTGGACGAGGCGGTCGCGATCGCGAACGGCACGACGTACGGTCTGGCCGGCGGCGTCTGGTCCCGTGATATCGGCCGCGCACACTCCGTGGCCAGGCGCCTGCAGGCGGGAACGGTGTGGCTCAACATGTACCGCGCGATGGCGCCGCAATCCCCATTCGGCGGCGTCAAATCGAGTGGCATCGGCCGCATGAACGGCCTCGAGGGCATGGAGGAATATCTCCAGACGAAGAGCGTGTGGTGCGAGCTCTCGAGCGAGATCCAGGACCCGTTCGTGCTGAAGGCGTGAAAGGTCCCGCATCTACCACGTGCCGGCTCGCTCCTGGCTCGCTCGCCACTCCTCCGCCACGTCGAGGTGAGTCGCGAACCAGACGTCGTGGCCCGCGATGTAGGTGAGCAGCTCATCCAGCATTGCGATGCGCGGATGCCGCCCGATGCAGAAGGGGTGGATGACGAGCAGGAAGCAGCCGCCGGCCGCGTAGGAGCCGTCGAACTCCGCCTTCCAGATCTCGAGCACCTGGGAGGGAGTCGCGTACCCGGACATGTACGGAAAGAAGTTGAAGAGGAAGTACGGCGCATCGTCGAGCTCCCAGCTCACCGGCAGCTCGACGAGGTTCCGCAGGGCTCCGCCGAGCACGGGAACCCGCGGGCGGTACGGCTCGTCGTGGCCGAAGAGGCTCGAGTCGTACGCGAAGCCGAACTCCTCCAGGAGGTCTGCCGTGTTCGGCCCGAGCGCGAACGGCGGCGACCGGTTCCCGCGCGGCCTCGCTCCGAACGTCTCCTCGATCCGGCCGATCCCGCGCCGCATCAGTTCGCGTTCCTCCTCGATCGGGATCTCGAGCACGCTCTCGTGGTAGTAGCCGTGGTACCCGATCTCGACACGGTGCTCGAATATCGCGCGGCACGCGTCCGGGTGGTCGTCTATCACCTGCCCCGGGACCATGAAGGTGGCTGGAATGTCGTGCTTCTCGAGCAGGCCGAGGATGCGAGGGATCCCGGCGCGAATGTCGTAGTCGCCCCGCGAAAGCGGGCTTGGCGTGTTCAGCTTGAACGTTCCACTCCACAGGGTCTCGGCGTCGAAGTCGACAGAAATGGTGACGGCACACCGGTAGGTGTCCTTCCAAGCCACTGGCCTCGCCTCCTTAGGTCGTGGACGCTGCCGCGTTTGGGATCGAGAAATCCGGTCGGCGCGCCTGAATCTCCGGGGTCGCAGTCCAAAATGCATGGGCCGCACCCAGCACCCTCGCCTCCTGCCAGCGCGCGCCGGTGAGTTGCACGCCGACGGGGATGCCGAGATCATCGAAGCCGGCCCGGAACGCGCAGCTCGGGAGCCCCGCGAGGTCCTGCGGCACGGTGTAGCTCATGACGAGCCGGCGGAACTCGATCGGCGCCCCGAGATGTTCGACCGTCTCGTCGCCGATGGCGCACGGTGAGCCGGCCGAGACCGGGGTCAGCAGCAGGTCGACCTCCTCGAACACGCGGGCGAAGCCGTGGCGCAGCCGCTGGCGCTCCGCGGCGGCGCGGAGGTACTCGGTCGTCCCCTCGCGGGCGGCGGTCTCGAGCCGGTCGAGCACGTCGGGGCCGTACTCGGAGGCCCGGGCGGGATAGAGCCCAGCCTCGCGGTGCGTGAACAGCGCCTCGGCGCGCTGCGTGGCGCCGAACGTGTCGAAGACGGAGGACGCCTCGGGCAGCCGGACTTCGACCACCTCCGTTGCGAGCTCGGTGACGGTGCGCACGGCCGCGTCGAAGACTGCGGCGACGTCGGGCGCGAGCGGGACCTGGTGCAGGTCGGGGCAGATGCCGACCCGGAGCCCGCCGAGGCCCGCGGCGCGCGCCGCGTCGACGTCTCCGACGGCCACGTGCTCCGTCGCGGGATCGCCCGGGTCGTAGCCGGCGATCGCCGTGAAGAACAGTGCTGCGTCGGCGGGCGTTCGCGCCATCGGCCCGGGGTGGTCCAGGCTGTGCGCGAGCGGCCAGGCGCCCGTCAGGCTGATCCGGCCGTACGTCGGCTTGAATCCGACGGTGCCGCAGAACGCCGAAGGCACGCGGATCGAGCCGCCCGTGTCGCTCCCGAGTGCGAGCGGCACCTGGTAGCTCGCCAGAGCGACTGCAGACCCGCCGCTCGAGCCGCCCGAGATCCGGTCGGGCGCCCAGGGGTTGCGGCTCGTGCGGAGCATCGTGTTGACCGAGGAGATCCCCCAGGCGAACTCGTGCGTCTGCGTCTTCCCGATCAGGATCCCTCCTGCCGCGCGGGCCCGGCGAACTGCCTCGGCGTCGGCCTGCGGCACGTGGGACGCGAACATGGGCGAGCCGTACGTCGTCACGACCCCCTCGGTATCGAAGAGATCCTTCACCCCGAACGGGATCCCGGCAAGCGGGCCCGGTTGCTCGCCACGGCCGAATGCCTGCTCGGCCTCCAGGGCTTCGGCCAGGGCCCGCTCGCCGCAGACGGCGTTGAACGCGCAGAGCGACTCGTCGAGTCGCTCGATCTGCTCGGCGCTGGCCTCGACGACCTCGACCGGTGACGCCTCGCGTGCGACGTACGCGGCCCGCAGCTCGACCGCAGAGAGTGCGGTGAGCTCGGTCACCGGGCCGGCACCGGTTCCGGGCTCGGCGTGGCCGGGGCCCCTCCGTGCGTCGCGGCCCTGTCGCGCAGGATCGTCTTCAGCCGCACGACTGCGTCGATTGCGCGGGTTTGCGGCACCTCGACGCCGAGCAGTTCGGCGATCTCGATCACGGCGCCCGTGAGGCAGTCGATCTCGAGTGGCTTGCCGTCCTCGAAGTCCTGCAGCATCGACGTGCGGTGGTCGCCGACGGCGATCCCGGCCTCGAGTCGGCGGTCGATCGAGACGGGCATCGTGATCCCGAGCACGTCCCCGACCCGGGCGCACTCCTCCATGAGCCCGCGCGCGAGTGCCGTGGGCTCGGGCGCGAGCGCGAGCTCCCCGAGCAGAGCCCCGGTCACCGTGGTCGTCGGGTTGAAGGCGACGTTGCCGACAAGCTTCAGCCAGAGCTGCTCCCGCACCTGGGCCTCGATCGGGCACTTGAGGCCGCCGGCGGTGAAGGCACCGGCGACCGCCCGGCAGCGCTCGCTGGTCGAGCCGTCGGGCTCGCCGATCGCAAAGCGCGTGCCCTCGACGTGCCGCACGACACCCGGCTCGACGAGCTCCGTGGCGGGGTACGTGACGCAGCCGATGACCCTCGCGGGGTCGATCGACCGCGAAACGACGCCGCCGGGGTCGACGCGCTGCACGACCGTGCCCTCGTGTGCTCCCCCGAACGACTGGAAGAACCACCAGGGAACCCCGTTCTGCGCGGGCAACACGGCCGTGTCGCCCTGGAGCAGCTCGCCGAGGCGCGGCGCGATGCCGGGGATGCTGTAGGCCTTGAGGCCGATCACGACGACATCGACGTCGCGCACTGCCTCGAGGTCGTCGGTCGCGGGTACGCGCGCTTCGAAGTCGCCTCGCGGTGACTGGACCCGGACGCCCTTCGCCTGCAGCGCCGCGAGCTGTGGCCCGCGGGCGATCAGCACCACCTCGGAGCCGCCTCGCGCCAGCGCCGCGCCCACGTAGGAGCCGATCGCGCCGCTGCCGAGGATGGCGAAGCGCATGCTCAGTCCTCGCCGAAGTGAGCGGCCATGCGGGGCCGCTGCACCTTCCCGGTGGGTGTCCGAGGGATCGTCTCGACGACATGGATGACGCTCGGAACCTTGAACGCGGCCAACTTCTCCGAGCAGTACGCGATCAGCTCGGACTCGGTCGTCTCACCGCTCGGCACTACGGCCGCGCCGACGAGCTGCCCGTACTTCGTGTCCGGGATCCCGTAGCTGACGGCCTCGCGCACGCCCGGATGGGCCTTCAGCACCGCCTCGACCTCGAGGGGGGAGATGTTCTCTCCGCCGCGGATGATGATCTCCTTGAGCCGGCCCGTGAGCACGAGGTACCCGTCGTCGAAGCGCCCCTGATCGCCTGTCCGAAACCACTCGCCCGCGAACGCCTCGGCGTTCGCCGCGTCGTTCGCGAGGTAGCCGTCCATCACACCCTCACCGCGAATCACGACCTCACCGACCTCTCCCGGAGGCACCGAATGTCCGCTCTTGTCGATCAGGTCGATCTCGACCCCCGTCGGGATCCCCACCGAGCCCGGCAGCCGGCGGGCGGGAGGGAGCGGGTTGGCGGCCATCTCGTGGCTCGCCTCGGTCATCCCGTAGGCCTCGAGCATCGGCACGCCCAGGTACTCCTCCATTCGCTCGAGCAGCTCCGGCGCGAGCGCGGAGCTGCACGAGCGCGCGAACCGGAGCCGCGAGCCCTCCAGGCGCTCGGGCGCCCGCTCGAGCACCATCTGGTGCAGCGTCGGACTTGCGGAGTACCAGGTGACGCCGTGCTCGCGCAGCTGCGACCAGAACCGGGCAGGCCCGACGCGCCGCGGCACGACCACCGTCCCGCCGACCGCGAGCTGTGCGAAGGTCGACGCCACGAGCCCGTGGACGTGGAAGAGGGGCATGGCGCAGTACGAGACGTCCTCCGGCGTGAGCGCGTAGTGGCGGGCGATCGAGTAGGCGGACGCTGTCAGGTTCCGGTGGCGCAGCGGCACCTGCTTCGGCCGGCTCGTCGTCCCGCTCGTGTGCAGCATCAGCGCGATGTCGTCCGGCCGGCCCGACGACCGCTCGGCAGGCGCGGGCGCGCCGTCGAAGTCGAGCTTCGGCGCCTCGCCCGGCACCAGTGTCACCTCGATCTGGCGAATGCTGTCACCGCGCGCGCCACGGGCCGCCTCGAGCTCGCCGTCCAGCAGGAGCAGCGCCCGGGGCTGCAGGTCCTCGAGGTAGAAGGCGAACTCGCTCTCGCTGTAGGCAGGGTTCAGCGGCGCTGCCGCCGCGCCCAGCGATCCGATCGCGAGCAGGACCTCGACGAACTCGGGCCCTGGCGGGAGCGCGAGTGCGACGCAGTCGCCCCGGGCGACGCCGAACGACGCGAGCCGGGTGGCGAGGAGGTCGACCGTCTCTGCCAGTCGGCCGAAGGTGACCGGCTCCGCGTCCTCGGGCGCGCGGAGCGCCACGCGTCCGGCGTCGTGCTCGAGCAGCCCGGTCAGGGTCGCGCTGGCTGTGCGCCGTGTCATCTCAGAATCCGGCCGCGAAGCCGTCCTTTCGCGGGTCGGAGCCGCCGAGCAGCACGGAATCTTCCCGCATGATCGCCTGGCCGCCCCCGAAGCTGACCGTGTCCTCGTCGCACTCGACCGCGTACCCCTCGCGCTCGAACTCGGCCACACGGTCCCACAGGCCTTCCTCCAGGAAGACGGTGTCGCCTTCGATCCTGAACCGCGGCTGGTCGAGCGCCGCCTGCGGGTCGAGCCCCTGGTCGACGAGCCCGGACACGAGCTGCATGTGCGCCTGCGCCTGGATGAAGCCGCCCATGACGCCGAAGGGGCCGAGGAGGTCTCCGTCGCGGAACATCATCCCGGGGATGATCGTATGGTAGGGCCGCCTGCCCGGGGTGACGCCCCCGGAGATGGAGAAGCACGAGCCGCGGTTCTGGAGCACGACGCCCGTGCCGGGGGCGACGATCCCCGAGCCGAAGTTGCCGAAGAGGCTCTGGATGAAGGACACGGCGGTTCCGTCGCCGTCCACGGCGCAGAGATAGACCGTGCCGCCGCCCGGCTCCGTGACCCGCCTGGGCGAAGCGGCGAGCCGTCGCTCGATCGCCTCGGGTGCGAGCAGTCCGGAAACGTCCGCGCCGTCGCGGACGTACCTGCTCGCGTCTTCGAGCGCGAGCTGCGCGCAGCGCGCCTGGTTCGGCAGCGTCGGCTCGAGGCGGTCGAGCAGCGCGAGGGCCTCGAGCGCGGCCACTCCCTGGGTGGGAGGCGGCAGCTCCGCTACCTCGACGTCCCGGTAGCCGACGCGCAGCGGCTCGCTCCAGGCGGCCTCGTAGCCTGTGAGGTCACTCTCCTCGAGCCATGACGCGGAGCAGATGCGCCTCGGCCACCTCGCCGCGATAGAACGCCGCCGGCCCTTCGGCGGCGAGCCGTCGCAGCGTGCGGCCGAGCTCAGGCAGGCGAACCCGCGTTCCCGCCTTCGGGGCGGGGCTGAGCTCCGGCGGGACAGCGCTTGCCGCCCAGCTCGCGCTGCGCGCCGCCGAACCGTCCCACGCTCCCGCGGTGACCGGCGAGACGGCGTAGCCGCGCTCGGCGATGTCGATCGCGTCCTCGAGGCAGGCGTCGAGCCCGAGCCGGCCGAAGCGCGAGCTCAGGGAAGCCCAGCCGGAGACCGCTCCGGGCACGGTGACGGAGTCGGGGCCACGGTCGGCCACGGGCGCTTCGGGGTCGGCACCCGCCGGAGCGGGGCCGGCCGCATCGAGCCCGATGAGCTTCCCGTCGTGCCAGATCATCGCGAACGCGTCGCCTCCGAGGCCGGTCGACATCGGCTCCGTCACGCAGAGAACCGCTGCGGCCGCCAGCACCGCGTCGACGGCGTTCCCGCCGCGTTCGAGGGTGCGGAGGCCCGAATAGGTCGCCCGCTGCTGGCTCGTGGCGATCATCGCCTCGAGCGCGACGGCCGGGCTGCGACCGGAGGCATGGCGAAAGGCCATTGTGACCTAGAGGCCCATCTCGTGATCGTCGCGACGCGACTCGAGGCTCGGTCGGCAGCGTGCGATGCGCGGCAGTATATCCGGTAATGTCAAAGATGATGATGTTTGACGACGGGGCCGACGACCGAGGGAGTCGTGCCTAGCGTTCTCGTCCTCGCCGGCGACGGGATCGGTCCCGAGGTGACCGCGTCCGCGTGCGCGGTGCTCGCCCACATCCGGCCCGATCTCGCGTTCACGGAGCGGCACATCGGCCAGGCGGCGATCGACCGCCACGGGGCTCCCTATGAGCCCGACCTGCTCGAGTACGCCCGAGGGCACGACGCCATCCTGATGGGCGCCGTCGGCGGCGCGGAGCAGCGCGGCCCCGGCGCTCAGCGGCCCGAGGAGGCCCTCTTCGCGCTCCGCGGCGGGCTCGACCTGTATGCCAATCTGCGGCCCATCCGTGCCGTGCCGGCGCTCCTCGACCGCTCGCCGATCCGCCCCGAATGCGTCGAGGGCACGGACTTCCTGCTCGTACGGGAGCTGACCGGGGGCCTCTACTTCGGCCGCCGTGAATACGGTGAGTCAGGCGCCTTCGACACCTGCACCTACTCGCGCGAGCAGATCGAGCGCATCGTGCGGACGGGCTTCGAGGCCGCGAGGAGCCGTCGGCGACGCCTGGCGTCAGTGGACAAGGCCAACGTCCTCTCGACCGGCGCACTCTGGAGGGCCGTGGTGACGGAGCTCGCGGCCGAGTACGCGGATGTCGAGGTGGAGCACCTGCTCGTCGACAACGCGGCGATGCAACTGCTTCTCCGCGCGCCGACGTTCGACGTCGTTGTGACCGAGAACCTCTTCGGCGACATCCTCAGCGACGAGGCCTCGCTGCTCGCAGGCGGCCTCGGGATGCTGCCCTCCGCCTCGCTCGGTGCGGACGGCCCGGGGCTCTACGAGCCGGCCCACGGAAGCGCCCCCGACATCGCGGGCCAGGGGATCGCCAACCCATGTGCCGCGATCCTCTCCGCCGCGATGCTGCTCAGGCACGGGCTCGGCGACGAGACGGCCGCGGCCGCGATCGAGTGGGCGGTCGACAGCGTGCTGGGCGACGGCGTCGTCCCACGGGACCTCGGGGGCACTGCCACGACGGACGAGCTGACGGCCGCTGTGATCGCCCGGCTGTAGCCGCCTCTAGTGCAGCGTCTCACAACGTTGACGGGAAAAAGCATCGTATGTGAGACGCTGCACTCCGCAATCAACATTGAGGGGGGTGTCCCGCAACGATCATTCCCCTTGGAACGTTGCGGGACACCCCACTGTGGCTCCGCTTCGTTCGAGTACGGCGCGAAGCAGCACGTCGCAGCCTGCGCCCACCTGGTCGGGGCTCGCGTACTCATCGGGGTGATGGCTGACCCCCTCGCGGCAGGGAATGAAGACGAGCGACGCGGGGGCGATGCGCGCGATCGACATAGCGTCGTGGCCGGCGCCGCTTATCAGCGGCATCGACGAGAGGCCGAGGTCGGCACATGCCCGTCCGATCGCGTCCCTGCAGCCCGCATCGAACTCGACAACCGGGATGTCGAGCGCGCGCTCGGCCCGGCAGTCGACGTTGCCCGTGGCGGCGATCGCCGCGACCTGTTCCCCGATCCTCTGCTCGACCTCGTCGATTCGTGCCGCCTCGGGATGGCGGATGTCGACGACGAGCGTCACCTCGCCCGGCACGACCGAGCGCGAGTTCGGCCGCACCTCGAGGCGGCCCACGGTCACGAGGGTGCCGCTGTCGTGGCCGGTGCGATTCGCCAGCTCGACGATGCGCGCGGCGACGAGGAGGGCGTCGCGGCGGTCGGTCATCGCGGTCGTGCCGGCATGCGCCGACGAGCCCTGTACCGTCACCTCGACTGCGCGCACGCCCTGCCCGCGCTCGACGATCCCGATGTCGGTGCCCGAGCTCTCGAGCAGCGTGTTCTGCTCGATGTGGAGCTCGAAGTAGCACCCGATCGCGAACGACCCGGGCGACTCCGGCCCGTCGAGGCCGAGCCTGCGGAGCTCCTCACCGAAGGTCGGCCCGTCGAGCGCTGCCTGCTCCTCCGCCTGCTGCTGCCCGAGCAGGCCGGCGAATACCGACGAGCCTGTGAGCGGAAGCGGGAACCGCGCGCCTTCCTCGTTCGCCCAGGAGGCGACCACGACCGGCGCGTGGGTGGTGATCCGGGCGTCGTTCAGCGTGCGGACGATCTCGAGACCCGCCAGGACGCCGACCGGTCCGTCGAAGCGTCCGCCGTAGGGCTGGGTGTCGAGGTGGCTTCCCACGACAACCGCCGCCCGGCCCGGATCGATGCCCGCCCTCGTCGCGAACAGGTTCCCGATCGTGTCGCGTGTGAGCGTGCAGCCGGCTCTGCGTGCCCACGACGAAAACAACTGCTGGCCCTGCGCGTCCTCCTCGGTGAGGGCGACGCGGTTGCTGCCGTCTTGCGGGACGGCGCCGATCTCAGCGAGCTCCATGAGGCTCCGCCAGAGCCGGTCACGGTCTGCTCGCAGCTGTCTCGATCCCTCTCTCATCCGCTTTCGTACCCCCTGGTGGCGTGGTGGACGGGCGCCTTGCACTGTGAATAGCAATAGGTTAAGGTCGTTGCTGTTTCGGGGTCTGCGCTTCAGAGGAGACGAATTTGCTCGTCCGCGATGCCGGAGATGCCTGGGATATCGTGCTCCAGACGGAGCACGGCGAGCTTGCGGGGCGCTTCGCCCGGGAGTGGGCGCCGCGCCCCGAGCCCTTCGATTCGCTGCTCACTGTGGCACGCCGCCACGACGACGGCTGGTTCATCTGGGAGCGTGGCCCGTGTCTCGACCCGGAGGGACGCCCGGCGAACTTCCTCGACGTCCCCGTGCCGATCCACCTTTCCTTCTACAAGGCGGCGATCGTCGCCGTCACCGCGGAGGATCCCTATGCCGGCCTCATCCTCTCGATGCACGGGGCGGGGATCTACAAGTACCGCTACGGCCTCCAGTCGGACCTGCGCATGCGCTTCGTCGACGAGGTGGCGCTCGACGCGCAGGCCTTCGTCGCAGCGCAGGAGGAGGATCTCCCCCGGCGGCGCGCCGAGCTCGGCGTCGACGAGGCTGGGGCCTGGCGCTCCTACCATCTCCTGCAGGCCTGGGACAGGCTCTCTCTCTACGTCTGCCTCCGTGACCTGGAGACCGGCGAGGCCGAGACGATCCCGGCGGTCCCACTCGGTGACGGAGACGTGGAGCTGCAGCTCTCGCCTCTCGGGCCGCGGCGTGTCCGGGTCGACCCCTGGCCGTTCGGCGGCTCGGCAATCGAGGTCGACGTCGAGCGCCGCTCCGTTCGCGAAGCTCGAGTGGAGGACCGATGCCGACTTCCGGGCGTCGTTCTTCGCAGCCCCGGTCGAGCGGCTCACGGTCGCGCTCGAGGCGGCATGAGCGAGGAGGCGAGCCCGCCCTAGTGGCAGTGCCAACAAACGGTGTGGACAGGACGTCAACCGTACGAAATGCTGCGCCCGTTCCGGGTCGCAGCGGGTTCGGGAAGTGATCCACAAAATGGTCGGAACTCGACAAGGAGGGTGCATCGATGGGGCCTAGCGGTAAAGATCGGGTACACCCTGCGCCGCTCGACGGCGGAGTATCCCCAACACCGTCGAGGAGCCCAGGGCGACGCCCGGGCTTCCTCCGGAGTCACTACCGGCTGCTCATCGCGGCCGCGGCCGTTGCCGTGGCCGCGATCGGCTGCGCAGTGAGCCTCTCGGGCGATGCGGGCGCCGCCATCCCGCCCAACGTCAAGCTATCCGGTGTCTGCCCGAAGACGATCACCTTGCAGACGGACTGGTTCCCCGAGGCCGAGTACGGCGTCTACTTCTCGCTGATCGGCGCGAAGGGCACGCTCGACGCGAAGAAGGGCACATACACGGGGCCGCTCGGCAAGACCGGCGTCAATCTCTCGATCCGTGCCGGTGGCCCGTTCATCGGTCAGCAGACGGTGCAGTCCCTGATGTACCAGGACGACTCGATCACCCTCGGCCTCGTCCACACGGACGATGCGGTGCGGTTCAGCAAGCAGCTCCCGACCGTGTCGGTCGTCGCGCCGCTCGAGCACAGCCCGTTGGCGCTCGTGTGGGATCCGACCAAGCACACATTCAACTCGTGGAAGGAGATCGGCGCTTCGGGCGCGAAGATCCTCGTGTTCACGAAGGCGGTCAACTACGTGCCGTATGTGATCGCGAAGGGCTACGTGCCGGAGTCGTCCTTCGACGACAGCTTCGACGGCAGCTACTCGCGGTTCGTCGCCGACACGTCGCTGCTGCAACAGGCGTTCGTGACCGAGACCCCGTACCGCTTGAAGAGCGAGATCAAAGAGTACGGGCGTGACGTCGGCGTCATCCTCGTCAGCCGGTCCGGGTACGACCCCTACCTCTCGAGCCTGTCCGTCAAGAAGAGCCGGCTCACCGAGCTCACGCCGTGCCTGAAGAAGGCTCGTGCCGCTCGTCCAGCAGGCGCAGATCGACTACATCAAGCATCCGACCGCGACGAACAAGGTGATGGTGGACGTCGTCACGGGCATGAAGTCGTTCTGGACGCTGTCGATGCCGCTTCTGGCGTTCGGCAACCAGAAGGCGCTGCAGTTCAAGATCATCAGCAACGGGCCTGACAAGACCCTCGGCAACTTCAACCTCAAGCGCGTGCAGAAGGTGATCGCCGACTTCCACTCGACGTTCGGCAACGACGTCTCGACGGCCGATCCGAACGTGTCGCCGGCGACGATCGTCACGAACAGGTTCATCGATCCGAAGATCGGGCTTCGCTGATCACCCACTCGGAGCCTCCAGCAGATGGAAAACGCAGCGAGCCGCATCGACGGTAGGGCCGTTGAGCCCGCCGTCGATGCGGCCGACGGCGCCGTGCTCCGGTTGCGCGGCGTCGGCAAGACCTGGCCGAACGGCACGCTGGCGGTCAAGGGCATCGACTTCGACCTCCGCCGCGGCGAGTTCCTGACACTCGTCGGGCCGTCCGGGTGCGGCAAGTCGACGGTGTTGCGCATCATCGCGGGGCTCGAGCGCGAGACTGCCGGCCTCGTCGTGCGCCCGGACGCTCCTCCCGGCTGCGTGTTCCAGCAGCCGAACCTGCTCGCGTGGCGCACCCTCGTGCGGAACGTCGAGCTCTATGCCGAGCTCGACGGCGTCCCTTCGAAGGAGCGTCGCGCACTGACGCAGGAGGCGCTCGATCTTGTCGGCTTGACCGGCTTCGAGGGGTACCTCCCGCACCAGCTCTCCGGCGGCATGCAGATGCGCGCCGCGCTCGCTCGGGCGCTCGTCACCCGCCCGGCGCTCCTGCTCTTCGACGAGCCGTTTGCGGCCGTCGACGAGCTGCTGCGCGAACGGCTGCAGGAGGAGTTGCTCCGTCTCTTCCTCGCCGAGCAATTCGCCGGGCTCTTCATCACGCACGCGGTGCTCGAGGCGGTCTTCCTCTCCACGCGGGTCCTCGTGATGACTCCGAGGCCCGGCACGATCGGCGCCTCGATCGACGTCCCCTTCCCGTACCCGCGCTCGCCCGAGCTGCGCTTTACCCCCGAGTTCGTCGAGATCGTGCGCGAGGTGTCCGGCGTGATGCGGGGCCACTCGGTCGAGGCCGCGTGATGTCCGCGAGGGCCGATGCCATGAACGCTTCCCGACGATCGGATCGAGGAGCCGGAAGACGGAGGTCGGCGTGTCCCCGGAGCGTCGAGGCCGCGTCCGCCACCTCCTGAGCGTCGTCCTGCCGCCGCTCGCGATCGCTGCCCTGGCGGTCGGGGCCTGGTATTTCGCGACGTACGTGCTGCTCGATGCGCAACGGCGCTTCCTGCTCCCGGCGCCGCACGCGGTCATCCAGGGGAGTTTCATCGACGGCGGCTCACGGCACGAGATCCTCGTCGCGACCTACCAGACGGCGCGCGTCGCCGTCGTCGGGCTCGCGATCGCCTCCGTTCTCGGCATCGCGATCGCCGTTGCGATGGCACAGGCGCACTGGGTCGAGCGGTCGCTGTTCCCCTGGGCGGTCGTCCTGCAGACCGTCCCGATCCTCGCGATCGTCCCGTTGATCGGCTTCTGGTGGGGCTTCGACTTCCGCAGCCGGGTGCTCGTGTGCGTCCTCATCTCGCTGTTCCCGATGATCACGAACACGCTGTTCGGGTTACGTAGCGCCCCTCAGGGACTGCACGACCTCTTCTCGCTCAGGCGTGCGACCAGGTGGACGCGGCTGCGGAAGCTCGAGTTCCCGGCCGCCCTGCCTGCGATCTTCGTCGGGCTCCAGATCTCGGCCGGGCTCTCGGTGATCGGCGCGATCGTCGGCGACTTCTTCTTCCGCCAGGGCGACCCGGGGATCGGGCGCCTGATCGACAACTACCGCGCCGCGCTCTCGTCCGAGCAGCTCTTCGGAGCCATCATTGCCTCGTCGCTCCTCGGCATCCTGGCGTTCACGCTCGTCGGCCTCGTCGCAGACAGGGTCGTCGGGCGCTGGCACGAGACCGGCCGGCGAAAGCAGTAATGGGCAGCAGGTTGCGGCCGCGCGCCGCGGAAAGGGAGGCAGATGTGAACAGGGACGGTCGCTCGTGAGCGACACCGCGAACAGCCCTTCGGCCGCGGCGGAGCCGGCGGTCGTCGACCTGGTCGTCACCAACGCGACAGGCGATCCTCGGAGGCGCGAACGGGGAGCAGTACCGGGTCGTGCCCGGCACCTCGATCGAGGTGGTCGCCGGGACGATCTCGTGGATCGGCCCCTCCGAGAGCCCTCGCGCCCGCCGTCCTGCCCGGGAGATCGACGCGCGCGGCAGGCTCGTCGCACCCGGCCTGATCAGCACGCACAATCACGCCTTCCAGAACCTCTGCAAGGGGATCGGCGACGAGCTCGCGGTCTGGCCCATCGTCGAGGGCGTGATCCTCGCGACCGCGGAGGAGATGAACGCGGACGAGATCTACATCGCGGCGCTCGCGTGCTGCGTCGAGGGCATGCGCAGCGGGCGCACCACGCTGCTCGACTTCATGGTCGGCCTCCCCGACATCGAGCAGCAGCGCGCTGTGCTGCGCGCCTTCCGCGAGTCGGGGATCCGCGGCTTCCTCGGCCGCGCCACGCGCGAGCTCCACCACGAGGCCTCGCACCGCGACCCCTGGTACATCCCACTCGGCGAGGCCCTCGACCAGATCACCCAGCTCGCGAGCGAGTACGACAACGGCCTCTCGACCCCGAGCGCCCTGCCCGCGCCCGGAAACCCACGCACGATGACGACGGAGGGCCTGATCCGGGTTGCGGAATACGCCGAGCAGCAGGGCTGCCTGGTCACGACCCACCTCGCCGAGTACGACGCGGAGCGGCCCGAGGGCATCGAGCGCTGGGGGATGAGCACCATCGCGAAGCTCGAGGAGATCGGCTTCCTCAGCCCGCGGCTCGTGGCCGCGCACTCGACGATCCTCGACGAGGCCGAGCTCGAGTCGCTCGCGCGCACCGGCACGAAGGTCTCCTACAACCCCGTCAGCAACTGCTACTGCGGCGTCGGCGTGGCGCCCATCGTGCCGATGCTGGAGATGGGGATCGACGTCAGCGTCGCCGTCGACGGCGCGTCGGTGAACTGCCAGAACATGCTCGAGAGCCTCAAGTTCGGGGCGCTCCTCCAGAAGGCGTACTACGGTGATGCGATGGCGATCAACGCCCGCGACATGCTCAGGCTCGCGACGATAGGCGGAGCCAGCGCGCTCGGCGTGCCGGACCGGCTGGGGGCGATCGAGGTCGGCCGGCTCGCCGATTTCTTCCTCTTCGACCCGGCGCACCTCAGCACGACGCCGGTGCACGACCCCATCTCGGCGGTCGTCTACGCGGGTACGCCGGAGAACGTCGACACGGTCGTCGTCGGCGGCGACGTGCTCCTCGACGAGGGCACGTGCACGCGCGTCGACGAGGCGGCGCTGATCACGGAGATGCAGGAGCGGGCGGTCGCATGCTCGATCCGGACCGGGACGACGCGGTTCCTCCAGCACCGCCGGTTCACGCCGTTCCGCGACTACGAGCGTGTCGGGCACAAGCGCCCGTTGCACCGTGAGACCGAGGTGGGAGCCTCCGCCGGAGGATTGCACGGTCCAAGCGAATAGGTTAAGGTCGTTTTCTTTTTCAACCTTGTCTCTGGAGGTCGAATCGGGTGAGCGAAACGCGTGGTGAGCACGAGTTCGACCTGCTCGTCACGAATGCGTCCGCCGTGCTCGGCGGGCTGCGGAACGAGCAGTATCGGGTCGTGGAAGGGGCGGCGATCGGCGTCGTCGGGCCCAGAATCGACTGGATCGGCCCTGCGTCCGACCTCGCGAGCAGGACCGCGGCGAAAACGATCGATGCACGTGGGATGCTCGCAGTCCCGGGGCTGATCAACACCCACAACCACCTGTTCCAGAACCTCGTCAAGGGGCTCGGGGACGAGATGTACCTTCTGCCCGTGGGTCGAGACGCTGATCCTCCCGACCGCGAACGAGATGACGCCGGACGAGACGTACCTCGGGGCGCTGCTCGGCTGCCTCGAGGCGATCCGGAGCGGTACGACGGCCCTGATGGATTTCATGTTCGGGGTGCCCGACATCGAGGTGCACCGGGCCGTGTTGCGCGCCATGCGGGACTCCGGGATCCGGGGCTTCATGGGGCGCGCGACGCGCGACCTCAATCCCGACAGCGGCTGGCGCGACCCGTGGTATCTGCCGCTCGACGAGGTGTTCGCGCAGATGCGGCAGCTGGCCCGGGAGTTCCCGAGCGGCCTGCCCGTCTCGAGCGTGCTCCCTGCTCCCGGCACGATGCGCACGATGACGGTCGACGGCCTGCTCCAGGTGAAGGAGTGGGCGCTCGCCGAGGGCAGCCAGATCACGATCCACATGGGCGAGCACACCGAGGAGCGCGAGACCTCGATCGACCGCTGGGGGATCGGCGCCTTCCACAAGGGCGAGGAGATCGGCTTCCTCGGGCCCGACGTCGTCGCCGCCCACTGCGTCATGCTCGACGAGGCCGAGCTCGAGATCGTCGCCCGCACCGGCACGCAGGTCTCCTACAACCCGGTCTCGAATGCCTACCTGGGCAACGGGATCGCCCCGATCACCCGCATGCTCGAGCTCGGGATCGATGTCAGCCTCGCCACGGACGGCGGTGCCTGCTCGAACACGGAGGACATGCTCGAGGCGCTCAAGTTCGGCGTCCTGATGCAGAAGGCGGATGCGCAGGATCCGCGGGTGCTGAACGCGCGCGACATCCTGCGGCTCGCAACGGTCGGCGGCGCCCGCGCCCTCGGCCTGCCCGCAGACCTCGGGGCGATCGAGGTCGGCCGGCTCGCGGACTTCTTCCTCTTCGACCCGTTCAGGCTCAAGTCGGTGCCGATGCACGAGCCGATCTCGACGCTCGTCTACGCGGGTGAGCAGCAGAACGTGGACACGGTCGTGATCGACGGCAAGGTGGTGCTCGAGGACTGCAAGTTCGCGTCGATCGACGAGCAGGCCTTCGTGCGCGAGGTCCACGAGCGGGCGCTCTCGCTCTCGCAGCGCATCGGCACCTTCCGGCTCGTCGAGGGACGCCGCTTCACGCCCTTCCGCTACGACCGCACCTCGCGCGCGCCTGCGAAACGGCCGGCCGCGGACGAGAACGGGCAGGTGACAGCGGGCGAGGCGACGGAGGCCGTCGCTGCTCCCGCGACCGAGCCCGACCGCGTCTGAGCAGGCCGGTGCCGCGGACCTCGCTCTTCTCGATGTGGGCCGGTGGTGGCGCGTGATCTACGACAACTGCACCGTGATCACGATGGATCGCGGGCCGGCGGATCATCACGGGCGCGGCGGTCGCCGTCGAGGGCGACTCGATCGCCATGGTGGGCAAGTCCGGCCCGGTGCGCGCCGCCTACCCGGCCGCGCCGGTGCGCGACCTCCACGGCTGGCTGCTCCTGCCCGGGCTCGTCGACGGGCACGTCCACCTGCCGCAGGCGATGCTCCGCGGCAGCGGCGACGAGGTGCCGCTGTGGATCTGGATGGCGAAGCGCATCTTCATCCTCGAGGGCAACTACACCCCAGCCGACGTGCGGGCCTCGACGCGCCTCGCGATCGTCGAGATGATCAAGGCGGGAACGACTGCCTTCCTCGAGACGCTGATCCTCGGCCGCCACGACCTCTCATCGCTGGCGGGCATGATCTCGGAGACGGGGATCCGGGCCGTGCTGCCGCGCGCCGTCACCGACGGAGGCGGCTACCTGGACGAGTCGCCGCTTCATCCCGGCCTCGACGAGGCGCCGGAGGAGGCGATCGCCGACGCGCTCGCGGTCGCGAAGGAGCTCGGCGACTCCGAGCTCGTGCGGGTCTGGCTCGGCCCACGCTCGACGGGTGGCGTCACGGAGGGTCTGTTGCGAGAGCTCGTCGCGCTCGCCCGGCAGCGAGGGCATGGGCTTGTGCCAGCACTACGCGATGACGGACCGCGAGCAGGCCTACATCCGCGAACGCTTCGGTGCCGGACAGGTCGAGTTCCTCGAGCGCATCGAGATGGTCGGGAAGGACGTCGTGCTCGTGCACTGCTGCGTGCTCGATGCCGACGATATCGGGCGTCTCAGCGGTACCGGCACGAGCATCGTCCATTGCCCCACCGGGCCGGCGAAGATGGGGAGCGGCGTCACGCCGGTGCGCGCCCTGCTCGACGCGGGCGTCAACGTGGCGCTCGGCACCGACGCGGCAGCCGCGAACAATGGTGCCGACCTGCTGCGCGACCTGAAGTGGGTCGCCTACCTGCAGAAGCTGATCGAGCGCGAGCCGACCGTCGTCACGGCCGAGCACGTGCTCGAGATGGCGACGATCGGCGGCGCCAAGGCACTAGGAATCGACGACCTGATCGGCTCGATCGAGGCGGGCAAGCGCGCCGACTTCATCGTCGTCAGCACGGATGGGCCGCACTGGGTACCGACGTTCAATCCCGTCGCGAACTTCGTCTATGCGGGCACGGGGGCGGACGTCGACACGGTCGTCGTCGCGGGACGTGTCCTGATGGAGGGGCGTGTCCTGACAACGCTCGACGAGGAGCGCGTGCTGGCCGAGGCGCGCGCTGCGGTCGACGACCTCTATACGCGCACCGGCGTCGAGCGGCCCGCCGTCTGGCCGGTGTCGTGATGGCGGCGCCCGCGCTCCCCGCCGCCCGCGTGCACCTGCCGTTCCCCTCCGAGCGCTATCTCCCCTACCTGACCGCCGAGCAGGTGCGCGGGCTCGACAAGGAGCACGCCGCCGTCGTGCTCGTGATCGGCGCCATCGAGCAGCACGGAGCGCACCTGCCGATCGGTACCGACCTCGCGCTCGGCGTCTCCATGCTCACCCTTGCCGTCGAGCGGCTGGACCCCTCCGTGCAGCTCTGGATCCTGCCGCCGCTCGCGTACGGCCGCAGCGTCGAGCACGAGGACTTCGCGGGCACGATCACCCTCTCGCAGGAGACGCTCACGTCGGTCGTGCATGGACGTCGCCGCGAGCGTGGCGCGGTCGGGCTTCCGGCGGCTCGTCCTCTTCAACAGCCACGGCGGCAACGTCTCGGTGCTCGAAACCGTCGCGCGCGACGCGCGGCGGGCGACCGGCCTGATGGTGTTCCCTTTCTCGATGTTCCGCCTGGGACTCGAGTACCCGCAGATCAGCGAGCAGGAGGCGCGGTGGGGGACGCACGCGGGCGAATGGGAGACGTCGATCATGCTCCATCTCACCCCAGAGCTCGTCGACTCCGAGCGGGCCGGTGCGACGACCGGCTACGCGACCTTCGAGCGCCCGCCAGAGCACCTCGGCTTGCTCGGCCCGATCCCCTTCACCTGGGTCACGGCAGACGTCTCCTCCACCGGCGCGATCGGCAATCCCTCGCTCGCGAGCGTCGAGCGAGGGAGGGAGATCGTCGAGCTGTCCGTCGCGAAGATCGCGCTCGCGCTCGAGGAGATCTGCAGGTTCGAGATGCCGCGGCCGGCGCACGGCTGAGAACTCATACGAGGAGGAAAGGGCGTCTTGCTGTGAGCACGACAAACCTGGAAGTGGCGGCGAAGCTACGTCAGCTCTCCGAGCATCTGTTCGTATTCGACGACACGTGCAACGTCTATCTCGTCAAGGACGGCGAAGCCGGGCTGCTGATCGATACGGGCAGCGGCACGGTGGCCGAGTTTGTTGCCGATGCAGGTGTGACCTCGTTGGAGTGGGTGTTGCACACCCATCATCACCGTGATCAGTGTTGGGGCACGCCGCGGGTCGTTGCCGAGTACGGGGCACGGGTCGCAGTTCCAGAGCACGAGCGGTACCTGTTCGAGTCCGCCCGCGAGCACTGGCAGACGAAACGAATTTTCGACAACTACAACGACCGCAACACCTTCTTCGCGCCGGGCGAAGACATCCCGGTCGACGCGGTTCTCGAGGACTACGAAGAGTTCCGATGGAGGGGGCATAGCTTCTTCGTGCTGCCAGCGAAGGGACACACGTTCGGTTCAAGCGCGCTGCTTGCCGAGATCGACGGGCGGCTGGTCGCCTTCACCGGCGACCTTCTCAGCGCCGGTGGCCACCTCTATCAACTCCATGCGATGGAGTACGGCTACGGCGACATGGCCGGCGTGTTGTTCACGCTTCAGTCGTTGCAAGCGTTGCGGCGCCGCAAGCCGGATCTGATCCTCCCTTCGCATGGTGCGGCCATCGAGGCGGTCGGAGAAGACATCGACCGTCTCGAGGAGCGCTTGATCGAGATCGCCCGTCTCGGCGGCGGCCTCGGGGCCTCAGGTTCTCTGGGAGCAGCGCTCCTACCCGAGCCGAAGCTCGTTCGGCTGTCGGAGCACCTGCTGTGGAGTGGCCCCTGGACTTGCTCGAACTTCTACGTACTCCTCAGCGGCACAGGCGAGGCGCTGTTCATCGACTACGGACTTCCTTCCTTCACGCACATGCATATTGGAAGTGATCAGCAGCCCTTCGAGACATTGCGCTTCGTTGCGCACCATCTCGAGGAGTTGCATGAGCGCTTTGCCGTGAGGGCCATCGAGGTCGTGATCCCGACCCACATCCACGACGACCACACCTGCGGCATTCCTCACCTCCAACGCCACCACGACACGGCTTGCTGGGCACTGAACGAGGTTGCTGCGATCCTCGAAGCACCAGCCGAGTGGGCAAGCACGCCGTGCACGTATTCAAAGCCGATTCGTCTCGACCGGAAGCTCGCAGACGGCGAGAGCGTCACCTGGCGCGGATTCGACCTCACCTTCCACCATGCCCCCGGCCAGACAGAGTTTCACTCCATCATCAGCACTCAGATCGACGGCAGGACGGTCGCGTTCACCGGGGATAACTACTTCCTCCAAGAACTGGAGATCGCCGGCAAGTCCGAACAGCGCCCCTTCCAGACAACCGTCTTACGAAATAGTTTCCAGCTCGCGATGCACAGGCAATGCGTCGAGGTCATGCGCGCGATCTCGCCCGAGCTCCTCTGCCCAGGACACGAAGACGTGCTCCCGTGCCACAAGGAGGCGCTCGACCACTACGCCGACTTCGTCGCCCTCAAGGAGCAGGTGTTCCGCTCCATCGTCGCCGATCCGGCCGACCACTACATCGACCTCTTCTGGGCGCGCCTGAGACCATACCTCGCAACAGTCGCAACCGGCGAGACGATCGAGTACACGCTCATGCTCCGCAACAACCTCGAACGGTCCGCAACCTACGCCGCACGCCTGCTTCCTCCGCCCGGCTGGGCGACACGAAGCGACCTGGTGACGCTCGAGCTCGACGCCGGCGAGCGCGGAGAGCTGACGCTATCGATCACCGCACCAACACACCCCGTTGACGGACGCACGCTCCTCACCGCCGAGATCCTGATCGATGGACAGTCCCAAGGACCCGTCGCCGAAGCGCTGATCTCCATCCAGAGCGCGAGCGAGGCAGAATAACGGGGAAGACGACGACGCGGAACCGGTCGACGAGGCCGGCATTGAGGGCTCCTTTCAGTGGCCGCGGCGGCGATCTCGTATTCGTGGAGGACTCCCTGGCTGCCGACGTGAGGTGCCGCTGGCGCATCACGACTTTGCGACGTCGTTGGGCGTGCGAGCGCGACCGGGCTTCGGGCCGTGGTGAGCACTCTTACGAGTGAAAGTCCTCATGCCAATAGGACATACATCTGACGGTCCCACCTACGCCGTCTACGCGCCTTCGTGAATGGCATCGTGCAGGAACGACTGGACATCGCCTTGGCTCCGGTCTCGGTCTTCATTCGTCGCCGAGTGTCGCGTGGGCTATCTCGTCGGGCTCTTCGTACCATTGCGTCCGGTCTCCGACCCTGGCGCGGCCGCGCCAGCGGAGCCCTTTGGGTTGGGCTTCGACGCGCTCCCACAGACGCTCCAGGCGATCGTTGAGCATGGCCACCTCGTTTTGGGAGAGCCGGGTCGTGCCGAGGCGGGCGCGGGCGGTTTCGATCGTCTGGCGCGACGTGCGCCAGAGGCCCCAATCGCCCGCGAGAAGGTCGGCGACACGAGCTGCGTTGACGGCGTCGTCGTCGTGCTCGGCGACGTCGTGCTCGTGCAGGATCGCCCAGATGTCGCGCAGGTCCTTGTCGTTCAGCTTCACGATCTGCAGCTTCGTGAGGAGCAACTCGGCCAGCGGGATGGTGCGCTCGTCGAGGTGGAGGCGATCTGCGATCGGGATATCGTGGCACATCTTGAACTCGCCGACGAAGACGTCGACCTGTCGGCCGTGGTCGTTGTCGTAGAAGACAAGGCGCGACGATCCGTTCATCGCATTGAAGCGCTCATTGGGCTCGTACCCAAGAGCGTGCATGAGCTTTGCCGCGGCGCGGCCGTCCTTGCGCGTCGTCACGAGATCGATGTCCCGGTAGTCCCGCTGTAGCTCTGGATGCACCCCCGACGCCGTGTGCATGCTCACCGCGACACCGCCGAGCACCCGCAGCATCACCTTCTCGGCGTGGGCGCCCTCGACGACGCGCTCGGCCTCGGCGATGATGTCGGACTCGATCTCGGGCATCTACGCAAACGTTAGCTCACAGTGACCGTGAGAACTATCATCGCCTCGAGATGCAGTCTCGTTCACGACCACACGGCTCGCCGACGTCGCCCGGGCCGCAGGCGTGCACGTGTCGACGGCGTCGCGGGTGATCAACGGGCGAGGCGAGGTGGCGATCCGTCCGGCGACGCGCGAGCGGATACTCGTGGCTGCCCGGGAGCTCCACTACCGTCCGAACGCGATTGCGCGTGGGCTTCGGCTTGCTACCACCGGCACGCTCGGCCTGCTTGTCCCGTCGCTGCGCAACCCCGTCAACTCCCCTATCGTCCGCGGCGCCTTCGACCGTGCCTGGGAGCGGGGCTTCGTCCTCGTCCTCGCCGAGGACTCCGGCGAGAACGACGCGGCCGAGGAAGCGTACGAGCGCCTCGTCGAAGAGGGACGGATCGACGGGCTCCTGATCCAGAGTGCCCGGCTCGGCAACAGGCAGCTCGCAACGTTCACGTCGGGGCTCGTGCCGTCCGTGTTCATGGATCGATGCCACCCCGGCAGCGGGCGGAACGTCTACATGCGAGACGCGGAGGCCGGCGGGATCGTCGCCTCTCACTTCCTCGAGCTCGGCCACACCCGGATCGGGCACCTGGCGGGGCCACCTGAGCTGGACACGGTCGCGCGACGCCGTGACGGTTTCGTCGATCGCGCGCGGAGGTCGGGCGTCGACCCCGTCGTGCTGCCGGCAGCCCTGAGTGAGGAGGATGGGTGCCGTGCGATGCAGGCGCTCCTCCAGGTCGATCCGACTCCGACCGCGGTGTTCATCGCCAATATCAACCAGGCCTTTGGCGCGCTGGCGGCCGTGCGGGAGCGCGGGCTGTCCGTCCCAGCCGACCTCTCTCTCGTGTGTCACGACGACGACCCCGTCTTCGCCTTTCTCGACACGCCGCTGACCGCCGTCAGGATGCCGCTGCACGAGCTCGGCCTGCGCGCGGTCGACGCGCTCATCGAGCAGATCGGCGGCGCTCCCCCGCGCGACATCGAGATCGAGAGTGCGCCGAGCCTGGTGCTACGGCGCTCGACAGGACCGCTGGCTCCATGAGGATTCGCGCCGCCGTGATGGATCGCCCGGGGGCGATCTCGATCGAAAATCTCACGCTCGAGGCGCCGCGGCGCGACGAAGTGCTCGTGCGCATGCTGGCATCGGGCATCTGCCGTAGCGACCTCTCTTTGCTGGACGGTACGTGGCCCGCTCCGCTGCCGATGGTGCTCGGGCACGAAGGCGCCGGCATCATCGAGGAGGTCGGTGAGAGCGTCGACCCCGGTCGGATCGGCGAGAGCGTCGTCCTCACGTTCACTCCGGCCTGCGGCAAATGCCGCTTCTGCCTCCAGGGGAGAGTCAATCTCTGCTCTGGCGCGGCACACTGCATGGACGAGGGTGTCCTGCCGGATGGCACGACTCGCCTCTCGCGCAACGGCGGCCCCGTCTACCATCTTGCCCTCGTCTCCTCGTTCGCGACCCATGCCGTCGTGCCTGCAAACGGCGCCATTCCAGTGCCCTCCGGACTCGAGCCTGCCCTCGGCTGTCTCCTGGGCTGCGGCGTGATGACCGGCGTCGTGTCGGTGACGCGGCGAGCGAACGTGCGTCCCGGCGAGTCGGTCGCGGTGTTTGCCTGCGGCGGGGTCGGCCTCGCGGCGATCCTGGGCGCGAAGCTCGTCTCGGCCCATCCAATCATCGCCGTCGACCCCGTCGAGTCCAAACGGCGTCTCGCGCTCGAGCTCGGTGCCACGCACGCGATCGACCCCAATGGGAAGGACCCCGTCGCCGAGGTGCACCGATTCGTCCCAGGCGGCGTCGACCATGCCTTTGAGGCGCTCGGCGCTCCGGCCGTTGCCGAGCAGGCGTTCGCCGCCACCCGGACGGGTGGTACGACCGTGCTGATCGGACAGCCGGCGATGGGCGTGACGGTGCCGCTCCCGGTCTACGAGTTGACCCAGTTCGAGCACGACGTGCTCGGCACCCATGCCGGAGGCGCCACGCCCGCGCTCGAGATCCCCGCGCTTGCAGAGTTGGCCGTTGCAGGCAAGCTCGACCTCGCGCCTCTAGTCACCCACCGGTTCCGGCTCGAGGAAATCCACGAGGCGATCGAGGCCACTCGCTCGGGCACCGCCGGCCGCGTGGTGCTGGATCTTCGTGATCGTCATCCGGTCCACCGAGCTCCTCGTCCGCGTCGACCTGACGCACGGCGGCGCGCCTCGGGAGAGCGCTGGCGGCGCCAGGCGGAGCTGCTCGGCTTCGAGCCGGCGTCCGTCCCCCACTCGCTGGGTCTTGCCCGGGCGCTCGCAGAGGACAGGCAATCGTGCTCAACCGCGGCGGCACTTCAGAACGACCGTCACCGCGACGCCGTTCCGGCAGTCGTCCGTCGGGGGCTTGACGCGACCCGCATGACCGTTTAGCGTCGCACGCAAACGATTTCACGGAGAGGTTCGCGACATGCTGCTCGGAAGAAGGAAGAAGGGTTCCGGCACCGCGACAGCGGCTGCCACGATCTCGCTCTACTACGCGTCCGACGTGCACGGCTCGGAACGATGCTGGCGCAAGTTCCTCGGCGCGGGCCGCTTCTACGGCGTGCAGGCGCTCATCATGGGCGGCGACCTGACGGGGAAGGCGATCGTTCCGATCGAGACGCGACCAGACGGCTCGTTCACGACGACCTTCATCGGTGAAACCCGGTCCGGCACGACAGAGGCCGAGCTCGACGAGTTGCTCGGAGCGATCCGCTTCAACGGCATGTACCCGTGGCTGGCCCCGGCCGACGAGATCGTGCGGCTGCGGGACGACGCCCCGGCCAGGTCTGCTCTGCTCGAGGAAACGATGGTCGCGGAGCTCCAGCGCTGGATCGACCTGGCAGACGAGCGGATGGCCGAGTACGGCATCGACGTCTACGTGATGCCGGGCAACGATGACCCCTGGGCCTGCGACGCGGTGCTCGAGTCGGCTACACACGTCCAAGCCTGCGACGACCGCGTCGTCCACGTCGGCCCCTACGAGATGATCTCGTGCGGCTACGCAAACCCGACGCCCTGGAACAGCCCGCGGGAGCTCGACGAGGACGCGCTGTACACGCGGTACCGCGCGCTCGCCGACCAGCTCGAGGACCCGGCGACGGCGATCTTCAACCTTCACGTGCCTCCGTACGACTCGGGGCTCGACACTGCGAACGAGATGAATCCCGACCTCACACTCCGGTACGTCGGGGGCCAGCCTCGCCCGATTCCCGTCGGCAGTCACGCCGTGCGCCAGATCATCGAGGAGGTGCAACCGCTGCTCGCCCTCCACGGCCACATTCACGAGTCTCGAGGGGAGGTTCAGATCGGCGGGACGCTCGCGCTCAATACGGGGTCGGAATACAACAGCGGTCACATCCACGGGGCAGTGGTCACCCTCGACGGTGCGACCGTGCGGAAGCACCAGTTCGTCGTCGGTTAGGCAATCCCCCTCAATGGAGGTCTTGCAGTGAGTGAAGCCGAAGCAGTTCCGGAGGTCGGCAAGTCCGGACTGTTCGCCCGAACGGCAACGGGCCTCGTCCGCGGAGTGCCGCCCCGCTCGTCGCTAATCATCAACTTCATCCCAGGCCATCCGACTCAGACGATGGTCGCCGTGCTGCTCTTCGCGCTCGCGGTCGGTGCGGGAGGCAATCCGTTCCTCGCGATCCTGATCGTGATCCCGATGAGCCTCGCGTTCTCGTATGCCTTCGGGCTCCTCACCCAGATGATCCCGCGCTCGGGCGGCGACTACATGCTCGTCAGCCGGGTCATGCACCCGTCGATCGGCTGGATGTCGGTGTTCTGCATGACGACCGCCGGCCTGCTCTCGAATGCTTTCTTCGGCCTGGCCGTGATGACGGCAGGGATCATTCCCCTGTGCATCGCCGTCGGCCTGATCGCCGACTGGCCGGGGCTCGTGCTGTGGGCCCAGGACGCGGGGACGAGCAAGGGCTGGCTGATCTTCTTCGGCCTTGCCATGTTCGCCTTTTCGAGCGTGATCCAGCTGTGGGGCTGGCGGACGCTACTCCGGATCCAGAACATCTTCTTCTGGATGGTCACCGCCTCGCTCGGAATCGTCACGATCGTGACGCTGCTCCAGTCGAAGGGCCACTTCGAGAACAAGTTCAACAGCTTCGCGGAGGACTTCACCAACAAACCGGACGCGTATCAGAGTACGATCGCAACGGCGGCAAAAGCAGGTGTCGCGGTCGATCCGAGCTTCTCGTTCAAGGCGACGATCCCGATGGTCGCCGTCTTCGCGACGACGGCGATCTTCAGCTACTGGTCGACGTTTGTCGGGGGCGAGCTGCGTCAGGCCTCGACGATGAAGACCGCACGCAACATGGCGCTCGGCGGCATCATTCCGCTCATCGTCGTGGCGACTTGCACGGCGATCTTCTTCAAGACGTTCGGCAGCGAGTTCCTTCGCGCCGCGAACGGCGGTGGCCTGCCGGCCGAGATCCAGGTACCGGGTACGACGTTCTTCTACCTGAGCGGGATCAGTGTCGGCAGTGCGGCCTACACGTTTGTGATCTTCCTCCTCTACATCGTCTTCTGGCCGTTGATCACCTACATCTCGAGCCTGCAGCAGACGCGGGCGATCTTCGCGATGTCGTTCGACGGCGTGCTGCCCAAGGGGGTGACCAGGGTCAACCGGTACGGCTGCCCCTGGCTGGCTCTTCTGATCGCGATGCTGATGTCTTCCGTCGTGTTCATCTACGCCGTCTATGACCAGACCGGGTTCTTCATCGTGCTCGCCTACGCGCTGCTCGTGCAGCTGATCGCGATGGGGTTGGTCGGCCTCTCGGGTGTCCTCGCACCGAAGCTGCGCCCGGAGCTGTACCGGGCCTCGACCTCGCAGAAGACGGTTGCCGGCATCCCACTCGTCTCGATCGCGGGGGTCGGTGCCATCGTCACGGGTGTGTTCGTCTGGTGGGCGTATCTCCATTACGACCAACTCGGTGCCAACGCCAACATGGGCAAGTTGCTGGCGTGGACGGTCGGGCCTGCCATCCTCGGGTTCGTCCTCTACTTCGTCGTGGCAATGATCAAGCGCGGCCAGGGCGTCGACGTCGAGCTGGCATACAGGGAGATCCCACCCGAGTAGCCCATCGCCGGCGGGGGGCCTGTCCCCCCACCGGCCCGATCCGAGGAGAGGCGCATGAGCTCAGCCGTCGTCACAGGCGCTGCCATGGGGATCGGTCGTGCAGTCGCCGAGCGGCTGGTGGACGATGGGCACCATGTCGTCGCGTTCGATCGCAACGTGGACGCCCTCGCGGCTGCACGCGAGGAGATCGGCCCCGCCTACGAGCCCTTCGTCGGCGACATCGGCGACTGGGACGCCCACGAGCGCGCCGCCGACGCTGCAGAGGCAGCCGGGGATCTCCGCTTCTGGGTCAACAACGCAGGCATCGACTGGGTTGGAGCTGCGCACGAGATCGACGCAGCGCACATCGAACAGGGGCTGCGGGTGCTCCAGCTCGGACCGATGTTCGGGGCATGCGTCGCAGTACGGCGCATGCTGCCGGCCCGAGCGGGCTCCATTGTCAACGTCTCTTCGATTCAGGGCATCGCGGCATTCCCTCGTTACCTCGTCTACGACTCCGCGAAGGCCGCGATCCTGATGCTGACGAAATCGATCGCAGTGGACTACGGCCCGTTCGGGATCCGGTGCAATGCCCTCCTGCCGGGGTGCATCGAGACGCCGATGACCTACGACACGCTCCCCGCGGAGATGGACCGCGAGGAAGCGCTGAGGCGCGAAGGGGAGCTCGCTCCGATGTTGCGCGTCGGGCAACCCGCCGAGATGGCCGAGGTCGTCGCGTTCCTGCTCTCGGACCGCGCGTCCTATGTGAACGGTGCGGGGATCGTCGCCGACGGTGGCGCCGTCGCCCGCGTCTTCCCCTATCCCCCTCTAGAGTTGCAAGGAGAAGCCTGATGGGACGTCTGGAGGCAAAGCGGGCGCTCGTCACAGGAGCCTCGAGCGGCATCGGCCGGGAGGTCGCGAATCGATTCGCGCGCGAGGGTGCGCACGTCGCCGTGGGCGGGCGCGATCCGGAGCGGACACGCCGGACCGTCGACGAGATCACCGCGGTCGGGGGAACGGCGTTCGCCGTGCTCGGCGACGTCGCTGACGAGATGGGCGCACGCGAGGTCGTCTCGGCGGCCGCCGCAGGGCTCGGTGGCCTCGACGCACTCGTGAACAACGCCGGTGTCGACGCGACCGAGTGGCCGAAGCTGCACGAGTGGGAGGTCGCGGAGTTCGACCGGATCATCGCTACGAATCTCCGCGGCCCGTTCCTCGTCTCGAAGTTCGCTCTCCCGCACCTGATCGAGGCAGGCGGGGGCGCCATCGTCCACATGAGCTCTGTCTGCGCGATCACCGTGTGGGAGGGCGACTGCGGCTACGACGTCTCGAAAGCCGGCCTCAACATGCTGTCCGACCACATCGCGGTCGAGTACGGCTCTCTCGGGATCCGGTCGAACACCCTGATGCCGGGGGTGATCGAGACCGAACTCCACCGCTCCGTGATGGACGCGCTCCCGAACGGCGAAGAGCTCGAGGCGGAGCTGCGCACCCGCCATCCGATCGGCCGGTTCGGGGACGTCGCAGAGGTCGCCGACGTCTGCGTGCTGCTCTGCGCCGACGAGGCCCGTTTCATGACCGGGGCGAACATCTCCATCGACGGCGCCTACAGCCGTATCTAGCTAGATGAAGGTCGCCGAAGTCAAGACGCATGTGCTGCTCGACCCGGGCTACGACCCCGGCGCCACGAGCTCGGCCCAGGACACGATCGTGGTCGAGGTTCTCACCGACGAAGGAATCGTCGGCGTGGGCGAGACCGATCTGAACGCCTGGGTGGCGCAGGCGTTCATTCAGGCGCCCGGGACGCACACGATGGACCGGGGGCTGCGCTCGATTCTGCTCGGTCGCGACCCGTTCGACGTCGAGGCGATCTGGGACGACCTGTACGTGGGATCCGCGATGACCGGCAGGCGCGGCGGCGGCGTGAATGCAATCGGCGCGCTCGATATCGCGCTCTGGGACATCTGCGGCCAGGCGGCGGGCAAGCCGTGCTGGCAGCTCTGGGCCGAGAGCGGCCCGGAGACCCTCACCCCCTACGCGTCGCTGCAGCCAGAGGTGGGCTCGTTCGACGCGTACGTCGAGTCGATGGTCGCCTGGGGTCGGCGGGCGAAGGAGCTCGGCTTCCGAGCGGCGAAATGCGAGGCCACGTTCTCCGGGCCCTACGCGCACAAGGGGCTGCGCGAGCCGGACGACCGGATCGTCGAGGTAGTGGCCGCCGTGCGCGATGCCGTCGGAGTGGGCATGGACCTCATGGTCGACGTGCAGTACGCCTTCGACTCGGTCGACCGTGCCGCGCGGTGCGCCGACGCGCTTGCCGAGCTGGACGTCTACTTCCTCGAGACGCCACTCTGGGTCGACGATCTCGCCGGGTATGCAGAGCTTCAGCGACGATCGAGCATCCGCATCGCCCAGGGTGAATGGCTCTCCACCCGACACGAGTTCGCCGCCCTGATCGAGACGGGGATCGCCGTCGTCCAGCCCGACATCGGCCGCGTCGGCGGGCTCACCGAGGCGCGCCGCGTCTGCACGATGGCGGAGGCCGCCGGGTGCCTCGTCGTGCCGCACGCCTGGAAAACGGGGATCTCGGTGGCGGTTGCGGCGCACCTCGCGATGGTGACGCCGCAGATGCCGTTCTTCGAGTTCCTGCCGGCTGAGCTCTGCGAGTCGCGGCTCCGCAAGGAGCTGACCCGCGACGAGCTCGTTTTCGCGGACGGCACCCTGCGGCCCCCCGCCCGACCGGGACTCGGGATCGAGCTCGACCGGGAGGCGCTCGACCGCTTCGCCGCGGCGGCGCTCGCGGTTAGACGGGACGGTTGAGCGGGACGCCGACAAACGGCGTCTCGAGCGCCGAGAGCCACATGCCGCCGAGAGATGCGAGCACAAGCCTGTTCAGCACCTCACCGAAGAACGCGAGGTTCGTCGGCATCGGCATGTGAATTCCCGTGGGGTCGTCGAGAAACGTCTCCACGGATCCGTCCGCCGAGACGTGAAGGACCTGGAACGGGTAGTAGCAGCCGACGAGGTAGCCTCCGCCCTCGATCAGGGCGACGCCATCCGGCGTCGTTCCCGGGAGGTGGGCGATCGTTTCCAGGCCTCCAGAGACGACACGCGAGAGCCTTGGGGTGAAGCTCTCGAGCACGACGATCCCCCCGTCCGGCTCCACGGCGAGCCCGTTCGCGAAGTGCAGGGGTGGCAGGTCGAGCACCTCGGCGTCACCGCCCCCACGGGGTACGCGGAGCACCCGGCCCTCGCGGACGTCGATCGCCTCGCGACCCGAGTCGGAGACGACGAGCGAGCCGTCGGGCGCGAACGCGGGCCAGTTGGGGCACGTCAGAGCAACGCCGCCAGCGCTGTCGCAGAACGTCTCGACGTCGCCGCTGCCAGGGTCGATCCTCACGATCGCGGCCCGGGCCGCATCGCAGGCGTAGATGAATCCCGCCGCGTCGAGGCAGAGGCCGAGCACGAAGCCACCAGTCGACGCGATCTGCGCGAAACCTCCCGACGACGGGTCGACTCGGTAGATCTGTCCCGCCTCGCCGCCCGCGTAGAGCATTCCGTCCGCGCCGACGGCGACGCCCTCCGGATGGTCGAGCCCTTCCGCGAGGCGCCGCAGGTCGTTCACCGATGCCATGACGTCTCCTTCTGCTTGGCTGCCGACACGAACCGCTCCATCGCGACGGCGTCTGGAACGACGCCGAGGCCGGGCTTCGACGGGAGGGCGAGGAGCCCGTTCTCGAGGCTCAGCTCGTCCTGGACGAGGTCGCGCCGGAGGGGCGACTCCGCTACCTCCTGCGGCACGAACTCGAAGAACTGCAAGGTCGGAGCCACCGTCGCGAGCTGCGCGGTCGCCGCCACGGTGAAGCCGGTCTTCCACCCGTGAGGGACGACAGTGAGGCCGCGCTCCTCTGCGAGCCGGCAGACGCGCAACGCTTCGGTGAGCCCGCCGACCCGTCCGACATCGGGCTGCACGACATGCACGTGACCGCGGTCCATGAGGTCGAGGAACTCGAACCTGGTCGCGAGCCACTCGCCGGCGGCGATCGGGATCGGCGAGCGCTCTGCCAGCCGGGCGTACTCGTCCAGATCGTCTGACCAGAGCGGCGTCTCGAGGAAAAAGACGTCGTGCTCGGCCCACGGCTCGATCACCGCGAGAACCTCGTTCGCCGTCTCCCACGCGTAGGCGACGTCGACCATGATCGTGAAGTCCGGCCCCACGGCCGCCCGGACCGCCGCAATGGTCTCGACCATGATCGAGTCGGGCGCAGCGAGACCCTCGTGGACGTAGGGTCCGCGCGTCAGGATCTCGAGCTTCGCCGCCCGGAAACCGAGCCTGCTCGCCCAGATGGCCTGGTCGACAAGTGTGCCGATGAAGTCGTCGACCGAGCCGCCGCCTCCGGGCAAGAGCGACGCATAGGGGGTGAGGTGCTCGTGGGCAGCGTCGCCGAGGAGCTGCCACACCGGCTTGCCCGCTGCCTGGCCGGCGACGTCCCACAACGCAATGTCCACGGCGCCGAGCGCATGCACGAGGGCGCCGCGCCGTCCGGTCATCGCCGTGCCCACATACAGCTCGTCCCAGAGTGCCGCGGGGTCGCGAGGATCGCGTCCGAGGAGCGTCTCGCGCAGCCCGCGGTCCATCGTGTGCGTCCCTGGCGCCTCGATGCACGCACGCGCGATCCAGGCGTTGAGGTCCGTCTCGCCGTAGCCGGTGATTCCCTCGTCCGTTGTCACCTCGACGATGACCGTGTCCTGGTTCGAGCTCGTAGCCTCCCGGTCGTACGCCGGGTCGAGCAGGACGTGTGCCCTGAGGTCCATGATCTTCATGCTGCGCTCCTCTCGCGGTAGAGGTCGTCGAGGGCACGAAAGGTCTCAGGCACCGGCCGGCGGGTCGCCAGGGCCTCGGTGAGCAGGGTCCCGGCGTCGAGTTGGAAGCGAGGCCACCACGGCTCCCGTGGGCGCACCCAAGCTCCCTCGATTGACGCCCGCGTCCCGGAGAAGAAGCCACCAGCAGCCTCGTCGAGGGCCTCGTCGTCCCAGGCGGCGCGGCTCCCGGGTTGCCCGCCGGCCGGGCCAACGATGCGCGACTGCGCATCGGAGCCACTGGCCCAGGCCGCAAATGCCGCCGCCTCGGTCGGACTTCCGGATGACGCCGACACGGCGAGGCCGGCACCGCCGAGCACGGCCCCCAGAGCCCCTGGAACATCGCCGAAGCGACACGGGCGAGCGACGGCGTCTGTCGCGTAGGTCACGTAGCCGTACGTCAGCGGGACGTAGAGCACCGAGTCTCCGGAACCGGTCAGGAGTCGCAGCACGTCCGGCGGCTCCCAGGCAAAGGCCTGTTCGGGCCCAAGGCCGGCGAGCCGCACGAGCACGTCCAGGGCCCAGCCACCGACCTCCGGTTCGGAGATGCGCCCGCCGGAGGCCGGTTCGCCCCCACCCCCGGCGGCAAGCGTGAGAAAGCTCGAGATCGCGTGCGGCGGGGAGAGAGGCGTCGCCGCCCGGCCGCCCAGGTCGGCCGCGAGATCGAGCGCCTCGTCCCAGCTCGACGGGGCGGCATGGCCGGGCGCTACCGCGGCCACGTGGCAGGCGGCATCGGTCGCCAACGCCCATTGGTGCCCACCGTAGGCGTACGAGGTGTGGCTCGGTCCGATCGCGACCTCGGCGAGCTCGTCAAGCACCGCTGCGGAGACGAGGGCGTCGAGCGGAGCGAGGCAACCGGTCTCGAGCGCCCGACCGCAGAACGGATGGTCGATCACGACGAGATCGAAGCGACCGGCTACCTCCTCGAGCGGTTGATCTCCGAAGTCCTCGAGCGAGCGGAATGACCACTCCACGGTCACGCCAGGCGTCTTCGCGCACCATGCATCCGAGCAGGCCAGCATGGGGCCGATGCAGCGCGGATGGTCCCAGCCGAGCGCCTGCAAAGCTGTCACGGCACGATCGCGATGCAGTCGATCTCGACCTTGCCGACAACGAGATCCGCCCGCACGGTGGCGCGTGCCGGGGGCGCGGAGGGGAAGAACTCCCGGTAGACGGCGTTCATGCCGTCGAAGTCGTCGAGATCGACGAGCCAGCACCCGCAACGCACCACGTGCTCCGGCCCGCTGCCGCATGCCTCCAGCACGGCCATCAGGTTCTCGAGGGTCAGGCGCGTCTCTTCCTCGATCGTGCCGGACACGAGCTGTCCGTCCTTCAGGGGGCCCTGGCCGGCCAGGAACGCGAAGCGTCCCTCCGCCACGATCGCGTGCGAGTACGGAGGGCCTGGTACCGGGCCGACGTTGACTGCCTCTCTCACTGCTCCTCCTCGACCGATGGGATCTCGATGCCGTGCTCCTCGGCGAGTGCCGCAAGCCGGGCCCAGGTCGCCGCAGGAATTCGCACCCGCCCGGCAGCCGACGCGGCGGCAATCGCACCGCTCTCGCCCGGAACGAGCACTCCGGGATTCCCGCGTTTGACCTCCGCTACGACCTCCTCGACATGCTCGGCGAACGCAGCGGCGGAGAGGAAGCGCTCGACGTCGATCACGAGCAGCAGAATCCCCTGCTGGTCCACGTCGGCCGGGTTGCCGGCGTGACCGGCGCCTGCGAGCGCTCCGGCGAGGATCTCGACAACCAGCGCGAGCCCGAAGCCCTTTGGCCCGGCCGCAGGCAGCAGGACATCACCGCTCGCCCAGCCCGGCACGTCAGGCAGCCCGGCATCGCGGCTCAGCTGCAGGCCACCGTGGCTCGTCACGCTCGTCGCCATATCGAGCACGAGATGCGGCGGCTCGCGGCGGGGGATGCCGATCGCGATCGGGTTCGTGGCAAGGCGCGGCTCCGCGCCGCCGTAGGGTGCCACGACCGCGTTCTGCCCCCCGTCGTTCGCCATCACGATCCCTATCCGCCCTCGCGTCGCGATCGCGTCGGCCAGGTCGAAGAGTCGCCCAAGGTGACCGCAGCGCCGCACGGTGAGAGCGACGATGCCTTCCTTGCGAGCCCGTTCCGCTGCGAGCTCGGCGAGCCACGGGACGACGACCTGTCCGAGCAAGGCATTCGCGTCGATCACGAGCGTCGAGCCGTCGTCACGCACGATCTCCGGAGCTCCGTCGGCGTCGAGCCTGCCGTCCCGAAGTCGCTCGGCGTAGCCCGGGACGAGGCGGACACCGTGTGAGCCGTGGCCGCGGGCGTCGGCCTCGATGAGAGACGCGGCCGTCTGCGCTGCGGCATCGGCGTCGGCCCCTGCCTCGACGAGCAGGCACGCCACGAACTCGCGCAACTCGTGGGCGACGACGCTCACCCGGCCGGCGGGAGTGTCTCGACGATGTAGAGGTTGGCAATCGTGCCGCCGTCGACGACGAGCTCGCTGCCGGTGATGGCAGCGGCGTCACCCGAGGCGAGGAAAGCAATGGCAGCTGCGATCTCCTCCGGCGTGGCCATCCGCCGCTGCGGGATCCGGTCGAAGTCGCCCATCATATGCCCGTACATCTCCTCGCCGACGTACTGGCGCGTCAACGGCGTGGCTGTGTATCCCGGGGCGACCACGTTCGAGCGGATGCGGTGTCGCGCGAGCTCGGTCGCCATCGTGCGGCTCAGACCGAGCATGCCGGCCTTCGACGCGTTGTAGGCGACCTGGTTGCCGTCGGCCCCGTAGGCGTCGATCGAGGAAACGTGGACGATCGAGCCACCTCCCGTCTCGGCCATCACCCGCGCGACGCGCTGGGCCATCGTGAACGCTCCAGTGAGGTTGACTCCCAGCACGCGCTCCCACTCACCGTCCGGGAAATCGAGGAACGGGCAGTCGTGGTCGATGCCGGCGCAGTTCACGAGCACGTCGATGCCTCCCCAGCGCTCGCGCGCGGCAGCGACGACGGCATCGACCTGTGCGGGCGCTGAGACGTCCGCTGCGTAGGCCCAGGCGCGGCCGCCGGAGGCGACAATCGAGCTGGCGACCGCCTCGATCTCGGCACTCGAGCGTGCGACGAGCAGCAGGTCCGCTCCCTCTGACGCGAACCTCCGCGCGGTCGCCTCACCGATACCACGGCCACCACCCGACAGGACGACTCGACGATCGACGAAACGGCCGGGGACGGGGGTTGGGGGAGTGCTCTGGTGCACAACGAAAACGTTTGCCTTGGCACTGCGAGTCTAGGACGCGCACGCCGAGCCTGTCAATCGGGCGCCGGAGCCGGCGCCCAAGCCGACGGCGCACATGTTCGTCGGCTCGAAGGCTTCGGAGCATGAGATCCTCGACGACCTCCCGCAGCAGGACAAGTATCCGTGGTCTTGATCCGCTGATTCGGGAGAAGGCAGCTGCTGTCGCTCAGGTGACTGTGAACGAACGCTGCCGCACACGAGTGTGTTTCTCGCTTAGCACGATCCTCGGCACAGGCATTGGGTTTACGATCGGGCTGTTCTACAATCGAAGGAGGGAAGTGGTGGCGAAGTCTCGCTCCATCGTCGTTCTGATGTTGGGGGCGGTGGTGGTTGCATCGCTGACGTTGGCAGTAGGCGCAGCCGGCGGTGTCGTGGCGCATGCGAGCAACGGTGCGAAACCGCCGGGTCTGGAGTTCCTCGGGCAGGCAATCGTCCCGACAGGGACGACGTTTGCCGCTACGACCGTCGGCGGACTCTCGAGCATCACATACGACGCCAGGCGGGAAGTGTTCTACAGCATCTCGGACGACCAGAGCCAGATCAACCCGGCGCGGTTCTACACGCTGCGCGTCGATCTCTCCGACGGTCGCCTCGACAACGGCGACGTCCTCTTCACCGGCGTGACGACCCTGCTCGCCCCGGACGGGCAACCGTACGCGCCGGCCAGTCTCGATCCGGAAGGGCTGACGCTCGCGAAGGGCGGCGAGCTCATCGTGACCTCCGAGGGCATCGCCAGTCGCGGGATCCCCGCCTGGGTTCGGCGGTACGCGCTCGACGGGACGTTCGTCGGCGACCTGCCTGTCCCGGACGCGTTTCTACCGACAAGCGCCACGCACGGCGTGCGCCAGAACCTCGCTTTCGAAGCCGCCGCCGTGGCACCGAACGGCCGCCATCTCTTCGTCGGGATGGAGGGTGCCCTCGCTCAGGACGGCCCCGCCGCGTCCCTCAGCAGCGGAAGCCCGTCGCGCATCCTCCGCTACAACCTCGCATCGGGGCGGCTGAACGCGACAGTACGTCTACTTCACCGATGCGATCGCCGAGCCGCCGGTGCCGGCGACGAATTTTGCAGTCAACGGGCTCGTCGAGCTGTTGCCGTTCAACGACCAGTTCATGCTCTCGATGGAGCGCTCGTTCTCTGTCGGAGCACCCGGGACAGGCAACACGATCAAGCTCTACTCGGTCGCCTTCTCCGGAGCGGACGACGTGAACGGCCTCGACAGTCTCGCCGGGGTGCTCGGGAACCTGAGCCCTGTGCAGAAGACGCTCCTGCTCGACCTGCGCACGCTTGGGATCCCGCTCGACAACGTCGAGGGGATGACGATCGGCCCGAAGCTGCCCGACGGCCGCCGCTCGCTCGTCCTCGTCAGCGACAACAACTTCGCCGCAAGCCAGTTCACGCAGTTCCTGCTGTTCGCCCTCGAATGACGGTGCCCGGGGGGCCGGCACTCGGCCGAGCCCCGGCGGCCGAATCCAGGAGACGACCACGGGCGGAGCGCGCCGTGACGGAGCAAGCGAAGATTGGTCATCCATCGATTCCTTCAGCCCGCCCCCAGGTTCTGTGATCAATCGCCGGGGGACATTCGCGAACTGTGCCGCATGCCAGTGTTATCTAGTAGGTAGCTTCGTCTGCGATCTCGATGATGGTTGGTGGGGTCTTGATGGTTGCCTGGCTGAGTGCGCCCGAGTCGAGGAGTTGTTGCCGAACCTTCTTGGCGTCATCGACCGACTCGTACTCGGTGCGGATGAAGACGTCGTTCGGATTCTCGACGTTGCGGGAAATGACGTGGCCTTTGGCGATTCCTTTGCGACCACCTGGATCCGAGTCGAAGAGCTTCTTCCACTCGTCGTAGTCGGCCACTTCTAGGTTCAAGACCATGTAGGGCATCGCGGCGCCTCCGTCGTAGTGTTCGTGTTTTATGTCACACGTGACGTCTGGCTGCAAGATCGCCCCGAACGACTGAGAATCCTCGCTGTAGGGCCAGCCCGAACTCACGCTGCAGCACTCCGGCAGAACCCGCGGGGTTGCGCTCAGTAGCGGCGCAGTCGCTCGCGCGCCTGCTCGTATTCCTCGTCGCTGATGGTGCCGCTGTCGCGGTCTTCGCGGAGCTTGGCGAGTTCGTCCGCCGCCTGTTCGGGCGTGACGGGGTCGGGCCGCTTGGGTGCGACGCCCTCGGGTCGCCCGCTCGCGGCCGACCGGTCGGGATCGACCCCGAGCCGGCGCAGCCGTGCCCGCATCCGTTCTATCCCGAGCCCGCGAGAGGGAAAGCGGTGGGCATCCGGCCCCGACAGAGGCCGCCCCTGCACCCACCGTCGGTAGGCCGCCAGGATCACGACTGCCGCCCCGACTGCGAGCAGTAGCGTCACGAAGGCGTGGTTCGAGTTGTCGAACGTATGGCTCGCACCGTAGATCGCGCCCGCGATCGCGCCGCCAGTCGTTTCACCAATCTCCGGTCACCATCAACGGACCGCAAGCCTTTCTCCGCCGATTTCGGTCATCCGGCCTGGTCACCGGACGGAAGCCAGCTCGTCGCCAGCTCCGGAAAGCGATTAAGACCATAGGGCACTTCCCCAACGAAGAAGCCGCACGGAAACTCCCCTACCTCGCGATCAGCAACGCAACGCCGGCATCGACCAAGTCCCGCAACTGGACGGCAGCGCTGCTCGCGTTGAGGATCTGACTTCGGAGACCGACTGCCCGACTGAACCCGCGTACACAGAAAATCGGACGCCATCCCGTGTGCAGCAACAACGGCGGGCAAGGCGTAGCCTCGGCAGATGAGCTGGCGCGACCTGGAAGCATCGGTACCCGAGATTGCCCGCCTCGGGAAGGAACGCCTCGATCAGGCGCGAGTGGCGCTGCTCGCAACTCTGTGCAAGGACGGTTCGCCGCGGATCAGCCCAGTCGAGCCATACCTCAGCCAAGGGCATCTTCTGTTCGGCGCGTTGTCCTGGTCGCTGAAGACGCGTGACCTTCTGCGAGATTCGCGGTGTGTCCTCCACAGTGCCGCCACCGGCCCAGACAACGGCGAAGGAGAACTCAAGCTCTTGGCCGCTGAGGGGTTTTTGCGCCGATCGGTACGAGAGTCGAGGCGACGGGCACGACGACATGTCGGGCCCGTCGCAGTGCGCGAGGGGAGAATGACAAACAGACGCCACCAGCGGCACCTATACGGTCGCTACCGCCTTCGGAGTGTTGAGCACGCTCGGGGTCAGCGACCACAACATGGCCACCGCTTGGTGGCTGGCACTCGTCATCGGCCTTGTCATCACCGTCCCCACGGCATTGACCGGGCTCGCGGAATGGCTTCAGATCAGCCGTGGCACGGGCCTCTGCCCAAGCTCAGGCTTCTGTAGAGCCCGTAGGTTTGGTCCGTCAGGGGCACGTTTGCCAGGCCTAGACGCCGATGCGACCCCAGGGGCCCCAGATCGCGAACGCTGATGCCCTGGGTGGCCTGGATGTTGACGAAGAGCGTGTCGACCGTCCGGGCTGAACGTCGCGCCGGCGAACTCGTCGCCGAACCGGGGAGCACCGGTGAGGCTGTTGCGGAGACGGTTCAGCGCGATGTCGAAGACCTCGCCGTCGCGTGTCAGTCCACGCACGTAGTTGTCGACGGGACCGTCTTCGCAGATGACGATCGTGCCACGGGGGCTGTGGGTGAGGTTGTCGGGCAGGTCGAGAACGGCCGCGCCGGGCGACTGGAAGACGCACGTGAGCGTCTGCTCCTCCGGGTCGTACGCCCAGATCTGGCCGTTGCCGTTCCCGTAGCCGGTGATGGGTTGCGGTCCCGGTTCCGCCGCCCCGCCGCCCTGCGTGGCGTCGAAGTAGACCAGGCCCTTCGAGAGGGTCGCGCCCTCGAGGCGCGAGAATCCGCCGCTCCCTGCGCCCGACCCTGGTTGCCGACGTAGCTGATGGCGTCGTCGTTCGAGGTCGGTGCCGGCTGACCGGGCGTGTACGGGAATGTCGGGTTCGGGATCTGCGATGTCGACCCAGTCGACGTCGTAGGTCGCTCCGTTCGCCTGGTTGCCCTCCAGGTGCGCATTCGGCTGTCCGACGACGCGGAGCATCTGGAGTCGCCCGCCGTCGGCGAGGCTGCCGGTCTCCATCGGATCCGTCGGTGGGAAGTAGCGGTAGAAACCCGACGGGAAGCCGAAGTTGTCCTCGGTCAGGTAGAGCGCGTTTTCGTTCGAGTTCCACGCGGCCGCCTCGTGCGCGAATCGGCCCGCGCTCGTGATCGGCTGGCGGTTCGACTGGCCGCCGGCCGGGACCTCGAAGATGAAGCCGTGACGCTGGGTCAGCGGAACGTTCGAGACGCCGGTGAAGTCGGCGCCGACGTCCGGCCCGTTCACCGTCTCCTCGCAGATGATCCACGTACCCCACGGGGTCGCACCCCCGGCGCAGTTCATCTGCGTGCCGTTCAGGCTCGTGAATGCGTCGAGCACCTCGCCGAACGGGGTCACGAGGACTGTCGTCGTGATGCCTTGTGCCATCGCGTCGTACGGCGTGCCGACCCCGAGCGCGGCGCCCGGGTTGTTGATCTCGTGGTTGCGGACGAGCCAGACGTTCCCGTCCGGAGCGCGGAACGCGGCCATCCCGTCGTGACGGCCCGGCAGAACGGTGCCGTCGTCGAGCGTCAGCGGCGGCCCGATCGGTGTCGTGGAAGGAGCGGTACTGGAAGCCCACCGGCAGCCAGAGCCTGACGATGCCGTCGCGCAGGTCGGCCACCGGCCCCAGCGTGTGGAAGTCCGGCTTCGCCGCCGCGGCGGACCCGATCAACCGCAATGGATCCCCCAGGGCTGTCCCGAACGCGGCAGCCGCGACGGCCGAGCGGCGCAAGAACGTACGCCGATCAACAGTGCTCATGTGGATCACCCTCCCTCAATCCGCGGTGAAGCCGAGCATACGCCTACCGAAGTCCTGCCTCAAGCGGTGCTGTAGCCCGGGTTAGGGTTGGGTTTCTAGACTCGGGCCTCCTCTGGAGGAGGTCTGATGGCACGGAAGGGGTATCCGGCTGAGTTTCGTCGGAAGGCGCTGGATTTGGTCGCGGCGGGGAAGAGCGTCGCGGAGGTGGCGAGGCTGCTCGAGGTCAGCGATCAGTCGATCTACGTGTGGCGGCGGCAGGAGCATCGATCGGGGTGAGCTCGCCGTCGATCGTCTGCCTCACGATCGCGCGCCGCGCACTGCAGCGACGATGAAGTGTTGTGGAGAACGCCAGTCTCGGTCAGTTCTTTTCGAACCCATCGAGGTTCGGTGTCGGGCCTTTTCAGTCGTTCCGTACGTCGTCTCGTACGCGCAGCTCTGTGCATCTGCTCCCTCAAGACAAAAGAGTCCTCATTTGCAGGGGTAAGTGATGCGCCCGGGAGGATTCGAACCTCCGTCCCTCGGATTAGAAGTCCAGCCGCATAGACCGCAACAAACTGCAACAGACTGAATCTGCCTGCAACTGGCCGCTTCAGCACTGCAACAAGCTGCAGCAAACTGCAGCGTGCGGAGACAGGCCGGTACGCTCACCGTACGCTCGGCTCGGCCGTTGTTTACTCGAGCGGGTCACGCTGGCGCGGGGTCACAGCTTGTCCCATGCTTGTCCGATCGGCCCTGCTTGCTTCTTTGCCGGGGTGGTCTGGTGCGGCATCGTTCAGTGGCTGAGTATCGACGGATGATCCGGCCGCAGTTGTCTCTGCGGTCGAGCTTCAGCGGCCGAGGATGTGTGACTCCGGCAGCAGTCAATTCGAGCGATCCGAGCGCAGCTGCGACGATCGCGCGCACTGACCGCTTGTTGGGATGTGTTTCTGCGGGCCAGTGTGACGACTGCGGCGGGGGACGCCGAGTGGGCGGGCGGCTAGCACGGAGGCGAACCGCTGGCGGGGGAGGGCTACTGCAGCGTGGGCGACGACGTTGAGCGCGACCAGTTCCGCGGCGAGTGCAGATCGTGAGCCTTCCCGCTTCGGCGGACAGGAATCGACTGCGCAACACAGCGACTCACCTACTCTGCTCAGCCCAGACACGGGTCGAGCAGCCCAAGGCTGCGCATCCATGTGTCGAACAAGGAGACCCACGCATCGGAGCCCAAGCCGAGGCGCTCGTCCCGAAGCCGTGCCCGCCGGTCTGGAACAGGTGGAGCTCCGCCGGTCGGCCTACCGCGTGCCAGGCCTTCCAGATGGAGACGGACTCGGTGGCGGGCACCGCAGGGTCGTCAATCGCGTGCGCGATGAACAGGGGCGGAGGGTCATCTGGGACGACCAGGTCGTCTGGCCTCGCGCCGTAGATGGGCGCCGCGAAGTTCGGCCGGCTGCCGGGATCGGGGGACACAGCCGCCTCCATAGCGACCCACGCGCCCGCCGAGAAGCCAGCGATGCCGACGCGCGCCGGGTCGATCCGCCACTCGCGCGAACGCTCACGGAGGAGGCGGATTGCCTGGCGGCCGTCCTCGTCCCCGAGCGGTTTGGCGCGCTCAGCTTCCTCACCGATGATCGCGAGCCGGCCGGCATTCCAGGGCGTTGTGCGGACATGCTCGTCGAGATCACGCCGGAACCTGACCACCGGGGTATCGTCCTCAGGTGTGTGTGCGATGCGATAGCGGAGCACGAAGGCGGCAATGCCACGGGCGGCCAGCCACCTGGCCGAATCCGTCCCCTCGTGATCGACCATCAGAAGCTGGTAGGCGCCACCGGGCGCGACGATCACAGCCGTGCCGTTCGGTTCGCCCGTGGGCGCGAAGACCTCCAGCGTGGGAACCGAGACATTGCGCACCATTCGGTCGCCGTCGATCAGGAGCTCCTGTTCCATCCACGTCCAAGTCTCCGACCCGGGCGGGATGCCTGGCCAGATGGGCACCACAGAGCCGGTCGCGGGGATCACCGCGGGTGTCAAAATGCATCCTTCCTGTGCGCTGAGCCGAGTGTTTGGGTGCGACCGAGTCTCGTGTCGTCGTCACCGTATCTACGGACCGTGGCCGCAAGCGGGGGGTGTTATGACCTCACGGCAATACGTACTGGTACCAGGCTAGCACACAACA
>CAVTQW010000011.1:0-73016 GCA_963736945.1 uncultured Thermoleophilia bacterium
GTCGTAGCGGCCGTCGGCAGCGTTTGGCCGTAGCCGGAGGCGGCCACGAGACAGATCCGGTAGGCCACACCGACGGTCTCATGAGCTGAAGCCGCCGCTTGCGTCGGTCGCCTGGCTCGCTGCGAACGAGCCGGCCGCATACAGCCGCACGGTGCGGCCGCCGAGTCCCGATTCGCCCACGTTCTTCTGACCGTTGTCGTTCGCATCGGAGAACACGGTCCCGGAGAGCGCCACCACCGGGGCCTCGCCGAAGTCGAGACCGGACACCGACTCGTTCAGGTTCGAGGCTCCGTACCCGAGCGCCCGCTCGCTCTGGGCGTCGTCGGATCACACGTCGCCTTGTTGGACGTGCTCGACGTCGGAAGCGTCTGGGTGCGTCCCGGCGCTGCGACGAGGCAGACGCGGAAGCTCGAGCCGACGGTGATCTGGGTGGCCGAGAACGAGTACCCGCCGGCCGCGTCGGTCGTCGCCGTCGCTGCCGGCGTCGCGGACGAACCGCTGTAGAGGCGGACGGTGCGACCCTGGATCCCGCCTTCGCCGGCGTTCTTGGCGCCGTTGTTGTTCGCGTCGTCGAAGACCGTCCCCGAAATGGAGCACCCGTCCCGTAGCAGAACGTGACGTTGCTCAGGTTGTAGAGCTTGTCCTCGTTGTCGAGCGTCGCGTCGATGCCCGTGTCGGAGAACACGGGCGCGAGCCCATTCGTGGCGCCGCTCCAGTTCGGAATCGGCGTCGTATACGCATAGCGGGCCGATTCCGAGCCACCCTTGACGCCCACGTCGAAGACGTTCGCACCAGTTGCCCGCCAGTCGAAGTACTTGTCCTTCTTCTGCCCGTTGGCCATGACCGTGAGAGCGAAGGTCACAGGTGTACCGTCGAGCGCAGTCGTCGAGTACGACCCCGTCTGGGGATTGTCGATCCGGAACTGGTTCGGAGCCGTCGACCCGAACACCGAACAGTCGGTGCTCTGCCCACCGGTCGCATAGTCGATCGGCATCACGTTCCACGTCGTGCTCGCCGGAGGGATTCGGTACCCGCGCGCCGAGCGCGATGACCGCCGCGCCGGCGAGCACCGCGAGGCCGCTCACGGCCCCGACGACAGCAAAACGCCCTGATCGCACCAACCGCAAACGCCTCATATGCCTCATACCCCCCACTCGTCCCCACGGAAAATTCCTGTCGCAGCCTACCCCGTGTTCCGGCGCTGCGCCAGCGTTTCGGGCGTGAGCCCTGAGATCGTGCTAGATGCGCTCGATGCTGGGAATCACGCGCCCGTCGTCCGTGACGGTCGCGTTCCAGTGCTGGAAGCTCGCGTCGAGGTCGGCGATGTCCTGTCCACGCTCGGCTACGCGAACGGGCTGGCTCGACTCCGGCGAGACGCGGTACTGGTACCACGTGATGTCCCAGGCGAAGGTCAGCACCATCTCGGCGTTGACGCCGGATAGCGGTGTGATCAGGCGAGCGGCTCTCCCAGTGCCTTCGCGACGCCAGCGATCGTGCGGCGGAACTGGGTCGCATTGAACAACTCCGCAGCCTCGACGAGCGCGATCTCGTCGTCGCCGAGGCGGCGCAGGATCGGCTCGCTGACGACCGGCTCCGGCTCCTCCTCGCGGGCTCCGACGAGGGACTGCCAGAGCGAGCGCTGGCGGCGCCGGCGAGCAGGCTGCTGCAACAGCGGGGAGACCGAGACCCCCTCTCGCACCCACCCGTGCTCGAGCGCGATGTCGGCGCAGAGGGGGCAAACGTCGACGAACGTCTTCCCGTCCGGCGAGTAGCGAAGGCGTGCTCCCCCTGCAACAGCGTCCGTTCGCAGAGCACGCAGGTCCGCGTCGCCGTGGTCTTGATCACCCGCATGAGCCGACTATAACCCCCGTGCAGGGACTTTCACGTCGTGCGGCCAGGCGCCGGTTTCAGGCCTGGACCAGATCGCGTTCCTTCCGCGTCTCGTCGATGACCTTCTGCGCAACATGGGACGGCACCTCCTCGTAGCGGAGGAAGTGCATCGAGTACTCGCCTCTGCCGCCCGTCATCGAGGTCAGCGACTGGGCGTAGGTGAGGAGCTCCGCCATCGGCACCTCGGCCTTGATCGTCGTCATCCCGGCGGCCGGCGCCATGCCCTGCAGCCGGCCGCGCCTCGCGTTGAGGTCGCCGTTCACGGACCCGACGGCCTCGTCCGGCACCGTCACCTCGAGCTCCATTATCGGCTCGAGCAGGATCGGCGTCGCCCTCGAGTAGGCGTCCTTCCACGCGAGCGAGCCGGCCACCTTGAAAGCCATCTCCGATGAGTCGACGTTGTGGTACGAGCCATCAACGAGCCGCACGCGCACGCCTTGAACCGGGGCGCCCGCGAGCTCGCCGTGGGCCATCGCCTCCTGGATCCCCTTGTCGACGGCGGGACGGAAGCTCTGCGGGATGACGCCGCCGACGATCTGGTCGACGAACTCGTAGCCGACGCCGTCCTCGAGCGGCTCGATCACGATGTGGCAGTCGCCGAACTGACCACGGCCGCCTGTCTGCTTCTTGTAGCGGCCGTGCGCGCGTGCCTCGGAGCGGATCGTCTCGAGGTACGGCACCCGCGGCGGATGCAGCTCGACGTCGACCCCGTAGCGTCGCTTCGCCCGCTCCAGCGCGACCTCCACGTGCATCTGGCTCATCCCCGACAGGATCTCCTCCCCGGTCTGCTGGTCGCGCCGGAGCCGCAGCGTGGGATCCTCCTCCGAGAGGCGGCGGATCGCCGTGGCGACCTTCTCCTCGTCGCCCTTCGCACGGGGCGTGATCGCGAAGCTCATCACGGGGTCGGGGAAATCGATGGCGGGAGGTGCGGCGGTGATCTCGCGATCGGTGAGGAGATCGCCCGTGCGGACGTCCTTCAGCTTGGCGACGGCGCCGATGTCGCCCTCGCCGAACTCCTTCACGTTCGAATTGCCCTTGCCTTGCAGCTGGAGCAGCGTTCCCATCCGCTCCTTCGCGTGGCCGCGCGCGTCGACGAGCACCGAGTCGCCGGTGACGGTTCCCTTCAGCACCCGGAAGAGGTTGATCCGGCCGGCGAACGGGTCGGCCAGGGACTTGAAGACGAAGGCGGCGGTCTCCGCGCCCTCGATCTCGATCGGGGCGCCGCGCTTCGCCGGTGACGGCACCCCCTCGACGATGAGGTCGAGCAGGGCGTGCGTGCCGAGGTTCTTCGTCGCGACGCCGCACGCGACCGGAAACACCTCGCCCCGCGTGATCGCGACCTTGAGCGCGGAGGCGACCGCGTGCGGATCGAGATCCTCCCCACCCAGGTACTGCTCCATCAGCGCCTCGTCCGTCTGGACGACCTCGTCGAGGAGCTTCTCGCGGTACTCCTGGGCGAGCCCGAGCATCTCGCCGGGATCGCGACCGGCTCCCCCTCCTTGCCGCCGTTCGGGTTCGTGTAGGCGCACATGTGGAGGACGTCGACGATGCCCGAAATCTCGTGCTCGGCGCCGATCGGCAGGTGCACCGCCACGCAGCGCGAGGAGAACTGGTCCTGGATCTGCGCGAGCGTGCGGTAGAAGTCTGCCCGCTTGAGCATGTTGACGAACAGGACGCGTGCCAGGCCCAGATCGTCGGCGAGGTGCTTCACCCGGGCGGTGCCTACCTCGAGCCCCATGACGGCGTTGACGACGACGAGGGCTCCCTCGACGACCCCGAGTGCGCAGCGAGCTTCGCCCTGGAAGCTCGGGTCGCCGGGCACGTCGAGCAGGTTGATCTTGCGGTCCTGCCAGTTCGTATGGGTGAGCGTCAGCGAGATCGACATCGCGCGCTTTTGCTCGTCTTCGTCCCAGTCGCTGATTGTGGTGCCGGACTCGATGGCGCCGAGCCGGTTGATCTCGTCCGTCTGGTAGAGCAGCGCCTCGACGAGAGACGTCTTGCCGGTGCCACGATGGCCGACGACGGCGACGTTGCGGATTTTTCCAGGCTCGATGGCGGCCATGCGGGCGTTTCCTCCTCGGGATGTCTGGGTCTCCCGAGTCTAATTCGCGCCTGCGCGTCCGTGCAGGAATCTCCGTCGGCCGCTCGCGAACGCCGGTGGAGAGGCGGTCCTCGAGCCGCAGAACGGCCTTGGGGTGGCACGCCGATCGTGGTCGCCGTCTCGCCGCTAGGCCTGCATCAGCGCGGCCAGGCCCTCCGCGCCAGGTCGCCCATCCAGAGCGCAAGCCCGCCGGCGGCGACGCCGACCACGATCGCGCGCCCGCCCGAGAGGAGCGCATAGACGGCGAGGCCGCCGAGCGCGATCGCGATCGCACAGAACAACAGGGCGAGAGCACGGCGCTGCACGGCGCCGAGGCTACACTGGGGCGTGCAACCCAGGGGCGTGGCTCAATTCGTAGAGCACCGGTCTCCAAAACCGGGGGTTGCAGGTTCGAGTCCTGCCGCCCCTGCTGGGTTCATCCCTGCTAGTCGGCCTTTTCGTTGCCGGAAGAGGAGACGGCCGAGTCGCTCGAAGGGTCAGAAAGCAACGGCGTAGCAACATCGGCGCCCGATACGTCCGCCGAGCTCCGAGTCGGATGCGCTGGCGACCCGCCGAGCAGGCCGCCAGCAAGCACCGGCTCTAGCTACTCACTGACGATCACCCCCCCGGGTTCCAGCGATCGACGTGGGCGAGTAGCGAGCCAGCGTCGGTTCACCTGATCGACAGGTACTGTTAGCGACTCGGCGCGGCGGTCGCGTCGGAAATACAAGGGGAGAGGGGATTCATGTTCAAGAAGACGTTGATGGCTGCCGTCGTTGCGGCTTTCGTCGCGGTATTCGCGGCGAGTGCGGCATTTGCCGGCGAGGCCACAGGCAACTTCGGTACAGACGACGGCAAGAACAACAAGCAGACGCCGATTGGTCAGCCGGGGATACCGATCCTCCGCACGCGGCATCGATCTGCTCGTTCTCGGGTCAGAACCCGGAGCGGTTCCTGCCCGCGACCATCGTCGACGAAGAGACAGGCGAGACCGTGCCGAACCCTGATTTCGAGCCGGGACGCACGCAGTCATGGGGCCAGATCCCGAAGGAGTGTCCGCCCCGCCATGAGAACCGGGTGTGTCGTGCAACGGCCACACCGGCTTCTTTCGCGGGCGGCGGGAGCGAGTAGCACCCCGCTGAAATTGGGAACGATCCGGAGGCGGCCGCGTGGCGCCTCCGGCGTTCGCCGAGGCGCCGGCGATCTTCAACTGGGCGCTCGAGGGGCTCGACGCTCCGGGCCCGCGGCCACTTCGGATCCCGAAGTCCGCGGCGGAGTCGCTCCGCAACCTCGAGGACCTCGCCTCCCCGGCGCGTTCCTGCGCGAGTGCTGCATCGTCGACCCGGCCTTCGAGGTCGCCAAGGACACCCGCTGGGTGGCCTGGAAGGACTGGTGCACCGAGGAGGGCCACAGCCGGCCCGGGACCAAAGCCGTGTTCGCCCGCGACCTGCACGCGGCCGTGCCGTTCCTCGCCTCGATCCGCCCCCGCGCCGTCGAGGACCGCTGGCACGCCTGGCGCGGCGTCATGTTGAGAGCAACAATCAGAATCGTCGTCGGTTTCGTAGCGGGTCGCCGCCCGCTGCTCGAGAACGCTTCCGCGACGACGCGGCCGAGCGCGATCGTCCGCGACGACGCCCGCGACTTCGGCGTGTCGACCCGGCCGCGAACGTAGGTCTCCTCGAGGCGCAGCGTCGGTCGGGCGGATCGGCGAGCCGGACGTGGCGCCAGCGGAGCCCGATCAGCTCGCCGCGGCGCAGCCCCGTCCCGTAGACGACGGTGAACACCCTCGCCGCCTGCTCCACCCAGATGCGCTCGTCGATGTCGTCGGTGTCGGCGGCGAGCTGGGCGAACGCGGCCCGGACGCGGGCGATCTCGCCGGTCGTGAGGATCCGCCACCGCCGTCGGCTTTCACGCGGCCGGTCGACGAGCTCGACTGGGTTGTCGCGCAGCAGCTTCCGTTGCGGGCCGAGTGGACGATGCAGGTCTTCGACGTGAGGGACTTGTCCCAGGCTGATCTCGGCAAGGTCCGGTTTGATCGCAGGGCGGCCGGGAGGGTCGGCCGCCCTGCGAGTTCCCGTCGAGTGACGGGTTGGACGATCCGTCCTGGGTGGACGGTGCGGTTGGTGCTGTCGAGTCTCCGCTGCCTGTTCCGCTGCCATCGTGTCCGGGGCAGTCGTCAGAAGCGGTCGGTGTGCTCGCGGCTGTAAATGCTCCGAGCGGGTCGCTGCTGCTAGAGGCCGCCGGGACGTTCGAGCCTGACGAGCTGGTTGTGCCCGTCGGGCTGGAGCTGTTGCCGGCCATTGCCACGGTGGCCCAGAGGGCGGCCGCGGCTACGACGACGACGAGTGCCCACAGGGGCTCGTACGCCGGCGTTTCGTGTCTTCCGTTTGCATGTGCTTCTCCTCTTCTGGTTGGGGCTAGGGGAGTCGGTTGAACCAAGCGAGAGAGAAGGCCGAGCTGGCGAGGAGGAGTAGGGCTCCTACGCCGGTGAGGACGACAGTGACTTCGTGTTTCTTGACCTGGGTTCCGACCTGGGAGCCGATGCGGCTGTAAACGCTTTGAAGGGACTTCGCGTCGGCGGCTGCGAAGAACTTCCGCCGTGGTCTCCGCCACCGCGGAGAGTGTGGTCGGGTCGGGCGGGACGTTGTAGATGCGCTCCTGGCCGTCGGGGCTCGTGATCGTGATAGTGCCCGCGGCCGTTCCCAAAGCGACCGTGTAGACAGGAACCTTCTTCGCCTTCGCGGCCGCTGCCGCCTCAAGTGGTGTTTGGTCGCCGGTTGTGCTGGCTCCGTCTGATAGGAGGAGGACGACGAGGGGTGTGCCTTTGCCGGCGACCTTCGCGTTGAGGCTGGCGAGGCCGAGATCGACGGAGCGGGTGATCGCGTCGCCGATTGCGGTGCCGTTGTCGGCCTGCAATGTGCTGAGTGCCTTGACGGCCGCGTCGTGGTCTGCGGTCGGTGGTAGGACGACGTCAGCCTGGTCGGAGAAGGACACGAGGCCGACCTTGAACCCTTTCGGAAGCCCCTTGATGAAGGTGGCGGCGGCGGCCCGCGCCGCTGCCATGCGGGAGGGTGAGACGTCGGTGGCCAGCATCGAGCCGGAGCGGTCGATCGCGAGAATCACCGTGCCTTCCTTGCGGGGCACGGCGACCGCGACCTGAGGCCGCGCAAGACCGACGATCAAGGCAGTCAATGCGGCGAGCGCGAGGACTGCCGGTATGTGTCGGCGCCAGCGCGGTGCCGCGTCGACGACGTTGGCGAGGAGAGGCAGGTTCGTGAACCTGAGTGCGTAGCGGGAGCGGCGCCGTTGCACGAGCACGTACACGATCAGGAGCAGCGGGATGAGCACGAGGGCCGCGAGGGCGATGGGGAATGCGAAGGTCATCGCCGTACCTTCTCGATCTGGAGGAAGCGGACGAGTGTCCGAAGCCAGTCCCCTGACGTCGAGACGGAGACGTGCGGAACGCCGGCAGAACGGAACATCCGAGTGAGCTCGTTCCGTTCGGCGGTGGCTGCGACTGCGAAGCGCTCGCGCATGCGACGGTCGCGGGTATCGACCTGTAGCTGTCGGCGGGTTTCGGGGTCGACGAGCCAGACAGTGCCGATGTTCGGGAGCTCGTCCTCGCGCGGGTCGCGGATCTCGACCGCGACGACGTCGTTGCCGGCTTGAGGCAAGGAGGGACCGTCGCCAGTCGTGCGGCCCGCGGAAGTCGGAGACGGCGACGACGAGCGAGCGGCGGCGGAGATGCCTTGCCGTACGGTCACACGCCTCGGCGAAGGAGGTGGTACCGGTCGGTTCGCCGCTCGGCTCTCTCTCGAGTGCGCGGAGCAGGCCGAGCAGCCGCCGGCCGTTGCGGTCGCGGTGAACCGCCGGCTCGGAGTCTCCGAATGTTGCGACGGTGAGCTGGTTGCCTCGTCGCGACGAGATGTGGCCGACCGCGAGTGCGACGCCTTCGGCGACATCCCATTTGCGCCGGTCGGCAGTACCGAAGGCCATCGAGGCAGATGTGTCGAGCAGGAGCCAGGTGTTCGCGGTTCGCTCGGCAACGTGGAGCGGACATGCGGCTCATTGGTTCGCGCGGTCACGTTCCAGTCGATCCGGCGGACGTCGTCGCCGATCACGTACGGACGGATTCCGGAGCCAGCTCGGTACCCTCGCCGATCGCCGCTGCGCGGTAGTCGCCGCTGAGGAGCCCCTCGACGCGGCGGCGCACGGTCATATCGAGCTTGCTGAGATGTCCAGCGCGCAGCGGGCCGGTCCAGGACGGTCGGGCGTTCGCTCGCGGCGCGGAAGTGACGACGCTCATGACGCCACCTCCTCGCGAACGAACTCGTGGTCGGGCATCGGCACGGCAGCGATCACACGCTCGAGCACGTCGTCGGCCGTCGCATCGTCGGCGATCGCTTCATAGCTGAGCACGATCCGGTGCCGGAAGACGTCCTTGACGAGTTCGAGCAGATCCGACGCGACGACGTAGCGGCGGCCGCGCAGCACTGCGAGAGCGCGTGCAGCGAGGGCGAGATTGATCGGTCCTCGCGGGCGACGCCGTACTCGACATACGCGGCCATGTCCGGGAGCCCGACCCGATCCAGATCCCGGGTGGCGGCGGCGAGTTGCTGCGCGTAGCGGACGAGCGCCGGGTCGACATAGACGGAGTCAACGGTCGCTTGGAGGAGCGCCAGCTGCTCGAGCGACAGGGCCTCCTCTACCCGAACCGGTCCGGCAAGCGCTCTGTTGATCACAACGAGCTCGTCTGCGTCGCCGGGGTAGTCGACGACGACTTTCAGCATGAAACGATCCAGCTGCGCCTCGGGGAGCGGGTAGGTGCCCTCAGACTCGATCGGGTTCTGGGTCGCCATCACCAGGAACGGCGACGGCACCGGCAGCGTCTGCTTGCCCAGGGTCACCTGTCGTTCCTGCATGACCTCGAGCAGCGCCGACTGCACCTTCGCGGGAGCACGGTTGATCTCGTCGGCGAGGGTGACCAGAACACCGGGCCGGGCTCGGTGTCGAACTCGGCCCGGTCGGGCCGGTAGATGCGCGTCCCGATCAGGTCGGAAGGCACGAGGTCAGGTGTGAATTGCACCCGCTGGAAGCTGCCGCCGAGGACGGCTGCGGTCGTCTTGATCGTCAGGGTCTTCGCGAGACCGGGGACGCCCTCGAGGAGGAGGTGGCCTCGGGCGAGCAGTGCGACGAACGTACGCTCGAGGAGGATGTCCTGGCCTGCGATCACCCGCCGGATCTCGTACGCCGCTCGCTCGATCGCGCGATCGACATCATCACCACCGGGTATGTCTCGAATATGTGACTGGTCGCTCACGCTGAATCCTTTCGGCAGAGGTTCGATTGCTTGATGTCTTCCAGCCAACCAGCCGCACCTCGGAGCAACGTGTGAGGGTTGTTGGAGCAGGCTGTGAGAACCGCTCACTGCAGGTTTCAGTTGAGCCCCAGCTGCGCCAACCGGTGCCCGATATGCGGAGGTCGAGGTCGACGAGCGTTAGAAGCTGAACTGTTCCTCGTGGACCTGGCGCGGCGGCAGCCCGAGCGCCTGCAGCGCGTCGCGGACGGCTGACGTCAACCCTGGCGGCCCGCACATGAAGACATCGCGACGGCCGATGTCCGGGATTCGCTCTTTGAGCGAGGACGCGGAAAGGATTCCTCGATCCTTGCCCAACAGATAGATCACGCGAGCGCCTCGCGGCGGGCGATCTGGTCGAGCTCGCCACGGAAGAGCAGTTCCTCCTCCGAGCGGGCTCGGTAAAGGAGCAAGAGATCACCGCCCCGGCGAGCATCCCACTAACGTGCGCGACAAGCGGGACGAACAGCGGCGGCCCGAGTCCCGAGGCGAAGAAGGCCAGTCGCGACGAAAGAGCGCCATTCAGAGCCGCGACGATCTCCTGTCGGTTTCAGCGACGTCGATCCGTCGGTCGACGCTGAATCGGCAACAGGACGGACGCTGGCAGCGGCCGCGACGAGGTCAGTGTGTTTCCGGCATTGCGGTTGCCTCCTTGGCAGGGTCGCGTCTCGGAGTTCGAATCGGCCGGAGCGACGCGGACGCCGCTCCGGCCCCGGGGATGAAGTCAGCTATCGACGGTGACGACGTTGAACGACTTGTCGACGTAGACGGTGACGCGAGAGCCGTCGGCCGCCGTCATGTGCGCCTCGTAGGCCGCGTGGCCGTCGGAATCGGTCTCGACGCGAACGATCGTCGCTCCGGGCACCTTGGCCTAGCGGCCGCCGTCACCTTGGCGAGCGCGTCGCCGGTGAGCGCAGTCTCATCACCGTGCTTGCCACCGCCGTGACCGCGACCGCCCTGATGGCCGGTCTCGACGCTGACCACGTTGAATGACTTGTCGACGTAGACGGTCACACGAGAGCCGTCAGTCGCTGTCATATGGGCCTCATAGGCGGCGTTGCCGTCAGCGTCAGTCTCGACGCGAACGATGGTCGCACCAGCACCTTGGCCTTAGCGGCCGCCGTCACCTTGGCGAGCGCATCACCGGTCAGCGCAGTCTCATCACTCCGCTGCCCACCGGAGGCCGACTTTGACGGCGTCGTCGTAGTCGTGGCTGTCGCGGTCGTGGCCGCCGCAAAACCGGCAGCCGCTCCGCTCGCGGCACTCGCCACCCCGTAACCGCCAGCAACGAGACCGAGCGCCAACGCGCCGGCCATCACTGTTCTCGGTAAGAGTCGTTGTCGGGTCGCATCAGACATCTGCAGATCGCTTCGTCTTTGAAGGGCGTCCTCCATATGAGGACTAATCCAGAATCGCCCGGCGGCCTGACCTCCACGTATGCCCCACCTGTGTGCCAGATAAGAGTCCGGCACAGTCGCACCGGTACTTGGCCGCGATTCGCGTTCCGACGTTGACTCAGTACAGAAGCGCGTTTCGAGTTCTCCCGAGACGTGGGGCGGTGCGCGCGGTGGCGCGGACGTCGGTCATGAAGACAGACAAGCAACGTCTCCTGCGAGACAGCTGTGGCCCGCATGAGCGCCGTGTGCCAGTTGAGCGAGGCACGAGCCCGAGCCTTGGGCGTGAGCTCGAGCTGTGGCCCTGGAAATGGCCCAGGCAACAGGCTGATGCCTGGAGTCAATCGCGACAACAATCATTCACGGCTCTCTTACCAGCGGCAGCGCTGGTTCGCGGTGTGGACACAGAGAAAGCCCCGGTCGATCACAGACTCTCCTGAGACTCTGGCAATCAGAGCACGCGGTTGCACAGGCGCCGCCAAAGCGAAGGACATCAATGACCGCACTCCAAACCAGGCAGCCCCCTCGACACCAAGGTGATCGGCGTCCCGGCTTCGAGAACAGACACGATGCGCTCGTCAACAATGTGATCGCGCGGATTACCACACTTGTTCGCGAGCGAGATCGACTCGACAACCTCAGCGCCGACAAGTCGTGGACGAACCGAGCCACCGTAGAGATCGCCGAGCTTCAATGGCGACTTGCAAGAATCGTTCAAGAGCACGAGGGCCGGCAGGCAGCGAACTCGAAGTAACGGGAGATGCACACGCGTCTCGCAGCAAAGCCTCAGCTGGTATTCAGGCTGCCGTGGTGCGATGTCCTCATTCACAACGAAAGGAAGAAATGAGGAACGAACCACACCAGCGGAGCGCAGATCGACACCCGTTCGCCACACGAACCATGGGACAGCAATCGCAGCCGCCGCCCTCGCAGGAGGCCATCGTGCCGCAGGAATCTGCAGCGGCTGGAAGTCGCCTCGGCCACTCGATTCGAGCGGGCCGGATGCGCGTAGCATTAGCATCGCTTGTGATCCTGCTGGTCGCCGTGGGAAGCGGCGCCGCCCTCGCCGCAACTCGGACAGGCAGCCCGGCGATCGGAACCGGAGTGGTCGTGATCGAGACGAAACTCGGTCTCGCAAACGGCTCCGCGGCAGGCACCGGCATCGTCCTCACCTCGTCCGGTGAGATCCTCACGAACAACCACGTGATCGCCGGCGCGACCACGATCCGGGTCAGATCCCGAACTCGAGCTACAGCTACACCGCCCGCGTTGTCGGCTATGACGTGAGCGACGACATCGCCGTTCTCCAGCTCGCGAAGGCCTCGAACCTGAAAACCGCAGCGATAGGAACCGCATCCAGCCTCACCATCGGCTCCAAGGTCACCGCTGTCGGAAACGCCGGTGGCACGGGCGCACTTGCCCGCGAAACAGGAACGGTCACAGCCGTCAACCAGGCGATCAGCGTCGAGTCCGACGGAGGTGCCGCAGAACACCTCAGCGGCCTCATCGAGACCAATGCCGCCCTCGAGCCCGGCGACTCCGGCGGCCCTCTACTCGACAGCGCGGGCCGCGTCGTAGGCGTCGACACCGCAGCCTCGGTGTCGTCCGCGTACGCGTCCAGTCGAGCCACGCAGGGCTACGCAATCCCGATCAACACTGCGGTCAAGATCGCTAAACAAATCGTGGCCGGCAAGGCTTCCGCGACTGTGCATATCGGCTCCACTGCGTTTCTCGGCATCCAAGTCGGCGCCGACCGCGGCTACTACGGAACCGACGGTGCCCCCATCGTCGGCATCTTCATCGGCGGCCCAGCCGAGAACGCAGGCCTCGTCGCGGGCGACATCATCACCTCGATCAACGGAACAACGATCAGCTCCCCGGAGACACTCGAGGCAGCTGTCCTACAGCTAAAACCCGGCCAGAAGATCGTCGTGAACTACACCGATTCCTTCGGTCAGGCCCAGAGCACCACCGTCACCCTCACCACCGGCCCTCCACAGTGACGCACGCACCAAGCACATCCTCGGGCGGTCATCACGGGATCGCCTGGACGCGGGGCGGCGGCAACAAATCGCGAGAATTCGCCGCCGCTCCACAGGAAGTCGTGGCGAACCAGACCCTCTTGACGACAACCTCCCGCGTCGGCGACTTGTTCGTGGCCGTCACGATGTAGACCTCCTTGTGACTGTGCGTTCCGGTGAACGCCGACGGTCTTGTTGGCGAGGAGGCGTTTTACCGCTTTCAGACGGCTTTCGCGGAGCGGGTCGAACTTGTCCGCGGCGGCCCGCAGGAAGCTCTGCAGGCTCAGATCGGACGCGGCTGGCTCGACCCGAACGACGTGAGCCGGGAAGCCAGGCGAGTCTGGTTGCGCCGCTCGGCGATGTCGCCGGAACGGCGCTACGAGAATGTCTCGAGCGGGCCCTCGCTCGCCCGAGCGCCCTGGAGGCACGCTGCCTCGAACATACCGGTAGGCGGGCAGCCCTCGGCCGCGAAGGTGCCGTCGGTCACGACCTGCAGCTCGGTGCCGAGCCACCGAGCGCACTGGTCCCTGTGCGGCCGCCGCGAACGCCGAGCAGCCTTGGACGAGCCTCACGAGGTCTTTCACGGGCTGCCCGGCGAGGGCCTGCGCCTTCACCCCGCGAACGCAGGACACCTCGTCGGCCGGAGCCGCCATCGCCGCACACCCGGCGAGCGCACGGTATGGATCGTTACCCCAGAGCACCATCGCACCGGTGACGCAGGCCGCACGCTGCAGCGTGCCGAGGCCGCGGCACAGCGTGCTTGGGAGGTCGCGGGCACGATCGGGGATGTGCGCCGGAGGGTGCTCGAGCGACGCCCTGAACCAACAGCCGCGCACCGCCCAGGCCGGCTGAGCCCCGCAGAGCGCACGGGGCGAGGTGACCCGCTTGCCGGCGCTCACGGCCTGGTCTGACCCGCTGAGCGCGAGCCAGTAATCGTGGAACACCCCCGCCGCGCAGTCCGCGGCGACCAGCCGGCCGAGAGCCTTGCATGCCGCGAGCGCCGGCCCGAGCGTCTCGCTGTATGCCCGCATGTAGGCATGGCCAAGCCCGTGCACGCAGGAATAGCGGCGGTAGCGAGTCGCGGCGGCTTCGCATGCGGTGAGAGCTCCCTTCGGTCCGAGGTCGAGGATGTCCTTGCCCAGCGAACTGATCAGACCGTGAGCGAAGCCGGCGGAGCAGCCGGGGTCGTTGGATCGGGGCAACAGGTCCTGCAGTCCGGCGAACGTGACGTGCTCCTCGACACCGTACTGGCGCCCGACCCAGTGCATCAGCATGTGGCACTCCTGGTCGAGCGGTCCGCCGACGGAGTGAACGTACGCATCGATCTTGGGCATGTCGCCGGCCGGGTCTCCTCCGGCCTCCAGGAGCGCGAGGATCTTCCGCTGATAGCAGACCCGTAGCGCCAGGACGCCGCCCGACTGCTCGCACAACGCGAGGCCCTTCGTTGCGGTCCTCGCGGGCGTCGAGGCCGCACGCGAGGTTGCAGCCGGATGTCCCGTGAACGCGAGCCACCCTACCGTGACGGTCAACGCCCCGCCGATCAGGGCCGCGAGCAAGGCCAAACGGCCGCGGCTCGGCTGTGCCCGTTCCTTGGTCTCTGGAGTCGGGCCGGTCCGCGTGCCCGGTCGAAAGCGCAGCCGCATCGGTGCATGATAGGTACGGTTTCGTCGCTCTCCGCGGGGCGTTCTTCTGAGGATGCCGTTCGGCTGGATCCTCGGCCTCGCACTCGGGCTCCGCCGCGTCGACGCGGCCGCACGGGACGTGGGCCCGACCTGGTCGGCCCGGAATGCACCTATTTGGCCGCGAGCAAAAGGGCAGCACTTGCTGCCCCAGTACGGGTCCGGCGACGCGATCCGGGAAGGGCCGGGAGTGCCGCCGCCCGCCAGACGGAACGGCCCTCGACCGGCCTTCCAGGAAAGTCTGCCCATTCCTCGCCTCGCCCGATAGCACACGATTGGGTCATTCCTCGGTAATACGAGCCTCGCCGAGCGTCACCCAGGGCATGCCGCGAGACAGGGGCGGGATCGGTATGTCGTGCCCGGCATTTGCAAAGCTCGCGCAGTAACTCGAGGAAAGGATGCGCGAGAGACCCACCCCTCAACGATCGAGTCTCTCGCGCAGTGACCGCGAGCCCGCGCAGGTCCCCACCCGCTGCAGGGGTGCGCCGTAGTCGCCGCATGGCTTCGGCACCGGACTCGCCATAGCCAGCTCTGGCCTTGACGGCATCGGGACCTGTCCCAGCAAGCATCCTCGCTTTCCTGTCACGCGGCGCGTCCCGTCCTTGGGACATGTGGGCGCGATCGGTCGAGGCTGCGCCCATTCTGCGAAGGTCGGTGAAGCGTCGAGCGCTCGGGGGCGGCGCCCCCGGCGGAGGCGGACACCCTGGTTAGGGTCCGCTCTGCGAGGGGTATGACGACATCGATGTCCGTTTTCCACACAATGATCCGCGAATCGATCCTCCGCGAGCTCGTGGCGACTGGCTACGGCCGTCCAGGGGCCCCCATCGGGGGTCAGGGATTCGACCGACAGCGCGAACCGAACCGGGCGGCTCCAGGGCGACCCACAAGGCGCCGCGTATCTCACGGTTCGCGGACGAACGTCCAGCGCAGGCGCGGGAGGAAGGTTCTCGCGTAACGGGCTGGGCGCCGCCGGATGGGTAGCAGGCGACGGCGCCCATCTGGCGCGCGACCGGCCACCGCGGGCTGAGCACCCGCGCGACCACGGTCCGCCGCAGGCTCGAAGCGGCGATGCGGCGCGGAGTGCGTGCGTGCGCAGCCTTACGGGGTCCTCGCGATCGGGATGACCCACGAGACGTACGTGTCGGGCGCGGCCGTGAGCGTCGCGCCCCAGGGAGACGCGTACTACCGGAAGACGTACCTGCCAGCGATTCAGGGGGCCACAGCACCTTTCTGGAGACGCTTGGTGAGACTGAAGCCTCTTACCGAGCGGCGAGCCAGGCTGCCAGCTCCTGCGCCTCGGCGGGAGTGAGGTCGCGCAGCGGGGGGCGCACGTCGGGGCGCACCGGAACGCCGTCCGCGGCGAGGATCCGCTTCATGGCCGCCTGTCTCGGGAACCGCTCGACGGCCGCCCGCAGGTCTCCGAGCGCCGCCGCGCCCGCCTCGGTCGGCTCGCGGACGACAGCCGCCACCGGCTCCGGGAACGGCGACGCCAGAGCGGACACGGCCCCAACCGCGCCGCCTTCGATGCCACGGTGGATGAGCGCCTCGGGGCCGACGAACACGTCGAGGCCGAGGGAGAGGTAGGGCTCGAACGCATCCCACGGCGTGTCGCTGACCTTGAGGCCGGCGAGGTTCGGCGCGGCCTCGCGGAGGCGCCGCAGGACGTCGAGGCCGATCGGGTATCCGCTTGCCCGCGCGAACTCGTAGACGTAGAAGGGCAGGGGTGCGCACGCGTGGGCGGCGGCCGTGAAGTGCGCCAGCTGGGCCGTCTCGTCGAGTGGGAAGTACGGCGGCCCGATGACCGCGACGGCAGCCGCGCCGGCCTCGGCGGCGTCGGCGGCGAGCGCCACCGTGTCAGCGGTGGTCTGCGCCCCGCAGTGTGCAGCGACGTCGTAGCGCCCGGCCGCGGCCTCGACGAACAGCCGCAGCCCCTGGCGGCGCTCCTCGACCGAGAAGAGGATTCCCTCGCCGGTCGTGCCGAAGGCAAGAATGCCGTCGAGGCCGCCCTCGACGTAGCGATCGGAGAGCGGGCCGAACGCCTCCTCGTCGAGCCGCCCGCCGCCGGCGGTGAGCGGCGTCACGGAAGCGGCCAGCGCTCCGTGCAGCACGTGCCCGGTGACGTGGTCTGCGCTCATGGCCCCGACTCTAGACTGCCGTCCACGATGGACGCCCTGCGCATCGACCGTGACGGCGACGTCCTTCGCGTAACCCTCGCCCGGCCCGAGACGCGGAATGCGTTCGACGGCAGGTTGATCGAGGAGCTCGCCGAGGCGTTCGTCGACGTCGGCACCGTCCGGGCCGTCGTGCTGGCCGGCGAGGGCCCGAGCTTCTGCGCGGGCGCGGACATCGACTGGATGAGGAAGTCGGTGAGCCTCTCTCGCGAGGAGAACATCACCGAGGCGAACGCCCTGCGCCGGGTACTCGAGTCGATCGACACCTGCCCCGCTCCCGTGATCGCCGTCGTCCAGGGCCACGCCATGGGCGGCGGTGCGGGTCTCGTGGCGACCGCCGACATCGCCCTCGCGCACGAGCGGGCCGTCTTCGCATTCTCGGAGGTCAAGCTCGGGATCATCCCGGCCGTGATCTCGCCGTTCGCCCTCCGGAAAATCGGCGAGAGCGCGGCGCGCCGCTACTTCGTCACCGGCGAGCGCTTCGACGCGGCGACGGCGCTGCGCCTCGGCCTCGTCCACGAGGTCACGGGCAATCTCGACGAGGCCCTTGCGGCGGTCCTCGGCGAGCTGCGGACGGCGGGGCCGCGCGCGGCCCGGCACGCGAAGCGACTCGTGCTCGAGCGTCCGGACGGGAGCGAGACCGCCCTCCGCATCGCCGAGCGGCGAGCGAGCGCCGAGGGGCAGGCCGGCCTGCGGGCGTTCCTCGAGCGGGAGCCTCCGCCCTGGGCGCCGGCACCCGGCGACGAGCCGTGACCGCGCTCCTTGCGCTCCTCTCCGCCGTCTTCGTCGGCGGGGCGGACTTCGTCGGCGGCGTGACGTCGCGACGGGCGAACGGCATCCGGGTCGCGGCGTTCGTCTCGGCAGCCGGCCTACCGCTCGCCCTCGCCGTCGCGATCGTCTACCCCGCGGAGGAGGTCACGAGCACCGACCTCTTCTGGTCGGCACTGGCCGGCGCTTTCGTGGCCGTGGGGATCGGCGCTTTCTACCTCGCCATGGGCCGGGGGCTGATCAGCATCGTTGCCCCTGTCGCCGCGGTGACCGGCGCGGTCGTCCCCGTGACGTACGCGCTGATCCGCGGCGAGCGGCCCGGCTCTGTGGCGCTTCTCGGTCTCGCCACCGGCTTCGTGGCGGTTGCTGTCGTCTCGCTCGCTCCGGCCGACCAGCATCCCGATGCGGCCGTCATGGACGCCCGCGTGATCGGGCTGTCCCTCACGGCGGGCGCCCTCTTCGGCCTCTTCTACGTCGCCTTCTCCCGCGTCTCGGAGGATGCCGGCCTGTGGCCGGTCGCGATCGAACGCACTGCGTCCACGGTCGCGTTCATCCCGCTGGTGCTGCTCGTGACGAGCGGGCCGCTCACAGGCGCCGGCAGGCTCCTCCGGCCGGTCGCGCTGATCGCCGTGCTCGAGATCGCCGCCACGGTGCCGCTCCTCCTCGCGCTGCAACGCGGGCCGGTGGCGATCGCCTCGGTCGTCGCCTCGCTCTACCCCGTCACGACCGTCCTGCTCGCGGGCCTCGTGCTGCACGAACGGCTTTCGCGGCTGCAGTACGCAGGCGTCGTGTGCGCGCTCGCCTCGGTCGCGCTCGTCTCGTCGGGCTGAAGTGCCTCTCTCGCTAGCGCACGACGAGTGTGTTGCCCGCCATCGTGCCGGCGAGCAGGCGCAGCTTGGTGCCCGCCGACGCCTGCACGCTCCTCCGGAGCATCCCGCCGGCGGCCGTTCTCTGCACGCCGCCCATGGTCGTCCAGTGGCCGCCCGTCCAGCGCTGCAACCGGTAGGGCCGGTGGCCGGACCCGGGTCGGATCACGCCCCAGAGCGCGGTCGTCGAGCCGCGGCGCGCTGACCTCGGCGAGAGGCGCCACCACAGCGGCCCGCGCGGGCTTTGCGCGCCCGGCGATCGTCTCGAGGCCGCTCTGCCAGCGATCGGTGCTCGGCTCGTCGCGGTAGAGGTACTGGATGAGCAGATCGACGCGCGACGTCGCCCAGGCGCGGTAGGCGGCAGCGGCGATGTAGGACGCCTGGACCGCGGGCGGCACGCCCGCCGTCCGGTCGGGCGGGTTCGACTGGTACCCGAGCTCGGTCAGCCACAGCCTGACCGGGCGGCCGAACGCCTTCTGCGTCTCGGTCACGAGCCTGCCAATCGTCGCCATTGTGATCGTTTCGCAGTGGTCGCAGCCTCCGCTCCACGGCGTCTCGCTCGGCGCCAGCGCGTACGGATGATGTGCGTAGGCGTCGAGGCGCGCCCCCGCGCGCGCCATCCCGCGGATGAACGCGACGGGCGACGTCCCTCCCGCGCCGCCGCGAGGCGCGGTCACGCCGCCGGCGACGCGCGACGACGGCGAGGCGTCGTGGATGGCCCTGTAGCCGGGATTGAGGAGGCGCGTCACGTACTGCGTGGGCGAGGCCGTGGAAAGCCATCGTCGCTGGTTCGGCTCGTTCCAGATCGTCCACCGGCGCACTTTCGGGTAGCGCTCCGCCACGGCTCCGGCGAACGCGGCGAAGTCGGCCCCCCGCGTCGGCGCCACGTTCGGCTCGCGGCCGCCGTTCGCCCACCGCGGCGTTCCGTAGAGCGTGACGACGGGCTGGATCCCCGCCGTGAGGAGCGCGTCCAGGACGCTGTCCGGCGCGGTCCAGTCGAAGGTGTCCCGCTGCCGCTCAACCTGATCCCAGCGCACCGTCACGCGCACGACCCGGAGCCCGAGACGCTTCAGCGTGGCGACGCGCTGATCGACAGTGCCCGGGCCGAACTGGAGCCAGGCGTCGTCCTGAATGCCGTAGGAGACGGCGGAGGCGCCTCGAGCCGTGGTCGACATTGCGACGGCGACGAGCGCGGCAAGAAGAACGACGGCCAGACGACGCATTCTCTGTTCTCCCCTCTCGGCGAGCCTCGCGAAACGCTAGGCGAGGGCCTCGTCGCCCTCGACCGCGCGCAGCAGCCGGCCGAGCGCGATGTTGACGAGCCACATCACGATCACGGCACCGACGTACGTCCAGAACCCGTCGATCGAGAAGTCGGGGACGACCCACTCGGTGAACGCGAGGATCGCAACGTTGACGAAGAAGTACGCGATCCCGAACGTGAGGATGATCAGCGGGATCGCGATGAAGGTGAGGAGCGGCTTGAGGAACACATTTGCGAGTCCGAAGACGGCGCCTGCGAGCAAGAGCGGCCCCCAGCGCTCGAGCGTGAAGCCGGAGAACACCCAGTCGGCCACCATCAGGGCGAGGATGTTCACGCCCCAGGCGACGAGCAGGCGGACGGCGAGGTACATGCGCGGAGTCTAGAAGAGCTTCTGCAGCTTCAGCGCGGCGCCCATGTCGCCCTTGATCTTGAGCTTGCCGGTCATGTAGGCCGTCGTCGGGTTCGCCTCCCCGCGCGCGATCTTCATCAGCGTCTCCTCGCTCGCCGAGAGCGTGCAGTCCGCGTCATGGGCTCCCTCGGCGACGGAGACCGTGCCATCGGCGACAGTGACCGTCCAGGCACCGACGTCCGCGATGTCGAAGACATACGTGTTGTTCATGCCGGCGGTCTTGGCCGGGTCGGCTTTCGAGGGCAACGCATCGAAGAACTCCTGCACGGTCATCCGGGTCTCCTTGTCGTCAAGCGGCGGTCAGTCGGGGAGAGAGTATGCGGGCACAGGGGGAGGTCGCAACCGCGGCGGAACGGCGGGGTGGCGGCAGGAAAAGGCAGAGCGCGGCCCCGAGCACCGGAGCGAGTGCGCTGCAGATCAGCGCCGTTTCGAGGTCGACTGCATCGGCCACCGCGCCGAGGGCGACGGCCGCGATCCCTCCGAGGCCCATCGCGAGCCCGACGGAGAGACCGGACGCCATGCCGAGGTGCCGCGGCAGATACATCTGGCTCAACACGATCGTGATCCCGAATGTGCCGACCACGCAGACCCCGACGAGAACCAGGGCTGCGGCCCCGGGTATCCCGCCGACGAGCACGAACACGAGGATCAGTGGCGCGAGCAGTGACTGCGCGACGAGAAGGGTTCGCCGCAGGCCGAAGCGATCCGCGACGGGTCCGAGCAGCAGCGTCCCGACGGCGCCGGAGAGGAGCATCAGCGAGAGCAGCCGGTTCCCGTCCGCCTCGGACTTCCCGAGCGAGACCGCCCACAACGGCACGAACGTGAGCAACCCGAACCACGCGACGCTGCGGAGGCCGATCACGCAGCCGAGCAACACCATCGCGCGCACGTCGTCCTCTCCCCCGCCTGAACGAGCCCCTGTACCCGTTCCTTGCTGCCGGCGGGAGAGGTACGGGAGGGCGCCCAGCACGGCGACCGATGTGAGGAGTACAGGGATGCAGGCGAGAACCCCGCCGGGGCCGAGCCCGAGCCAGAGGACGAGCGGCGTGACCACGATCGGCCCGAGCGCGTAGCCGGTGTTGCCGCCGATGTTGAAGAGCGACATCCCGCTCGCGCGTCTGGGACCGCTGACGGAGACGGCGAGCTTGGCCCCCTCCGGGTGGAACGCCGCGATGCCGATGCCCGAGACGAAGACGAGCACGAGCAGCACGCCGTAGCTCGGGGCGACGGCCGCGAGCCCGATCCCGATCCCGGCGAGAGCGAGCCCGACCGGCAGCAGCCAGAGGGCGCCGCGGCGGTCCGACCAGAGGCCGAAGAGCGGTTGGACGAGCGACGACGAGACGAGTACGGCCAGCATGAGGAGCGCCGTGAGCGTGTAGCTGAGTTCGAACTTGACCGTGAGGAAGGGAAGCAGCGCAGGGACGCTGCCCGAGGCGAAGTCGGTCGCGCAGTGGCCGCCGGACAGCACGGTCATCCCCTTGCGGTCGAGCGACTCGCGCATGGGCCCAGTCTAGGCGGCGTCCCCGCTGCGGCGGCTAGCCTGGACCGAATGAGGCTCGCGCTCGCCGCCGTCGCCACCGCACTTCTCCTGCCGGCTGTCGCGGCCGCCCACGTCACGATCGCACCTCCGTTCGTGCAGGACGGGATCGCGAGCACGATCGTCTTCGAGACGCCGAACGAGCGGCCCCCGCATGCGACGACCGCCCTCTCGGTCACAGCTCCGCCCGGCATCGCGGTCGACGGCGCCGACGCGCCGGCAGGGTGGCACGCACGTGTGAACGGCTCGACGGTGACCTGGTCGGGTGGCCGGATCGAGGGGCGTACGACGGTCCGGTTCCCCCTTCGCATCACCGCCCGCGTGCGGGCCGGCACGCGCCCGTTCGCCGCGGCGCAGCGCTATGACGACGGGGCGACCGTGAAGTGGAACGCCGACCTCAGCGTCCTTCCGGCCGCCGGGGCGGCCGCCCCGCAACAGCACCCGTGGGGCGCCCTCGCTGCAGCCGTCGCAGGCGTCGCGGTGATCGGTGGGAGCGTCTTCGTCCTGCGGCGGGTGCGGAGGGCTCCACTTCAAGAGAGATAGCGGGACCGGGTGCTACGGTCGCATCCGTGATCTTCCACCAGTTCCTGAACGACGACCTCGGCTGTGCCTCCTATCTCGTCGGAGACGAGGAGGCGGGCATCGCGGTGATCGTCGACCCCCCGTTCGCGATCGAGCCCCTCTTCGAGGAGGCCGGGCGACGTGACGTCGGCATCGTCCGCACGATCGAGACGCACACGCACGCCGACCATGTGTCGGGGCACGGCAGGCTCGCACTCGAGCACGGCATCCCCGTGAGCGTGCATGCCGCCGCAGGCGTCGACTATCCGCACGACTCGATGGAGGACGGCGACGACATCGAGGTTGGTGCGGTCGTGCTCCGGGTCGTCCACACCCCCGGCCACCGTCCGGAGCACTGCTGCCTCGCCGTCAGCGACCGCTCGCGCGGCGACGAGCCCTGGCTCGTGCTGACCGGCGACTCGCTCTTCGTCGGCGCTGCGGCGCGGCCCGATCTGGCGGTCGGCGCGGCCACTGGGGCGGAGGGTCTCTTCCACTCCTTGCGGCGCCTGCTCGAGCTCCCGGACGGCGTCGAAGTCTTCCCCGGCCACGTCGCCGGCTCGCTCTGCGGCAAGTCGATGAGCTCGAAGCCGTCGACGACGATCGGGTTCGAGCGTCGCTTCAACCCCAGCCTCCAGATCACGCGGATCGAGGAGTTCATCGCGGACTCGGCCTCGATCAGCGCTCCCAAGCCCCCGAACCTCTCCCGCATCGTGGAGATCAACCGCGGGCCGTTCGTCGGCGCACCGCCGCTCGCAGAAGAGCTCCCCGCCCCGCCCCCGGAGGCTCAGCTCCTCGACGTGCGCCCGGTTCCGGAGCACCTCGCCGGTCACCCGCGGGGCGCGATCAGCATCCCGGTTTCCGGCAGCAGCTTCTCGACGAAGGCGGGTTTCGTGCTCGACCCCGATAGGCCCGTCTGCGTCGACGCCGGATCCCTCGACGACGCGCGGCGAGCAATTCGCGGGCTGCACTCGGTCGCGCTGCTCGACGTCGTCGGCTTCGTCCTCGGCGGCGGAGAGGAACCGACGACGGGCGTCACGATCGACGAGATCGACAAGCTGATGGCCGCCGGTGCCGAGGTGATCGATGTGCGCGAGAAGGAGGAGCGCGACACGGGCTACATCCCTGGCAGCCGGAACGTGCCCTACAGGCTGATGGGCAACTGCTGTCCCGACCTCCCGCTGGATCGCCCGGTGCTGACGATCTGCGACCACGGCACTCGGGCTGCGATCGCGGCGAGCATTCTCCGCTCGCGCGGGTACGACGCGCATCCCGTCGTCGGCGGCGGCATGGCCGACTGGCGCGCCCGCGGGGCAGACGTGGTCGAGTTCCGCCGCTGCGGCTCGCCGTAGGCCGAGCGCTCCGGGCGTCTCCGCCGCTACCGGAGGCGGTGCACGGTGAAGCCCGCTCCCACGAGCGCCTCCACGAGTTGCTGCGAGTGCTCCTCGCCACGCGTCTCGAGCGTCAGCTCCGCCTCGGTCTCGAGGACGCCGATCCCGCGGCCCTCCCGGTAGTGCGTGACTGCGAGCACGTTCGCGTGCTCTGCGGCGATCACGTTGACGATGCTCGCGAGTTGGCCCGGGCGGTCCGGGATCACGATGCGCACGACGAGGTGGCGCCCGGACGACGTGAGGCCGTAGCGCGTCACGGACATGAGGGTCGTTGCGTCGATGTTGCCGCCCGCGAGGACGGCGCAGACGGGCCCGTCGCCGGGGACGAGCTTCTCGAGCAGTGCCGCCACGGGGGCCGCCCCCGCGCCCTCGACGACGAGCTTCGACCGCTCCAGGAGGAGCACGATCGCCTCGGAGATCGCCTCGTCCTCGACGACGACGACCTCGTCGACGAGATCGTGGATGATCGCGGCCGTCAGCTCGGCCGGAGCCTTGATCGCGATGCCGTCGGCGATCGTGGGGCCGGTCGGGGCGAGTCCGACATACGGCGCGCACGCGGCGGCCTGGACGCCGACGAGGGCAAGCTCCGGACGGAGCGCGCGAAGCCCGATCGCGATGCCCCCGGCGAGGCCGCCTCCGCCGATCGGGATGACGACCGTCCCCGGCCCGGGTGGAAGCTGCTCGGCCAACTCGAGCCCGAGCGTCCCCTGACCGGCGACGACGCGCGGGTCGTCGAAGGCGTGCACGAACGTCGCGCCGGTCGACTCGACCCGGTCGCGCGCCGCGGCCACGGCATCGTCGAACCCCTCCCCGCCGAGGACGACGGACGCGCCGTACCCGCGGGCCGCCTCGACCTTCGCGATCGGGGCTCCTGCCGGCACGAAGATCGTCGCCTCGATCCCCGCCCGGCCGGCGGCCCACGCGACGGCCTGCCCGTGGTTCCCGGCGCTCGCGGTCACGACTCCCTGCCCGCGCTCCTCGTCACTCAGCTGCATGATCGTGTTGTAGGCGCCGCGGATCTTGAACGAGCCCGTCAACTGGAGGTTCTCGGCCTTGAGCGCCACCTCCCGCCCGGTCAGCCGCCCGATCGTCCCGGACGACAGGACGGGGGTCACCCGCGCCACGCCCACCAGCCGCTCGCGCGCGGCCTTGAGGTCGGCGAGGCTTGGCCTGCTCACGAGACGCCCTCTCCGAGCACCGACGAGACGATCCGGTCGACCGGCGGTGAGCGGGTCGAGCTCGCGCCGCTCGACGGCGGCGACGAGCTCGGCGACCTCCGGATCGGCGGCGATGGCCTGCTCGATCCGCGCCCGCACGCGGGCCGCCGCGGCGGAGACGACCTCCCCGCGAAGGTTCTGGCGCCGCCGTTCGTCGAGCTCTCCGGCGGCGGCGCGGGCGTCCCGGATCTCGGCGAGCGTGCTCCACAGGTCGGCGACACCCTCGCCTCGCAGCGACTCGGTCAGGACGACCGGTGGGCGCTCCGACGCAGGTGCGAGCGACAGCACTCCGCGGATGTCGGCCAGCATCGCCTTCGTGCCGGGCTGGTCCATCTTGTTGATCGCGATCACGTCCGGGATCTCCATGATCCCCGCCTTGAGCGCCTGGACCGAGTCGCCCGAGCCGGGCATCAACACGAGCACGACCTCGTCAGCGACGCCGAGGACCTCCACCTCGCCCTGACCTGTGCCCACGGTCTCGAGGAAGACGACGTCCTTGCCTGCGGCGTCGAGGAGCAGCAGGCACTGCAGCGTGGCCTCGGCGAGGCCGCCCGCGTGCCCACGGGCGGCCATGGAGCGGATGAAGACATCGGGGTCGAGGAAGTGGCCGGCGAGTCGGATCCGGTCGCCGAGAAGAGCTCCCTGCGTGAAGGGGCTCGAGGGATCGACGGAGATGACCCCGACGGAGAGGCCGAGCGAGCGGACATGCCCCAGGAGGGCACCGATCAGCGTCGACTTCCCGACTCCGGGCGGCCCGGTGAGGCCGATCGCGAACGAGGTCCCGGTCTGCGCGTAGAGCTCCTGGACCAGCGCCTGAGCCCCCGGCTCGTGGTTCTCGACCATGGAGATCGCGCGCGCGAGGGCCCTGCCGTCACCCGCCCGCACGCCGGCGACGAGCTGCTCGTGCGTCCAGGTCCGTCGCGCCATCCCGGGCCACTCTACGGCACCTGGTGCGCCGACTTACAACGTTGGTCCGGAAAGCATCGTTGCGAGACGCCGCACTACAGCAATCCACTCGGAGTCCCTTTCGGACAGCAGACACACGTCTCCCAGCGCGGTAGGCTCGACACCGATGCTGGGGCAGTTCACGGCGCAGTTCGCGATCGTCGGCCTGCCCGAGCATGGCGCGTACCGGAGGCTCCTCCTCGCGCGCCTCATCTCGGCGCTCGGCACGTGGACGGCCTTCTTCGCGGTGCGCATCTCGCTCTACCAGCAGACGAGCTCCGCCTGGTGGGTCAGCGTCCTGCTCTTCTGCGAGCTCGTGCCGGGCGTCATCCTCGGCATCGCCGTCGGACCGCTGATCGACCGCTGGAACCGGAAGTGGATGATGATCTGCTCCGATCTCGGCGGCGCTCTGACCTTCGCCGTGCTCCCCTTCGTCCACTCGCCCGCCGGGATCTGCGCGCTCTCCGCGGTGGCGGGCTTCTCGGCCGCGTTCTTCCGCCCCGGCTGCTATTCGGCCATCCCGAACCTCGTACGCCGGGAGTCGCTCGTCGCGGCGAACGCGCTCGTCCAGGGCTCGGAGAATCTCGCCACGCTGGTGGGCCCGGTCCTGGCCGGCGTCGGGGTCGTCCTGCTGGGGTCGGGCGCGGTCTACGCACTGAACTCGGTCAGCTTCCTCGTCTCCGCGGTGCTGATCCTGCGGATCGGGACCCGGCTCCAGACGAACGTCCCCGCCCGGATCGGCCGCACGCACTGGCGTGAGGTTCGGGCCGGCCTGTCCCTCGTCAGGAACGACCACCACCTGTCGTCGATCTTCCTCATCTGGAGCTGGGCCACCCTCGCGTACACCGGGATCAACGTCGCCGAGATCGTCCTCACGACGGAGGCCTACGGGGCCGGCAACCCGGGCTTCGGCGTGTTCGTCGCCTGCTCGGCCGCGGGCATCCTGATCGGGAACGTCGTCGCCGTGTGGTTCATCGACCGCCTCTCGGTGTACGGCGGCTACCGGGCCTCGTTCCTCGTCACCGCGGCAGGAGTCGCCGTGTGCGCGGTCAGCCCGGGTCTCGTCATCGGGTGCATCGGCGCCGTGGCGTTCGGGATCGGCAACGGCATCGGCCTCGTCTGCAACGTGACCCTGATCCAGCGGGTCGTCTCCGACGACCGGCGGGGCCAGATCTTCGCGGTGCTCGGGAGCCTCGTGCAGACGTTCACGCTCGTCGGGACGCTCGCAGCAGGCCCGATCACCGAGGCCGTCGGCCCCCGCCTGATGTGGGGCATCAGTGCCGCGCTCCTGATCGCAGGATTCCTGAACGCCGTCCTCGTCGCGGCCGTGCGGCCGCACCCGCGGACAGCCGCAGCGGCTGGTCACGATCGAGGCGGGCGGCGAAACCCCGGGCGCCGCGCTCGAGCGCACCGCGACGATGCTCTACGAGGTCGAGCGGGCACAGGAGCGTGAGGAGGACCTCGGGCGCCGCGCCGGCCGGGTCACGGCGAAGGCGCCGCCCCGTTAGCCGGTGGTGCGCCCGGACACGCGCAGCTGGTTCTCCGCGTGGACGATGCGCTGCTCGAGCTGCCAGCGGTCGCCGGCGCCGGAGCCCTCGTCGAGCTTCTCGAGCTCCGTCCGGGCCGCCTCGAGCTGCGCCGTGGCGCGGTCGTCGTCGATCTCCTTCACGTTGACGGCATCGTCGACGAGCGCGAGCGCCCGATCGAACTCGACCTTGAAGAACCCGGGGCCGGTGGCGAACTCGAGCACCTCGTTGCCGCCGAGGTGCACCCTCGTCGAGCCGGCCTTCAGCGTCGCGACGAGCGGTGCGTGGCGGGCGAGGACGCCGATCTCGCCGGCCTGGCCGGGGACGATCAGCATCTCTGCCTCGCCGTCGTAGGCGGGGCCGTCAGGCGTGACGACCGAGACGTCGAACTTCGGGTGCGCGTCGGCCATGGCGCGCTACGCGGCGACCCGCTCGAGCTGCTGCGCCTTCTCGACGGCCTCCTCGATCGGACCCACCATGTAGAAGGCCGCCTCGGGCAGGTCGTCGTGCGTGCCCGCGATGATCTCCTGGAAGCCCTTGATCGTGTCCTCGAGCTTGACGTACTTGCCCGGGGTGCCGGTGAACTGCTCGGCGACGAAGTTCGGCTGGGAGAGGAACCGCTCGATCTTGCGCGCGCGGGAGACGACGAGCTTGTCCTCGTCCGTGAGCTCGTCCATGCCGAGGATCGCGATGATGTCCTGCAGGTCCTTGTAGCGCTGCAGGATCTGCTGCACGGCCGTCGCGGTCGCGTAGTGCTCCTCGGAGACGACGCCCGGCGAGAGCGCGCGCGACGTCGAGTCGAGCGGGTCCACGGCCGGGTAGATGCCCTTCTCCACGATTGCGCGTGAGAGGACGGTCGTGGCGTCGAGGTGGGCGAACGTGTTCGCCGGCGCCGGGTCGGTGAGGTCGTCGGCGGGCACGTAGATCGCCTGCACGGACGTGACCGAGCCGGTCCGGGTCGAGGTGATGCGCTCCTGCAGCTGGCCCATCTCGGTCGCCAGCGTGGGCTGGTAGCCGACCGCGCTCGGCATGCGGCCGAGTAGCGCCGAGACCTCGGAGCCCGCCTGCACGAAGCGGAAGATGTTGTCGATGAAGAGGAGCACGTCCTGGCCCTGCTCGCGGAAGTACTCGGCCATCGTCAGTCCCGAGAGGGCGACGCGCAGGCGCGCCCCGGGCGGCTCGTTCATCTGCCCGTACACGAGCGCCACCTTGTCGAGCACGCCCGACTCCTCCATCTCGAGGTAGAGGTCGTTCCCCTCGCGCGTGCGCTCGCCGACTCCGGCGAAGACTGAGACGCCACTGTGCGCGTTCGCGACGTTGTGGATCAGCTCCATGATGGTCACGGTCTTGCCCACGCCGGCGCCTCCGAAGAGGCCGACCTTGCCGCCCTTGATGTACGGCGCGATCAGGTCGATCACCTTGATGCCGGTCTCGAAGACCTCGACGGACGGCTTCAGGTCGCGGAAGACGGGTGGATCGCGGTGGATCGACCAGCGCTCGACGTCGGCGGAGGCGGGCTTCTCGTCCACCGGGAGCCCGATCACGTTCCAGATCCGGCCGAGGGTGCTCTCTCCGACGGGCACCGAGATCGGCCCGCCGGTGTCGACGACGTCGGTGCCGCGTGAAAGCCCGTCGGTCGAGTCCATCGCCACCGCGCGCACGCGGTCGTCACCGAGGTGCTGCTGCACCTCTGCGACCAGCGTCGAGGTGGAGCCGTCGGGCCGGTTGATCTCGATCTCGACGGCATGGAGGATCTCGGGCAGGCGGTCCGGGAAGACCGCGTCGATCACGACGCCCTTGATCTCGATGATCTGGCCGGTGTTGGCACCGTTCTCGCTGGGCATGGGTCTCCTGGAAGGCTTCGGTCAATGCGAGGAAATGCACCGGCCGCGCGGCCGGCAAGGGCCTGTAGCGTATCGAATCGTGCTCGAGGCCGAAGATTCGACCGGCGGGGCGGAAGCCGTCAGTCAACCCCGACTCGACGACCGGTTTCAACAACCGGACGGGGAACGCATCGATCGGACAGGTGCGCGGTACCGCAGCCGAGCGTCGACTGCGCCGACCAGAGCACGCAGGCGCCTCACCGGACGATCGTCCGACGGGAGCGCTCGACGCGCGTTCTCGAGGCTCGCCGCCAACCTGGCGGCGTGGTCGAGGCGTCAGACGAACGAGCTGACAGGCGAGGCGAGCACTGCGACAGCGTAGCCGCAGCTACCGGCGTTGAGGGGGCAGCTAGGTGAGTTTGAATCCGCGCCGCGGGATCCACCACCGCGACGTCGCCGCGAGCAGGTGTGCGCGCCGCGCGGCTACGCTGCCCAGGAGGTCATCCTGTGTGGCGCTCACCGATGCCTGTCTGACTTCGATCTGTTGGGCGTCCCCACCCGAGCCTCGCGGAAAGATGAGGTGGACGGCGCCTCCCGTCACGGCGACGAGAGCGACGGCGGACGCAACCTGGGAGAGAAGCAGGCGCTGGCGTCGCCACGGCTGCGGCGGCGGCACCGAGACCACCGGGTGCGCGCGCTCCTCGAGCGGCCGAGAGCGGAGAGCCGAGGTGAAGGCGCTCGTATCGCGTGCGAACTCGCGGCAGGCGTCACATCGGCTGAGGTGGGCGTCGAGCAGGAAGATCTCGAACTCCGAGAGCTCGTCGTCCAGGCGCGACGACACCCAGCTACGCGCGTTCTCACAGCGAGGATGATCGGTCGCCATGCCTTGTTTGACGACTCGGCCGGGTAGGAGTTAGCGCTCTCAGAGAAGCGCCCCAGAGCCTCTAGACGAGCCTGATCCTGTCGTCGGCGATGATGCCGAGCACGATCAGCAAGATCCCGAGGAAGACGAAGAGGGCCGAGTCGTTGATCGCATCCTGGTGCTCCTCCGGGCTCGCCCACCGGACGAGTCGTGAGCCGAAGAGCGGTGCTGCTCCGGAGCCCTTTACACGCGCCGGCCCGCGGTTGCCGAGCACGAACCCGATGACCGTGAGCAAGCAGCCGACGACGTAGAGCCCGAGCGAGACGGAGCGGCTGACGCCCACGCCGGCGAGCGCGCCGACCACCAGCGAGCCCGCCACCGTGATAGCCGTGGTTGCAACAACCAGCACGATCAGACGTCGCGCCGCCGCGACGCGCGCGCGGCTCACGGGGCCATAGCTCTAGCGGACGAGGCCCGGCTCACCGGCCGGTCACCGATTGCACCGTCCAGCTCCGCGCCTGCGACGGTGGCGGCCGGCACCCCGCTCCGTTCCCGGCTAGGACTCGTCGTACTCGCGCCTTTTCTTCTTGTCGGCGCGGTAGCTGATCGCCATCAGGATCCCGAAGACGATCAGGAGCGCAGCAATCACGCCGAATCGGTAGACCAGCCTGTTGACAACCAGCCAGCCGAGCAGGCAGAGCACACCCACCCCGACGACGATGCCGACCCACTTCCAACCGAAATGGATCCCCGACTCGTCCACGAGGCCCTCCCTTTCGACGTCCTCGGCTCTCATGACGTCCGTCCCTTCTGCCGGCTGTAGCCCGAGTATGACTCGCCCGGACTCGGAGATACCCTCCTCGTCGCCGCCCTCCGCCGTCTCCTTCCTGCCGGTCCCAGCCATCTCCGCTGCGTTCATCGGCCATCGCTCGAGCGGATAGAAGCACTTCGCCTCATGGTCGGTGCCGAAGCTCTGCATCGTCGGGTCGTCGACGTCGCAGACACCCTCGTGGAAGCGGGGACAGCGGGGATGGAAGTGGCAGGCGGGCGGCGGGTTGAGTGGGCTCGGCACGTCGCCTTCCAGCACGATCGACTGGCGCTGGCGCCCGAGCGCGGGATTCGGAATCGGCACGGCCGAGAGAAGCGCCCCCGTGTACGGATGCTTGGGCTCCTGGTAGAGGATGCCGCGGCCGGCGATCTCGACCACCTGGCCGAGGTACATCACCATCACCCGGTCGGAGATGTGCCGGACGACGTTCAGGTCGTGGGCGATGAAGACGTACGTCAGCCCGAACTCCCCCTGCAGGTCCTTGAGCAGGTTGAGAATCTGGGCCTGCACGGATACGTCGAGCGCCGAGACCGGCTCGTCGCAGACGATCAGCTTCGGGTTCACGGCGAGTGCGCGGGCAACGCCGATCCGTTGTCGCTGGCCTCCGGAGAACTCGTGCGGGAAGCGGTTGTAATGCTCGGCGTTGAGGCCGACGACCTCGAGCAGCTCCTGCACGCGTCGCTTGATCTCGGCCTCGGTGCCCGTCTTGTGCACCTGGAGTGCCTCCGCCACGATGAAGCCGACCCTCTTGCGCGGGTTGAGCGACGCGTACGGGTCCTGGAAGATCATCATCATCTCGCGCCGGAGCGGTCGCATGTCCACCCTCGACAGGCTCGTGATGTCCCGACCGTCGAAGACGATGCGGCCGCCCGTGGGGTCGAGGAGCCGCATGACGCAGCGCGCCATCGTCGACTTCCCGCACCCGGACTCCCCCACGACGCCGAGCGTTTCGCCCTTGTTGACGGTGAAGCTCACCCCGTCCACCGCCTTCACCGAGGCGACCTCCTTCTGGAAGATGATCCCGCGCGTCACCGGGAAATGCATCTTCAAGTCGTCGACGACGAGCAGCTGCCTCCGCCATCAGCTCGTCTCTGCCGCGGTGGCGCTCAGAAGCCTCGCGCTCTCACGGTCCCGGACCTCACGATCGAGAAGGCACGCACCGAGGTGGACGTCATCGGAGCCGCCGCCGACTGGGGCGAGAACGGGGTGAGTCGTCCGACAGATGTCCATCGCGTACTGACAGCGCGGGTGGAAGCGGCAGCCGCTCGGAGGGTTGAGCAGCGACGGCGGCTGGCCGGGAATCTGGACGAGCCGGTCGACCGATACGTCGAGCCGCGGCAACGAGCCCAGCAACCCCCAGGTGTACGGATGTTGCGGCGCACCGAAGAGCACGTCGACGGGCCCCTGCTCGACCACCTCGCCCGCGTACATGACGACGACGTCGTCCGCAATCTCGGCGACGACGCCGAGGTCGTGCGTGATCATGATGATCGCGCTCCCGAACTCCTCCTGCAACGTGTCCAGCAGGCGCAGGATCTGCGCCTGCGTCGTGACGTCGAGAGCGGTCGTCGGCTCGTCGGCGATCAGGAGATCAGGGTTGTTCACGAGCGCCATCGCGATCATCACGCGCTGGCGCATGCCGCCGGAGAACTGGTGCGGGTAGTCGTCGATCCGGCGGTCGGCGCGCGGAATTCCAACCGCCTTGAGCGACTCCACCGCTCGTGCACGCGCCTGCTGCCGCGGGACATCCTGGTGGATGAGGACCGCCTCCATCAGCTGGCGACCGATCGTGTGCACCGGGTTGAGGGAGGTCATGGGGTCCTGGAAGACCATCGCCATGTCGTTGCCGCGGATCTCGCGCAGCTTGGAAGAGCTCATCGTGAGCAGGTCTTCACCCTTGAACAGTGCCTCGCCGCTCGAGGTCGCGGTTCGCCGGTTGTTCAGGCCCATGATCGTCAGGCACGTCACGCTCTTGCCGGAACCGGACTCGCCGACGATGCTGAGCGTCTTCCCTTTCTCGATCGAGAAGCTGACGCCGTCGATGGCCTTGACGATGCCGTCGTCGGTCTGAAAGTACGTCTTGAGGTCCTTGACCTCGAGGAGCGCCATCTAGGCGAGCCTAATCCTCGGGTCGATGACGGCATACAGAAGGTCGACGAACAGGTTGATGATGATGATGGCAGTCGTCGCGAACACGGTGATGCCGACCGTGGTCGGGAAGTCGAAGCCGTCGAGGCTGTGGATCAGCGTATTGCCGAGGCCGGGCAAGCCGTAGATCGACTCCGTGAACACCGCCCCACCGAGTCCGAGCGCGATGTCCATCCCGAGCATCGTCACGACCGGCAGCATCGCGTTCCGCAGGATGTGCGAGCGCATGACGACGTTCTCGGGGGCGCCCTTCGCCCGTGCAGTGCGCACGTAGTCCTCGTTCATGGTCTCGAGCACGTTGGCGCGGATCATGCGGACGTACAACGCTGCGAAGAGGATCGCGAACGTTATCCAGGGCAGGATCATGTGGTAGGCCCATTGCACGGGACCGCCGCAACTCGCCCCGAGCGGCGGGTTGATGAAGTCGCAGTAGCCGGAGATCGGCGTCCAGCCCAGCTTGTAGCCGAAGAAGTACGAGAAGATGAGGCCGAGCCACACCGGGTGTGCCGAGATGCCGACGAGCACGAAGACCATCGCACTCCGGTCCGTCAGAGAGCGCGGGCGCAGCGCGGACAGCACGCCCACCGGGACCGCGATCATCATCCAGAGGATCGCGCCGCCGAACACGAGTGAGGCCGTGACCGGTGCTGCGTTGAAGACGATCGTGTTGACGTCCTGCCGGTTGGCGAACGAGGTCCCGAGCGAGCCGTGGAAGACGAGCTGCTGGAGGAACTTCCAGTACTGGACATAGAAGGGACGGTCGAGTCCGAGGTTGTGGGCCACCCGCGCGACGTCCTCCGGTCGGGCCGCCTTGCCCGCGAAGAGCTTCGCCGGGTCGGCCGGAATGATGTAGAAGATGACGTACGTCACTACGGTGACGGCGATGAAGAGCACGCCCGCCCAGAGCAGGCGCCGGATCAGATAGCGGAACACGTCGCGGTCCGTGCGGTCGGATGGAAGCTCGCTGTCACGCGGTTGCAGACTCTAGCGCGTCGAAAGGGGAGCGGACGGGCAGTTGGCAACGGCCGAGGCTCCCGATCGGGAGCCTCGGCCGCACTGCTCTGATCCAGCCCTACGTTCAATTTCTACTTGATGCACTCCGCACCGAGGTCTACGCGCGCGTAGATCGGCTGGAAGACGAAGCACTTCGGGTCCATCCGCGCCGAGAGGAACGTGTTCTGGTTGCGGTGGAGGAATGCTGCCCACGGTGCGTACTTCGTGGTGATCACCGCGTCGATGTTGCCGTAGGCCTTGTAGCGTTCGTCCCCGACGAGCTTCGCTGCCTCGTCCATCATCTTGTTCACGGCGGGGACGTTGAAGTACGCGAGATTGTTGTTCTGCGTCTCGTGGATGTTGTTCCCGTTCAGGAGCACGTCGACGAAGTCGAACGGGTCGGGGTAGTCCCAGCCCCAGCCTGCGAGAACTGCATCGAACTTCTCGCCCTTCGTGCCGGCCTTGGCGTAGAGGACGGCGCTCGTGTACTGCTTGATGTCGGCGTCGATCCCCAGCTGCTTCATGTTGTACTGGATCACCTGACCCTGAATCAGCGCCGCGCCTGCGTTACCCGTGTAGACGGTCGCCTTCCCGCCCTTGGAGTAGAGGGACTTTGCCTTCACGGGGTTGGCGCCCTTGAGCGGGTAGGTCGTGACGTTGCGGTAGCCGCTGATGCCGGGTGACAGGATCTGGTCGTCCCGCTGCCCGGCGAACGCGCCGCGGGCACGGAGCATGGCCGGCCGGTCGATGGCCCAGTTCATCGCCTTGCGGGCCGCGACGTCGGCGAAGAGACTGCCCTGGCTGTTGTTGAGCGCGAGGTAGTCCGTCTCGGCGGTCGGACGCGTGAAGAACTGCTTGTTCAGCAGCGGCGCCAGCGAGGCGATCTGAGCGGGCGGCAGGCCGCCTGCGTCGAAGTCGGCCTCCCCCGACTTGACCCTGAGGAAGCTCTGGTTCGGGTCGGTGTTGATCGTGACGACGATCTGGTCGACGTTCCGAGGTCGCGAGCCCTTGTAGTTCGGGTTCTTGGCGAACACGGCCGTCCGGTTCTTCGTCCAGCTCTGCACGTAGTACGGCCCGGCAGAGGGCGGGGCGTCGACACCCCTCGGGTCGAGCGACATGTTCTTCGGGATCGCCGCGAAGAACGGGAGCGTCATCCGGGCGAGGAAGTCCGCGCCCGGCTGCGTGAGGGTGATGATGAGCTTGTTCCCGCTCACCTTCACGCCCGAGGCGGTCTTGGCCTTGCCGTCGACCACGGCCTGAGCGCCGGCGATGTCCGAGATGAACGGGACTGCAGGCGACTGCATCCCGGGGTTGAGATTCCGGTTGATGGCGTCGGCGAAGCTCTGCGCTGTGACGGTCTCACCGTTGCTGAACTTTGCTCCGGCCTTGATCGTGAACGTGTACGTCTTGCCGTCCTTCGAGACCAGCGGAAGCGACGCGGCCCCCTCGGGGATGAGCTTGCCACCTTCCGGCGCCGACTTGTCCGGGAAGTTGAGGAGCTTGTAGTTCGTCAGGTACGTGAACTGCCACGTCCAGGACGCGTACGACAATGCCGGGTCGAGGTAGTCGAAGTCGGTGGAGGACAGGTCGACGCGCATGACGCCACCTGCCTTCTTGGCAGCGCTGGCCGTGCTGGTGACGACACCGGCGACCAGCAGGCTCCCGCCGACCGCAAGTGCGGCGATCGAGAACCACAATCGTTTTCGCATCGAACTCCTTTCAAAGTGCCGGAGCAGGCAAGAAGCTGCCAGCGCGGCCGTGATTGCCCTGTCGCCTATCTGAGACGATGACGCGCGGAGCATAGTTAGCGATCTCGTCGGAGGTGTCGGTGCGGCGGCTGCGGGAGCCGGCGCGATTGCTCCGGGACGGGAGCGCTAACGGCTGGAGCGAGGATCGAACGCGTCGCGTAGGCCGTCTCCGAGCAGGTTGAAGGCGAGCGTCGTCAGGAGCACCGCGATGCCCGGCCAGACCATCAGCCAGGGTTGAGCCGTGTAGAACTTGGACCCGGTCTGGAGAAGGTTGCCCCAGCTCGCCGTCGGCAGCTTGATGCCGAGCCCGAGGTACGAGAGGCCCGCCTCGGCGAGGATGTTCTGTGCGATGACGAGCGTCGAGTAGACGATGATCGGCGCCACGAGGTGAGGCAGGAGATGCGAGCGGATGATCCGCGTGTCGCTCGCGCCGACCATGCGCGCCGCCTCGACGAACTCCTTCTCCCGAAGCGAGAGCACCTGCGCGCGGATGATGCGGGCAGGGTAGAACCAGGAGAAGAGCCCGAGGACGAGGATGAGCGTGAGGACCCCTTCGCCGAGGAAGCCGAAGGTCACACTGTCGAGTCTTTCGCCGACCGTGCTCGCGAGCGCGATCACGAACAGCAGGTATGGGAACGCCATCACGATGTCCGTCAGCCGGGAGACGATCGTGTCCGACCACCCGCCGAAGTAACCGGCGATCGCCCCCATCGTGACCCCGATCACCATGCCGATCACCGTCGCACCGATGGCGACCTCGAGCGACACCTGTGCGCCGTACAGGAGCCGCAGGAACTCGTCGCGACCGGTGACGTCGTCGGCGCCGAGGATGAAGAGGGTCGAGCCAAAATGGCCGGTGGCGCCGATGTACGGGAGCTTGGAGACCCACGACCAGGGGCCGACGGGGATGTAGGTGGCCGGGTCGACCGCGGCCCCGAACTGGTCGTTCGGACCATGTCCGAGTAGGTGCGCGGCGATCGGTGCGATGACGAAGGCGGCGATGAAGAGAAAGACGATGAAGACGGCACCCGCAATCGCGATCTTGTCTCGCCTGAGGCGGATCCACACCTGCTCCCAGTAGCCGCGTGCCTTGACCTGGATCTCGCCCAGCTCGGGGCCGGACTCGGCCGCGATCTCTGCGACGAGCCCGGTGCCGCCGAGGTGCTGGGGCTGCCTATCTGATAACGGAGAAGACATTTAACTGTGGCAGCATAGCGCGGCCGCGGGCCGCGTCCAGGGGCCGCTTGGGCACTCGCCGCCCGCGTGAGATTCGATCCCCGGCGAGCCGCCGTCGTGCTCCGACCACGCTACGACGCGGCGGATCCGGAGCGATGTGCGCGCGCGGCGCGCACCCCACGCCGCCATTCGCGGGTGGCCAGACAGACCGGCAGGACCACCGCGAGCAGCACGAGGCCAAGGGGAACGACGAGCCAGTAGGCACTGAGTTGACCGCGAGGCCCGGCGTACGCCGATTCCGAAAGCCGGGATCTCGCGCTGGGCGGCGCCGGCTCGAGCGTAGCCGCCGGCGTCCAGGAACTCACGAGCCAGTGGCCATGCGAGCCACGACCGAACTCGTTCAGCTCGAGCGTGAACTTCGTCACCTGCTCGCCACGCCCCGGCTTCGGGATCAGTCCGACCTCGAACCCGACTCGGTCCGCGTAGGAGTACCAGAGGTTCCATTTCACCCTCTTCAGCACGTTCTTGTCGAAGGGGACAACCGGGATGTTCCCTTGCCGCCAGTCGGCGGGCGCCGTACCTCCGCGTAGGCTCGGCGTGACGAGCTTCCAGGCCGCAGCCGGGTCGATGCGTAACACCGCATCGACGACGAATGCCCGTGCGACCTGTCTCGCGGCGTCCTTCCGCGCGCCGGTCAACGGCACGGTCTTGGGCTGCACGTACACCGAGGAGGGCCCGTCGTCCGACAGGACGGTCGGCTCCTTCGTCGCCGTGTTCGGGTAGCGAATCCCGACCGCTGCGAGCCCCGCCGCGACGCCCATGGCCGCAAGAAGCCACCAGAGCCGGCGCCGTCTTCTTGGCGTGAGCACGCCCCGTCAGGCCCCTCAGTGCAAGGCCGGTGGGGCGTAAGGACACACGCGTGCCGCTCTAACTCGCCGGCAGAGGAATGTGAGGCGCGCCCCGCGGCACCCAGTCGGTGACGAGCCAGCGCCTGCCCTTCCCCTCTCCGTAGGCCCGCAGCTCCAGGTAGAAAAGCTGCGGCTTGACCTTCACACCGTTCACCTTGCTGCCGGCCTGCGGGAGCAGGGCGACCTCGAGCAGCGCATGATCCTTGTACGAGAAGTCCACCTTCATCGGCGAGATCTTGAGGAGATTCACCGGGAAGGGCACTATCGGGATGTTGCCCGTCTTCCACTGGGCACGCGTCAGGCCGGCCTTCAGCTGGGGGCCGACGAGCTCGTAGGACTCCGCGAGGTTGCGCCGGGCCACCGCCGTGAGGATGAACCGGCCCGCCACGCGCCTCGCTTCAGGCGAGAGCACCACCTTCTTCTCGACCACCGGTCGCTGGACCGGGGTGCTCGGGCCGGATGCGGGAAGCGGCTTGGCCGTGTTCCAGAGGCCGAAGACGGAGATGAGCCCTACGGCAACCCCGGCGACCAACACGGTGCCCGCCAGCCACGGCAGCCAGCGCATGAAGCGAGAAGAGCTCAGGGCTCTATGGGAGGTGTGCTCCACGCGTGACAGGGTAACGGACGAGCAGGAGCCCGCAAGGTACGGATTTTGCAAACATCGAGCCGCCGCCCGCCGCCGCCCTAGGCGAGCGCCTCGGCGCCGGCGACGACCTCGAGGATCTCCTGCGTGATCTCCGCCTGGCGGGCGCGGTTCATCTGCAGCGTGACGCGGTCGATGAGCTCGCCGGCGTTCTTCGACGCGTTCCGCATCGCCGTCATCTGCGCGCCCTGGAACGACGCGGCCGACTCGAGCAGGGCGCGGTAGATCTCGGTCTCGAGGTAGACCGGGAGGAGCCGCGCGAGGATCTCCTCCGGCTCGGGCTCGAAGATGAAGTCGCCGCGCATCGCGTCCTCGCGGCGCTCCTCGTCGTCCGTCTCGAGCACGTCGCGCGAGATCGGCAGGATGTCGCGGTCGGTCACCTTCTGCGTCAGCGCCGAGACGAACGTGTTGTACACGAGGACGACGCGGTCGACCTCGCCGTCCGTGTAGAGCTGCGCGGCCCGGTGGGCGACAGCCTGGGCGTCGCTGTAGGCCGGGCCGTCCGAGAACCCGACGTAGGCGTCCACCGCGTCGCGGCCGCGAAAGGCGAGGGTCGAGCGGCCCTTCTTGCCGACGGGCAGCCAGCGCACCTTCATCGCCTCGGCCTGCGAGCTGCCGCTCGAGCGCGAAGGCCCGGCGGATGACCTGGCCGTTGAACGCACCGGCGAGCCCGCGATCGCCGGTGAGCGGGACGAGGAGGACGGTCTCGATCGTCTCGCGCTGTTGCAGGAGCGGCAGGCTCCGCACGGACGAAGCCGCCCTCCCCACTCCCGCGATCAGATCGCCCATCGTGTCGGCGTACGGCCGCATCGCCTCGATCCGGCCCTGTGCCCGCCGCAGCTTCGCGGCGGCGACGAGCTCGAGCGCGCGGGTGATCTTCCGCGTGTTGGTGACGGAGCGAATCCGCCGCTTCAGGTCCTGGACGGACGCCACTAGCCGGCGAGCCCCTTCTCCTCGATCACGCTGAAGCTGTCCCGGAAGCTCTTGAGCGCCGCGTCCAGCTTCGCGACGGTCTCGTCGCCGAGATCCTGCGTCTCGCGGATCTCCGTGTAGACCGCGCCGTCGGCGCGCAGCGTCTCGCGGAGCTCCTCCTGGAAGCGCGGCACCTGTCCGACCGGGACCTGGTCGAGGTAGCCGCCGTTGCCGGCGTAGATCGCGACGACCTGCTCCTCGAAGGGCCACGGCTGGAACTGCGGCTGGTTCAGGGTCGCGACCATCCGCTCGCCGCGGCCGAGCGCCTGCTGCGTGGCCGGGTCGAGCTCGGAGCCGAACTGCGCAAAAGCCTCGAGCTCGCGGAACTGGGCAAGGTCGAGACGGAGACGGCCCGCCACCTTCTTCATCGCCTTCGTCTGCGCGTTGCCGCCGACGCGCGACACGGAGATGCCGACGTTGATGGCCGGGCGCACGCCCGAGAAGAAGAGGTCGGACTCGAGGAAGATCTGGCCGTCCGTGATCGAGATCACGTTCGTGGGGATGTACGCGGAGACGTCGCCTGCCTGGGTCTCGATGATCGGCAGGGCCGTGAGCGAGCCGCCGCCGAGCGCGTCGTTGAGCTTGCACGCGCGCTCGAGCAGGCGCGAGTGCAGGTAGAAGACGTCACCGGGGAACGCCTCGCGGCCCGGCGGGCGCCGGAGCAGCAGCGAGAGCTGCCGGTAGGAGTCCGCGTGCTTCGAGAGGTCGTCGTAGATCACGAGCGCGTGCTTGCCGCTGTAGAGGAAGAACTCGCCCATGGCCGCGCCGGCGAACGGCGCCATCCACTTGATCGGGGCCGCCTCCTGCGCGGGCGCGGAGACGATGATCGTGTAGTCCATCGCGCCCTCGTCGCGCAGCTTCTCGTACACCTGCGCCACCGTCGAGGCCTTCTGACCGACGGCGACATAGATGCAGATCATGTCGCCGCCCTTCTGGTTGATGATCGTGTCGATGCCGACCGCGGTCTTGCCGGTGCTGCGGTCGCCGATGATGAGCTCGCGCTGGCCGCGGCCGATCGGGATCATCGAGTCGATTGCCTTGAGGCCGGTCTGCAGGGGCTCCTTGACCGGCTGGCGCTGGACGACACCGGGCGCCTTGAACTCGAGCGGCCGGGTCGTCGCCGCCTCGATCTGGCCCTGGCCGTCGAGCGGGGTGCCGAGCGGGTCGACGACGCGGCCGAGGAGCCCCTCGCCGACGGGGACGCTCATGACCGCGCCCGTGCGGCGCACCGGCTCGCCCTCCTTGACGAGCTGCCACTGGCCGAAGAGCGCGACGCCGACGTTGTCCTCCTCGAGGTTGAAGGCGATCCCGACGACGCCGTGCTCGAAGTCGAGCCGCTCCAGCGAGACGCAGTTCTCGAGCCCGTGGACGCGCGCAATGCCGTCGCCGACCTGCAGCACCGTCCCGACCTCGGACAGGTCCGTCTCGACGTCGTACTGCTCGATCCGGGACTTGAGGATCGAGGTGATCTCTTCGGGGCGTAGCTTCACGTTTTCTCCTTCGTTACCGGGTGACGAGCTCGCGGCGGAGGCGCTGCAGCCGGCCGCGCACGCTGGCGTCGACGCGCAGCGAGCCCGCCTGCAGGATGAGGCCGCCGATCAGCTCGGGATCGACCTTGCGGGTTGCCTCGACCGTGCGGCCGGAGGCCTGCTCGATCTGCTCGACGATCGAGGCGGCCTCGTCGTCGGACAGCTCGAGCGCGGTTGTCAGCTCGACTGCGACGCGACCCTGAGCGCGGTCGACGAGAGCCTGGAGCTCGTTGCGGATCGCGGGGATCTGCCCGGCGCGCCCCTTCTCGGCGAGCAGGCGGAGGAAGTTGTGCACGAGCTCGTCCGCGCCGTCCGACAGCTCGCCGAGGACGTCGACCTTGACCGCCGACTCGACCTCGGGGTTGGTGAGGAACGCAGCCAGCTCGGGCGACGACTCCACCGCCGCGGCGAAGTCGCCGAGGTCGCGGTGGACCGCGTCGAGCCGTCCCTGCTCCTGCGCGGCCTCGAACAGGGCCCGCGCGTACAGGCGCTCCGCGATGGCCACCGCGCTCTAGCCCCTCCCCCGCTCGAGCACCGAGAAGTCGAGGCCCTCGATCGCCTCGTCGATGAGCCGGCGCTGGTCGCTCGAGTCGAGCACCTTGCCGACGACGCGCTGCGTCGCCTCCAGGGTCAGGTCGGCGACCTCGCCCCGGATCTGGTCGATCGCCCGCACCGTCTCGGCGTCGATCTGCTTGCGGGTGTCCTCGAGCCGCCGCTGCCGCTCGACCTCGGCCTCGTCCTTCGCCCGCTGGATCTGGGCGTCCGACACCTTGCGCGCCTCGGCGAGGATCTTCGCCGACTCGGAGCGGGCCTCGGCGAGGATGGCACGGTTCTGCTCGAGCAGCTCACGTGCCTCGTTGCGGGCGCTGTCCGCCTCCTCGACCGCCTCCCGGATCCGGTCCCGGCGATCGTCGATCGTCTTCTGGATCGGCTTGAAGGCGACCTTCTTGAGCACGAAGAACGTGACCCCGAAGGCGACCAGCGTCCAGATCATGAGGCCCGGGACGACCTCGATGAGGCCGCTCGATGCGAGCACGCTGCTCAACTCAGACGAGGACGTAGGCGAGGAGGCCGCCGATGAGGCCGTAGAAGACGACGGCCTCGGTCAGCGCGAACCCGAGCCACTGAATTCCCTGCAGCTCGCCGCGCAGCTCGGGCTGGCGGGCGACGGCCTGGATCATCGACCCGAAGATGTTGCCGATCCCGACGCCGGCGCCGAGCGAGCCGAGGCCGATGCCCAGTGCGAGCGCGATCGCCTTGCCGGCATCCGCGACGTCACCGGTGGTCTCCGCGAGGAGAAGAAACGAGGACAGCATGTGAGGTCATTCCTCCTTAGTGCTCCGGCTCGATGGCCGAGCCGATGTAGATGGCGGACAGGGCGGCGAAGATATACGCCTGGATCGAGACGACGATCACGACCTCGAAGAGGTAGAAGGCGATCGCGGCGGGCACCGCGACGACCGCGACCGCGAGGTTGCCGAGCACGAAGATGAGCCCGATGAACGTGAGGATCAGCATGTGGCCGGCCAGCATGTTGGCGTAGAGACGGACGGAGAGGCTGATCAGCCGCATGAACTGGCCGAGGATCTCGAGCGGGATGATCAGCGGGTAGAGAGCCTTCGGGACGTCCGGGATCCAGCTCTGCAGGTAGCGCAGGACGCCGTTCGCGCGAATCCCCTCGACGTGCGTGAAGACCCACGTCATCAGCGCGAGCGCCAGCGTGACGGACAGCGTCGAGGTGGCCGCGAAGATCGCCAGCGTCGGCAGCTCGACACCGGCGATGGTGACCTTCTCGTCCGACAGCGGCAGCGGGATGAAGCCGAGCATGTTCACGACCCAGATGAAGATCATCAGGCTGGCGCAGTACGGGAACCAGGTCCGCATCGCCTTGGCCGGCAGGCCCTGCTCGGCAACCTGGACCTGGGCGATCTCGTAGATGATCTCGCCGAGGGCCTGCTTGCGGTCGGGATCCTTGCCCGTCTTGACGCGCATCACGACGACGCCGAGCAGGATCGAGAGCAGCGCCCCGAGGAGCAGGTAGGCGACCGCTTTCGTAATCGAGAGGTTGAGCGGCCCGACGTGGATCGGGATCCACTCGTGCAGGTTCCACTCCTCCGAGGGGTCGAAGTCCTTGTCGCTCGTGGTCGTCGTCTCGTCCGCGGCGAGCGCGACGGCCGGGAGCGCGAGGAGCAGGCCGAGCGCCAGCGCGAGCAGGCGCCTCACGACTTCGCCTCCGCCCCGAAGAACGTGATCAGCGAGACGGCCAGCTCGAGCGTATAGGCGAGGGCGTAGAGGAGCGCGGCGGCGACCCCGATGCTCGAGTCGGCGACGGTGACCGCCACCAGCGGTATGCCAACGATGAATGCCCTGAAGCTCATCCCGATGCCCCTCACGCCCGACGCGGCGAGGTTACCCGCATCGAGCGGGAGCCGCGTCAGTAGGAAGGCGAGCGCCTGCGCCGCGATCCAGAGCACCGCCGCGAGTGCCCAGCCGCGCAGCGGCCAGCCCGCGATCGCGAAGACCGGGAGCGCGAGCAGGATCAGCGCGCTGCCTGCGAGCATCGGCGCGAGGCGTCCGGGGACGGGTCGCGGCGACGAGAAGAGGTTCGCGCTCACGACTGCCTCGAGTAGACGCGATAGACGACGAAGACCGCGAGCGGGATCCCGAGCACGGCGCCGATGAGGAGGCCGAGCCCGGCGCCAGCCGAGCGCCCAGCCGACGAGCGCGCCGACGGCCATCGCGAGGGCGAGCGTCCCGAGCAGGAGCCCTGAAGCGGTCGCCAGCGAGTGCGGCTGCGAGGGCGTCGCGTCGACCATTCCGGCGCCAGCATATCAGGCAGCTTGTAACACCTGAATTCCCGTCGTTGAGCCAAAAACGACTACATTCGTGCAGGTGCCCGGAGGCCTTCCGAGAATCGTCTTCGTCCACGGCAGCGTCATGGGCGGCCGGCCGACGTGGAGCGGTCAGCGCCCGCTCGAAGACCGCTTCGAGCTCGACATCCTCGAGCGTCCGGGGTTCCCGCCGAACCCGCCCGTCGACCACGTCGACTTCGATGATGACGCCGTCTTCGTCGCCGGGAGGCTTTTCGGCGGGGCCCACCTCGTCGGCCACTCCTACGGCGGCGTGATCGCGCTCCTGGCCGCCGCGGCCGTGCCGGAGCGGGTGCGGTCGCTGACCGTGATCGAGCCACCGGCGACGCGGGTCGCCCGCGGCAACGCCGCGGCGGACGACTTCACCCACGACGGGGCCGAGTGGTGGCGGACCGGCCCGAAGGACGATCCGGAGGCGTTCCTGCGGGGCTTCCTCGAGTACGTCGGCTCCGACTTCGTCCCGCCCTCTCCCCTACCGCCGCAGCTGGAGCAGGGCGCACGAACGCTGATCGTGGAGCGCGGCCCCTGGGAGGCGGAGATCCCGCTCGACGAGCTCGCGGCGGCCCAGTTCCCGACGCTCGTCGTCTCGGGCGCCCACCACGCCGGCTTCGACGCCGTCTGCGACGTGCTCGAGGCCCGCCTCGGGGCGGAACGCGTGGTGCTGCCCGGCTTCGGTCACACCGCGCAACGGCACCCGGAGTTCAACGACAGGCTGGCGGAGTTCGTGGAGCGGGCCGAGGCCGGGCGGCGCTGACGCGGGTCACGCCGACCGCCGCTCGCGGCGGTCCCGTTCCTCGAGCCTGCGCCGGATGCGAGGGTTCCCGAGCTTCACGATCTCGAGCAGGTAGACGATGTAGACGGAGAACGCGAGCGCCCCGAACGCGATCGCGACGACGGCCAGCGTCTCCCACGGGTGCCAGATGCCGCCCTCGCGGAAGGGGACGAAGCGCGTCGCGAGCGCGGCGGCCCCGAGGCACGCCGTCCACGCCCACATCGTGGCCGCGGCGCGGCGCTGGCCGAAGCCGATGTTGATGAAGCGATGGTGGAGGTGCGAACGGTCGGCCACCGAGATCGGCTGCCGGTACTTCAGCCGCTTCAGAACGACGAACGACGTGTCGATGATCGGAACCGCCAGCACGAGCAACGGCAGGAACAGCACCACCGTCGAGGCCGTCTTCAGCAAGCCGGCCACCGACACCGTGGCGAGCGTGAACCCGAGCACGAGTGCTCCCGAGTCGCCCATGAAGATGCGCGCCGGGAAGAAGTTGTGGCGCAGGAATCCGAGGCAGGCGCCGGCGACGACGGCCGAGAGTACCGCCGCGTCCACCTTGCCGAGCGAGAGAGCGAGAACGGCGAAGGTCGTGCCCGAGATCGCGCAGACGCCCGACGCGAGCCCGTCCAGGCCGTCGAGGAAGTTGACCATGTTCATGACGGCGACGATCCACACGATCGTGAGCGGCACGCCGATCCACGCGGGCACGGCGACCGCTCCGAGGAAGGGGAACGTGAAATCGTCGATCCAGACGCCGAATGCCGTCGGGATCGCCGCCGCGAGAACCTGCCCTCCGAGCTTCGGCAGCGGCGCCAGCCCGCGGAAGTCGTCGATCGCTCCGACGACGCATGCGACCGCCGCCCCGAGCAGGATGCCCCGCATCTCCCCGGAGAGGTCGAGGAACGCGAGCGACGGGACGAGGATGCCCATGACGATGGCGAGCCCGCCGAGCCGCGGGATCGGACGCCGGTTGAGGCGGCGCGCGTCCGGAGTGTCGACGACGCCGAGGAGCCGGGCCATGCCGCCCACCGCCGGTGTCAGGAGCACGACGATCAGGAACGCGATCGCCGCGCCGTACAGAACCTCCGGGCTCTCCCGAAGCTGGTCCATCGCCTCCTACTTCGTGCCGTAGAGCCTGTCGCCTGCGTCCCCGAGACCCGGGACGATGAAGCCCTTCTCGTTCAGGCCGCGGTCGACCGCGGCGACGACGATAGCGACATCCGGATGGTCGCGGTGGATCCGGGCGATGCCCTCGGGCGCTGCGATGAGCGCGATCAGGCGCACCGAGCTCGCGCCGGCCGCCTTCACCGTCTCGACGGCCGCCGCGGTCGAGTTGCCCGTCGCGAGCATCGGGTCGAGCAGGATCACGCCCCGCTCGGCGATGTCCGCGGGCAGCTTCACGAAATACTCGACGGGGAGGAGCGTCTCCTCGTTTCGGTAGAGGCCGATGAACCCGACGCGCGCGCCCGGGATGAGCGACAGCACCGCGTCGAGCATCCCCATCCCCGCCCGCAGGATCGGGCAGACGGCCACCTTCTTGCCGCTGATCCGCCGTGCCGTCGTCATCTCCAGCGGGGTCTCGATCTCGACCTCCTCGTCGGCGAGGTCCTTCGTCGCCTCGTAGGTGAGCAGGAGGGTGAGCTCGTTGACGAGCTGGCGGAACATCTGCGTCGTGGTGGTGACGTCGCGCAGGAGGCCCGACCTTGTGCCGGATCAGCGGATGGTCGACCTCGACGACTGTGCCGCTCACGCCGCGTACCTCGTGTAGCCCCGGAAGCCGTCGTACAGAGGGCGCTTCGCGCAGAGCGCCGCGCTCCGTGCCGCCAGCGCCGGCACATCCGCCTCGTCGCCGAGGGCGCCGACGATGATCCTGCCGACCTCGCGGAAGTCGTCCTCGTCGAACCCTCGCATCGTCGCGGCCGGGGTGCCCAGGCGGACGCCCGAGGCGACGGTCGGGGGGCGCTCGTCGAAGGGGACCGTGTTGCGGTTGGTCGTCAGCTTGACGTCGTGCAGCCGTTCCTCCGCATCCTTCCCCGTCCACTCCGTCCGGCGCAGGTCGAGTTGCAGCAGATGGGTGTCGGTGCCCCCCGTCAGCACGTCCAGGCCGCCGTCCAGCAGCGAGGCTGCAAGCGCATCGGCGTTCGCGCGCACCTGCGCCTGGTACTCGCGAAAGGCGGCCGAGGCGGCGATCCTGAAGCACGTCGCCTTCGCTGCGATCGCGTGCTCGAGCGGGCCGCCCTGGAGGCCCGGGAAGATGGCGCGGTCGATCGCGGCCGCATGCACCTCCCGGCAGAGGACGAAGCCGGCCCTCGGGCCGGCGAGCGTCTTGTGCGTCGTCGAGGTGACGACGTCGCAGTCGGTTACCGGATTGGGATGCAGTCCTGCCGCCACGAGACCGGCGAAGTGCGCCATGTCGCACCAGAGAAGCGCGCCAACCTCGTCGGCGATCTTCCGGAACTCCCACGTCTCGACCGTGCGCGGGTAGGCGGAGCCTCCGCACAGGATCACCTTCGGGCGGTGCTCCTTCGCGAGCTCGAGCACCTCGGCGTAGTCGACCATGTTCGTCTCGCGCGAGACGCCGTAGTGGACGATCGTGTAGAGGCGGCCCGAGAAGTTGACCTTGAGCCCGTGCGTGAGGTGGCCGCCGTGGTCGAGGCGGAGCGAGAGAACGGTGTCCCCCGGCTCGAGCAGGCCCAGGTAGACGGCCATGTTCGCCTGGGCGCCCGCGTGCGGCTGGACGTTTGCGTGCTCCGCCTGAAAGAGGGCCTTCGCCCGGTCGATCGCGAGCTGCTCGATGCGGTCGACGACCTCGCAGCCGCCGTAGTAGCGCTTGCCCGGGTAGCCCTCCGCGTACTTGTTCGTCGGCACCGAGCCGACCGCCTCGAGGATCGAGGGCCACGTGAAGTTCTCCGAGGCGATGAGCTCGATCTGGCCGCGCTGCCGCTCGAGTTCCTCCCCGAGCAGCGCCGCCACGTCAGGGTCGATCTCGTCGAGGCCGGCGGCGCGCAACCGGTCGAGGGAGTGGCCGCCCATGGCCTCGATGCTACTGACACCGTCGCCGTGCGGCGCCTGCCTCGAGGCGGGCGAGCGCGGCGGCCGCATCGCCCGCCCCCTCCCGCAGGACGACCGGCTCCGGGCCTGTGAGGTCGATCACGGTCGACGGTGTGCCGTGGAGCTCCCCGCCGTCGACGGCGGCAGCGACTCCCCGCAGGAGCCGCTCCGGCACGTCCTCGAGGCGGCGTGGGTCGGGCTCGCCGGGGAGGTTCGCGCTCGTCGCGGCCACCGCCCCCACCGCTCCGACGACCTCGGCGGCCGGCGCCGGGAGCAACGGCACGCGAACTCCGATCGCGTCCGGACGGACGGTGTTGAGCCAGGGAAAGCGACGGCCCGGGTTCGGCAGCACGAGGGTGAATGGACCGGGGAGCACGGCCCGCACAGCCGCTTCCTGGGCGCCGCGAAGCTCGGGAACGAGGTCGAGCAGGGCGTCGGGGTGGGCGAAGACGACGGCGGTGGGCTGCACGGCGTCACGCCCCTTGAGCCGGTAGAGACTTGCGGCGGCCTCCTCGTCCGACGCGAGGCACGCGAGGCCGTAGACGGTGTCCGTCGGGAGCACGACGAGACCTCCATCCCGGAGCGCCCGCACGGTTCGCTCGGTCGCCGACCTCAGGGAAGCCTGCCTTCGACGACCCGGTCGATGCCGCTCAGATCGGGGGTGATGCCGACGCTGACGAAGCCGAGCTCCGTGAGCAGGCGCTCAGTCGCCTCCGCCTGCCCCTCGCCGATCTCGAGCACGACTGCGCCCCGCGGCGCGAGCACGGTCCGGGCACCCTCGGCGACCGCCTCGACCGCCCCCTCGGCCGTGAGCGCCTGCCGAGGCTCCCAGTCCCGTACCTCCGGCTCGAGCTCGGAAAGCTCGCCCGCGTCGACATACGGCGGATTCGAGACGACGAGGTCCCAGGGCCCCGCCGGCAGGCCGGCGAAGAGGTCGTGCCGCTCGAGCGTGACGGAACACCCGGTCCTCGCGACGTTCTCGGCCGCGAGCGCCAGCGCGCGCTCCGAGCTGTCGATCCCCGTCACGGCCGCACCCGGGTGCTCGTCCGCGATCGCGAGCGCGATCGCGCCGGAGCCGGTGCCGACGTCGAGCACGCGCGGCCGCTCCGTTCCCGCGACGAGCGCCAGCGCGCGTTCGACCAGGATCTCCGTCTCCGGACGCGGGATCAGTGCGCGCGGATCCACGGTCAGCGTCAGCCGCCTGAACCCCCATTCGCCCAGCACGTACTGAAGCGGCTCGCGCCGCGCCCGCCGCGCGACGAGCGCCCGGGCCGCATCCAGCTCGGCCGGCGTCAGTTGCCGGTCGAGCTGCATGTACAGCTCGATTCGCTCCAGCCCCGTGGCCTTGGCGAGGAGCCGCTCCGCATCGAGCCTCGGCGTCTCGGATTCCCTGACCGCCAGGTGCTCGGTCGAGAGACGCAGCACCTCTGCGAGCGTCGACCGGCCGGTGGCGGAGACGGAGACGGGCTCGGGCCCGCCGCCGTCGCCCTTCACACTGCCTCGAGCGAGAGCCGCCGGTCCTCGGACTGAATCGCGTCGGTGAACTCCTGCAGATCTCCGTCGAGAACCTGGTCGAGCCGGTGCGCCGTCAGCTTGATCCGGTGATCCGTGATCCGGTTCTCCGGGTAGTTGTACGTGCGGATCTTCTCGGCCCGCTCGCCGGTCCCGATCTGCGACCTGCGCGCGGCGGAGACCTCGGCCTGCTGCTTCTCGCGCTCGAGGTCGTACAGCCGCGCGCGGAGGACGCGCATCGCCTTCTGGCGATTCTGGAGCTGCGACTTCTCGTCCTGCATCGAGACGACTGCACCCGTCGGCAGGTGCGTGATCCTGACGGCGGAGTCGGTCGTGTTGACGCTCTGGCCGCCCGGGCCGGTGGAGCGGTAGACGTCGATCTTCAGGTCGTTCTCCGCGATCTCCACCTCCACCTCCTCGGCCTCGGGCATCACGGCCACGGTCGCGGTGGAGGTGTGGATGCGTCCCTGCGACTCGGTCTCCGGCACCCGTTGCACGCGGTGTGTGCCCGCCTCGTACTTGTAGACCGAGTAGGCGCCGTCGCCCTTGACCGCGAACACGACCTCCTTGAACCCGCCGCTCTCGCTCTCACTGGAGGAGAGGACCTCCGTCTTGAAGCCGCGGCGCTCCGCGTACCGGCTCAGCATGCGGAAGACGTCGCCGGCCCACAGCGCCGCTTCGTCCCCTCCGACGCCCTGCCGCACCTCCACGATGACGTCCTTGGCGTCGGCGGGGTCGCGCTCGACGAGGGCCGCCTTCAACTCCTCCTCGAGCCGGTCGACCTCGGTCTCCAGACCGGCGGTGAGCGAGGCAAGCTCCGGGTCGTCCCGCGCGTCGACGAGATCGGCGCGCGCGCCCTGCCACGCGACGGCAAGCTTGTGCGGCGCCTCCAGCTCCTTGAGCCGGCGCCCGACGTCCGCGGCCTCACGGTGGTCGTTGTACACGGCAGGGTCGGACAGCCGCGCCTGCAGGTCGGCGTACGAGCGCTCGAGCTCGTCGACGAGTGGTTCGATTCCGGCCACGCAGAGAAAATAGCGTGGCTGATGGCCGGGCTCGCCGCTCCGCCGCCTGGCGGAAGCCAGGCGGGCGGGCGCCCGGCTCTAGCCGGGCGCCGGAACGAGGCCGGCGTCCAGCGTCATCTCCGGCACACCGGCGAGCGCCTTCGAGACCGGACAGCCGACCTTCGCGCCTTCGGCCGCCGCCACGAAGGCGGCCTCGTCGATCCCGGTGACGCTGCCGCGCACGGTCACCGCGACCTTGGTGATGCCGGTGCCCGGGACGAACGTCACCGTCGAGGACGTGTCGAGCTGGTCTGCCGGCGTCCCCGCCCGCGCGAGCGCGAGCGAGAGCGCCATCGAGAAGCAGGCCGAATGTGCGGCCGCGATGAGCTCCTCGGGGCTCGTCTTCCCGTCGGGCTCCTCCGCCCGCGAGGCCCACGTGACGTCGAGAGGGCCGAACGCGCCGCTCCCCGCCTCGTGGATCGTGCCCGAGCCCTCCATCAGGGTTCCGCGCCAGGTCGTGCTCATCGTGCGCTCGGTTGCCATTGTCGGTCGCCTCCTCGTCGTCGGTGTGTCTCGCTACCTATTGCGGCGTCTCACAACGTTAGAGCGTTGCAGAGACGGCCACCGTCGCGCTCGCGCGGATCAGCGCCGACAGCGGGCAGCCGGCGTCCGCCGCCTCGGCCGCCTGCGCGAAGGCCGCGTCGTCGCAGTCCGGGACGGTGCCGTGCGCTTCGATCTGCGAGTGCACGACCTGATGTCCCTTGCCTTCGACCTCGTCCATCGTGATCACGCAGCGTACGTCGAGACGTGCTGGCGGCGTGCCGGCCTTCGTCAGCTCGCTCGCGAGCGACATCGTGAAGCAGGCGCCGTGCGCGGCGGCGAGCAGCTCCTCGGGGCTCGTCTTCCCCTCCGGCGCACCGATGCGCGTCGCCACCGAGTACCCGAGCCCCGTGAACGCCCCGGAGGAGTGGGCGCTGATCGACCCAGTGCCGCGCGCGACGTTCCCCTCCCAGCTGCAGTCTGCCTCGCGGACGATCCTCGGCACGTCAGCGGGGTGTCCCGCAACGTTCGACCGGAAATGATCGTTTCGGGACACCCCACTCCATGTTGATTACTGTAGTGCGGCGTCTCACAACGATGCGTTCCTGTCTGCTGTTGTGAGACGCCGCACTAGGCCATGACTTCGACGCGGGACTCCGCCTTGAGCTCCTGCTCGCTCTCCGACTGCTCCACGCGCATGACCTCCTGCAGCGCCCGGATGGAGACCTCGATCTGGTCGAGCGACGGCTCCCGGGTCGTGAGCCGCTGCAACCAGAGGCCCGGCGCGAGGAGCGTCATCAGGACGCGGTTCCCCTGGTGCTTGCCGGCATAGCGGATGAGCTCGTAGGCGAGGCCCGCGATCACCGGCAAGAGGAGAATCCTGCTGAGGATGAGCCAGTACCAGACGGGCCGCCCGACGAAGGCGAAGACGAAGATCCCGATCACCATGACCCAGAGCAAAAAAGCAGTTCCGCAACGGGGATGGATCAAGCTGAACGTTTGCACCTTCTCGGGCGTCAGCTCGGAGCCGCCCTCGAGCGCGTTGATGGCCTTGTGCTCGGCGCCGTGGTACTGGAAGACGCGCTTCAGGTCGGGCAGCAGGCCGATGAGGACGATGTAGAGGACGAACACCGCCACCCTGATCAGGCCCTCGACGACGACGAAGGAGTACCTGCCGTCGACCGGCAGCCAGCTCGTGAGCAGCGCCGGTCCCACCTTGAACAGCATCAGGGCGAACCCGATCGCGATCACGAACGAGAAGATGATCTGGCCGCGCGAGATCTCGGTCGAGACCTCCTGCGGCGCCTCCTCACCCTCCTCCCCTTCCGGCTGCATGGCGTAGTTCGCCGAGATGGCGAGCGCGCGGAACCCGATCGCGAGCGACTCACCCAGCGCGATCACACCGCGGATCACCGGGAGTCGCCAGATGCGGTGGCGTTGCATCGGCGAGCTGACCGGCTGGGTCACCTCGACGACGTCGCCGGCAGGCGTGCGGACGGCGACCGACCAGACCGCAGGACCGCGCATCATGACACCTTCGAGCACGGCCTGGCCGCCGTAGGAGACGCTCATGGTTGTGTCAGCGGCGGGCGCCGCCGGCCTTCTCGAGCCTGCGCTGGAAGCGCTCGACCCGACCGCCGGAATCCATCAGCTTCTGCTTGCCCGTGTAGAACGGGTGGCAGTGCGAGCAGACCTCGACGTGCAGTTCCGGCTTCGTGGAACGCGTCATGAACTCGTTGCCGCAGGAGCACGTGACGTGCGCGAGGACGTACTCTGGATGGATGTCAGCCTTCATGGTCGAGCCAGAATAGCAGAGGCGATATCGGCGCTGACGTTGCCTCCCGAGACGACGGAGACGACGTTCGCCCCCTCCACCTTCCCCGCGAGCACGGCCGCCGTGGCGGTTGCGCCGCCCGGCTCGGCGGCGAGCTTGGCCCGGCTGTAGAGGAACCGAAAGCCCTCCTCGATCTCGTCCTCCGACACGAGCACGACGCCGACGCCGAGCGCCCCGCAGATCGCGAGCGGGAGGTCCGCCGTGAACGGCGCGGTCAGCGCGTCGGCAATGGTCTCCGGCGTGACCGGGACGGGCTCTCCCGCGGCCAGCCCGAGCGCGAGCGCGTTCGACCTCTCCGGCTCGACGGCGACGACTCGGACTCCTGCGGGAACGCACGCGGCCGCGATCCCGGAGACGAGACCGCCTCCGCCGCAGGCGACGACGACGGTGTCGACCTCGGGAACGTCCTCGAGGATCTCGAGCCCGACGGTCCCGGCACCCGCGACCACGACGGGATCGTCGAACGGGTGCACGAACACGCGCCCCGTCTCCTCCTCGAGCTCGCGCAACCGCTCGAACGCCTCCCCCGGCCCGGGCGCCTCGAGGTCGACGGCGGCCCCGTAGCCGCGCGCGGCCTCGACCTTCGCGGTGCTCGCGCTCCGCCACATGACGACGAGCGCGTCGGTCCCTTCACTGGCGGCCGCCCACGCCACCGCCTGGGCATGATTTCCGGCCGACACGGTGATGATGCCGCGAGCGCGCTCGTCCGGCGTGAGCGCCCGGATGCGGTTGAGCGCGCCGCGCGCCTTGAAGGAGCCGGTCTTCTGGAACAGCTCGGCCTTCAGGTACCGGCCGGCGCCGAGGCTCTCGGAGCTGAAGGTCGGCGTGCGGTGCACGGCGCCCCCGATGACCCCTGCCGCGCGGCGGACGTCGTCGGGCGTGACGGGCGCCTCGGGCACCGTGCGATCCTACTGAAGGGCCGCTTCGGGGATGATGTGGCCGTGCCCGACGAGCCAGTGACTCCGCTTCCGGTCCGGCTCGTCGTCACCGACGACCTCGAGCGGTCGCGCGTCACCGTGTTCTTCCGCCTGCTCCTCGCGATCCCCCACCTGGTCGTCGTGGCGCTCTGGGGCGTCGCCGCCCTCGCAGTGACCGTCGTCCTCTGGCTGGCGTTGCTCTTCGAGGGGCGGGCGCCGAAGTCGCTCCAGGGGTTCGTCGTCTCGTACGTCCGCTACTCCGTGCAGGTGAGCGCCTACCTTCACCTGGCAGCCTCGCCGTGGCCGCGCTTCGGCGGCAGCGACGGCTACCCGGTCGACGTCGAGATCGAGCCGGCGCGGCGGCAGTCGCGCGGCCGGGTTGCGGCTCGCCTCGTGCTCGCGGTTCCCGTGCTCGTGCTCGCGACGGTCGTGGGCGGCGCCGCGTTCGTCGGACCGTGGGACGGAGGCTCGTCGGGCGGCGACGACTCGACCTGGGTCGCGGTCGGAAGCGTCGGCGGCGGCCTCGCCGCAACGGCCGCCTTCCTCGCGTGGTTCGCATCGCTCGCCAGGGGACGCACACCGAGAGGTCTCCGGGACCTCGCAGCCTACGGCATCGCGTACGCGGCCCAGGTCGCGGGTTACCTCCTCCTCGTCACGGATCGCTACCCGACGTCGGATCCCGAGCGCGTGCTGCCGCTGGCCTCGCTTCCCCCTCATCCCGTCCGGCTCGAGCTCGACGACGACCCGAAACGATCGCGCGTGACGGTCTTCTTCCGGCTCCTGCTCGCACTCCCGCACCTCCTCTGGCTCTCGCTGTGGGCCGCGCTCGTCCTCGTCGCCGCGCTCGTCGCGTGGGTCCTCGCCCTCGTCCTCGGACACGTGCCGTCGGCCCTGCACCGCTTCATCGCCGCCTGGGTGCGGTACGCGGTACATGTCGGCGCGTTCCTCTTCCTCGTCGGCGGCCCCTTCCCCGGCTTCGTCGGCGCCGCGGGGAGCTACCCCGTCGACCTCGCGATCGACGCGCCGCAGCGGCAACACCGGCTCATCACCCTGTTTCGGATCTGGCTCGCCGTCCCCGCGCTCATCCTCGCGACCGCCTACACCTTCGTCGCGTGGGTCGTCGCCCTGCTCGGGTGGTGGGCGGCGCTCTGCACGGGGCGGATGCCCGAGGGAATCCGCAATCTCGGCGCCGTCGGCCTCCGCTACAGCGGCCAGGCCAACGCCTACCTCCTCCTGCTCACGGATCGCTACCCGTACTCGGCGCCGGCGATCCGCGACCGCCCGCGGCCCGAGCAGCTCTCGTTCGATCTCGAGCCGCCGTCCGACGGGGTTGCCGCGCCGCTTGGAATCGAGGCCGCCTGAGCCGCGCCGTCCGCATCGCAGCGATCGCCGTCGGGGTCGCCGCGTGGCTCGTCTGCTGCCAGGCTGCTCCTCGAGACGACGGTGCCGGGCGCGCTCCATCTCCACTCGGTCGACGTCGATGCCGTGTTCGGCAAAGACACGGTGCGTGCTGCAGTCCACGTCGAGCGCTTCTTCCTCGTCACCTGGCTGCTCTCGCAGATCGCGCTCTTCGCCACGCTGTGGGTGTACGCCCGGCGGGGCCCCGTCTTCGCCCGCGAGTCCGCCGCCGGCCCGATCGGCACCGGGATGCTCCTCGGCATGCTCGGGCTCGGGATCGTCTGGCTGGTCCAGCTGCCGTTCACGATCCTCGACGTCTGGTGGGCCCGGCGGCACGACCTGACCGAGTCCGGCTACCTCGACTGGGCGTTCGAGCACTGGGTCGAGCTCGGGGCCGAGTTCGTCGCGATCTGCATCGCGCTCCTCGTCGTGATGTTCCTCGCGCGCCGGCTCGGCGAGATTCTGGTGGATCCCCGGCGCGCTCGCATTCCTCGTGATCGGGACGGGGTTCGCGTACGTGCAACCGTACCTCGTGACTGACACGAAGCCGCTCCGGGATCCCGGGCTTCGGAGCGCTGTCCGCCGAGATCGAGCGCGAGCAGGGCGTCTCGGGCATCCCTGTCTCGGTCGAGGACGTCAGCGGCACCACCAGCCAGGCAAACGCCTTCGCCGTCGGCTTCGACGGCTCGCGGAAGGTCGTGCTCTGGAGCACGATGGTCGACGGCAGCTTCTCGGACGCCGAGGTGCGGGTCGTGCTCGCGCACGAGATCGGCCACCACTCGAGCCGGCACATCCCGAAGGCCCTGGCCTGGTTCGGCCTCTTCGCCCTGCCGAGCACCTGGGTGCTGATGCGCGTGACCCGGAGTCGCGGCGGGATGGGCGAGGCCGCCGCGGTGCCGCTCGCGCTCCTCGTCGTCGCCGTGCTGCAACTCGCGCTCGCGCCGACGCAGGCGTGGATCAGCCGTCGCATGGAGGCCGAGGCCGACTGGAAGGCGCTGCAGACGACCCGTGATCCGGCGGCGGCCCAGAGGCTCTTCGTCGACCTCGCCAAGACGGGCCTCGCGAACCCCGATCCGCCCGCCTGGGCGCACGTGCTCGTCGACAGCCATCCCACGCTGGCGCAGCGCGTGGCCATGGTGCACGCCTGGCGCTCGCGAAACCCCTAAGGCCAGTGGGGTGTCCCGCAACGTTCGACCGGAAATGATCGTTGCGGGACACCCCACTCCATGTTGATTGCTGTAGTGCGGCGTCTCACAACGATGCTCTTCCTGTCCAACGTTGTGAGACGCCGCACGAGGGGCCTGTCCGGAAAGTGGTCACGGTGGATGGCACGCGGCACGTGCCGCGAGGCAAGGACGCAGGGCGCGCCAATATGGGGCATATTGGTGCGACCGAGGACGCAGCATCGCGGTGCGTGACGCCTGCAAGCCGCTCTGATCCACTTTCCGGACAGGCCCCTAGGTCAACGTGTACTCGGGCCCGGAACCGCCCTCGGGCGGGGTCAGACGCCCGCCGCGGGCGGTGATCGCGCCGCACTGCACGCAGTTCGACGGCGTCAGGCGCACCTCCACCGTGCCCTCACCGTCCTCGTCCCCGACCTCGTACACCTGAGCCGGGCACATCCACGCCCACATCTCGGCCACGTCGCGCGGAACGTTGCGCTCGATCCGGACGTGGTTCGGCTGGTCGTCACGCGTGCGGTTGCCCGAGGCGAACACCGACGAGAGCTTGTCGAAGGTCAGCGCCCCGTCGGGCGCGGGGTAGTGCGACGCGCGGTCCGTGCGCAGGAGGGGCGCCGTCGCGTCGGGCTCCGTGTGGTACTCCTTCGGCGGGAACCGGCCCTTCGAGACGGTCATCGCGCTCGCGAGACCGCCGCCGACGTAGAACCCTTTCTCGAAGGCCTGACGCATGTTCCGCACCTCGCGCAGGCTCTTGCCCAGGTAGCCGTTTCGCACCTCGGCGTCGTACTCGTCGAAGGCGCCGATGCGCCCCGGGCTCTCACCGCGCTGGAGCGAGCGGTAGGCGGCCTCGGCAGCAAGGCGGCCGGACTCGATCGCGTAGTGCACGCCCTTCAGCCGCGCCAGGTCGACGAGCCCAGCGCTCTCGCCCGCGAGGAGCAGCCCTGGGGCGCCGAGGCTCTTCGGCATCGCGTGCCACCCGCCGCTCGTGATCGTCTTCGCGCCCCACGCGACGCGCTCCCCGCCCTCGAGGATCTTGGTGATGAAGGGGTGCGTCTTGAACTCCTGCAGCAGGTCGTGCGCGGAGAGCTCGACGTCGCGGTAGTCGAGCCCGATCACGAAGCCGAGCGAGATCATGTCCTCGCCCATCGGGTAGAGCCAGGAGCCGCCGAATTCGCGGTACTTGGCCGGCTTGCGCAGCGGCCAGCCCATCGTGTGGATGATCTTCGTGAGCGGCTTCGGCACGCGCCAGATCTCCTTCACGCCGAGCTCCCAGATCTGCGGCTCGGGGCCGTGGAGGCCGAACGTGTCGAGAGCGGCGCCGGTGAGATGCCCCGCCGTCCCCTCGGCGAGCACCGTCACCTTCGCGACGATGTCGGAGCCGGGCTCGAAGTTGCCGAGTGCCTGTCCTTCCTTGCCGCGTCCCTTGTCGCCGCTGCGGATGCCGACGACGCGGCCGTGCTGCACGAGCAGCCGGTCCGCGCTCGTCTCCGAGAGGACGAACGTCCCGCCCGCCTCCGCCAGCTCGGCGAGATAGCGCGACATCTGGGAGATCGAGACGATCCAGTTGCCGTGGTTGCGGAGCGTCGGCGGCGGCGGGATGCGAAGGGCGCGCTTCCGCGTGAGCAGGTAGACGCCCTCGCCCGGGACCTCGCCGTAGGTCGGGATGCCGTTCAGCAGCTCGGGACGGCCCTTGAACAGCCGCCGTGCCGCCCGCGGGTTCATGACGGCCCCCGAGAGCAGGTGCGAGCCGGGCTGCTTTCCCTTGTCGACGAGCGCGACGGGCACTTCGCCGAGGCGCTCTGCGGTCGCGGGATCGTCCTCGAGCAGCTGGCCGAGGCGGATCGCGCAGGCGAGACCGGCCGGGCCGCCGCCGACGATCAGGACACCGACCTCGATCCGCTCGTCCGGCGCGTCGGTCGGCGCCGAGACGACCTCGGAGCTCGAGAACGGCGGTGGGTAGTCGGCGGCGCGGACCTCGCCCGCCACGCTAGCTCCTGCGGGCGCGGACGAGCTCGGCGAGCTTCGGGGCGATCTGGTTCAGATCGCCGACGACGCCGAAGTCGGCGAAGTCGAAGATCGGCGCGTTCGCGTCCTTGTTGATCGCGACGATCGTGCCGGAGTTCTGCATGCCGACCTTGTGCTGGATCGCGCCGGAGATCCCGAGCGCGATGTAGAGCTTCGGCGAGACCGACTTCCCGGTCTGGCCGACCTGCGCCGCATACGGGTACCACCCTGCGTCGACGACCGCGCGCGTCGCCGCGACGGCGCCGCCGAGCGCTGTCGCCAGGTCCTCGGCCAGCTTGAAGCCGTCCGGGCTACCGAGCCCGCGCCCGCCTGCGACGATGATGTCGGCGTCCTCGATCGACGGCCCGCTCGACTCCTCGTGGGCACGCTCGACCATCGTGGCGGCAGTCGAGAAGTCCTGGGGCGTGACGTCGACCTGCTGCACGGAGGCGGTGCCGCCGGACTCGACCGGGTCGAACGCTCCCGAGCGCACGAGCGCGATCCGGGGAGTGCTCGACCACCCGACGTCGACGAGAACGGTGTCCCCGAGCGCAGGGCGCTTCGCGACGAGCGCACCGTCGTCGAGGCGGAAGTCGGTGACGTCCCAGTTCAGGCCCGCATCGAGCCGTGCCGAGAGCCCGGCCGCGACGTCCGCTGCGAGCACCGATGCGCCGAAGAGGACGTTCTCGGCATTCGCGGCCGCAACGACCGCCTCGAGCGCATCGACCCGAGGCTGCGGCAGGGGAGCCTCGAACGCGGGCCCGTCGACGACGTAGACGGTGGACGCGCCGTAGGCTCCGGCCGAGGCCGCGACGTCGGCGACACCGCTGCCGACGACGACGCCCGCGACGTCTCCTCCGAGTGAGGCCGCCTTCGCGAGCACGCCGAGCGCGCCCTTCTGGATGGCGCCGTCGTGGTGCTCGAGGAAGACGAGTGTCGTCACAGCAGCTTCTTCTCCGCGAGCCAGTCGGCCAGCCGCTCGGCGGCCGAGCCGTCGTCCTCGATCTTGATCTGATCCCCCTTCGAGGGAGGCGGTGCCAGCGCGATCACCGTCGTCCGCGAGCCCTCGCCGCCCGCGCGCGCCGCCTCGGCGTCGATCTCCGCGAGCGTCAGCGTCTCGGTCGGCTTCGACTTCGCGCCCATGATCCCCTTGAGCGACGGATAGCGCGGCTCGTTGATGGCGTCGGAGACCGCGACCACGGCCGGCAGCGGCGCCGCGATGACGTCGTAGCCGAACTCGGTCTGGCGCTTGCCGGTCAGCGACGAGCCCTCGACGCCGAGCTCCGCGACCTGGGAGATGACGGGGCGCCGGAGCCGGTCGGCGACGGCGGCCCACAGCACGGCGCCGTCGGAGTCGCTCGACTGCTGGCCGAACAGGATCAGGTCCGGGTTCTCCCGCTCGAGCGCCTTCGCGAGCACGTAGCTCGTGGCGACGAGGTCGGAGCCGGCGGCTGCGTCGTCGGCGACGAGCAGCGCCCGGTCGGCGCCCATCGCGAGCGCCTTGCGCAGCGAGTCGACAGCCTTCGCGGGGCCGAGGGAGGCGACGACGACCTCACCGCCCTGGGCCTCCTTGATCCTGAGGGCCTCCTCGACGGCGTTGACATCCGTGGTGTTGAGCGCACCCTCGCCCGATCGGTCGAGCCGGTTCGTGGCTGCGTCGATCCTGCGCACGGAGGTCGCATCCGGCACCTGCTTCACGCATACGACGATCTTCACGGCTCAGAGACTATCGCCTTGCCACGCAACTCCGGGAGCAGAAGTGATGTCCAGTGGGTGTCCCGCAACGTTCGACCGGACACGAGGACAGCCGTCGCAAGGCTCTGGTAGGGTCAGCGCCTTCGGGCGCGAACCCCGGACTGGGGTGAGATGTCCCTCTCACCCGACCCAGGATGAGATCCCACCGGACGACAGCCCGAGTTCGACGCGCCCTCCTTCTGCTCGCAACCGCCGGCCTCGCGATCTGCTCCTCGGCGGGCGCACTTCACCGATCCGGGCGCCCCTGCTCCGACCGGGTCGCACCCGATCATCTTCCCGCTCGTCGGCGCGGCGACCTACTTCGACGACTTCGGTGCGCCTCGCGGACAGGGCAGGCACGAGGGGAACGACATCCTCACGACCTGGCGCTCGCCGGCAGTTGCGGCGGAGGACGGGAAGATCAAGTTCTGGACGACGTCGGCCCGCGCCGGCTGCATGCTCTACCTCTACGGCGAGAGCGGCACGACGTATCTCTACATCCATCTCAACAACGACCTCACCGCGAAGCGCGACAACAAGGGCACCTGTGTCCCGGGCGTCGCCTACATGGACGGGCTCAAGAACGGCGCCCAGGTCAAGGCCGGGCAGCAGATCGCCTACAACGGCGACTCCGGCGACGCCGAGGGGATCTACCACCTCCACTTCGAGGTGCATCCCAAGGACGGAGCCGCGGTCGATCCCTTCCCGTACCTGAACGAGGCGACGAAGCTGCTCTTCGCGGTACCGACGACGCCGACCAAGTCGGTCACCCTCGGGCTCAAGGGCGTGCCGCTGTCCGCCGGTGCCGGGATGCTAGAGCTCTCGGTCACGGCGGTGCGGGTCTGGCCCGGCGGCGCCTGGACGACCGTGCCGGCGCGCTCCGTCGAGCTGACCGTGCCGGAGGATGCGCTGCTCGACCGCTCGGTGGCGGCCCAGATCGTCGCCCCGACGTGGCGCCTCCTCAGCAGCCGCACGGTGATCCCCCTGCTCGTCTTCACGAGACCTGCCAGTCCGACCCTCGACGTGACGATGGGCTCGCCCGGTGCGCTCTCCGTCGATCGCATCCGGCTCGGCTGACGTGCGCCCTCACACAGAGTGCCGCGGCCGGCACCGGCCCGTCCTTCCCTGGTCAGGACACGGCGACGGCCGAGCGCACGAACGCGACGATCTCCGCCGTCGGCGCCCCGGGCGTGAAGACGGCCGCGACTCCGGCCGCCCTGAGTTGCTCCGCGTCGTCGTCGGGGATCGTGCCGCCGACGACCACGAGCACGTCGTCTGCCTCGCGTGCGCGCAGCCCCTCGACGATCCGCGGCACGAGCGTCATGTGGGCGCCCGAGAGGATCGAGATGCCGACGGCGTCCGCGTCCTCCTGGATCGCGGTCTCGACGATCTGCTCAGGCGTCTGATGGAGACCCGTGTAGATCACCTCCATGCCGGCGTCGCGCAGCGCACGGGCGATGATCTTGGCTCCGCGGTCGTGGCCGTCGAGCCCCGGCTTGGCGATGACGACCCGTATCTTCCGCTCCACGTGGGCAGTATACGGCGGTGAAAATCACGGTCATCGGCTCGTCCCCCGCCTGGCCCAACCCGGGCGGGGCGCATTCCGGGTATGTGATCGAGCACCACGGCGGCCGCCTGCTCGTGGACTGCGGGCCGGGGTCCTCGGCCGTCTACGCGAGCGGGAAGGATGGCCTCACGTCGACGCGATCGCGATCACGCACTTTCACCTCGACCACTGGGGCGACCTCGTGCCGTGGGTATGGGGCGCGATGTACCGCGCGAGCGGCGTCTCGATCGACGATCGCCCCGAGCTCTGGGTTCACCGCGGTGGGCACGCCGTGCTCGAGCAGTTCGGCGAGCGCTTCGGGTTCGAGGACATGTTCGACCGGGTCTTCACGGTCCGGGAGTACGACGCGGAGGAGGCGTTCGAGACCGCCGGGATCGAGGTGATCCCGATGCGGCTTCCCCATTACCGCCTCGAGACCTACGGTTTCCGCCTCTCCGCCAACGGCACGACGATCGCCTACTCGGGCGACAGCGGTCCCAGCGAGCGCCTCGCGGAACTCGCCCGCGCGAGCGACCTGTTCGTCTGCGAGGCGACGCTCACCCACGGCGACGACGACGGCCTGCCGCGCGGCCACCTCAGCGTCGAGGAGGCGCTCGAGGCGGCGAGGCAATCCGGGACGCGGCGCCTCCTGCTCACGCACCGGCCCGCGGAGCTTCCGGTGCCGGACGGCGTCGAGCTCGCCTACGACGGGCTCGAGCTCGAGCTGTAGCGCTGACCGCGGCTCAGCTGGCGAGCACGCGGATGGGTGTTCCGACCGGGATCCGGTCGCGGAGGAAGACCGCGGTCGCGTTCGAGACCCTGATGCAGCCATGGGAGACGGCCCTCCCGAGCACGGAGGTGTCGGCCCAGCCGTGGAGGCCGACGACACCGCCGCCGGGCCAGTCCGACAGTTTCGAGTAGGCGCTCGTCTCGAAGGCGAACGCTCCGAGAAACGGCTCCTTGACCGGCTTGAAGCGCACGGTCACGTAGTAGAGCCCGGTCGGCGTCTCCATGCCCGGCGCCCCGACCGCGACCCTGTTCGTGTAGACGAGCCTCGTGTCCTTCCAGAGCTGGATCACGCGGGAGCCGCGGAAGACGACGACCTGCCAGGGCATCGGGCGGATCGAGACCTGACTCGCGGGCACCCAGCCCGAGCGCCCGTTCGGGCGTCCCGGGACGGTGATCCTGTACCAGGCAGCCTCCCCGCGCGCGGGCTTCTTCGCCGCGACGGCGAGGACGTAGCGCGGCCGATAGTCCTGCGGCCGGAAGTCACTCATCCTGGCCATCACCGGGGCGGTCGCCGACGGCGCCGTCCGCACGAGGAGCTGGGCGACCTCGATCGTGCCGGCCCCGACGACCGGCCTGGGCGGCGACTGGGCGACCGCGAGCGAGGTCGACGGCAGCAAGAGGAGCGCTGCTCCGCAACCGAGCAGCACGCAGAGGCGGCGTGTGGTGGTGGTCATGAGAAAGGTGGTTCCCTGTCGGGGAGGTAGATCCTGACCGACAAGAAAACGGCAGCGGGTCTAGCGTAGTCAGCCTGACAGGACGGCGAATCGGCCCGAAGGTTCAGGTTCGCCGTTCGGATCGGTATCGGCGGGCTTCGGCGACGAGCGCCGCGAAGAGGCGCTTGTCGTCCTCCTCCATCTCCGGATGCCAGAGCACGCCCAGCGTGAACCGCTTCGAGGGGTCCTCCACGCCCTCGAGCGAGCCGTCCTCGGCGTAGGCGCTCTCGACGAGGCCCGCACCCACCCTTGCGACGCCCTGGTGGTGGCTCGAGCGGACGGAGTCGTGGCGTGGGCCGAGGATCGCCTCGAGCCGGGTGCCCTCCTTGACGTCGACGGCGTGCTCGGAGAAGACGCCGAGCGTCAGGCGGTGCCCGTCGTGCCCGACCTCCTCGGGGAGATGCTGCACGAGGTCGCCCCCGCGGAGGACGTTCAGCAGCTGGAAGCCGCGGCAGATCGCGAGCGTCGGAAGGTCGCGCTCGAGCGCCGCCTCGAGCAGCGCCAGCTCCCCCGCGTCGCGATGAGCCTGCGCAGGGTCGGTCGCGGTGTGGCGCTCGGCGCCGTAGCGGGCCGGGTCGATGTCGATCCCGCCCGAGAAGACGATCCCATCGAGCACGTCCAGCGTCTCCTCCACCGCCTCCTCGCTTGGCGGCACGACGAGCGCCCGGCCGCCGGCCTGTTCGACCGAGTCGACGTAGTGGAGCGGGACGAGTGCGGCCGGAAGCTCCCACGACCCCCAGCGCGCGGGTTGCGCGTACGAGGTGATGCCGATGATGGGCCGCACGAGACGCACGCTAGCCAACGTCGGCGGATGCGGGACACTCCATGTGATTACTGTAGTGCGGCGATTCGCAACGATGCTTTCGTCGACGTTGTGAGACGCCGCACTGCGACGGCTCGCGCGCGGTGATTCACCCGCGTTCGAAGTACCGCTTCCGCTCCCAGTCGGTCACGAAGGCGTCGTACAGCCGTTGCTCCGTCCGCGCGTAGTTGAGGTAGTGGTCGACGACCTGGTCACCGAAGGCCTCGCGCGCCATGCCGCCCCGTTCGAGCGCGTCGATCGCCTCGCGGAGCGTGGACGGGAACCGCTGCGCGTCCGACTCGTAGGCGTTTCCCTCGAGCGCCGGCGGCAGCTCGAGCCGCTGCTCGATCCCGTACAGCCCGGCTGCGATCACGGCCGCGAACGCGAGGTACGGGTTCGCGTCGCCGCCGGGGATCCGGGTCTCCGCCCGGCGCGCGGCCCCGTGGCCCACGACGCGGAAGCCGCAGGTCCGGTTGTCGTTCCCCCACGCGAGCGTCGTCGGCGCCCACGAGCCCGCAGCGAAGCGCTTGTAGGAGTTGATCGGTGGGCGCAAGGAAGAGCGCGAGCTCCTCGAAGCAGGCGATCTGCCCGGCGAGCCAGCGCCGAGAACAGCTCCTCGTCCTCCGCGAAGCAGGCGTTGCCGTCCCGCCACAGCGACGAGTGGATATGACAGGAGTTGCCGATCCAGTCCTGGAACGGCTTCGCCATGAACGTGATCGAGCAGCCGTGCTGGAAGGCGATCTCCTTGGCGCCGTTCTTGTAGATCGTGTGGTTGTCGGCCATCGTGAGGGCGTCCGCAAAGCGGAAGTTGATCTCCTGCTGGCCCGGCCACGCCTCGCCCTTCGAGGTCTCGACCCGCATTCCGGCGGCGTGCATGCCGTTCCTGATCGCGCGCAGGAACGGCTCGTCGTAGGTGGTCGCGAGGATGTGGTAGTCGAGGACGTACGGCACGGACGGTGTCAGCGACGCGTACCCCTGGTCGTGCGCCTCCGTGTAGGTCTCGCGGAGGAGGTAGAACTCGAGCTCGCTCCCCATCATCGGCACGTAGCCGAGCGCGGCCGCCCGCTCCAGCTGCGCTCTCAGAACCTGTCGCGGCGACGGCTGCACGGGCGAGCCGTCGTGCCACTGGATGTCGCCGAGCACGAGGGCCGTCGCCTCGAGCCACGGGATGCGGCGCAGCGTCGCCAGGTCGGGCCGCACGTCGAAGTCGCCATACCCCTGCTCCCAGCTCGCGATCGCGTAACCCGGGACGGGATCCATCTCCATCTCGAGCGCGAGCAGGTAGTTGCACCCCTCCACCCCATGCCCGGCGTCGATCTCCTCCACGAAGAATTCGCCGTGCACGCGCTTCCCCATGAGGCGCCCCTGCATGTCGGTGAACGCGACGACGACCGTGTCGATCGCACCACTCTCGACGTCGGCCCGCAGGTCCTCGAAGCTGAGCATGCGCGCGATCCTAATCCGTCCGGGCGCAGGTGGATACTCCGGCCACCAACCCCCGGTCACCAGAACCAACCTGCTTGGTGACCTACCACTAGGGGGCGGCGTCCGGACTGTTCAGCGATGAGGGAGGCGGCATGAGCGAGAAACCTGCACCGGCGTCCGGTGCGATCCACACGTCGGAGGACGAGAAGATCCTCCACAAGATGGGCTACGCCCAGGAGCTGTTCCGGGCGATGGGCGGCTTCCAGAACTTCGCCATCTCGTTCACGATCATCTCGATCCTGGCGGGATGCCTCACGTCGTACTTCATCGCGTTCAACAACGGCGGGCCGATCGCGATCTCCTGGGGATGGCTGATCGTCGGGTTGATGTCGACGCTCGTCGCGCTCGCCATGGCCGAGATCGCCTCCGCCTACCCCACCGCGGGCGGCCTCTACTACTGGTCGTCGAAGCTCGGCAGCCCCGCCTGGGGCTGGTTCACGGGCTGGTTCAATCTCGTCGGGCAGATCGCCGTGACCGCGGCGATCGGGTACGGGCTCGCGATCTTCGCGACGTCGCTCCTCAATCTCTGGTTCGACTACCCGAACACGAGGGAGTGGACGCTCCTCACCTACTCCGTCGTGATGCTGATCGCCGTCCTCCTCAACATGTCGAAGGTCAGCATCACCGCGATGCTGAACACGATCTCCGCCTACTGGCACATGGCGGGCGTCGCGTTCATCGTCGTCGTGCTCATCATCGTCCCCGACAACCATCAGTCGCTGAGCTACGTCTTCACGGAGACGATCAACAACTCCGGCTTCTCCGGGACCGGCTTCGGCAGCATCGTCTTCTGGTACGTGTTCGGCCTCGGCCTCCTGATGTCGCAGTACACGATCACGGGGTTCGACGCGTCCGCTCACATGGCGGAGGAGACGCATCAGGCATCGCGGATGGCGGCCGTCGGCATGTACATGTCGGTCGTCGTCTCCGTCATCTTCGGCTGGGTCCTGTTGCTGGCCGTCACGTTCGCCGTGCCCGACACGCAGGGCGTGCTCGATGCTGTCGGCGGCGCGGTCACCTACATCTGGACGACGTCGATGAGCCAGACGTGGGCCGAGATCCTCCTCTTCGTCTGCTGCGTGGCACAGATGTTCTGCCTCACGGCATCGGTGACGTCGGCTTCGCGGATGATGTTCGCGTTCTCCCGCGACCGCGCCGTCCCGGGCCACACGTGGTGGCGCAAGGTGAGCGCGAACCGTGTGCCGGTCGCCGCCGTCTGGGCGATCGGGATCCTGGCCTGGGCGCTGATGATCCCGACGTACTGGAACGCTGCGACCGGGTATCTCGTGGGCACGTCGATCGCGGTGATCGGGCTCTACATCGCGTTCATCCTGCCGGTGATCCTGCGGTTCCGGGCCGGTGACAGCTTCCAGCACGGAGCCTGGAGCCTCGGGCGCCACTACAAGTGGATCGACCTCATCTCGATCGTCTGGGTCGCCCTGATCTCGATCCTCTTCCTCGGGCCGGTCGCACCGGCGGGGATCCCGTGGCGGGACGACTTCAACTGGGACGTCGCGAACTACGCACCGCTCACCGTCGGCGGGGCGCTGCTGCTCTTCGGCGGCTGGTGGGTCATCTCGGCGCGGAAGTGGTTCAAGGGCCCGGTGCGGATGGGCACCGAGGAAGAGCTCGAGCAGCTGGAGGCGCGGCAGGAGTCGGGGTTCGCAGTTCCGGCCGACACGCAGTTCGAGTCGTCGTAGAACCCGGCACCGACGAAGCGGATGGAGGGGTGCCGCGGGAGGCGCCCCTCCATCGCCGTCAGCCCATCCAGGCGCCGCCGTTCTGGTCGATCGCCTGGCCCGTGACCCGGCGCGCATCAGGCGAGAGCAGCCAGGTCTTCTCCAGACGTTCGCAATTTGCGGCAACGGCGTGATGGACGGGGCTTGCCCCTCGGCCCCGCCGCAGCATAGATTCCACCCTGCGCCGGGCACGGGGCACCGGAGGACGAAGCCTCGCCGGGCGGCGGTACGCGCAAGCGGAAAGCCGGCCGGCGACGTGGACGAAGGTGCACCGGCCCGGCGAACTCCTGGACCGGCCTTTCTAGAGCAGCGAGCGCGATCTGCAAATCCGCACGGATCTAAATGCAAAAGACGCAATTTGCGGCAACTCGCGATCCAGGTCGGACTTGACCGCGGACGACGGGCCGTCTAGTGTGGTGGTTGCACCGAGGTAGGAGCACCTGAGGTTGATGGTCTCCCGATCGGCACTCGCTTCGGCGAAGGTCAGTCGGGAAGCCGGACGAGGGAGCCACCGCCGCGGTGCATTTTCTTTTTTTGGGGAATCTCGATGCGAATGGCGCGGCGCTGTGCGCCCCTTCGCGCAGCCCGCAGTCTCGAAAATCGCGACGAAATGTGTTTCTTGCGCAAATTGCGGCAATTCGCCTGCGTGGCGCTTGACGCGAGGACCGCCGCCACCTAGATTTCCCCGTGCACCGAGTAGGGGGCACCGGAGGTTGATGGTTCCCCGATCGGCACCCGCTTCGGCGGAGGTCAATCGGGAAGCCGGACGAAGGCGCTACCCGCTCGGTGCATCTCTTCGTGGTCCTCGCCGGCGCGAAGCGGCCGGACTAGGCTCACGCCGTGCGACGCCTGCTCGTGCTCGTCAGCGTGGTCGTGTTCGTGGACACGATGCTCTTCGGCGGTCTCGTTCCGCTCCTGCCCGGGTACACGGATGCGTTCGAGCTGAGCAAGCTCGAGACGGGCCTGCTCTTCGCGGCATTCGGCGCCGGTGCGCTCCTCGGCGGCATTCCCGGCGGGCTGATCGCAGCCCGGGTCGGGCCGAAACGTGCCGTGGTGGCGGGGCTTCTCGTGCTCGCCCTCGCGAGCTTCGGGTTCGCGGTCGCCGGCTCGCCTCTCGCGCTCGGTGCCTCCCGCTTCGTGCAGGGGTTCTCCAGCACGACGACCTGGGCAGGCGCCCTCGCCTGGGTGACCGTCGAGTCCGACCGCGCGCGGCGCGGACAGACGCTCGGGACCGTCTTCGGCTTCGCGGTCGCCGGGGCGATCGTGGGGCCGATGTTCGGCGCGGTGGCGACGAGCGTCTCGATCGAGGTCGCCTTCACGGTCGTCGGGGTCGTGGCGCTCGCACTCGCCGCCGCCGCCGCCCTCCACCCTCCCGCGCGAGCTCAGGACGCTGTCCGCGGCGGAGTGTCGATCGCGCTGTCCGATCCCGCGTTCCTCGTCGGCCTCTGGCTCAACACCCTGCCCGCGTTCTTCTTCGGCGTCCTCGACGTACTTGCGCCTCTCGCTTTCGACCGCGCCGGCTACGGCGCCTTCGCCATCGGAACGGTGTTCGTCCTCGCGGGCATCGCCGAGGTCTGCGCGGCCCCCGTGGTCGGCCGCGCCTCCGACCGCCGTGGCCGGTTGGTCCCGATCCAGATCTCCCTCGCCGCCGCCTCGGCGACGGCCGTGCTCCTCGCGCTCGTCTCTCCGCCGCTCCTGCTCGTTGCCGTCGCAATCGTGGGCGCGGTGTCGTTCGGCTCGCTCTTCACACCCGGCATGGCGCTCGTCTCCGACCGCGCCGACCTCGCCGGCCTCGCCCTCGGCCTCGGCTACGGCCTCATGAACACTGCGTGGGCCGTCGGCGTCGTGCTCGGCCCGACCCTCGGTGGCGGGCTCGCGGAGGCGTTCGGCGACCCGGTGGCGTACCTCCTCTGCGCGGGCCTCGCGGCTGCGACGCTCACCGCGATCCTGGGCCGCCGGCACTGGCGGCCGAGCCCGGCGCGCTGACCGGCCCTCCTCGAAGCGAGCGAGCGCGCCGGCGGGTCGTCAGCCCGAATCGGGCTCCGAGGCGCGCGCCGACTCGAGCGAGGCGGGAAAGCGCTCGAGCGCCCAGCTCTCGTCGAGTGGCCGACGGCGGTAGTCCTCGCCGCCGACGAGCGCGTAGTCGCGCGTGCGTGGATCCATCGGCAGCCGGGATTCGATCGGGTAGAAGCGGTTGTGCCGCTCGATCAGGTCGTTCACCTCGTCGAAGCTCCACGACCGCACCTCGGCACGCCACGCCTCCGCGAACACGTCGGCGCCGGCGCTCGTCGCCCCGAGCACCCGCCACGCCTCCCGCAGGCGCCGTTCGTGATCCTCGGTCAGCTCGGCGATCGTCCGGAGACGGATCATGTAGGGGAGGGGACCTCCGAGGGCGGAGAGGTACCCGTCCGCGGCGGGACGGAAGTTCCGGAGCCGGAGCCGCAGCTGCCGGCCGCGGAGGCCGGGGGAGCGGACGTCCTCGGCGAGCGCCTCGCGGTCGCGACGGTCTCTCGGCGTCTCGGGGGAGACGACGCCCTGCTTGAGGATCCGCTCGCGCTCGGCGGGCTTCATGTCTCCAGTACAGCAGAGGCCGCCCTGTCGACGCGGCGTCCGACCGCTCCTCGCGCGGCGAAAGCGCCGAGGGCTGCTGCAATCGTCGCGACGACGGCGAAGGCGGCTCAGGAACGCTGGCGAATTCGCGCCAGCCACGACATCCCCGCGAGCTCCGCGCGGCTCGCGCGCGGGCGCCGGCGTTAGCGCCGGCGGCTCAGCAGTGTCCGGCTCCTGCTCCGCCCGCGGCATGGCTGCGGTGGCCTCGGGCCCGCCTGCGCGGCGGGCGCGCAACCGCTCGAAGTCACCGCGCAACGCGGCTCGCATCTCGCTCTTGTGGCTCTGCTCCTTCACGCGCCCTCGTTCCGCGCCGCCGCTCCGTCTCCTGCCGCGAGGAAGCTCTAGTGCGGCGTCTCACAACGTCTGACAGGAAACAGCATCGTTGTGAGACGCCGCACTAGGTGACCTCGGGAACGGGCCGGTGCGAGCGCCAGGTGAGCGCCGCGAGCCCCCCGAGCACAAGGGTCGGCACCACGGTGAGGAACCGGTAGATGAGGACTGCGGCGACGACGCTCGCGTTCGGGCCGCCGAACGCGACGAGGGCCGTCGTGAGGCCGAGCTCGATGACGCCGAACCCGCCGGGCGTGATCGGGATCGTGCCGATGATCCGGACGAGCGCCCACGCCGCGAACGCCTCCACGACCGACACCTGGGACGCCTCCACGCCGACCGCGCGCAGGCTGAGCACGAGGAGCAGGAAGACGGTGAGGCTGCCGGCGAACGTCGTGAGGGTGAGCAGGTGCCAGCGACGGGCGAGGAGGTCGACTGCCTCCTCCCGGAAGCGAGCGAAGCTCGAGCCGCCCCAGGAGACGGGCCCCTTCCGAATCCGGGCCAGCGTCCACGAGACGAAGTTGGCAACCGCATCGCCGAGATCCCGGGCGAGGCTCTCCGAGTAGAGGACGAGCACGAGGAGGCTCACGACGACACCGAGGACGGCGACTCCCACGAATGCGGCGGTGCCGAGGAGCGCCGTCTCGCCGCCGTTCACCTTCAGCAGGAAGAGAGCCACGACCGGGTAGACGAGGTTCGCGAGCTGGTTCCAGACGCCCGTCAGCGTGACTGCGCGCGTCACGTCGGCGCCGCGAAAGCCCCACGAGCGCAACATCGCCCACGACCCGGCCATGCCGATCGCAGCTCCGCCGGGCGCCACGATCGAAAGCGCCGTCGAGGCCTGGGTCATGACGAGCGCCGGCCGGAAGCGGAGGCCCGGGAGGGCGACCATCCAGGGCGGCGCGAAGGTCGCGAGGTTGACGGCGGTCGCGACGACGAGGACGACGAGCCACTCCCAGGTCAGCGTCGTGACGACGTCCCAGACGTCGCGATAATCGGCGAACTTCGGGAGCGCGAACGCGAACGTCACGACGATGATCGCCAGCCCGACGACCGCCAGCACGATCCGGCGCCGCCCGGTGCGCTTTCCCTTGCGCAGCTCCGGAGCGCCGTCGGGTGTCTCGACGCTGCTCACGGTGCCACGCTACCCCTAGTGCGGCGTCTCACAACGTTCGAACAGGAAGAGCATCGTTGTGAGACGCCGCACTACAGCCATCAACATGGAGTGGGGTGTCCCGCAACGATCATTTCCGGTCGAACGTTGCGGGACACCCCACCGGCGCGCAGTGGAATCCAGGCGACGCGCTGGTAAGGTCGCCGCGATGGACATGATGAGCAGCGAGACGATGATCTGGGAGGGTCATCCGACCTGGCGCGCGATGCTCTCGTTCCACCTTCGACGGGCAGGGCGGGCTCGCCTAGTGCGGCGTCTCACAACGTCGAGCAGGAAAGCGATCGTCGTGAGACGCCGCACTAGATCATTTCCGGTCGAACGTTGCGGGACACTCCACTAGGGCGCTCGGCCGTGCGCGTCCTGCTCTCGCTGCTCGCGGCCGCCACAGTCGCGGCGACCACCGCCGCCGCGGGATCGCCGGCCGCACCGCCGTTCCCGAAGGTGACGTTCATCGGCGACTCGATCCCGGCCGGGGTCCAGTACGAGCCCGCGGCACTGCGCATCCTCTCCCGTGGGATCGACGTCGACCTGCAGCTCGCGGTCTGCAGGCGGCTCGTCGCCGAGAGCTGCCCCTACAAGGGCGGCCGGCCGCTCACCCTCCTCGACCTCCTCCCCACCATCCCGGTCGCCCCGACGGTCATCGTCGGCGTAGGCTACAACGAGCCAGAGTCGACGTACGGGGAGTCGCTCGAGACGTCACTCGCGGCCCTCCGCAAGGCAGGCGCGGAGCGGGTGCTCTGGTTGACGCTGCGGGCCGAGCGGCAGTCGTACGTCAACATGAACGACGTGCTCCGCGAGGTCGCGACCCGTCATCCGGAGCTCACGATCGTCGACTGGAACCTCTATTCGCGCAGCCACCCCGACTGGTTCCAGGACGACGGGCTCCATCTCGGCTACGACGGCGCAGTCGGGATGGCGACGCTCATCCACGCCACGCTCGAAAAGCTCGGCATCGTCGAGGCCGCGCCTCGCCTCGCGATCACGACGCGAACGCTCCCGCCGGCGCGGCTGGGGCGGCCGTATCTTGCCCGGCTCGTCTCCGCGGGCGGGACGCGGCCGGTCCGGTGGACGCGCACTGCCGGCACGCTCCCCGCGGGCCTCAGGCTCCTGCGCGACGGGCGGCTCACAGGCACGCCCACGGTGGCGGGCAAGGCGACGCCGATGCTGCGCGTGACCGACGCGACGGGGCGCAGCGCCTCGCGCCGTCTGGCCGTGATCGTGCGGGCCGCGTAGAGCGGCCGCCGCTAGGATTCCCGCGATGCCTGCCGCCGTCAGCTTCCTGTTCTTCCTGCCGTTCATCGTCCTCGGCGCCGTCCTGCTGGTGATGCTGATCCTGTTCCTGCTCGCGCGGATCCAGAACGGCCGGTTCCTGCGCCCGATCGTGACGCAGCTCTCGAGGATTCCGTTCATGCGGCGGTGGTTCCAGAAGATGTCCGTCGCCGCCTACGAGCGCTCGAACCCGGAGCTGGCGGGCGCGATCAAGAAAATGCAGAGCTTCGGCGAGATCAAGACGCCCGAGCAAGCGCAGCGCGCGCTCGCGGTGATGACGCCCGCGGAGCGCAAGGCGTACCTGGAGCTCGTCGGCGAGCAGGGCGCGATGCCCGAGCCCGTGAACCGCGACCAGCGGCGGCGCGTCGAGCGGGGCGCGCAGGGGATGGTCGTGCAGCAGCGGCCCGGGGCCCGGGGGAAGCGGCCGAAGAAACGCTGAGGAAACGGAAGCGGCCGCGGGCCGCTTCTTCATTCCGATCAGAGGCTTCGGGCCTCTGACCGGGGCTCACCTGTACCGATAGACGATCCGGCCGCGGTTGAGGTCGTACGGCGACAACTCGACCTTGATGCGGTCGCCCGGGTTCACGCGGATCCGGTAGCGGCGCATCTTGCCCGCCGTGTAGGCGATCAGCTCGTGGCCGTTGTCGAGCCCGACGCGGAACATCCCGCTCGGGAACGCCTCGAGCACCTCGCCCTCCATCTCGATCTTTTCCTCGCCGCCGATTGCCGCACTCCCTCTCTCGTCTCCGGAAGGTGGCGGTGCGGCCCCGTCCCGCAGCGGGACGGGGGCCACGCTCCGCATTCCCTAGATGGCGACGACGTTCGTCGCCTCCGGGCCCTTCGTGCCCTCGCGGGCCTCGTACTCGACCTTCGCGTTCTCGGCGAGCGTCTTGAAGCCGTCGCCCGCGATGTTGCTGTGGTGGACGAAGAGGTCCTTGCCTCCTTCGTCCGGCGCGATGAAGCCGTAGCCCTTCGCGTCGTTGAACCACTTCACGGTTCCAGTTGCCATGAATCAAACACCTCCCCTCACCCTTCTTCGAAC
>CAVTQW010000012.1:0-345667 GCA_963736945.1 uncultured Thermoleophilia bacterium
CCGGATCGAGCAGCCGACCGTGGCGGATGTCGAGGCCATGGCAGCGCTCGACGGCATCGAACTCGGGGAAGGACGGCGGCCGGCCTGCTCGCAACGATCGCCGCACTCGTCGGGTCGGCCGCACGCGCCGAGGAGCGCGAGACGCTGCAACTTCCCCTTCGAGCAGGGGCACGCGACCCGGTCGCCGGCCGGAACCGGGCGAAGACCCTCTCAACGCATTCATCCGGAGGTGCGTCGTCGAGGGAAGCCCCGAGGGATCTCTGGCCGGGCTCACGCTCGCCGTAAAGGACAACATCGCGGTCGGCGGCATCCCCATGACCGAGGGCTCGCACTTCCCTCCGTTCACCCCGACGGTCGACGCAATCGTGGTCGAGCGTGCACTCGATGCCGGCGCGACCGTAGCTCGGGACGCTCAACATGGACGAACGCGGCGGAGGGGCCACCGGCGTGATGAGCGCCTTGGACCGTCCCGGAACCCGATCGACCCCACGCGGTCGGCGGGAGGGTCTTCCACAGGGGCAGGTGCCGCGGTCCACTAGGGGGCGGTCGACCTCGCGCTCGGCGTCGACCAGGGCGGCAGCGGCCGGATTCCGGCCGCTTTCTGTGGCGTCGTGGGCATCAAGGCGACGCATGGGCTCGTACCGTCGTTCGGGGTCGGCCACATCGACCACACGATCGACTTCGTCACACCGATCGCGCGCCGAGTTGGCGACGCCGCCATTGCTGGAGGCGATCGCGGGGGACGACTGGCGCGACCCCCAGTGGGTGCGCGGCGATCACCGTCGGGACTACGCGAGCGCAGCCGGCCTCGGGGTCGAGGGGATGCGGATCGGGGTCATCGAGGAGAGCGTCACCTCGGTCGACTGCGACGCATCGGTCCTGGACGAATTCAGCGACCATGCTCGGCGTTGCGCGACGCGGCAGCCGTCGAGCAGGTTCTCGTTACCGATCTGGGCCTACGGCTTCGCGACGTTCCAACCCTTCGTCGCCCACCTGATCGCGAACACGATCCGTTCGGAGGGCGTCGGCTACGGGCATCTCGGATACATCGACGTCGACCGTCTGCACACGCTTCGCGGTAGCGCGTCGAACCGGGTCACGCAGCCTCAACCCCTACATCAAGCTGCTGGATGCTCGCGGATCGCTTCCTGCACGAGCGGTATCTCAACGTCAGCTTCGGAGTCCTCCAGAACCAGCGGCTGCTGATTCGTCGAGAAGAATATCTCGGAGGCCCTCACAACTGGGACCTGCTGCTGACCCCGACGGTGCCGGAGGTCGCACCGACGCTCCTCGATGACAGCCTGTCACTCGAGGAACTGTGTGGGGCACTCTCCGGATACCGTCGCATTCAACACCGCACCGCTGAATCTGAGCGGGCATCCAGGGCTGTCGATCCCGACCGAGTGGGGGCGGGGCGGGGCGCTCCCGACAGCCGTTCAGGTTATCGCTCCCCACTTCGCCGAGCACGCGGCATTCCGTGCGGCATTCGTGCTCGAGGAGGCGCTCGGGACCATTCGAGTAGGGTTCCGCCACTCGTCGATCGCGGGCAGGCGGGCCGGACTCGGCCCGAGACATCAGATTGTGAGGCGACTACCGTGGACAATGCATCTGATCAGCGCCGTGCTCCGAACGTCATGACGGCAAAGAGCCCGGCTCTCTCAGCCGGCGATGGTCCGGCTACAGGCGTGATCACCCCGCTCGGGCGCCGGACAGTCGAGGAGGCCTTGGTCGAGCAGCTGCGAGACGCAATTGTCACCGGCTCGTTGACACCGGGCGACCGGCTCGCGTACCGCGATCTCGCCCGCCGGTTCGGCGTCAGCGTCGCCCGTTCGGATCGCGCTCCAGCGACTCTCGAAGGAAGGGCTGGTCGAGATGCGGGCGCACGCCGGGGCGCGGGTGAGCCTCCTGTCTCTCGACGAACTGGAGGAGATCTTCGTGATCCGCATCGGCATCGAAGGCTGGCTGTCCCAGTTCGGCGCCGAGGCGTTGACCGACGCGGGCATCGCTCGCATGGCTGTTCTTCTGGAGGATGTCACGCAGGCCGAGCAGGCCGACGATCGTGAGGCGTACCTGCAGCGCTCATGGGCGTTCAGGACCTGCTGCTACGAGGCGGCGGGGAAGCCGCGGCTCCTCGAGCGCACGTCGGCCCTGTACGACCTCTCGACGCGCTACCACTTCCTGACGATCGCCGAGGTCTCACGCTTCGCGCACTCCCGCTCGATCATGGAGCAGTTCTTCGTAGCCTGCCAGCAGCGCGATGGGGCGTCCGCCAAGCGAGTCATGGAGGACGCGCTCAAATGGACGCTCTCGTATCTCAGGAGGGACGTCGTCGACGCCGACACGGTGGCGATCCCTTAGCAACCCCGGGCGCGGATTGACAGCACGTCGCCCGGGTGATGTCATGCTCCCCACGCTTTGCGTGATTTGTAGTCACACGATTTGAAATCACACTGGAGGCCTCGGTGGTTGCTTCTACCCGGCACAACGCGCTCGACCATCTGTGGATCCACGAGAGCCCCCGTGCCGACCTCGTCGAGCGCGACATGCTTCGCGTCTTCGTCGAGGGCGAGGGTGGCTGGCTCACGGATGATCGGGGTGATCGGTACTTCGATCTTTGCTCGTCGATGTGGCAGGCGCCGCTCGGTCACGGCCGCGAGGACATCGTCGAGGCCTATGCGGCACAGGCGCGCAAGGTCGCGAGTGCCGGGCCGATCTTCTTCACGACGGAGGGGGCGATCGAGCTCGCCGAACGACTCGCCGCCGCGTGCCCCGGAGACCTGAGCAGGTGCTACCTGACGAGCTCGGGTTCGGAGGCCACGGAGACGGCGGTGAAGCTCGCGCGCCAGTACCACCGCATGCGAGGCGACCATCATCGCTTCAAGTTCATCTCCCGCTACGGCGCCTATCACGGTGCCGGGGTCGGCGGCACCTCGGTTTCGGGGCGCCGGCACAAGGACGCTCTCTACTACCCCCTCATGCCCGGCGCGGTCCACGTCATGCCGCCGACCGGGACGAACGACGTCGAGGCGGCGGAGGCGATCAGGACGGCGATCGAGCTGGAGGGCCCGGACACGGTTGCGGCCGTGATCGGTGAGCCCGTGTCGATCACGGAGTTCCGCATTCCCGATGCGGATTACTGGCCCCGTATACGCGAGATCTGCGACGAGTACGGAGTCCTCCTGATCATCGACGAGACGGTGACGGGGTGCTGCCGCAGCGGAAAGATGTGGGCGATCGAGCACTGGAACGTCGTCGCCCGACGTGATGATCGTCGCGAAGTCGCTGAGCGGGGGCTACGCGCCGATCGCGGCGATGGTCGTGCGCGAGCACGTCTACGAGGCGTTCGGCGACTCGGCGGGCTCACCGTCCGTGCAGAGCTACGGGGGTCACGGGGCTTCGGCCGCCGCCGGTGCAAAGGCGCTATCCATCTACGTCGACGAGCGAATGGACGAGGTCGCGGAGGCGCTCGGGCGGACGCTGATCGAGCGGCTCGAGCCACTTCGGGATCGACCGATCGTCAGGGACGTGCGGCGCCTGGGGTCGTGGGTCGGGATCGAGCTGCAGGATCCGCGAAGCGGGCGATCGCTCGCAACCGGGCTTCGGGGCAACTACGAGATAGCCCGCCATGTCTCACGTCTCCTTCTCGACAACGGCTGCGCAGCGGCGCGGATGTCCGAAGGGCTCCTTCACGTCTCTCCGCCGTATGTCTCGACCGAGGAGGACATCGAGTTCGTTCTGCAGACCATCCCGGTTGTGCTCGACGGGATGGAGGGCATCGTTCTCGGGCAGCCTGAACGCTAGCGATGTCGGGGCACGTGATGACGGTGCTCGGCCCGATCGAGCCCGATCGGGTCGGTCTGACGATGATGCACGAGCACGTGTTCATCGATCTGGTGGATACGACGTTCCTTCCGCCGCAGGAGGCGTCGCTTCGGCACTACGAGTTCGAGAAAGTCGACATCTCGTTCCTCTGGCTCCTGCGACGCAGGCCGATGAGCCTGTGTCGCGACAACGCCGTGCTCTCGGATGAGGCCACCGCGATTCGAGAGCTCGAGCACTTTACCCGCGAGGGCGGGAACACGATCGTCGACTGCACGATCCCGGGCATCGGGAGAGATCCGCGTGCCCTCAAGCGCGTCGCGCGGGCGACCGGTCTGAACATCGTCCAAGGAACAGGCGCCTACGTGGAGTGGGCGCATCCCGCTTGGGTCGAAAGTGAATCGGTCGACCAGCTGGCGGCCCGGTTCGCGCGAGAGGTCACCGAAGGGATCGACGACACCGGCGTTCGGGCGGGGATCATCGGCGAGATCGGAACGAGCGGGGTGGCGCGAGGCTCACGGACGAAAGTCGGAGATTTCACGCCGGCCGAGGAGAAGGTGTTGCGCGCCGCTGGACGAGCTTCGGTTGCGTCGGGCGCCGCGGTCAGCGTGCATCTCGACCCGCGAGGCCAGGGCGCATTCGCCGTCTGCGACGTCCTCGCCGAGGAGGGAGTGCCCTCTGATCGGATGATCATGTGTCACATGGATGCGCACCCCGACCTCGAATATCACCTCGCAATCGCGGAGAGGGGCGTCTACGTCGAATACGACCATTTCGGTCGCGAGTACTACTCCGCTCACATGAATCGTTCGTACACGTCCGACACCCGGAGGATCGAGCTTCTGGCCGCAATGCTCGAGGCTGGATTCGAATCCCGCTTGCTGCTCTCGCAGGACGTCTGCTTGAAGATCGACCTACGGTCGTACGGCGGCGTGGGTTACGCCCATATCGTCGGCGAGCTGACGCCGGACTTCAAGCGCGCGGGCGTCTCCGAGCACCAGCTCGCGATGATGTTGACGGAGAATCCGCGCCGAGTCTTGACGCTCCGAAGCGGGTCGTGACCACAAATCACAAACTTGACATCCTCTTTCGGGCTGGAAAGAATGGTGCACCGGCAGGCCTCCTCCCGGCCGGAACCCTCCACCGAAGGAGCGGGATGATGGCGGATTCTCACGATGGTCGTCCGGATGCACCTCTGGAGCTGCCGAAGTCGACTTCGGACGTGGTCTCGGATTCGCCGGGGCGTGAGGGTGCGACCCGGCGGGAAATCCTGGTCAAGGGCGCCGGCGCGCTCGGCGCTCTCACCGTGCTCGGTGCGTCGGGGTTCGCCGGGTCGGCTTCAGCCGCCGACAGGACAGCAGCGCGGGTCCCGGAAGGGCGGTACGCTCGTCATCGGCGCCGATTCCGTCGGCGTCGACTTCGTTCCCCCTCACGTGTTCGCGGGGCGTGGACTGTCGATCGCCAAGTTCGCCATCTTCGACTCGCTGTATGACTATCCGAACGGCGACCTGTCGAAGCCGCTGCAGCCCGTCCTCGCAAGCGGCCCGCCGAAGGTTTCCGCCGGACGGGCTCCGCTACACGGTGCCGCTCAGGAAGGGTGTCAAGTTCCACGACGGGACTCGATTCGATGCCGAAGCCGTGGAGTTCAACTTCATGCGGTACCTCGACAAGAGCCATCCGTACTACGATCCGAACGCGACGTATCTGCCGAGCTCCGCTGTTGACGGGAGTTGCCGACGTCAAAGCAGTCGGCGATTACACGGTTGTCTTCACCTCGAGTCAGACTGTCGGGAACTTCACCGGGACGATCGCCAATACGGCCTGGGGTGGCATCATGAGTCCCACAGCCGTCAAGGCGGCCGGGGTCGCAAACGCAGGGCTTTCTCCGGTGGGTACCGGTCCATTCAGGTTCGTCTCGGCTCGAAAGGGCGATGCGATCACGCTCGAGCGGAACGGCGCCTACTGGCGTGGCGCCCCGTCGCTCGACCGGCTTGTGGTTCGAGAGATCCCCGACCCGCGTACGCTCACTGCCAGCCTGCTCTCGGGCGAGGTTCAGCTGTCGACCTTTGTGGCGCGCGGCGATGTACCGCTGTTCCAGAAAAACAAGAAGTTCAAGGTCAACTCTATGTGCCGTCGATCGTCACCGGGTACATGGGCCTGAATGCGGCAGGTAGCGGAGGGTTCACGAACCTTCTCGACGCCCGTAAGCGACTGGCCGTGTGCCACGCGGTCGACAAGCAGAAGATCATCAACCTCGCGCTCGGAGGGTTGGGGGTTCGCGGCGCCGGGATGAACCCACCCGCGAGTTGGGGCTATCAAAAGCAGTTCTTCGACTTCAACAAGCACGATCCGGCGATGGCCAAAACCCTCTGACGGCAGCGCGGCGGGTCGCCGGATCTCGTGATCTTGGCGCAGTCGTCCGGCTACTGGCCCTCGATGGCCGAGATCATCCAGGCCGATCTGAATGCGGTCGGCTTCAACGCCACGATCAACTCGGTGGACTCCGCCGTCTTCTACGGCACCGGCAACCAGGGCAAGCAGGACATCTTTCTCGGCGAGGGTTCGCCGGACACGTTCCAGCCGTACGGGCTCTACGTGACGTTCTTCGGTCAGAACAACGCGAGGAAGGGCCGCTGGGGCGGTTGGTGGAACGCGTCGTTCGACAAGGCCGTCACGGAACTCACGACCGATATCAGTCAGACGCGATCGAAGAAGCGGATCAGCTACATCGACGGCTTCTTGCTCAAGAACGGAATCTTCCAGACGAATTACTACCCGTCCCTTGTCACGATCTCCAGCACTCACGTCAAGGGACTGGTGCCGCTTTCCGTGAACGAGATGGCCTGCTTCAAGGCTGTCTCACTCACGTAGCGGTGCGCGGACTCGCACGGCAACCCGATCAAGCACTACCAGGCAGCGAAGGATTCAAGCCCCGACAAGCGTCCGGGCGTTCTCGCGGGTTTCGCGGTTCGCGCGCGAAGACCCTGCGGCTCTGATCGGAGGGATCGTGCTGGCGGTCATTATCGCCAGCACGATCGTTTGCGCCGCTGATCGCGACGCACGGCCCTCTGGCGCAGGATCAGTTCCACGCCGGCGCGGGCTCGTCGGAGTCCCACCTTCTCGGCACCGACCAGCTCGGTCGGGACATCTTCTCGCGACTCATCTACGGAGCTCGCAGCTCGCTGCTGATTGGAGCGGGGTCGGTGCTGCTCGCGCTGGCGGTCGGAACGGTCTTCGGGACGCTCGCCGGTTATTTCGGCGGCAGAGTCGATGCAGTGATCACGCTCTTCGTCGACCTCGTGTTGGCGTTCCCGCTGCTGATTCTCGCGATTCTCGTCGTCATCGTGCTCGGCCCGACCCTGTGGAACGTCATCCTTGCGATCAGCATCTCGCAGCTTCCCATTCTTCGTTCGAGTCGCGCGCTCGCTCGCCTTCTCGCTTCGCCAACGGGAGTTCGTCGAGTCGGCGATCTCCCTGGGCTCGAGCGATCTCAAGGTGATACGGAAGCACGTTCTCCCCAACGTTCTACCGCTCATGATGGTGCAGGCACCACGACGATCGGCCTGGCGATCCTCAGTGCAGCCGCCTTGAGCTTTCTCGGCGTCGGTCTTCAGCCGCCGACTCCCGACTGGGGGCGGATGGTCAGCGAGCTCGGCGTCTTTGTCTTCACCCGTCCTGCGCTTCCGTTCTACCCCGGTGCGGCGATCGCGGTGACGGTTGTCGCGGCGAACCTGCTCGGGGGACGGTCTCGTGAAGCTCGCGGACCCGCTCGGGCGGCGGGTCTTGTAGCCGATGACGTCCTACATCGTGCGGCGCGTGATCCAGATTCCGTTGTGCTCTTCGCCGTCTCGGTCATCATTTTCTTCAGTCTCCGGTTCGGCCCGTTCAACGCAACGGCGTTGCTCGAGGCGGGCTCGAGCGATCCGGAAAAGGTGGCTGAGATCCGCCAAGAGTGGGGTTTGATGATCCGTTGCTCGTTCAGTACTTCGACTACCTCAACAAGGTGGTCCACGGCGATCTGGGCCGCTCGTTCAGCGACAACGCTCCGGTGAGGCACGTGATCTTGCAGCGACTCCCGGCGACGATCGAGCTCGCCGTGCTCGGCATGCTCATCGGGATCGTGCTCGGTGTCAGCACCGGCGTCGCATCGGCGATCCGACGTGACTCATGGGTCGACGCCGGCGGCTCGTGGAATCGGCCTGATGGGGATCTCGCTGCCCGGCTTCTGGGTGGGTGCATGTTGATCAGCGTCTTTGCCGTGAAGCTCCAATGGCTCCCAGCGGGTGGGCGTATCGACAGCCAGATCGATTTCGAGGAGTCCGACGGGCTTCTATGTCGTGGACGGTCTGATCGCCGGGAACTTCGCCGTCGTGGAAAGCGCTCTCGAGCACATGATCATGCCCGCGACTCGTGCTTGGCCTATTCATTGCGGGCTTCGTCTCGCGAATGACGCGCACGACGCTCCTCGAGACACTCGGGCACGACTACATCCGTACCGCGTACGCGAAGGGAGCGACGCGGGCGCAGGTGATCCGCGGCCATGCGCTCCGCAACGCGCTCCTCCCTTGGTCACGATCAGCGCGCTGCAGTTCGGGCTCTTGCTGGCGGGGCGCTGCAGTGGTCGAGACAGTGTTCGCCTATCCCGGCATGGGGAAACTGCTGGTCGACGCCATCGGGGTCGAAGACTTCCCGCAGATTCAGGCGAGCATCCTGTGCATCGCGGCGATCTACTGCATCGCGAATCTCATCGTCGATCTCCTCTACCCACTCGTCGACCCGCGCGTTCGACTCGGGTAGACGCGTTCGGCATGTCGAGCGAGCGCGAGGCCCGCCCGTGGGCAGTAACTCGCACCCTCCGAGCGGCACGCGCGCTCCTCGAGGTCAAGGACCTCACCACGGAGTTCGTCACCGGCGACGGGGTCGTGCGCGCCGTCGACGACGTCAGCTTCAGCGTCGAGAGTGGCCAGACGCTGGGGATCGTCGGCGAGTCCGGATCGGGCAAGAGCGTCACCTGCCTGACGGTCATGGGGCTGAATGAGCGGCGCAGGTCACGATCGACCGGCTGCCGTGGCTCTTCAAAGGGGAGAACCTACTGACTGCGCCCCAGGATCGATTGCGCGAGATCCGCGGCAACGAGATGGCGATGGTCTTCCAGGACCCGATGACGTCACTCAACCCGGTGCAGACGATCGGTCGTCAACTCCGGGAGGCGGTCCTGCTGCACAACGACGTTTCAGGCGCAGAGGCATCTGCGAGGGCACTTCATCACCTCGCAGAGGTCGGCATTCCGAATGCGGCCAGGCGCATGGATGAGTATCCGCACCAGTTTTCCGGCGGCATGCGGCAGCGAGTGATGATCGCCATGGCGCTCGATCAACAGCCCGGACTTGCTGATCGCCGACGAACCGACGACCGCGCTCGACGTCACCACTCAGGCTCAGATTCTCGACCTGATGAAGCGTCTGCAGCAAGCTACGGGAGCGCGATCATCATGATCACGCATGACCTCGGAGTGGTCGCGGAGATCGCCGATCACGTGGTCGTGATGTATGCGGCGAGAGTTGCCGAGCGAGCTCCGGCCGAGGTGCTCTTCGAGCCGCCCAGAGCACCCGTACACCTGGGGCCTGATGCGATCGCTGCCGCGGCGCGGATCCGCCGGGCGAGCGTCTGGTTCAGATCCCGGGACAGCCGCCGTCGTTGCTCAACCCGCCGAGCGGGTGTCGCTTTCATCCGAGGTGCCCATCTGCTGTTCGACCGCTGTAGCCGCGAGACGCCGGAGCTGTTGACATCTTCAGTCGACGCGAACGCATGCTCGTGCCTGCTTCCTCACAACGACGCCCGACGGCGCAGAATTTGAGCCTCCGCCGGCGCCGCTTCGATCCGAACTCCGGCCCCCGCGCACGGCTACCCGCAAGCTGCGGCTCCTCTGGCGCCGGTGGGCGATGCGTCCGCGCCGGCTCCGGATCCGGACGCTTCTGCTCGACGGTGGAACAGCTGAGCATGCATTTCCCCGTGACCAAAGGCATTCTACTCCGCCACCAGATCGGGGCGGTGCAGGCTGTGGATGAGATCTCCTTCACGGTTCGAAGCGGCGAGACGCTCGGCATCGTCGGCGAATCCGGGTGCGGCAAGTCGACGCTCGCGCGGTGCATTCATTCGTCTCCTCGAGCCGACCTCGGGCGCATCGTGTTCGAGGGTACGGACATCACGCACCTGTCTCGTCGAGATCTACGCCCCGTTCGACGCGAGATGAAGATCGTGTTCCAGGACCCTCAAGGGTCATTGAATCCGCGGAAGCGGGTGCGCGACATCATCGGGGAGCCGCTCGAAGTGCAGGGGATCGGAACCAAGAGGGATCGCCAGTGGCGCGTCCGCGAGATGCTGGAAGTCGTCGGTCTCAATCCTGAGCATTACAACCGTTTTCCGCACGAGTTCTCGGGCGGCCAGCGGCAGCGAATCGGCATTGCACGGGCGCTGGCCGTCAAGCCGAAGCTGGTCATCTGCGACGAACCGGTTTCCGCGCTCGACGTCTCGGTGCAGGCACAGGTTCTCAATCTTCTGAAAGACCTCCAGCAAGAGTTCGGCCTGACCTACATTTTCATTGCGCACGATCTGAACGTCGTGCGCCACATCTCGGACCGGGTCATGGTGATGTATCTCGGCAAGCTGGCCGAGATCGCCCGATCGAGCGACCTCTACGAAGCGCCGAAGCATCCGTACACAGGCGCGCTTCTTTCCGCGATTCCGATCCCGACCCAGAGCTGGGACGCAGTCGCCGGCCGATCGTGCTCGAGGGGGACGTACCGAGCCCGCTCGATCCGCCGACCGGTTGTCGTTTCCACCCACGCTGCCCGCGCTTCCACGCAGGCGTGTGCGACCTCGAAGCTCCGCCGCCGGCACGCTTCGGGGTCGATCACTTTGCGACCTGCTTCTACCCACTTCAGGAATGGCCCTCGTCGCCGGACAACATCAGCCTGGGTCGAGAGCCGGCTTCCTCCGAGCAGCCGTGAAAATCAAGCTCGCGCCGAGAGACGTAACATCGGATCACATGCTTGACGCGCCAAGGATCGCCGGCATCGACGCTTTCCGGCTCGAGTCGACCACCAACAACTACCGAGAGGATCGATCGTGAGCGACCTTTTTACGTCCGACAGCTTTAGCCCCCTCATCGAGATCGCGCCAGGTGTGCGCACTCGCGTACTAACGCGTGGGAACCTGATGTTCTCGCTTGTCGAGATCGACGAAGGCGCGACGTCGCCCATTCACCACCATCCAGAGGTGCAGATGGGTCTCGTCCTCGAGGGCTCCTTCAATCGCCGCCAGGGTGGCGAAGAGAAGCTTCTTCAGGCGGGCGACGGCTTCTACGTCCCGCTGACGTGCCTCACGGCGGTCAGGCGGTCGGTGGCCCCTGCCGGATCCTCGACGTCTTCAGTCCGCCCCGAGAACGGTATGTGAACGAGACGGCCGGGTCCTCTTGACGAGGTACTGAGGGCTCTTGGCCGAGGCGGTGGCAACTGCGTCCGACTCACTACACAGGCACTAGGTCGGTCGGAGATGTACTGCCAGGCCTTCGACGAGCTCGACATCCTTGGCAACGTCAAGACGATGTTCGATGGTGGCTCCAAGAGCACGGTCTACGGGATCTCGAACGCGCTCTACCTCTTGGTCAAACATCCGAGCCTCCAGGACGAGTTGCGGGCGGCAGGGTCGCAGGCAGTCGAGCGATTCACGAGGAGTCGCTCGGCTGCTCGGTCTCGTCGTGTTCCGTCCACGAATCGCGTTGCAAGACGTCGAGCTGGCCGGGGTTCGCGTGAAGAAGGGCGACCTGGTGATCGCGCTGAATCTCTCGGCAAATCGGGATCCAGGCAAATACGCCTGTCCTGGCGAGGTCGATCTGAGTCGACCCTCCCCGCGCGACCACCTCAGTTTCTACGCAGGCCCTCGATCGTGCACCGGCCAGGCGCTCGCGCGGGCTGAGCTGGAGGAGGTCACGATGATGGTGCTCGAGCAACTCCGCGATCTTCGTTCCGACCCGGACGAGGAGGCACCCAGATACCGCGAGCTTCTCATGCGCCGCTGGGAGCCACTCCACGTGTGTTTCGTTCCGTGCCGCTGACACCGCGAGCTTCGACCGGTACATCAGCCGCTCGCCAGGGCGTCAAGGCGATCGCTGAAGGACCTCAAGGACCGGAAGATGTCCTGCGACGCATCTAGAAGAGACTTTCGGTCGCAAGGTTCGCCCCCTCCGCGAGCGCGCGCAGCTTCGGCCAGCAGATGGACGGGTGCACGGCACCTGAGCCTGCGAGCGTTCCGAATCCGCAGTCCGTGCCAGCCGTGACGCGCTCGCGCCCGACGATCTTGGCGAACCGAACGATACGGTCGGCGACTAGCTCCGGGTGCTCGACGAAGTTCGTTGTCGTATCGATGACGCCGGGTACGAGGAACTTGTCGTCCGGCAATTCGATCTGTGTCCACACCACCCATTCGTGGGCGTGACGGGGATTGGCGGCCTCGAAGAGCAGGGCAGCCGGTTTCGCCTTCAGCACCTCGCGAAGGATCGTTGCGAGCGGTATGTCGAGCAGATGCGGCCCTTCGTAGTTCCCCCAGCAGATGTGCATCCGCGCGCGCTCCGCGGGAATGTTCCTCAGAGCGTCATTGAGAACCTCGACATGCTGCGCGACACGGCGGACGAACTCGTCATCGGTGTCGTTGCGGAATGTGATGTGCCGTTCCATCGCGAGGTCGGGGCAGTCGACCTGAAGCAAGAAGCCCGCTGCCACGATCGCTTCGTATTCGTCTCTCATTGCTTCCGAGATCGCCTCGAGATATGCGTCCTGCGTGGAGTAGTACTCATTTGGCTGGAAGGACGCGACGACACCTGGCGATGCGGCATTGATGAATGCTTCGCCGTCGGTAGGCATGGCCGCGCGAAGGTTCGCAATGTCCTGCTCGAGCGGGGCGGTCTTGGTCAGCGCGATCGGGCCACGGCACACGGGGCGGAAGTACGAGGGGCCAAACCCCTGCTTGACGAGGTGATCCCGGTACGAAGGGAACAACGCGATATCGGCGGGCGTGTCGCGCGCCTGAGCACCTTCTCCTTCGAAGCCCGAAAGCCGGTGCCGGATGTACGTCCCGTAGCCGATCTTGCTCATCTCGCCGTCGCTCGGAATGTCGACGCCGGCCTCGAGTTGCCTGGCGACTGTGTCGGCCACTGCGGTACGCATCGTCGCGTCGAATGCTGCTTGGTCGAAGGGGTCCCCGCGATCCTGGGCGAGGAGCATGTCGACGACGGGTTGGGGTCGAGGCATGCTTCCGACGTGCGTCGTCAGGATTCGGCTCACTGTTCGCGTCACGCCGCTGTCGCCTCCAGCGCGAGTCCGGCGAGCCGGTCGCCGATCGAGGGCGCGAACTTGAAGCCGTGTCCGCTGCATGCCGAGCCGATGATCGCCCGTCCGTGCCGCTCGACAATGAAACGTTCGTCCGGTGTGTTGGTGTAAAGACAGGTCTCGGCACGGACGGGCGTAGCGTCCAGGAGGTCGTAGCGTCGAGCGGCCCAGGCGGCCGCGCTCCGGACGACTTCGTGGTCGACTCCAGCTTCCTCGTCGTCGGGGTCGGCGGGCCTCCCGCTTCCCGAGACGCCCACCTTCAGCAAGCCGTCTCGCGCGACAACGCCATACGTGACGCGTTTCTCCTCGGGTCGCCACTCTGAGAGAGGCGGGCTTCGCTGGGCCGCGCACGGCTGAAAGTAGGCAACCGTCTCGCGCGCTGTGCTGACGTTCCGCTCGAGGCCGAGGGCGGCCAGGAAGCGGGTCACCCAGGCACCCGCCGTAACCACGACCGCGTGCGCCCGAATCTCCCCAGCGGACGTCCGCACGAGAACGGTGTCGTGTTCCATGGCGACGTGGTGCACCTCTGTCTCGTACGCAAGCTCTGCACCGTTCTTCCGTGCTGCACGAGTCATGGCGTCCTGCGCGCGGTCGGCATGCAATACCGCTCCGTCCGGCTGAAATAAGCCCACTTCGTGCTTGTCGACCTTAAGCCCGAAACGTCGCTCGATCTCGGATCCGTCCAGGAACTCGAAGTCGGAACCACAGTGTTTCAGCGCTTCCCGTCGGCCGGCGATTCCGCCGACATCGATGGTGCCGGTCGTCACGAGGATTTCGTCGCCACTTTCGTCTTCTAGCTCTCGCCAACGCACGAGGGACGTCTTCGCCAGCCGCACGAACTCTGGATCCGGATACGACACCTTGAAGATACGTGCATTCCCGTGGCTCGAGCCGCGGTCGTGGCCAGCTCCGAACTGCTCGAGGACGACCACGTTGCTTCCGGCCCGAGCAAGCGCCGCTGCGGTGGCGAGGCCCATCACACCCGCTCCAACAATCACGATCTCCGCGTCGAACGTGGTCCGCCGCGGCATCGCTTTTTGCGAACGATTGGGAATCACGCCGCCCACGGCAGCCGAGCATAGCCCGGCAGGGGTGAAGGAACTCGAGCCTCCGACCGGCCTCGCGGCTTTTCTCTCACGCCTCTGACTACGGTGGCGGCGGCCGTTCTTGACTCCCGAATTTGGCTGTGATAACAAATCACACACATGTGGCGATGCCAGGCCTCCCGGGCGACGCACGCTTCGCCTGTGAGCCGGTACGTTCTTCGGAAGTGGACCAACGCTTCTTGGGCATTTCGTGCGCGCACGGTCACTCCGTTGTCGCGCTCGAGGGCGGCAGGATCCATCCGGTCCGCCCCGCTTGAGGCGCCGCCGCGGCCGGAGCTCAATCTCGAGCGGGCTGCATGTTCGGGCTTGGTGTCGCTTCGCGATTGTCGCCGAACGAATGCGAGAGAGTTCAGTGAGCTCCTGGAGTTCGAGAGAGGAGAGTGCGAGTCGTGAGTAGCAGGGCACCAGGTTCGATCGGAGCGGGGACGAGAATCGGCGCGGATGTCGGAGGACCTTCACCGATGTGATCGTTGAGGATGCGTCAGGCTCCATCGTCCTGCGAAAGGTGTTGTCGACACCGCCTTCCTACGACAAGGGCGTCGTTTCCGCGGTGCAGGCGCTCTCAGCGAACTCGCCGTCCAAGGATTGGGTGGCAAGCATCACCGAGGTAGTGCACGGTACGACTGTGGCGACGAACGCGGTCTCGAGCGCCGCGGCGCGAGGACTGCGCTCGTAACGACAGCAGGGTTTCGCGACGTGCTTGAACTCCGTCGGATGAGGATGCCTCATCTTTACGACTACTTCTGGACAAAGCCGCCGTCCCTCGTGCCGCGCCATCTCCGCTTCGAGATCGCCGAGCGCATGGCCGCGGACGGACGGTCTCCCGCGCTGGACGACGCAGATGCGCGATGCGTCGCCACGCGTCTGCGCGAGGCGAAGGTCGAGGCAGTCGCGGTCTGCCTCCTGCACGCACACCTGTATCCGGAGCACGAGGAGCGACTGGGCAAGGTTCTCCGCGATGAGCTACCGGGAATCCCGATTTCGTTGTCGAGTGAGATCCTACGAGAGGAGCAGGAGTACGAGCGCACCGCGACAACCGTCGTGAACGCCTACATCCGGCCGTTGATGTCCGGCTACGTCGGTGACATCAGGAGTGGCCTCGATACTCTCGGAACGCCGGCTCCGCTCATGGTCATGCAGTCGTCCGGGGGCGTGATGACGGCCGATGACGCGGCCGCGCAGCCTGTCTTCGCGCTCGAGTCAGGCCCCGCCGCCGGTGTCGTCGCCGCGGTCGGACTGGCCGAGCGGCTCGGGTATCGGAACGTGATCACGTTCGACATGGGCGGAACAACCGCGAAAGCCTCGCTGATCGAGGACGGGCGCGTCTCCCGGAGCCAGGAGTATGAGGTCGGCGCTTCGCTCTCGGCTGGGAGTCGACTTCTGCGGGGCAGCGGCGAGCTGATTCGTATTCCGACCATCGACATCGCCGAGGTCGGCGCGGGTGGAGGCAGCCTTGCCTGGCTGGACCCCGCCGGCGGCCTCCAGGTGGGACCTCGCAGCGCTGGTGCACTGCCCGGACCGGCCTGTTACGGCCTCGGCGGGACGGAGCCAACCGTCACCGATGCCAACGTCGCTCTCGGTTATATCCCGACTGGGCCGCTGGCCTCGGGCGATCTCACTGTGTCCCGCGACCAGGCTGATCGTGCGATCCGCCTCTTGGCCGAACCACTCGCGCTCTCCCCGCTCGAGGTGGCCAGGGGCATACACGGGTTGGCGAACGCCACCATGATGCGTGCGCTCCGCGCGGTCTCGACCGAGAAGGGACGTGACCCACGCGATTTCGTACTGCTCGCCTACGGTGGATCAGGGCCCATCCACGCGGCCGCGCTCGCAGCAGAGCTGGGTGTCGAGACCGCCGTCATCCCTCCGCTTGCAGGCCTCTTTTCGTCGGCCGGCCTTCTGTTCGCGCGTGCGGAGTTTCACGACGTGCGGTTCTGCCGCATCGATGCTCGCGATCCGGACCTCGCTCGGCTCCGTCAGCTCGACTCCGACATGCGTGTTCATCTCGCGCACCGGATGGGTGTCGGAGCCGAGCCGCGCGAATGGCTCCGGTCGGCAGATGTTCGCTACCGGGGTCAGAACTGGAGCGTTACCGTGGACTTTCCGGCCACCATCGAATCTGCGTCGGTCGATCAACTCGTCGAGCGATTCGAGTCGGAGCATGAACGACTCTATGGCACGCGGCTTGAAGAGGGATCTCCCGTAGAGATCTGGGCCGTTCGCCTACTCCCCTGGTCGGGCCTTCCCGGAATGCGCTTGTGTCAGCGAGGCCTCGCAAGGGCGCGAGCGATGGGGCAGAGATCTCGCGCCCGGTCGACTTCGGCCAGAGCTACGGGACGATCGACACGCCTGTCCGAACCCGTGGGTCGATCGGCTCAGATCCTGTTGTGGGGCCGCTCTTGGTCGACGAATATGACACAACGATCGTCGTTCCTCCGGACTGGAACGCGAAGCTCCATGAGAGTGGGGCGCTCGTGCTCGACCGGATCCCGCAGGCCGCCGACCCGGTTAGAGCGCGAACAACGGGATCCGATCCTGTCACCCGCCAAATCGTCGCCAATGGCCTGGCCACGGTTGCCGACGAGATGGCGACGACCATCTTCCGTACCGCCCATTCCACAGTAGTCCGAGACGCTATGGATTTCTCGGCGGCGCTCTGCAGCGCCACGGGCGAGACGATCGCTCAGGCCGTCACGATCCCACTCCAGCTCGGATCGATACCCAACGTCATCAAGGTGATGTTCGAGCGTTTTGGAGACGACTTTCGGCCGGGCGACATCTATATCGTCAACGATCCTTTCGACGGGGCGAGCCACACCCCGGACATCTTCATCGTCAAGCCTGTGTTCTTCCAGGCCGAGAGGATCGGCTTCGCGGTCACCGTGGCGCATCACGGCGACATCGGCGGACGGGTGCCGGGGACGATCGCCTGCGACAGCACCGACGTCTTCCAGGAAGGGTTGCGGATTCCATGGGTTCGCCTCTACGAGAACGGTGTTCCGGTCGAGACCGTCTTCAAGTTCATCCAGGCGGAACTGCCGGATTCCTGGGGAGATCGTCGGGGATCTGAACGCTCAGGTATCCGCTTGCATGATTGGCGACCGGGGACTTTGCGACCTGGCGGAGCGTTACGGCGTAGCGGATCTCGCGGACATGATGACAAGGCCTCCTCGACCACACCGAGCAGCTGCTTCGTAGCGAGATCGCAGCATGGCCCGATGGGACTGTGGAGTTCACCGACTACATGGACTCGGACGGGATCGATGTGCGGGATGTGCCGCTCACCGTCCGACTCACCATTCAGGGCGACGAGTTGATTGCCGACTTCACAGAGTCGGCACCGATGGTGCGAGGTGCACTGAACTGCACGCCGTCGTTTGTCGAGGCAACGGTGTACCACACGGTCATGGCAGCGTCGGCGACCGACATCACACCCACTGGCGGCGCGACACGCCCGATCACGGTCGTAACCAAGCCGGGAACCGTCACGCACGTCGTGATGCCGGGAGCCTCGTCGATGCGCGGCGTTACGGGCTATCGGTTGTCCGATGTGATGAACGGAGCGCTCGCGCAACTCGTCCCGCACCGGGTGCCGGCTGCCGGGGAAGGAGGCAGCACGCTTGCATTCTTCGCCGGCCGGGTCGCGGACGAGCCGTTTCTCTACAGCGAGATCGTGGTGGGGACCTGGGGAGGGCGTCCGATCGCGGACGGCAACGACGGGCTCGCAAATCCCTGTGCGAGCATCGCGAACGTCTCGATCGAGGTGGCCGAAGCGGAACTGGCCAATTCGCATAGAGCGCTACGGTCTCGTTCCCGACTCCGGAGGAGCGGGCCGCTTTCGCGGGGGCCTTGCGGTCACCCGGGTTGGCAGGCGACCGTCCCGGAGACGTTGCTTCAGGTTCGTTCCGACCGGCAGGTGCACCGGCCGTACGGCCTCAACGGCGGCGCTCCCTGGAACGCCGTCGTCGAACCGGCTACTGCGTGCCGACGGGAGCGAAGAGAACCTCCCCCCGATGTTCGGCACCGTGCTCCAGCAAGGCGACATCTACAACCACAGGATGCCGGGCGGGGGCGGTTGGGGCGATCCACTCGACCGGGAGCCACAGGCGGTGGCGTGGGACGTGTTAAACGAGGAAGTCGGCAGGGACGCGGCGCGAGATGACTACGGGGTAGTGATCGCGAGCGACGGGAGCGTGGACGACAAAGCGACGGCGGCGCTGCGTCACTCTCGGCGCAACTCTCGGATCACCGAGTGAAAACCCGGCAGCTCCTTCGCGTGATTACTCGGTCACGATGAGCGGCACAACACATCGAGAACAAGTCCGAAGGCCTCTCTGGCCCAGCCCGGATTGGCCGCGTGTCGTTTTCAAAGACGGGGCGAACGCTGTACTACGGTGGCAAGTTGTTGCAAAGCCTCAAGGGTTCCGGATTCAAGTCAAACCGGTACCTACGAGGACATCGATACCGGCAGCAGTATTGGGAGTCGTTCGGCAGCGTCCCGGGGCGGTCGGTGAAGGCGCCGCGCTCGGACTGTGCGACGTTCGTGTTCAGGGCAGCATGCCGCCGATCAGCACCGTCTACTCGGCGGCGGTCGGTGTCAAGATGTGCGCGCACGCTTCAGGAGCCCGTGCTCCAGCGGCATCGTCTCCCCGTGCACGCGCGCGCGTCCATCTCGCGTGCGACTCGCTCTTGCCATCATTCCGACGAAGATTGTCCGTTCCCCGTGAGCGCGTCGATGACGGCCAAGGCTTCCGCTATCGCTTCCTCTCGTGAAAGGTCGTGTCCGCGTTGCTGCGCGGCGGTGAAAGCGGGTTCGCCTAGTGCGGCACGTGTCTCTTGCTCGGCGCGCTGTCGCTCGATGCACATCCCCACCCCACATACCCCTCGTCCGTCACCAGGGGCGTCCCCGTGTGCACGCCCATCCGGACACGAACCGGTCCGCCCTGCAGTCGTTCCGTTATCAGACCGGCGGCCTCCAACGCGTCCGGTGCCCGCGCGAAGGCCAGGAAGAACGCGTCGCCCTGCGTATCGACCTCTGCCCCGCCAAGCGACGCACACGTCTCACGGACGATCCGCCGATGCTCGCCGAGCACGGCGGCGTGCGCATCCGCACCGAGCTCGTCGAGCAACCGCGTCGAGCCCTCCACATCAGTGAACACGAACGTCACTGTCCCCGAGGGCAGACCACCGCGCCGGGCGGCGGGGAGGTCGAGCGCCGGGTCGTGGAGCAGGATCTGCTTCTCGAGCTGCTGCAGCGCCTGGCCGGGGTCGAGGCCGAGCTCGTCGACGAGCCTGGCGCGCGCGTCCTGGTAGGCGGCGAGTGCGTCCGCCTGCCGGCCGGCGCGGTAGAGCGCGAGGATCAGCAGCCGGGAGAGGCTCTCGCGCAGCGGGTGGTCGCGAACGAGCCCTTCGAGCTCGCCGACGACCTCGGTGTGGCGGCCGAGCGCGAGGTCGGCCTCGAGGCGCAGCTCGAGCGCGGCCAGCCGCAGCTCCTCGAGCCGGCCGATCTCGTTGCGCGCGAACGCCTCGTACTCGAACTCCGCAAGCGGTGACCCGCGCCAGAGCCCGAGCGCCTCACGCAGCAGCTCGCCTGCCTCCTCGCGTCACCCTGCGGCGAGCCGCTCGCGCCCTTGATCGAGCAGGCTCTGGAATCGCTGCAGGTCGAGCGCGCCAGGCTCGACCCGCAACAGATACCCCGTCGGCCGGGTCTCGAGGGCGCCCTCGTCGAGCAACTTGCGCAGCTGTCGAAACCTGAACCTGCACCGCCTTGACTGCCGTCGCAGGCGGCCGCTCGCCCGACAGCTCATCGACGATCCTCGCTGTCGGCACGAGCTCGTTGGCGCGCAACAGCAGCACCGCCAGCAGCGAGCGCTGCTTGGCCCCGCCAAGCCGCAGCTCACGCCCGTCGCGGGAAACGGTGAGCGGGCCCAGGATCCCGTACTCCACCCCGCGAACGTAACACCGCCATCTGACCGAAGAAAGACCCGCGCCGGGAACGCTTGCGTCAGCCAGACGCGGCTCCGTGTGCCCTGCCAATCCGGGTGAGCGCGACGACCAGCAGCGTCGAGACCGCCGCCGCGTTCGTACCGCACCCGTGGATCACGCTGGGGCCGCGGCAGACGTGATCGGCCTGCACGCCGAAGCACCTTTCCGACCGTCGAGGGCGGCCGACGAACGGCAGCCGCGATCACCAGCGGCACGGCGGCCAGGTACTCACGTCACTGCAAGATCTCCTGTTCGGCCGCCACCGAGAGCCGGCGCGGCTGACAGCGAGGAGTACAGGGACGATCAGCGAGCGCCGCCCAGCCGCCCTCCCGGTAGCGAGCCCACAGCCGGTAGCCGGTCGCACGACTCGCACCACAACAAGCCGCCTCCAGCGGCGGCGACACACCCTCCCAGGATCAAGCCGACGATCCGGCAGCGAGACCAAACGAGAAACGCATCCTCTCAGGCGGGCACACTGAGCTACGCATCCGGGCCCCCTTCCCGAGTTGGGTCTTGGTCGACCACAGGCTCGCCGGAGGCCCGGACGCAATCAACCGTCTCGAAGGTGTGTAGTCACTCCATCTAGCGCAGTCGGAACAGATTGATCCCGCGTAATGGTGCGCTGCGGCTTATCAGCGGCCTTGTCATTCGCGGCTTGCGGGTGCCCAGCGCGCGCGTCCTAGCGGAACCCGGGCGGCCTTCCTCGGTCGCGCTTGGTGAAGTCGCAGACGCCGCTCGGGAAGATCTGCCGCAGCCGGGCGAGTCTCGCTCCTCGTTGGGTCGCCACGACCCGTAGAGGCCACGGGCGATGGCAGCGTCGATCGGCTGGAGCTTGCACTTGTAGAGCTCCTCGTCGAAGGGCCCTCCCGCCATCGTGCGTGACGTCTCGTGGATCGCGAACAGCGACGCGCACGGTCCCCGCGGGCCGTCGTCGAGGATCCCGTCCCAGCTGTCGGCGCCGGCATGGATCGGCGTACCGTCGGTGGCGAAGCAGCGGTCGACTGCCTCGGTGGGCTTGTTGCCTGCGACGCCGAACCCAGGGTGGGCTTGGAGGTTGGCGAGCCATTGGTCCATCACCTTGAGGGCCATCGGCGTTTGGTCGAAGGCGCGGGCCGGGCGCGCGTCGGTGAACCAGATCACTTGGTTGGATGCGCTTCCGCTGTGCTCGCGCATCCGCGCTCGCGCGGCGAATGACTGGCGGGCGTTGTGCATGTCGAGCTCGGCGTCGAGGTAGTGGCGCCAGTCGATGATCGGTATGCCGATCTTGCCGTCGAAGACCAGCCCGCTCTTGTAGGCGGCGCGCATCGCGGCGATGCTGCCGGCCGCGCGCGGTGCCGGAGTGATGCCGCCGTCCGGCGAGAGGTTGATATTGCGCTCGCTCCACACGTCGGCAGCCGCGCCCGGCGCGAAGCAGGCAGCTCCGCCGGTGAACGGGCAGCCTTCCTGCGCGTTGTCCTCGGGCGGCTTCCAGGACCCGACCTCGGCGTTGAGCTCGAGGAATTCGTCGGGCGTGATGTGCCCGTCCCGGAGCGCCCGCAGTCCGTACTGGACGCCCACGTTGTCCCACGTCGAGCGGGCGAAGCCGGTCTCCGGATCGCGGCCGTAGACGTTGACCACGTCGTTCCAGTGCGTCCACTCGACCTGCGCCTGCTGCTCGGGCGTGATCCCCGGAGCGGTGCCGAACTGGGGGTTGAGCGCCAGCGGCGAGAGGCCGCGCCAGCCCTTGATGCATTCGCTCGAGCCCGGGAACGCCAGCCACGGCGTGAAGAACGTCCACGGGATGCTTCCGGTGACGTTGGCGACGACGGTGTTCGACGTGCTGAGCCCTTCGAGCCATGAGCGGTTCGTCCATACGCGCCACTTCGAGCCCGGTCCTTGCTCTTGGACCTTGCGGTCCATCCAGCGCTCAAGCAGCTCGCAGTCGCCGACGTGGATGGTCTGCGTGACCATGTCCGGATACGAGTACTGGGGGATCGCCCCGTCGAGCAGTCCGGGGTGGTTCTGTCCGTACACGTACTGCTGGATCGCGCCGCCCGAGCCGCCGAGCCCGACGGTGTACTCGGGATCGTCGTACTCCGTGACGAAGCGCGACTTGACCATCAGCGCGGTCTCGCCGCCCAGGACGAGGTTGTAGTGCGTGTTCGTCTTGGTCCCGGTGGACCAGGCAATCGCGTAGCCCTGCCCGAGCCCGTAGGGGTAGCGGGACTCGGTCTGGTTGTTCGAGCCCTGGTAGTGGCCGATCGCGACGCCGCCGCCGAAGTAGTAGATGAGCTTGCGATTCCAATGCGGCAGGGAACGAGGACCGCTCGTGGTCGGGTCGAGCACCGCGATCGTGTAGATGAAACGATTCAGCGTCCCTCGCTCCCACCGGATGACGAAGTCGACGGTGTCGCCGTCGCTCGTCGTCGTCTGCGTCATGTCTGCCGGGCGAGGCGCCGCCTGGTCGTACGGCTTCCAGGTTCCGTTGGCGGCCCGGTAGTAGTAGCCCACGCGTGTGGGCAGCGAGCAGTCCTCGTCGAGGAACGGGCCGGTCAGGTCGAATCCGGAAAGGTGGGCCGGGGTCGAGCAGAAGAAGTCAGGCTGCTGTGGCCCGGAGAACATCGGGCCGGTCGCCGCGTGGTTCACGAGCTCCAGCGTCGCGCGGTCGTTCGCCGATCTGCCCGGGCCCGGCACGGTCGCCGCGACGGTACTCGCGCCGAGCGGCAGGTCCGTCAGCACGCCCTCGAGCGCGTGCGGCGCGCGGTCGTCCGGGGCGAACGACGAGGTCACGTCGGCCCCGTTCAGCGTCACGGAGGCCGCGGAGAGCGACACCGTCGCCGGCACGACCACGCGGACGCGCGCGGCGCCGCCGCTGACGTACTTGGCCGGACCAGACAGCGTCTCGAGCCGGAGCGCGCGATGGACGCCTGGCGGCGGCCCTGCGGCGCCCGCCGATGCGGTGGCGAGAAGATCGACCGCGACCAGCGCGGCGAAGACAAGCGCCCGACGACCCATGCTCCCCTCCAGACCCTCCTGCCCAGGGCATCTTTAGCTTTAGCGCGCCGCGCGCGCGCCGTCAAGCCTCCCGGGACGTCGGCCCCGCAAACCGGGGCGATCGAGCGGCGGGTGGGTGGGGTGCAATTAACTCGGTGCCGCGTCGGGGTGCTGGTGCGCGTTCACGGCGCACTCCGCCAAGCCGCAACGTGCTCGCCGATGAACGGGGCCTGGTCGCGGGTACCGGCACCGCGTGCGCGCGATAGTTACCGCGTGCGCGCGATAGTTAAGGTGGTGGTGGTTCGGGGCGCGGGCAGCTGGTGTCCCTGAAGAAGACATCTTTGAGGGAGCAGGGCATCGCGCAGTTGGAAGCGATGCTTGTGTGCCGAACGCGTGCTGAGCGGCGTGAATGGCTTGAGAGCCTCTCGCGTCCGCAGACGTCACTCGGACTTCTCGCGAGCGAGGCCCGTCGAGGCTGATGGAGACGCGGGATACCGCGCGCGCACCGATCGGGCGGCTGCGGCGCGACGAGATCCCGGTCGAACTGTCGTCGCAGCGCGCCTGCCTTCGGCGACACCGTGCTCGCGGTCGACGGGCAGCTGCGTGTCTGGCCGAGGCGCCGCGCGAGCGAGGGCCGCCGCGAAGAGGCCCGGGACAGTAGGCCCGGGCCCTCTCCCGCGGTGGTGTCAGGTGCAGCCGTGGTCGCCCGTACCTGGTTGGTTAGAAGACGAACGACCGCGGCCGAGGTAGTGCCGCCCGTCGTTGCGGGTTGCGCGTCGGGCCGGCTCTCGGGCACCGGCGGTGTGTCAGGCACCGGTGTGCTTCCAGAAGACGTAGTCGGCCGTGTAGGGGACCTCGACGACGGTGCCCGCGGTTGCCGTGTTGCAGTCCGCGGCGGGGGGAGTGAGGCCGCCGACCGTGTTGATCCGCTGGATGAAGGTCGTGTCCACGAGCCGGTCACCGTCGGGCCCCGGAGTCGTGGTTGTGGACAGGAGCACCCAGGGAATGGCCGTAAGATCGGGCGTCACTTTGTCCACGACCGTGCCGACGGCCGTGCTGCCGTCCTTGGCCTGCCAGGACGGCCCGGCGAAGTGGTGGATGATCAGCTTGCCGTTGTCGCCGAAGAGGCTCGCTCGCGGCACGGCGGAACTCCAGACGGAGCCGTTGCACGTGTAGATCTGGACGCCGAACGCGTGGCCGATCAGGAACACCTTGTTGCCTTCTCCGACCTGGATCTGGGGGAATGGGACATCAGGCGGCTGAGGTCCGGCCTGGGCCACCTGCAGCAGGGACAGGGCTGCCGCGGCCGCGGCGATCCCGACGAGCAGGCCGCGGTTGAAGCGGATGAGAGACTTCATGTCATTGCCTCCGAGTGTGGGGTTTGTGCCGAAAGCGTCTTGCCGTCGTCTTCAGGAGCTGAAGTTCGCGATCGCCGAGGCGCAGCCGACGCCCTGGATCCAGACGTTCTGGGTCCCGTCGATGTCGGGTGCGATGTCGTCGGCGGAGACGATCATCTGTGCGGTGAAGGATTCGTCGTTTCCGTCGCCGGCGCGGTAGAAGTCTGCGAGCAGGACGACCGTGTTCTCGTCGGTGGTTGCGGTCTTCAGCGGCTCTGCTGCCGCCCCGGTGCATTTGAAGGTGGTGCTGGCCCGGAGTTCGACCGTGTCCCAGCGAACGCCTTCGCCGCTGAGGCAGCCGTTCAACGGGCCTTGACCGACGTCGCTGGTGCAGCGAAAGCCGCCGGCCGACTTGACGAAGCCCGTCTGGGGGTCGTAGGCGCCGCCGCCCGTGAGCCTGGCCGAGCCGGTCGGAAAGCCCTTGATGTCGGTGGCGTTGAAGCCGAAGCCGGTCTTGCCGTTGCTTGCTGCCAGTGCTGAGGCCGAGAGCGCGAGGGCCATGGCGGTGAGGGCGAAGAGCGCCCACCGTCGGTGGCTCAGCAGCGTCGTTCTCATGAGGTTCATCTCGTCTCCTTTGTGTCTTGTGCCCTGGGCGAAGGACCAATGGGCTGTTGCGACCAGGATCGAGGCGTGTGCGGGCGGTCGCCTCACGGGGCGCCGGTGAGGAACTCCGTGAGAAACGGGCCGGGCGCTGCTAGAGGGCGCGAGCGAGCTGCGAGCGCGAACGGATCTCGAGCTTGCGGAAGACGCTGCGGAGGTGGGTCTCGATCGTGTTCTCGGTGAGGAAGAGTGCCTGTGCGATCTCGCGGTTGGTCATCCCCTCGGCGGCCATCCGGGCGACGCGCAGCTCGGAGGCGGTGAGGTTGCTGCGGCTCTCGGTGGGATCTCGGCGGGGGCGGGCACCGGCTGCGACGAGCTCGTCGTGAGCGCGCACGGTGATCGCGTCGGCTCCGCAGGCGCGGGCCAGCTCGAGCGCCTCCCGGAGTGGCCTGCGCGCCTCGGCGCGTCGGCCGGCGCGGCGGGTGGCAGCGCCCAGCTCGAGCAGCGCGAGCGCGTGCTCGAGCCGCGCCGGTGACCCCTGGAGGTGGGCTACGGCTTGCTCGAGCAGCCCGATCCCCGAATCTGCCGGCTCGACGAGGCCCAGCGTGCGCAGCGAAGCACCGAGGGGACCCGGTGCGCCGAAGGCGCGGCAGCGCTCGAGCTCCTCGCGGGCCAGAGCCCGAGCCTCGTCGTTGCGGTCGAGCGCTGCCAGCAGCGGCGCGGCGTCGGCGCGCCAGGTGCCAAACGCGGGCGTGCGGATTTCCCACTCCTGCTCGAGTCGGCCGCAGTCGAACAGATCCTCGAGCGCGTCCTCGGGATGCTGAAGGGCCGCTCGCACGCGAGCGCGCGTCTGCAGGTAGCGGAAGTAACCTGGCGCTGCGGGCTCAGGGCCAACCTGCGCAAAGACATCGCCCGCTTCGGTGGCCCTGCCCCGCGCGAGCAGAACGTTGACGAGCGCTATGTGCCCGAAAGGGAAAAGACCCGGCACGCGAGGGTGCTCGAGCGCGCTCAGGGCATCCGCCTCCGCGTCCGCCAGTAAGCCGCAGCGCAGACAGGCATACGCGCGCAGCTGAGCGGCCATCGAGAACGCCGGCAGCGACCCGTGCTGCTTCGCCCACTCGATCACCTTGGTGCTACACCGCGCCAGGTCGTCATCTGCGTGGGCGAGAACGAGCACGAACGGTGCGATCCAGAACCCGCCCGACTCCGGACCCGGATCTTCGAGCAGCCGCCCGTCAGCGAGCGCCTGCAGGGCCAGGTCGCGTGCCTCGGCCGCCGTCCCCGTTCGAGCGGCGTCGTACGCTGCCGCAGCGACTTGCAGGCGCTCTCCGATCGTCCGCGGTGGGCTGGACTCGACGAGGAACCGCTCCCCTGTTGCCTGGAGACGACGCCAGACCGTAACGCTGCCCCTCGATGCCGCCCAGCGCGTCGCCTGTAGCCTCAGCCCCTGCTCGCGCTCGCTCGCCGGTAACTCGTCGATGACCGCCGTGAGATCGGTCATCGCCTGCTCCGGCCGCTGTGCAAGGAAGAGAGCCGAACCGAGCGCGTTCGCCGCTTCCGCGCGCAGCCCACCGTCGGCGAAACCGCGAGTTGCCTGCCGGAGCTGCTCGATCGCGAGCTCGAGCTCGCCGGCGCTGAGCGCGGCCTTGCCCAACTCGTGGGCAAGCTCCGGTTCGAGCTCCGCCGACGGTGGTTCCGCAAGCGCTCTCCTCAGGTACTTGACGGCAACGTCCGGGGCGCCGCGATTGCGTGCGCCCTTGGCCGCCTGTCGAAGCGTGTTGACCGTCTCTGCATTGCCGCCAGGTCGGGCCGCCAACAGGTGTACCGCAATCCGATCGGATGCTTCGCCCGCACCGGTCAGCAGGCGGGCGGCGCGCTCGTGGCTCCGAGCACGCTCCCGGGAGCTCATCTCCGAGTAGACACTCGAGCGCAGGAGCGTGTGCACGAACGCAAACGGCCTGTCCGGCTCGAGAAGTACCGCCTCGGCCAGAGCGTCGGCGGCATGGGAGGCTGCGTCGTCGTCTAGATCGGCGAGCTGCGCTGCGAGCGCCGGCTCCGCTGGGTCGCCAAGCACGGCGACGGCGCGAGCGAGTGCGGTGCATTCCTCGGGCAGGCGTCTCAGACGTGCGCGCACGGCTCGGCCGACGCCCTGCGAGCTCAGCTGACCAGCCAGGCCGGCGTTCTCGCGACTCGGCGCGATCCCCCGCCGCTCGAGCTCGCGCAAGAGCTCCAGGAGCAAGAACGGGTTGCCCCCGGTCGCGCGCTGACAGGCAGTAACGAAGCTCGAATCGGGCTCAGCGGCCAGCAGCTGAACCGCGAGCGTCGTGATCGCCTGCGCGCTCAGCCCGCCCGGCTGAAGGACCACAACCTCGGGGATCACGAGCAGCTCGTCGAGCAACTCCTGCACAGGGCCGGGCTCGGCCGGCCTTGTCGCCAGCAGGAGCGCCACCGGTACGCCCGTCAGTCGGCGGGCGAGATAGATCAGCCAGCGCAAAGAGGCGACATCCGCCAAGTGCGCGTCGTCCACGGTCACCAGCAACGGCTGTGCATCAGCCAAATTGATGGTGAGCCAGTAGAGCCCGTGGAAGGCGGAAAAGGACGGCTCGGCGCCGGCTCCCGGGTCGGCCGCAAACAGGACCGGCTTCGCCAGCACCGCCGCCCCAGCCAGCAGGGCGTCACGCTCGTCTGCGTCGCAGGCCACCACCACGGGTTCCAGGAGCTGCCGGACGATCCCGAACGGCAACTCGCGCTCCAGGTCGCCGCCCCGCGCCGACAGAACGCGCAGTTCCGGTGCCGCCGCGATCCGAGTCGCCGCAAGCAGACTCGATTTGCCGATCCCCGCCGGCCCCTCGAAAACCACAGCCCCGCCCGAGCTCGCACGGGCGCCGGCGAGCAACCGCTCCACCGTTTCGAGTTCGAGCTCGCGCTCCACGAGCGGAGCCAGCCGCACTGCCACCCCGCCATTCTAGAGCGGCGCCGCGCCCACTCCAGGCATCGGCGGGCGGCTCAAACGGTGAGCTTGACGCGGTTGCCGTCGGGGTCGAGGACGACGCTCTCGTAACGGCCAAGCTCGCCGTTGCGGTGCGGCGGCTCGAGCACGCGGTGGCCAGCCGCCGCGATGACGTTGCTCAGCGCGTCGACGGCGTCGGCGGACCCGAGCACAAAACCGAGGTGGACAAGGCCGGTCGATCGCCTGACGTCGACCGGGCCTTCGCTGCTGGCGGGCGGCTCGAACAACTCCAAGCGAACGCCGCAGAAATCCAGCACGCAGCTGCGAAGACCGGTATCGGGGACCGAGCAAGGCGCCGAGGCCGCACCAAGCTGCAGGTAGAAGTCGCGGAGTCCCTCGACATCGTCAGTCGCCAGCGCGATGAGCTCTAACTGGGCGACCGTCGGACAAGGGTCAACGTCCACGATGCTCCTTGTCGGCCGCCTCCGGTATGCGCCCGCGAAGCGCGAGCAATTGGACCGGGAGGAGTCGACTGCGCGAGCCCGCGTAGGCGTACGGATGATGGAACGCATCGAGCGCCCGCTCCGGTTGCACCGGGATCGCGAGCACCCGATCGTCCGGCCCCCGCACCTCGACCCACAGCCGCCTCGTTCCCTGCCGCCAGAGCAGCCGCACCCGCGTCCCGTTCGACGAGCGCTCAGCCAGCTCACGCATGCACACGCGAACCGACGCCATCACTCCCTCGCGCTTCCGGTCGAACTGGTTGGGTGGTTCCTTGTCCATGTCCCGCCTCCTTCGCACTCGAGCCTGCAACGCACCGATCTGGTTTCTCTCGCCCAGGATCCAGCCGTTTCGCAGCGGCCGCCTCACCAACTACCCGTGAGAAAACCCGTGAGATAGACCACCAACCTCGGAAGCTCACATGAACGAAGCTGGTCTTCAGGTGCGCAGAGGAGCGCCCCGCCTGCGGCCCCGCGCATCTTAGGAGACAGCGAACCCATTGTTGGCCGCCACGACGTCGCTACAGGTCGCGCGCTGGAACGTGACCTCCTCGGGAGCGACGAGCGGGCGACCTCTGCTTGATCTGGCTTGCGCTTGAAGCGCACGTGCCTCATCGGGCAGGGCGGCTCGAGGCTCCCGACCAGCAACCGCGTTCGCGGTAGGAGGCGAGACGTGAGCGGCGGATGCAGTGGCTTGCCGGGCGCGAACAGCTGCAGACACGTAAGGTTCCCCTGCGCTGCCACAATAGTAAAGCCGGCCCCTGCTCTGCGGCCCTTTCCTTCCCCTGGGTCCGGCAGAGGCCGGCTTTGGACCCAGACGTACACGCCTGGGCGGAGAACTGTGCGCGTCAGGTGACTTGTCTTGTGTTTGCGCCGCTGCCAATTGGCCAAGGACCGTAGCGACGACGGGGCGCCAACCCTGCGCCCGTCTCCCCCACCTCCCCCCGGGGGGCAAGTTCGGCGCCCTGTGCCTCGGAGAAGCGCCCGGGCGATCAGGCTTACGCGAGGCCTTCGCGCCGCCGCCACTCGTGCTACTACAGCAGCGTCGCCCGCGCTCGCCGAGCCCCGACCGCGTCGAGCACCCGCAGAGCCACGTTCGCGCCGCCGCGCCGCCCTCGGGGTCGAGCGCTGTCGCCATGATCCGTTGCGCGAGCGGCGCGGCCCTCGTTCCCTCGGAGGTCGGAGGCTTCGACCATCGGGAGGACCGCCGTAGTGCGTTGCCTCATTCGGGGTGAGATGCTTGCGGAGTGACGCCCGAGCGACAGCCGACCGTCCTGCTCGTGGGGACGCTGGACACGAAGGGAAAGGAGTACGCCTACCTGCGCGACCGCATCCGTGAGCGCGGGGTCGACGTGCTGCTCGTCGACGCCGGCATCCTCGGCGGGCCGCTCACCGAGCCGGACGTGACCCGGCAGGAGGTGGCCGCGGCGGGAGGCGCCAACGTGGAGGCGCTGGCGGAGGCGCGCGACCGGAGCGCGGCGATCGAGGCGATGTCCCGGGGTGTGGCCGAGATCGTGCTGGGGCTTCATGCCAAAAACGGGTTCGACGCGATCGGCGCGCTCGGCGGCACCGGCGGCACGGCGCTCGCCACTCACGCGATGCAACGGCTGCCGATCGGCTTGCCCAAGCTGATGGTCTCCACAGCGGCGTCCGGGGACACGCAGCGGTACTTCGGCCCTGTCGACGTAACGATGATGTACTCGGTCGTCGACATCGCCGGGCTGAACTCGATCCTGACGGGGATCCTGGGGAACGCCGCCGGCGCGCTGGTCGGGATGGCGACGAGGCCGGCGTCTCCGCCGGGCGAAGGGAAGCCGCTGATCGTGGCCTCGATGTTCGGCGTCACGACACCGTGCGTGACGGTCGCGCGAGAACGGCTCGAGGAACTCGGCTACGAGGTGCTCGTCTTCCACCAGCTCGGACTCGGCGGGCAGTCGCTGGAAGAAGTGGTGAAAACAGGCCGAGTCGTCGGCGTGCTCGACGTCACCACGGGTGGGCTGGCCGACGGGATCGGGGGCGGCATCTGGCCCGACGGCCCCGAGCGGATCGAGACCGCCGGACGCCTCGGCGTCCCGCAGGTCGTCTCGCTCGGCGGACTCGACTTCGTCACGATCGGCCCGCCGGAGCCGCTGCCTGTCCGGTTCGCCGGCCGGACGCTCTACATCCACGACAACGTCCTGGCCGCGACGCGGCCCACTCCGGAGGAGAGCCGCCAGGTCGCGGCTGTCCTCGCGCGCAAGCTGAACGTCGCCACCGGCCCGACCGCGCTGTACGTGCCGCTGCGCGGTGTCTCGCTGCTTTCGACCGAGGGGGCGGTGCTCGCCGACGCCGAGGCGGACGACGCGCTGTTCTCCGGCCTGCGCGAGCTCGTGGACGATGCGCGGGTCGAGGTGCACGAGGTCGACGCCGAGATCAACGACCCGCAGTTCGCGCTGGCGATGGCGGAGCGCCTGCACGAGCTGATCGCGGGATGACGACGACCGCCCTGATCGGACGCGAGCAGAGCCTCGCCGAGGCGACGTCGCTCCTCCACCGTGACGATGTCCGGCTGCTCACCATCACCGGCCCCGGCGGGGTCGGAAAGACCCGGCTCGCTCAGGCGGTCGCTTCTGCGACAGCAGACCACTTCGCCGACGGCGTTGTCTTCGTGCCGCTCCAGTCGGTCAGAGACCCCGGCCACGTGATCGGCACGATCGCCCGGTCGCTCGGGCTCTTCGACGGCGAGGGCGACTACGGGCAGCGTCTCGTCGCGCACATCGAAGGCCGCCGGCTGCTGCTCGTCATCGACAACTTCGAGCAGGTGGTCCCTGCAGCCCCCGCGCTTGCTGCTTTGGTCGCCTCTAGCCCTCACTTGAAGGTCGCCGTCACGAGCCGCACGCGGTTGCGGGTCCGTGGCGAGCAAGAGCTTCCCCTCGAGCCGCTTGCCCGCGAGGCCGCCGTCAGCCTGTTCCTGGAGAGGGCCCGAGCCGTGCGCCCCGATCTTCACCCGGACGAGACCGGCCTGGAGGCGATCGCCGCGATCTGCGGGCATCTCGACGACCTGCCGCTCGCGATCGAGCTCGCCGCAACGCGGGTGAAGGTGCTGTCCCCGACGACGATGCTCACCCGAATGGAGAACCGGCTCGAGCTCCTCACCGCTGGCTGGCAGGATGCACCGTCGCGCCATCGAGCGCTGCGTGACACGATTGGGTGGAGCGTCGATCTCCTCGACGACGACGAGGAGGCGCTCTTTCGACGCCTGTCTGTCTTCGTCGGCGGATGCACGCTGGACGCGGTCGAGGAGGTCTGCGGTGGAGGCCTCGACGGTCCTCGGCTCGCTCGTCGACAAGAGCCTCGTGCGCGCCGAAGGCGAGCGGTTCGGCATGCTCGAGACGATCCGCGAGTACGCGGGCGAGCTGCTGGAGGCAAGCGGCAACGCGGAGGAGACCCGGCGCGCGCACGCGACTCACTTCCTTCGATTCGCCCAGGCGGCCGCAGCCGGTCTTGCCGCTCAAGACACCGCGAAGTGGCGAACGACGCTGGAAGCCGACCACGACAATCTCCGTGCTGCGCTGCGTCTCGCACTCGACGTGCGAGACGTTGCGACCGCTCTGCAGCTCTGTGCCGTGCTCTGGCGCTTCTGGTTCGAGCGCGGCTACCTGAGCGAGGGTCGGCTGTGGCTTGACGAGGCGCTCGCTGCTCCCGGCGAATCATCGCCGGCTCGTGCCCGCGCGCTGAGCGGCAACGGCGTCCTCGCCCACTATCAGGGCGACTACGACCGCTCCGAACAACTCTGCCAAGACGCACTCGATCTCTCTCGCTCGCTCGACGATGCCCGAGGCGTTGCCGAAGCGACCACGGGCCTTGCGCTCGTGCGGAGGACGCGCGGGGAGTACGCCGAGGCCGAGTCGCTCTTTCGTGAGGCTCTGGCGGTCTACGAGAGTCTCGGCGAGGAGCCCGGGACTGCGCGGGCCCTCGACCGACTCGCGATCCACTTCATCGTCTCGGGAGACGACGAACGCGCCAGGCCACTCTTCGAGCGCAGTCTGGCGCTGTTCCGGCAGCTGCGTGACGCACACGGCATCGCGCTCGCGCTCTACGGGCTTGCCGTCACCCGCCCGCCTGGCGCCGAGCCCGCCGCACGCGAACAGGCTCTCGAGAGCCTCGACATCCTCCGTGCAGCCGGCGACCGCCGTACGTTTGCCAAGGCGCTCTGGAACCTGGCCGATATCGACGCTGTCCTCGGTGACACCGACTCTGCAGCAGAGCACTTGGACGAGTCCCTGACGCTCTTCATCGAGTTCGGCGATCGCTGGTTCTCGGAGCTGGTGCTCGAATCGGCAGCATTCCTCGCCGCCGGATCCGGCGACGCCGAGCGGGCGGTGCGCCTCCTCGGCGCCGCGGACACCGTGCTGGGAACCATCGGCGTACCCCTGATGGCACGGATTCGGACACGTCACGACTGCGTTCTCGATGAGGCGCGCGACGCCCTCGGGGAGAGCCGCTTCACGGCCGCATGGGAGGACGGCAAGCGGCTCCCGCTCGGCGCAACAGTCGACCTTGTCAAGGCGGCGAGAACGCGCGTCGAGGCCAAGATGTCCGATGGCCTGACCACTCGCGAGCTCGAAGTTCTGGCGCTCGTCGCCGAAGGTCGCACCGACGCGGAAGTAGCCGAGACGCTCGTGTTGAGCACCCGCACAGTGAACGCACACCTCCGCTCGATCTATCGCAAACTGGAGGTCCATACGCGAAGTGCCGCGACGCGGTATGCGATCGAGCACGGCCTCGCCGCGTAAAGCTGCACCGTCGAAGTTAGGTAGCGCGGTTAGGCAGTCGTGCCGATGACATGCGACCCGCGTCGCTCTACCGTCGAGTCATGAAGCCCAGCAACCCAATCGGCAACTCGAGGGAGGCAATCATGAGCGCGACAATCATCAGCGACACCGCCACCTACAGGTACGGCTACGCCCCACAAGTCATGTTCGCCGCCACCCGCGCCGGCGCAGAGCGACGCGCACGCGATGCAGCGGCGGCCGCGACATCGGACGCACGAGAGTCGCGCCGGACTCGGAACCTAATCCGCAGGCTCACCACCCGACGCGTCGCGTCGTAGTCATCGCGGAGAGCCAAACGGGAGCGATCGCTCCTGGTCCCCCGCACGGTCGGGAGCCGCCCGGGGTGCCAAGCCGACGCGACCTCATGCAGCGATGCCTTTCCTGAGCAGCTCGCGAAGCGGCCGCCAAGGGTTACCGATAACTGCCTCGAGGGAGGTGGGCGACCCTCCGGCCAGGTCACTATCTCGCGTGCGCGCGCGTGCGCGCGAAAGACAAAGTGGTGGGGGTTCGGGGCGCCCCCCGCGAGCGGCGCGAACTGGTCAAGCGCTTCCGCGTGGAGGAAGTTCGTGACCTCCCGACGCGCGGGCTTTGTTTCAGCTGCGCGTAACGAAGAGGTGCCCGCCGAACAAGCACGAGCCGGTCATGCCAAAGACGTTGACGGCGAGATAGCTGTCGCCCTCGAAGCTGGCGCCGCTGGGCGCGACCGCTGCGAGCGAATAGCCCGGGTCGAACTGAAGCCGACCAGGCGGATAAGGGGTAGGGGAGCCAAAAAACGGATATCTCACGGCCAGTGTGACCTCACCGCTCGGTAGGGCCGATCTCGTATATCGCCCCGGTGCCCGGCGAAGCGAAGCTGGGCGGATACCGGCCTGCGATCGTTGTCGTCTTCTCTTCGGTGCTCGACAGCGTGACCACCGCAAGCTCGATCGGGGGTCCTGGGTTGTTCGGGCGGCGGATCTGTGCTCGTACAGCGGCCAGTCAAGGTAAACGGGCCGAAGTGCGCCAACACGACGGACTGGCCTTGTCCAAGCGTTGTAGGCCCGAAGCTGACCACGTCGGCGCCCCCGCCTCCTGCGGGACCGGGCGGCCCCGGAGGACCGCGGAGGGAGACCCGGATCGCCCTTCTCGTCCGCGCTGATTCCATGAGATGGCGACCTCCTGGCTGCGGCAGCTCTCACCGGCGCCTGGGTCGATCACGCGCAGCGCACCCGTGCTCTTCTGATAACAGCCGGAAATCACGCCGCCCTGATCAGAGGTCGCGGCGTACGCAACCACACCCGCGGTTACCGTCGCAGCACTGGCAGCGACGCCCATCCAGAGCAAGGGCTTCAAGGATGATCCTCCCGTCTCGACTGCGCGATTGCACAGCTTCGACCCTCGCGCTGTCAAGGCCGGTGCGGCCGGTTTAGATGATGCTTCCCTTCCTGACGGCTTCGGCCTCGCCCTCGCGAGGCGGGAAGCGAGGGGATCGAAGTCCACCGCGCTTACGTCACCGGTGGGGTGGCGGGCGACGTAGCTAGCGAGGGAGCGGCGGCGATGCCGCAGCGCCTGCTCGACGCCGTCGAGCGCGACCATCGCCCTACGCGCGAGGACCGGACTCGCGGCCGAGGAGGGCCGTACGTGTCCAGGCCTCTGCTTGCTTCTTGTAGTAGAGCTACGCCATGCCGTTCCCCCGCTTGAGAGGGCCCGCCCGACTCGGCGAAGCCGGGGGGGGCCGCCCACTCCGCGACCCTGGGCTCGAGCGGCGTGGCGGCTCTGCCGGTCGGATCCTCGGGGCTGCGGCATGTCACGCCGGCGGCCCGCCCCTTTCCGCAGCAGCCGTCCTTCTGCGCGGCCGGGGGAGCTCGAGCTCCGAGAGGGCCTACAGCAGGCCAGCACTAGGCCAGCGGTGCCTCTCCGCCCTCTGTTCATGCGCTCTGGCGGGGTGAGCCCCAGTCTGGCGGCTGGGGCGCTCAGTCTGCGTCGGTAACGGCAGGAGCCTCGACGGCCTTTCGTCTCGTGCGGGCCGCCCGGGCCGAAGACCGCTCGAGGTGGCCCCGGAAGACGTTGACGACGGCATGGGTGCGTTCGACCGCGAAGAGGACGTGTAGATGCGGAAGGGGGCCACAAAGGGGGCCACAATTCTCGACCAGACCTGAGCAAGGCTCCCGGAAACGGCTTGAACAGTGAAGCCCTCTGACGGACTCGAACCGTCGATCCCCTCCTTACCATGGAGGTTTCGAACTTCAGCCGCACGGCGCCGAGGACCCCTGCTTTCTAGCGCGGTTTCCCTGCATCACAGCCACTTCTTCTTTCCCTGCACCCCGTCCTCGAGGAGCCTTGAGCTTCCTCGGAAAGCCTCGAACCTGTCCCCAAGACCTGTCCCCAGGATCGCGTCCGAGGGCCATCTCGGGATTCGAACTTCCGGCCCGCGGATTCGAAGTCCAGTCGCGTAGCCTGCAGCGACCTCCGAGAAGTTGAATCTGCCTGCATATGAGCGGTTTCAGCACTGCTTCCGCTACCGACCCTCGGCACGCCAAGGACAAGCCATTGAGACCCGGGCACCACGCCCCATCGATATCGCTTCCTCGAGGGGAGTGGGTTACCCGGCCTCGCGTGCGCGCGTGCGCGTCAGAGGAGGTGGTGGGGATGGGCGAGCGGGCTCATCCCCGACCAGGTCCCGTTCCTCGAAGCGCGACCGGAGAGAGGCGGGTGCAAGCACGGTGGCGGAGGCGACCGTCGTCCTCAGGCGTATCCGGTACGTGAGATACGTCGCGCGCTCACCTTGTGCTGATCGCAAGCTTGCCGCGGATGTGCACGGCGACTTCCTACTCGTCGACCAGGCAGAGCTCCTCGCGTTCTGACGCTACCGAGGCGCCGCGGCGCGGACGATGCAGCGGAAGCCGATGTGACTCGTCGAGGTGTCGATCGCCTCGCCCTGCCTAGCTGCCGGCCGGTAGCGCAGGCAGTAGTTCGGGGCGCAGAGGTGTGAGCCGCCCTTGATCACCTTGCGCGGAATGGTTTCGTCGGGGCCGTGGCTTTCCTGCCGGGCCCTCCGAGGGTCGGCCGGAGCGCAGCAGGCCTTCTTGGCGCTCCGCCGGCCGGCCCTGGGAGAACCAGTCGGACGTCCATTCCCAGACGTTCCCTGTGATGTCGTAGAGGCCGTAGCCGTTCGGCGGGAACGATCCCACGGGCGAGGTGCCCTCGTAGCCGTCGAGCTTGAGGTTCTGCCAGGGGAACTCGCCCTGCCAGGTGTTCGCAGCCGGCTTCCCGTCCGGAAAATGCTCGTCGCCCCAGGCGAACGCCGCGCCCTCGAGTCCTCCCCGCGCCGCGAACTCCCACTCGGCCTCGGTGGGAAGCTCCTTGCCGAGCCAGGCGGCGTAGGTCTCGGCGTCCTCGTAGGCCACGTGCACGACGGGGTGCCTGTCCCTGCCGTTGATCGTGCTGCCCTTGCCCGCCGGGCGCCGCCACGTCGCGCCCGGCCGGTATTCCCACCAGGCGCGGAAGTCGTTCAGGTCGACCGGGCCGTCCGGCACCCGGAAGACGAGCGAGCCTGGCACGAGAAGATCTGGATCGGCGTCGGGGTAGTCGGCCGGATCGGGCGGGCGCTCGGCGACGGTCACGTAGCCCGTGTCACGGACGAAGCGCCTGAACGACGCCGCGGTGACCGGAAACGCATCCATCCAGAATCCGTCCACGGCGACGGAGCGCACCGGCTGCTCCTCCGGATAGAAGTCCGCCGAGCCCATGAGGAACTCGCCGCCGGGGATCGCGACCATTCCGTCCAGCGACGGGGGCACCGTCTCCGGAACGTCTCCCGCCTCACTGGGGCGACCAGTCACACCGGGAACGCTAGCGCCGCGTACCGGGGGCGCTGGCGGTCGTCGGCTGCCCCAGGGCGAGAGCACCCGACGACCGCAGCGCGCATCGTCTAGCGAGCGAAATCGGCGACGAGGAACGAGTACGCCGGTGCCTGACCCGTGATGACGCCGGCAGCGAGGTAGGTCTTGAGCGTCCGGCCCACGATCTGCTTGTCCAGCGTCGGCTGATAGATCGTCGGTACGCCGATCGTGTAAAGGGTCTCGGCTTGGTCGGCGGGGATCCCGATCTTGCGGACGATGATGTCCAGGACGTCCTTCTTGTTCTTCGGGTCGCGGAGGAACGCCCTCGCCTTTGCCATGCCGGCGGTGAACGCCTGGTAGGTGGCACGGTCCTTCTCGATGCTGTCATCCGAGCTGATCCAGCCCGAGATCTGGGTGTTGAGCAAGCTGGCGGGGCCCTGGCCGGCCGAGAACGCGATGACGGCGCGCCCGATCTTCTGGGACTTGAGAAGTGCGAGCGTGAGCGTGTCGCCCGTGATCACGTCGACCAAGCCTTGCTGCAGGGCGGCCACCGCCGGCGGCCCGACTCCGACCGGGATGATCGAGACGTCGCTCGTCGACAGGCCCGCTTCCTTGATCATCAGCCGGGTGAAGAGGTCGAGAATGCCGCCCGCCGCGGGAATCCCGATCTTCTTGCCCTTCCAGGCCGCGACGGTCGACTTCCAGTTGGCCTTCGTCGCCACGGGGATGCCGCTGTCGTTTCGCGTCGCCCAGAGCAGGCTGTTCATCTGGTTCGGGGCGATCATCTTCAGCTTCGTGCCGGAAGTGGCCCGGTTGTAGGCGTTGAGGGAGGGAAGGGTCTGGAGTCCGACGTCCATCTGCCCCCCGGCGAGGGCCGCGAACATCGCGGGCAGGGAGGTGAAGAGCGTGAGCTTGATATCCGTGATGCCGGCCTTCTTGAAGTAGCCGTGGCGAAGCCCAACCAGGATCGGAAGCGCATTGTCGGGTTGCTGGAGTGCAACCCTGAGGGTCTGGCCCGTCGCCTCGTGACGCTTCGGCGCTGCCGTGGCAGCGGTCACCGAAGAGGCGACGAGCAGCGCGGCCACCACCAGCGGGATGACGGCGGCGAGCAGCCTCGTCCCGTACCCGTGTCGTCCAGTCATCTCAAATCTCCTCTCGGGGTAGTCCTCGACCCGCGTGATTTCGTCAGACGCCGAAAATGCCGGCCTTGTTGTGTCCTGGCCTGTGCTCATTGCACGGCCAGCTCGACGCGAAGTCGTTCGTCACGGCTCGGCGTCGGCCCCTCTTCGAGCTCGATGCGCACCCAGTCGATCGTTCCGGTGAAGGCGTTGTCTCCGGCCTGGTAGTCGTCGGTGACCGTCGTATAGAGGTCGCAGCCGACGTCGAAGCCCTCGCCGATCGTGAACAGGAAGGCGATCGTCCGCTCGAGCCGGCCCTCCGCGACGACGGCGCCGTCGACCGAGAGGCGGCCGTGACCTCCCATCCCCCAGCCGCCGCCGTCGTAGTCGAATGCGTACTCGACGAGCCGGGCGCCTGGTTGCAGAGCCTCTTCCGCGCGGATCGTGAAGGCCGGAGGGGCGCCGACGTTGTGGCAGTAACACAGGAGCCCGTCCTTGCAGTAGAGCGACCAGCCGCTGAAGCGGCCTCCCTGGGCGCAGATCACGCCTTCGGCGTCGGCCTCCGGGACGACGATGCTCGCCGTCACGATGTGCGAGCTGTCGAGGACGTCGGGCACGAGGTCCTGTGGCATCCGCCGGGTCCCGGCTGAGAACGTGAGCGCCCGCCGTCCGCCGCCCCGCTCGGTGACGGTCTCCGCGCGGCGCACGGTCAACGGCCGGTCGTCGAGCGGGAGCACGTTGTGCCGCGCGGCCTCGATGAGGAAGAGCTCCTGCAGCTTCCGAACCTTCTCAGGGAACGCGGCTGCGAGGTCGTGGGCCTGGGTCCAGTCGGCGCTCGTGTCGTAGAGCTCCCAGACGTCCTCCTCCAGCGTCGGGGGAGGGTAGGTGAGATCCCAAGGGCGGGGTCGATGCGGTGTGCACGCAACCCAGCCCTCGTGGTAGATCCCACGGCTACCGCCGAGCTCGAAGTACTGCGTCTTCCGCCGCTCGGGTGCCTCCGGTTGATCGAAGGAGTACGCCATCGACACCCCCTCGATCGGCGTCTGGGGCGTGCCGTCCACGATCGCCGGCTGCGGGAGGCCGGCGGCCTCGAGGACTGTTGGGAGCACGTCGATGACGTGGTGCCACTGATGGCGGAGCACGCCGCGCTCTGCGATCCGGTCGGGCCAGTGGACGATCATCCCGTTGCGGGTGCCGCCGTAATGGGACGCCATCTGCTTCATCCACTGGTACGGCGCATCCATCGCCAGCGCCCAACCGACGGGGTACTGGGGCCACGTGTCGGGCGAGCCGAGCTTGTCCGCCTGGTCGACGATGTCCTGCGCCGTGCACGGGGCGCCGTTGAACTCGCGGTACTCGTTCACCGTCCCGAGCAGGCCGCCCTCCGGAGAGGCGCCGTTGTCGCCGAGGATGACGAAGATCAACGTGTTCTCGAGGACGCCCATCTCCTCGAGCGCATCCGACGAAGCGGCCGATCTGGGCGTCGGTGTGCTCTGCGAACCCGGCGTAGAGCTCCATCAGGAGGCAGGCCGCCCGCTGCTCGGTGGCATCGAGCTCGTCCCATTCGGGGATCCCGTCCACCCACGGCGCGAGGTCGGCGTCGGCGGGGATGACGCCAAGCTCCTTCTGCCGCGCCAGGGTCAGCTCGCGTTGGACGTTCCAGCCGTGATCGAAGCGGCCCCGGTACTTGTCCACCCATTCGGGCCGGACGTGGAGTGGCGCGTGCGTGGCGCCGAAGGGCAGGTAACAGAAGAAGCGGTTGTCGGGAGTCACCGCGCGCACGTCGTTGATCCAGTCGACGGCGCGGTCGACGAGGTCCTCGGAGAGGTGGTAGCCCTCCTCCGGCGTCTTCGGCGCGTCGACCGGGGCTGTGCCGTCGTACAGGGTCGGCTGCCAGTGGTTGATCTCCCCGCCGAGGAAGCCGTAGAACTTGTCGAAGCCGTCTGCCGTCGGCCAGCGATCGAAGGGGCCAACGGGCGTGACCTCGTGGATCGGCGTCTGGTGCATCTTCCCGAAGGCGCCGGCGCTGTAGCCGTTGCAGGAAAGGATGCGCGCCACCGTGGCGGCGCTCGCCGGTCGCCTGGCGTTGTAGCCGGGACCGGCGGTGGCCTGGTCGACGACGTGGCCGAAGCCGACCGTGTGATGGTTGCGGCCGGTCAGCAGCGCGGCCCGGGTGGGAGAGCACATCGCCGCGGTGTGGAAGCGGGTGTAGCGGAGCCCGTTCCCGGCCAGCTTCTCGGTGGCCGGCATCTCACACGGCCCTCCGAACGCCGAGGACGCCCCGAACCCCATGTCGTCGAGCAGGATGACGACGACGTTCGGGGCGCCGTCGGGCGGCTGAACCGAGGGCACGGGCACGAACGGGTCGCTCTGGTCACGCCACCCGACGGCCGTGGGATCGACGGAGGCGGGCGAGGGGATCGGCAGGATCGAGCGCTGTTCAGCCATGTCGGACATCCAGGCGGTCTCCTGACTCCGGAACGCGGAGGTAGGTGGGAACGGTCCCGTTCGAAACGGGAACGCGGGGGTCGGCGAGTCGCGGCCTCATCGTTGTTGCGGCGCTTGCCACCGCAGGAGGTGACGCTCGACCCAGCCCATCCCCATGTTGAGGAACGTGGCGGTGAGAGCGAGGACGATGATGTAGGCGTAGATCTGGTCGGTCCGGAAGAGGCCGGCCGACTGCTGGATCAGCTGGCCCATGCCGTTGTTCGAGCCGATCAGCTCGGCGGTGAGCGTGCCGAGCAACGCGTAGATCACCCCGAGCCGCAGGCCGCCGAAGATCGACGGGACGGCGACCGGGAACAGGATCTTCGTGAAGAACTGGCGCTTCTTCGCTCCGAGCACCGTCGCCAGCCGCAGGTGCTCCATGTCGACCGAGCGCACGCCGGCCCTCGCCGACGTGATGAGGATGAAGATCACGATCGTGAACGCCAGCGCGATCTTGGCGTTGATCGTGAGGCCGAACGCGACGATGAAGATCGGTGCCAGGGCGATCCGGGGCATCGCGTTGAGGGCGCTCAGGTAGGGATCCACGACCTTCTCGAAGCGCGGCATGAGCGCGAGCGTGATGCCGATGAGGACGCCGCAGATCGCCGCGAGCACGAACGCGATGAGCGCCGCTTCGACCGTGTACCAGAGGTTCGACCAGAGGGTGCTCGTCCGCACCGAGTCACCGAGGAAGGAGAACACCTCACGTGGCGAGCTGATCGCCGTCCGGTTCATCAGCTCGTACTTCGCGGCGAGCGCCCACAGCCCGATGAATACGGCTGCGACGGCCACCCGTTGCAGGAAGAGGATGCCCGCCGAGCGCAGCTTGCGCCGGCGTCCTTTCGAGCGCGCCTTCGGAGCCGGGCTCGGAAGGGGCTCGAGCAGCGTCGTTTCGGTTACCTGAGTCATCTCTGGGCTCCGATCCGGGTCACTTGGCGAAGTCGGCGACGAAGAAGTCGTACCCGGGCGCCGGGCCGGGCATGATCCCGGTGCTTACGTACGCGGTCACCGACTGGCCGATCGTCTTCCTCGAGATGCTCGTGCTCGGCGCCGCGAACTGCACGATGGCGACCTTGTAGAGCGCCGCGGCCTCGTCGGCCTTGAGCCCGATCTTGGACGTGAGGATGTTGAGGATGGCCTGCTTGTTCTTGGGGTCGCGCATGAAGGCGCGGGCCTTGACGAGGCCGTCCGCGAACGCCGCGTAGAGCGCGCGATGCTCCTGGATCTCGCTGTCGGAGGTGAAGAGCACACCGGCGAGGGCGTTGCGGTATTCGGGCGGGCCCTGATCGAGCGGGAACCCGAGGATGCTCTTGCCGTAGCCCTTCAGCAGTCCGATCGTGAGGGCGTCGCCCGAGATCACGTCGACGAGTCCCTGCTGGAGCGCTGCGACCGCCGGCGGGCCGACGCCGACGACGACCGTCTTCACATCTCCGGGCTCGAGCCCCGCATCCTGCACCAGGCGCTTCGTAATCAGGTCGAGAATGCCGTTCGGTGCCGGGACGCCGATCTTCTTGCCCTTCCAGGCGAGCACGGTCGACTTCCAGTTCGTGCCCGTCGCGGCCGGGATCGCCGTGTCGTTCTTCGCGAACCACATGTTGCTGCCGCTCGAGCTCGCCGCGACGATCTTGAGCTTCGAGCTCGACGAGGCCCGGTTGTACGAGACGACTGCCGGGATCGTCTGCGAGCCGATGTCGAGCTGGCCCTGGGCGACCGCCGTCAGCATCGCCGGCAACGACGAGAACAGGCTGAACTTGACGTCGGTGATGCCGGCCTTCTTGAAGAAGCCGTAGCGGACGCCGACGAAGAACGGGAGCCCGTTGTAGCCCTGTTGCAGCCCGACCGAGATGGTCTTGCCGGAGGCGGCGTCAGCCTTGGTGGCCGCCAGCGCGCCTGACGCTCCCGCGAGCGATCCGACGAGCACGAGCAGGGCCAGGCAGATGAGGAGGTTCCGTGAGCGAGGAGCAACTGCCATGGTGTTTCTCCTTGAGGTGGGATTCCAGGCCCGGCGTCAGCCGGCCGTCAGCGATTCGGGCGTCAACGGCGCGCCCGTGGTCAATGCGTGGACGAGGCGGTTGTGGAGCGAGCGATACCCGGGCTCCTCGATGAGGTGAAGCGCGTCACGCGGCCGCGGGAGATCGACGCCGACCTCGTCGACGGCGCGGCCGCCGTGCATGACGATGACGCGGTCGCCGAGCAGGATCGCCTCGTCGAGGTCGTGCGTCACGAACATGACCGTCTTGCGGCTGCGGGCCCAGGTCTCGAGGAACAGCTGCTGGGCGTCGACGCGCGTCTGGGCGTCGAGGGCGGCGAACGGCTCGTCCATGAGGACGATGTCCGGCTCGACGGCCCATGTGCGGGCCAGGGCCACACGCTGACGCATACCCTGCGACAGCTGCCACGGCCAGAGGTTGTGCGCCTTCTCGAGACCGAGGCTATCGAGGAGCTCTCCCGCCCGGCGACGCCGTTCCTTGCGCTTGATGTCGGGCCGTCTCAGCTCGAGTGCGAACTCGACGTTCCGGCGTGCGGTGCGCCACGGAAGCAGCGCGTCGCGGGCGAACATGTACGCGATGTGCTCACGCGCCTCGATCGGGGACTGGCCCATCACGGTGATGTCGCCGCGAGCCGGCTGCACGAGCCCTGCGACGAGGTTCAGGACGGTCGTCTTGCCGCAGCCGCTCCGCCCGACGAGGACGACGAACTCGCCCTTCTGGACATCGAGGTTGAAGTCCGCGACTGCGCGATTGACCTCGTTCTCCTCTCCCGGCACGGCGAACTCGACGTCGATGCCCGCGAAATGGAGTGGCGGCGTGCCGGCCGGCGACGCCACGTCGTCACGAAAGGGACCGCTGTGCTCCGGTGTCATTGGAATCTCCCTGGCTGCCTGTGTCATCGCTAGTCCAGCCCCATGCCGATCTCGATCGCCCTCTCGACACCCAGCTCGCCGGCCCCCGGCGAGAGGTCACCGGGGACGTAGGTCACGCCGCGGATGACGCCGGTGAAGGGGAACGACCGCCGGCGCTCGTAGAGCTCCCACGAGACGGGCGAGCGGCGATCGATGCCGACGTCGATCCCCTCGAAGGGCAGGAAGAGCGCGAGCTGGGGAAGGGTCTCCGTCACGGACAAGTCGCCGTCGAGGCTGATCTCGACCTCCCAAGTCCCGTCGCCGGGCGAGCAGACGTCGATCGCGACCTCGCTGCTCGCCTCGCCGAGGGGCAGCGACGGCAGCACGTTCATCTCGCCGGCCGCATTCTGGGCGAAGTGGAGCTCGCCGTCCTCGACATACAGGACGTAGCCGGACTCCTGGCCGCCGTGGGCGAGGACGACACCCTCGTCACCCGCACGGTAGTCCCAGTCGACGACGATCCGGAACGACCGGTCGGCGATCAGGCGCGAGGAGCGGTAGCGCTCGAGCGTCGGCGTGCCGGGCCGCAACGTCACGGGCTTGCTCTGAGCTGGTCGGAAGGCGGCCGCCAGAGGTACTGGAGGCGGGTGCCCTCGTCCAGTGGGAAGACCTGGTTCGCCCACGCCGCGTCCTCCCAGGCCCGGACGAGCTCGGCGACCTTCTCCGGGTGCTCGTCGGCCAGGTCGTGGACCTGCGTGGGGTCGTTCGAGATGTCGAAGAGCTGCCACTTCTCCTGGCTGAACGGCTTCAACGGCTCGTGGAAGGTGACGATCTCCCAGCCGTCGCGGTAGTACGCGCGGTGGCCGACGCACTCGACGTACTGCTCCGTGTGCGTCGACGCCGCGTCCGCGACGTCGATGGTCGGCACGAACGAAGCGCCGTTGAGCTCGGCGGCCGCAAGCCCTTGGCGCTCCGTCGGCAGCTCGAGCCCGAGCAGGTCGACGAGGGTGGGCAGGACGTCGGTCACGTGCTGGTACTGGCGCCGGATCCCGCCGGCGTCCTCGATCCGGCTGGGCCAGGAGAGAACGAACGGGACCTGGTTGCCGCCGCGGAACGTGGTGATCTTGTAGAGCCGGAACGGGGTGTTGCAGGCCATCGCCCATCCCCGCGGGTAGTGCGGCCACGTCGTCGGGCCGCCCATGTCGTCAAAGCGGTCGCGGTCGTAGTCCCGAATCTCCTTGTCCGACGGGGCCGTGCCCGCGGAGTTGAAGAAGTACGAGGCTCCGCCGGTGTTGCGGCCCTCACGGGAGGCACCGTTGTCGCTCGTGAAGATGAAGACGGTGTTGTCCCACTCGCCGAGCTCCTCGAGGGTCGCGCGCAGCCGGCCGACGCTCTGGTCGATGCTCGTGACCATCGCGGCGTAGATCTCCATGTACCGGGCGAAGAGCTCCTGCTCGTCGCGGTCCAGCGAGTCCCAGGCGACGACGTCCTCGCCGGGCTCCGGGTTTCGCGGCGGCAGCTCCGTGTCGGGAGGCACGATCCCGAGCTCGATCTGGCGCGCCAGCCGTTGCTCGCGGAGCTCGTCCCAGCCGAGCGCGTACTCGCCGCGGTTGCGCTCGATCTCGTCGGCCTTCGCGTGCAGCGGAGCGTGGACCGCTCCGTGGGCGAAGTAGAGGAAGAACGGCTTGTCGGGCTTCGCCGCCTTCACTTCGCGGATCATCCGCACCGCGCGGTCCGTGAGGTCGTCGGTGAGGTAGTAGTCGTCCGGGTACTCGTCGACGTGCACGGCGCTGTTGCCCTCGACGAGCCGGTGCGGCTGATGGAAGTTCGTGAGCGCCTCGAGGAAGCCGTAGTACTGGTCGAAGCCGCGTTGCAGCGGCCACGAGTTCCGGTCGCCGGCCTCGTTGAGGTCGCTGTCCTTGCACAGGTGCCACTTGCCGACGGCGAGCGTGCTGTACCCGTTCGTCCGGAACATCTCTGCGATCGAGGGCTGGTTCGGCGGCAGCTCGCCCGAATAGCCGGGGAAGCCCGGGTCGACGTTCGCGACGAGCCCGACGCCCGCTGCGTGCGAGTTGCGTCCCGTCATCAGCGCCGCCCGGGTCGGCGAGCAGAGGGGTGCGACGTGGAAGTTGGCGTACCGCACGCCGCCCGCCGCGATCGCGTCGAGGTTGGGCGTCGGGATCTCCGAGCCGTAGCAGCCGAGATCGCGAGAAGCCGAGGTCGTCGGCGAGCACGACCACGACGTTCGGCGCCCCTTCGCGGGCCGCGCGCCGCTTGGGCCACCACGGCTGCGACGAGGCGAACGTCCTGCCGACGACCCCCTCGAAACCTGCATACGCCCCGTTGCCGGAGGCAGTCTCACCCGTCGATCCGCCTCGGGGTGCACTGGGGTCGTGGTCATGGGTCATGGGCGGTGGCCTCCTGGCAGGTCGTCGTGCTGACCGGAATGAGTGGTATATGTACAAGATTCTCACGTCGTCGTCAAGCAAATATTGAAATTGCCTCCAAAATCGTCTATAAATAGATCGATGGCCGAGCAAACTGCCGAGCAAACCGCAGCCCAGTTACTGCCCGAAGCGGCCGGCGACGGCTTCGAGGGCGACAACGAGAGCCTGCTCCAGCCCGCCCTCGGTCAAGGGTTGCGGCGACTCCGGCGTAGCCGAGGGCTCTCGCTCGCCGAGGCGGCCCGTGCCACGGGCCTCTCGTCGTCGTTCCTCTCCCTGGTCGAGAAGGGCAACAGCGACATCGCCATCGGCCGCCTCATGCGCGTCATGCGGGTGTACGGAGCCAGCATCGGCGACCTCGACACGCGGGCGCCTCGTGCCGGCGACGACCCCGTCGTCCGCGAAGGACAGGGCAAGCACATCCGCTCGCAGGAGGGAATCGACCTCTACCTGCTCGCGCCCGACACGAACCGGATGATGATGCCCGTGACGACAACGTACGCGCCGCGAGCGAGGCAGACGAACCTGCACCCGCACGACGGCCAGACGTTTCTCTACGTTTTGGAGGGCACCCTGCTCCTCGAGCTCGAAGGCCACGCGCCCGCCGTTCTCAACCCGGGAGACAGCGCGTACTACCAGCCGAATCCGGCGCCGATCCTCTCGAACCTCGGCGACACGCCACTGCGACTCATCGGCGTCGTCACGCCTCCGACGCTATGACTGACGCGGCGACGGCCCTAGGATCGAGAGACCAGTGAGCGAACCCGCCATTCCGCTCGTACCTGTCGCCTCCGAGGAGGAACGAGATGCCGCCCAGCCGCAGCTCGGGCTCGCCCTGCGGCAGCTACGCCATCAGCGCGGGCATTCCCTGACCACGGTGAGCAAGGCGACCGGCATTTCCGCCTCCTTCCTCTCCGTCGTCGAGAACGGGCGCAGCGACATCACCATCGGCCGCCTCATGGGCCTGCTCTCCTTCTACCGCGCCGGCATTGTCGATCTCCTGCCCGACGAGTCGGCGAAGGAGCGGATCGTGACCCGGCAAGGCGAACAGCTCCTGCTGCGGTCACCGGGCGAAGGAGTGGCGCTCCGTCTACTGGCCCCCGACACGAATCGCGAGATGATGCCGTTGCTCGTCTCGCACCAACCGGGATCCAAGGTCGGCGACTTCAAGCCGCACGACGGTGAGACGTTCATCCACGTCCTCGAGGGGTCGCTCCTCTTCGAGCGGGAGGGGCACCCGTCGTTCGTCCTCTCAGCCGGCGACTCCGCCTACATCAAGGGGGACGCTCCCCCAACCGTCACCACGCTCGGCGAGGAGACGGGTGTGGTCCTCGCAGTCGTCACGCCGCCGACGCTCTAGATGAGTAGTTCCACGGCTTTGGCCGTTTTGTTATCACCCGCAGCAGTCAGGTCGAAGTCGGCGGGTGCCTATCCGCGCCGTCGACCCAACCCAACAAGGGCCCCGCCGCCGCGCCCAAGTCGGGGGGCCGCCGCCGGGGGTAGGGACACGGGGCGTGACGGCTGCCGGCGAACTCGCCGGAATGGCGACCCGTCGTCGCCGGCGAGCTCGACTTTCGCGCCGCTGTCGTCTCTGCGCGGCCGGGAGGGAGGAGGGTAGGGGGAGGGGGTTGCTGCTCGCGCAGCTGGCGTCACCGCGCCCGAGCTTCTGGGGTCAGCAGCAGGCCAGTTCTAGGCCAGCGCTGTACCTGAAGCCACTATTCATGCGGCCTGGAGTGATGAGCCCCCAGTCTGTCACGCTGGGGCGCTCAGGCAGCGTCGGGACCGGGAGCCTCGACGGACTTCACCTCATGCGGGCCGCCCGGGCCGAAGACCGCGTTGAGCTCCAACCAGGTCGGATCCTCGCCGCGCTGGATCTTCTGAATGACCGTGTCCACGGTCGTGACGGCGGTCACCTCGACGAGAGGATCGACCGCGTCGAGCACCCTCAGGGCCACGTTCGCCCCAGCAGAACCGCCGTCAGGATCGAGCGCCGTGGCCATGATCCGGTCAGCGAGCGGCGCGAGTCAGGAGGGGGCCTACCGCGGCTTTCCCGCCGCGGGGGTTGGGGTTCCGGGTGGGACGATGCGAGGAACCGGAGCAACGTGCGCGCCTTCGGCTGATACAGATGTTCCACATCGAGCGGGGCTCGAGATGTAGCGCCGTCGTCTGCGCCAACGGTGCGGTCCGCCCGGCTGCGACGGCAAGCAGAGCGCGCACATGCGTGAAAAGATGCATTCATGGCTTCCGCGCCCGCTTCTCCGGTCCGGCTTGAGGGCCGGCTCGATCTAGAGTTGAGCCGCTGGCTGTGGCTCGTGAAGGTGCTGCTCGCGATCCCGCATTTCATCATTCTCGGGTTCCTGTGGGTTGCGTTCTTCGTGCTCAGCGTGGTCGCGTTTTTCGCGATCCTGTTCACGGGCCGCTATCCGCGCGGGATCTTCGAATTCAACCTGGGTGTGCTGCGCTGGAGTTGGCGTGTCGCTTTCTACTCCTTCGGCGCCTTCGGCACTGACCGCTACCCGCCCTTCACGCTTGGTGCCGCGCCGGCCTACCCGGCCACTCTCGAGATCGCCTATCCCGGCGAGCTCTCGCGTGGGCTCGTGCTCGTGAAGTGGTGGCTGCTCGCGATCCCTCACTACCTGATCCTCGGAGTCTTCCTCGGAGGCGGCTGGTTCGCCTGGGGAGGCGACTGGAACGGCCACGGGCCTGAAGGTTGGTGGTGGGGTGGCAGCTCCGGCTTGATCGCGCTGCTCGTCCTGATCGCCGCGGTGGCGCTCCTCTTCACGAACCGCTACCCCCGAACCCTGTTTGATTTCGTGCTCGGCCTCGACCGCTGGGTCGCCCGCGTCGTCGCCTATGCCAGCTTGATGACTGATACCTATCCTCCCTTCCGACTCGACCAAGGCGGCGAAGAACCTCCTCCTCTGGGAGTCGACGAGCCGCCGCTGCCGCCCGCGGCTGGCGAAGATGCCGCTGAGCCGACAGCCCCCGCCAGGCGAGGCGCGGGCAGGATGGTGCTCCTCATCGTCGGCATCCTCGTCGCCTTGGTCTCACTGGCATTCCTTGCCGCCGGCGGCGCAGCCGTCATCGTCGACCAGGTTCAACGCGACGACGACGGGTTCGTCATGTCGCCCAGCAAGAACTTCTCGACCGCCGCCTACGCGATCGCCTCCAAGAGCGCCGATGTCAACCTGGACGGGCCTGACTGGGCGACAGACGACCTAATCGGCACTCTGCGGATTCGCAGCAACAGCAGCCGCCGTGTCTTCATCGGGATCGCTCGCGAGGCGGACATCGCCCGCTACCTCGGCCACGTCGAGCATGTCGTCGTCACCGACATTGGCCGCAAACCACACTACTCCGCGCGAACCGGCGGCCCACCCGGAGCTCGCCCCGCGGCCGAGACGTTCTGGGCCGCCTCCGCCACCGGGGCCGGGGAACAGACGCTCGAATGGGTACCGAAAAGCGGCCACTGGAACGCAGTCGTGATGAATGCCGACGGATCCCGCGGCGTCGCAGCCGACCTCAGCATCGGCGCCGAACTCGACCCGCTGCTCTGGATCGGAATCGGGCTCCTGATCGGCGGCGTCCTCCTCGCCTTCGTAGCCGCCCTGGCCATCACTGCCGGCACCCGACGCGGCCACTCCCAGTGACGCATGCCGTGAAAGCCTCGCGCGCCCACGTTCGAGCCCCAACAGCGGCCGCGAGGAAGTAACCGGTCAAGCTGACTCGAGAACTAGGAGGCGCTCGGCTCGACGCGGACCTCGCCCCGCCTCCAGCGCAGCCGTGATCGTACGCGCTGCCCGCTCGATGCCGTCGAGTGCGGCGAGGTTCCGTCGGCACCGTTGCACTTACGGATGAAGAGCGAGTGCTGTCACCACGCTCGAAGCATCCGGCCCCAGTAGTGCGACCTCCAGCTGAAGGGTCGCCGCGTAGAGCGAGATGAAGACAGGAGGTCACTTTGACTCGCCGAGTCGGAGGTCGCTCTGGCGGCGTTTCCTTGGACGGGTTGCGCAGGTAGGTCAGGCGGCGGTCAGGTTGCGGTCGAGCCCACTGTGATCATCTGCACGGCTGCAACCTGCACTCCACTCCTCCGAGGAAATTTGAAGCAATCCGCAGCGGAGCTGCTGGCGGTTCCGGTCAGCGGATGTCCGTGCCCGTGAACCTTGCGAGTTCGTCGAGGAGCTGGTCCTGGAACATCTCGTCTTCCACGGCCTGGTGCGGGTCGGTTCGGCGCTGGTGGTACCAGTAGCCGCCGGACGTCAACGCCTTAGGATCGTCGCTCGTCGCCAGCCACTCCTGCGCGGCCCCTCCGCCGGCCTCGGCCACGACGTGCGGCTACGAGGCCTGGGCGTGATCGGCTCCGGCCTCGAGCTCGACGGAGAGCGGATCCAGCTGAGCGCCTTCACGAGCAACCACGGCGGCGGCGCCCGCGCCTTCGGCCGCATTGCACGGCCCAGCCGGCGGCGCTGAGGAGCGGTCATGATCGCATCGGCTACCACCGCGACGCGGACGCTGGCCGAAGATCTTCGCCTCGCCACCACCTGGATGCGGGAGGTAAGGGCAGACCTCGTCGCCTCGCCCTAGGATCCCGAGCTCCTCGCCGTGGAGGAGATCCTCGCCACGCTGTTGGAGCGGCTCGAACGCGCCCGCCTCTACGGCGACTCGAGCCGACCCGCGTTGTCCCTGTAGTGCGCGTCCTCGACGCTGAGCCGCAGGTCGAGCCACTGCGCCGCCGTGTCGAAGTCGCCGTCGCTGACCGCCGCCTCCGTCTTCCTCCTGAGCTCCCCCAGCGCGAGGGCGGTGCGGTGCTCGCTGGCGGTGGCGCGAACCTCCGCTTCGTCCGCGTCGAGGGTCGAGAAGAGCGGCCGGATGTCGATCTCGCGCAGGGAGGCGACGAGTGCCTGGCGCTCCCCGTCTGTCCCGTGGATAAGGATCTCCCGCCACTCGCACAGCTGGATCAGGCGGCGGCGACCGTACTCCTCCAGGTCGGGGTCTGTGTCGTCGCTCATGTCGTGACGGCCTCGGGGCACGCTCGAGACCTGCCGTCCGCGCCCTTCGCCTTGCATTGTCAGCGCGCCAGAGCCCCCCGCTCGCGGAAGACCTGCACCGCCTCGGTGGAGGCGAGGGCCCATGCCACCAGGACCGGTTGGAACAGCAGCCGGACGGCCCGCTTGGTGTCGGTGTCGAGCCCGAAGGCGTCGACGTGGCCGGTGTACTGCCCGATGTTGCCGGGGAACACGGCGACGAAGAAGGCGGCCGCGGCGGTGCCGACGAGGGCGCGGGCGGGTTGCTTCCAGGTCGCCACCAGCGCGGCGCCCAAGGCGAGCTCGACGACCCCGGACACCACGACCACGAGATCGGGATCGGCCGGGAACCACTCGGGGACCTGGGCCTGGAAATCCTCGCGCTGCTTGGTGAGATGGCCCGTCCCGGCCGTGAGCAGGGCGGCGCCGAGCGCCACCTGACCGATCACCCCCAGGGCTTGGCGTGTCGTCGTGCTCGATGCCACCTCGTCAGGGTACGGGTCGGGGTCAGACTGAGGCATCGTCGGAGCCCCGATCTCCGTAGGTGGCGGGCGGTAGTCGCGATCAGTGCGGTCTGGGGACCCGACTTCGTCTCGACGAGCGGCTCCGGGGCGACCACCACAACTGTTCCTTCGGGGAGCGCGGTCGCCGTGTTCGCCACGATTGGCACCTGGGTCGTCGCGAAGTATGGCTTCGGTCACCGCGGCGACGAGGGCTGACCCCGGGGAGGCGGAGGGCTCGACTGTCAGCAGCCCTCCGCCCCCACCGTCGGACAGACTCTTTCGAGTCGCTCGCCCACTCACTCAACGGCGATGCCGGAAGGCGCCGCAGCGAATCGGATCACATCCTCGACGAGGCTTGCCGTCGACTCTGATCCAACGAACTCCTTGGCGCACGCCGTCGTGGATTCGGGGCCGCTCAGCGGTGCCGTCCGAAGGTCTGCCTCCTTTGCGCAGCCCATCTGCGGCGTCGTACCGATGACGCTCGGCGCCAGGGGGAGAAGACTCGGGGCGGTGGAGGTGACCGCTCGGGTCTCCTCCGCGGGGACGATCGAGCAAGGAGGACACGATGCCCGACCCGATTCTGAGCGCCGAGCGTGTACGCAAGGTCTACCGTTCGGGTGGCAGCGACGTGGTGGCGTTGAAGGGCCTCGATCTCAGCGTCGCGAAGGGCGAGTTCCTCGCTGTGATGGGCCCGTCGGGCTCGGGCAAGACGACGCTGCTCAACTGCCTCTCCGGTCTCGACGAGATCGACGAGGGGCGCGTCCTCGTCGAAGGCCGTTCCATCCACGAGCTCTCGGACGCCCAGCGCACCCGGCATCGCGCCGAGACGATGGGCTTCATCTTCCAGGCGTTCAACCTGATCCCGGTCTTCTCCGCGACCGAGAACGTCGAGCTGCCACTCCTGCTCATGCGGGTGCCCGAGAACGAGGCCCGCGAGCGGGCGCGTGAGACGCTGACGCGGGTCGGCCTCGGTCACCGGCTCGACCGCCGGCCGCCGGAGCTCTCGGGAGGGGAGCAGCAGCGTGTCGCGATCGCGCGAGCGCTGGCCGGCCGCCCCCGAATCGTCTGGGCTGACGAGCCGACCGGCAATCTCGACTCGGAGATGGCCGCGTCCGTGATGGACCTCCTCTGCGAGCTCCATGACGAGGGCCTCACCCTGCTCCTGATCACCCACGACCCCGCCGTCGGCGCCCGCGCCGACCGGCTGATCACGGTGAAGGACGGGGAGATCGTCGAGGATGCGCAGCAGATCGAACGTTCTCCGCGCGCCGCACCTCGCGGTCGCGCCATGACCGCCGCGCTCGTCCTCGTCCTGCTTCTCTCGCTGCCGTTCCTGTGGGTGCTCGCGCGGCGCCCCGTGCTGCGTCGCCTCGCCGTCCGCAACGCCGTCCGTCGCCCGCGCGAGGCGGCGCTCGTCGTGCTCGGCTCGCTCCTCGGCGCGGCGATCATCACCGGCTCGATGGTCGTCGGCGACACGATGAACGCCTCGATCCGCCAGGTCGCCCGCACCCACCTCGGCCCGATCGACGAGCTCGTCTCGACGCGCGGCCCGATCGACCAGCAGCAGCTCCTCACGGTCTACCGGCCGCTCGCGCGCGAGGACGGCGACATCGACGGCATCCTCGCGCTCACGTGGATGGACGGTGCCGTCACGACAACGGGCCCGCGCCTCCTCTCGGCGCCGCGCGCACAGGTGCTCGGGGTCGACTTCGAGGCCGCCCGGCGCTTCGGCGGCGACGCCGCAGCGACCGGTATCGCAGGCCCGACGCCGGCGCTCGGGCACGCCGCGATCGGCAGCGACCTCGCCCGCGCGCTCGCGCTCACACCCGGTGCGAGGATCGCGGTGCGCGCGTTTGGGCTCCGCAGCGAACTGGTCGTCGACCGGATCCTGCCGCGGCGTGGGATCGCCGGGTTCTGGCTTGGAGCCGAACAGGAGTCCCGGAACGTTCTCGTCTCTCCCACCACCTTCGACCGCATCACCTCCGGCGCCGGCTCGGGCGTGCCGCCGACCTGGGCGATCGCGGTCTCGAACCGTGGTGGCGTGGAGAGCGGCGCGTCCCGCACCGACCGCGTCCTGCACGCCCTTCGCGCCGCCTCCCCCGCGCCTCCGCTCGATCCGCAGATCTACGCGGCGAAGCAGACGACGCTCGACACCGCCGACACGGTCGGCAAGGGGTTCTCGTCGATGTTCACGGCGATGGGGAGCTTCGGCGTGCTCGCCGGCCTGCTGCTGCTCGTCAACCTCTTCGTGATGCTGGCCGCCGAGCGGAAGGCCGAGCTCGGGATGGCACGGGCGGTCGGAATGCGACGCAGCGAACTCGTCGCCGTCTTCGCGACCGAGGGCTGGCTCTACGCGCTCACCGCGACCGCGCTCGGCGTGCTCACCGGCATCGGACTCGGCCGCATCCTCGTCGCCGTCTCCGCCCGCGTCTTCTCGACGGAGCACAACCGCTTCGACCTCTTCTTCACGGTGCAACCGCGGAGCCTCGCCGTGTCGTTCGCGATCGGCTTCACGGTCGCCCTCCTCACGATCGTGCTCACGAGCATCCAGGTGAGCCGGCTCAACATCATCCGCGCCATCCGCGACCTCGAGGAGCCGCCCCGCCGGCAGGGCAGGCTGCTCTGGGCCGGGTTCGGCTGTGTCCTCGTGGCACTCGGGACGGTCGCCACCGTGCAGGCAGCGGCAGGGAGCGACGGCTTCGGGCTCCTGCTCGGGCCGACGCTCGTCGTCGTCGGCCTCGCGCCGCTCGCAGCCCGGTTCCTCCCCGCTCACACGGTCAACACGGTCGCCGCGCTCCTCGTCGTCGTCTGGGGCGCGACGCTCTTCGGCCTCGTTCCCTCCTCGACGGAGGGCGCGAGCGTGATGCTGTACGTCGTCCAGGGGATCGTGCTCACCGCCGCCGCGGTCGTCCTTCTCTCGCTGCAGCAGGACCGCGTCAGCCGGGCGCTCCGACTCGTCACCGGCGGGCGCTCGCTGTCGCTTCGGCTCGGGCTCGCCTACCCACTCGCCCGGCGCTCGCGCACGGGCCTCACGATCGCGATGTACGCGCTCGTCGTCTTCATCCTCACGTTCATCACCTCGCTGGCGCACATGATCGACCAGCAGGTCGCGACTGCGACCCGGGACGTGCAGGGCGGCTACTCCGTCATCCTCGCCTCGAGCCCTGGGAGTCCCGTGCGGCCGGCCCGGGTGGAGAGCCTCGACGGGGTCACGACCGTGGCGCCGCTTTCGCGCTCGCTCGCGTTTTTCCGGGCGGGCTCGATGACGAGCGACGCTCCGTGGAACATGACCGCGTTCGACCAGCGCTTCGTCGAGGGCGGCCCGCCGAAGCTCGAGGATCGCGGCGCAGCTACCGCACCGACCGGGACGCCTGGGAGGCCGTCCTGCGCGACGACAGCCTCGTCATCGTCGAGCCGACGTTTCTGCAGACGACGGGCGGCCCCAGCGGTTTCATCGTCAAGCCGGGCAGCAAGGTCATCGCGCGCGACCCGCACACCGGCCGCACCCGCCTGCTCACCGTCGCGGCGCTCTCACCGTCGGACTACTTCATCGAGAACGGCGCCTTCTACGGGGCCGACGGCGCACGGACGCTGTTCGGCTACGAGCCGATATTCGACCGGATCGTGATCGCCCTGCGGCCGGACGTCGACCCCGACGTGTTCGCCGCCGACGCCGAGGCGGCGTTCGTCGCGAACGGCGCCGAGGCGGTCTCGATCCCCGCCATCATGGACGAGGGGTTCACGATGACCCGCCAGATCTTCCAGCTCTTCCAGGGTTACCTCGCGATGGGGCTGATCGTCGGCATCGCCGGCACCGCCGTCGTCATGATCAGGGCCGTCCGCGAGCGGCGGCGCCAGATCGGAACACTGCGCGCGCTCGGCTTCGGCGCCCGTCCCGTCGGCCGCAGCTTCGCGATCGAGTCGGCCTTCATCGCGATCGAAGGCACCGTCATCGGCGCACTGCTCGCGCTCGTGACGCTCTACGACATCGTCTCGCTGAGCGACTCCTTCGGGCAGCTCACGTTCTCGGTCCCGTACCTCCAGCTCGGCATCCTGCTCGCCGCGACCGTCGCCGCCTCGCTGCTCGCGACCGTGTGGCCGGCCCTGTCGGCGAGCCGGATCCGCCCCGCCGTGGCGCTGCGCACCACGGATTGACGTCTGGCTCGCTCTCGGTGGTTCCGGCACGCCGCAAACACCGGCGAGCCGCGCCGGACACGAGTCGCACACATGCCGAAGCAGAATCGGTGTTCCCCCGGACGCGCTCCTCGAGCCCAGGTGGGACGCTTGGGTCACAACCCAGGAGGTCACCATGAGCACGCTCTCACACAGGCCGACGATCGCCGTCCCTCGCTGGCTTCAACACGTCGCCTGGTTCGGGTTCGGAGCCGCGATTGCGTTCCTCGTGCCATTCCTCGGCGTCTCCGTTCTCGACCTGCAGCACGACGTCTTCTATCTCGTCTACTTCGCTGCCACGGCCGCGCTACTCGTCGCGTACGTACGCACCGAACATGTCGATGTCCGTCGTATCGTCGGGCTCGCCTGGCCGTGGAGTGTCGGCCTCGGCGTCCTGGTCGGCCTTCTGGAGCTCGTCAACGTTCTCGGTACCGACGCGACTGATCGCCCCGGTGGCGTCTACTTCGGGTTCGAGCTCCTCTGGCGCGGTGTCACATACGGCATCGTGGACGCGCTGCTCCTCAGCGCGTTCCCCGGCTTCGTCGCATACAGCATCCTGCGGTGGCCGCGTCGCCGGCCTCACGGGCAAGCTCCGCTTCACGGCCCTCGCATTGCCACTCGTCCTCCTGATCACGGCGACCTATCACCTCGGCTACCCGCAGTACCGAGAGGACGGGGTCGGAAAGCCGGAGATCGGCAACACGATCATCTCCGTACCGATGTTTGCCACCGCAAACCCGATCGGCGCCCTCATCGCACACGCCACGATGCACACGACCGCGGTGGCGCACAGCTATGAGACCGACGTCTTCCTGCCACCGAAGACCACCGTCAAGTGAACGACCGCATCACGGAGCTCACTCTGCGTCGAGCTCGTACGACCTCTGGGTTGCACAGCTTCGTCGGGATGTCGCGGCTGACGACGGGCGTCGTGCGCCACGTATGCGGGCAGCCGCAAGACCGGCTCTGACTAGCGTCAGGACGGCTTGCTGGGCGTGAGCGGCGCGTGACCTTCGCGCTCTTGGTAGCACCGACCGCCTGAACGCTGAACCGGAGAGCTCCGGGCTTCACGGTCTTCGGCACCCCCGACAGAGAGGACCCACCGCTGCGCCCAAGTCCGGGGACCGCCGCCCCCACCAGGGTAGGCACACCGAGCGTGGCGTGTCCCGCGAATTGGTCGGAATGGCCCGTCGTCCGCAGGCGATCTCGACCTTTGCGCCGCAGCCGTCTTCTGCGCGGCCGGGAGGGTAGGGGGAGGATGATGCCCTCCGTCCGCCGCCGGCGCCCCCGCTCGAGCAGTCTTGGATCTTCTGGATGACCGTATCCACGGCCGTGATCGCGCTGACCTCGACGAGAGGATCGACCGCGTCGAGCACGCGCAGGGCCACGTTCGCGCCCGCCGCGCCTCCGCCGGGGTCGAGCGCCTGCGCCATGTACCGGTTCGCGAGCGGCGCTGGAGTTAGGCGCTGGGTTGGGCTGAAGGCTTTCGAGCCCTCAGCCCAACCCGGCGAATGTGAATCCGGCGAACTAGCTAGTGCGCCGGCTGACGGGAACAGGCGACGTCGTACTGGGACACGGAAACCGGGTTCTTGCTGTTCTGGGCTTGTTCGCCCGCATACTTCGTGCCGGCAACCCCGTCGGGGTTGAAGGCGGATCCGGGCGCGCTGCTTGAGAGACCCGGTGTTGTGGGCGTTTCCTCGCAACTCTGGTTTGGCTGCCCGGTTGCGCCAGCCGCACCGATACCGACGACGCTGAACGCGACGACCGCGATGATCGCCGCCATGGTGAAGAGTCTGCGCAGCATCGCTCTCCTCTCCGATTTTGACGGTGACCCCTCAGATGTCCGTACGAAGCAAGGAGCGCATCGGTTTCCGAAGCCGCGATCCTCGATTCGCTACCCACCCGCATCGCACTCCTCGTCCGGCGGCCTCTAACTGCGCCGCTGGGGGCGATCAGGCAGCGTCGGGGCCGGCAGGAGCCTCGAGGGCCTTCGCCTCGTGCGGGCCGCCCGGGCCGAAGACGGCGTTGAGCTCGGTCCAGGTCGGGTCCTCGCCGCGGGCGATCTTCGAGAGGACGGTGTCCACGCTCGTGATCGCGCTGACCTCGACGAGAGGATCGACCGCGTCGAGCACGCGCAGGGCCACGTTCGCGCCCGCCGCGCCTCCGTCGGGGTCGAGCGCCTGCGCCATGATCCGGTTCGCGAGCGGCGCGGCCGCTGAAGAGGCCCCGCCGCACTCGAAGCGCTCGGGGGCCACCGGGGACGGGGGTTGCGAAATTGTCGTCGGGGAGGGCGAGCCGCAAGCTCGAGCGCACTTGTCAGCCTCTCCTCTTCGCCGTGCCGGCCTCGGGGGCGGACACGGTGTCGGTGCTCTTGAACCACTCGTCGAACGGCTCTTGCGTACCTTCTCGTCGAGCTCGGGTGCATCGTCTTTCTTCGAGGTAGGCGGAGACGGCGTCGGGGTCGTCGAGCCGCGGTAGGCCGGCGAGAACGTCGAGGCAGCGCTGGAGGTGGTTGGGCTGCACGATGCGGCCGTAGTGCTCCTCAGCGCGCTCAGCCGAGGCACCGCCCCGTTCGCGCCAGCGTGTTGCACTGGCAAGACAAGCCCGTTATAAGTTGTCCGAACTGTGGCGCTGGGGGAGGAGTGTTGCTGAACCAACGGCGGACGTCTGGGGGTTTCGGTATTGGGAGCTCGTCCCTCGGTGCGGGCCGCCTGAGCGGTCTGTTCGCAGTCGGACTCCTTGCTGCCGCGGTCGTGATCGCGGCCGGAGCCGCCGCTGCCCAGGCCAGGCCGCAAGGCACGGTCGTTCGCGTGTACGACGTTCGCATCACCGGGGAGCAGACTTCCCGATACACCGAGCAGGTCGACACGAGCTCGTGTCACGAATCCGTCCTCGGAGTTGGTAAGCAGACGTGGAGCTCGCTCCATCGGGGCGTTCGCTTCATTTTCAACACGGGTCCCTTCGTCATGACCGAGTCCAACCGCTCAGGGGCGCTTAGCGCCAGCATCCGCTACGCCGACGACGGGTATGTGTGTGCCCCGACCTGCAAGGTCGAGCGGAAGTCGTCTGTGTCGGCGCAATTGACCGTGCGGCAGCCCGGCTTTGCGGGGTCGACTGCAGGCGGAATCAATATGGGTTTTTCGATGTTTCCGGCCGCGCCGTGGGAACCAGTTCCTGTGAACGCTTGCGACAACCAAACGACGCCCGCTTTCGACGGTCGAGGGGTCGACGTCACCCGTCGCAAGGGCGACACGTCGTACAGAATCAGCGGCGGCTGGAACACCTTCACATCGTTAACCGCTCATTCCAGATGGCGGCCGTCAGTGGGAAGGCTGCCATTTCCGTTCGATGTCCTCTATGCCGGAAAGCCACTCACGATTCGGGTGAGCGACACGAAGGACGAGTCACTGCTGGTGCAAGAGTTCAACGGAAGCATCACGATCGTGTTCACGCCGCGAGGAAGTCGGTGACGGACGGACACGCCGAGCACGCTATCCACCGGACCTCGGAGCCGAAGGAGGGGCTTGATGAAGAAGCTCGCCGTGTTTGTGATCGGAGGACTGCTGACTTGTAGCGTTGTCTCGGCCGCCGCCGCCGCGGCGCCCTCAGGCAAGTCGGTGGCGTACGCGGTGCAGGTGCGAATCGAGCAGACGGTCTCTGAAACCCGCAACGTTGTCGGTTCCCCGCAGACGGATGCGCGTCAAAACGTGCGGGCGAGGCGCAATCACCAAGAACCTGAGCGCCAGTGGCAACTTCTACGTGGCTCAACCGCCTGGCCGCTTGGACTTTGCGCTGATCGCGACCAAGCCCAGCTTCGGCGGCGCCGCCGCCTATCAGGGAGCTCACCCCTCGTTGCCGCTCAAGGGACAGCTCACGATCATCACGGACCTGCAGGAAGCAACCGCCGCTGAATGCGCCGGGCAGCTTTTCCCCGCCGAGCGCTGCGAGCGCACCCTGCCAGTGAAAACGATGGAATTCGAGGCGTCTGCCGCCTCCTGGTCGCTCGAGGTCAAGGCACCACCGTTAAGCAAGGTTCGCTGCCTGGACTACCTGCCACTGAGCGACGGCTCCGGGGAGATTCTAACTCCGATCTATGGGCGCCCTCGTAACTACTCGCTGCGCGCCAAGATGCTGCTCGGCAAGACCTTCACGCTCAGCCGAAGCACCACCAAGACATGGGGCAGCGGCACTTCGCGCCTAGCCTGGACGTTCACGTTCACGCGCCTGCGCTAGCTCACACACCACGGCCGCCGCTGGCCTCAAACCGCCGTCCCCGACGCGAGGTAGCGCAGACACACATGCCGAAGCAGATCGGGATCACCATCCGCACCCACGACCTCGAAGGAGAAAACCCCAGGGAGATCCACCTGCCAGCACCCGTCCTCGTCGGAGACATCGTCGCCTTCGACAGCGGCCCGCCGGACAACGTCTCAGAGGACCCGACCACGCGCGCAACGTCGGGGGCCACCGCCCCCGCCCGGGGCGGGCTGGAGGAACGTGGCCGCTGCCCGCGAACCCGCTGGAACGGCAGCGCCTCCTCGCCGACGGGCTCACCGCAACGGGAGCCGAGAACGGTGCCATCGACTGGCACTTCAAGGTCGGCGACCAAATCAAGATCCGCCTGCTCAACGAGATGGACTCCGATCACCCGATGCACCATCCCTTCCACGTCCACGGAGCCGGCCGCTTCCTCGTACTCGCCCGCGACGACACCGTCGAGCCCAACCTCGCCTGGAAAGACACCGTACTCGTGCGCACGGGCGAGACCGTCGACATCCTGCTCGACGTCACCAACCCAGGCCTCTGGATGGCCCACTGCCACATCGCCGAACACCACGAAAGCGGAATGATGTTCACCTTCCAGGTCGATCCCGAACCCTGAGAGACGTGGTCTAGCCCAAGACCGTTGCATCGCCGGCTGCTCGCACGACGATCGCCTTCGCACCCATCAAATGGGGGAGGCACTTCCCTGTACGAGGACCCGGACACGAAGCGCGCGTTGGGGGAGGGCCTCCCCCGCCCCGCCTCCCTCGAGGAGGCGTCACACGGAGCCGCTACCGGGGCAGGCAGCGCGACACTCGATCCACCGCAGCACGGTTGCGGCCCGTTTCGCCGGAGCGTTTTGAGGAGGGTCGGACAGGGGGGTGATCCCGGGGGCCACGAGGGGGCCACGTCTTCGCTAACCCAGTGCCCAAGCGAGATCCGGGAGAGCCACCTTCGTGGGCTAGGAGGGGGCTGTGGAGGAAGGAAGATCTGCAGCTTGCGCGAGCCTCCGTCGCGCGCGAGCGTTGCTGCGGGCAGTAGCCCGTCTCGTACGAGTCGGGGCCGCGGTGGCGATCGACGGTGGCGAGATTCGTCCGTCGCGTAGACTGGCGGTCGTTGGAGAGGACACTTCCGGGGGAAGCGGGCTTGGCCGGTGCGGCGGTCGAGCGGCGGTCGTGGAAGTACAGCGCGTTCATCTCGTACAGTCGTGCGGCGGATGGCAAGCTGGCGCCCGCGCTTCAGCGCGGGCTGCAGCGCTTTGCCAAGCCGTGGTACCGGCTGCGGGCGCTGCGGTTGTTCCGCGACGACGCGAGCCTCTCCGCGAACCCGGATCTCTGGGGCTCGATCGAGCAGGCGCTGGACGACTCGGAGTTCCTGATCCTGCTTGCGTCACCGGAAGCTGCCGAGTCCAAGTGGGTTGCCGAGGAGGCGCGCTGGTGGCTTGAGCACAAGGGCACCGATCAGCTCCTGATCGTGCTCACTGACGGCGAGCTCGCGTGGGGGCAGGGCGGCGTGGACGAGGAGCACACGAACGCGCTTCCCGAGCCGCTCTGCGCCGTGTTCGCGGAGGAGCCGCGTTACGTCGATGTGCGCTGGGCACGGGAAGAAGAGCAGCTCCGCGAGCGCGACGCGCGCTTCCGGAACGTGCTTGCCGACCTAGCCGCCCCGCTCCATGGCCGCTCGAAGGACGACATGCTGGGCGAGGACGTGCGCCAGCATCGCCGCGCGCTCGCGGCCGCGTGGACGGCGGGGATCACGGTGGCGGCGCTGGGCGCGGCGGCCGCCGTGCTCGCAGTCCTGGCCGTCGCCGCGCGGAACGATGCCCGCAGTCAGGCCCGCGTCGCGCTCTCGCGTGCGCTCGCGGCGCAGTCCGGCGCCGAGCTGGTGACGCGGCCGCAGGTGTCGGCCCTGCTGGCGCTCGAGTCGTTTCGCCTGGTCGCCGAGGACGGGCCCGAGCGCGCCTTCGACGCAAGGAACGCGATGCTCCAGGATCTCGAGCGGAGCCCGCGCACGACCGCCGTCCTCAACACGGGCATGGGGGTGAGCCACGTCGCCCTCACGCCGAACGGTAGGACGCTGGCCGCCGCCGGCGTGCGTGAGACCGTTCAGCTCTGGGACGCCGTCCGCCACGCCCGGCTGGGACGGCCGCTGAAGACGGGCGAGGTCTTCACCTTCACCTTCTTGCCAGACGGGAAGACGCTCGCTGCTGTGATTCAGCGCGAGTCCGACTACGCGCTGACGCTCTGGAATGTTGTGCGCGGAACCCGGATCGGCAAGCCTCGTCACGTCGCGTCGTTCGCCCAGGTCGCATTCAGCGCCGACGGCGAAGCGCTCGCCGCCGTCGCGGACGGCAAGGCCACGGTCTGGAGCACCCGCAGGAAGGCACCGAGCGCGCGGTCGTTCCGCGTCGCCGGTGACGCCGCTATCGCGGTGAGCAACGTGAGTAACGGCGCGCGCCTACTCGCGATCGGCGATAACGACGGAACCATCAGGCTGTGGAACGTCGCGAGCGGGAAGCGCGACGGCGCATCCTTGCGGGGAGGCCCCTCGGCGTACGAAGTCGCTTTCAGCCCCGACGCGACGAGGCTCGCGGTGGTGGAGATCGCCGACGCCCCCGATAACAGGTCCACCGTCAGGCTCTGGGATCTGGAGCGGCGGCGACAGGTCGGACGGCCGCTGCGGGGTGGCGCGTCGGCGCCAGACGCGCTTTCCTTCAGCCGGGACGGGAGGATCCTGGCCGGGGCGGGCAGCGGCGTCCGCCTCTGGAACGGACGCAGCGGGAGATCCCTCGAGACGCTGCTCGGCCACGCGGGGGCGGCAACCGATGTCGCGTTCGGCGTGAACGGACTGCTCGCCTCCGCCGGGAGCGACGCGAGCGTCCGGCTCTGGGATACGCGTCGCGCGGAGCCGCTCGGCCGGCGGCTTCCGGTTCGGGCCGCGGAGCTCACCACGGCCGCCTTCGCGCCCGATCTGCGCCGGCTCGCCGCCGTCAACTCCGACGGCCGCCTGACGGTGCGCGACCTCACCCGGGCCAATGACCCCCTGCGCTTCCGCGGCAACTTCGCGAGCGCGGCCATCAGCCCCGATGGAAACCTGCTCGCCGGCGGCGGCCAGGACGGCTTCGTCCGCGTCTGGAAGCTCCCGGGGCGCCTGCTCGCCCGGCTTCCCGTCCGCCAGGGAAAGAACCCCGACAAGAGCACGTTTGAGCCCGAGGAGGTCCCAGCCTGGGACCGCGGGCTCGATCCCGTGTGGAGCCTCGCCTTCAGCGCCGACGGGAAGACACTTGCCGCAGGCGGGCGCGCCGGCTCGGTCGTCTACTGGGACACTACGAGCTGGCGAAAGCTGGGCGGGCCGCTGGAGGGAAGGGGCGCCGCCGACGCGCTCGCGTTCAGTCCCGACGGCACGCTCCTCGCCGGCGCCCGCGACATCGCGAAGGTATGGGACGTGACCGGCGAGAGCCGGGAGCCAAAGCACTTGCCCCTCGGCGGCAACCTCATCAGCCGTGCCAGCGTCGCGTTCAACCCGGATGGGAGCACGCTCGCCGCCGCCGGCCAGCAGGGCATCCGCCTGTGGCGCACGGCGGGGTGGGACGCGACCGGCCGCGCGCTCCAGCGGGGCGCCGGCGAGATCAGACGCATCGCATTCAGCGGCGACGGCGCCACGCTCGCCGCCGCCGGCGATGTGCTGCGCCTCTGGGACCCGCTGCGCCAGCAGGAGCTTGGCAAGCCACTCGGCACCCCGGGCTTCTACTCGCTCCAGGGCCTTGCCGTCGGCACAGACGGTAAGACCGTAGTCACAGCCGCCGGAGACGGCAGCGTGATCCGCTGGGACCCGATCCTGCTCAGCAGGGACTACGCGGCCTGGCAGAAGCGGCTCTGTCCGCTCGCCGGCCGCAACCTCACGCGCCCCGAGTGGGCGCAATACCTCCCCGGACAGCCGTACCACCGCACCTGCCCGGGGTTCCCGTAGAGTCGGTTCAAGAGCGCGCAGCGGGACCTCATGTCGCCGCCGGCCTGCACGCCCGAGCCCGACACCGCGCGGGCGGCCGCCCCGCGACCAGGCCCCACCCCAATCACGAAGGACGGGCTGGGCCTTCCGATGCGATAACGCTGCCCACCTACTGGCGGCGTGTTGAGGCCTCCGTTGTGCGCGCCATGTCGGCGCGCACAACGCGGTTTGGGCGGGCGGAGCTTGGCTGGTTGCCGTTCCTCCTGTTAGGGCGTGACGGGTCCGTTCGCCGTGCAGGGGGCTGTTCGATCTGCGTCGAAGATGATGAAGACTCGGGTGAACTGCCATCCACCGTCGGGTCCGTCCTTGGTTCGGGCGAGCGTGTTTTCGTACTGGAAGGTGCTGTTTGGACCACGTGCGCTGAGCATGGCGGTGTCCCCGTTGACGTCGATCAACCGGTTGACGATCCGGTGTCCGAGACCTGCGGCGGGCCGTGGCAAGTTGAGCTTCGCAGTAGGCCCGAACACAGCGGTGATGAAGGCCTCAATCTCGGCTCGCCCGGTCAGCTTGCAGCCGGCGCCGTGGTTGATTTCGTGCAGGTCGCCGTTAGCGTCCTGCCATGCCTCGTCCAGGATGCCGTCCGCCGTCCACAGGTTGGCCCAGTCGTGGAAGCGGTGTGAGTCGGCCAGGTAGGTGTACCGACTCTCGTGTTGGTCAATCAGCACGATGTCGGCGATGTTCTTGGCGGAGTTGTCTGAGGGGCCGCCCTGGGTCGCTGCAGCAGCGACCCCGACAACGACCAGACCTGCGATGACGATAAGCCACGTTCTCTTCGCGAAGTGCGTTATAGATCTCACTCGTCTTTCCTCCCAGATTTGGACGCAAGAATGACCGCGTGTCGGTCACAAAGGAACGCTGTCCATGAGAGGTGGCGCTCGTGACGGGCAATCTGTGAGGCAAGACATCCGCTCAGCGGCCCCCAGACAATCGAAGATGCGGTACGGCTTCCGACAGATGGATAGCCCCGATGTATTGCATCCTATTTTCTGTACTCGAGGGGGTAAGGAAGAACATCGGGAGACAGTCGGGGTATGCACTCCTCTATGTCCCGTGCGCCTCGTAGGTCGTGTGAACCGTTGCACCGGTGGACGTACCGCCTTGAGCTACGACAGCGAGCCTGGACCCAAGGGAGCTGCCGTAGAGGTGCGGCAAGACGAGCGGCATCGTCTCGAGCTGGGTGTCTGTTCGAAACGGCATGCGCGGCAACATCGTTTCTTGGGTCATGCCTTCGCGACATGCCCTTCGTGTTCGTGGATGGGTGCACGGCGTCGCTCCGGAGTCCCTTCGGGTGGTCGATGCGTACGAGAGTCGATCGGGTGGCGCTGGGAACCAGCAGGAGATCGCGGCCGACACCGGCGCTGAGCGATATCTGCGGGAACCGCCTTGCTGTCAGGGGCAGTTATCGTCGAATGGGAAGACCGAGTAGAGCTCAGCTTTGATGTCGTAGATGGCCCCTGGGTCAACGTTCTTGACGACGTAGGCGACGGCAACGCTCCATGCGCTGCAGAGTTGCTTCAGACGCTGCTCGGCCAGGCGTTGCCGCGTGGCCGCGATGACCGCGTTCTGCTCGGCCTGATGCTGGCTTGTAACCGCCTGCTTGGTCTTGTCGACGGCTACGCCGCGCTCGTGCCAAGCGACGAGCGCGAGCACCGCGAAGATGGTCGCGGCCGTGCCTGTCGCCGCCCTGACGATCCGACCCTGCCGGACCTCTTCGCCGGCCAGGTCGTTCTTGGCTCTGCCGTGGAGGGGCGAGGCGAGATCGAGGATCGCGTCCAAGAAACGAGTGTTGCGGAGGTTCAGATCGTTGACCTCGCGCGCCCACCGCAGATCGACGTAGAGAGGCTCCTCGCGCAACGCCCCGTGGAGGAGATCGGGGAGCGCTGAGGTGAGTTGCCAGTCGAGATCGCCGCGTGTGTCGTCCCATGCCAGTTCGCCGCCGGTGAGAACGACCAGGAGCTTGTCCGAGCCGCGATGTTGGAGCCACCATCCGACTTCCTTCTCAACCCACTCCGAGTGCGCCGATTCCGGCGACGCCAGAAGGATGAAGTAATCAGAGCGTTCAAGGGCCGCCTCGATCGTTCGCCACAGGGCGGGACCTGCCGCCAGACCCGTCTTGTCCCGAAAGACGTTGAGGGCGCGCCGCCGATAGAAGGGCTTCGCCAACCGCTGCAAGCCGGACTGAATCGCCGGCGCGAGTCGATCGTCCGCGGCATGGCTGTAGGAGAGGAACGCGTCGTATCGGGACACGGCGCGTCGGCCGCGGCCGATGGAGCGTCGCAAGGGCGAAAGCGTACGGGTGACGCTGTTCGTCACTCTGACCCGATCACGGAGCCGTCCTCCTGCGCCGTGCACCGCGGCGCAGAAAGGCACTGCTCCAGCGGGCAAAGAGAGCACGACACTCCCACGATCACGTCCCCACGTCAATAGGACATGCTTAACTCACCGTCGAAAGCTGCGGGTCGGGTGCCGGCGGTCGGCCCTGATCGTCGGAGGATCACCCTCGCTGGCTAGGCTTGCCCGTGATGGATTGGTCGATCTTCCACGCGATCAACGCGGGCATCGCCACCCGCGACTGGCTCGAGGACCCGTTCAGCGAGCTGAGCGGCACCGCGGTCATGCTCTACGGTGTCGCGATCGTCGCCCTCTGGTTCGCTGCCCGACCGTATGGCAGCACCAAGTGGAAGCTCACGTCGGCGTCGGGACTGGTCGCTGCGGCGATCGCGATGCTGACGAACCAGGTCATCTCCCACCTGTGGGATCGACCGCGCCCCTTCACAGCGCACGCCGCGGCGACCCACCTGCTCTCAGCCCCATCGCCGGACCCTTCGTTCCCCAGTGATCACGCTGCCGTCGCGTTCGCGATCGCCTTTGCCGTCCTCGCGTTCTCCCGCCGAGGCGGCATCGTCTTCCTCGCAGCGGCCACACTCATAGGACTGTCACGGATCGCGCTCGGGATGCACTACCCCAGCGACGTCGTCGCAGGAGCGGCCGTCGGCTGGGCAGCCGCACTCCTCGTGACCACGCTAGGACGGCCCTGGACAGAACGGCTCGTCGATCTCGTGAGCAGAATCTCGGACCCCGTCCTCAAACCGATCTGGGATCGAATGTCCCGCCGAGCGCCACTCCACGACTAGCACACGGCGGCCGATCGGCCCGTCGTCGGGTGTCGAGCTGCATGTAGCTGCTCCCGCTATGCCGTTAGTCAGTGGAGCGGCCGTACTGAGTCACTCCCGGGCGGTGAGCAGGTCGTGGGAGAGGCTGAGGTGTCGAGATGCCGGCGTTGCTGGAGGACGTCGAGCTGGCGAACAGGTCCCGTGCCTTGCTTCGCGTTCGTCGCTGGTACCCGTAGGCTCGGCGGATGGACGTCGAGCAGCTCCGCTCCCGCCTGCGGCTCCTCGAGGACGAGCGCGCGATCCTTGGAGCACTCCACGCCTACGGACACGCGATCGACTACGGCGATGAGGAGCGGTATCTCGATCTCTGGACGGACGACGCAGCATTCGACGCGCGAGGGCGGGTTCCGGGCGACGTGACGCGCGTCGTTCGCGGGCGCGAGGCCCTCGCCGACTTCGCGGCGCGCTTCTCGCGGCCGCCGGAGGGCTGGCACAAGCACCTCGTGATCGAGCCGCTGATCGAGGTCGAGGGCGACGTAGCGAGCGCCACCTCGTACTTCGCGGTGCTGCGCGACGAGGGAAGCCAACCGATCCTTTGGGTTTTCGGGCGCTACCGCGACACGCTCGTCCGATGCGCGGACGGGCGCTGGCGCTTCAGCCTCCGGATCGCCGAAGTCGAGTCCGTCGATAGGCGATATCGCTCGCTCGCGTTCGTGCGCTGAAGCTCGTTTGGGGGCAGAAGGGACCCGCCTGCGCGAGCGATGCGGCGGGGGTGGGGGTGCCGTGCGAGTACGCAGCAGTGCTCAAGCCGCACCGCCTGCGCCCCGATGCGGCAACACGAGGCGCGCGTGTCGGCCCGGTCACGCCAACCTCGACCTCGGCGCGGCGCTCGCCCGTTGGCAGCCGAAGCTCGACACGGACGCGGTCAAGCTCCTGGGCAGATCGTGCTTGCTCGCCCGCCGCGTCGCACCCGCCAGCGTCCGCAGGCACCTCGCCGAGCAGCAGACCAGCGACCCCCGAGGGGACACCGAGGAGGCACTCGACGAGGCAGCCTGAACAGCAACCGTCCGCCCGACTTAGTAACCTCAATAGCACGCGAGACACAGATGCACTTGACGCATAAATGGGTCGAGTGCGCTATAGTGCCCCATGCTGAGCGTCGCGAAGCTGACGCCGGGGCAGGAGGGCTACTACGAGCGCTCGGTCGCGGCGGGGCTCGACGACTACTACGCCGGCCGCGGCGAGTCGCCCGGGCGTCTGGACCGGCCGCGGCGCCGCGCGAGCTCGGGCTCGAAGGGCGTCGTCGAGGAGGGCGAGCTCGGCAGCGCTGATCCGCGGCGACCACCCGCACACCGGCGAGGAGCTGCGCCGGCGCATCCGACGGGCGCGGCCGATCACGGTCGAGCGGATCGACCCGCTGACCGGCGAGCGCGGCGTCGAGGAGAAGACGCTCGCGCCGGTCGCCGGCTTCGACCTCGTCTTCTGCGTCCCGAAGAGCGTCAGCCTGCTGCACGCGCTCGGCGACGAGGAGACGCGCCGGGCCGTCAACGAGGCGCACACGCCGCCTGGCAGGCGGCGCTCGCCTATCTCGAGGACGAGGCGTGCGTGTCCGCCGCGGGCGCAGGCGGCGTCGACCGCGAGCACGCCGCGGCTTCGTCGCCGCCGCCTACCAGCACCGCACAGCCGCGCGCGCAGGACCCGCACCTGCACACGCACGTGATCGTCGCCAACATGGCGCAGCGCCGAGCGACGGCAAGTGGCGCGCGCTCGACGGCGAGGCGATCCTGAAGACCTACCGGCTCGCCGCCGGCTACCTCTACCAGGCGCACCTGCGCGCCGAGCTCTCGCGCGCGCTCGGCGTCGAGTGGGAGACGCCGCAGAAGGGCCTGGCCGAGCTCGAGGGCGTGCCGCGCGGCGTGATCGACGAGTTCTCGACGCGGCGGGCGCAGGTCGTCGAGCAGCTTGGACGAGCGCGGCGACGAGCGGCTTCTACGCGGCCCAGGTCGCCGCGGTCGAGACGCGCGAGCGCAAGGAGCACGTCGACCTCGTGCGGCTGCGCGAGGACTGGCGCGCGCGCGCCGCCGAGCACGGCCTCGGCCGCGCGCGAGCTCGCGCGCGCTGCTCGGCCGCGTCCGCGCGCCGCGAGCCGACGCCGCGCGAGCTGCTCGAGATCGGCCGGCGGCCTGCTCGGCCCGCAGGGACTGACCGAGAAGCGGACGGCGTTCTCCGATCCGGACGCTCGTGATGGCCTGGGCGGAGGCGCACGCGCCAGGGCGCGCCCGCCGACCGCGTCCGCCGGCTCGCCGCGCGGCTCACGCGGACCGACGGCGTCGAGCGCGTCGGCGAGGCGCCGCAGCCCGGGCCGGCCCGCCCGCTACTCGACGCGCGAGCTGATCGCGGTCGAGCGCGCGGCGCTCGCGCTCGTCGAGCGCGGCCGCGACGCCGACGCACCATCGATCAGCGAGCGGCGGTCGCCGAGATCGAGCGCGCCGACCGCATCGGCGCTCTCGGACGAGCAGGAGACGATGGTGCGCGCGGTCGCGACGAGCCCGGACCGCGTCGTCTGCGTCGTCGGCCTCGCCGGCGCCGGCAAGACGACCGCCACCCACGCCGTCGCGCAGGTCTTCGCCGCACGCCGGCGTCCCCGTGCTCGGCGCCGCGCCGTCCGGCGTCGCCGCCGAGAAGCTCCAGGACGAGACCGGCATCCCCTCGACGCACGCTCCACCGGCTGCTCGAGGGCGCACGCCGCAGGGAGGTCTGCCTCGCGCGCTGCGTGCTCGTCGTCGACGAGGCCGGCATGGCCGAGACTCGCGTCCTCGCCCGAGTGCTCGAGCGGGTCGAGCAGGCGGACGGCAAGGTCGTCCTGATCGGCGACCCGCACCAGCTCCCCGCCGTCGGCGCCGGCGGTCTCTTCGCCGGCATCGTCGAGCGCCACGGCGCGATCGAGCTCGAGCGAGAACCGCCGCCAGCGCGACGAGCTCGAGCGCGACGCGCTCGCACGCGTCCGCGCACGGCGCTCGGCCGCGACTACCTCGCCTTCGCCGAGCAGCGCGAGCGGCTCGTCGTCTCCGAGAGCCCCGTGACGACGCGAGCGCGCCTGCTCGCCGACTGGTGGGCGCACGCCCGCGACGACCTCGGCCGGCAACGTCATGATCGCGCTCCGCCGCCGCGACGTCGCCGAGCTCAACGCGCTCGCCCGCGCGCTCATGGACAGCCGACGGCCGCCTCGGCAGCGAGCGGCTCACCATCGCCGAGCCGCGAGTTCGCCGCCGGCGACCGCGTCGTCTGCCTCCGCAACTCCGACCGTCCTCGGCGTCAAGAACGGCACCCGCGGCACCGTCGAAGCGCGTCGACCGCGAGCAGCGGACGCTCACCGTCGCCACCGACCGCGGCGACCGCGTCGAGCTCAGCCGCCGCTACCTCGAGACGGGCCACGTCCGCCACGCGTACGCGCTCACCGGCCACGCCGCCCAGGGCGTCACCGTCGAGCGCGCCTTCGTCCTCGGCGCCGGCGAGGCGCGGCTGCAGGAGTGGGGCTACGTCGCCCTCTCCCGCGCCCGCGAGGAGACGCGCCTCTACGTCACCGGCAACGCCGCGCGAGCGCGAGAGCCACTTCCACGACCTCGACGACCGCGACCCGCTCACCCGCTTCGGCCGAGCACTCGAGGAATCGGCGGTCGAGCGGCTCGCGGTCGACCAGCGACCGCTCCCGTCCGGGCCCGAGGCATGCGGCGCGGCCGGAGATCGAGCGCTCGGCGCCTAGTCCGGATGACCAGCTGCACCTGCGGCTTCTCGAGCAGAAGCTTCGCGCACTTACGAAGACGCGGCATGCGGCGGAGCGAAAGCTCGCTGTGGCCGAGCGCGAGCTCGCGCGATGCGGGTCGCTCCGACGGCGCAGTCGCGACCATCTCCGTGCCGAGGTCGCGTTGCAGCACCATGCGATTCAATCGGCGGACGAGCGGCTTGTCGCGAACGCAGCTCTGCTTCAGGAGGCGAGGCTCGAAGCACGAGGCTTGACGTCAGTGCGCCTCGACAATCGCAAGCCGCGTGAGCTGGTCCGGGACGTGCGCGAGCGAGAAGCACAGCCGCTCAGCATCGAGAGATGAGACCCGTCGGGCGGCGGGCTTGTGTGTTCGTCGCTTGCTCAAGTCCCGGCGCGGCCCTGACCGGCCGCGCGGGGCAGGATCGCGTCGAGCCACGCCTGCGCCTCGGCGAAGCCGCCGCGATGGTAGAGAAGAACGAAAGCCGGCCCACCAGGCGCAGCGCGAGGGTTAGATCGTGCTCGAGCGCGAAGTCCATCGCGGCGCGGACGTTGTCGTAGTCCGCGGCCACCCGGTCGACCCACCGCTGTTGGTCGGGGCCGTGTCGGACGGGTGGATCGGCGCGCTCCGCGAATGCCGCGAAGAAGTCGGCGTGCTGCCGTCGCAGAGCGTCGGCCTCGCCGTTCGCTTCGAGCTCGGCGGCGGCGAACACGCGTCGGCTCGCGAATCCGCTGGGAGCGCCGCGACGACCCTTACCTCGCCTTCCTCATCTCGGCTGCGCAATCGTCTGCTGGCGCCGTCTGAGCCGCGCATTGTGAAACGACCTCTTAGGAACTACATCTAGCCGAGGAACGTCAGCGCCGAGCCGCGGAGAAACGGCCTGCGGCGAAGGTCATGTCGTTGTCTCCGCCGCTACGCAAGCCCTTCCCATCGGGGGTTTGCGACCTTCTGACCCCAGCGAGACAATCGGCGCATGACCGAGCTACCGCACGGCACGGTCACGCTGCTCTTCACCGACATCGAGGGTCGATGCAGCTCCAACACCGTCCCGGGCGAGCGGCACGGACTCAGCACAACTCAAGTTCCGCTGACGACTTGCGACATCGCTCGGCGCGCGGTTTGCACTCTGAGCTGGAAAGCCGGACCTGACTGGGAAGATTTGCGCCCCAGCGCGGGCTGGGGCTGCATATCGGCGTGGCAAGGCAACGAGTCGCTCGACTCGTCGTGAACGGAACGGGCGTCCGCGGCTCAGGAGGGCTCAATCACGGCGCAGGCGAACACGTGCGCTTGCGGCACTTCCCGTCGCGTCCTCCCAACATGTGGGACTCGAACTCGACGATCTCCTGGCTCATTCGTCCGCAGCGGACTCGACGTCGATCCCGCTTCCGCGCGGTGGACGAACTCCAGGTCGGCGGCATCGTCATCGCGCGCCGCCAGAAGTTGGGAGCGGCCTACTCGCTGCTCGCAGCAGAGCACTTAACCAACGTCAGCGCAACGCTTCCTCCAACGCGCTGACCCCTGGCGTCTCCGAAGACCTCGCGCTCTTCGATCGACGCAAGACCGGCTTGATCGGCCTCGCGGAGGACAGCTGCGCCGAGACCATTCGCGAGCACCAGGCACGCGGTGCCTAGAGCTGATCCAGCCGTCAGCCCGTACGCGGCCTTGTCCAGTTTTGCCGACCTTGACCCCAGGCGGGCGGGGTGCGATAGTCGCCTTGCAACGAGAGGGGTGGGCGTGGTTGCATATCGGCTTCGTTGCTGCGGCGGTAGAGCCAGCCAGGGCATCATCGAGGTCGTTTCGCTTCGAGGGCGCGCTGGGACGGATCGTGTCGCGCATAAGACGGTGGCGAGTTGAGCGAGTTCCTCGACGAGCTTGCGCGCGCGGCGGCGCACGTGAAGGGGCTCGGTTCGGTAGTAGTTGTCTCGGCGGTGTTCGCGGTGTCGTTTACGGGTGCGGCCGCGGCCGACAGCCTGGTTTTCATCAAGGCGAACAACGTTTGGATCGCCAACGCGAACGGCTCGAATCAGCAGCGGGTCACGCGCGACGGGACGGCGCGGTATCCGTACGCGTCGCCATCGCAGGCCGATGACGGAACGATCGTCGCCGTCCGCCGGACAGCCACGACGCGGCGGCAGATCTACCGGATGCAGCGGAGCGGTCGATTGCTCAATCGGCCGATCAGCACGCCAGCGCCTGGGACAGGCGCGATCGACGCGAAGGTTTCGCCGAACGGGAAGTTGGTTGCCTACTGGTTCTCGACCGCCGTCCCGGGCTCGTGCCCGTTCTGCATCAACGCAGCGAATCAAGCACTCATTAGCTACTCCTACAAATTCACGTCACCCTACGCCGTCGGTACGCCGAACACGGGTGGCTGGCCCTCCTGGATTGGCAACGACACGCTTGTGCTCACCAGCGGTAGCGCCGAGCTTTGGTACTACCGCCTGGGGATGCGCGAGGCGAGGCCGTGGTTCGCCGACTATCAGACCGGCGGTGGAACGCCGATACCGACCCTGCTCGACGCAGAGGTATCCCGGGACGGCAGACGCCTGGCCGTCGTGCGCGGCAACAACCAGGAAACCGTCGCCCTCTACGCGATGAACGGCCGGCCGCCAGCCTTCCCGTCGCCTTTCACCGGCAACTGCGGGCTCAGGGGAGGTCCGTTTCGCGACCCGACATGGTCGAGCAACAGCAAGCTGCTCGCCGTGCAAGACCGCAGTGGCATTTGGGAGGCGGCATACCCGTCCCTGACCTCCTGCGGTAGACCGCGGCTCGTCGTCCCAGGCGGGAGCCAGCCCGACTTCGGGACTCGCTGACGCTGCCGGCAGCGCACGAAGCCAACCAGCCCAGAACGCCTACGCATCGGGCCGGCCCTCGCGCAATCGAAACGCACCGGGGGCTCGAGAGAGCGACGCCGCTAAGATCGCAACCGCGTCGCCACCTCGGTCTCAAGTTCGTCGAAACCGCCGTCGTCGTCAATTCGGCAAACGCCGCTTCCCAGTACTTGCTGCTGGCGGACCGGACGGATGGCGCCGCGACGTTGATGAAGCAAGCAATCCACTAAACCTCGATCCACCGTTTTTCTGACCGACGCGGCAATTGGCGATCATTTGGGCCTTCGGGCTGATGGGTCGGCGCGTTCTCGCGCGGGGTTGGTGTCTCGGGTTGGCGCGATGGGTTTTTGTGAGTATCTCGGTCGGTGCGGCGGCGTTGTGTTGGGCGCCCGCTCGGGGCGGAGGTGTTGGGGGCGCGGTCAGGAGTCGGTCTGGCTGCTCAGGCAAGCAGCGGGATCGCCCGTAGTCGTTCGAGCGCCTGTGTGAAGGCGTGTCGCCAGGGCCAGCGGGCGGGCAGGTGCAAGGTGGAGCGGCGGGAACTGCGGGTGATCCGGCCGGGCAGGGTGAGGTAGCGGCGGCGGAGCGTCTGGGCCACGATCGGGCCGGGTATCCCGAGGCCGAGGGAGGCGAGCCAGCGGAGGAGGTTGTGGGCGAGGCAGCTGATCAGGAGCCAGGCTGCGTTGGCGAAGAAGCGGCCGGAGGGAGCGTGGTTGAGGCCCGAGCCCTGCTTGAGGTCGCGGATCGCGAGCTCGATCTGGGCGTGGCGGCGATGATCTGCCTCGACCTGCGCGAGCGGCTCGGAGCTGTCGCTGATGAAGGCGTGGTGGCGCCAGTCGGGAAACAGTTCGGCCTGGGCGCCGACCAGGCGGGTGCGGCGCACGATGAGCCGACGGCCGCGGAGGCTGCCCTCGGCGATCTGCGCGATCCCGTCGGGCGGGTAGTCGGGGAGCGGCTGCCAGTCCTGCTCGGGGATCAGTTCGATCGCCTCACGCACGTGCGCTTGCTGGCTGACGCCGATCGAGTAGCGCACACCGTGCCGCTCCAGCGCCGCGATCGTCTTGTAGCTCCAGAAGCCCGAGTCGGCCCGCACGATCAGCGGTCCGCTCGCTCCCAGCCGTCGTACCCGGGCCACGAGCTCGCAGACGAAGCGCTCGGCGCCGCGCTGGCTCGAGGCCGAGCCCTTCCGCATCCGTGCGTGCAAGACCTCACCGGTGTCGGCGCGCGTGGCCAGCAGCGGGTGGTAGCCACGCCGCTTGGTGTAGCCGAAGCCCGCGCCCTGCTTTTGGCGGCCGGCCACCTCGACGATCGTGGAGTCGAGGTCGATCGTCAGCGGCCCGGCGCACGGCCCCGCCCCCGCCGCCCAGGCCCGACCCAGGATCGTCTCGAAGGCACGGTCGAGCTGACGTACGTGCCCGAATGTGAAGGAACGCAGAAACGTCCCCAAGGTCGAGGGCGCCATCACCCGCTGGCCGAGTAGCCGCTGCGTTTCGCCGCAGCGCAACACGTCCGCGTCGTCGATCGAGTCGCCGCCGACAAGCGCCGAACAGACGAGCGTCAACAGCTTGCGGCCCGGGCGTGCTGCACCAGGCCTGCCACCCAGATCGAGCGTCTCATCGACGACCTGCTCGATCCCGAGCCGATCAGCGAGCGTGCTCGCCAGCACCAAGCCCGCGTTTGCGACCGCGTGCTCATCGTCGAAGGCAAACGCGAGCCGGTCCAACCCCTGCTCGCCACCCCCACCGCGGCTCCGCTGAGTCGTCACCATATGGGTGACCTCCTGAATGCAGAAGAACGTGGAGGCGACCATCGTGCCGGGCGGGAAGACGAAGAACAGCGTGCGCGAGGTGCCGCTCACCGGCCGCGCCCTCGCCGCTCTCGACCAGCTCCCCGCGAGGCTCGACACGCCGCTGCTGTTCCCGGCGCCCGAGGGCGGCCCGCTCGAGCTCGCGAACTTCCGCCGGCGCGAATGGGTGCCCGCCGTCGAAGCCGCAGGTGTGCAGACGCCCGCGACCCCGTACGACCTCCGCGACACGTTCGCGTCGAACGCGCTCGCAGCCGGCGTCACCGTCTTCGAGCTCGCGAAGATCATGGGCACCTCGGTGCGGATGATCGAGCGCCACTACGGCGCCCTCCTCGACGGCGCCCACGCCGGGATCGCCGGAAGGCTCGACGCGCTCGAGGCCCAGCTCGAACAGACAACCGACAACGAGAAGGAGGCGACATGCACAGTTGCACACTGGTGATCGGCGACGTAAAGGCCCAGATGGCACCGCTCACCGGGGAGGACGAGACTGGGTGGTGCGACTGGTGGCAGATCGGCGGCCGCTTCACGGGGCGGCTGATGCTCAAACCCGGCGCCGCGGGCAAGGTCTACGACGCACGCGTATCGGCGACCGTGAGGCGGCCGATGGCGGGGCTTGGCGATGGCGTCGACCAGGCGCGGTCGCGCGACCTCGAAGACATCCGCGCCCATAGATTCGCGGTCGTCGTTGTTGGCGGTGTCGTGCATGAGCCCGACGCGGACGAAGAGAAAGCCTGCCAGCAGGAGCTTGCAGCTAAGACCGGCCGGCCGCTCGCCGAGGTCATGCCGCGCTGGGTCGAGCGCGTCAACGAACTGCTCGCCTCTGCGGATCCCGACGAACTCGTGACGGTCGTCGACGTCCACTGGTGAGCGTCTGTGGCACTACTGTGGCACGCCCAGCGCGTGCCTGGGTCGCCTCCTGACGCGAAACCCCCGCGTTAGCAAGGGAAACGTGGAGCGGGAGCGACGGGACTCGAACCCGCGACCTCCGGCGTGACAGGCCGGGGAGACGGTGGTAAGTCGAGGTCGCGTGAGGTCGGAGTGACGTGTTTACGCGGTTCGGGTCGAAGCAGCTGGGTCGCCGTTGGTCAGGGTTGCTGTGCGCGACCTGACCAGGACCTGACCCGCCATTTCGGCGAGGACGGTAGCCTCCGGCATCGTGGGTCAGAGGGGCCGCGAACCGCGGCGGGAGCGGCGCGAACTCCGATCATCGAAGCCGGCGGTCACGGTGCGAGCGACAGGACGCTGGCGCGGGCGTGCGACCAGGCTAGTCGGCGCCGATGATCGGTTCGACTCGTGCTCGAACCGCCTCTGTCACGTCCGCCTCATCAAGCAGGCGATGTAGAGCCCGGCTATTTCCCTGCGTGATTTCTCAAGAGCGCCTGGTTGAACACGGACAGTACGCGGTGCGCGTAGCTGATCGGGTGGTCTTGGAGGCCCTTTGTGTGTGCGCTAGTCGGCAGTTCCCAGAGTTGCGCCTTCGTGCCGGTCGTGTAGACGCGATCGATTTCGCGCTCGAAGGCGATGGTTGCGATTAGGAGCAACGGTCGGCTCTGCGCTACCTCGCGCACGACATTGATCAACGGTCGTGGTTGGACTTCGCCACGCGCGAGCCGGATCTCGAGGCCGGCAACGGCGAAGCTGGGCTCGACGGAGATCCGATCCCCGAAATCGAGATGGCTGGCGTCGGCCGCGGTGCGGGCTTGGAGCCCGTCCGAGACGACGGCCTGGACGCGCGGATCGGCTGCAGCCTCGGTCACGACCGCTTCGGCGCCCGTCGATAGACCAAGCAGGCCGATGTGGTCGATGCCGCGGTTTGTCAGGAAGGACACGGCGCCACGTACGTCGCGGTCCCATTGCCAGCCGGCTGCGTTCTCGTGTCCCGCGCTCTCGCCGCGGCCACGCGCGTCGTACAGAAGGACGCCGTAGCCAGCCTTCGCGAGCATCCGTGCATGGAGGATCGTTCCTTGGCGGTCGCCGCCGCCGCCATGCACGAGCACGACCGCGGCGCCGTTGTGGGAAGGCACATACCAGCCGGCGAGGTGAACGCCGTCACTGGCACGGAAGGCGACGCGCTCATGCGGCAATCCCAAGGCCGCCTGATCAATGGATGCACGAGGCTTGGCGAGGAAATCGACGGCAACCAGCGTCGGAAGAACGACGAATAAACCGACCAGTGCTGCTCCAACAATCGCCAGGAGGCGATTCGTCCACGCGCGGCGGCGGCGGCGACCGCGGTTTATGCCCCAGCCACGGCCGATGGCAGCGAAGAGATAGAGCACTCCGGCGACGATCAGAAGGTTGCTACGCGGCGATCAGACCCGCGCCGACGGCGAGCACTCCGAGCATGAGCGCAACTCCAGTCGCGGACGGACGGGAAAGTCGATGACCTATCGCGCCGATCGCGAGGGCGGGCAGCCCGACGACGATCAAGAGCCGTGGTCCAGCCCCGAGCAGGGTGAGCGCGACCAGAAATGACGCAAGCGGAAAGAGGATTGGCTGTAGCGCAACAACGCGCAACCGGTCTCCGCGGCGGAGTTCATGGATGGGAGCGAGGGTCGCCACGCCAGTCACTCCGCCGAAATCGTGTGCGGGAGTCGGTCGCAGTGGTCGTCGTACGGCTGGGCGTACGCATAGGGGTGGTGGAACGCGTCCAGGGCCAGGTGGCCGGCAATCGGGAGCCGGAAGCCGCTGTCGTCGAGTTGATCGGTGACCTCGACGGAGACATCGTTGGAGCGGGGATCCCAGAGGAGAGTGACCTCGAGGCCGTTCTGGCTGCGGTAGGCAAGTTCTTTGAGGGCTGCGTGCGACATCGGGGTTCCTTTCTGGTGGCTGGCCTCCGACTTCATTCGCCGATCATGCGCCTCCGCAGGTGCGGATCGCGCCCGGGGCGACCCCACTCCTACCCCTGATGTTTCTGGGCGCAGGCCCTGACCTCACACCACCCCGGCGAGGGCCGTCACAGTGCGTGCCTCCCTGCAGGCGTTACTGCACGAGCGGCCCGATCGCGCCGGTACGAGACTGCTCGCGAGCCTAGCTCGAGGACACGCAGCGCGTTCTCGACCGTCGGAGCCAGCTTTTGCTGAAGCCCGGCGTCTGTGTCTCGGCGACTAGCTACTTGCGGGCAGCCAGGTGAACCTTCGGGTCGCGAGGACGAGAGCAGTGACGGCCCAGGCGCTGAGTACCGCAAGATCAACGATGCTCAGGCCGATGCCGTGGGTCGTCGGGTCGAAGGCGTGATGCAGGCCGTGGGCTAGGTGTTGGAGTGGTAGGACGCCTGCGACCTCGTTCAGCCAGTGTGGGTTCTTGGAGTTGGGTAGGAGTACGCCCGAAATGGCATAGAGGGGGAGCAGAATCAGCTGGATGACGGGTTGAATCGCTCCCGACGACCGGATCGATGGTGCGAGGGCGTAGGCGAGCGCAGAGAATGTGACGGACCCAAACAGGATCATGACGGCGACCGCAGGCAATGCATTGTTGGGAATGTTCATGTCGTAGACATTGCCGCCCACGAGCAGGAGCAGAACGGCGGTCACTAGTGAGATGGTCGCGGCGGTGAGGGTGCGGCCGCCGATGAGGGCGAAGGCTGGCACGGGAGTGGCTCGACGTCGTTTGAGCACCCCTGAGTCTCGTTGGGCGACGAGGTCCGTGAGGAGGTTGGAGAACGAGGCGGAGATGACTGCGAGCGCGATTAGGCCGGGCACGAAGAAGACTGCGGTCTTGATCGTCTGGCCGTCCTGGACGAACGTCTTGTTGCCGCCACCAACGCTGACGAACGCGACGAGCAGGACGCAGAGGCAGTGCCAGGGTTGTGAAGCGTGCTTGCTTGTCGCGGCGGAAGCTGCGCAGGTCGAAGCGGGTTTGGTGAACCACGAGCCGTACTGCATCGAGGCGTCGGCTGCGAGACTGATCTGATCTCGTCGCTGCGTCGAGGTGTCGCCGAACGTGGTACCAATGGAAAGTTGTCGGAGGTGGATGCGGTTCGCTGCAGGTCTCCTCGAGCGTCGACTTGTGTGAGCTTGAGATAGGTCTCTTCGAGCGTTGGTCGGGTGACTTCGAGGTTGCCGACTCGAGTGCGTTCTCTGCGGCCCAGTCGGCGAGCAGCGCGAGGTGAGCGAGTGGGGCGTCACTGCGGAGCGCGATCGAGCCACTGCTTTGCTCGCTTGGAAGGGGCTCGCCGAGTGTGGCCGGTAGTCCTTCGCGGTGATCCCGGCGGAAGTGTGAACCGTCGTGCTGGTGTCGCGGTCGCGCCCGCCGAGCGTGAGCGGAGTGCCTTGAGCGACGATGATTCCGGCGACGATGACGGCGATGCGGTCGGCGAGCCGTTCTGCCTCGTCCATGTAGTGCGTCGTAGGAAGATCGTTTTGCCGAGGTCGCGGAGGTTCTCGATCACATCCCAGGCTGTTCGCCGGGCCGAGGGATCGAAGCCTGTCGTCGGTTCGTCGAGGAAGATCAGTCCGGGATCGGCCCGATCAGTGCGAGCGCGAAGTCGAGTCGGCGGCGTTCGCCGCCCGAGAGACTGGTTGCCTGCCTGTCGTGCTCTTTTCCAGCCCGACGAGCGCGATGCGTCTCGCCGACGGATCTCGGCTGGCTGTAGTAGCCGGCGTACAGCTGGAGAGCCTCGCGAACCGTCAGGCCCGGATCGGGCGCGGATTCTTGCAGGACGATCCCGATGCGGTCACGCCGATTCGCACGCGTCCGTGCGAGGAGTCAACGCCGAGTACCGACACCTCGCCATTGAGCGGCGCCGCGGAAACGCTCCAGGATCTGACGGTGTCGTCTTGCCAGCTCCATTTGGGCCCAGAAAGGCAAATATCTCGCCGCGCTCGACCTCGAGATCGATTCCTCGTGCGGCTTCGAGCAGCTCTTCCAGTAGCTCTTGCGCAACCCGAGCAGGCGTATCGCCGGTTCGATGGGGGTGGGCTCGCTCGCGGATCGCTCCTCGGCGTAGCTGCAGGCCTTCATTTGTAAGGCTCCTTCGGTGCGCCGGCGGGCGACGTTGTGTTCGCTTTCGCCGCCGCCAGCCGCTGCGGCCGTCGTGGCGATCAGCGTGGCGAGCGTCGGAGATTCGAGCCTCGCGGTAGGCGGGCGCCTTGCGGCTCGGGTACGTAGTCGGGGTCCTCTCGGTGGGTGACGCTCGCGACTTGACTCGCCGATCATGCGTCGCGAGATAGATGCCGATCGCGCCCGGGGCACCCCCACTCCTAGCCCTGATCTTTTGCGGAGCGCGAAACTGACCGTTGCGTCGGGGCCGCCGCTCGGTGTGGGCAGTCGCCGCGAGGCTAAGCGGGAGCGGCGAGCGCTGCGCCGAGCTGTCTACGTGAGCTGATGTCGAGCTTGCGGTAGACGCGGCCGAGGTGCTGCTCCACGGTCTTCACCGTCACGAACAGCGCCTGGGCGATCTCCTTGTTGCTCAAATCCTCCGCCGCCATGTGCGCGACCCGCCGCTCGCTCGCCGTCAGCGCGTCGAGGCCGCTGAGCAGGATCGTGCGCGCATGCGCGCCCGTCGCCGCCAGCTCCTCGTTGGCAAGCGTCATCAGCGCGCTCGCGCCGCACTGGTGCGCGAGCTCGACTCCCTGGCGCAGCAGCTGCCTGGCTTCGCTGCGGCTGTTGCCGCGACGCAGAGCGGCGCCGAGGTCGACGAGCGCACGCGCGTACTCGAGCCGGGCGGGCGAGTCGGCCAGGACGTCGACGGCCTCCCGCAGGAGCTGTTCTCCGGTTCGGCCGCCCTCGATCAGACCGAGCGCGCGCAGCGAGATGCCGATCGTGCGCGCGGCGCCCCAGCCGCGCGAGAGCTCGAGCTCCTCGCGTGCCAGCGCACGCGCCTCGTCCCAGCGGTCGAGGCGGTGGAGGGCGAGTGCGGCTTCCGACCGCCACGGCGCGAACGCGGGGTTCTCGATCCGCAGCGAGCGGGCGAGGTCGCCGGCGGCACGGAAGTCCGTCAGCGCCTGCTCCGGCGAACCGGCGTGGAACGCGACGAGCCCGCGGACGCGAAAGAAGTTGAGAAAGTGCCCCCGCTGTGCCACGGCGGGTGGCCGCTCGACCAGCCGTTGCGCCTCGGCCAGTTCACCGCGCTCGAGAAGGAGCTCGGCCAGGTACCCCACCCAGTACGGCTGGAGAGCAGCAGTGTCCTGGAACGCCATCCGCTCGATCGGCCGCAGATCCTCTTCGGCGCCCCGCAGATCGCCTACCTGCGCGCGCAGCAGCGCCCTGAACAGATACAAGATCGCGAGCGACAGCACGTCGCCGTGCGCCTGCGCAAGCTCGATCGCGACCTCGTAGCCGCGCGCGGCGTCTTCGACCTCGCCGGCAAACGTGAGGGCGTAGAGAAAGTTGACCGCGAGGAAGGGGGCGTTCGGATAGTGAAGCGTGCTCTGCAGGGCACGCGTCGCGTAGTCCACCGCACGCTCCCGCGAAGCTCCACGCCGGGTCTCCTCGGACGCCCAGGCGGCCAGCAGCACGCCCGCTCCACTGCCGCCGCGCACCGAGTCGTCGGGCGGGGTTGAGACCTGTTCGGCGATCAGCGGGTAGAGCTCGGGGTCGAAGTGAGCGGCAATGATCATCTGGCCTTCGATGCCGCCAGTGCAGGTCGACGTCGACCTCGCGCATGCGGACGCTCGTTCGTCGCAGGAGATCGAGCGTCGAGGGCGAGATCTGCCCCGCGACTTCCGTCGCCTGCGAGTAGGCGAGCACGATCTCGGGCGACGACGTCGCGTCCTCGAGCTCGTCGATCGCCTGGCGCAGGTGCCGTGCCGACTCCGCAGCGCCGCTCTGGAGCTCCGCGACACCAAGCTCGTAGAGCACACGCGACCGCTCCTCCCTGGGCGGCGGCTCTGCCAGCGCTCGGCGGAGATATGCGGCCGCGGCAGGTGCGGCTCCCTGCGCCAGCGCGTGCGCGGCAGCCTGACGCAGCGTCGTGACGATGAAATCGTCACGGCTCGGCACGGTCAGCACGAGATGCGTGGCAGCCTGCTCGGGCCGCCCTCCCGCGTCCAGGATCGCCTCGGCAGCCGCCCGATGAGCATGCGCACGCGCGGCCGCGCTCAACGTTTCGAGCACCGCCGTCCGCACCACGGGATGGGTGAACTCGAGTGGGTTCTCGTTGCGGAGGAGGTCAGCCCGAACCAGCGCGCTGGCCGCCGTCAGCGCCGTCGTCGAGTCGGTCCCGGCGAGGGCGGCGGCGAGAGCGAGGTCGGTGCGATCGCCGAGGATCGCCGCCGCACGCAGCAGATCGGTCGCTTCTGCCGGCAGACGGGCGAGGCGCGTCGAGACGCCGTACGAGACTGCTCGCGGGCCCAGCTCGAGGACATGCGGCGCGTTCTCGACCGTCGGAGCGAGCCCTTGCTGCAACACCGCGTCGAGCAGCGCAACCAGGTAGAGCGGGTTGCCTCCCGAACCCGTCTCGAGTGCGGCAGCGAACGCCGCCGCCGGCTCGTTCCCGAGCCGTTCGCGTGCGAGCGCGGCGGCGGACTCCCGGCCGAGAACGGCAGGCCGGATAACGACCGCGACGGGATCCGTGAGGAGCTCCCCGACGAGCGCAGGGAGGTTCGCCTGCTCAGGCGGGCGCGTGGCCGTCAGCAGCAGGAGCGGCAGACCTTCGAGTCGGCGGGCCAGGTAATGGAGCCAGCGCAGCGAGGGCTCGTCCGCCCAGTGCAGATCGTCGACGACGACCAGCGTCGGCGTACGCGACGCGAAGTTGGCGGCCAGCCAGTAGAGCCCGTGCAGCATCGCGAACGACGACTCCGCAGGCTCCCCCGATGGAGTGGGCGCAGACGCAAACAGCGACCCGCTCAGTCCGGCTGCGCCGCTGAGCAGCTCGGCGCGGAGCTCCGCGCTCGCGGCTGCCAGCGGCGCCTCGAAAAGCTGCCGGACGACCCCGAACGCGAACTCGCCCTCCAGCTCGCCGCCGCGCGCGCTCAGCACCTCCAACTCGCCCGCCTGGGCGAGCGCGCGGACCTCCGCCAACAGCCGCGTCTTCCCGATCCCGGCGCTGCCCTCGACGACCACCAGGCGGCCGTCACCCAGCGCGCGCCGCACCGAGCATCGCTTCCAGCGCAGCCAGCTCCGCCTCACGCTCGAGCAACCGAAGCGGGGCGATCGTCCGTGTCAGCGCGTCTGCCGGCATTCAGTCCCGGGCGTCCACTGGGGCGGCGAGCGCTGCGCCGAGTTGCCTGCGGGAGCTGATGTCGAGCTTGCGGTAGACGCGGCCGAGATGCTGCTCGACCGTCTTCACGGTGACGAACAGCGCCTGGGCGATCTCCTTGTTGCTCATCTCGTCGGCCGCCATCTGCGCAACCCGCCGCTCGCTCGCCGTCAGCGAATCGAGGCCGCTGAGCAAGATCGTGCGCGGGTGCGCCCCGGTCGCCGCAAGCTCGTCGTTTCCTCTTGCGACCAGAGCGGTGGCGCCGCACTGATGCGCGAGCTCGACTCCCTCACGCAAGAGCTTCCGCGCCTCACTGCGGCTGTTGCTGCGCCGGAGCAGCGCGCCCAGATCGACGAGCGCGCGCGCGTGTTCGAGCCGGGCCGGCGACTCCGCGAGAGCGTCGACCGCCTCGCGCAGCAGCAGCTCACCGGCTTGTCCGCCCTCGACCAGGCCGAGCGCACGCAGCGAGATGCCGACCGTGCGCGGCGCGCCCCAGCTTCGCGACAGCTCGAGCTCCTCCCGCGCGAGGGCTCGCGCCTCGCCGTCGCGCCCGAGCCGCTGCAGCGCAACCGCCGCCTGGGCGCGCCACGGAACGAAGGCTGGATTGAGGAAGTCGACTGACTCGGCCAGCGTCCCGACCTCGCTGAAGTCGGCAAGCGCCCGCTCGGCGGCGCCCGATTCGAGTCGGAGTCGACCCCGCGCGTAGACGGAATGGATGCGGTGAGCATCCAGGACATCGTCGAGCGAGGTGCCGCGACAAGCTGCTCGGCCTCGTCGATCGAACCGCGCTCGAGCAACACCTGCGTGAGGAACCCCGCGCGGTATGCGAGCGGCGTCGAAGCCCCCAGAACGGTATCGGCTCGAGGATCAGGTCCTGCTCGGCGAGCAGGAGGCCGCCGGCTTCGTAGTGCACGAGGCCTCTCCAGAGCCGGTGACCGGCGGCGGTCAGCCGGTCACCGCTCCGTTCCGCGACCGCGATCACCCTCTCGAGTCCTGCCTGCGCCTCGTCTAGTTCCCCTGCCATCGCAAGCGCGGCCAGCGATGACGAGCTCGATCCGGTCCGGCATTCGATCAGGTCACTGGCGAGTGCTTTCCGCCCCAGATCGACCGCTCGCTCACGCGAGAATCGCCTGCGAGCGCCTCCTGGATCGAGCCGACCACCAGCATGAGCCCGCTGCCGAGCCCTCGCTGCAGCTCCTGTGCGTCGCTTCTCCCACTGCGCCGAGGCAATCGGATAGAGCTCCGCGTCGTAGCGGCAGGCGATGATCAGCAGTGCATCCACTCGGTCGGCCAGCGCAGGCTCGTTGTCGCCGAGGCGTGACTCGTCTCTGCAGGAGCTCAGCCGATTCCCGGACGCGTCTTCCGAACAGTCAGGACGTGTGCATAGCGCGAGCACGGCGTTCGTTCGCCGCGTCGGATCGTTCAAGTCGGCGATTGCTTGCGAGAGGTGCTCAGCGGCGGCCGAGGCGTCCGTGTGCGTCTCGGCGAGGCCGAGCTCGCCGAGGACCTCGGCGCGATCCTCACCCTCGGGCGGTTCTTCGAGGGCGCGACGGAGGTAGGCGGTTGCCGCTTCCGGGGCGCCGTGTGCGAACGAGCGCTCGGCTGCGCGGCGGAGCGTCGCGACGAGGAAGCGATCGCCTGACGGAATGGTGCGAACGAGGTAGGTGGCGGCCTGCTCCGGGAGCGCACCGCGATCGAGCAGCAGCGCTGCGGCCTGGCGGTGCGCGCGCGTGCGCTCGTGGCGCTCATGTCCTCGAGGACCGCGGTGCGGACGACGGGGTGCGTGAACTCGAGCGGGTTCTCGTGACGCAGCAGGTCGGCGCTCACGAGGGCGCTGGCCGCGGTCAGTGCGACTTTCGGTTCGAGGCCGGCGAGCGCGGCGGCGAGCGCGAGTTCGGTCTGGTCACCGAGAATGGCTGCTGCACGGAGCAGGCCAGCGGCGTCGGCATCGAGGCGGGCAAGGCGAGTTGCAACGCCACGGGAGACCGCTTGCGGCCCAAGCTCGAGCACGCGTGGCGCTTGCGTCCGCCGTCGGTGCCGTCCCTTCTCGCCAGAGCGCGTCGAGCATCGCCGCGAGATAGAGCGGATTCCCTCCCGAGCCCGTCTGCAGCGCTGCGCTGAAGACCGTGTCCGGCTCGATTCCTAAGCGCTTGCGAGCGAGCGTCGCTGCCGATTCCTGACCGAGGTTGCCAGGATGGATCACGACCCCGAGCGGGTCGGCGAGTAACTCTGTCGACGAGGGCAGGCACGTTGGCCTGGGCAGGTGGCCGCGTCCCGATGAGCAGCAACAGACGGCAGCCCCTCGAGGCGACGGGCGAGATAGACGAGCCAGCGCAAAGACGGCTCATCCGCCCAATGCAGGTCGTCGACGACCAGCAGCGTCGGCTTGCACGACGCGAAGTTCGCGGCCAACCAATAGAGGCCGTGCAGCATCGCAAACGACGACTCGGCCCCGTCTCCTGATGCGCTCGTCGGCGCGAGCGAAGAGCGAGGCGCTCAGCTCAGCGGCGCCGGCAGCAGCTCGGCTCGTATCTCGAGCGTCGCCGCGGCGAGCGACGCCTCGAACAGCTGCCGAACGATGCCGAACGCGAACTCGCCCTCGAGCTCGCCGCCGCGAGCTGTCAGCACCTCGAATCTCGGACTGCAGCAGCGAGCGCGCGCGCCTCAGCCAGCAGCCTAGTCTTCCCGATTCCAGCGCTTCCCTCGACGATCACCATCCGGCCGTCGCCAGCGCGCGCCGCGTCGAGCATCGCCTCGAGGGCGGCTATCTCCGCCTCGCGTTCGAGCATCAGCAGCTGCGGTGGCTGCGCGTGTGAAATCGCTCGGAGACGGGCGCCTGTCGTCAAGCGTTCCCTGCGGCGAGCTCAGGTCGCTGCTCCGAGCGCTGCGCCGAGCTGCCTACGCGAGCTGATGTCGAGCTTGCGGTAGACGCGGCCGAGGTGCTGCTCGACGGTCTTCACGGTCACGAACAGCGCCTGGGCGATCTCCTTGTTGCTGAGGTCCTGGGCGGCCATCTGCGCGACCCGCCGCTCGCTCGCGGTTAGCGAGTCGAGTCCGCTGAGCACGATCGTGCGGCGGTGAGCTCCGGTCGCCGCGAGCTCGGCGTTTGCTCTTGTGACCAGGGCGGTCGCTCCGCAGCGATGCGCGAGCTCGACTCCCTCGCGCAGCATCTGCCGCGCCTCGCTGCGTCGTTTGCCGCGACGCAGAGCGGCACCGAGTTCGATGAGAGCACGCGCATGCTCGAGGCGCGCCGGCGAGTCCGCAAGCACTTCGACGGCCTCTCGCAGCCGCTGTGCACGCGCTTTCGCCGTCTTCGACGAGGGCAAGCGCGCGCAGCGAGATGCCGACCGTTCGCGGTGCGCCCCACGACTCGAGAGATCCGAGTTCGTCGCCGGCGAGCTCCCGCGCCTCGTCGTCGCGTCCGAGCTGGCGCAGCGCGATCGCGGCCTGCGAGCGCCACGGCAGCCGAAGAGGCAGGGTTTTGGATTCCGAGCGAGTCGGCGATGCTGCCGGCGGCGAATCTATCGCGCGGCGCCTGCTCGAGATGGCCCGACTCGAGTCGCAGCCGGCCGCGCGCGTACCAGGAAGTGCAGCGTGTGTCCTGGTCGGAACGTCGGGGAGCTGACAGGCGACTGCCGCTTCGGCAGCGTCGATCTCTCCTCGCTCGAGCAGCACATCCGCGAGGAATCCGGCACGATACGTCGGAAGATCGGCATGTAATCGAAGGCCACATCGTCGAATGCGGATGTCTTCCTCCGCAGCCAGCAGCTCGCCGCGCTGGCGTCGCAGGAGCCCGCTGAACAGCTGAAGCGCGGCAAGGTTGAAGAGATTGCCTTGCCGCTGCGCGTCCGACGATGGCGAGCCGCGAACGCTTCCGAGGCCTCCGCGAAGCGGCCGCAATCGTGAGCGTGAACAGAGCGCGCGATGCGAAAGAGGAGCTCGTCGGCATCGTCGAAGGCGCCGCTGGCAAGCGCGCGCTCGGCATAGTCGCCGTCGCTTCAGCTCTCGCGTCGCCGCGTCGAGCTTTCTTGAGATGGCACAGGCCGCGAGGAGCACACCGGAGCTGACCCCTCCGGTCAGCTCTTCCTCCGAACAGGGCCAGGCGCTCCGCGGCGAGCGGATAGAGGTCGGTGTCGTACTGGGACGCGATGATCAGGAGCGCTTCGATGCGCCAATGGAGATCGCGGATCGTGCTCGCGAACGGCGTCACTCGTGCTTCGCAGCAGCTCGATTGCCTCGCGCTGGCGAGCATAGATCAGCGATCGCGTGCGCATAAGCGAGCACGATCTCCGGACGGTTCGGTCACTCGCTTCGAGCTCGTCCACGGCTTGCCGCAGGTAGTCCGAGGCTCGCGGCGGCGAGACGTGTTGAGCTCGGCGACGCCCGAGCTGGTGCAGTACGTCGAGCCGATCGTCTGGCGCAGGCGGTTCTTCGAGGGCGCGACGGAGGTAGGCGGCTGCGGCTTCCGGGGCGCCGTGTGCGAACGAGCGCGCTCGGCTGCGCGGCGGAGCGTCGCGACGACGAAGCGATCGCCTGACGGAATTGTGCGAACGAGGTAGGTGGCGGCCTGCTCCGGGAGCGCCGCCGCGATCGAGCAGCGCGCTCGGCGGCTGGCGGTGCGCGCGCGTGCGCTCGTCTGCACTCATGTGCTCGAGAACCGCGCTGCGGACGACGGGGTGTGTGAACTCGAGCGGGTTCTCGTGGCGGAGCAGATCGGCTCGAACGAGGGCGCTGGCGGCCGTCAGGGCCGCGTCCGGGTCGATCCCGGCGAGCGCGGCGGCGAGAGGGAGCTCTGTGCGATCGCCGAGAATGGCCGCCGCACGCAAGAGGACGGTCGCCTCGGTCGGGAGACGTCCGAGGCGCGTCGACGACGCCGTACGAAACTGCCCGTGGACCGAGCTCGAGGACGTGCGGCGCGTGCTCTGCGGTCGGCGAGAGTCCTTGCCGCCAGACTGCGTCGAGCAGCGCGACGAGGTAGAGCGGGTTACCGCCCGAGCCAGTCTCGAGGGCGGCCGCGAACGCCGCCGCGGGCTCATCGCCAAGTCGTTCGCGCGCAAGCGCGGCAGCCGACTCCTGCCCGAAACCGCCGGGCCGCATCACCACGCCGGCGGGATCGGCGAGAAGTTCCCCGACGAGCACGGGAAGATTGGCCTGCTCAGGAGGGCGGGTACCGAGGAGAAGCAGGACGGGCAGCCCTTCGAGCCGGCGCGCCAGGTAATGGAGCCAGCGCAGCGAGGGCTCGTCGGCCCAGTGCAGGTCGTCGACGACGAGTAGCGTCGGCGTGCGCGAGGCGAAGTTCGCGGTCAGCCAGTAGAGGCCGTGCAGCATCGCGAACGAGGACTCGGTTGCCTCTCCTGCTGCGCTCGTGGGTGCCGAGGCGAACAGGGACGTGCTCAACTCCGCGGCGCCGGCAAGCAACTCGGCCCGGAGCTCCGGGGTCGTTGCGGCCAGCGGCGCCTCGAACAGCTGCCGCACGATCCCGAACGCAAACTGTCCCTCGAGTTCGCCGCCGCGCGCGGTCAGAACCTCGAACTCAGCCCGCTGCGGCAAGCGCGCGCGCCTCGGCCAGAAGCCTGGTCTTCCCGATCCCGGCGCTGCCCTCGACGACAACCAGCCGACCGTCGCCCGACTGCGCGGCACCGAGCATCGCCTCCAGCGCGGCCAACTCCGCCTCGCGCTCGAGCAGCAAGACGGGGGCGATCGTCTGTATGAGCTTGTTTGCCGGCATCGCGACCCTTTGCGCCCCCGAGCCGAGGGGCGTCGGAGCGGAATCCCACTCCGGGGGCTCTCGCGACGGACACGCTTGCAACCAAGGCTACTTCGCTTGCCAGCGCACCGCAGGCCCGGCGAGGCCCCTACGAGCAGGTGTGGGGTCGAGAGTGGGGTCGCCTCGGACGCGAACGGGGCCGTGCTGGCGCAGGGTCGGTGCATGCAAACCGACCCGGAAGGAGTACGTGCCATGTCCGTCCCTCAGCTTCAGTCAGACGTGGGCGTTGTGCCCATGCCTGTTCTCTCACCGGCCGTCGTCTCTGCGAGCGGCCTCGTCCGCCGCTACGGCGACGGCGACACGGCGGTGAATGCGCTCCGTGACGTCTCGATCGAGATCGAGGAGGCCCGCCTGACCGCGATCATGGGCCCCTCGGGCTCGGGCAAGTCGACGCTGATGCACATCCTCGCCGGCCTCGACAAGCCGAGCGAGGGCAGCGTCTCGATCGCCGGCGTCGAGATCACCGGCATGAACGACAAGCAGCTGACCCGGCTTCGCCGCGACCACATCGGCTTCGTCTTCCAGTTCTTCAACCTGCTGCCGATGCTGACCGCGGAGGAGAACATCCTGCTGCCGCTCTCGATCGCCGGCGAGAAGCCGGAGCGTGAGTGGCTCGAGGAGCTGCTCGAAACCGTCGGGATCAACGGCCGCCGCAAGCACCGCCCCTCGCGAGCTCTCGGGCGGGCAGCAGCAGCGCGTCTCGATCGCCCGCGCCCTGATCTCGAAGCCGTCGGTGCTGTTCGCCGACGAGCCGACCGGCAACCTCGACTCCAACACCAGCAAGGACGTCCTCGCGCTTCTCCGTCACTCGGTCGAGGAGCTCGGCCAGACGACGGTGATGGTCACCCACGACGCGAGCGCAGCGGCGCTCGCCGACCGGATCCTCTTCCTCGCCGACGGCGAGATCGTCAAGGAAGTCCGCGGCTCGACGGCAGCCGAAGTGCTCGCCGCCATGCAGGAAGTGAGCGGACGATGATTGCCGTCGCGCTCAAAGGACTGCTCGGCCGCAAGACCCGCGCCATCCTCACCGCGCTCGCGATCGTGCTCGGCACGGGAATGGTCAGCGCCACCTTCATCTTCACCGACACGCTCAACCACGCCTTCAACGGCGTCTTCTCGAAGCCGTACGAGCAGGCATCCGTCGTCGTGTCGGGGAAGCAGATCGTGACCGGAGCGGCGAACACGCCCAGCGTGCCCGCCTCACTGGTCGCCCGCATCCGGGCCGTGCCCGGAGTCGAGGCCGCCTCCGGTGGCTTCCTCTTCGCGACGGTCAAGCTCGTGGGAGCGAACGGCAAGGCGATCGGCAACGGCGGACCGCAGTTCGGCTTCGGCGTCGACCCGGCGGACAAGCGCTTCACCCCGCTCGCCCTGACCACCGGCCGCTGGCCCTCCGGGCCGGGGGAGATCGCGATCGGGGCGGTGACCGCGGCGAAGGAGCACTTCGCCGTCGGCGACACGATCGGCGCCAAGGGAACCGGACGCGTCCACCACTACACGATCACCGGACTGGCCGAGATCCCCGGTGTGTCCTCCGGCAGCGCAACCCTCGCCGCGCTCGACGTGAGCACCGCACAGGTCCTGCTCGGCAAGCAGGGCCGCTACGACAGCATCTCCGTGGTCGGCAGCCCCGACGTCACACCGCGTGCGCTCGCAGCGCGGATCCGCCCGCTTCTCTCCGAGACGGAGACGGTGCGCACGTCGGCGGCAGAGGCGGCATCCGTCAACAAGTCGGTGACGGGCGGACTCAGCGGCATCAAGTACATCCTGCTCGCGTTCGGCGGCATCGCACTGTTCGTCGGCGCCTTCGTCATCTTCAACACCATCTCGATGACGGTGGCGCAGCGCACGCGCGAGCTCGCAACGCTACGCACGCTCGGCGCCTCCCGCCGGCAGGTTCTGCGGTCGGTGCTCCTGGAGAGCGCGGTGATCGGCGCACTGGCGTCCCTGTTCGGGCTCGTGCTCGGGCTCGGGCTCTTCAAGGGGCTCGAGGCGCTGTTCACGGGCCTCCCGCAAGCCGGAACGGTGTTCTCGACGCAGACCGTCGTCGTGACGATCGTCCTCGGGACCGGGATCACGTTGCTCGCCGGCCTCTTCCCGGCGCTGCGGGCAACGCGTGTCCCGCCGATCGCCGCCGTGCGCGAAGGCGCCGAGCTTCCGGTCGGACGCTTCCACCGGTACAAGCCCTACGTCGCCGGCGTCGTGATCGTGCTCGCAGTGCTCGCGATCGCGGCCGGCGTCCTCTCCGGCGGCGGACCGAAGGCGGTGCTCGTCCCCGCCGCGGGCGGGATGCTGCTGCTCTTCATCGGCTGTCGCGATGATCTCGAGTCGCCTCGTTGCGCCACTGATCCTCGCCGTCGGGGTGCCCGCTCGCCGGCTCGGTGGCTCCATGGGCCGGCTGGCTTCCGCCAACTCCGGACGTAATCCGTCGAGGACCGCGGCCACGGCTGCGGCGTTGATGATCGGGCTCGCGCTCGTCACCTTCGTCGCCGTGCTCGCGTCGGGCCTCGAGAGCTCGACCAAGGACGACCTGACCCGTCAGGTCAGGAGCGACTACGTCGTCGTGCCCGACACAAGCACGAGCGCGACGTTCTTCGACGCGGCGACAGGTCCGGCGCTCGCGTCGGTCCCCGGCGTCACGAGCGTCTCGGCGGTCCGGTCCGACAACGCACGCGTGCTCGGGAGCACCGTTCCCGTCAACGGCATCGACGGCGCCACGATCGCCGGTGTGTACCGCTTCGCGTGGAAGGACGGCTCGGACGCCGTGCTCACCGACCTCGGCAACGGCGCGATCGTCGACTCGAAGTGGGCGAAGACGCACAACCTGTCCGTCGGCAGCCCGCTCCAGGTGCAGGCGTCGAACGGCACCAAGCGGACGTTCGTCATCCGCGCCACCTACCACCCCAAGTTCCAGGCGGTCTTCGGCGGGATCCTGGTCGATCGCTCGCACTTCGACCGGCTGTTCCCGAACCCGCAGAACGGCTACGTGTTCGTGAACGTCGCCTCGGGCGCGAGCCCGTCGGCGACCGCGGCGCTCGCGAAGTCGCTCCGGCCGTTCAGTGACGTAACCGTCCAGAGCACCTCGGGCTGGATCAAGACGCAACTGAACGACATCAAGACGACACTCGCCGTCTTCTACGCGTTCCTCGCGCTCTCCGTGATCGTGAGCCTGTTCGGGATGGTCAACACCCTCGTGCTCTCCGTGTTCGAACGGACACGCGAGATCGGGATGCTCCGCGCGGTCGGTGTCAGCCGCCGCCAGGTGCGGCGGATGATCCGCCACGAAAGCGTCATCACGGCGCTGATCGGTGCCGCACTGGGGCTGCCACTCGGCGTGCTCCTCGCCGCGATCCTCACGCGAGGGCTCGCGAGCCAGGGCGTCTCGTTCCACGTCCCGTTCACGCAGCTCCTGATCTTCACCGCGGTCGCCGTGATCGCCGGGATCCTCGCTGCGGTTGTGCCGGCACGTCGTGCTTCGCGGCTCAAAGTCCTCGAAGCGCTCCAGTACGAGTGACCCCGCGAGCTGGCTCCTCTCGTGACGCGAGAGGAGCCAGCCGCTTCGCCGCTTTCCGCCGACTCTCCGGCGACTCAACCTCCACCCGCTGAAAGGAACCTTCGCCATGACACGCCGGCTCTTCATCCCCATCGCCGTCATCGCAGCCACCGCCGCACTCCTACTGGCGAACGCCGCAGCCGCAACTCCTCCCACAACCGAACAGACGCCGGCCGACTACAGCCAGACCTTCACCGGCGCCGACAGCCCCTGCGGCTTCGACATCACCTTCAGCGCCGCCGGCACCGTCACCGTCACCACCTACTACGACAACACCGGCACGCCGATCCGCGAAAGCGTCCACGGCTCCCTCGCCCACACCGTGTCCAGCGCCTGGCACACGCTCTACTCCAAAGGCCCGGCGCCGGTCCACATCGACTTCACCGACCGGGGTCGCCGTCGACACCGGCAAGGAGTTCACCTTCCACATCCCAGGCGCCGGTGTCGTCTGGGCCCAGAACGGCCGCTTCGTCTTCGGCGACATCGGCCTCATCTCCTACAGCGGCCTCAACAGCCTCGACACAGCCGCCCTCTGTGGAGCCCTCGCGTCATGACCGAAAGGACAGCGATGATCACTACGACCGCCAGGCTGGGCCGCCGGGGACGGCGCCCCGCCGAGCAGACAGGCGCCGCCGTCGCCCTGCGCGACGTGCGCAAGGTCCACGGCCGAGGCGACGGCGCAGTCGTCGCGCTCGACGGGATCAGCGTCGGGCTCGAGCGCGGTTCCTTCACCGCGATCATGGGCCCGTCCGGATCCGGGAAGAGCACGTTCCTGCACATCGCGGCCGGCCTCGACCGGCCGACATCGGGCTCGGTTGCGCTCGGCGACGTCGATCTCGGCAAGCTCGGCGAACGGCGGCTGACGATCCTCCGCCGTCAGCGCGTCGGCTTCGTGTTCCAGGCGTTCAACCTGATGCCGACGCTGACGGTCGCCCAGAACATCGGGCTCCCCCTGCGCCTCGACGGCCGGCGCCCGCGGCGCGCCGAGCTGCGCGCCGCCGCAGAGCGCGTCGGCCTCGGCGAGCGCCTGCGTCACTATCCGTCTCAGCTGTCCGGCGGACAGCAACAGCGCGTTGCGATCGCGCGGGCGCTGATCACGCAGCCCGAGGTGCTGTTCGCAGACGAGCCCACCGGCGCGCTCGACACGCGCAACGGGCGCGCGGTGCTCGCGCTCCTACGTGAGCTCGCCGACGACGGCCAGACCGTCGCGATGGTGACGCACGACCCGGCTGCAGCGGCATACGCAGACCGCGTCATCCTCCTCGCCGACGGCCGGATCGACGGCTCCCTCGACCACCCCAACGCGGACGAGGTCGCCGAGCGCCTCGCCCATCTCGGAGACTGACATGCTGCGCCTCGCGATCCTCACCGCGCGGAAGCGTCTCGGCACCTACGTCGGCGCATTCCTCGCGCTCTTCGGCTCGGCCGTCCTCGTCATGGCCGGCGGCATGCTGCTCGAGTCGGCGCTCCGCAGCCACGCGCCGGTCACGCGCTACGCAGCGGCGGCCGCCGTCGTCACGGGCCATCAGGACGTCGGCCCCGACCACGACGTGATCCTCGGCGAGCCTGTGCGCATCAGCAGCGCGCTCGTGCGCTCGTCTTGCTGCGGTGCCGGGCGTGCGCGCGGCGATCGCCGACGATGCGGTTCCCGCCCGCCTCGGTGCGCACGACGTGCAGGCGCACGGCTGGAGCAGCGCGCAACTCGCCCCGTACCGCCTCGTCGCCGGCCGCCCGCCTGCAGGCGCGAACGAGGTCGTCACCACGTTCTCGTCCCACCTTGGTGCGCGCGAGCGTCTGACGTCGACCGAACCCGCTCGCACCGTCACGGTCGTCGGGATCGCGCACGCGCGTTCGACGCCGCACGGGGCTCCGTTGATCTTCCTCACCGACTCGGAGGCCGCGCGCCTCGCAGGTCATCCCGGCCGAGTCGATGCGATCGGGATCCTCGGCGCTCCGGGCCTTGACCTCGGGCGCGTCCGCGCGGCCGCCGGCGACGCCGCGGTCCTCACGCGCGGTGCGCGTGGAAACGCCGAGTCGCCCTCCGTCCAGATCGGGCGCATCGCAGTTGATCGCCGTGGCTGCGTCGTTCGGCGGCCTCGGCATGTTCATCGCGATCTTCATCGTCGCGGGAACGATGGCGCTGATCATCCAGCAACGCGAGCACGAGATCGCACTGCTGCGCGCTGTCGCCGCGACACCCGGCCAGGTGCGCCGCATGATCGCGTGGGAAGCCGTGATCGTCTCGCTCGTCGCGTCGGCGGCGGGCGTCGTCCCCGGTGCAGTACTCGGGAAGGCACTTGCGCGCGGTTTCGTTCGGCACGAGATCGCGCCGGCGGACTTCACCGTCACGGCCGGCTGGCTCCCCGCAACCGTAGCCATCGCAAGCGGCGTCACCATCGCTCTCTTGGCCGTACTCGCCGCAGGACGTCGCGCATCCCGTGTCGCACCAACACGCGCGCTCGCCGACGCCGCTGTCGAGCCGCGCGGGATCGGCCTCGGCAGGCTGATCGGCGGAGGGATCGCAATCGCGGCCGCCGTGCCGCTGTTCTCGGTCTCGGCGGTGACGCACAACCCGCAGACGGCGGCCGCCACGTCCGAACTGAACGCCCTCTTCCTCGTCGCTGCCGTCGGCTTCCTCGGGCCGATCGTCGCGCGCATCGCAGCGGAAATGCTGCGCCCGGCGCTCTCGGCGATCTCACCGGTCGGAGGCTTCCTCGCGGCGGCCAACCTGCGCGCGGCAACCCGTCGCTTCTCGTCGGCCAGCACACCGCTCGTGCTGTCGGTCGCGCTCAGCTGCACCTTGCTCTTCAGCAGCACGACCCTCGACCACGCGGTCAACGCCCAGCGGAGCGCCGGCCTGCAGGAGGATCTCGCCGTCACGGGCTTCGGCGCCGGGTTGCCGCGCGCGGCTCTCGCCGACGTGCGTGCGACGCGGGGCGTGAGCTCGGCGGTGGCGCTCACGCCGACGATGCTCGGCCCAGGCGGCGTCGGCCTCTCCGACGACGTGACTTCGGCGCAGGTGCTGGACGGCGGCGCGGGCGGCGGCCTCGACGTCGGCGTGGTCGCGGGCTCGCTGGCCGGGCTTCACGGCACCGCCGTCGCGCTGAGCCGGACGCGTGCCGACGCGGCGCACGCGCACGTAGGCGACCGCGTTTCGCTGATGCTCGGCGACGGCACGCGCAGGCACGCGACGCTCGTCGCGATCTACACACGCGGCCTCGGGTTCGGCGACGCACTGGTCGCGCCGGAGCTCGCCGCCGGCCATCTGGGGAATCCGCTGCTGCAGACGATTCTCGTGCGCACGAGCAACCCGGCGACCGTCGCTCCGCGACTGCGCAGACTCGCCGCGCGCTACCCCGGACTGCGCGTCGGTGACCGAGCGACGCTGCTTGCCAGCGCCGACGACGCCGACCGCGCCACCAACCGCTGGCTCACTCCGCTGTTCGTCGCGATCATCTTCGCCTTCACGTCGATCGCGGTCGTCAACACGTTGGCGATGATCGCGCTGCGACGCGGTCGCGAACTCGCCCTGCTGCGCCTGACCGGCGCAACGCCTCGTCAGGTTCGTTCGATGGCGCGCTGGGAGAGCGCGTTGATCGTCGCGATCGGCCTCGGCGTGGGTCTACTGATCGCGGCGACCGCGCTCGTGCCCTTGAGCCACGCACTCACCGGCGGCTACAGCCCGTTCGTGCCAGGCAAGCCGCTCCTGGCGATCCTCGGTGGGTCAACCGTGCTGGCTGTCCTCGCGCTCGCGGTTCCGACCCGTCGAGCACTGCGCGCGCGGCCGATCGCCGCAGTGGGAGTAGCGGAGTGACCACGACGATTGAGCCCCAACCGTCCCCGGGCCTCAGTGAGGCGCTGGCTCCCCGAAGTACCGTCAACTCCACTCGCAACTCGGAAGGACACCCGGTGACCCGCATCAGTGCCCGTGCCGCCGCTATCTGCGGACTCGCCGCGCCGGCGAGCTTCGTCGCCGGGGTTGTTCCCGCCGACGTGGCTCAGCCGGCGGCTTTCAGCGTCGTGAATGACGACATCAGTGACCTCGGGGCGCTCACAGCCTCGAGTCCGTGGCTCTACAACCAGGTCGCCGCGAACCTCACCGGCATCCTCGTCGTCGGTTTCGCACTCGGGTTGTGGGCGGCTCTCGGTCGGGGTGTTTTCTCGCGCGTAGGCGTCGTCGGTCTGGTCGTTGTGGGGGCGGGCATTGCGCTTGACGGGTTGTTTCGGCTGGACTGCCAGGGCATCGATGCCGGCTGCGATAACACGTCGTGGCACTCTTCCGCGCACAGAATCGAGTCAGGAGTTACAGCCGCTGCGTTTCTCCTGACGCCGTTGGTGCTCGCCTTCGCCTTCAGGCGCCTTCCGGCGTGGCGCCACCTCTGGCTCCCGACGCTTCTTGCGACTCCCGCCTTGTTGGCGACGAGCGCCGCATTCAGCGCCCTCGGACCCGGCTTGGCCACCCGGGCGGGCAGCACCGTGTGGTTCCTCTGGCTCGCCCTTGTCGCATTCCACCTCCTGCGGGTATCAACCAACACGGCGACCGCCGGTACGCCGCGGCGGCCGGCCACAAATGGATCGGCTTTCCAGACGCCGGGGTGGACAGAAGTCTCGCGGTGGCAACGGCAGACGGCAATTCGGACGGCACGCCCGCCACGACCTCGCCCGGATCTCGAGACTCCCGCGCTAGCCAGCGGCACCAGAGGCGACTAGTGCCTGATCTCTAGTAGTCGTCCTCGTCGCTGTTCTCGCGGTGTTCACGGGCGACGTTGAAGAACAGCGCCCGCGGCGCCGGGCTGGAATCCCACCATTCGGCGAACTCGTATGCTCACCAAGCGTATGAGAGAGGTCGAGCCTGTTGCCCGTCGCCGTGTCGTTGTCTGCGGCGCCGGAGTCGTGTCGTCTGTGGCAAGCGGCCGCGAAGCTTTCTGGGACGGCCTCCAGGACGGAAAAAGCGGGGCAAGCCGGGTCGAGCTGGAAGGTGTCGGCGAGATCACTGCGTGCCTGGTCGGCGACTTCGATGATGGTTGTATCCCGCGGCGTGAGGCGAAGCGTATGGATAGGGCGGGCGTACTGGCGGTCGTTGCTGCGTCTCAGGCGCTCGAGGACGCGGGTTCGCCTTTGACCGATCCGAGTCGTGTTGGCGCGGTGATCGCGAATGTGCACGGAGGCGCCGAGACGCTTCACCGATCGTATGCCGACTTCTTCCGGCGGGGCGCAGACCGCGTGAGCCCATTCACCGTTCCGCTGGGGCTGACGAACTCGCCGGTCGCTGCGGTTGCCCGGATCCTCGGACTGCGAGGACCATCGTCCACCGTCGCGACCGCCTGCGCGGCCGGCACCGACGCGATCGGACTCGCCGTCTCCCTGATCCGCTCGGGCGCGGCCGACGCGATGCTGGCAGGAGGCGCGGAAGCTCCGATCTCGCCATTCATCGTCGCTGCGTACAGCCAGCTCGGCGCGCTCTCAACCAGCCGACGAAGCCCGTCAGAGGCCTCGCGGCCGTTCGATCGTGCGCGGGACGGCTTCGTCATTGGCGAAGGGGCCGGGATCGTTTTCCTCGAGGAGCGAGAGCGTGCGCTCGATCGCGGCGCGCGAATCCTGGCCGAGGTGGTCGGCTACGCGAGCAACTGCGACGCAGGCCACCTCACCCAGCCGGACGAGACCGGCGAAGGCCCCGCGGCCGCGATCAAGCTGGCGCTGGCCGACGGAAACCTGGATCCCGCAAGCGTCAGCTACTTGAACGCGCACGCGACGTCGACCCCGCTCGGCGACCTCGCCGAGGCCCGCGCGATCACCGCCGCAGGGTTGGGTCGCGTCGCCGTCTCGTCGACGAAGGCGTTGCACGGACACACGCTCGGAGCCGCCGGAGGCATCGAAGCGATCGCTGCCCTCATGCCGCTCGTCCGCGACAGCTTGCCGCCGAGCTGGAATCTCGAGAGTTCAGAGATTGACTGCGACCTCGACTACGTCACGACTCCCCGCACGGCGACAGTTAACGCCACGGTCTCGAACTCCTTCGGATTCGGAGGCCACAACGCCGTCCTCGTCCTCGAGCGTACCAACCCTCATCTGTAACCCACCTACGCCCCCGACGCCTCGGGCGTGCTGCCAAGCGAAGCACAGGAGTCATCCCTCCAGGAGGACCGCGGTGCCAACCGTCGCGGCGATGGTGACGGCGATCGCGGTAAACCCGATTAGGACGAATGAGGTCGGTGAGCCTAAGTCCGCAGCAACGTCGTTTCCCGTTGGATCGACAGCGTGGCGATGGGCGTGGACTACGGCATGGCCCTGGCCACGGGCGATCAGATAGCGGTTCACCGGGTATGCGACGCAGAAGGCAACGCCGAGCGCGAAGGCGAGCGATCCCCAGAAGAGCGAGGTCGATAATTCTGCGTCCATCGCTCCGGGGATGGCGAGGATGATTGCGTTATCGGCGAGTTCCATTGCGGCGATGGAGATGCTGTCTGAGGCAAAGGCAAGTGGAACAGCAGCCACGAGAGCGAGACCTGAGCGGAGCAGTGGGAACGTCTTCGCCGAGGAGCCGTAGAGGCTGTCCGAGGCGAAGGCAGGCGCAACCGAGACCGCGAGAGCAAGACCTGAGCGGAGCAGTGAGAGCATTGTCAGCGAATAGCCGACGAGGAAGGCAAGCACGACCGACAGCGCGATCGTCGCCGGATTCCCCCAGCCGAGCGCGGTGCCGATGCTCATGCCGAGCACCTCGCCGATCGCGCAACCCGTCAGGCAGTGCAAGGTCGCGGCGAACGCAGTTCGGTTCAAGCCGTCTGCGCAGTGTGTTGACGAGCTCCCAGTCACGAGTGCTCGTTGAAGCCTGGTTGTCGACGCCGATTCCCCACTTCTTAAACGAATCCCGGCTGCTCATACTCCGGATTCGGGTAGCGGTAGAAGCCCTCGCCGCTCGCGACTCCGAGGTGGCCCTTCTGGATGAAGTGCTCGTCGAGGTAGCGAGCGGACTCGAGCGCCTGGGCGTTCGGGGTGGTCTCGCCGAGCAGTTTCGCGACGTGGTAGACGACGCCGAGGCCCATGCGGTCGATCATGCCGAAGGGCCCCATCCCGGTCTGCAGCGTGATCATCCAGGTGCGATCGATGCTCTCGAGGTCGCTCACGCCGCGGACGAGCGAGATCGAGCGCGGCCGTGCACCAGGGCACGAGCAGGCTGTTGATGATGTAGCCGCTCTGCTCCTTGCGGATCGGGATGGGCACCAGGCCGATCTCGCCGGCGAACGCCAGCACGCTCTCGAAGACGGCGGCGTCGGTGCCGGGGTGGCCCATGACCTCGCCGATGTTCGAGTCCCACACGCCGATGGCGAAGTGCAGGGCCAGGAACTTCTGCGGCCGGTCGACGAAGCCGGCCAGGGCGCTCGGCGGCAGGGTCGAGGTGTTGGTCGTGAACACGGTGTGCTGCCGGCGCGTGGCTGGACGCGTCGCGCCAGAAGGACTCCTTGATGTCGCAGCGCCTCGGGCACGGACTCGCTGATCAGGTCGGCATCGCGCACGGCCGCCGCCAGGTCGGTCGTGTACGACAGGCGAGCGAAGGTCTCGTCGATCTGCTCCGCGGTGGCGCCGCGCTGCTCGATGAAGTGCTCCGCGTACTCCTGGTGCAACGCCTTGCCCTTCTCCAGGCCCGCTGGGATGGCGTCGTACACGGTCACGTGCTTGCCGTGAAAGGCCATCTGCCATGCGACCTGCGAGCCCATCGTGCCGGCGCCCGCGGTGGTGATCTTGGTGAAGCTCATCCTGATCTCCTTACGTGTCGTCGGGGCACCAGAGCGCCTGCGGCGATAGACGTCGGTTCGCGCCGTAGAGTCGCTGCCGCCGATCGACTCGACGGTGAACGCCCGCTGATTGCGCGAGCGGCCGATGAAGGCCCAGCTCCACGCAGACCAGCGCCGCAGCGCGATTGCGGAAGCCCGTGAGGAAGCGCGAGATGGACGAAGAGCCAGGAGAGGAAGCCGGGGAACCCGCCGTAGCGCAGGCCGTGGAAGCTCACGATCGCGTGCCCACGACCGATGACGGCCATGCTGCCGAGGTCGCGGTAGCCGAACGGCTTGCTCGTGCGGCTTGCCGTCGAGGCGACGCCTGATCGTCCGCGCGACGTAGACTGCCCTGCTGCATCGCGACCCCGGCGACGCCGGGGAGCCCTGTCGAGCGTCATCGCGTCGCCGATGACGAAGACCTCAGGGTGGCCCGGCAGCGTGCAGTCGGGGCGCGACGGCGACCCGGCCCGCACGATCGCACTCCGCTCCCGCCGCCTCGGCCAGGATGCGCGCAAGCGGCGAGGCCTGCACGCCGGCTGCCCAGACGACCGTGTGCGTCGCGATGCGCTCCTGACCGCTCGGAGACTCGACGTCCATGCCGTCGCCGTCGATGCTCGTCACAAGCGTTTCGGTGCGAATCTCGACCCCGATGCGCTCGAGCCCGGTCCGTGGCCTTCCGCGACAGTCGATCACCGAACGACGCGAGGACGTCTTGTGCCGGCGTCGAAGAGGAGCACGACGGCGCTCGTGGCGTCGATCGAGCGAAAGTCCTTGCTGTGAGCGTCCGGCGGGCGAGCTCGGCGATCTGTCCAGCGACCTCGCAGCCGGTCGGACCGCCGCCGACGACGGCGAAGGTCAGCCACCGCCGGCGCTCGGCCTCCGATGGCGCCGACTCGGCCAGCTCGAACGCCGCGAAGATCCGCCGTCGCAGGTTGAGGGCGTCGTCGATCGTCTTCATCGGGAGGGAGTGCTCGGCGAGTTCGTCGTGTCCGAAGTACGACGTCGTCGATCCCGGCGCGACGATCAGGCTGTCGTACGCGAACGCGCGCTCGGTGCCCAGAGGCCGGACGGCGAGCGACCGTCCGGTTCTCGAGGTCGAAGCCGGTGACCTCGGCCAGTTCGACGTGGACGTTCTTGTGCTTGCGCAGGATCCCCTGAGCGGCGGTGCGACTGTCGCCTACCGACAGGATTCCCGTCGCGACCTGGTAGAGCAGCGGCTGGAATAGGTGGTGGTTCGTGCGGTCGACGAGCGTGACCTCGACGTCGCCCTCGCGCAGCACCTTCGTGGCCAGGAGGCCACCGAAGCCGCCGCCGACGACGACCACGCGATGAGCGGCGCTTCGCCGGATCTGGCATCAGGCCGGCAACCGGTCGCGCCGCACGAATTCCGAGCAGCGCGTCTGTTGACCTCGTCCGGATGCGTCCAGGCGATGTTGTGGGGCCCGCCCTCGATCGGGACGAGCTTGAGGTCGTCGAGCAGCGCCGGCAGCCGCGCCGCGGTCGCCTCGTACGGGAGGATCCTGTCCTCGGTGCCGTGGACGACCAGCACCGGGACGTCGATCTTCGGCAGGTCGCGTCGGAAGTCGGTCAGCCAGGTGTCGACGCACGCGTAGGTCGCGAACGGCGAGCTGCCGGCGGCGACGTCGAAGCTCGCCTGCCAGGCGGGCTCGCTGATCCGTTCTGGCATGAGCTTGTCGACGTTGTAGAAGTTGTCGAGGAAGTCCTTGAAGTACGCGTAGCGGTCCTTGACGATCGCCGCCTTGATGTCCTCGAACACCTGCCTGTCGACGCCCTCGGGGTTGTCGTCGGTCTTCAGCAGGAACGGCGGGATCGCGCCGAGCAGCGCGGCCTTGCGCACCCGACTGGAGCCGTACGTCCCGAGGTAGCGCGTGACCTCGCCCGATGCCCATCGAGAATCCGACGAGGACGACGCCGCTGAGGTCGAGGTGCTCGAGCAGGTCGTTCAGGTCGGCCGCGAAGGTGTTGTAGTCGTAGCCGACGGTCGGCTGGCTCGATCGGCCGAATCCTCTGCGGTCGTAGCGTGATCACGCGGAAGCCTCGTGCCAGCAGCTCCCGTTCCTGGCGCTCCCACGAGTTCCCGTCCAGCGGGTACCCGTGCACCATCACGACCGGATCTCCGCTGCCGTGGTCCTCGTAGTGGATCTCGATCGGAGCGTTGTTCTCCGTCCCGACTCTGATCCGTGGCATTTCACTCTCCTTTCGCGTTCTGCGACGTCCCGAAGCTAGCCTCGCCGCCACGGGTCGCGTACGTCGAATGACGGCGTTGCGCGAGCGGCGACGGCTCGGAGGACTAGCTCAGGATCGGTTCGGCGACGGCCTCCTCGAGGCCGGCTCGGCCTGGACGACAAGCGCGCGGGCGACCTCTTGCGAATCCTCGAAGACGTCGAGTGCGGCGATCTTGCCCCACCGCAGGGTGATCACGTGAATGGCGTGCTGGAAGTACCCGCCGCCGTTCAGCAGCGTCGCGGTCCCGTCCCACTGCACGAACACCATGGTGCGCCACGGCGGGCCCTTCACCCAGATGTCGTTGATCTCGAGGTGGAGATTGGGCAAGACGCGCGCCAGGCGCTCGAACCACAGGCGCAGCGTCTCTCGGTCGTGGCGCTCACCGCCGATCGCATGGACCCCGCCGAAGCGGTGATGGACTCTCGGGGCGATCGAGGTCATCAGCTCGTCCCAGCGACGGTTGTTGACGTCGTCGAAGGACTGGCGGATTCGCTTCTTGACGATCGAGCTGTAGAGCATCGAGATCTCCCTCCGGATTGCGAGAACGGACTCGAAGCTAGCCCTCCGTCCGCACGGTCGCGTACGTCGAATGACGGTGGTGCGCTACGAGTCGTGCGGCGGCTCGAGCGCGTCGCGGACTTGCGTGCGCGACGTGATGCCGAGCTTCGGGAAGAGCCGGTACAGGTGCGTGCTCACCGTCCGGTGGGAGAGGTAGAGCCGCTCGCCGATCTCGCGGTTCGAGAGGCCCTCGGCCGCCAGCTGCGCGATCTGGAGCTCCTGAGGGCTCAGCTCGGTCCACGCCTCGGGAACGCGACGGCGCGCACGCTCGCCGGAGGCACGCAGCTCGCGACGCGCGCGCTCGGCGAAGCGCCGCAGGCCGAGGGCGTCGAAGACGCGGGCGGCCTCGCGGAGCGGTGTGCGCGAATCCGCGCCCCGTCGTTGCCGGCGCAGCCACCCTCCGTACGCGAGCTGCGCGCGGGCCGTGTAGAACGGCCAACCCGCGGCGCTCGACGTCATCGCGACCTGGAACCGCTGCTCGGCCGTCGCGCTGTCGGCAAGGAGCGCGGCCGCGTAGGCCAGCTGGACCTCGAGATGCGGCGCGCTCGTGGCCGCCGCGATCTCCTCCCACTCGCCCAGAAGACCGCGAACCAGGTCGAGGTCGCCGTCGCCGCGCACGGCCGCGTCCACGAGGTCGGCGAGCGCCCAGCCGCGCGCGTAGGGCTGGTAGCACGCGTCCGCGGGATCGAAGATGCGGACGAGATGCGTGGTACGCCTCGCCCGGGCGCTCTGCTGCGAGAGCCGCCCGGCCGCGCGCGAACGCGATCAGCCCGAGCTGAGGGTTGGCGCCCATCGGCAAGAGCGCCGCCTCGGCGTCGGCGATCAGATGATCGGCCGTCTCCTCCTCGCCCAGCTCGGCGGCGGCGATGGCATGGGCAAGCTTCGCGGCGAGCACGTAACGGAGCTGGCGCGTTTCCTCGGCGAGCCTTGCCGCCTCCGCCGCACCGGTGATCGCCAGCGCGAACCGCGCCGCAGTTGATGTCGGCCCAGGCTTCGAACACGAGGCACTGGGCCAGCCGCGCCAGCCGGCCGTCCGACCGGATATCCCGCCACGGCGGAGCGAAGGAACGGAAGCGCGAGGTTGTCGGCCCACACGGCCATCGCGGCCCGACCGACGGCCATCGACTGGTCGGGACCGGGCATGTCGACCGGAGACATCTGCCCGATCCGGGCGATGACCTCCCGGCCCCGATGGACCGGATCGATGAGCCCGAGCGCCGCCAGGCGCTGTGGATCGTCGGCCGGCACGGCGAGCCGCTCGACGATCGCCGACACGTGGCGCCTCGTGCCGTCGTCCAGCTGGTCCCAGTAGGAACGCACCGACACCGCACCGAGCGCTTCGAGGGCTCCCCTGGCGTCGCCGCGGTCGGCGAGGTCTTCGGCGACGCGCGCGAAGCGCCGGATCGTGGATGCGCCTGACCAGGCCCTCGTGAGCGTCTCGAGATCGAACGACGCCCTCGCGGCCTCGTGAGCCGGAAGCCGTCCGAGCTGGAGCGCTGCGCGAAGGAGCCGCACCGCCTCCTCCGAGCGGCCGAGCTGGTACGCGAGATCGCCCGCCCGCGCGAGCCGCAGCGCGCGGAGCCGCGGATCGGCGCTCAGCCCGGCGGCCCGCTCCAGCGCCGCGAACGCAACGTCGAGGCCGCCGCGCAACCTCGCCCGATCTGCCGCGGCATCGAGCGCCGAGGCGACCTCCTCGTCCGGCCCTCGTGCGGCCGCCGCCTGGTGCCAGACGGCCCGGTCCGGATCGCCGGCAAGCGTCCGTGCGAGCGCGGCGTGCGCCAGCCGGCGCTGCTCGCCGGTTGCCGCCTGATGCACAGCCGATCTGATCAACGGGTGCCGGAACCGGAATGCGCCGTCGTCGAGCGTTCCGAGGCCGGATGCGACGGCCGTCGTCCAGTCGTCGACGTCGATCGGCGCTCCGAGGAGCGCCTCGGCCGCGCGACTCAGCTCGGCGAGCTCGCCGTCATCGAGCGCCGCGAGCAGCAGCAGCGCTCGCACATCGGCGTCGAGAGCGGTGAGCCTCGTCGCGAACGTCGCCTCGAGCCGAGCCGTCAGCGGCAGCGGCTCCGATGCTCCGGCAGATCGAGGTTGACCGCTGCGGCCGGGAGCTCGATCAGGGCCAGCGGATTGCCAGCCGCCTCCGCGAGGATCCGCCCCTTCAGCTCGTCGGACAGGCCGGCCCCGTGCAGGTCGAGGAGCGTGCGCGACGCGTCGTCGTCCAGCCCGGCGAGGACGAGGTCGGGGAGGCCGGCCTCGTCGAGATCACTCGGCACGCCGTCGCGGACCGCGAAGAGCAGGATCACCGGCTCCATCTCGAGCCGCCGCGCAACGAACGCCAGCACCTCGGCCGACGATCGATCGAGCCAATGCGCGTCGTCGACGACGAGCAGCAGCGGTGTCTGCGCCTCGCGCTCGGTGACCACGCCGAGGGTTGCCAGGCCGACCAGGAAGACATCGGGCGCGTCGCCCTCGGCGACGCCGAAGGCGACGTCGAGCGCCCTGCGCTGCGGATCCGGAAGGTGATCCAGGCGGTCGAGGAACGGAAGCAGCAGCTGATGGAGCCCGCCGAAGGCGAACCGCGCCTCGGACTGCGTCCCCGTCGTCGTGACGACCGGCGCGCCCCGCTCGCGCGCCCGCTCCCCGGCAGCCTCGAGCAGCGCCGACTTACCGATCCCCGCCTCGCCACGAACCACGAGGGCGCCCCCACGCCCTTCGATCTGATCGATCATCCCGTAGAGGCGCTCCAGCTCCTGATCGCGCCCCAGCAGCCGCGACCCAATTTCCACGGTCGTCGGATCGGCACCACCATCAGCGGCGCTCAGGGTGCTGCTCCCCGAAGGGACGCCCTCCGCGCCGCCATCAGTCCCATCCATCAGGGGGATTGTGAGCGACCCGCGCCGAACGTCAACTTGCGTTGGATGCAAGCCGCGCTTCAGCGCAACGGCGACGAGCGTCATCTGATCGCCGTCGATGCGGGCCATGAAGTGCTCCCGGTGCGGTGAGCCTCTGTTAACAAGCGCGCTTCGAAGCCGACGCAGCGCATCCCCCGGTTAGTGCACGATTGGAAGCGCAGCAACGCGCGAAGTCCCGCTGCCGGGGATCCGGAGGGAGCTCGGTGTCACCTTCACGCGAGTCGGGCCCGCTGGCGACCCCCTCCCGGAGGCCGCCGTGCTTCGAGGGTTGCTGTCAGCTGGGGCTACGGATTAACCTCGGCCGCTCGCTCGCCAATCATGACACTCGGGGCGATCGTGTGGCCGCTGATCAGCGTGGGAATGACAGACGCATCCGCCACTCGGAGGCCTGTGACGCCGCGAACGCGGAGCTGAGGGTCGACCACGGTGGCGTTATCGGACGGGTCGCCCATCCGTGCCGTTCCTACGAGGTGGTACGTCGTGTACATGCTGTTGAGAATGGCCTCCTGGAACTCGGAGTCGGGAGCGCCGATGGCCGGGTAGAGCTTCTCCGTGTAGGGCGCGAGGGACGGCGTCTGAGTGACGCTCTGGGCGTGGCGCATGCCTCGACGAGGCTCGGGAGATCGTCCGGATGCGAAAGGTAGGCGGGGTCGATGATCGGCTTGTCGTGCGGGTCCGCCGACGCGAGGCGGAGCGCCCCGCGGCTCTTCGGGTGAAGCAGCACGGCCCAGATTTTGTGCGGGCTGGTCGCCTCGAACCTAGGCCCGGGCCGTGCCGTCGACCCGAACGACCACAACGAAGTCCTGCTGCAGACAAACGACGGTCAGGTGTGCCCATTCCCGGTCCAATCCCGCGAAGCGAGTGGACGGTGCCGGGAGCATTCCGCCGTTTTGAGATTGCCCCGCCATCTGAGAGCATGCGGCATCGCCGAGACGCTCGACATTACGCCGCCCGCCCCGCCGGACCGCGTGGTGGAGGATCCTGCGCGCGAGATCAGGATCGGCCTGGTGCTCTACGGCGGCGTCTCGCTCGCGATCTACATCTACGGAGTGGTGTTCGAGGTCTGGCGGCTCGTTCGCGCGAGCCGTGGGATCGAGGAGAACGCTTACAGCCAGATCTTGCGCGACGCCGACGTGTGGGCGACCGTCGACATCACCTCGGGCGCGTCCGCGGGCGGGATCAACGGTGTGCTGCTCGCCAAGGCGCTGGCCACGGGCGCCGACCTCGGAGCCGTGCGGTCGCTCTGGGTCGACGGCGGCGATTTCGCCACGTTGCTGCGCAGCACGAAGGAGCCGGATCCGCCGTCGATCCTCAGCAGCGACCGCTTCGAGCAGCTCGTCTCTGACGGGCTCAAGGCGATGGACCGGAGCGCGTCACCGTGGCCGCTTGTCGACGTGTTCGACCTCTTCGCGCCGGGGACGCGTCTGCGGCCGTACAAGCGGACGTCGGTCGACGAACTCGGCCAGCAAATCGAGATGCGCGAGTACCGCAAGATCTTCCACCTCAAGTTCAGGAAGCGCGGATACAACCCGGCTGACCCCACGCTCGGGTATGACCAGAACGACTTCGTCCCCGACATGAACAAGGCGCTCGCCGGCGTCATCCGGGCGACGAGCGCGTTCCCCGCCGCGTTCGAGCCCAGGCGGATCGTGAAGACACCCGACACGGAGAAGCTCTTCGAGGAGGGGGAACCGGACGACGCGTGGTTCTCGGACGGCGGCATCCTTCACAACCGGCCGTTCACCGAGGCGCTGTCGACGATCTTCACGCGTGCCGCGGAGCGGCCCGTCACCCGCTGGTTGCTGTCGGTCGAGCCCGACCCGGAGCACTTCAAGGTGCCGCCCGGGCCCGACGTCTACCCGGAGGTGCCCGAGGTGGTGGGCAAGGCGCTGATGGGCATCCCCCGCTACCAGAGCATCGCCGGCGACCTCGCCGACCTCGTCGCCCACGGACAGCGCGTACGGCGCGCGCAGGCGTTCCTGCGTCGGGTCGATGAGGTGACGGCCGCCGTCGACGCGCAGGTTCTCGGCGACGACGTGAGCTTCTCTGACCTTCTCGACTCCCAGCTCCTCTACAAGGCCTACGAGCCGCTACGTGCGCAGGCGCTCGCGGCGAGCTTCCGCGACGAGATCCTCGCGGCGGTCGCGTTCAAGCTGCCGCGGCAGCCCGAGAGCGTCGCCGCCGGGGCCGCCGCGTTCGTGGCGGGCCTCGCGCCAGACGCCCAGGCGGAGATCGATGCCGCCTACGAGCTGCGGCGCGTGTACTACCTCCTCGAGCGCGTCCGGACAGTGCGCCAGAGGCTCGCGTCGGATGCGCTCAAACGGCTGGCGCCGCACCAGCGCTCACTCTGGGCCGAGTTCGACCGCGTGCAGCAGCTCCTCTGGAGCGAGTTCCACGACCCGGCCAACGTGCGCGCCGCGGCCCTGCAGACGCTCGCCGGGCGGCGCGACGCCGACCTCACAGCCGCGACAGCCGAGGCGCTCGAACACGCGCGCGCGCAGTTGAAGAGCAATCTCAACGAGGTTCGCGCCAATACAGCCTCGATCTGTGACGACCTCGATTCCGAGTTCGCCGGCACCGCACCCGCGCCCTCCTTCGCCACCGTTTTTCGCCGCTACCCGCTCTGGGACATGTTCCTGCTGCCGATCGACGATCTCTCCGACGCCGGCGAGCGCGACCTCGTCCGCTTCATCCGGATCAGCCCCGAGGCGGCGAGCTACATCCGCAAGCCGGCCGAGGACAAGCTGGCCGGCGACACGCTGAGCCACTTCGGGGCCTTCGCTTGGCGGGCTTGGCGCCAGAACGACATCCTCTGGGGCAGGCTAGACGCGGCGGAGGTGCTCGCCCGTGTCGTGCTCGCTGGCCGGCCCGTGAGCGAGGTGACCGGAGCGATCCGGTCGGTGCAGCAGCAGATCGCCGCCGAGGAGCTGCCGGACATGAAGGGCGACTATAAGGCGCACCTCGAGAACGAGTATCGCGTCGGCTCCGAGGGCCTCGACGTCATCCCTGCGAAGGACCGTGTCGCCTTCGTCATGGACGCCTCGACGGTGACCCGGAATCTGATGCGGCGACTCGGGGACGCGAGGCTCGCGACCGGTGTGCCGGTGCTGTTCCACTGGATCGGAGTCGCACTCGGCTTCGCCCTAACCGTTTTCCGCTGGCCGGTGCTCGCCGTCTGGGGCAAGGACACGCTTGTGAGCCGCCTCGCGACGCTGGTCGTCCTGTTCCTGGCGGCATGGGCGATCCTCTCCGCGGTGCTGTCGTCTTCTTCGACGTGGCGGACGTCGGCAAGCGCTTCTGGGTCATCGTCGGCATCGCCCTCGCGATCTTCGCCGCCTGGGTCGTGCTGCGAACCTGGCTCTCGCGCAAGCTCGGCCGATAGCCGCGTCGTCGAGAGCTTGACGACCCCGCGGCATCCCGGGCCGCGACGAACACCTTTTGGCCTCGCCACGAGCGTGCTTGGCGTGGCGTTGTTGACCTACTTGACCCAGCCCCGCCGGACCAGGCCCCACCGTCATGATCGCCGCGAGGGCCGTCGCGCACCTGGGCGACACCGACGCCACCCGTCCCGGACAGCGACGGCGGGGTAGCGACGCGGCCGGAGCCCCGACGCTGATCGCCCTCGGTGCGCCCTGGTCGGTGAGCCAGACGTTCCCGTCCGAGAGCCCGTCCCGATCCCGCCCGGGAGGCTGCCCCGCGTTGAGGCCGACGCTGAAGTGGGTGATCGCTGCGTGGTCGAGTCGATCATCCCGATCGCGCGGCTGAGGCCCTTGTCGCCGAACCAGGTGTTGCGGTCCGGGGGGACTGCGAGCCTGCCCAGCGCGACGCCCGGGTTCAGGCCGGCGCTGAACTCGCTGATCACCTGCGTGAACGGGTTGATCCGCCCGATCGCGCCGCGCCACCAGGCCCCATCAACGATCACCTCATCGAGGGGTGGGTAGCCCTCCTCTCAGTCCGGTCTAGCCTCGCGTGCGCGCGCGTGCGCGCGAGAGTGCAAAGGTGGGGTTCGGGACGCGGGCGCGCGACCTCACCGTCGCGTCGCGCACAAGACTCGTGATATTCGACACAAGTCTGCTTCACCGACCTCGGAGGCAGCAGTGAGGGCCATCAGCTCCGTTTGAGGAGATCGTCGAGGCCCATCGCTACGTCGACGCGGGCCACAAGAAGGGGAACGTCGTCGTCACCGTGGCGACTGACGTCGGGGTCGCGGAACCGGGCCCCTGGCAGACGCCGGAGTCCCGGCATCTCGTTGATCTGCACGCGGGTGAGCACCTCTACTCAGAGCCGGCGGGGCGGGCCGAAACGCCAGGAGCGGCGCAACGACCGCGCACGGGCTTGGGCGCTCAGCTCGCCGAGCTCGACGACGAAGCCGGGGCCACCCGCGAAGAGGCAGTGGTCGACGTTGACCGCGCGGCCGCCCGCGTAGACGAGCGGGGCCGTGATCTCGGCTGCGTCCTCGTTCAGGACGAAGGCGATCGGCGTGTGGCCGTGCACGACCCGTGAGCCGCCCAAAGCGGCCAGCACGCGATCGAGACGGGCTGTGTCCGAGAACGCACCCCGGTCGAAGAGCACCCCGAGCAGCCGGCCGAGCTCGGCCGGCCCTCCATCCGCGAGCACCTCTCGCGCCGCCTCGTTCACGGCATCAGGCGTGGCCCCGAGGCCGAGATAGGCCTCGGTGTCGGCATGCAGCAACAGCCACTCGCCGTCGCGGGCAACGGCCGGCATCCGCTCGATCCACTCGAGGTGCTGCGGCTCCAGCCTCTCCAGATCCCGGACGCTGCCGTCGTTCATCATCCACATCGCCCTGAACGAGACACCCGTCGCATCGACGGCATCGTCCGCGAGGCGGGCGACCGCGAGGATCAGCGCGTCGTGGTTCCCGAGCAGACAGCGGACGCTCCCCGCCGCCTCTCGCTCGAGCCGCATCACGAGCTCGATCGTGCCGAAGCCGTCCGGCCCCCGATCGACCAGATCCCCGAGCAGCCATAGCCTCGCGTCCGCGCCCGACCAATGCTCGTGCCCGTCGACGAGGCCCGTCTCCGCCAGCAGCCGCACGAGCGCGTCGCGATGACCGTGGATGTCACCGACGACAAACGAGGGCACAGCCCGATCCTACGATGTCCCGCTTCGCTCCCAGGATGAGCAACTCCCCCAGCGACCGCGACACCGCGGAGGGCGACAAACGGCGCGACCCTACGCCCAGTAAGGTCGACCCTCGCCAATGCCGAACTTGATGTCGGGAGATGACGCGGCCGGGTCGCCGCGTGCCATAAAAGATCGTCGAGCCGCTCGGTTGACGCTGTTTGGGAGGGCGGTGCTAGGCCGGGTTGCAGTAGGCCTGTTGGAGCAACTTGAAGAATGCCGGCCCGAAGGTTTTGGGTAGCGAGCTGGGGTCTTCGTTGAGCAAGACCACCGCCTGTCGGTTGCCGTCCTGACTGGTGAGGGTGTAGGCGAGATAGCCGGGAAAGTTTCCTCCATGTCCCCAAGCGCGCCCGCAGGGAAGGGGGAGGCTTTCGAGCCCGAGGCCGTAGCGGGAGCCTGGGAAGTCGGTTTTTGATCCTTCTGCGAGCGTTGTCGTCATCGCTTTGAGCTCTTTGGCGTGCAGCAGCTTCCCGCGGAGCAGGGCGCGATAGAACGTTGCGATGTCGGCGGCGTTAGCAACGATCGCACCGGCCGCCCACGGGTACGGGCTCAAGCCGCTGATGTCGCTGGCTGGCGGCTTGTCGAAGATGTAGTAGCCGTGGGCGTAGGGTGCGACAAGTCCCGGACGCGTTTGGAAGCTCGTCATCTTGAGGTTGAGGGGGATGAAGATGCGCTTCCCGAGTTCTGCCGCCAGGGAGCGTCGCGTTGCCGCTTCGACGATCAGCCCGACAAGCAGATAGTCCGTGTTCGAGTACGAGTACCGCGCGCCGGGCGCGAACGGTCGTTTGTGGGAGAGGGCGATACGCACAAGGGCTTGCGGCGACCAGTGATAGTGGAGATTCCCGGCCAGGTACGGCTTGAGGACGCGCGGGTCTTGATCGAACTCGGGGACGCCGCTCGAGTGGTTCAGGAGTTGACGGATCGTGATCCTGTCGCCGCCGGGGACGAGACCTGGCAACCAGCGTTCAACGGTGTCGCCGAGCGACAGCTTCCCCTCCCCGGCCAACTGGAGCACGACCGTCGCCACGTACGTCTTCGTGAGGCTCCCGGCCCGAAAGCCGTCGAGAGGACGCATCCGCAAGCCCGTCCTGACGTTCGCGAGACCGCTCACGACGCGCACCACGCGACCGCCCCGGCGTGAGAGCACAACGACGCCGGGGACCCCCGTGGCGACGAGTGCGTCGGCGTCGTCCTGTAGCGACGGCCCCGACGAAATCGAGTTAGTGGCCGAGGCCGACACCGCTACCACGGCGAACGTCGCTAGCAGAACGCCAAACACGAGACCTCCCGCGGCACGGCCCGGAAGCATCCAAAGTCTTCGCACAACCGATCTCCTTCATTTGCCGTTCGTGGTCCGCGGACACCGGAGACTCCGGTGAAACACGGCCGCAGGCGCCCGAGCGGCAATGGCTGCGCACGCACGACCCTACCTGCGTCCTCGCGGCGATGACGGCTGCCGAGATTCTGGTCCGAGAACCGTCACCCCCCGGTGCCTCAGCCAACGCCCGCGTTGTTCTCGCTTGGGCCGTTGCGCAGTTGGCCGCTTTAGCTACAACCTCGGGCCGCCAAGCGATCGTGGCGGCTCGGTGCAGGACATGCAGAGCCGCGAGCCGGCGGGCACGACCTGCGACTGCTCGATGTTCGCACGCTGGGCGTTCGCCCAGGCAGGGATCGATATCGGTCTCACGACCTCGACCCAGTGGACCGCCAACGGCCTCCTCCCGCCAGGGGATACGCCGCAGGCGACGGCCGCTGTTGTCCGGGGTGTCGGCTCCGACCCGCCCCCGGGCGGCTACCAGCCCGCTGACCTGATCCTGTTCGGCGTCGAGGACGGCGCCAGCGGTCACGTCGCGCTCTGGCTTGGCAACGGCCAGATCGTCCAGTGCTCCTCGAGTGGCAACGGCTCCAACATCCGGCCTCTGGCGGGATACGTCGCTCCGACCGGGTGGGTGCGATGGAGGCTGACGACCGGCGGATGAGACAGCGAGGTCAGGTAAGCGTGGGGCGGTCGCTTGCGACGCCCGGGCCTCTAGCGTTCGATGGATCGGGTGCGGCCGCGCTCGAGCTCGTCGAGGCGGCGGAGCTGCCTGAGCTCTGCGAGGTGTTGTTCGCCTCCGAGCGCTGAGGCCATGCGGGCGAGGTCGCCGATCGAGGCGACCGAAGGCCGCACGCCCCGTCCCAGTGGCTCCCGGTTGGCCGCCCGGCGGAGGTCGTCGTAGCCGCGTGTGCCCGCCGGTGTCGGCACGACCTTCACCTCGCCGTGATCGGTCGTCAGCTCGATCACCGGCTGGGCGCCAGTGACGGCCTCTTCGAGTGCGAGCTCGCTTCCGTCTGCGTGGTGCGCGCCGATCTCTTCGAGGGCGGCCTCGAGGCGGCGGAGATTCTCTGGGCGTGTCGAGGGCACGATGTCGAGACCGCGCGTGATCTCCTCGGTCCCCTGCACGACGCGCGCGAAGCCGCCGATCGTGATGTAGCTGACGCGGTGTCTGTCGAGCGCCCCGATCACACCGTAAGGATCGAACTTCGAAGGCGTCTCAGCCACCGTCGCCGCCTTCTCTCCCGAGCCTCCCCAGCAAGCGCATCGCCCGGCGCTCGGGAGAGAGCTTCAGGTTCTTCTCGAGCCGGTCGTCCAGGGTTGTCTCGCGGGGCACGAGGAGGAGCGGAAGTTCGAAGCCGCAGGCCTCGATCACCTCGAGCATGTTGTCGAAGCTCGGTGAAACGGCGCCCTGCTCCCAGCGCGCGATGACCGAGCGCTCGCGGCCGGTCAGGTTCGAGAGCTCGGCCTGGGTGAGCCCGGCCCGGAGACGGGCTTCCCGGATCAGGTCGGCGCCGCGCACGACATCAGGATACGCCGCGGGGTACGTGGGCGAAAGGGTGCAGAGCGCAGATAGGTGACATGGGCTGGCGTGTCCGATTCCTGTGGCTAGAAAAACCTTCTTGCGCATCACGACCCATATTTGCTACAAAGAAGCTAGGTCGATAAAGGAACACCTGATGGAACCGTCGCACCCCTCCCAGCAGCGCCTCGGAGAGTTCTACACCGAGGTGGTGCTGCCCGCCCTGGCCGAGCGCCTCGACAGTGCCTTTCCGGAGTTCGGCTGGAAGCGAGACGCTCGGGGCTGGGTCGCGACGAACGAGGAGATGACCCACCGCGCCCTCGGTGTACGTGCCGAGCGTGTCGTCGCCCACGGTCCTGCCCCTCGCGGCTTCCTCGTCCACGGAGGTGAGGCCGTGCTCTGGACGGCGTACCTCAACAGCGGCTTCGTTCCCCGCGGCGAAGCATTCGCGTCGATCGTCCGCCAGATCGCCGAGCGGGCAGGAGTGGAGACCTCACCGATCGAGCGACCACGACCGCGCGACCGCCGAGCCGAGCTCCTCGACAGCTTCGCCACACTCTGTCGCACGGAGCTGCGCGGGAACGCGGGAGCCCAGGCGCGGGCCTACCTGGAGGAACGCGGACTCCCCGCCGACGCGATCGATCAGGCCGGACTGGGTGTCGTTCCCCGCGAGCTCTTCACCAAGAACGCTCTCGAAGCGGCCGGCTACTCCGAGCTCGAGGTCGCCCAGTCCGGCGTTCTCGCAGACGGCCGCTGGCCCGGCCGGCTCTGCGGGGCCTGGCGCGACGAGCGAGGGACACTCCGCACCCTCTGGGCACGATCACTCAGCCACTCGGACTCCTCCAGCCGCTACCTCTACCTCACAGGAGCAAGCCGCTCCGGCCTGCCGCCCTACGGCCTCTCCGACGTCCTTCGCCTCCCCCAACGGAGCGGAGCGAGCTCCTGCTGGTCGAGGGGCTCATCGACGTTCACCACCTTCAAGCCAAGGGACTCCGCCAACGTGGCCGCCGTCGGCGGCGCCCGCCTCAACCCGGACCTCATCCCGCGCCTGGGGAGGCTGGGCTTCGAAACGATCGTGCTCGCCTTCGACAACGACGCCCCCGGCCGCGAAGGCACCTCACGCGCCGTCGGACACGCAAGCCGGCCAAGGAGGCGCCAGTCCTACGTGTGCTCGAGCCCAAGCAGCTCGGCGACTCCAAGGACCCCGACGCGTTCGTGCGAGAACATGGAATCGAGAAGTTCCGCGCCCTCATCAAGCAGGCCGACTGCGCCATCAGCTGGCACGCACTCGAACTCACCCACGGCGTCACCCCACAGCACGACACACCCTCGCGCCGGGCCGCCCTCGCCAGAGCCGGCAACTGGCTCGGAACCCTGCCACCTCGACCCTCGCTCGAACAAGAAGACGCAATCCGATACGTCGCCGACCAATGCGGCTACTCGCACACCCCGGTCGAACGGGCTTTTCGCGCTCGATTCTGGGATGGCGCGGAACGCCGGGGTCGCGTCGGACTGGTGATTGAGCGCTGGTGAGCGTTGCGACGGCACGGGTGGATGCCTTGCATCAGGGCGCGCCCAGCGGTTTTCTCGGCGAGGAGTGGCTAACGCCGGTTCAGATCGCGCGCAAGTCCGAATACGCAACGGACAAGCCGATCCGGAAGGCGATCAACAGCGGTGAACTGACGGCCGCCCGACCGCTGTGCCGGCGCAAACGCTCGTTGCTCGCAGACGGCCTCGCGCTGCGAGTCGTTGCGCGCGGGCCGCTCAAGACCATCGAGAACCGGCGGCGGGTCGCGTGACCTGCGATGCCGGCCATCTCGTGCTCGACGCGATCGGGACTCTGCTTGTCCGTTGCCTCGTGTTACCGAGCGCCGATGCCTGCGCTGCGGTCGTGTTGTGGATGGTGCACGCGCACGGCGTGGAGGCGTTCAGATCGACGTCGCGGCTAGCACTCGTCTCGCCCGAGAAGGTGTCGGGGAAAATGCGCGCGCTCGAGGTGATAGCACTCAACGTGACCGTATCGCGGGCTGGGCCGCCGAACACACAGACGAGCTCCGACACACCTGGCCCAGGATGCCAGCCGGAATCACCGACCGCGCCGACGATGTCTGGGAGCCCCTGATCGCGATCGCCGACCGCGCCGGCGGCTGGTCCGACGGCTGATCGCGGAACGCGTGCCCTTGGTAAGGAGCTCCGGACGGCGCGTGTCGACCTCGAAACGACTTATCTAACAACGTTCGCCGTCCGCGGAAAGGCGTAATCTGGACTCAGAGCCGCAACAGTAAAGAGGGCGCAGCCGTAGCGGGTGCCCCCTCAAGTCCTGAAGGACGGTTCAGGAATGAGCAGCATCGCAGATGTGTCGGAGGTCCCGGCCCAGCGTGGCGAGGGCGACGCAGCAGGCACTCGGCCCGAGACGGCCGGTGCCTTCTGTGTGGTGTACGCGGCCAAATCGACGGCGGACGTTCACGGCTCGCTCGAGCAGCAGCGGAAGGACTGTCTCGAGTTCGCAGAACGCGAGGGTCTTACGGTTGCAGGGCATTTCGCGGACGAGGGATACAGCGGTTTCTCGGGGAATCGCGGACCCGGCCTCGAGCGTGCGCTCGCCCTCGCATCCGACATCGCAGCGGAAGCCGGCGTCTGCCATCTGATCTGCGTGCATACCGACCGCCTGTCGCGTGGCGCAGGGGACGCTCCCGGTGCGCCGCGCCACCTTCTCGAAATCCTGTTCGCCGCCACTCGTGCCGGGGTCAGGCTCCGTTCGGTGCAGGACGACTACAACCTGTCCAACCCGCTCATGGCCGCCCTGATCGGACAGCGAAATACCGAGGACTCGCTTCGCAAGTCTCGCTCGATCAAGGCGCAGTACGATCCGACCTTGAGGAGACTCGGCCGGAAGCCTGGCGGCCGACCGAGGTACGGCAGGAACCCCGACTACTCGATCCGGCCAGACGAACAGGCGGTTCTTCAGCGGATCGCCCGCGAGATGCTCGCCGGCCGAGGCGAGGCCGCCATAGGCCGCGATCTAGTGCGCGACGGCATCCCAACCGCGACCGGCGGAAAGGTTTGGCGGCCCGGCGTGGTGGCGGACATGATGGAACGGCCGGACCTGATCGGACTCGTCGCCCTCTCGACTGGGGAGTTGATCGAAGGCAGCTTCGAGCCTCTCCTGGATCGTGAGATCTGGGCGAGGCTCGAGTTGCGGCGCGCCTCCCGCAAAGCCGCAGGTCGGAGCGCCGCCGGTCGACGGCCCGCTAACCCAGTGATCTTCCAGGGAACCCACAGGCTGACGTGCGGCTCATGTGGTTCTCCGATGGGCGTAAGGCGAGATTCGCACGTTCGCAAGGATGGAACCCGTCGGCAGACGTATGTGTGTACGCGCCGCGAGTGTCTCCTGGACGCGGGATGCGGGATGGCACGGATCCCGTGCCAGGAGGTCGATCAGGCCGTGATGGAGTTGTTTCTCACTCGACACGTCGACGAAGAAGCAACGTTGCGAGAGTACCGCGACGGTAAGGACGCTGTCCTCCGCGAGGCTCGGCGCCAGGTCGCGAGTGCCGAGCGCGAAGTAATGCGCGCTCAGGAACGGCTGGCGCGGCAGAAGGACAGATGGAGGGATGGCGAGATCGACACCAGCTTGTGGGAGTCCGAGCGGGCTGAGCTCGAAGCAGACCGCGCTGCCGCCGTGTCAGCGTCTGAGCAACTCGCATCGAGGGTCGCCGCCGCCGAGGCCGATGGAGCTCTCGCGAATATCGCGGCGGTCCTCGAACGAACGATCGACGAGCTGCGCCACGCCGCCTCCGGTGACGCCGTGGACGCGTTCCGCGCGACGATGACGACGTTGTTCGAGGGGGCGATCCTCGTCGACCGCGCCTCCGACGAACAGTTCGTTGCGGTCGACGCGATGAGGCTCGACGGCACCGCCACCATCGAAGCGGTGGCGATCGGACGGGACGCGCTCATGGTGCAACTCGTGCCGCGTGCGGACATCGGAGGCGCTCTCGCCGAGGGCTATTCCGTTCGTGATCCGGGGCGTGCAACCGTCTCCGCAAATGTCTCCTTGACCTGGGCGGCCCACTTGAGCGACTGCAGATAGGCGAGCGACTTCGGCCGGCGCAGCACCTCCGCCGAGCGCAGGGAGAGGAGGAACTCCTCCGGGCCGTCGAATCGGCGCATCCGGAGGGCGCCCGTCCCGACGCCCTGGAGGACGTGCGCATCCGAGCCCGCGCCGGCGAGCAGCCTGTACTTGCGCTGGAAGCGGAGGGCCTCGTCGTTGTACGCCTCGAAGAGGAGCCGCGCGTTGTAGACCTCCAGCACGTCGATGTCCGGCAGGTGGTGGAGCAGGGTCGCGGGGGAGGGGATCGAGTGCATCCGGTCGAACGGATGCGGTACGTACACGATCCCGTCCTGCTGCCGGATGGCGTCGATCGTGTCTGCGAAGGTCATTCCGCGCGGGATCTCCTCGCGCAGGAAGAGGCCGATCACCTCGCCCTGGTTGTCGGTCTTCACCTCCTCGCCGGGGATCACGATCAGGTCGCGTCGCTTTGCGAGCTCGATCGTCTCGAGGGCGCCGGCGAAGACGTTGTGATCGGTGACCGCGATCGCTCCGAGGCCCTCCGACTCGGCGTGGTCGATCAGGGCCTGCGGGTCGATCGAGCAGTCGTGCGACCGGTACGTGTGCATGTGCAGGTCGACGACGATCCACTCGCGATCGCCCAGCGGGTCCCATTCCGCGTGTGGGGGAGTCGGCGCCGAGCGGCGGCGCCTCGACGCGCTCTCGTAGATCTGTTCGAGGTGCTCGGCGAGGCGGTCGAAGCCGCCCGCGAGCGCCTGCGCGCGCGCTTCTGCGCCGGCCTTCGCGCGGAGCTCGCCGTCCTCGACGAGGCGCCCGACCGCTGCCGCTGCGAGCTCGGGCTGGGCTGCGAGGCCGGGCGGCTCGGCAATCGCACAGCCGCACGCGCGCGCCTCCAGGAGCAAGCGGGAGCTGCCGCCCGGGGCGGGCACGAAGATCGCCGCGTCGCTCAGGACGGTGCGCCGCGCGTCCGGCTTCACGAGCGAGCGAACGTGCGCCCGCTCCCGCACGGACGGCGGGATGGTCGGCCGGCGTGTCATTGGCACCGTGCGCCCGAGGAGGACCTCCCAGCCGGGCAGCGACTTGAGGAGGCGGAGGACAGCCTTCGCGACCGCGCTCTGCCCGGGGGCCAGCTCGACCACGATCACCTGTCGCTTCGGAGCAGGGGAGAAGGCGTCGGTGTCCACACCGAGGGGGATCCGGTCGTAGTCGCCCGGGAACCGCTCGCGTCGCCCGCTCGATCGCCGCCTCCGAGGTTCCGAGCAGGGCGTCCACGCGCGCGAGGAACTTCGCGCGCTGGTTCTTGCGGGGAGGGACCGCGATCCGGTCGGTCGAGAGGAACGTGGCCGCGGCCGTCGTCTCCGCCTCGAGGAGGGCGGTCGACGAGAGGCTCGGCAGCCCCGGCTCGAAGCCGTGGACGACGTCGAACGAGCCGAGCGCAAGGATCGCCGCGAGGTTGGCCCGCACGCCGACCGGCAGGCCGACGCGCTCGCTCCGCGACGTGCGCACTGCGGCGCCGATCGCGACGACGTCGCCGATCACACCGCGCTGCAGCGCCCGCCGGCCGTCGAGGAGGTCGCTTGCGCGCGACGACGGGGCGACGATCGTGACGGTGTGGCCGCGCGCCCGGAGCGCCTCCGCCGCGCCCTGAACGTGCTCGTTGACGTCGCTCGGACGTGACCACGAGAACGGGGTCACGAGGCAGATCCGGAGGCTCATCGGGTGGGAGTCTAGTGACGGGAGGGAGCGGATAGAGTCGAGCGGATAGAGTCGCGAGCATGAGCGACCTCAGGATCCAGGTCCGCGCCAACGGGCCGTACAAGATCGAGGGGCCCGTCACGATCGTCGACGCCGAGGGGGTGCCGTTCGTGCTCCCGCCGGGAACGTCGGTCGTGCTGTGCCGCTGCGGACATTCGCAGACGAAGCCGTTCTGCGATGCGACCCACCGCAAGATCGGCTTCGAGGCGGACGACGTGTCGCCCCGCGCGAGCTGAGCAGGCCCGGAGGCCCGCCCAGCGACGCGGGAGTCCTACGCGGCGGTTTCCGCCGCTGCCTTCTTCTCGGCCTTGAGGCCGTACTGCTTGATGAACTTCTCGGTCGCCGCATGGGCCTCGTCGTCGACGATCTGCACCGGCGGTGACTTCATCAGGTAGCTCGACGGCGCCTCGAGCGCGCCGGAGATGCCGTTGTTGAGGGCGAGCTTCGCCAGGCGGACGGCGTCGATCACGATCCCGGCCGAGTTGGGGGAGTCCCACACCTCGAGCTTCAGCTCCAGGTTGAGCGGAACGTCGCCGAACGACGTGCCCTCCATGCGGATGTAGGCCCACTTGCGGTCGGTCAGCCACGGCACGTAGTCGGACGGGCCGACGTGGACGTTGCCCTCGCCGAGGTCGTAGTCGAGCATCGAGGTGACGGCGTTCGTCTTCGAGATCTTCTTCGACTCGAGGCGCTCCCGCTCGAGCATGTTGCGGAAGTCGGAGTTGCCGCCGACGTTGAGCTGCATCGTCCGGTCGAGGTGGACGCCGCGCTCGCGGAAGAGGCTCGTCAGGACCCGGTGCGAGATCGTGGCACCGACCTGCGACTTGATGTCGTCACCGATGATCGGCAGGCCTGCGGCCTCGAACCGCTTCTGCCAGTAGTGCTCGCGGGCGATGAAGACGGGCATGCAGTTCACCATCGCGACGCCGGCCTCGAGGATCTGCTCCGCGTACCACTTCGCGGCCATCTCCGACCCGACGGGCAGGTAGTTGACGACGACGTCGGTGCCGGTCTCCTTGAGGATCCTGACGATGTCGGCCGTCTCGCCGGGCGCCTTCTCGACGACCTCGGAGAGGTACTTGCCGATGCCGTCGTGGGTCATCCCGCGCGAGACGGTGATCCCGGTCTTCGGCACCTCCGCGAACTTGATCGTGTCGTTCGGGAACGCCCAGATCGCCTCGGCGAGGTCGACGCCGACCTTGCCCTTGACCACGTCGAAGGCCGCCGTGAACTCGATGTCGGAGATGTGATAGCCGCCGAGATCGACGTGCATGAGGCCCGGGACGAAGCTGTCGCGGTCGGCGTCCTTGTAGTACTCGACGCCCTGGAGGAGGGAGTTGGCGCAGTTGCCGGCGCCGATGATGGCGACCCGCACCTTGTCCTTGGAGCGGGCCGTGCCGTTCGTTGAGCCGTTCGTGGCGGCCATGGATGTGTCCTTTCCGCGGCCGCCCCCGAAGGGCGCTGACCGTCGACGGTTCGATTCGAAGGGGACGCCGAGCTCGTCGGCGAGCGTGGCGAGGATGACGTCGTTCGTGTTGGAGCCGCTCCGGTGGGCCTCCTCCTGGATCGCGGCCTTGAGCTCCTCCGGCATGCGGAGGAGCACGACGGGGCTCGAGCCGGGCAGCGGGCTCTTGCGCCTCGTCGGGACGTAGGCGATGTCGAACCGCGCGGCCAGGAGGCCGACTGCGACGTCGTTGAGGCTGGCGTTGCGGCGCGCGCTCTCGCGGACGAGTGCCTGCTTCAGGGACGCCGGCGTCCGCACGAGCACGCCTTTCCGGTCCGATCTGCCTCTCCGCTCTGAAGTGCTAGCAGTCAAAGTGCTAGCACTATAGCGCTTTACGTCAGAGAGCGCCGTCCGTCTCTGCCGCGCCCCGGCTCCCGACGAGCTCGCGGAGCTGCTTCCGCACGAACAGGATGCGCTGGAACACGGTCAGCCACGCCATCGCGGCAAGGAGGTAGATAGGCCACTGCAGCCAACCCCACGGGGCGAGGAGGAGCCCGATCGAGACGAGCACCACCCGCTCGACCCGCGAGCCGAAGCCGACGTCCCCGCGCAGACCGAGCGCCTCGGCCTTCGCGCGGGTGTAGCTGACGAGGAATGAGCCGATCACCGCGGCGAACGCGGCGACGAGGGCGATGTCGTTGTCGTCGTGCGCGAAGACGAGGCCGATCGCGGCCAGCATGGCCGCCTCGCCGAGACGGTCGAAGGTGGAGTCGAGAAACGCGCCGAACACGGTGCCCTTGCTCGCCGCCCGAGCGAGGGCGCCGTCCAGGATGTCCGCGACCGAGCCGACGACGAACAGGATGCCGCCGAGCCAGAAGAAGAGCTTCGGGTTGTGCGACTCGAAGCCGACGAGAACGGCGCCCGCGAGGCAGAGCAGGACGCCCGCCAGCGTGAGCATGTCGGGCGTCAGCTTCGTCTTCGCGACGCCCTCCATGGAGCGCTGCAGGATCTCGCGGGCGGCCTGCGTGTACTCCTGCTTGACCCGGTCGAGCTCGCTGACGCGCGGGCCCTGCGCGGGGTCGCTCACGCGGTCGCTGTCTCGGTCTCGTGCCAGCGCCGGAACGCGCCCCTGCGGAAGAGCGCGAGCCCGGTCACCATCGCGATCGCGACCCCCGCGAGGATGTCGAGCCAGTAGTGGTTGCCGGTCCCGATGACGGAGAACCAGACCCAGGCCGGCCAGAGCAGCCAGATCGTGCGAGCCCAGAGACTGCGGCAGACGCCGAACATGACGACGCCGACGATGAACGCATCCATCGAATGCAGGGAGGGCATCGCCGCGTAGGGATTCGCCGTGTGCGCGATGAGCCCGCTCGCGTGGTTGAGGCCCGAGTACTGGGCGAGCGTGTCGACGAAGCCCCAAGCCGGGAACATCCGCGGCGGCGCGGTGGGGACGGCCACGTAGCAGATCAGCCCGATCACGTTCGCGACGATGAGCCAGTTGCGGAACCCGGCGAACTGCTGGTGGTGCCTGAAATAGACCCACAGGAGGGTCCCGCCGACGATCACGAACTGCGAGAGCCAGTACGTGTAGGTCGTCGCCTTGATGAGGAGCTCGGACGAGTCGACGAAGCCCTGGATGGTCGGCTCGAAGAGCGTCCCGGTCCACTGCTCGATCTTGATCACGTGCAGCCCGTTCCAGAACGCCGTCGTCACGTCCCGGTCGGCGAGGCCGCGGACGATCTGGTAGACGACGTAGAAGCCCAGCCAGAGCGAGATCTGGAGGGCAAGGTGGCCCCAGCCGCGCGGCAGCCGTCGGTTGCCCGATTGGGAATACGACGTCATCTCCACCTAGTTTAACGAGGCGGGGTGACTACGCCATTCCCGCTGCGGCCGCACCGGCCGTTACCCGCCGATGTAGGACATCTCGACCCGCGGCCGCTCGACCGTCCGCGACGAGCGGATCTCCGAGTAGCGGTCGCTGCGGCGGCTCCAGACGCGCCCGATCGCCTCGTCCAGCTCCTCGTCGCTCGCACCGTCACGGAGGAGGGCCCTCAGGTCATGTCCCCGGGTCGCGAACAGGCACGTGTAGAGGCGGCCCTCGGCCGAGATGCGCGAGCGCGTGCAGTCGCCGCAGAACGGCTGCGTGACGGACGCGATGACGCCGATCTCGCCGCTGCCGTCGCGATAGCGCCACCGCCGGGCGACCTCGCCGCGGTAGTTCTCCTCGGCGGGCTCGAGCGGAAGCTCCGCATCGATCATCGCCACGATCTCCGCCGCCGGCACCACGTCGTCGAGCCGCCACCCGTTCGTGGCGCCGACGTCCATGTACTCGATGAAGCGGAGGATGTGGCCGCTCCCGCGGAAGTGGCGTGCGAGCGGGAGCACCTCGTCGTCGTTGCTGCCGCGCTTGACGACCGCATTGACCTTGACCTTGAGGCCCGCGGCGGCGGCCGCGTCGATCCCGTCGAGCACGCGCCGAACCGGGAAGCCGACGTCGTTCATGCGAGCGGAACGTCTCGTCGTCGAGCGAGTCGAGGCTGACCGTCACCCGCCGCAGTCCCGCCGCCGCGAGCGCGGCCGCCTTCTGCGGCAGGAGTGCCCCGTTCGTCGTCAGCGCGACGTCGAGCCCGCCGATCGCCACGAGCCGCTCGACGAGGACTTCCAGGTCGCGGCGCAGGAGCGGCTCGCCGCCGGTGATCCGGATCTTCTCGACCCCGTGCCCGACGAAGGCGCGCGCGATCCGCTCGATCTCCTCGAACGTCAGCAGCTCCTTGCGGTCCATGAACCGGTAGCTGTGGCCGAACACCTCTTTCGGCATGCAGTAGACGCAGCGGAAGTTGCACCGGTCCGTGACCGAGATCCGCAGGTCGCGCAGGTTCCGGCCCATGGTGTCCGTGACCGTCATCTCTTGCAGGGTACCCCGCCGACGCCCTCCCGAGGCTTCCCGGCTTTGTCCGTCGCCGCGCGCAAAGTAGCCTGCGCGGGTGCGACGGCCACGCCTCGCCCCGATGCCGGCGCTCGTCGCCGTGACCGCGATCTGGGGCTACACCTTCGTGCCCGTGCAGGAGGCCGTCGCGGTCTACCCGCTGTTCGCGTTCCTCGCGGTGCGTTTCGCGATCTCGACGCTCGTGCTGGCCCCGTTCGCCTGGCGCTCGCTCGGCGTGCTGCCCCGGAGCGGCGTCGCGGCCGGCCTCGGTGCCGGTGCTCTGCTCGCCGTCGCGTACGGGCTCCAGACCGCAGGGCTCGACCTGACGACGGTCGCGAGCACGGGGTTCATCACGGGCCTCTACGTCGTCCTGACCCCGGTGATCGCCCTCGTGCTCTTCCGCACGCCGGTTGCCGCGGCCGCCTGGGTCGGGGTCGCCCTCTCGGTCGCCGGCCTGCTGCTGCTGAACGGCGTCCCGGGCGGCTCGGCTCTCGGCAACGCGCTCGTCCTCGGGAACGCCGTCGCCCAGTCGTTCCAGATCGCCGCCATGGAGCGCTTCGCTCCGCGCTACGACGCACGCGCCCTGACGTTCCTGCAGATGGCGGTGGCTTGTGCGTCGTTCACGGCGATCGCCGTCGCGCGAGGCGAGCTCGCGCTGCCGGACGACGGCAGCGTGTGGTACGCCCTCGTCGTGACCGGGGTCTTCGCCGGGGCACTCGGCTACCTCGTCGCCACCTGGGTGCAATCCCGCACGACCGCCGCGCGCGCTGCGCTCGTCTTCACGCTCGAGGCGCCCTTCGCCGCGCTCTTCGGCGTGGTCCTGCTCTCCGAGCGGCTCGGGCTCGCCGGGTGGGCCGGGTGCGCCGTGATGCTCGCCGGGATCCTCTGCGCCGAGCCTGCTGCGGCAGCGACGCTGCGCCGGCTGGCACGCCGGCCGGGTTGACGAGCCCAAAATCTGCTAGCATCACGCTTAGATTTTCCTGAGTCTCTTCGGCTCAACTCTCACAAGGAGCAACAGCACATGGCAAAGACCATCGGAATCGACCTCGGCACGACGAACAGCTGCATGGCCGTGCTCGAGGGCGGCGAGCCGACCGTGATCCCGAACGCCGAGGGCGGCCGCACGACGCCGTCCGTCGTCGCGTTCGCGAAGGACGGCCAGCGGCTCGTCGGGGCGCCCGCGCGGCGCCAGCAGGTGACGAACCCGCAGAACACGATCTCCTCGATCAAGCGCTTCATGGGGCGCAAGTGGGAAGAGGTCTCGGACGAGATGACGATCGTCCCGTACGAGGTCGTGAAGGGCGACAACGGCGACGCCCGGGTCTCGGCCGACGACCGGCAGTTCGCGCCGCCGGAGATCAGCGCGATGATCCTGCAGAAGCTGAAGACGGACGCCGAGGCGTTCCTCGGCGAGCCGATCACGGACGTCGTCGTCACCGTGCCCGCGTACTTCAACAACGCGCAGCGCGAGGCGACGAAGGACGCCGGCAAGATCGCCGGCCTCAACGTCGTCCGCATCATCAACGAGCCGACCGCCGCCGCGCTGGCCTACGGGCTCGACAAGGAAGGCGCCGACCAGACGATCCTCGTCTTCGACCTCGGCGGCGGCACGTTCGACGTGTCCGTGCTCGAGCTCGGCGACGGCGTCTTCGAGGTGAAGTCGACGAACGGCGACAACCACCTCGGCGGCGACAACTTCGACAAGGTCGTCGTCGACTGGATGACGGCCGAGTTCAAGAAGGACCAGGGGATCGACCTGGCTGCCGACCGCATGGCCCTGCAGCGGCTGTACGAGGCGGCCGAGAAGGCGAAGATCGAGCTCTCGTCGACGATGACGACGCAGATCAACCTCCCGTTCATCACCGCCACGGCCGAGGGCCCGAAGCACCTCGACCTGCAGCTGACCCGGGCCAAGCTGAACGAGCTCACGAGCTCGCTGCTCGAGCGGACGGTCGGCCCGACGAAGCAGGCGCTCGCAGATGCGGGCATCGATCCCTCCGGCATCGACCACGTCGTCCTCGTCGGCGGCATGACCCGCATGCCGGCGGTGCAGGAGAAGGTGACGCAGCTCCTCGGCAAGGAGCCCCACAAGGGCGTCAACCCGGACGAGGTCGTCGCGATCGGCGCCGCGATCCAGGGCGGCGTGCTGAAGGGCGAGGTCAAGGACGTGCTCCTGCTCGACGTCACCCCGCTCTCGCTCGGGATCGAGACCAAGGGCGGCGTGATGACGAAGCTGATCGACCGCAACACGACGATCCCGACGCGCAAGTCGGAGACGTTCACCACGGCCGAGGACAACCAGCCGTCGGTGGAGATCCACGTCCTCCAGGGCGAGTCCGAGATGGCCTCGTTCAACAAGACGCTCGGGAAGTTCCAGCTCGTCGGGATCCCGCCGGCGATGCGCGGCCTGCCGCAGATCGAGGTGTCGTTCGACATCGACGCGAACGGGATCATCCACGTCGCGGCGAAGGATCGGGGCACCGGCAACGAGCAGCAGATCCGGATCGAGGGCGGCTCCGGCCTGTCGGAGGACGAGGTGCAGCGGATGGTGAAGGACGCCGAGTCGCACGCCGAGGAGGCTCACCGGCTGCGTGAGCTGGCCGACGCCAGGAACATGGCGGAGACGCTGGCCTACGAGACCGAGAAGTCGCTCGCGGAGCATCGCGACAAGCTCGAGCCCGCCGACGCGGCGACGCTCGAGGGGCGGGTCATGGAGCTGCGGCAGGTGCTCGAGAGCGGCGACCTCGAGTCGATCCGATCGAAGACCCAGGCCCTGAACGAGGCGGCCCAGCCGCTCGCCCAGGCGATCTACGCCGACGCACAGGCCGCTTCGGCCTCGGCCGGCACACCCGGTGACGGCGCCTCTGCCACCGAGGACGAGGTCGTCGAGGATGCCGACTACGAGGTCATCGACGACGAGACGGCGACGAAGGCGTGAGCGACGAGCAGCACATCGAGGTCGAGGTGAAGGAGCCCTGGGGCGACGCAGACGCGTCCGCAGAGGCAATCGCCGCCGACGCCGAGGCGCTGCAGGAGGAGGGGGACGAGGCCGAGGCCTCGTCCCCCGAGGCCGCCCTCGCCGAGGCAGAGGCCACGCGCGACGAGTACCTCGCCGGCTGGCAGCGGACGCAGGCGGACTTCGACAACTACCGTAAGCGCGCCGTGCGCGAGCAGCAGGCATTCGCGACGAGGGCGGCCGAGCGGCTCGTGACGAAGCTCCTGCCGGTCCTCGACGACCTCGAGCGGGCGATCGAAGCCGCCGAGCAGCACGAGGAGGCGAAGGTGATCGAGGGCGTCGAGATGACGCGGTCCGCGCTCGCCGCGGCGCTCGCGTCCGAGGGCCTGGAGGAGATCCCGGCGGACGGGCAGTTCGACCCGCACGTCCACGAGGCGCTGCTCACGCAGCCCGTCGAGGATGTCGAATCGGGCGAGATCGTGCAGGTCGTCCAGCGGGGCTACCGGCTCGGCGACGCCGTGCTGCGTCCCGCCCGGGTGATCGTGGCCGAGTGAAGGCGGCGAACTGACGATGGCCCGAACTCCCTACGAGATTCTCGGCGTGCCGAAGACGGCCACCGACGACGAGATCAAGAAGGCGTATCGCAAGCTCGCCCGGGAGAGCCATCCCGACGCGAACCAGGGGGACGCTGCGGCGGAGGAGCGGTTCAAGGAGATCCAGGGCGCCTACGACACACTCGCGGACCCGGAGAGGCGCAAGCAGTTCGACATGTTCGGCGCGAACGGGTCGCGCGGAGCCGGAGGGCCCGGCGGCGGAGGCTTCGCGTACGAGAACGTCGACCTCTCCGACCTGCTCGGTCAGTTCGGCGGAATCTTCGGTCGTGGCGGCGGGCGGCGCGGGCGGCCGCAGCCCGAGCGGGGCAGCGACCTCGAGTCGCGTGTGCGGCTGTCGTTCGAGGACGCCCTCGCCGGCGCGCAGGTGCGCGTCCCCGTGGAGGTCGACGCCCCGTGCCACACGTGCCACGGCACCGGCGCCGAGCCCGGCACGGCACCCGTCACCTGCCCGCAGTGCGGCGGCTCCGGGACCGTCTCCGACTCGCACGGCCTCTTCGCGCTCTCGCAGCCGTGCCCGCGCTGCCGCGGCAACGGCGTCATCGTCGAGAAGCCGTGCCCGACGTGCCACGGCCTGGGCCACGAGCGCGTGACGAGGCGCTATGCCGTCAAGATCCCGGCCGGGGCGAAGGACGGGACGCGCGTGCGGCTGAAGGGGAAGGGCGAGCCCGGGCGCAACGGCGGGCCGGCGGGCGATCTCTACGTCGTCGCGTCGGTCGACCCGTCGCCGCTGTACGAGCGCCGGGACGCGGACCTCGTGCTCGACGTCCCGGTCACCTACCCCGAGGCGGCGCTCGGCGCGACGGTCGAGATCCCGACTCCCGAGGGCCCGGTGAACCTCAAGATCCCGGCCGGGACGGAGAGTGGGCGGCTCCTGCGCGTGAAGGGCCGCGGCGCCCCGAAGCTCAAGGGCGGCGGCAAGGGCGACCTGCTGGCCCGCGTCAAGGTGACCGTCCCGCAGAAGCTGACGAAGGCCGAGAAGGAGGCGCTCGAGGGATTCGACAGTGTGCTCCGCGAACGGCCGCGCGACAGGGCGTTCGACCGGTGAACGACCGCCCCCGCTACATGATCTCCGTCGCGGCCGAGCTCGCCGGCATGCACCCGCAGACCCTGCGGGCCTACGAGGCCAAGGGCCTGGTGCGGCCGGCCCGGACTCCGGGCGGCACGAGGCTCTACTCCGAGGCCGACGTCGAGCGCCTGTCGCTGATCCAGCAGCTGACGACGAAGCTCGGGCTCAACCTCGCCGGCGTCGAGCACGTGCTCCGCCTCGAGGACGAGCTGCGACGCCTGCGGGCGCGGATGGAGCAGCTCGAGGCGGCCCTCCGGCTGGAGATCAACGAGACCCACAGGCAGTACCGGCGCGAGCTCGTGCTCTACCGGCCCCCGCGGTCGCCGGCCCGACAGCGCCCCGAGACCTTCTGAGGAGCACAGGCATGGATTTCAACAAGCTCACGATCAAGTCCGGCGAGGCCGTCGCCGGCGCCCAGGAGCTGGCGCGGCGCGCCGGCAACCCGGAGCTGACGCGCGACCACCTGACGGTGGCGCTGCTCGAACAGGAGCTGCCGAGGACGCTGCTGCAGCGCGCAGGGGCGGACCCCGCCTCGATCCTGGCCGAGGCGGAGGCGCGCCTGCGGGCACTACCGTCCGTCTCCGGCTCGAACGCCCAGCCGCAGGCGGGCGGCGCCTTCCGGAAGGTGCTCGACGACGCGTTCGACGAGGCGCGCACGCTCGACGACGACTTCGTCTCCGTCGAGCACCTCGTGCTCGCGCTCGAGCTCGTCCCGCGCGAGGCGCTGCTCGCCGCGCTCAAGGACGTCCGCGGCGGCCAGCGCGTGACGACGCAGGATCCCGAGGGCACGTACGAGGCGCTGGCGAAGTTCGGCCGCGACCTGACCGCAGCCGCGGAGTCCGGGAAGCTCGACCCGGTCATCGGCCGCGACGAGGAGATCCGCCGGACGATCCAGGTCCTCTCGCGGCGGACGAAGAACAATCCCGTCCTGATCGGCGAGCCCGGCGTCGGCAAGACGGCGATCGCCGAGGGCCTCGCCCAGCGAATCGTCGCGGGCGACGTGCCCGAGGGCCTGAAGGGGAAGCGCGTCTGGGCGCTCGACGTCGGGGCGCTCGTCGCGGGCGCGAAGTACCGGGGTGAGTTCGAGGAGCGCCTGAAGGCGGTGCTCGCCGAGATCACGGCCTCCGAGGGCGAGATCGTCCTCTTCATCGACGAGCTCCACACGATCGTCGGCGCCGGAGCGGCCGAGGGCGCCGTCTCGGCCGGCAACCTGCTGAAGCCGATGCTCGCGCGGGGCGAACTGCGCGCAGTGGGGGCGACGACGCTCGACGAGTATCGCAAGCACATCGAGAAGGATGCGGCCCTCGAGCGCCGCTTCCAGCCGGTGCTCGTCGGCGAGCCGTCGGTGGCGGACACGATCGCGATCCTGCGCGGGCTCAAGGAGCGCTACGAGGCGCACCACGGCGTCCGCATCCGCGACGCCGCGCTGACGGCCGCCGCGATCCTGTCCGAGCGCTACATCACGGACCGGTTCCTCCCCGACAAGGCCATCGACCTCGTCGACGAGGCCGCCTCGCGGCTGCGGATGGAGATCGACAGCTCCCCGGTCGAGCTGGACGAGGCGGAGCGGCGGGTGCGGCAGCTCGAGATCGAGCTCGCCGCCATGGCCAAGGAGACGCCGGCCGTGCGCGAGCCCGTCGAGCGCGAGCTCGCCGAGGCGCGAGCCCGTCGGGACGAGCTCGCGGCGCGCTGGGCCGAGGAGAAGGACGTGCTCGACCGCGTCAAGGAGATCACCCGGCGGATCGACGAGCTGCGGATGGAGGCCGAGCGGGCCGAGCGCCAGGGCGACCTCCAGCGCGTGGCGGAGATCCGCTACGGGCTGCTGCCCGCTCTCGAGCAGGAGCTCGCCGAGCGCGGCGAGGCCGTGCGGGCCGCCGCGCCGATGGTGAAGGAGGAGGTCGACGAGGACGACATCGCCGCCGTCGTCGCCTCGTGGACGAAGATCCCGGTCGACAGGCTGCTCGAGGGCGAGGTGCAGAAGCTCGTCCACATGGAGGAGCGGCTGCACCAGCGCGTCGTCGGCCAGGACGCCGCCATCGACGCGGTCTCGAACGCTCTCAGGCGGGCCCGCTCCGGGCTCCAGGACCCGAACCGGCCGATCGGCTCCTTCGTCTTCCTCGGCCCGACCGGCGTCGGCAAGACCGAGCTGGCGAAGGCGCTCGCGGAGTTCATGTTCGACGACGAGCGGGCGATCGTGCGGCTCGACATGTCGGAGTACATGGAGAAGCACACCGTCTCCCGGCTCCTCGGCGCGCCGCCCGGCTACGTCGGCTACGACGAGGGCGGGCAGCTGACCGAGGCCGTCCGGCGGCGGCCGTACTGCGTCATCCTCCTCGACGAGATCGAGAAGGCGCACGGCGACGTCTTCAACGTGCTCCTGCAGCTGCTCGACGACGGCCGGCTCACGGACGGGCAGGGCCGCACGGTCGACTTCCGCAACACGGTCGTGATCATGACCTCCAACATCCGCTCCCAGGCCCAGCTGCTCGAGCACTTCCGTCCCGAGTTCGTGAACCGCATCGACGAGATCGTCGTCTTCGAGGCGCTGACGCGGGAGCAGATCGGCTCGATCGTCGAGCTCCAGCTCCAGCGGCTGCGCGAGCGGCTGGCGGAGCGGAAGATCGAGCTCGAGCTGTCCGACGAGGCGGTGGAGCTGATCGCGGAGGCCGGCTGGGATCCGTCCTTCGGCGCGCGCCCGCTGAAGCGGGCCATCCAGCGGCTGGTCGAGAACCCGCTCGCGCTCGAGCTGCTCGAGGGCCGCTTCGCCGAGGGCGACACGGTGCGAGCGGATCGTCGACGACGACGCGATCCGGTTCGAGGCGCGCGGACGTCGCAGCTGGTCCGCTGGTTGACGAAGCCGTACCGCCACAGCCTCTGGCGGCGTGGCGCTCAACGGCGCTCGTCCGTCCGCTTGGCGCGGCTCGGGCTCGACCGGGCCGCGCACCTACCTGCTCACGGTGCCGGGTCGCGTCAGCGGGCGGCCCTGGTCGACGCCCGTCTCGATCGTGCCTGACGGGTGACGAGCGTTGGCTCGTTGCTCCGTCCGGCGAGCGGAACTGGGTCAAGAACGCGCGGGCGGCCGCGTGCGGTCGAGCTTCGGCGCGGCCGGCACCGGGAGCGGTACCGCATCGAGGAGCTGCCGTCCGGCGCAGGCCGTGCCGGTGCTGCGCCGCTACTACGAGCTGGGCCGGCTCACGCGATCCGTTCTTCGAGGTCACGCCGGCCTCGACCGACGAGGAGTGGTTGGCGGAAGCACCGCGCCATCCGGTGTTCGAGCTGCTTCCGCTCGAGCGCTGAAGCAGACGCGCTAACGCTGCAGGAACGATTTCGAACACCAGCGCCTGGTTCCGGCTGTGGCCGTTGGGACCCGACCCCGAGTAGGATCGGCCGGTGCCGGACGTTCTCCTCGTCGCCGCGACCGAGCGCGAGCTCGACGGCCGTGACGGCCTCGTCTGCGGCATCGGGCCGGTCGAGGCGGCGGCCTCGACGGCACGAGCACTCGCACTGGGGAACGTCGCAGCCGTGCTCCACCTCGGCGTCGCCGGCGGCACGGGGGCTCGCCCCCGGCTCGCTCGTGATCGGGTCCGAGGCCGTCTACTGCGATCTCGCCGCGGCGATCCCGGCTCGTCGACCGGGTGGCGGCGGACCCGCGGCTCGTGCGCGCAGCCCGCGAGGCGCTTCCCGGCGCGCACCGTGCTCCCGATCGGGACGAGCGCCGCGGTCGGCAGCGTCGCGCGCCGACGTGCCGGTCGAGGCGATGGAGGGCTTCGGGGTGCTCCGCGCCGCCGCCCTCGCGGGCGTACCCGCCGTCGAGGTGCGCGCGATCTCGAACGAGATTGGCGAGCCTGACCGCATGCGCTGGCGGATCGCCGAAGCGATCGAGACGCTGTCGATTGCCGTCCCGGATCTGCTCGCGAGGATCGAGGGCTCGATGGTGTGATGTTGGCGTAGCGTGCGTGCGTTACGGCACCGTCTTGCCTACGGAAAATGGAAGACCTGGCCCGGTTCCCGCGCGCTCTCGCGGGTGTCAGCTGACCGCGCTCGAGATCGCTGCAACCACGCGCGGGAGGTCGAAATCACCCCAGCCGGCGGTTCGGTTTGTGTCGGGGCCGATCCGGAGTCCGTGGTTGTGGTTGTCGGCGAGCAGGTCGTCTGCCCGTCCGGGTGGTGGCCGCGGCGGCGCGAGTGGCCAGACGATGCCGTGGCGGTTGCGGAAGCGAATGCCGCTCTCGGTTTCGCCCTCGACGGTGTAGCCACCCTCGTGCACGAGGCGATGGTGCTGATAACAGAGAAGCACCAGGTTCTCGAGGCTCGTCTCGCCGCCGTGCGCCCAGTGCTCGCGGTGGTGGGCCTGCAGATGGCGGCGGCGCTCGCAGCCGGGGAAGCAGCAGGTGTTGTCGTCGCGTGTCTCGAGCAGCCGGCGGAGCGCGGGAGGCACGGTGCGGCGGCTGCGGCCGACGCTGAGCGGGAGCCCGTCGCGGTCGATCTGCGCCACGACCTCGGCGTCGCAGCCGAGCCGGCGGGCAGTCTCGGGCGAGATCAGTGGGCCGTCCTCGAGCTCGGAGCGGCCGCGGCCATCGGCGGAGAGCGCGGCGGCGTCGACGTGGACGACGACGCGCGCCCGAGCCCGCCCGTCACCGGGCTTGTTCGCTGCCGCCATCGACGCCTCGGCGAGGTCGAGCAGAGCCTCGACTCGTGCAGGGCGCGGAGGATCGACGGAAGCACCGTCCGCCACCGCCTCCGCCTGCGGGTCGTTCGCAGCTGCGGCGCGCTCCTCGCGGCGGCGCTCGAGCACCCGCTCACGCGCCGCCTCAAGCGCCTTGATCAGCAGCGTCCCGTCCTCGGCCGCAAGCCGTGCCCGCAGAAAAAGGGTGCCGTCGTCGTCGACGTAGTAATCGACGTACTCCAGCTCGTGCGCGTGCCGGGCGTCCTCCTCCGCAACCCGGCGGAACGCCCGAAGCGCCCGCTCCAGTTGCGATGCCGTCAGCGCCGCCGCGAGCTCGAGCAGGCTCTCCTCGGACGACCCGGTCGCGACCCTCGTCAGCGCCCGCACCTTGGTGAACGTGAGCTCGCCGCGTCCGAACGCCGCCCGCGTCGCCGGCAGTTCCTGCAACGCCTCAGCGACCCGCAGGAACTCCCGCGCCTCGCGCCCCGTGATCCCACATCGCCACGCCACAAAGGCCTGCAAGTCGCTGCTGTCGCCCTGCTCGTGCATCTCCCAGACAAGCTCGAGCCAACGAGCGGTCGCCGCACTCAAGTGTGCGGACAGGCTCGCGAGCTCGTCCACGCGCTGCTCCGTCGCGGCCTCGCGCGTCGCCACACCCTCGCCAATCGTCTCGATCGTTGTCTCCATTGAGAACAGTCTACGGGTTGGATCGGACGGAGCCGGTTGCGTGTGCACGCGGGGCAGCCGGGCAACGCATCGCCGGATGCATCCGGGCCGGCATCTCGAGGACTCGCGGCGTTCTCCGACCGGTACGTCGCTCTGGGGTAGAGAGCGCGCGCCCAGCTCAACGGGCCGGAACACCGCCACCCGCTGGAGCGCGACGTCTCAGAGCTCGCGAATCCGCACGGCGACCTCGAGCTCCTCCCGCGCCTTGCCCTTGTAGACGCCGCGGGTCGGCGGCACATCGGCATAGTCGCGGCCGACGCCGACTCGCACGTAGCAGTTCGTCTGCTCCCGGTCGTGCGTCGGATCGAGCGACACCCAGCCGCGCTCCGGGTCGAAGACGTCGACCCAGGCGTGCGACGCCGTGTCGCCGTTGCCCGCGGCGCTTCGGTCGAAGAGGTAGCCGCTCACGTAGCGCGCGGGAATGCCCTTCAGGCGGCAGAGGCCGATCATGACGTGCGCGAAGTCCTGGCAGACGCCGTGTCCGGCCGCGAGCGCCTCGTCGGCGAGCGTCTCGACGTCCGTCGCGCCGGTCTCGTACGTCATCCGTGAGCGAACCGCCGCCATGACGGCGTAGGCCGTCGCGAGGGTGGCGCCGTCGCCGTCGATCCCTGCGGCGAGGTCGCCGATCTCTCCCTCGAGCGGGATGTAGCGGGACGGGCGCAGGAGATCCCAGCGGTCGAGCAGCGAGGGCGCGGCCTCGTCGTCGGCGAACTGCTCCGGCGTCAAGACCTCGCTGCGGGCGGTGACGCCGAGCGTCGTGTGCGACTCGAGCACGTCGAAATGATGGACGGCATTGCCGAAGCGGTCCTCGTATTCGGCCACCGACACGCCACGCGGCTCTGTGACGAGCGTGAAGGACGGGCAGCGTTGCCCGTCCCGGTGGGAGGGCTTGAGACGGAGCTCCGTGTACGCCTCGTTGATCGGGCCGTCGTAGGAGAGCCGGGTCACGTGCTCGACGCTCAGCCACATTGCTGTTGCTGCGCCTCCTGCATCGCGACCGCGCCGGCCGGAACGGCGCGACTGGAGAAGTACGCCTTCGTCAGCGCGTCGCCCGCCGAGTGAATCCCGGTCAGGAGACGTCCGAGGGTCTGGGTCACCGCCGGTCCGGACACGTCCTCGACATCCCCGTAGGCGAGGTCCGACACCAGGCGCCCGAGGATGCGGTGGGGGAGGCCCTGATCGGTCGAGATCCGGGTGACGGCATCGAGGCTGGTCGACAGACAGGAGCGGACGGCGCGCGGGAAGTCGGCCGAGCGGATCAGCTCGTCCGCGATCGTGACCGGCTCGAAGAGGGTGCCGTGGCGCTTCACGAAAGCCTCGAACGCACTGCACGACTCGAGCAGCGCGATCAGCTGCCGCGCTCGGGCCGCGTCGTCCTGGTCGAGCGCGACCGCCACCGGGTAGCGGGACGCGACCACTCTCACGGTCGTCGCGGCGCGCTCGAGGTGGAGGCCGAGGCGGATGAACTCGTACGGCTCGCCGTGCGTCATCGTCGCGTCGGCCGTGCCCTGGAAGAGGTGGGCCCCGTTGCGCAGCTCCTCGAAGAACGCGCGCGGCCCACGGGTGACGGCGCGGCGGTTCGCGCCGCGGACGAGCAGGAAGAGCTTGTTGATCGCCTCCCACATCTCGCCGGAGATCTGCTCCCGCACCGAGCGCGCGTTCTCGCGGGCCGCCGTGACGCAGTTGACGACCGCGTTGGGGTTACCGTCGTGCCAGAGGACCCAGTCGCTCACGTTGGCCGCAGTCGCCTCGTCGAAGTGCTCGGCGTAGGCGTCGTCGTCGCCGAGGAGCTGCACGATCTGCAGCCAGGCTCGGCCTCTGTCCTCGACCTGCATGTCGAGGAGCGTATGGAAGTTGACGTCGAGGATGCGCGTGACGTCCTCCGCGCGCTCGACGTAGCGCGCGGTCCAGTAGAGCGACTCGGCCACCCGGCTCAGCATCCGGCCGGCAACTCCGTCATGCCAGGACCCAGGTGTCCTTGCTGCCGCCGCCCTGGGAGGAGTTGACGACGAGCGAGCCCAGCCGGAGCGCCGTGCGGGTGAGCCCGCCGGGAACGATGTGGGTCGCGTCGGCGCCCGAGAGCACGAACGGGCGCAGGTCGACGTGGCAGCCGTGCAGCCCTCCCTCGACGAACGTCGGGTGGCGGGAGAGGGCGATCGTCGGCTGCGCGATGTAGTTCCGCGGCTCGGCCGAGATGAGGCGGGCGAACTCCTCGCGCTCGCCCGCCGTCGACGCGGGCCCGATCAGCATCCCGTACCCGCCGGACTGGTCGACCGCCTTGACGACGAGCTCCTCGAGGTGGTCGAGCACGTACGCGCGATCCGTCTCGTCCGTCGCCTGGTAGGTCGGGACGTTCTCGAGGATCGCATCCTCGCTCAGGTAGAAGCGGATCATGGCGGGGACGTACGGGTAGATCGCCTTGTCGTCCGCGACCCCGGTTCCGATCGCGTTCGCCAGAGTCACGTTCCCGTCGCGGTAGGCGTTCAGGAGTCCCGGGACGCCGAGCAGGCTGTCCTCCCGGAACGCGAGTGGGTCGAGGAAGTCGTCGTCGATGCGGCGATAGACGACGTCGACGCGCCGCATGCCGCGCGTCGTGCGGTTGAAGACGCGGTTACGGTGGACGACGAGATCGCGGGCCTCCACGAGCTCGATCCCCATCTGCCGGGCGAGGAACGAGTGCTCGAAGTAGGCCGAGTTGTGCGCGCCCGGGGTCAGGAGCACGATGCTCGGGTCGCCTCCGGAGGCGCGCGGGGCGACCGACCTCAGGGTCTCGAACAGGCGCCGCGGGTACTGGTCGATCGGGCGGACGCCGTAGCGGTCGAAGACGGCCGCGAAGATGCGCTTGAGCGCCTCCCGGCTCTCGAGCATGTAGCTGACGCCCGACGGAGTCCGCAGGTTGTCCTCGAGGACGAGGTAGCGGCCGTCGCCGTCGCGGACGAGGTCGACGCCGCCGATGTGGGCGTAGACGTCTCCCGGCACGTCCAGGCCGATCATCTCCCGCCGGAAGTTCCTCGAGCCGAAGACGAGGTCGGCGGGCACGATGCCGGCTTCGAGGATGTCCTGGCGGTGGTAGATGTCGGCGATGAACAGGTTCAGCGCGCGCAGCCGCTGGACGAGGCCCCGCTCGATGGTCTCCCACTCATGGCGCGGCACGATCCGGGGGATGAGGTCGAAGGGGAAGATCCGGTCGGTGCCGGCGTCGTCGCCGTAGACCGTGAAGCCGATGCCCTGGTCGAGGAAGAACGAGTTCGCCACTCTCGTCCGCTCCTCGAGCTGTGCCGCGCTCATCGCCGCCAGGCGCTCGGCGAGGAGGCGGTAGTGCGGCCGCGGCCGCTCCGGGGCGTCGAACATCTCGTCGAAGAACGTGCCGAGGTCGTAGCCGGCGGTCAGGCCGCCGTCGGCCCCGGCTGCGACATCGGCTCCGATCACGGGGCGGTGCGCCTCCACGACGCTCCTTTCAGATGCTTGCCGGTCGCTGCAGTGGCGACAGCCTAGACCATCTCGTCCGGTCGATCGCTACCGTCTCGCGTGATGGCCCGCCCGCGCTATCCGAGATCGAGCGGCCCTCTGCCGCCGGCTCTCCCACCCGTGACGCGGACGATCGGGCAGCTCGTCGCCGAGACGATGAAGGCCTACGGCGAGCACTGGCGGGCCGCCCTTCTGATCGGTCTTCCGCCCGCGCTCCTGAGCGCGGCCGCGACCGGGTTCTCCACCGCCCGGACGCTCGCGATCGTCCCCTTCGCCGGCGCGATCGCCACGACCGCGTCGTTCGTCCTCGCGTCTGCCGTCGTGGGCGGCGTGAGCGTCCGGTCGCCGCGCATCGTCCCCGCGGCGATCGCCGGCGTCCTCGTCTACCTTCCGTTCCCCTTCCTGACGGCGCTCTTCGTCCTCCCGGGGCTCGCGTGGTTCGCGCTGATCGGCCTCGCCGTGCCGGCAGCGATCCAGGAGCCGCTCGGCGTCAGGGACGCGCTTCGCCGCGGGCTCGTTCTCGGGCGCGCCGACTACGCCCACGCGCTCGGAGCGCTCTGCACGCTGACCATCCTCGTCTTCGTCACGCAGATCGCCGCCGCGATCCTGTTGCAGGGGTTCGCCGACAACTCGGAGCGGGCGGCGTCGTTCCTCGCGGGCCTCGTCCTCTCGCCGGTGCTCTTTCTTGGTGCGGCGCTCCTCTACGTCGACCAGGCCGCGCGCGTGGGAACCACACGGGCGGAACGGATCGCAGTGCGGCTCGCTCCGCGGGACTCGGCCGAGTAAGCTCCGCGCCACCGCTCCCCGCCCCAGGAGGACACCCGTGCCGCTCTACCTGATGCTGACGACGTTGACGGAGAAGGGCATCCAGACCCTCAACTCGAACCCGGGACGCCTGCGGGAGGTCAACCTCGACCTCGAGGAGCTCGGGGCGCGGATCCTCCACCAGTGGGTCTCGCTCGGCGAGTACGACTTCGTCAACATCGTCGAGGCTCCCGACGACGTGACGGTCGCGAGGCTGTCGCTCGTGATGGGAGCACGGGGAAGCTCGAGGATCGAGTCGCTGCCGCTCGTGCCCGTCGACGACCTGCTCGCGGCGCTCGACCGCTAGCCGCGACGTCCGGCGTCGCTCAGCCGGCAGTGGCGAAGCCGGTCGAGCGGGGCGTGACGACGAGCGGGCTGACGGGCAGGCCCGGCGCCGGCGCCAGGTTGAACCCGCTGGGAGCGACGTCGTTCGGCGTCCCGGGATGGAAGAGCGCCGCCAGCAGCTGGATCTGGTCGCGTCCGACCCCGAGCTCGAACTGCCCCCCGCCGTAGGCGCCGATCCCGTTCGCCTCGCAGTAGTCGTAGGCCGCGAAGAGTCGCTCGACCGAGCCGAACCGCGAGGGCTTCACGTTCACCGTCCTCGGCGGCCAGCGGAGCGCCTCGATGTCCGCGACCGAGTGGATCACCGCGTCCCAGGTGACGCGCCCGCTGTGGGGCTCGAGCACGGCCTCCGTCTCGGGCGTGAGCGCCGGATCCTCGAGCCACGCGTCGGGGAGCCCTCTCACGACCCTCTCGTACAGGCCTGGATCGGGCACCGTGTCGACGGCCGTTCCCCGGTACTGACCCTTGAAGTCGACGGAGTCGACGGCGCCCGTGGCCGCGAGCTCGGCGATCAGCTCGACCGACCAGTCGGCCGTTGCGTCGAGCTTGAACCGCAGGTCCGGGTAGTGGTCGAGCCACGCACTCAGGCGCTCCGTCGTGGCGGGCTGGCCGAGGCGCGTCGAGACGACGAACGTCAGCGGAGAGGCCGTGCGCCCGACCGCGTCTCCCAGCGAGCGGCCCGCCTGGCGGAGCGCGAGGTCGAGGGCCGCGCTTTCGAAGGCCCAGCGGCGGTAGTCGAGGTACGCGTGCTGCTCGGGCTCGTGGTCGAACAGCGGCAGCGTGGCGAGGTGCTGCGAGAACGTCTCGAGCGTCCACTCACCGCGCAGCGGCAGCACGGGCCCGAGCGACTGCTGCAGGTCGTGCTCGGCGGCCGCGTACGTCACGTCCTCGCCGACCCCCTCCTCTCCTCCGCCCGAGAGCCGGATCAGCGTGCTCTTGCGCAGGAAGTCGCTCGAGACGTGCTGCTCCAGTCCCTCGAGGGCATAGCCCTCGACTGTGAGCGGAAGATCGCGGATGCCGTCGAAGAGCCCCATGCTGCCGTCAGAGATTCGCGTATGCGGCGGCGATCGCACCGGCGAGGCCCGCGTTGGCGACGATGAGATCGCGGTTGACCCGGCGCGTCTCGCCGCCGGAGTGCTCGTGCAGGTACGCGAGCACGAACGGGGTGAGGGATTGCCCGCCGACCTCCTCACGGGTGGCGGCGGCGAGGGCCTCGTCGATCAGGGGCTCGACGTCGAGGCTCTCCGACGGCGGGCGACCGACGAGGAGCGTGTTGCCGCCGAGACGCCAGTGGGCGTCTGCGATCCGGGCGATCTCGCCGACCTCGTCCGAGCGGACGGAGACGGGCGGGCCGCCGGCGGCGTCGTAGAAGAGCGGCAGCGTGTCGCTTCCGTAGCCGATCACCGGGATGCCGAGCGTCTCGAGCAGCTCCACGGTCGCGGGTACGTCGAGGATCGACTTGACGCCCGACGAGGCGACGAGGGCCGGGATGCGCGCGACGGCGGAGAGGTCGGCCGAGACGTCCGGCGGTGTCGGAAAGCCGCGGTGCACACCGCCGAGGCCGCCTGTGCCCATGAACCGGATTCCCACGGCGGCCGCTGCGGTGAGCGTGCCGCCGACCGTTGTCGCGCCGACCGCGCCCTGAACCGCGCAGGCGGCCAGGTCGCGCGGGCCGAGCTTGCGCGCCTGCGGGCGTGAACCGCTCGAGCTCCTCGTGGTCGAGGCCGATCCTGATGCGGCCGTCGAGAACGCCGATCGTGGCGGGGATCGCTCCGGCCGCCCGCACCGCCGCCTCGCTCGCAAGGCCGGTGGCGACGCCGTCTGGCGCGGGGAAGCCGTGGGCGACGAGGGTCGTCTCCAGCGCGACGACGGCCCGCTCCTCCTCGAGCGCGGTCAGGACCTCGTCGCCGACGTGGATCAGATCGCGCATCAGGGCGAGCCTAACTATCCGCGTGCGGCATCGATCCCGCCTGCTGCACGCAGCGCGCCGCGGCCTCGAGAGCGAGGTCCGGCCCGCCCACGAGCCAGCCGGCGGCGAAGGCGTCGCCCGCCCCCGTCGAGTCGACCGGCTCCACGGGGAGCGCTGCACGCTCGAAACCGTCGAACGAGGCGCCGGCGGGGCCCCGTTTGAGGATCCAGGCGCAGCCGGCAATGCGGCCGCCAACGATCCGGTCCTCGTCCTCGTTCGCGAACACGACGTCGGGCGCGAGGTCCTCGAGGTCGGCGCGGAACCGGACCGCGCCGTGGTCGCGGATCGCGCTCCACGAGGACAGGTCGACGCTCACCCGGGCTCCGGCCGCCCGCGCGTGGCCGATCGCCGCGGCCGCGGCGAACCGGATCGGCTCGCGCAGGAGCGCGTAGCCCGAGACGTGGAGATGGCTGCAGTCGGCGAACCATGCCTCGTCGATCTCGTCGGGTTGGAGTTCGGTGGCGCAACCGCGGTCCGCGCACATCGTGCGCTCGCCGGTGGGGTGCACGAGGGAGACGATGATCCCGTTCCCGGCAGGCTCGACCGGGCCTGCGAGCTCGACGCCGAGCTCGAGCAGCCTCGCCGCCGCCATCGTCCCCGCAGCGTCGGCGCCGCGCTTCCCGACGAACCGCGACCTGCCGCCGAGGGCGGCGACCCACGCAGCGACGTTCGCGCCCTGGCCACCGGGGCGGAGCACGGTCCGCGAGGTCGCGTCGGCGCCGGTCGCGAGGGGCTGCTCGAGACGCACGATCACGTCGAGCACGAGATCGCCGAGGCAGCAGATCGTCATCCCCTACGATCCTCCCATGGACCGTGACGGAGAGGTGCAGGTGCCGCCGACCTCCGGAGCCCTGCCCTGATGGCGAGGGCGGACGGCACCCGTACGAGAAAGTTGCGCTCGTTCGTGATCGGCGGCCTGCTCGGTGCGTCCGCGGCCGCCGCGGCGCGGAAGCTGCGGCCCCGGCCCGCATCGGCCGGAGACGCCCGCCGGGCTCGGCGCCTTCGAGTCGGCGCCGTGCTACCGCGAGTTGTCCGAGCGCAGGCGCAGCGACGGGCCGTAGCCGCGGAGCGCGCGGTCGGCCCGCTCGATGGTCTGCAGGTTGACGTCCGCGTCGCCGATTCCGAGCGACCGGCCGGCGAGCATCGCTCTCGCCGCCGCGGTCAGGTAGGCATCCTCGGTCACGACCGGCTCGCGGGTGCGCAGGATCAGGAACGGCCCGAAGACGCGATGCTCGAAGAGCCCGGGCGGCCCGGGGTCCCGGTCCTCCATCTCGAGCCGGGGCTCGAGGTTGTTCCGCTCGCTGGCGTCGAGGATCCACACGCCGCGGCCGAGTGGCTTGCCGTGCGTGCTCGAGCGTCCGCAGCGCCAGCACCGCGTCGGCACGCGGGAGGACGACGTCCGGGAAGTCGCGGTTCTGCTCCCAGGCCCCGAGGAAGAGCGGCTCGTAGCCGAACAGGAGGTCGTCGGGACGGCTCGTCTCGGCGAGGAAGCGCTCGGCCTGGGCGCGGGTGGCCTGGCGCTTGTTCGGCTCCCAGTTGAACAGCTGAGGCGTTCTGTCCGAGGCCCAGCTCACCTCGAGGACGACCAGCAGCACGGTGACCGCCACGGCCGCCGCCGGGAACCGCCGGGTGCTGCGCAGGATCCCGGCCGCCACGAGGATGGCGAAGAAGGGGAGCACGAAGATCAGGTGGCGCGACTCGGGCGACGTCGACCCGCCGAAGCGAGCCGCGAGGAAGGCCGCCACCGGCACGCCGACCACGCAGAGGGCGAGCGCGCGGGTCTCGCCGCGGACGCGGATGAGGCCGATCAGGGCGAGTAGCAGCACGACGACGAGCACCGGCCAGCGCCCGCTGCTGAAGTCACCGGCCGTCCGCCACAGGTACGTGACGATCGCCCACGGCCCTCCGAGCTTCGCGCCCCCGCCTCCGACCCCGACGTCGAACCGGCCCGCGAGGACGAGGTCGGTGAGCCAGAAAGGGATGCCCGCGACAACCACGGCCGCAAAGGCGGCGACGGCCTGGCGCATGCGGTCACGGCGCGCCGCGACGACGAACACGGCCTGCGCGGCCAGCACGAGGGCTCCGTACGGATGTGCGGCGACCGTCAGCACGATCGCAACGGCCCAGAGCGCCCAGGGCCGCCAGCCGCGCGCGGTCGAGGGCGCGCAGGAGGAGCACGAACGAGAGCAGGGAGAGGAAGAGGAAGAGGCTGTACATCCGCCCGTAGACCCCGTGGAAGAGGAAGACCCAGCTGCCGGCGACGAGTGCGGTCGCGATCAGCGCCGTCGCCCGGTCGACGAGCCGCCGGCCGAGCAGCGCGACGAGGGGGAGGCTCGCCACGGCGAACGCGGCGGACGCGAGGCGCAGGCTGCCGAGGCCGAGTCCGAGATGGGCCACGGCATAGGCCACCATGAAGTGCAGCGGCGCCCCGCCCCGCTCGCGGGTCACGTGCTCGACCACGCCGGAGAAGCTGTCCCGCCCCACGAACAGGGCGAGAGCCTCGTCCTCGTGCGGCGCCCACGCCATGAGCTGGTGGAGGAGGAAGGCCGTCGCCCCCGCGGCGATCGCAGCAACCCCGAGCCAGAACGCGTGGGCCGTGACGAAAGAGCGGGCGGAAACCGCGAACGGCCGGGGCTCGCGGGAGGCTTCGGCGGTCTGGGTCATGGATTTTGGGGACGGATCGTCGCTGGTAGATTGGCCGCCTGATGCCGATCTACGAGTACCGGTGTCCGAACGGGCACACCTTCGAGCTCTTCCAGAAGATGAGCGACGCGCCCGCGGACAGCTGCGAGGTGTGCGGCGCGACCCCGGTGGAGAAGGTGCTGTTTCCCGTGGCTGTGCATTACAAGGGCTCCGGCTTCTACTCGACCGATTATGGCCGTGGCTCGCGGAAGGGCGCCGCCAAGGACGGCGAGGGCGGCTCGGGCGAGAAGAGCGAGGGCGGCGAGAAGAAGGAGCCCGCCAAGGACGCGGGCAGCGGGGACAAGAAGGCGGCCGCAGCGGACTGACGGCTGCTCACAGCCGGCGGTCCCCGACGACGCAGCCGGGCGCATACGGGAGCCCCTTCGCAGGGGCGAGCGGGGCCGAGCGGCCCGTGAACATCGCGATCGTCGCGACGTTGTCCTCCGACCCGAAGATGACCGACTCGCCGTCCGCGCTCCCGGGCTCGCCACCGAGGCGGCAGTGGAGCGCGCTCTTGGCGTCGGCACGGAAGTACGCCCAGCCGAGCTGGATCGCCTGGCCCGCGCTGAGGTCGGTCGCGAGCGGCTCGACGATGTCGCCGCCCCGAAACGGCAGCCTCACCGCCGTCCCCAACGACGTGACCTTGTCGGCCGTGGCCTGAAGCACCTGCTGCTGGCGGCGGGCGCGGTCGAGGTCCGTCTCGGACGGGTTGAGCCGGTTCTCCCGGATCCTCGAGTAGATCAGCGCCCGACGGCCGTCCATGTGCTGGGCCCCCTTCTCGAAGCGCCAGCCCGGCCAGGCGCGGCAGCGCGCGTCGGTCGCGTAGGGGCAGTCGAACTTGTTCGCCAGGATCGGCCGGGGAACGTCGATGTCGACGCCTCCCACGGAGTCGATCAGCGCGCGGAACCGGTCGAAGTCGACGAAGGCGACGTGGTTGACGTCGAGACCGGTGAGGTCTTTCACCGTCTTCAGCGCCAGGACCTGGCCGCCGAGTTGCGAGGCCGCGTTGATCTTGGCGCTCCCGTAGCCCGGGATCTCGACGCGCAGGTCGCGGGGGATGGAGAGGAACGCCAACCGGTGCTTCCTCGGGTCGGTACGCACCAGCATGATCGAGTCGGCCCGGCGGGCGTCGCCGCGGCCCGGCTGCGTGCCGCCGTCGGTGCCGACCACGAGGATCGTCGTCGGAGTCGAGGAGAGCATCCCGTTCTGGCTCTTGAGCTCGGCGAGTACAGGCTTCGGGACGCGCGCGTTCGCGTCCGAGATGCCTTTCGACACCGAGAGGTAGCTCGCAACGAGCCAGACGACCCCGAGCAGGAGCATGAGGGCGAGCGCGATCGTGATCCGCCGGCCCACGTGCCGTTCGCGCGGCTTCCTGTCATTCGCCCCGGTGCCGGTGGCTCTCGAGCGGCTGGCCGCGGGCCGCTGCAACGGGACCTTGCCCTTCGCCCGACCGCCCCTGTACACCTTGTAGGGCTTCTCTTGTTCGGGCATCCGGGCGGTTATCGTAGCCGCGACGTGCGTGAAGAACGGGTTATCGGAGTCGACCTGGGCGGGACGAAGATCCGCGCCGGCCTCGTCGCGCGGGACGGCACGATCGGCCGCACGATCGAGATCGCGACGCCCGACGCCAGCCAGGATCAGGTCCTCAGCGCGCTCGACGGCGTCGTCTCGGACCTCATGACGGACGGCGCGGCGGCGATCGGCTTCGGGGTGCCGCTCAACATCGACCGTCGCAGCGGGGTCGCGCTGCGGGCGGTCAACCTCCCGCTCCACAACGTGCACTTCCCGAACCTCGCGCGCGAGCGCTACGGCGTCCCGGCCGGCGTCGAGAACGACGGCAATGCCGCGGCACTCGCCGAGTGGCGTCTCGGGGCCGGGAGAGACGTGTCCAACCTGGTCATGCTCACGCTCGGGACGGGCGTCGGCGGAGGCATCGTCATCGACGACCACCTCTACCGCGGCTGGGCCGAGCTGGGTCATGTCGTCGTGGTCGCCGGAGGCCAGCCCTGCCAGGGGAACTGCCACGGCCGGGGGCATCTCGAGGCCCATGCATCCGGGCTCGCCGCCGACCGTGCGGCCGCGCAGCTGTACGGGCCAGGTGCCGGCGCGCCGGTTCTCCTCGAGCGGGCCGCCGCGGGCGACGAGCAGGCGACCGGCGCGCTCGCGGAGATCGGCAGGTTGCTGGGCGCAGCGATCGGCTCCCTCGTCAACATCTTCGCTCCCGATGTCGTCCTGATCGGCGGGGGCTTCGGCGCCGCCGCGGGCGATCTCGTGCTCGAGCCGGCCCGCGCGGCGGCGCGGTCCGAGGCGATCGAACCGGCGGACGAGACACTGCGCATCGTCGAGGCCGAGCTCGGGGACGCCGCGGGGCTCATCGGCGCGGCCCTCGTCGGGTTCGAGGCGCTCGACGGACTCCGGTGACGCTCGCCCTCTGCGCGACGCCGATCGGCAATCTCGGCGACGTGACGCTGCGCGTGCTCGACGAGCTCGCGAGCGCCGACACCGTCCTCTGCGAGGACACGCGGCACACGCGCCGCCTCCTCGAGCGACACGGCATCGAGGCGCGCCTGCTGTCGTACCACCGGCACAACGAGGCGTCGCGTACCGCCGAGCTGGTGCCGCGTCTCGTCGCCGGGGAGCGGATGGCGCTCGTCTCGGACGCCGGTCTCCCGGGCGTCAACGACCCGGGCGTCCGCCTCGTGGCGGCGGCACGCGCGGCGGGAGTGCCGGTGACCGTCCTGCCGGGGCCGTCTGCCGTCGAGACGGCTCTCGTCTCGAGCGGGCTCGCGGCCGACCAGTACCGGTTCCTCGGCTACCTCCCCCGGACGGAGCGGGCGCGTGCGGCCCTCTGGCAGGAGATCGCGCGGTCGCCGTATCCCGCGGTCGCGTTCGAGTCTCCGAAGCGGCTCCCGACCACGCTCGCCGGTCTCGCGACCGTCGCTCCCGACCTGCCGGTTGTCGTCTGCCGTGAGCTGACGAAGCTCCACGAGGAGGTCGTCGCCGGTACGGCTGCCGTTGTCGCCGAGCGCTTCCGCGAGGCGCCGAGAGGGGAGGTCACGCTCGTCATCGGCTGCTCGAACGAGCCCGCCGACTCGTCCGCCGCTGCCTCGGCAGCCGTCGCCGCCGTGGCCGAGCTCGTCGCCGCCGGAGCCCAGCGCAGCGTGGCCGCCGCCGTCGTCGCCAGGCTCAGCGGGGTGCCCCGCAACACGCTCTATTCCGCCTCTCTGTAGGCGAATTTGACAACGTCCGACCCGACGGTTACAGTTCACGCCTCGACGTTGTCAAAAAAGAGAACAGGAGGTCGTTCATGCGCCGCGTCGTCGTCGGCTTCGCGCTTCTCGCGCTCTTCGTGTTGGCCCCACAGGCCTCGGCCTGGTCGTGGCCGCTCCAGGGAGAGGTGCTTCGTCCCTACTCGCTCGGCCCTGACGCCTATGCGGCAGGGCAGCACCGCGGCATCGACGTCGCGGGCGCCGCGGGAGAGCCCGTTCGCGCGCCCGCAGACGGAACGGTGTCCTTCGCGGGTGTCGTGCCCGGCTCGGGCCGCACCGTCACGATCCAGCTCGCGGGCTATGCCGTCTCCCTCACACACCTCGGCGAGATCTCCATCTCGAAGGGCGCGTCGGTCTCCGAGGGTGACACCGTCGGCCTGGCCGGGTCGAGTGGCGACGCCGAATGGCCCACGCCCTACGTCCACCTCGGAATCCGCGTCTCGACGGCAGCCGACGGGTACCTCGATCCGGCGACGCTCCTGCCGCCGCGGCTCGCCGCTCCGCCGCCGCCGAGCCCGTCCTCTGCCCCCGACCGCACCCCCGCACCCGCTCCGGCTCCGGTCGCGACGCCGGCCACCCCCACGGGTTCCGCCTCGGCTGCCGCCGTCCCGCCCGCGCCGCTGCCGGTGTCTTCACCGTCGACGTCCTCGCCGTCGGCCTCCGCCGCACCCGCTCCGGTGGCTTCCGCCGCTTCCGCCGGTGGGGCCGCAACGGCTCCCGCCTCGACGCCCCCGGCGCCCGCCGTGGCGACCGCCGCTGCAGCCGCATCCGCAGCCGCCGAGCCGGTCGTGGCTTCCGCGGGCACAGCCTCGGCGCCGGCGCCTCTCCCCGCGACGTCGGCCGTGCCGCAGGGCTCGTCGGTACCGGCTGTCCGCGGCGGCGAGAGCCGGGGGATGCCGCACGTGTCGTCGCGACCGCTGGTCGCGAGCCCTGTGACCGGCGCCGCCGGCGGCCCGTACAGCGCCTCCGGTCGTGTCACTCGCACCGAGGCTCGCACCGAGGTGTCGCTCCAGTCGCGCAGGGTGGTCGCGCCCGCGACGACTCCCGCGACGGAAGTGCGTCGTCGGGCCGTGCGCTCTTCCCTCGCATCCGCGACCGGGACGCCGGCATCGACGTCGCCGGACACGGCGCCTGCGGTCGCCCTGTCTCCCGTGCGGCGCGCCAAGCCTCCCGCCCCGTCGCCGGCTCGTGTCGTTCGCGCGCGGGCGACCGGGTCGGCAGCAGTCGCCACGCGGCTCTCGCGTCCGCGGGCCGGGAGTCCGGCTTGGCCGGGGACATGGGGTCGCTGCCGACGCTGGCGGCCCTGCTCGTCGCGATCCTCGGCGCTGGGGGGTGGCTGCTGGCGCGCCTCCGTAGAATCAGTGGAAATGGAGCGCTTCTACGTCACGACGCCGATCTACTACGTCAACTCGACGCCGCACATCGGCCATGCCTACACGACGATCGCGGCCGACATCCTGGTCCGGCACCGGCGTCAGCGTGGCGACGACACGTTCTTCCTGACCGGGGTCGACGAGCACGCGGCGAAGGTCGCCCGGGTCGCGGCCGAGCAGGGCTTGTCCCCGCAGGAGTACGCCGACCAGATCGCGGGCGTCTGGCGTGAGCTCCCAGCGCGACTCAATGCGTCGAACGACTTCTTCATCCGCACGAGCGACGAGCAGCACAAGCAGTTCGTCCAGGGCTTCCTGCAGCGGCTCTACGACAACGGGCACGTCTACCAGGACGTCTACGCCGGGCTCTACTGCGTCGGTTGCGAGGCGTTCAAGACCGAGGCAGACCTCGTCGACGGCAAGTGCCCCGAGCACGACCGGGAGCCGGAGTGGATCGAGGAGCGGAACTGGTTCTTCCGGCTCTCGTCGTTCCAGGCTCAGCTCCTCGAGCTGTACGAGCGTGACGACTTCGTGCAACCGGGATTCCGCGCGAACGAGGCCCGCCGCTTCGTCGAGGGCGGGCTCCAGGATTTCTCGATCAGCCGCGCCGGACAGACGTGGGGTATCCCGATCCCGTGGGATCCGGATTCGGTCGCCTACGTCTGGGCCGATGCGCTCGTCAACTACCTCAGCGCGCTCACCTACGCGCGGCCCGGCGAGGATCTCGTCGAGACGTACTGGCCGGCCGTGCGGCACCTGCTCGCCAAGGACATCCTCCGCTTCCACTGCGTCTACTGGCCCGCGATGCTGCTCGGAGCCGGCTACGAGCCCCCGCGGCAGCTCTTCGTCCACGGCTGGCTCCTCCTGGACGACCGGAAGATCTCGAAGTCGCTCGGGAACGTCGTCGACCCGCTCGACCTGATCGACATCTACGGCGTTGATCCGGTCCGGTTCTGGTGTGCGAGGGCCATCTCCTTCGGGCAGGACGGGACCGCGTCGCTCGAGGGGATCCAGGAGCGCTACGACAGGGAGCTCGGGAACGATCTCGGCAATCTCCTCTCCCGGACGACGGCGATGGTGGCCCGCTACCGCGACGGTCAGCTGCGCGCTCTGCCCTCGCCGGACGGCGCAGTCGCCTCCGCGGTCGCGCCGCTCGCGGCCGACGTGGCCGAGCGCCTCGACCACTTCGACGTCACCGGAGCCCTGGAGCGGGTCTGGGAGGTGGTCCGCGCGCTCAACCGCGAGGTCGAGAGCACGGCGCCGTGGCAGCTCGCGAAGGACGACGCGCTCTCGGACGAGCTCGACCGGGTGCTCTACGACCTCGTCGACGGGCTCCGCGTCGTCGCAATCGTGCTCGCGGCCTACGTCCCGGACACGGCGGCGGCGATCCTCGAGGCTCTCGGGCAGCCCCCGGAGCTCGACTGGTCACGGGCGGTCTACGGCCGTCACCGGTGAGACGGAGGGGATCGAGGCAGCCTCGCCGCTGTTCCCCCGCCTCGAGCTCCCCACGGCGTGACGGCGGCCTGACCGCGGCGTGATCGACACCCACGCGCACCTCGACGGATGCGACGAGCCGGCCGCGGTGCTCGTTGAGCGCGCGCGCGCGGCCGGCGTCTCCCGCGTGATCACGATCGGCACGGGCATCGAGTCGTGTCGTGCGGCGCTCTCGATCGCCGAGCGGCAAGAGGGCGTCTTCGCGGCCGTCGGCATCGATCCCCATCACGCGGGAGGCGGCGAAGCGGCGCGGATCGACGAGCTCGACGAGCTCGTCGGGCACCCGGACGTCGTCGCGGTGGGGGAGACCGGACTCGACTACTTCCACGACCTCGCCCCCCGTCAGGCGCAGCTCGCGCTCCTCGAGCGCCAGCTCGAGCTGGCGTCGTCGGCCGGCCTGCCGGTCGTGATCCACACCCGCGAGGCCGACGCGGACACGGCAGCCGCCCTCGAGCCGTTCGGCGGCACCGTCATCCTCCATTGCTTCTCGGCGCCCGGCCTGCTCGACACCGCCGTCGAGCGGGGGTACTACGTCTCCTTCGCCGGCAACGTCACGTACCCGAAGGCAGGCGAGCTCCGGGACGCGGCGGCGGCGGTACCCGCCGACAGGATCCTGGCCGAGACGGACAGCCCGTACCTCGCGCCCCAGCCCCTGCGGGGCAGGCGCAACGAGCCCGCGAACGTCCTCCACACGCTGGCGGCGCTCGCCGAGGCCCGCGGCGAGGAGGTTGCGGCGCTCGAGCGGCAGATCGACCGGAACGCCGATGCGGCCTTCCGGCTGCCGGCGCCGTGAGCATCACACCGAAGAAGTCGCTCGGCCAGCATTTTCTCGTCGACGAGAACATCCTCGGCGTCATCGCACGCCTGGCCGAGCTCGACGCGGCCGATGTCGTGCTCGAGATCGGGCCGGGCCTCGGCGTCCTCACCCGGGTGCTCGCCGAGCGCTGCGCCCATGTCCACGCCGTCGAGGTCGACCGCCGGCTCGAACCGCACCTCAGCGACCTCGAAGCGCGGGGGAACATCTCGGTCCACTGGGGTGATGCCCTCCGCCTCGATCTCGGCGGCCTCGAACCCACCCCGACGAAGCTCGTGGCCAACCTGCCCTACAACATCGGCACCCCGATCGTCGCCGAGAGCCTCGCGGGTCTTCCGTCGATCGACCTCTGGTGCGTCATGGTGCAGCGCGAGGTCGCGGACAGGTTCTTCGCGGCGCCGTCCACCAAGGCCTACGCCGCAGTTTCGGTGCTCGTCCAGCTCGCCGCCCGGCGGACAGCCCTGCATCCTGTGTCCCGCACCGTCTTCCGCCCGCCGCCGAACGTCGATTCCGCGATCGTCGCGTTCCGGAGGATCGCCCTGCCGGAGCACTTCACGGACGTCCGGAAGGTCGTCGAGGCGTCGTTTGCCCATCGCCGCAAGACGCTGGCGAATTCCGTGCGACTGGCAGGGTTGGCGTCACGCGAGGAGGCCGTCGCCGCGCTCGCCGCGCTCGGGCTCGATCCTGCGGTCCGCGCGGAGGCGCTCGCGCCTCACGTCTTCGTCGAGCTTGCGGCGTCGCTGGCATGACGGCAATCGCGGCTCCGGCGAAGATCAACCTCGCACTCGTGGTCGGCCCACTGCGCGCTGACGGCAAGCACGAGGTCGGCACGGTCATGCAGCAGATCGCGCTGGAGGACCGGATCGCCGTCGCTCCCGGGGACCGCCTCGCCGTGTCCGGCTACGAGGGAGACACGCTCGTCACCGCGGCGCTCGAGGCGCTCGCGGCGGCCGCAGGCACCGAGCCGCGGTGGAGCGTCGAGATCACGAAGGCGATCCCGGTCGCGGCCGGGCTCGGCGGCGGCAGCTCGGATGCGGCGGCGGCGCTCCTGCTTGCCAACCGGCTTCTCCTCGAGCCGCTCGACGCGAGCGGCGCTCGCGGAGCTCGCGGCCGGCATCGGCGCCGACGTGCCGTTCTTCCTCGAGCCCGGCCCTCGGCTCGGCAGGGGCGACGGCAGCCGACTCACACCGCTCGACCTGCCGCGGGGCTACTGGGTCGTGCTCGTCCTGCCCGCGGGCGCCTTCAAGGTATCCACCGGATCGGTCTACGCCCGCTTCGACGATCGCGACGGACAGATCGGGTTCGACGGGCGCGTGGCCGCCCTCCTCGACGCCGTCGCCTCGGTGAACCGTGCCGCCGACCTCGCGCGCCTTCCTCCGAACGATCTCGCCGCGTCTCCGCTGTCGCAGCGGCTCCTCGACCTCGGCGCGTTCCGCGCGGACGTGACCGGGGCGGGCCCCTGCGTCTACGGGCTCTTCGCCGACCGGGCTGCGGCTGAGGACGCGGCCGCCGCGCTGCGGCCTCATGGTCGCACCTGGGTCACGACGCCCTGCTGAGCGATCGCGGCGCCTCCGCGAGCGCGGCGTTCGACGGCGTCTACCTTTGAGGTATGTCCGGCATGGTCGTCGAGCACCGTGAACGCAGGCTTTCGCGCCAGTTCCGGCGCGCAGGACGCGCCTCGCGCTGGGTATCGCGTCGTCGAGGCGATCCTCGTGCTGGTCGGTGTCGTGCCGTGGTGGCTCGCCGTCCTCGCGGCAGTCGCCTCCGTCGCCGCCTACATCTGGATCGGCCGCGATCACCGCTCACGACTCGTGCGTGAGGTGACATGGGTCGGCGCCGTCTCCCAGTTGATCGTCGTGCTGGTTCCCGTCGGTGTCGTGCTGTCGGCCTGCTGGCCCTCGTCGCCGTCGTCCTCCTCGCGGCCGTCGCCCTGGCGGCGCTGCTCCTCGACCGGCGCTGACAGACCCGGGACGACCTGACGTCCGGGTACACTCGTCGTCCCGATTCACTGGGGCGTGGCCAAGCGGTAAGGCAACGGGTTTTGGTCCCGTGATCCCAGGTTCGAATCCTGGCGCCCCAGCCAACATGCCGACCGTGTCCACATCCCGACCCACGCTCGCAGCCGTCGTCATGGCCGGAGGCCTCGGGACGCGCATGCGCTCGGCGACGCCGAAGCACCTCCACCCGATCCTGGGCCGGCGGATGGTGGACTGGGTCGTCCACACCGCCCGTCCTCTCGGAGCCGAGCCACTCGTCGTCGTCGTGTCACCCGAGACCGCCGCGGCGTTCGACGGCCTCGTCACCGTCGTGCAGCAGCGGCCACTCGGGACGGGCGACGCAGTTCGCTCCGCCGAAAGCGCCCTCACCGGCGCCGGGGAGGTGCTCGTCCTCTCCGGCGACACGCCGCTCTTGACGACGGGGCTGCTCGAAGCGCTGCTCGAGACGCACCGCTCGCGGGAGGCCGGCGCGACCGTCCTCACGTTCGTCCCGGCCGACATCCGGAGCTACGGGCGGATCGTGCGCGGCGCGGACGGCGACCTCGAGGCCATCGTCGAGGCGGGTGACGCGTCGCCGGAGCAGCTCGAGATCGGAGAGGCCAACTCGTCGATCTACGTCTTCCGGGGCGATCTCCTCTGGCCGGCGCTCCACCGCCTCCAGCCGGCGAACGTCCAGGGCGAGCTGTACCTGACCGACGCCGTGCGCGACCTCGTCGAGCACGGCCACAGGGTCGTCGTCCACGTCGCGGACGATCCCGGCGAGACCGAGGGCGTCAACACACGCGTCGAGCTCGCCGCCGCGGCAGCCACCCTGCGCGACAGGATCAACGTCGCGCACATGCTGGCGGGCGTCAGCATTCTCGACCCACGCACGACGTGGATCGGGCCGGATGTGATCCTCGAGCCCGACGCGGTCGTGCATCCCTTCACGTCGCTCCAGGGCTCGACGAGCGTCGCCGGCGGGGCAGAGATCGGCCCCCATGCCGTCGTCGTCGACGCCGAAGTCGGACCGGGGGCCGTCGTCGGGCCGTTCTGTTACGTTCGACCGGGTACCGTGCTCAAGGCGCGGTCGAAGGCGGGAACGTTCGTGGAGCTCAAGAACACGCTGCTGGACGAGGAGGCCAAGGTTCCCCACCTCAGCTACTTCGGAGACGCGGAGGTCGGGGCAGGGACGAACATCGGTGCGGGCTCGATCACGGCGAACTTCGACCATCGCCCCGGCGTGCCGAAGAAGCGGACCTCGATCGGCAAGGATGCGCGGGTCGCCGTCGACACGATGTTCGTCGCGCCGGTCACCGTGGGCGACGACGTCTGGACGGCAGCCGGCACCGTCGTCACCGAGGATGTCCCGGACAACGCTCTCGTCGGGTTCCCGCCGAGACAGACGATCAAGGAGGGGCGTGGTGGAAAGCGGGACGGTTGAGCAGACCTTGCCGGGGCTCGGCACACCCGAGCTCCCCACGCCGGGCACGGTCCTCGGACGCGCGATCGGGTTGACGCCGAACAAGAGGCTGATGCTCGTGTCCGGCCGCTCGAACCCGGACCTCGCGGCCCAGATCGCGCGCCTGATCGGCTGCGAGCTCGGCGAGACGACGCTGAAGACGTTCGCGAGCGGCGAGACGTATTGCCGCTACGAGGACTCGATCCGCGGGGCGGACATCTTCATCGTCCAGACCGCGTCCGCGCCGGTCGACCAGCACCTGATGGAGCTCCTGATCATGATCAACGCGGCCAAGCTCGCCTCGGCGAAGCGCATCACTGCCGTCGTCCCGTGGTACTTCTACGTCCGGCAGGACAAGAAGTCGAGGCCGCGCGAGCCGATCACGGCGAAGCTGGTGGCCGACCTCCTCCAGACCGCCGGTGCCGACCGAGTCTTGACCATGGACCTCCATGCCGGCCAGGTGCAGGGGTTCTTCGAGATCCCGGTCGACCACATGACGGCGATCCCGCTGTTCGCCCAGTACGTGCGCGACCTCAACCTCGACGAGGAGCTGGCGGTCGTGTCCCCCGACACGGGCCACGCGAAGATCGCGGGCAAGTTCGCAGAGATGGTCGCGGGCGACCTCGTGATCCTGAACAAGGTCAGGCCGGCGCACAATCAGGCCAAGGTCACGACGGTGATCGGCGATGTCGAGGGCAAGGTCGCCGTGATCATCGACGACATCATCGACACCGCGGGCACGCTCGTCGCGGGCGCGACGGCGCTGAAAGACGCCGGCGCCACGAAGGTCTACGCCTGCGCCACCCACGGCCTCTTCAACGGGCAGGCGCTCGAGCGGATCGCCGCCAGCGACATCCACAAGCTCGTGGTCACGGATACGGTGCCGCTCGACCCCCTCCGGCAGCCGGCGAACATCCAGGTGCTGTCGATCGCCGGCATCCTCGCCGAGACGATCTCGAACGTGTTCGCCGACGACTCGGTGTCGGCGATCTTCGCCGGCGAGAACCAGCTCTTCTAGACAGAGCGGGGATCCGTGACCCGACGGTCGTCCGCGATGATCTTGTTCAGCCTGGCGGCCATCTTGACGCGCTTCTCGCAGATGAGCTGATCTCGCTGCAGCCGCCGTGCCTCGAGCCGGCCGACGGGGCTTTGCCAGTAGGCCCTGTCTCGCGTCGGGCAGCTGCTTGAAGCCGAACGAGGCGCGTCCGCGTCCGAGATTTCGCACCTCCGGCGGCCCGACCTTGTGACCGTAGCTGTTGAGGCAGCGGCCGAGGTCTGCCACGACCCTCGTCGCGAGGGCGATCGCGTGAGGCGAGAGGGGCTCCAGATTCAATCCCTCGAGGTGATGGAAACAGGCGCTTTCGGCCGCCTTCCGCCGTTTCGGGTCGACCGCACTCATCCGCTTCTCGTCCGCAGGCGTGAGGCTGAAGTCGCCGTGCTCGTCCGGGTCGGGGTGAGGAACGCCGTGCTCCCGCATGCACCTCGCGTACCTGACCGAGGCGATGTACGGATCGGTGCTCGGCGGAGGAATGGTGCCTGTGCCCGCGCGCGTGCCGGCGCCCGCTACCGGAGCCGTGGCGGCGATGCCCGCCACGGCACAGAGAAGTACCAACGCCGGCAGCGCTCTCACCGTGCGAGATGTCATGTTCGCAGTACACCGTGAGGGACGACCGGGTTCCACCGGGTCGAGGCCCGGGTGGCGACGCTTACGCCGACGTCCACCACCGAGACGGAGCACCGAGTGCCTCGCCGACGATGAATCGCCAGCGCTTCGACCCTCGGTTTGCTATCGCCGAGGCGGTCGAACATTACGAGGAAGCGAGCACGTCGCGAGCATTAGAGCGTGCACGGCGGCGCCCGCGTTCTGGGCGCGCACCGCTTCAGCTCCACGGCGCGGAAACAGCATGCGATCAGGAGGTGAAGTGACCATGACCGACGAGAAGGTCAGTGTCCGCTACATGGTCGACGACGTCGACCGAGCGGTGGCTTTCTACACGAGCGAGTTCGGCTTCGAGCCTGGCCACACAGCATCGCCGGCATTCGCCGAGGTGACCCGTGGCAATCTGCGGCTGCTGTTGGCCGGTCCGGAGAGTTCCGCCGGACGACCGATGCCGGACGGGCGCAAGCCAGGTCCGGGCGGATGGAATCGGATCCATTTCGTTGTCGACGACATCGCCGCTGAAGTGGAACGGCTCCGCGCTGACGGCGTCAGCTTCCGCAACGAGATCATCCGCGGACCCGGTGGTCAGCAGATCCTGCTCGAGGATCCATCCGGGAATCCGATCGAGCTCTTTCAACCGGCGAGCTGAACGCCTCGTCAATAGACCTGCGCAGGCTTGCCGATCGGGTGCTCGAGGGCAGGATGGACGCTTTCGTCCCAGCGAAGCGGCGTCGAGACTCGGCGGCGCCCGGCCGGACGGACGAGAGCGATCTCCGCGGACAACGAAACCGTTTCCGCCGCGGCCGCGTCTATTCAGGTGCGGGCGCGAAAGTGGGGGGACGACGCGCGCCGGGGAGCGCCGAGGCTGGCGGCGGGTGCGCTCCCCGGCCGGCTAATGCGGAGCGCCTCGAGCACCAGGCGTTCGCGTGTTGGCGCTCGGCGGATGATGCTCGCCGCGACTCGACAGCCGGTGCGACGTATCGACCGGCAGCTTCTGCGACGGACGGGGCGCCAACCTTGCCCCCCGGGGGAGGTGGGGGAGACGGGCGCAGAGTCGGCGCCCCGTCCTCGCCACAGTTATTGACCAATTGGCAGCAGCGCAAACACAAGACAGGCCATCACCCTGCAGGAACGCGCAAAGGTTGCCGGCCCGTGCGCGTCTATGGGAGTGCGGGCGCGATCCGTGGAGGCGTTGCGCCCGTCCAGCGAAGGCCGGTGAAGCGCCGTCCGCTCGAGGCGGCGGCGCTTGGGAATTGACCCATTCGTGTCATGTACGGACATGACGCTGCACCTACCCTGGCCGTGCGACCCGGTGCTGACGCCATGTGTCGGTTACGGTGCACCCCCGGAACAGGTGGGGACCTGAGCGGGCTCGCGGTCACTGCGCGAGAGACTCGATTCCCCTGGGGGGTCTCTCGCGCATCCTTCTCTTCTAACGTGGTTCCCGATGGCAATGACCTCAGCCGATTCGGCTGTCACCCACCACAAGGAAGGCCCGCCACGTGGCGGGCCTTCCGGGTGCGTGCTTCTGTTCCGTCAACCGCGCCTCGAACAGCGGTTGCGCGAACGACCTCTAGTCGTCAGCCGACCGGCCCATTCTTGTTGCACGAGACGGTGATGACCACGCCGGGAGCGACCTCAATCTGCCAACCGTGGGCCGCCGATCCGGGCGCGGCGTCCTTCGGAGTCTGCGTCTGCCTGTCCGTCTGGCCGAGCTCCGAATCGAAGTCGTTCAGGCCGCTAAACGCGCAGATCGACGCGTGCCCGTTGGTGACCGCAGCCGTGGAGTTATCCGCATTACCGATGCCACCCGGCACGGCAGGGCCCTGGTACGGCGGCCCCTTGATCTCACCCGCAAGGGCGCCAGTCGCGCCCACGCCCACCACGGCCGCTACACACGCAGCGACCGCGAACAATCGTGTCTTACCCACCATTACCTCCCCTTGTTGCCTGGCGCCCTCTGGCGCCAAGAGTGGGCACCGTAACATTCGCGCCCGCACCTGCATAGACGCGAACGCCCCGGAAACTTTGCGCGTTCGGTCAACGCTGGCTCCCGAGGCGGCGCCGGCGGATCCTCGAGCCGGTCGAAGTCTCCGGGATCGCAAAGATGTTCACCGACGAACTGCGAGACCACCATCCAGTAGCACGCACTCGCCTGGCGGGGAGCTCGAACACCCAGCCGGAACACCATGGGGCCTGCCGTCGCGGGGCCCATGTTCGTCGCGGCCGGGACAAGGTGTCAGGAGGCGCGATCCTCCGCGCGGTCGAGCCGGGTTTGCGCGCTGGTCGAGCAGTTGCAACCATCGACTCTCGCTACCCTTCTCTGTACCCTTGACGAAGCCGTATGGCGGCCGGGCCGGCACAAGGGCGTTCGCGCCCATCCTCCCCTGAGGGGTGCGAATTGCGCCTGCCGGCCCGGCCGCTGTACGGCGCCCCGGCGCCGAGTGCGGCGTCTGAGAACGTTTTACGGGGAACAGCAATCGTTGTGAGACACCCCCGTAGCGCAGCCGAGGGTCTGGAGGCATTCGCTACACTTCGCCGCCGTGTCCGGGGACAGAATCACCCTTGAGGTACGCGAGCGTGGAGCCGACCAGCTCGGCAGCCGCAACGCGAAGCGTCTACGTCGCCAGGGGCTCATCCCCGGCGTGCTCTACGGGAAGGCGAACAAGGCGTTCGTCGTGCGAGAGCGGGAGCTGCGGATCGCGCTCACCGGCCCCGCCGGCCTGAACGGGATCGTCGACGTCGTCATCGAGGGTCAGAAGACGCCGCACCACGCGGTGCTGAAGGACTACCAGCAGCACCCGATCCGGGGCACGATCACGCACGTCGACTTCCACGAGGTGCGGCTCGACCAGCCGATCCACGCGACCATCCTCGTGCACCTCGTGGGCGAGGCGCCGGGGTCGAAACTCGGCGGCGTCGTCCAGCAGGTCGCACGGGAGCTCAACGTCGAGGCGCTTCCCGCGGATGTCCCCGAGTACGTCGAGGTCGACCTCAGCGAGCTCGGAGTCGGGGACATCCTCCGGCTCCAGGACGTTCCCCCGGTCAAGGGCGTCACGTTCCTGGACGATCCGGCCGAGACCGTCGTCGCGACGTGCTCCGCGCCACGCGGGCTCGCCGATCTCGAGGCCGAGGAGGCCGCGGAGGGCGAAGAGGGCGAAGAGGGAACGGCCGAGGTTTCTGCGGAGTCCGCCGCCGAGGGCGACGCCGCTTCCGCAGACGAGGAGTAGCCCTTGCCGCTCTTCCGTCGGGGCGAAAGCGCCCCGACGCTCGACCTGCTCGTCGTCGGGCTGGGCAATCCAGGTCGCCGGCACGAGCACGACCGACACAATGCCGGGTTCATGGTCGTCGACGAGCTCGCCCGGCGCCACGGCGGCACGTTCAAGGGGAAGTTCAGCGGCCACGTCGCCGACATCCGTGTCGACGGACGGCGCCTCGCCCTCCTCAAGCCCGACACCTACATGAACGACTCCGGTCGCTCGGTGCAGCCGGCGGCCGCCTTCTACAAGGTGCCGCTCGACACGCTCCTGGTCGTCCACGACGAGGTCGACCTCGACGCCGGCCGCCTCCAGGCTCGGATCGGCGGTGGCCTCGCCGGCCACAACGGTCTGCGCTCGATTGCCGGGCGGCTCGGAAGCCCGGAGTTCCTGCGGCTGCGCGTCGGCGTCGGCCGGCCGGGGCGGGGCGACCCACGTGACGTCGCCGACTTCGTGCTGTCGCCATTCGCGCCCGAGGAGGACGGCGAGGCGCTCGTGGCGCGGGCGGCGGACGCGGTCGAGTCGCTCGCCTTGGTGGGCCTGGACGAGACGCAGCGCCGCTTCAACTGACGGTAGTCCGTGACGGTCTCGACCCAAAGCCGGAACACCCTCGTCGCAGATCGACGGGTACCGTGCCTGTAGGGGCACGGGGGTGCCCCTGGGGGTGGTTGGAGGAGGCTGGCGGTTGGCTGGAGGAGGCTGCGTGGTTGGAGCAGGCGCGTCGGAGGACGCAGCCGGGCTGCCGGTAGGCCCGCGACCGGCGAGAGCCTCGCCCGCCGGACCGCCTGAGCGCCAAGAACGGCGACGCTAGGATGGCCCGGCGGGGCTCGTTTCCCGCCGTTTGCATGGACCCGACGCCCCTTCACGCATTCATCGGCGAGCTCGCGGCGAGCGAGCGCTTCCACGCCTTCGTCCGGGCGCTGCCGGCGCGCGCGCGTGTGTCCGACGCCGCGTTGCCGCTCGTACTCGCGACCCTGCACGAGGAGCTCGGCCGCGGGCTGCTGGTGCTGCTGCCGGAGGACGCGGATGCCCGTGACGCCGCCGAGGGCGCGTCGTGGTACCTCGGCGGCGAGCGGGTCGCGCTCCTGCCGAGCCGCGGCGTCTCGCACACCTCCGGTCTCGAGCCGCCCCCTCACCTCGTCGGCGAGCGCGCCCGGGCGCTCGCCGTCCTGGCCTCCGGGGGGCTCGTGTGCGCGTCGGCCGCGGCGCTCGCCGAGGGCCTGCCCCCCGAGTCCGCGCGGCCCCAGCCGGTGCGGTTGGCCGTCGGCGAGGAGCCCGGCCTCGACGGGCTCGCCGAGTCGCTCGCTCGCGCCGGCTACGCGCGCGTCGACCGGGTCGAGGAACGGGGTCAGTTTGCGGTGCGCGGCGGCATCGTCGACGTCTTCCCTTCGACCGGCCGCGAGCCGCTGCGCATCGAGTTCTTCGGTGACGAGATCGAGCAGGTGCGCGCCTTCTCGCCCTTCACGCAGCGGGCGCTCCATCCGGTCGCCCGGGCCGTCGTCTACCCCGCGGCGGAGCGGGTCGCAGAGGCGGTCGATCTCGAAGCGGCCCACGGATGGGAGGACGACGACGGGCCCGCCGGGCCTGCGCAGCCGGTTCCAGACGACCTGGTGCCGCCTATCGATCGCGCGCCCGACTTCGTCTGGCAGCCGGACGAAGTGCGCGCCGTCTGGGAGGAGGAGGGCTTCGTCCCGCTCCCGCTCGAGGGCGCGACCGAGCTCGACCCCTTCCCCCGCGGCCAGGCGTTCCAGTTCGAGGCGCAGCGGCCTGCGATCGCGGCGCGGGGGCTGGCCGAGGCGGAGAACGAGCTCGCCGGGTTCGTGCGCTCCGGCAACCGCGTCGTCGTCACGTTCCCGCACCGGGGCGAGGCGCTCCGACAGGGCGGGCTGCTCCGCAAAGTCGAGAGCGTCATCCACGAGGACGGGACGCCGCTGCCACGCGACGCCGCGGTGCGCTTCGCCGTCTCGCCGGCGCGGCGCGGGTTCGTCTGGCGTGACCTCCGTCTCGTCCTCCTCCCCGACACGCAGGTCTTCCGCAAGCGGCCACCGCGTGCCGACACCCGCCTCGGCCGCGCGCTCGCCTCCTTCGCAGACCTGCGCGTCGGCGACTACGTCGTGCACGAGGACCACGGCGTCGGCAAGCTCCTCGGATTCGAGACGAAGGCGGTCGCCGGTGTCACCCGCGACTACCTCTTCCTCGCGTTCCGCGGCGAGGACCGGCTGTACGTCCCGCACGAGCAGCTGGGCAAGCTCTCGCGCTACATCGGCGCCGACGCGAAGGCGCCGACGCTCTCCAAGCTCGGCGGCAAGGCGTGGCAGAACCTGAAGACGCGCGCGCGGGAGTCGGTGCGCGAGCTCGCCGGCGACCTCCTCGCGCTCTATGCCCAGCGCCAGCGCGCCGAGGGGGCGAGCTTCGACCTCTCCAACGACTGGCTCGAGCGCCTCGAGGCCTCGTTCCCGTACTCGGAGACCGACGACCAGGCGCGGGCGATCGAAGCCGTGAAGGAAGACCTCGAGTCGCCGCGCCCCATGGACCGGCTCGTCTGTGGCGACGTCGGCTTCGGCAAGACCGAGGTCGCGGTCCGCGCCGCCTTCGCCGTCGCGGTCAACAGCCGGCAGGTCCTCGTGCTCTGCCCCACGACGATCCTCGCCGAGCAGCACTGGAACACGTTTCGCGATCGCTACCGCGACTTCCCGCTCAACGTCGAGATGGTCTCGCGCTTCCGGAAGCCGGCGGAGACCAAGCAGGTGCTCGCCGACTTCGCCGCCGGCAAGGTGGACGTCCTCGTCGGGACCCACCGCATCCTCTCGCGCGACGTGATCCCGAAGGAGCTCGGGCTCGTCATCCTCGACGAGGAGCAGCGCTTCGGCGTCGCCCAGAAGGAGCTCCTGCGCTCCCTCCGGCTCGAGGTCGACGTGCTCGCCCTCTCCGCGACCCCGATCCCGCGCACCCTGCACATGTCGCTGTCCGGGCTGCGTGACATCTCGATCATCGAGACGCCGCCCGAGGGGCGCAGGCCGATCAGGACGACGGTGGGAGAGTACGACGAGAGCATGATCAAGCAGGCGCTCGAGCGGGAGCACGCTCGCGGTGGCCAGGCGTTCTATCTGCACAACCGCGTCGAGACGATCGACGAGGTCGGTGAGAAGCTCCGGCAGCTCTGCCCCGGCCTGCGTTTCCTCGTCGCCCACGGGCAGATGGGAGAGCGCGACCTCGAGGAGCGCATGCACTCGTTTCTCGCCGGTGACGCGGACGTGCTCGTCTCGACGACGATCATCGAGTCCGGGATCGACATCCCGCAGGCCAACACGCTGATCGTGGAGCGCTCCGATGTGCTCGGGCTGAGCCAGCTCTACCAGATCCGCGGGCGCGTCGGCCGCTCGGACGTCACGGCGCACGCCTACCTTCTCTATCCGGACGCGTCGGAGCTGACGGCGGAGGCACGGGCGCGGCTTGCGACCCTCGCAGACCACACGGAGCTGGGAGCGGGGTTCCAGATCGCGATGCGCGACCTCGAGATCAGAGGCGCCGGCGACCTGCTCGGGGCCGAGCAGTCGGGGCACGTTGCCGCGCTCGGGTTCGAGCTCTACGTCGAGATGCTGAACGAGGCGGTGGCAGAGCTCTCGGGGCAGGCCCGCGCCGCGGTGCGGCCCGTCAGGGTCGACGCCCGCGTCGACGCCTTCGTCCCCGCGTCGTACATCGCGTCGGAAGCGCTCAAGATCGACCTGCACCGACGGCTCGCGCTCGTCGAGCACGACGACGAGTTGCGCGAGCTCCGGGCGGGGGTGGAAGACCGATACGGGCCGCTGCCCGAGCCGGTCGAGAACCTCTTCCTGATCCAGGAGATGAAGCTGAAGCTCGCGCTCATCGGCGCCGACTACCTCGTCTACCGCGGTGGGCGGGCGACGGTGGGGCCACTCGTGCTCGGCTCCGACGAGGTGCGCGCGCTGCGCGCGGCCGGCGAGACGATCGTCTACACCCAGGCGAAGCGCGAGGCGGGGCTCCGCACCGAGGAGCTCGAGGGGGCGCTTTCGCTCGCCGATGCTATAGTCGCGGCCCGCTCGGGCACGTGAGCGGATGGGGACAGAGCGTCCGCGTCGATGCTCCAAATCCGAATAGATCGCAACTCCGAATTAACGCGCGCTCGTCTATACCTTCACAGTCCTTTTCCGCCACGCCGACACTCAGAGAGCCTCTTTTCACATGAAGCCGACCCGCATTTCAGCTGCCGTCCTCCTCGTCCTCGTCGCTCTCTTCGCCGCTGCCTGCGGCAGTGAGGACAAGACGGTCCCGCCGGACTCGGTCGCCGTCGTCGACGGCACGGAGGTCACGAAGACGGAGCTCGACGCACTGCTGGCGCGGGCGAAGAAGACCTACGTGGCGCAGAAGCGAGCCTTCCCGAAGGCGGGCACGGCCGAGTACCAGTCGCTGCAGACGCAGGCGGTCGCGTTCCTCGTCCAGCGCGCGGAGTACAACAACCGCGCCGAGGACCTCGACCTGAAGGTGACGGAGAAGGAGGTCGACGACCGCATCGCGCAGATCAAGAAGCAGTCGTTCGGCGGCAGCCAGAAGAAGCTGGACGCGCAGCTGAAGGCCCAGGGCTACACGCCGGCTTCGCTGCGGGCGGACATCAAGGCGCAACTGGTGTCCGAGAAGATCTACAACAAGGTCACGAAGGACGCGAAGGTGTCCGACGCCGAGATCGCCGCGTACTACAAGAAGAACAAGACCCAGTACTCGACTCCCGAGAGCCGCGACGTGCGCCACATCCTCGTCAAGTCCAAGGCGCAGGCGGACAAGATCTACGCGCAGCTCAAGGCGGGCGCGAGCTTCGCCGCCCTGGCCAAGAAGTACTCCCAGGACCCCGGCTCGAAGAACAACGGCGGCAAGCTCACGATCACGCGGGGCCAGACCGTGGCGCCGTTCGACACGACCGCCTTCCTGTTGTCGACCAAGGCGATCTCGCGTCCGATCAAGACCCAGTACGGCTACCACGTGATCCAGCCGATCTCCGACGTGCGGCCTCCTGCCGACGACCTCGCTGAAGGATGCGACGCCGCAGATCAAGGCACAGCTGCTCGACAAGGCGAAGAACGACGCCATCACCAAGTGGACGGACGACGTCAAGAAGTACTTCGCGAAGAAGGTCGAGTACGGCACCGGGTTCGCCCCGCCCGCGACGGCGACCACCCCGGCGACGACCACCGGCTGAGCCCGTGCCGCGAGCAGGCGACGTCTCGCTCGCGGAGGCGCTCGTCGAGCTGCAGGCGCTGACCCGGCAGCTCCGCCGCGACTGTCCCTGGGACCGGGAGCAGACGGCGCGCACGATCGTGCCTCACACGGTGGAGGAGGCGTACGAGGTCGCCGACGCCGCGAACGCCGGCGAGCCCGGCAAGCTGCTGGACGAGCTCGGGGACCTGCTCTTCCAGACGTACTTCCTGGCCCTGCTCCTCGAGGAGCAGGGTGAGGGTGACCTCGAGGCGATCGCGCAGGGCGGTGCACGCCAAGCTCGTCCGCCGGCACCCGCACGTCTTCGGCGACGCCGAGGCGGACTCGCCGGGGCGGGTGCGCTCGCAGTGGGAGCTGATCAAGTCCGAGCAGGAGGGCCGCACCGGCGTCTTCCACGACGTGCCCGAAGCGCTCCCGGGGCTGATCCACGCCCGCAAGGTGCAGCGGCGCGCGGCCGCCGTCGGCTTCGACTGGCCGGGGCTCGAGGGCCCGCTCGCGAAGATGCGGGAGGAGCTGGCCGAGATCGAGTCCGAGCTCGCACGCGCTGGTCGGCCCGCACCCGAATCCGAGGCCGACCCGCGGGTCTTCGACGAGGTCGGCGACCTCCTCTTCACGGTCGTGAACGTCGCGCGCGTCGCGAACGTCGATCCCGAGCTCGCCCTCCGCGCGACGAGCCGGCGTTTCGTCGCGCGCGTCGAGGAGGCCGAGCGACTTGCCGCCACGGCCGGGCAGACGTGGTCCGAGCTCGATCTCGACGCCCAGGAGGCGTGGTACGTCGAGGCGAAGGAGCGACTCGCTGCCGACCCGGGCCCCGCTAGTGCGGCGACTCACGACGTTTCGCAGGAAACAGCATCGTTGTGAGACGCCGTGCACTACCGAATCAACACGGGAGTGAAGTGTCCCGCAACGAGCATTTCCGGTCGAACGTTGCGGGACACCCCGGGCGGCGTCTCACAACGTCGGCGCTAGGCTTGTCACGTGAGCTCGATCGTCCACGTCCACGCGCGTCAGGTGCTGGACTCCCGTGGCAACCCCACGGTCGAGGTGGAGGTCGGGCTGGAATCCGGTGCGTTCGGCGCGGCCGCGGTGCCGTCCGGCGCGTCGACGGGCGAGCACGAGGCGGTGGAGCTGCGCGACGCGGGCGACGCCTGGCTCGGCAAGGGCGTGACGCGCGCGGTCGGGCACGTCAACGAGCGAGATCTTCGATCGCATCGCCGGCATGGATGCCCGCGACCAGCGCACGATCGACGCGGCGATGATCGAGCTCGACGGGACGCCGACGAAGGCGCGGCTCGGCGCGAACGCGATCCTCGGCGTCTCGCTCGCGATCGCCAAGGCCGCCGCGGCGGACGCAGAGGTGCCGCTCTACCGCTGGATCGGCGGGACGAACGCGCACGTCCTGCCCGTGCCGCTGCTGAACGTCGTGAACGGCGGCGCGCACGCGAACAACTCCCTGGACTTCCAGGAGTTCATGCTCGTCCCGGCCGGCGCCGAGACGTTCTCGGACGCGCTGCGCATCGGTGTCGAGTGCTACCACGCGCTGAAGGCACTCCTCAAGGAGCGCGGCCTCTCGACCAGCGTGGGAGACGAGGGCGGCTTCGCACCCGAGCTCGACTCGGCCTACGACGCCTGCGCGGTGATTCTCGAGGCGGCCGAGCGAGCGGGGCACCGGGAGAAGGTCGCGATCGCCCTCGACCCCGCCACGAGCGAGCTCTTCCGCGACGGCGTCTACGTGCTCGAGCGGCAAGGCGGAACGCTCGACGGCGTCGGGATGATCGACCTCTGGGCCGACCTCGCCGACCAGTTCCCGATCGTCTCCATCGAGGACGGGCTCGCCGAGAACGACTGGGGGACCTGGCAGACGCTGACGGACCGGCTCGGAGGACGCCTCCAGCTCGTGGGCGACGATCTGTTCGTCACGAACGTCGACTTCCTCGCCCGCGGCATCGAGGAGAAGGTCGCGAACGCGATCCTGGTCAAGGTCAACCAGATCGGAACACTCAGCGAGACGCTCGACGCGATCGAGCTCGCCCACCGGAACGGGTACGCGACCATCATCTCCCACCGGTCCGGCGAGACCGAGGACGCGACGATCGCCGACATCGCCGTCGCCACGAACAGCGGCCAGATCAAGACGGGTGCGCCGGCCCGTTCGGACCGAACGGCGAAGTACAACCAGCTGCTGCGGATCGAAGATCAGCTCGGGAGCCGGGCCGCCTACCGCGGCTGGAGTGCGTTCCCGCGGGTCACGGCCACCGCCTGACCGATGCACGTCCGCCGCACGAAGATCGTCGCCACGATCGGCCCCGCCTCCTCGTCGCCTGAATGCATCTCGGCGCTGATCGCTGCCGGAATGGACGGCGCTCGGCTCAACATGTCGCACGGGAACCACGACGACCACCGCCACCGCGCGAGCCTCGTCCGTGACGCCGAGGTGGAAGCCGGGCGTCCGATCGCCGTGATCGGTGACCTGCAAGGCCCGAAGCTTCGGCTCGGAGACCTGCCCGCGCCGGTGGCGCTCGAGCGTGGGAACACCGTCGTGATCGCCGGCGAGGATGCCGCCCGCGACGGCGACCTGCCGATCAGCCCCGCCGTGCTCGGCTCCGTCCTGCAGGTCGGGAACGAGGTGCTCATCGACGACGGGCACGTGAAGCTGCGGGTGCAGGCGGTCGAGCGTGGGCGCGCGCGCTGCGAGATCGTCGTGGGCGGCGTCGTCTCCTCGCACAAGGGCGTCAACCTCCCCGGCGTCCCGCTCCCCATCCCGTCCATCACCCGCAAGGACCTCGACGACCTCGAGTTCGCCCTCGAGCTGGGCGTCGACTTCGTCGCCCTCTCGTTCGTGCGCTCCGCCTCCGACGTGCGGGCGCTGCGGACGCTCATCGAGGCCCGCGGCTCCGCCGCCCACGTGATCGCCAAGATCGAGAAGGCCGAGGCGATCGCCGCACTGGACGAGATCCTGGCCGAGTCCGACGCGGTCATGGTGGCGCGGGGCGATCTCGGGGTGGAGATCGGCACCGCCGACGTGCCGTTGCTGCAGAAGCGGATCATCTCGAGGGCGCTCGAGCGGGGCCGGCCCGTGATCACGGCAACGCAGATGCTCGAGTCGATGATCCACTCGCCCGAGCCGACTCGCGCGGAGGCGTCGGATGTGGCGAACGCGGTGCTCGACGGCACATCGGCGGTGATGCTCTCGGGCGAGACCGCCGTCGGTGAGTTCCCAGTCGAGGCGGTCGAGGTGATGAGCCGGATCGCGTGCGCCGTCGAGCCGAGCCTCGGCTATCGGCATGAGATCCCGCACGCCGACGACGACCCGACGATCGGTCAGGCAATGTCGAACGCCGCCTGCGACATCGCCGAGGCCCTCGAGGCCAAGGCCATCGTCGTTCCCACCTTCAGCGGCCGCACGGCCTCCGCGGTGGCCCGACTGCGCCCACGCCGCCCGATCATCGCGGTCACCCACCAGGGGTACTCGTTGCGACACATGGCGCTCGAGTGGGGAGTGACGCCGCTCGAGATCGCCGCGACAGACGACGTCGAGGACCTGTGGACGCGCGCAGTCGCGGCCGCCCGCGCGACCGGCGTCATCGAGGCAGGCGACCGGGTCGTGATCACGGCCGGGACGGCCGTGAACATCCCGGGCACGACGAACGTGATCAAGGTCGACATCGCCTGACGTCGCGCGCGGAGGAGATCGGAGGTCCGGGGCGCGAAGGAAGCGTGGTGGCCCGCCCCGCGAAAGCCCCACGCCGCCGGCGAGGCCGCCTGCGCCTGCTCCTTCCGCTCGCCGTCCTGACGGTGATGGCCTTCCTCTACTACCGGCCGATCTCCACCTACGTGCACACTCGCAGCGAGCTCGACGCGCGCCGGGCCCAGGTCGTCGCCCTGCGGCAGGAGAAGGCACGGCTCGAGCGCCGGCTCGCGCGAACGACGAGCGACGCGGCACTGGCGCGGGAGGCCCGGCGGATCGGCTACGTCAAGCCCGGCGAGCGGCTCTTCATCGTGAAGGGCATCGCCGGCTGGCAGCGCGCACATTCGGGCTCAGCCCACTAGCTGGGGTCGCGCGGAGGCACACCCCGCGACTCGTAAGCTGCAGCCGTGGAGGACAGAGCCGTCGTCGAGCGTCAGATCGGCCGCCGCCCCCGCGCCTTTCGGCGCGTGGCGGCCAGGTGCCCCTTCGGTGCCCCCGCCGTCACCGAACAGCAGCCGTACGACGCCTCCGGCGCGCCGTTCCCGACCACGTACTACCTCACGTGCCCCCATCTGGTCGCTGCCGTCTCCCGGCTCGAGGCCGCCGGCGGCGTCGAGCGGTGGAGCGCGGCCGTCGCGGCGAGCCCGGAGCTCCGCGACGATCTGGAGGCCGCGACCGCGGCGCAGCGCCGGATCCGGCGCTCCCTCGCCGGGCCCGAACGCGGCGCCGACGGCGGCGCCTCGCTCGACTGGGGCATCGGCGGCTCACGCAATCCCGGGCAGCTGAAGTGCCTGCACGCGCACGTCGGATTCGCGCTCGCCAACCCCGGCTACCGCGTCGGAGAGTCGATCCTCGCCGAGATCGCCGAGCCCTGGCCCCACGGCCACTGCTGCTCGGCGGCCGTGGAGCCCGCATGAGCGTCGACCTCGAGAGCGCCCGGCGGGAGTGGGAGGAGGGCTACCGGCGCTTCGAGCGGGCGACGCGCGACGAGGCCCAGGCCGAGCGCCTCCTGGCGCAGTTCGACATCGTCTCCGCGGAGCTGCGGCGGCGCGTCGGCGGCACCTTCACGCTGCGCGAGCTCTCCGAGGCCTACGGGACCTCGGAGGCATGGCTGCTGGCGGCGATCGAGGAGCAGGCCCCTGCGGGGAGCTGGGCCCGAACGGTGTCGATGGTGGGTGACGCGGCCTTCCACACGTACGCGCGCGGCGCCGTCGACTACGCGCCGTGAGCACGACCCCGTCACACCGAAGGCCGGCCCCGCGGAACCCGTGGCCGAAACGTGCCGCCGTCGCCCTTCTCGTGCTCGCGATCTTCGTCGTCGGCATCGCCCTCGGACAGGCGCTGAACGACGGCCCGCCGCAGCCGTCCACCGAGACCTACGTGAGGACGCTGAAGCCGCTGCCGCAGCAGCCCGGCTAGACAGTCACATCTCTTCGGATGCTTCGAGCAGACCGGCCACGATCACTGCGATCGCGGCGGCGAGGCTGATCCAGATCCCGATCGCGCGGCCGGCGAAGAAGAAGTCGTCGGGAATGGAGAGCACGCGGATGAGCACGATGACCGTCGCCACCGAGCCGAGTGCGATCGTGATCAGGCTCTCCGGAAACGCCGCCGGCAGTGCGACGCCGGTCTCGCGCAGGACGACGACCAGCACCACCGCCACACCGATGAAGAACACCGCCTTACCGGCGAGACCGGTGTTCCAGCCGGTCACCGAGACCTTCACGCCCTCGCCCGGCCCGGAGTACCAGCCCGTGAAGGCCGACACCGAGAGCACGACGCCGGCGAGCAGCCCGAGACGCTCGCCGACCCCGAGGATGCCGCGCTCGAGGAGGGAGTCGGCCCTGACATCACGGTCGACGTAGCTCATGGCGTGCATAGTATGGAGCATCGCGCCGAGGGCGACGCGCCCTACACTTCACTTGATGTCACAGCAGGTGCGGGAGCTCGACAGCGACGACGGGACGGCTTCGGACATCCCGTTCGTGGATCACGAGGCGGTCAGGCAGACGGTGCGCTTCCACCGCGCGCGACGGAAGGCGCGGACCGAGCATCGCAAGCGCGGCCGGCGAGCGGCGGTCCGCTTCTGGCTCGTCTTCGCCGCCCTGCTCGTCGTGAGCGTGGTGTTGTCGGTCACGATCTGGCACGAGATTCAACGGCTCTTCGGCCTCTGAGCCGCAGCGGCCTCCGATCGGTGTCGAGCGCGGTTGCCATAGGCGTCATCGCGCTCGTCGTCACGCCGGTCTTCGTCGTCGACGCGTTTCGCGTGCTGGCGCACGACTGGTTCGTCCGCCACGAGATCGAGCGCCACGGCTTCCCGCCCGATCGTTACGGCCTGACGCAGCCGCAGCGTCTCCGGCTCGCGTTGCAGGGCCTCGAGTCGATCCGGCCAGGGAGCGAGGGGATCGTCGTGCTCGAGCGCGCAACCCTGCCGGACGGCTCGCCGGCCTTCGACTCCCGCGAGCTGAGCCACATGCAGGACGTCCGCCATCTCCTCGGGGGCGCGTTCAGATTGCAGCTCGCGATCGTTGCGGCACTGCTTGTCGCCGGCGTGGCGCTGTCCCGGTCGCGGCGGTGGCGAACCGTCGTCCCGTGGGGGTTGCTGCTCGGATCGCTTCTCACGCTCGGGATCGCGGTGCTCGCAGTGCCGTTCATCCTGCTCGGCTTCGACGGGTTCCTCCTGCGCTTCCACGAGGTCTTCTTCAGCGGCAACAGCTGGCGCTTCTCGCAGACCGACACGCTCCTCCGTCTCTACCCGGAGGTGTTCTGGCAGGACACCGCGACGATCGCCGCGGTAATCGTCGTCGCGCAGGCGATCGTCGTCGGGCTGGCCGCCGGCTGGTGGCTGCGTCGCCTCCGGAGGAAGTCGGCCGGCGTCCCGACCCTCCCGGCCGCTTCATGATCGAGCTCGCGCGGGGGGAGGGGAGGCTCATCCGGATCGGGCACCGCGGGGCCGCGGCGCTCGCCCCCGAGAACACGCTGCGCGCGTTTCGCGCGGCCGTCTCGGCCGGAGTCGATCTGATCGAGTTCGACGTCCTCGATCTCCGAGGCGGCCCGCTCGTGCTCGCGCACTCCGACCACCTCGACGAGGTCAGCCACGGCGCCGCCACGGGCCGCGTGCGCGAGCAGGCGCTCGAGACGCTGCGCGAGCACGCGCCCGAGCTGCCGACGCTCGACGAGGCGCTCGCCTTCTTCGTGGACGAGGCGCCCGGCGTGGGGCTCCACGTGGATCTGAAGCTGCGGGAGCGGCTGGACGAGCTCGGCACCGAGCTCGTGCGACACGGCCTCGACGCGCGCACGGTCGTCAGCGGTGTCCACGTGCCGAGCCTGCGGGCGGTCGGGCGGGCCGCGCCCCGCGTGCGGATCGGGATCACGTATCCGGAGGACAAGCTCTCGATCTCGCGGAAGCCCTATCTCTGGCCGATCGTGTCCCTGGGACTGACCTCGATGCGTGCTTCGGTGGCGCTTCGGCTGCCCAGGCTCGCGCGCAACGCCGGAGCGACCGCCGTGATGCTGCAGCATCGCCTCGTCACGGCGGCCGGGGTGGAGCGCGCCCACGCGGTCGGGCTCCCCGTGCTGGCGTGGACCGTCGACGATCCCGCCGACCTCGCCCGCGTCGAGGCCGCGGGCGTCGACGGCGTCATCACGAACGACCCCAGGATCTTCGTGGGCTAGTGCGGCGTCTTCGGGGCGGGTGGACGGGCTTTGAAATCCGCCCTCGTCGCTACACTGACGTCGTGAGTCGCGGCGTATCGATCGCAGCCCTTTCTGTCTGCGCCGCGGCCGGTGCCGTGGCCGCGACCCTGCTCGCGACGGCTCCCGGTGCAGGCGCCGACGACGGCACCACGACCGGGACGACGGCCACCGCCGCCACCGTCACGAGCCCGGCGACGACTACGGCGGCAACCGCGACGACGCCGACCACGTCGAGAACGCCGACCACGCCGACCACGACGACGAAGCCGCGGCCGGCCGGGCCGAAGCTGATCGCCGCCGGCGTCACGATCGGCGGCACGCTCGTCGGCGGGCTCACCGTCTCGGAGGCGAGGGAGATCGTCTCGACGCGGTTCTACCGCCCACTCACGCTCGTCGGGGGTCCCCGCTCCCGCATCGTGATGACGCCGAAGGAGCTCGGCGCGACGCCGCGCGTCAACGAGGCTCTCAGCCTCGCCGCGCGCGTGAAGCGGTCCGGCTTCCTGGTCCCGCTCAAGGTCGACGTCTCGCGGCCGAAGCTCGATCGCCTCGTCTCGTCGCTCGGGGAGCGGTTCCATCGCGACGCCGTCGATGCCACCCTCGAGCTCCGCAACCTGACGCCGTTCGCGACGAAGGACGTGCCCGGCCGGAGGCTCAAGGAGGTCGTGACCGAGCGGGCCATCTTCCTCGCGCTGAAGACGCAAAAGCGTGACCCGATCGAGCTTTCGTTCGAGATGGTCGCCCCGGAGGTGACATCGGGTCAGCTCGGGCGCGCGATCGTGATCAGGCGGGGCTCGAACCAGCTGTACCTCTACAAGCTCGGGCACCCCTCCAGGCTGGTGCGCCAGTTCCAGGTCGCAACGGGCCGGTCGCAGTATCCGACCCCGCTCGGGAAGTTCGAGATCGTGACGAAGCAGCTCAACCCGTGGTGGATCCCGCCCGCGTCAGAATGGGCCGCGAACTCGAAGCCGATCCCGCCCGGCCCCGGGAACCCGTTGGGCACGCGCTGGATGGGCATCTCGGCACCGTACGTCGGGATCCACGGGACGCCGGACGCCGCCTCGATCGGCTACTCGGCCTCGCACGGCTGCATCCGGATGCTGATTCCGCAGGTGGAGTGGCTGTTCACCCAGGTCGACGTGGGCACGCCGGTTTTCATCGTCGCGGCATGACCGGGCGCGCGAAGACGGTCGGCCAGGTCGTCGCGATCGGAGCCGTCGCCCTGCTGCTCGGCCTCCTCGTCTGGCAGGTCGCGTTCGGGAACAGCGGCGGGGCGGCGAAGGCACTCGCGAAGGGCGAGCACCCGCAGGCACCCGCCTTCACCCTCAGCCGGCTCGAGTCGAAGGACGGCAAGGTCTCGCTCGAGGACCTGAAAGGGAAGCCGGTGGTCGTCAACTTCTGGGCGTCGTGGTGCATCCCGTGCAAGGGCGAAGCACCGGCTCTCCAGAAGACGTACGAGCAGTACAAGTCCCAGGGCCTCGTCGTCCTCGGGATCGATGCCCAGGACTTCCGCCTCGACGCGAAGCAGTTCGCGAAGCGCTACGGCCTCACCTACCCGATCGCCTACGACGGCAAGGGCTCGACGCTCGGGAAGTGGGGGGTGACGGGATTCCCGGAGACGTTCTTCGTCGACCGCTCGGGCCGCCTCGTCGGCGAGCGCATTCAGGGAGGGATCGACGTCGAGCGCAACAGAGAGGCCTACGCCGAGGGCGTCCGGCTCGCGCTCGCGCGCCAGTGACACGCGCTCTCGCGGCCGTCGTAGCGGCGATCGCACTTGCGCTCGCCGGCACCGCCGCGGGAGGACCGCCGCGGCAGGCGGATCTCGAAGCCGAGATCGTCTGTCCGACGTGCAAGACGACGCTCGACCAGTCGAACTCTCCGATCGCGACGCGGATGAAGGCGTTCATCCGCGCGAAGATCGCGACCGGTGCCAGCTCCGATGAGATCAAGGCCGAGCTCGTCGACCAGTTCGGCCCCGCCGTCCTCGCCGAGCCTCCGAAGCACGGGTTCGACCTGCTCGCCTGGGTGCTGCCGCTCGGCGCGCTCGCGCTCGGCGCCGTCGCGGTCGCCGCCCTCGCGTGGACCTGGAGCCGACGGCGAGACACCGGGCCGCCGGAGGAGACCGCGCTCGACCCCGAGCTCGAGCGGCGGGTGGACGAGGAGCTCGCCCGGTTCGAAGGTTGAACCGATGACGGCGACCGAGCCGTTGGTCGCCCTCGTCGCGGGGTTCGTGTCGTTCCTCGCGCCCTGCGTGCTCCCGCTCGTCCCCGGTTACCTGTCAGCGGTGTCCGCGGTCGAGGCGGACCGGCTCGGCGACCGTGGCTCGGCCCGCCGCGTCGTGCTCGCGAGTATCCCGTTCGTGCTCGGCTTCACGTTCGTCTTCGTCGCCCTCGGCGTGGGCGCGCAGCTGCTCGGGGCCGGCCTGTTCCGCGACCAGTTCCTGCTCGAGCGGGTGGCGGGGTTCGTCCTCGTCGTCTTCGGGCTCGCCTTCATGGGCCTGCTCCCCTGGCCGGAGCGGCTCGTCGGTGCCGGCCTCGTCCAGGGTGCGCGCAGCCGCGGCTCGCGGATGCTGCTCGGCGGCGCCTTCGCGATCTGCGCCGCACCGTGCATCGGCCCCGTGCTGGCCGCCATCCTCGTGCTGGCCGGGACGTCCGACACGGTGCTCCAGGGCGCGTTCCTGCTCGCCTGCTATTCGCTCGGGCTCGCGATCCCCTTCGTGCTCGCCGGTGCGATCTTCACGCGCGCGATGGGCGCGTTCCGGTGGCTCCGCGACCACTTCGTCGCAATCCAGTTCGTGAGCGGGACGATCATGGTCGCGCTCGGTCTGCTGCTCTTCTTCGGCCGCTTCTACGTCCTGCGGATCTACCTCAACCGCGCCCTCGAGCGGATCGGCATCGACGGCTTCCTGTAGGGCGGCCCCGCCCTTCGCGAGGGCCGTCCTCGAACCCTGCTAGCGTCTTGCCCATGGCGACGATCCTGCTCGTGGGGGTCGATCTCTTCTTCCGCGGCAAGCTGGAGGGACTGCTGCCCGGGCACGTGCTCGTGACCAAGGACTCGGCCCATCCGCCGGACCTCGTCGTCTGTGACATCGCGCGGATCGATCCGATGGACGTCGCGGACAACTGGCCCGACATCCCGATCCTCGGCTATACGAATCACACCGACACGTCCGGCCTCCGCGCCGGGCACGTGGCGGGTTTCGACCAGGTCGTGGTCAAGTCGGCTCTCGTCGAGCGCGCCCCCGAGCTCGTCGCCCAGTTGACGGACCACTGACCGATGGTTCGTGCCTGCCCGTCGCGCCGCCTGGGTAGGATGGCGGGACTATGACCTACATCATCGCCGAGCCCTGCATCGACATCAAAGACAGGTCGTGTGTGGACGTCTGCCCGGTCGACTGCATCCACGAGTTCGGCCGGATGCTCGTGATCGACCCCGAGGAGTGCATCGACTGCGGAGCCTGCGAGCCCGAGTGCCCGGTCGAGGCGATCTTCCCCGAGGACGCGCTGCCCGACAAGTGGGAGCCGTTCGTGAAGATCAACTACGCGTTCCCCGAGGGTGCGGCCGTGATCGACGCGCTCGTGAACGACTACGCGACCGAGCACAACGTCCAGAACGAGCCTATCGAGTAGCCGCAGATCCGAGCGGAGATCCCATCTATCACAGGGCCGCTGCGGAGGGCGGGAGGCGGATCCTGATGGATGTCCCCTCGGGCGTCGTCTCGCTCGCGAAGGTGCCGTTCAGTTCGGCCGTCCGCTCGGCCAGCGCGTCCAGGACGGCCTCCCGTCGCTCCTTGCCGGCGTCGTCCGCGATCCGTAGCTCGACGCCGCCTCCGGACGCTGCGAACATGATCGTGACCCGGGTCGGCGGTCCGCGCCGCAGCGCCTGGTCGAGCGCGTCCCGCACGATCTGGTAGAGGCCCGACCGGGCTCCGTCGCCGAGCCCCGCGGCGGCGTCGAGGTCGAGCTCGAACATGACGCCCCGTCGGGCCGCGTGACGCTCTGCCAGGTCGGTGATGGCCGCGGCGAGCCCGAGCTCGCGGAGCGCGTGCGGCTCGATTCCGCTGACGATCTCGCGGAGGTCGACGCTGGCTTCGTTCGCCACCGTGAGGGCCCGTTCGACGATCGGGATGCCGCTCGCGACGTCACCCCTCGCGAGCGCGGCGTGAGCGGCGTCGAGCATCTGCGCGATCGCCGCCACGAGCTGCACCGGCCCGTCGTGGATGAGCTCGGCCAGCCGCAGGCGTTCGTCGCGCTCGGCGCGGAGCCGATCCGCGAGGGCCCTGCCGTCCGCGTCGGTGGTCAATCGATCATCGCGTCGCGCAGGGCGATGGCGACTGCCTGCGTCCGCGTGTCGGCTTCGAGCTTCGTGAGGATGTGCCGCACGTGGCTCTTGACCGTCTCCTGCGAGATGAACAGCGACGCCGCCACGTCGGCGTTGGACATGCCGTCGGCGAGGAGTTGCAGGATCTCGCGCTCGCGCGCCGTGAGCACGTCGCTCCCGTCGCGCGACTTCGTCAGCGCCGACATCAGGGCCGTGTCGACGAAGGTCTCGCCGGCCGCGACCTTCTCGATCGCCCGCAGCAACGTCTCGTGAGGGGCCTCCTTGAGGATGTAACCGCGGGCGCCGGACTCCAGGCCCCGCTGGAGAAGCGCGCGCTCGGAGTAGGCCGTGAAGATGAGCACCTTGGCCTCGGGCATGACCCGGATGATCTCCTCGGTCGCCTCGATGCCGTCCATGCCGGGCATGCGCAGGTCCATGATGATCACGTCCGGGCGGCGCCGCTCGGCCAGGGCGACGGCCGTCTCGCCGTCCGGCGCCTCGCCGACGACCCGGACGGATGCCGAGCGGAGGAGGGCGAGCCGGAGGCCCTCGCGCACGACTTCGTGGTCGTCCGCGAGGAGGACGGTGATCTCCGCGGTTTCCGGCACGAACGCGATTCTACGGACAGAGTCAGACGAGGGTCAGCTGCGTCGGGACGGAGCGCGGCCGCAGCGGCGGCCTCCCGTTGCTCGCATGCTCGCGGGCGAGCGCAGCCACCTGTCGCGTCACGACCGAGATCGCCTCGCGCGGCAGGTAGCTCCGATCTCCGTAGAGATCCTCGTAGCGGGCACGCTCCTCGGGCCAGTCGCGGGCGAGGCACTCGAGGAAGTGCTCGCGGGTGCCCGGCCGTAGGTTGAGGACGTTCGCCCAGATGTTGTGCGCTCCGGCCGCGCGCGCGGCTGCGACGGTCTCGGCGAGCTGCTGCGGTGCGTCCGAGAGCCCCGGCAGGATGGGAGCGACGGCGACGTTCGTGCGGATGCCGGCGTCGACGAGGCGGCGGACGATCTCGAGCCGGCGCCGCGGCGGCGCCGTTCCCGGCTCCGTCGTGCGCCAGACGGAGTCGTCGAGGGTGGGCACCGACACGTTCACGGTGACGTCTGCGCGGAGGGATGCCTCCTGCAGCACGTCGACGTCGCGCCACACCAGCGGCCCGCGCGTGATGATCGAGAACGGCGTGTCGGCCCGCGCGAGCTCTCCGAGGCAGGCGCGGGTGAGCCGGTAGCGGCCCTCGGCCGGCTGGTACGGGTCGGTGGCGGCGCCGATCGTCACCTCCTCGCGGGCCCAGGAGCGGCGCGCGAGCTCCCGGCGGAGAACCTCGGCGACGTTCACCTTGACCCGGATGACCGTGCCGTAGCGGTCGTCGGAGGGGCGATCGGCACGTCGCTCGAACCCGCGGACGTAGCAGAAGGTGCACTGGTGGACGCACCCCGTGTAGGGGTTCAGCGACCACGCGAACGGCATGCCCTTGACCTTGTTGAGCGCGGTTCGGCACGGCTCTTCGCGGTACATAGCGCGCATGGGTCAGTATAGAACACACGTTCGCTGTCGCAAGGCGCGTACGGCGGGGCGCGCCGCGCGCTACGGCGTCGCGGCGCGCACCATGCCGGCGGCGACGGTGTCGTTCGTCCCCTCGTCGACCAGGATGAACGCCCCGGTGGCCCGGTTCGCGTCGTAGGGGTCGACCATGAGCGGGGAGGAGAGACGGAGCCGGACGGTGCCGATGTCGTTCAGCTCCATCCGCCCGGCGGGGCGCGACGCGAGCGTGCCCATGTCGACGACGCCCTCGATGGCGTCGAGGACGGCGCGCGCGGTTCGCGTCGTGTGCTTGATGCCGAGCCGGGCTCCCGGCTCGAGCGGGCGCTCGCTCATCCAGCAGAGGGTTGCCTCGAGCCCACGCGCGGTCACCGGCTGATCGTCCGGGTCCACGAGCATGTCGCCACGCGGGACATCGACCTCGTCCTCGAGGCGGATCGTCACGGACATTCCCGGGAGCGCCTCGCCGATCGGTCCGTCGGCCGTCTCGACGGAGGCCACCGTCGTCCGCAATCCGGACGGGAGCACCAGCACGTCGTCGCCGGCCCGCCAGACGCCGCCCGCGACCTGGCCCGCGTAGCCGCGGTAGTCGTGGAACTCGTCCGACATGGGCCGGATCACCCACTGCACCGGGAAGCGGCGGTCGGCGAGGTTGCGATCGCCGGCGAGCTCGATCGCCTCCAGGTCCTGGAGGAGCGTCGGCCCGTCCCACCACGGCATCCGCTCCGACGGCTCGACGACGTTGTCGCCGTGCAGCGCCGCGATCGGAATCGCGACCTCGTCACGCCCGCCGAGCGCCTCCGTCAGCTCCGCCAGCTCGCGCTCGATCGCGCGGAAACGGCCCTCGTCGAAACGGACCAGATCCATCTTGTTGACGGCGAAGACGATGTGGGGGACGGCGAGCAGCGAGGCGATGAGGGTGTGCCGGCGCGTCTGCTCGATCACGCCCTTGCGCGCGTCGACGAGGACGACTGCGACGTCGGCCGTGGACGCGCCCGTCACCATGTTCCGCGTGTACTGGACGTGGCCGGGGGCGTCGGCGAGCTGGAAGCGGCGCCTCGGCGTGACGAAGCTGCGGTAGGCGACGTCGATCGTGATCCCCTGCTCGCGCTCCGCGCGCAGGCCGTCGGTGAGGAGGGCGAGGTTGACGTAGCCGTCTCCGCGGCGCTCGCTCGTCTCCTCCACGTGCTCCATCTGGTCGACGAGGACCTGCTTCGTGTCGTACAGCAGGCGCCCGATCAGCGTCGACTTGCCGTCGTCGACCGAGCCACAGGTCACGAGGCGCAGTAGCTCCGCGCCGCCCTGCAGCTCAGAAATAGCCGACACGCTTCCGATCCTCCATCGCGGCCTCGGAGGCCCGGTCGTCGGCCCGCGTCTCGCCGCGCTCCGTCACGCGCGTGGCCGCGATCTCGGCGACCACCGCGTCGAACGTCGTCGCGCGCGACCGCACGGCGCCGGTGCAGCTCATGTCACCGACCGTACGGAAGCGCACCCACTCGACGAAGGGCAGCTCGTCCTCGGCGCGCTCGACGACGTCGGACGCCGCGTACAGCATCGCGTCGCGCTCGAACACTTCGCGCTCGTGCGCGAAGTAGATGGACGGCAGCTCGAGCTCCTCGCGGGCGATGTACTGCCAGACGTCGAGCTCGGTCCAGTTCGAGATCGGAAAGACGCGAACCTGCTCGCCCTTGCGGATCTTGCCGTTGTACAGGTTCCAGAGCTCGGGCCGCTGCGCGCGGGGATCCCACTGCCCGAAGTCGTCGCGGAACGAGAAGATCCGCTCCTTCGCACGCGACCGCTCCTCGTCGCGGCGCGCCCCGCCGACGGCCGCGTCGAACGCGTGCTCCTCCATCGCATCGAGGAGGGTCGTCGTCTGCAGCTGGTTGCGCGACGCGCGCGGGCCCGTCTGCTCTACGACGCGGCCACGATCGATCGTGTCCTGCACTGACGCGACGACGAGCCGCTCGCCGAGCTCGGCCACGCGGCGGTCGCGGAACTCGATCACTTCAGGGAAGTTGTGCCCCGTGTCGATGTGCATGAGCGGGAAGGGGAAGCGACCGGGGCGAAACGCCTTCTCGGCCAGCCGCAGCAGCACGATCGAGTCCTTGCCGCCGGAGAAGAGGAGCACCGGCCGCTCCAGCTCCGCGGCCACCTCGCGGATGATGTGAACCGCTTCCGCCTCGAGCTCGTCGAGGTGGGATCGCTGCAGCTGGGTGCTCATGCTCCCCGGTGCAGTCCGCACTCGGTCTTCTCCATGCCGCTCCAGCGGCCCTCGCGCCCGGCGCCCGGCTCGGTGCAGTGGGTGCACCCGATCGAGGCGTAGCCCCGGCCGTGCAGGGCGTTCACCGGCAGGCCGCGCTCGGCGACGTAGGCGTCGACCTCGGCCCGCGTCCAGTCCGCGAGCGGGTTCGCCTGCCACAGCTCGTGGCGGTCGTCCCAGCCGAGCTTTCCGGCGGCGGCCCGGGTGGAGGACTGCTCGCGGCGAATGCCGGTGATCCAGCCGTCGAGGCCTGCGAGCGCCTGCCCGAGCGGGCCGACCTTGCGGATCGCGCAGCAGAGCGAGGGATTGGACGCCCACAGCGCGTCGCCGTGGATCGCGGCCTGACGCCCGAGCGACGGCCCCTGGTAGACCTCGACCTCGATCCCGTAACGCTTCTCGACCTGGCGCCAGACGTCGTAGGTCTCGGGAAAGAGAACGTGGGTATCGAGCGCGAAGACGCGCGCGTCCGGCTCGATGGCGAGCAGCATGTCGAGCAGGACGGACTCCTCGCGCTGGAAGGAGCACGCGAGCGAGAGCCGGGGATGGAAGTGCTCGACCATCACGCCGAGCACCTCGGGTGCGGTCAGCGTCTCCGGGTCCACGGTGCCGACGAGTGCCTGGATGTCCGTCTCCACCCGCGAAAGACTACCAGTCAGAATGAGGAATCATTATCCGTCGCATAAGTCAACCTCGCAGGTAGAGAAGGCCGGGTAGAGTCGGTCCGTGGAGGCGCTGCGCGGAGGAATTCGGCGGGTGACCATGCCCCTGCCGACGCGGCCGGGGCACGTGCACTGCTACCTGCTCCCCGCAGAGGGCGGCTACGTGCTCGTCGACACCGGGCTCGGCCTCCCGGACGCGGCGGAGCTCTGGGCCGAGGCGCTCGAGGGGCTCGACGCCCCCGTGTCGACGCTGTTCCTGACGCACTTCCACCCCGACCACCTCGGTGCCGCGCGCGACATCCGCGAGCTCACCGGAGCACGCGTGGTGCAGGGGCGCATCGACGCCGCCCAGGCGGCGACGGTGTGGGCGAGCGATGTGTGGTCGGAGGTCCTCGCCGAGTGGTTCCACCGGAACGGAGTTCCGGAGACCGTGACCGAGGAGCTGATCGGCCAGGGACAGCGGGTGAAGCCGTTCGTCAGGTGGCCCGCCGAGCCGGACGTCGTCGACGCCGGCGACATGCTCGACGGCTGGGAGGTCGTCGCCGCGCCGGGTCATGCGGACGGCCAGCTGACGCTGCTCAAGGACGGCGTCCTCATCGCCGGCGACCACCTGCTCGACCGGATCACACCCTCGGTCGGGCTCTGGCCGGCCAGCCGCCCCGATCCGCTCGGCGACTACCTCGAGTCGCTGCGGCGGACGATCGACGTCGCGCCCGAGATCGCGTACGGCGGACACGGCGAGCCCATACCGGACCCGGTCGGGCGCGCTCGGGAGCTGCTCGAGCACCACGACCGCCGGCTCGCGGCTCGCCGCCGCGGCCCTCGGGCCCGACCCGAGCACGGGGTACGACGTGTCGTTCCCGCTCTTCGGCGACGACCTGCGACCCGCTACCCGTCGCTTCGCGGTTGCCGAGACGCTCTCGCATCTCGAGCGGCTCGTGCGGGAGGGGCGCGCCGAGCGGCACGAGTCCGCGCGGGACGGGAACGTCGTCGGCGTCTCCTATACTGCCCCGCAGTAGTGGGCGAGCTTCCCTCCAGTACCGGGGCCCCGGAGGCCGGGGCATGACGGTCGTTCTCGAGCTGGTCGGCGTCGCCGTTCTCATCCTTCTGAACGGCTTCTTCGTGGCGGCCGAGTACTCGCTCGTGACCGTGCGACGCACGCGCCTGAAGGAGCTCGTCGACGAGGGCAACCGCTCCGCCCGCTCGGTGATGACGATCACGAGCGACCCACCGCACTTCATCGCGGCCATGCAGCTCGGCGTCACGCTGACGTCCCTGGCCATCGGCGCCATCGGCGAGGCAGTCCTCTCCGATCTCCTCGGCGCGTGGCTCGGCACCTTCGTGGCCGTCCTGCTCGCATTCCTCGTCATCACCTTCATGCACGTCGTCGTCGGCGAGCTCGTGCCGAAGGGGCTCGCGCTGAGCTACTCCGAGCGCATCGCCCTCGGCGTCTCGGTTCCCGTACGCGTCGTTCTTCTTCGTCTTCGCGCCGCTGATCTGGGTGCTCCAGCGTTCGAGCGAGGGCGTGCAGCGGCTGATCGGCATCGACCCCGACCGCGAAGGCGAGGCGCATTCGGAAGCCGAGCTGAAAATGCTGCTCGAGGTGTCGACCGAGCGCGGCGAGATCGAGCAGGGCGAGCGGGAGATGCTCTACAAGGTCTTCGACTTCGCCGACAAGGAGGCGTCGGACGTGATGGTGCCGCGGCCGGAGGTTGTCGGCATCTCCGTCGACATGCCGCCGGAGGAGGCGCTCAAGGCCGTGCTCGAGTCGCCCTTCACCCGCTACCCCGTCTACCGGGAGTCACTCGACGACGTCGTCGGGATCCTGCACGTGCGCGACCTCGTCTCGGCGCTCCACGACACGGGGATCGAGGAGGTCCAGCTCGAGGCGCTCGTGCGGCCGGCGTACGTCGTGCCCGAGACGAAGGATCTCGCCGCGCTGCTCGCCGAGTTCCGCCGCGCGAACCAGCACATGGCGGTCGTCGTGGACGAGTACGGCGCGATGCAGGGGATCGTCACCCTCGAAGACCTGCTCGAGGAGATCGTCGGGGAGATCGAGGACGAGTTCGACCTGCCCGACGAGTCGGTCGAGCGCGTCAACGAGACGACCGTCCGGATCGACGGCACCTTCCCGATCGACGACTTCAACGAGGAGCTGGGAGCGTCGCTCGAGCACGAGGACTACCACACGGTGGCGGGGTACGTCTTCGACCTGCTCGGTCGCGCGGCCGAGCCGGGCGACGAGGTCCGCTCGGACGGGCTCCGCTTCACCGTGCTCGACACCGAGGGCTCGCGCATCCAGCGGCTCGAGGTCGAGTTCATGTCCCCGCCCGAGAGCGGCGGCAACCAGGAAGGCGAGGCGGCGTAGCCGATCGCGAGCCGGCGCAGTACCGGGACTCGCCGCTCCGGTACCGCGACTTCACCCTCTTCCTCGGCGCCATGGTGGCGACGGGGCTCGCCGTCGAGATGTCCTTCGTCGCGATCGGATGGCAGGTGTACGCCGTCCACAGCGACCCGCTCGACCTCGGCCTCGTGGGGCTCGCGATGTTCATCCCGCTGCCGCTCCTGGCGCTGCCCGCCGGACACCTGGCGGATCGCTTCCCGCGCCGCACGCTGCTGGCGCTCGCGACAGGCGTCGACATCGCGGTGATGCTCGGCCTGCTCGCGGTCACCCGGGCGGGCGCGAGCCAGACCTGGCCGTTCTTCGTGCTCGCCTTCGGGACGGGCGTCGCGTCCGCGCTGGGAGCGCCGGCGTCACGCGCGCTGACCCCGTCGCTCGTCTCTCGCTCGGTCCTGGTGCGCGCACTCGCGCTGCGCTCCGTGGTGCTGCAGGCGGCCGTGATCGTCGGGCCGGCCCTCGGCGGCATCCTGTTCTCGCTGCACAACGAGCTCGTGTACGCGGTCGCCGCGTCGCTCTCGGCCGTGTCGCTCGGGGGCGTGCTCCTGCTGCGCGCCGGGCGGGAGCCAGTCGGCGGCTCGTCTCCCGATCTCGCGAGCGTTCTCGGGGGCGTGCGGCTCGTGCGCAGCACCCCGGTCCTGCTCGGCGCGATCTCGCTCGACCTCTTCGCCGTCCTCTTCGGCGGTGCGGTCGCCCTGCTCCCGGTCTTCGCGAAGGACGTGCTCCACGTCGGTCCGGCGGGCCTCGGCCTCCTCCGCGCCGCACCTGCGGTCGGTGCGGTCTGCTCGGCCGTGATCATGACGCGGTGGCCGGTGCGCCGCCATGCCGGGCGGACGCTGCTCACTGTGGTCGCCCTCTACGGCGTGACCATCGTCGTCTTCGGCCTCTCCCAGACGATGTGGCTGTCGCTGCTCGCGCTCGTCGCGGGAGGCGCCACCGACATGGTGAGCGTCGTCCTCCGGCAGACGATCCTGCCCCTCGTCACCCCGGATGAGCTCCGGGGACGCGTGAACGCCGTCGAAATGGTCTTCATCAGCGCCTCGAACGAGCTCGGCGCCTTCGAGTCGGGGGTCGCCGCCGCACTCGTCGGCGCCGTGCCGGCGGTCGTGATCGGCGGGGCGCTGACGATCGCGATCGCGGTGGGCTGGAGGCGGTTCTTCCCGGCGCTCGCGCACGTCGATCGCCTCGACGACCTGCGGCCGACGGCGACTGCCGTGGCGGTGCCCGACTAGCGGCGGGCCTGGCGCAGCAGGCCCGCCGCGCCGAGGTTCCGGATCGAGGCGTCGACGATCTCGATCGGATGCAGTGCCGGAAGCGGGCTCTCGGCCCGCCGCAGCGCGGTCGCGACCTGGACGAGGCAGCCCGGGTTCGCACTCGCGTAGACCTGCGCGCCCGTCTCCCGCACGTTGGCCGCCTTCCGCTCGCCGAGCTCGCGCGCCGCCTCTGGCTGCGTGACGTTGTAGATCCCGGCGCTGCCGCAGCAGATGTCCTGCTCCGCGGGCTCGACGAGCTGGAGGCCGGGGATCCGCCGCAGGGAGGTCGCCGAGGAGAGCGGCAGCCGTTGCGCGTGGCGGAGGTGGCAGGAGTCCTGGAGCGCCACCTTCAGGTTGAGTGGATGCCTCGGCGCGCGCGGCTCGACGCCCGAGAGGAACTCGCCGAGATCGCGGACACGGGTCGAGAACTCTGCAGCCCGCTCGGCCCAGGCCGGATCGCCCCCGAGGATGTGGCCGAGCTCCTTCAGGTGCGAGCCGCAGCCCGAGCTGTTCACGACGACGGTCTGGACGCCGTCGAACGCCTCGACCAGGCGCCGCGCGAACGCACGCCCCTCGTCACCGCGGCCGGCGTGCAGCGAGAGGGCCCCGCAGCACCCCTGCGGCGGCGCCACGACCTCGTAGCCGTCGGCTGCGAGGACGCGGGCCGTCGCCGCGTTGACGGAGCCGAACACGGCGGACTGCACGCAGCCTGTCAGAATCCCGACACGCCCGCGCGTCTCGCCACGCGCGGGCGTTTCCTGCGGTGGCTTCTCGGTCGAGCGCCACGGCGGCGCGATCTCGCTCATGGCCTTGAGGCGTCCCGGCAGCGGGAGGGCGCGCCCGAGTGGCGCCAGCCGGAGCGCGGCCGACATGCGGCGGGGGTAGGGGAGGAGCGCGAACAGCGTGCCGCGCACGAGCCGGTCGCCGAAGCCGCGCGTCGTCTCCGTCTCGACCGTCTCGCGCGTGGCCTCGATGAGCCGGTCGTAGGCGACGCCCGAGGGGCACGCGGTGACGCAGGCCATGCAGCCGAGGCACCTGTCGAAATGCTGCGTGACGGTCGGGTTCAGGGAGATCGTGCCGTCGAGGTTCGCCTCCATCAGCTGGATCCGGCCGCGGGGCGAGTCCATCTCCTCGCTCCAGAGGAGATACGTGGGGCAGGTCGGCAGGCAGAAGCCGCAGTGGACGCAGTCACTCGTCAGCGCGCGGAGCTCGGCGGTCTCGGCCGGCGACCGCGCCATCACACGAGCACCGTCATGTCAGCACCCCGTGCGGGTCGAACCGCTCCTTCACCCGCGCCTGCAGCCGCAGCAGCGCCTCGTCTGTCTCCTCGCGGACCGGATCCCGGACGTAGGCGACGCCCGCGGCCGGGCGGACGATCGCCTCGGGCACGCCGTCGAGGAAGGCGCGGAGCTCGCCGGGGACGAAACGGGCGCGGCCCTGCGCGGCGCCCTGGCGTGCCCGCGACTCCTCCCACACCGAGCCGTCGTCGACGGTCCCGCCGGCGAGCGACCGCAGGGCCTCCACCTGTGCCGCCACGGCGGCGGCGCCGCCCTCGAACAGCACCGCCACCCTCCCGGGGTGGAGGACGTCGACGGCGCTCGGCACGAGGTGGGAGCCGAGCACCGTCGCGGCCACCGCTGCCGTGTCGTCGGTCTCGACGACGACCGAGGCCGCGGCCGGCGGCACGGGGTGGAGCCGCAGGCTGACCCGCCCGATGAAGGCCAGCCGTCCCCCCGAGCCGCAGACGAGCTTGCCGAGGTCGTAGCCGGCGACGTTCTTGACGACGGTGCCGCCCGCGTTCACGACCGTCCCGTCGGCGAGGACGAGCGTCACGCCGAGGACGAGATCGCGCGGTGCGCCGAAGCGATGGCGGAGCGGTCCCGAGAGATTGGCTGCGAGGCAGGCGCCGACGGTCGGATCGCCCGGCGGGTCGAGCGACAGCCGCTGTCCTACACGCCCGAGGGCGGTCGTCAGGGTGGACATCCTGATCCCGGCCTCGACGGTGCACGTCAGGTCGCCGGCCTCGTGCTCGAGCACGCGCGCCATTCCCGACGGATCGAGGTCGGCGCCGATCCGCACGGTGCGTCCGTCGGCCGAGGCTGCGCGGAGCGCGTCGGCCGCCTCCTCCAGGCTAGAGACGCTCGGCAACGCCGATCAGCTCCAGCGGGTGCCGGCGGTACGGGCCCGGCACCTCGCCGCAGAGACGGGGAGTGGGGAGCACCTTGCCCGGGTTCGCGAGCCCGTCCGGGTCGAAGGCGCGGCGGAGCCGCTCGAAGGCCTCGAGGTCGCGTGCGGAGAACATCTGCGGCATCGAGCATGCCTTGTCGACGCCGACGCCGTGCTCGCCGGTCAGCGATCCGCCCGCGTCGAGGCAGGCGCCGAGGATCGCCTCCGCGAGCGTCTTCGCCGCCTCGGTCTCGCCCTTCGACGCGTCGTAGAGGACGAGCGGATGGAGGTTGCCGTCGCCGGCGTGGAACACGTTGCCGACGCGCAGCCCGTGCTCGTGCGAGAGCTCCCCGATCCGTCGCAGCACCTGCGGCAGCTTCGTCCTCGGGACGACCCCGTCCTGGACGTAGTAGTCCGGCGACACGCGGCCCATGGCGGGGAAGGCGCCCTTGCGGCCGAGCCAGAGGAGCGCGCGCTCGGCGTCGTCGCGTGCGGCACGCACCTCGAAGGCCCCGCAGTCTGCGCAGATGCGGTCGACGGTCAGAACGTCCTCGTCGACCTGAACCGTGATCCCGTCGAGCTCGACGAGGAGCAGCGCCTCGGCTCCTTCCGGGTAGTCGGGGTGGTAGGCCTGCTCGACGGCCTCGATCGTGAGGCGGTCCATCATCTCGATCGCGGCCGGGAGGATTCCGGCGGCGATGATCGTCGACACCGCCGCGCCCGCCGCGTCGATCGACCGGAATGCCGCGAGCTGCGTGCTCACCGCCTCCGGCTTGCGGACGACGCGCAGGGTGATCTCCGTCGCGATCCCGAGCGTCCCCTCGGAGCCGACGAAGGCGCCGAGCAGGTCGGGCCCGTCGGGATCGAGAGCCTTGCCGCCGAGCCCCACGACCTCGCCGTCGGGCAGGACCACCGTCAGCCCGGTGACGTGGTTCACGGTGAAGCCGTTCTTGAGGCAATGCGCGCCGCCGGAGTTCTCGGCGACGTTGCCGCCGATCGTGCAGACATGCTGGCTGGAGGGATCCGGCGCGTAGAAATAGCCGGCCGCCGAGACGGCCCGCGTGACGTCGATGTTCGCGACCCCGGGCTCCACCACGACCCGCTGCGAGGGGAGGTCGACCTCGAGGATCCGGTTCATGCGCGCGAGCGAGATCACGATCCCCTGGGCCACGGGGAGCGCCCCACCCGAGAGCCCGGTACCCGCGCCGCGGGCGACGAACGGGACGCCCTCGCGGGCGCAGAGGCGGACGACGCCCTGCACCTCCGCCGTCGAGGCCGGGAGGGCGACCAGCTCGGGGAGAGCCCGCCAGCCCGTGAGGCCGTCGCAGTCGTAGACCCGCAGCTGGTCGGGCTCGGTGACGACGTGGCGCGCGCCGACGATGTCGATGATCCCGGCGCGGACCGCGGCTGCGAGTGGCATCGCTGCGAGTCTAGTGCGGCGTCTCACGTCGCGGTTACCGTCGATCATCGATGATCGCGCGTTCTCCTCCACGTCGCGATCCCGCAGGGGTAGGATCGGCACATGGTGCCCATCGACCGTCCCGGCAAGATCGTCTGCGTCGGCCTCAACTACCGCGATCACGCCGAGGAGCAGGGTGTCGACCTCCCGCAGGCGCCGCTCTTCTTCGCGAAGTACACGACGTGCCTGATCGGCCCGGGCGACCCGATCGTCATCCCGGCCGCGGTCGAGCAGGCCGACTACGAGGCCGAGCTCGGCGTCGTGATCGGCGAGACCGTCAGGAACGTGTCGAAGGAGAACGCCTTCGAGGCCGTGGCCGGCTACGTCGTCGCGAACGACGTCAGCGCGCGCGACCTCCAGTTCGCAGACGGCCAGTGGACGCGCGGCAAGTCGGTCGACACGTTCTGCCCGGTCGGCCCGCTCGTGCCGCGGTCGGAGGTGCCCGATCCGCATTCGCTCCCGATCCGCGCCATCGTCTCCGGGGAGACCCTCCAGGACTCGAACACGTCGAACCTGATCTTCGGCATCGACGAGATCATCAGCTACGCCACGCGGACGTCGACGCTCGAGGCCGGCGACCTGATCCTCACCGGAACGCCCGCCGGGGTGGGCGTCTTCCGCGACCCGAAGCGCCTCCTGCGACCCGGCGACACGGTCACGATCCAGATCGACGGCGTCGGCGAGATCACCAACCCGGTGATCGCCGGCTGAAGCCGTGGCGACGATCTCGCGCACCGTCCTGCGGGAACAGGTGAAGGACGTGCTCCTGCAGCGGATCGCGAGCGGCGAGCTCAAGCCGGGCGAGCGCCTCGTCGAGACCCGGATCGCCCAGGAGCTCGGGACGAGCCAGGCGCCCGTCCGGGAGGCGCTGCGCGACCTCCAGCTGCTGCGCCTCGTCGAGTCGGAGCCGTTTCGCGGCTCGCGCGTCCGCGTCGTCGACGAGGACGAGCTGATCGAGGTCTTCCCCGTCCGCGCCTCGCTCGAGGAGCTGGCGGCGCGGCTCGCGGCCGAGAAGCTCGGCGGCGACGTGGCCGCGCTCGAGTTCGAGCTCGAGGCCATGAAGGAAGCGGTCCGCGCGGGCGACACGAACGCGCTCGCCCAGCACGACATCGCGTTCCACCGGCTGATCGTCGAGGCGGCCGGCAACTCGGTGCTCGAGCAGTGCTGGAAGTCGCTCGGCGTCGAGAGTCGGATCACCATCTCCCTCTACGGCGTCTACATGGAGCCGGCGCAGGCGGCGGAGCGGCACGTGAAGCTCATCGACGCGATCCGCGCCGAGAACGCGGCCGCCGCGGGGCGGGAGGCCCGGAAGCACGTCGAGGTCTCGGCCAGGCTGATGCGGAGCCACGTGCAGGCGTCCGGCGCATGACGATCGTCCTCGCCGTGACGTGGGTCGCGAGCGAAGGGCAGTCCGACGCCGTGGCCGACCTCCTGCGCCGCCTGGTGCCGCTCGCGCGGGCCGAGGCGGGCTGCCTTCAGTTCGACGCCCACCGCGACCCGGACGACCCGAACCGGTTCTTCCTCTTCGAGCGCTACGCCGACCAGGCGGCGTTCGACGCCCACGGCGCGAGCCCTCACTTCCAGGAGCTCGTGCTCGGTGAGGCGCTCCCGCTCCTCGCCGAGAGGGTGCGCCTGTTCTTGACGCCGCTCGACTGAGGCAGGTGCAGACCCGGCGGACCGCGACGCTCGTCGCGCTCTTTCTCGCTGCCCTGGCACTGCGGCCGCAGATCGTCGGGGTCGGGCCCCTCATCCCCTCGATCCAGGACGCGTTCGGCACGTCCCACGCGGTCGTTGGGCTGCTCGGGACGATCCCCGTGCTCTGCATGGGCCTCTTCGCGCCGGTCGCGGCCTACCTCGCCGCGCGGATCGGCACGAGGCGGGCGATGACGATCGGGCTCGCGCTGATCGGGGTCTTCGGCGTCCTGCGTGCGACGATGCCGTCCGCCTGGCTCGTCGTCCTCCTCACGTGGCCGGTCGGGATCGGGATGGGGCTCGGGAACGCGCTCGCGCCGATCTCGGTCAAGGAGCACTTCGAGGACAGGCCCGCGACGGCCACCGGCGTCTACACGACGGGCATCCAGATCGGCTCGACCGCGGCCGCGGCGCTCGCCGTCCCGCTCGCGGGGTGGCTCGCCGGCTGGCGGGGCGCCCTGATCGCGATCTCGTGCGTCGCGCTCCTGTCGCTCGTCGCGTGGGTCGTGCTCACACGAGGCGACGCGCCGCACGCGCCCCCGGAGGCGACGGTGCCCCGGCTCCCCTGGCACAGCCGTACCGCGTGGCTCCTGGTCGCGATCTTCGGGCTCATGGCGTGCGCGTACTACGGCCTGAACGCGTGGCTCCCCGACGCCTACACGGAGCACGGCTGGAGCGACCGGAGCGCGGGCCTGCTGCTCGCGATGATGAACCTGACCGCGATCCCGGCGTCGTTCCTGATCCCGTTCCTCTCCGATCGTGCCGGGCGCCGGAACCCGTTCCTGCTCGGGCTCAGCCTCTGCTTCGTGGCGGGCGCGGTGGTGCTCGTCGCCGCGCCCGGGCTCGCCTACGGGGGTGCGCTGCTCGCCGGCGTCGCCCAGGGCGGCCTGTTCGCGCTGGTCATGACGCTCCCGCTCGACTTCGAGCGGACAGCCGAACGCGTCGGGGCCCTCGTCGCGATGATGTTGGGTCTCGGGTACACGATCGGCGCGGCGGCGCCCTTCGTGCTCGGAGCCGTGCGTGACGCGACGGGCTCGTTCGACGCTGTCCTCTGGCTCGCGGTCGGCTTCCTGGCGGCGCAGTTCGTCGTCCTACTCGCGCTGACGCGCCGCCACCCTGAGACGCCGCACTAGCCTCGCTCCAGGGTTCGTCGAAAGTGGGCCACCGTCGCCGCGACGCCATAGGCGAGGTGCGTCCGCGGGAACGGGGCCACGTCGCGATCGAAGCCGACCGATTCGAGCGCGGGCGGGAACGGCAGCGGCGGCCCGTCCCAGGTGACCTGCGCGCCCGGCACGGCCGAGCGGATGCAGGCGACGACCTCCGCCATGTCGGCGAGCGCTCCGGGCACGTTGTAGACCGCCGACGACGTGGTGCCCGAGTGCGCCGCCAGCACGAGCGCCCTCGCCACGTCCGGGGCGTAGTCGTACTGCGCCGGGCCGGAGAAGCCGATCTGGAACGGCTCACCGCGGACTGCCGCGAGCATGGCGGCCGTCGGCCCCGAGGTCATGCCCTGGTCCCGCCCGGGGCCGTAGACGACGTACGGCCGCAGCCCGATCGAAGGCACTCCGAGCTCGGCGTGGTACACCCGCGCCATCCCCTCGTCGGCGAGCTTCGAGACGCCGTAGAGCGTTCCCGGCCGGCATCCGCCCGACTCGGGCGCGGGGGAGGGGTCGGACGCGCTGTAGACGGCGGTCGAGCTCGCGTAGGTGACGTTGGCGATGCGGCCGAGCCGGCGGGAGACCGCGTCGAAGACGTTGACCGTCCCGGCCACGTTGACCTGCATCCCGAGCGGAGGGTTCGCCCGGACGAACGGCACCTGCAGCGCGGCGAGGTGGACGACCCGGGTGATCTCGTACTCGTCCAGCGCGTGCTCGAGGGCTGCCAGGTCGGTGATGTCGCCGTGCACGACCTCGACCCGGTCCGCTGCGTCCCCGAGCACGAGCTCGAGCCGCCTGCGGTCGCCCCCGAGGTCGTAGCCGACGATCGCGTCGCCGTCCTCGAGCACACAGCTCGCGACCCAGGCTCCGAGGCAGCCGAGGACGCCCGTGACGAGGAACCGCTCCGCTCCCCTAGCCAAGCGGCGCGTCCTGGTACACGGTCACGGTCTCGGTGTAGAACTCCCTCGCCGCGCGGCCCTGCTCGTGCGGCCCCCACCCGGAGCCTTTGACCCCGCCGAAGGGCACGTGCACGTCGGCGCCGGCGGTCTGCGAGTTGACGTGCAGGATCCCGGCCTGCAGCTCGTTCGCGAACCGCTGCGTCGCATGGAGGTCGCGGGTGAAGATCGCGGCGGAGAGGCCGAACTCGACGGCGTTCGCGCGCGCGAGCGCCTCGTCGAGCGTCGCGAACCGGTAGAGCGACGTCACCGGCCCGAACACCTCCTCGCACGAGAGAAAGGCGTCGTCGGCCACATTCTCGAACACCGTCGGCGCGATCAGGTAGGCCTCGTCGTCGCCACGCTCGCCGCCCACCGCGACCGTGCCCCCCTCCGCCTTGCCCCGCTCGATCGCCGCCATGACGTCGTCGAAGGGGCCCGCCGCCACGACTGGCCCGACCTCCGTCGCCGGATTTGCTGGATCGCCCACCTTGCCGGCGGCGATCCGCGCGAGGAGCTTCTCGCGGAACGTGTCGTAGACCGAGTCCTGCACCAGGATCCTCCGCGTCGCCGTGCACTTCTGGCCGGCCGACCAGAATGCGCCGGCGAACGCGGCGTCGGCGGCGCGGTCGAGCTCCGCGTCGGCCAGGACGACGAACGGGTTGTGGCCGCCGAGCTCGAGCTGGACGCGGCAGCTCCGCGCCGTCGCCTCGTGGCGCACCGCGTGGCCGACGGCCACCGAGCCGGTGAACGAGAGAGCGCGGATCTCACGGTTGGAGACGAGCTCCGCGCCGACCTTCGAGCCCACGCCGGTGAGCACGTTGAGCACGCCTGCGGGCAGGCCCGCCTCGGCGAAGCACTCCGCGATGTGGAGGCCGGTGCGCGGCGCTTCGTAGCCGAGCTTGAGCACGACGGTATTGCCGTAGACGAGCGCGGGCGCGAGCTTCCAGACCGGGATCGCAACCGGGAAGTTCCACGGCGTGATCAGGCCGACGACGCCGAGCGGCCGCTGCCGCGTGTAGAGCGTCTGGTTGGCGACGGAGGGCTCGTACACCTCGCCGGCCGGCCGGAACGCCTCGCCGGCCGCGTAGCGCAGGATCGACGCCGCCCGCGCCGACTCCAGCCGCGACTCGCGGAGTGGCTTGCCCATCTCCGCGGTCATGTCGTTCGCGATCTGCTCGACGCGAGCCTCGATCGCGTCGGCTGCCTTGAACAGGAACGCGGCGCGCGCGGGCCCGGGCAGTGCGGCCCAGGCGGGGAACGCCTCGCGGGCGGCGTCGACGGCCGCGCGGGCATCGTCCGCGGTCGAGGCCGCGAAGACCCCCGTGACTTCGGCGGGGCGCCAGGGATTGTGCTTCTCGTAGGTCTCGCCGGACGCGCTCTCGCTCCACTCGCCGCCGACGAAGTTCCTGGCGGCCGTGGCGGACAGCATCTCGGTCATCGGTGGCTCCTTTCGGTCAACTCCGTCGCGACGGCCACGGGGTTCGTCAGCGTAACGCGGCGCATCAGAACGTGGCCCGGCCGCCGGAGATGTCGAAGGTCGCGCCCGTCGAGAAGGAGCACTCCTCGCTCGCGAGCCAGCAGATCAGCGCGGCGACCTCGGCCGGCGTGCCCATGCGCCCCATCGGGATGCGCTCCACCATGTAGTCCACGTGCTCCGGCGAGAGGCCGTCGAGGATCGGGGTCTCGATCACGGCGGGGGCGATGCAGTTGACCGCGACGCCCGTCCTCGCGAAGTCCTTGCCCACCGCCTTCGTGAGCGCGATCACGGCCGCCTTGGAGGCAGAGTAGGCGGCCGCCATCGGATTTCCCTCCTTGCCGGCGATGGAGGCGACGTTGACGATCCTCCCGTAGCCACGGTCGGCCATACCCGGGGCCACGGCTCGGTTGCACCAGAAGACCCCGTCGGTGTTGATTGCGAGCACGCGCTTCCACTCCTCGTCGCTCACGTCCTGGGTCCGCAGCGAGGCGCCGGGCACGCCGGCGGAGCACACGAGCACGTCGATCGGCCCCAGTTCGGCGGTCGTCCGGGCGACAGCCGCGTCGACGTCCTGCGAGAGCGCGACGTCGCCGGTCAACTCGAGCACGCCCGCGATCCCGGCGGGGCGGAGGTCGAACGCGCCGACCCGGGCTCCCTCGGCCAGGAGCCGCTCCGCGGCGGCCGCGCCGATGCCGCTGGCGGCTCCCGTGACGAGCGCCACTCGCCCGGAAAATCGATCATCGTTTGTCATGACGTTCCACCCTATAAAGTCTCACAGCATGGGTTTCGATCCAACTGTCGACTACCCACTCGGCTCGCGACGACCTGATCTCGTCGAGACGCCGTCCGGTCTCTCGCTCGACGACGTCACCCTCGAGGCGGCGCGCGCCGGAAGCCTCGTCTCCACCGACGTTCGCGCCACGGCCGCGACGCTCGCGCGCCAGGCTGCGGTCGCGCGCGCGTCCGGCCGCCTGCAGCTCGCCGACAACCTCGATCGTGCAGCCGAGCTGAGCCGCGTCCCCGACGACCGGCTCCTGGAAATCTACACGGCGCTGCGACCGGGCCGCTCGACCGCAGCCGAGCTCGAGGAGTGGGCGCGCCGGCTCGAGGGGTGGGATGCCCCACGCACGGCCGATTTCGTCCGCGAGGCCGCCGCGGCCTACGTGGCGCGGGGGCTCGCCGATGGCTGACGCCGCGCGGTCCGGGCGCTTCGCCTCGCGCGCGGAGAAGGAGCTTCGGCGCGAGCTGCTCGTGAGCACGCTGCCGGAGCTCGGGCTCGTCGCGATGGACGGGCCGAACGATCCCGAGCCGGAGCTCGTCGTCGAGGACGGCCGCGTCGTGCGGCTGGACGGGCGGGCCGAGGCCGAGTTCGACGTGATCGACCGCTTCCTCGTCGCCCACGGGCTCGACCTCGAGGTCGCAGCCGAGGCGATGGCGCTCCCCGACGGCGAGATTGCGCGGATGCTCGTCGACGTCGACGTGCCCCGGGCCGAGGTCGTGCGGCTCGCCCGCGGACTGACGCCCGCCAAGCTGGCGCGCGTCGCAGGCCTGCTCGACCCGGTCGAGCTGATGTTCGCGCTGAAGAAGCTGCGGGCCCGCCGCGTGCCCGCCAACCAGGCGCACGTCACGAATCTCAAGGAAAGCCCGGCCCTGCTCGCGGCGGACGCGGCCGAGGCGGCGGCGCGGGGCTTCGCCGAGCTCGAGACCACGGTCGGCGTCGCCCGCTACGCGCCCCTGAACGCGATCTCACTCCTGGTCGGATCGCAGACCGGGAGGCCCGGCGTCATGACCCAGTGCGCGGTCGAAGAGCGCCGGAACCTCGAGCTGGCGATCAACGGGCTCGTGACCTACGCGGAGACGCTCTCGGTCTACGGCACCGAGCAGGTGTTCGTGGACGGCGACGACACGCCGTGGTCGAAGTCGTTCCTCGGCGCGGCCTACGCGTCCCGGGGCGTGAAGGTGCGGTTCACGTCCGGCACCGGGTCGGAGGCGCTGATGGGGGGTGCGCAGGGGATGTCGATGCTCTACCTCGAGGCGCGGTGCGTCTCGGTCGTGCGCGCCGCGGGGTCGCAGGGGGTGCAGAACGGGTCGATCTCCTGCGTCGCGCTCGTCCTCTCGGTCCCGGGCGGGACGAGGGCGATCCTGGCCGAGAACGTGATCGCCGCCTGGCTCGACCTCGAGGTGGCCTCCGGCAACGACGCCATCGCCTCGCACTCGGCGATCCGCAAGACCGCCAAGTTGATGGGGCAGTTCCTCCCGGGCACGGATTTCGTCACCTCCGGCTACTCGGTCATGCCGCGGCACGACAACACCTTCGGCGGCGGCAACTACGACGCCGACGACCTCGACGAGTGGCTCACGATCCAGCGCGACTGGCAGGTGGACGGGGGCATCGAGCCCGTCGGCGAGGAGGAGGTGCTGCGGGTGCGGCGGCGCGGGGCGCGCGCGGTGCAGGCGGTGTTCGAGGAGCTCGGGCTGCCGCCCGTCACGGACGCCGAGGTGGAAGCGGCGACGACGGGCTACGACGCGGCCGACATGCCGGACCGCGACCGCGCTGCCGACGTGGAGGCGGCCGACGCTGCGCTCGCGCGCCGCGTCTCGGGGCTCGACGTCGCGCTCGCGCTCGACCGCCGCGGCTTCGACGACGTGGCGCGCGCGATCGTCGACATGCAGCGCCAGCGGGTCTCGGCGGACTACCTCCAGACCTCGGCCGTGATCGATGCCGAAGGCCTCGTCCACTCCGCTGTCAGCGACCCAAACCTCTACGCCGGGCCCGGGACGGGCTACCGCCTCGAGGGCGAGCGCTGGGAGACCCTGCAGGCGCTTCCGCACGTGGTGGACGCGTCGAGTCTGGGCGCCCGCGCCGACGAGGCGGGCGAAGCCGTGGTGGAGGGTGGGCCCGCGCTCGCGGGGACGGATCCCGCGGAGGTCGTGATCGCGGTCGGCCCGGCCTTCGCGGGCGCCATTCGCGAGACGATCAACGGGCTCGATCACGCGGAGCTGCTGGCCGCCGTGGCGGAGGGCGTGGAGGAAGCCGCCGGCGTCCCGCGGCTCGTACGCGTGCGCCGCGTCGCCGACGTCGCATTCATCGCCCACGACGGTGCGCGCCTCTCCGGCTCCGGCGTCGCGCTCGGGATCCAGTCGAAGGGGACGGCGGTGATCCACCGCGCCGACCTGCAGCCGCTCGACAACCTCGAGCTGTTCGGGATGTCGCCGCTGTACTCGCTCGAGAGCTACCGCGCGATGGGTCGGAACGCGGCCGGGTACGCGCTCGGGCGACGCGTCGGTCCCGTTCCGACGGAGCTCGACAACTTCGCGCGGGCGAAGCTGATCGTCCGCACGACCCTGCTCCACGCGCTCGAGACGCGCGCCGTCGCGCGGGAAGCCCCGCCGGTGGAGCTCTCGCTCGCACGGCATCCGCCGCACTAGTGGGGTGTCCTGCAACGTTCGACCGGAAATGTTCGTTGCGGGACACCCCACTACCATGTTGATTCAGTAGTGCGGCGTCTCACAACGATGCTGTGTCCTGTGAAACGTTGTGAGACGCCGCACTAGAGAAGCCCCTGGGCGCGGTGCTGCTCCTGCAGTCGTCGCTCCGCCTCGTCCTCTTCCCGGAACAGCCGCACGAGGAGCCACACGATCGCCGCGAAGAGGACGAGCGCCTGCTCGGTCGTCATCAGGATTCCGCCGAGGTTCTGGTCCTTCGCGGCCGAGATGCCCCAGAGCCGCTCCGGCCGGGCCTCGTAGTAGCCGTACAGCGGCGGTGCGAAGGTGAGCGCGAGGCCGAGGAAGGCGGAGAGCACGAACGCCGCGAAGACGTACGCGATCCGGCCCAGCGTCGGCACCGAACGCGGCTCGTCCGCCAGGATCGGCCACCAGAAGAGCAGACCGATCGCGATCATGAACAGGTGCTCCACGTTGAGGAGCCACGGGTGGCGGAGCGCGAGGTCGTAGACACCGCCGAGGTGAACCGCGTACCAACCCACGAGCCAGACCGGGAGCGCGATCGTGGGCCGCGTGAGGAACGCGAAGGGCCTGCCGCCTCGCCGGGCGAGCCTGCTTCGCATCGCCGGGGTGAGCCCGATCAGCAGGAGCGGCGGCGCCCAGTCGGAGATGATCACGTTCTGGAGGAGGTGGAAGAGGACCAGGTAGTCGACCGCGATCGTCTCGAGCGGCGAGTTGAGCGAGGCCACGATCAGCAGCACGCCCGCGCCGAACGACGCGAGCCTCAGGGCCGACGCGCCCTCGTGCCGCCAGGCGCGGACGTACGCCACCAGTGCGACCGCCCCGAGGACGGCGAAGAGCGGCTCGAACGTGAACGACCAGGCCGAGCGCATCAGGCGGCCGGGACGCCTGCCATCCGCGCCTGCACGCGGCTCCGCTCACGGCGCTCCGCAAGCAGGAGCAGGACGAAGGCGAGCCCGACCGTCGCGAGCTGCTCCGTCATCATCACGACGCCCGCGAGCTTCTGGTCGGTGAGGGCCGACAGGCCCAGCAGCCGGTCTGGCTGGCCGACGTAGGTCGAGAAGAGCGGCGTGGGGTCGAACAGGATGACGTACGCCATGATCTGCCCCGTCCAGAAGACGAGCGCCGTGAAGCCGATCCGCTCCCCGAGGCTGAGCCGATGGTGACGGGCGGGGTCGACGATCTGCGTCCAGATCAGGAGGCCGCCGACGACGAAGCTGAGGTGCATCAGGTCGTGCACGAGCGCGTGATGCAGCGCGCCCTCGTAGAAGCGAGGGATGTGCCAGGCGACGAGGACGAGCACCCAGGCTGCATAGCTGATCCCCGGTCGCAGGAGAAAGCGGAGCGCCCGGCGCAGCCAGCGGACGCGCGCGAGCGGGACGAGGAGGTCGCGCGGGAGCAGGAAAACGGTGAGCGGCCCGCGCACCGCCACGACCGTGAGCGCGATCCCGAGGTCTGCGATGAGAACGTGCTGCAGCATGTGGATGCTCTGCAGGTAGCTCTCCCCGATCTCGTCGATCGGAGACACGATGGCGAGCGCGGTGACGACGACGCCCGCGACGAACAGCGGGATGCGCGTCCACGGGGCGAGGCTCGCGCGCCTGCGGTGCAGTCGGAGCCAGCCGTGGAGGAAGAACGCGATCGCGACGATGCCGGCGCCGAGGACGAGCGGCTGGAACGACCACGCCCGCCAGAGATCCTCGGACGCGATCACCGCACTCACGAAGTCAGGCTATCGCTCGACGTGCAGCGAGCCGTTCAGGTCGCCGAGCACGAGGTCGCGCTCGCGGTCGCCGATGTGGTCGAGCGGGACGGGGGCGAGCGCCTCGATGAACGTCACGCCCTGCTCGGAGGCGAGCTCGTGCTCGACGCCGCGGTTGACGACGCACACGTCGCCGGGGCCCATCTCGCGGGTCTCGTCGCCGATCGTCATCGTCAGCGAGCCCTCGAGCACGAGCATCGCCTGCTCGGTGTGCTCGTGCGTGTGCCGCTTCACCGTCGTCCCCGGCTCGTAGGTGACGCGCCCGAGGAAGACCTGGTCGCCGGCGACCGCGTGGAGCCCTACCCCGGAGAAGATGGGAAAGGGCTCCGCCCCGACGAACGTCCGGAAGGGTGAGTCCGCCATCAGGCGGCGGCGCCGAACGAGATCCCGCTGCCGACCGTGTTGACGGACAGCTCCTCGTCGTAGATCACCGTCTTGCCGTCGCGCCTCGGCTCGCCGCCGCCCGCCGCCTTCGCCTGGAGGGCGCGCAGAACCCGCTCCGGCGTGATGGGCAGCTCGGTCACCCACACGCCGACGGCGTCGAACACCGCCGCCGCGATCGCCGGTGGCTGGGCGTTGTTCGCCATCTCGCCGATGCCCTTGGCGCCGTAGGGGCCGTCGCTGGACGGGTTCTCGATGATGATCGTGTCGATCTGCGGCAGATCTTCCATGCCCGGCGCGAGGTACGACCCGAACTGCGCCCCGCGGTGCTCGACCGACGGGTAGTACGGGTAGCAGTTCTCGAGGACGCCGAGGCCGAGCCCCTGCATGGCGCCGCCCTCGATCTGCCCCTCGACGAGCGTCGGATTGATCGACCGGCCGACGTCGTAGCACTGCCACAGGCGCGTGACGGTGACGACGCCCGTCTCGTCGTCCACCTCGACCTCGGCGGCGCACGAGGCGTAGGAGATGGCCGAGTGGGGCGGGAGGTCGACCTTGCCCGTCTCCGGCTCGACGATCGTCGCGTACGGCTTCAGCTGCGCCCCGGTGCCGGTGATGAGCTCGCCGTGGCCCCACGTCGCGGCGGCTGCCACGTCGGGGACGCCGATCTTCTTCTGCGGCGCGCCCTTCGCGATCACCTCGCCGTCGACGATCTCGAGATCGGCCGGGTCGATCTCGAGCTCCTTGCCCGCGATCTCCAGGATCTTCGCGCGTACGCTCTCGGCGGCCTTCTCGACCGCCTTGCCCGCCACGAACGTCGCCCTGGAGGCGAACGTGCCCGTGCAGACGGGCGAGGAGTCGGTGTTGGAGTTGTCGTACGTGATCCACTCGTAGGGGACGCCGATCGTCTCGGCCACGATCTGCGACTGGATCGTCTTGGAGCCGTTGCCGATGTCCGACGTGCCCGCGAACACGTCCACGCGGCCGTCCGGCTTCACCTTGATCCAGGCCTGCGACGGGTCGCCGTTCTGGTTCATCCCGGTCGGGTACTCGATTGCCGCGAAGCCGCGGCCGGTCTGCTTCGCCATCAGTGCGCCTCCGGGTCTGCGAGTTGGCCGACGAGGTGCTCCGGGAGGAGGTCGCCGGCGCGCTTGTCGCGGGTCATCGCCTTGAACTCGGGCTTCAGCTCGTGCCCGACGGCGTCGGCGATCGCCTGGATCGTCTGCACGGTCGAGGGGTCGGTGTAGACGATCTGATTCGGCGACGTGTCGCCGACCCTGTTCGCGTTCTTCAGCCGGAGCTCGTACGGATCGATCCCGAGCTCCGTCGCGATGCGGCTCAGGTGCGTCTCGGTCGCGAACGAGACCGACGTGACGCCGAAGCCGCGCATCGCGGTCGTCGGCGTGCGGTTCGTGTAGACGACGTAGCCGTCGAACTGGAGGCTCGGGATCGAGTACGCGCCCGTGTGGTGGAAGCTGTGCTTCGTGAGGCCGTACGGCGAGAACCGCGAGTACGCGCCCGCATCGTGGAGCGTCAGCATCTTGCGTCCGAGGATCCAGCCGTCCTTCGACACCGCGTCCGCGATCTCCATGTGCCACGGGGCCCGGGTCGAGGAGCAGAGGAACTCCTCCTCCCGCGTCCAGCGCCACTTCACCGGCTTGCCCGACTTCTGGGCGAGCAGCGCGCACATCGTGTCACGTCGCCGTGTCGACCTTGCCGCCGAAGCCCCCGCCGACCGTGCCGCCGACGACCTTGAGCTTGTTCAGCGGCACCTGCAGGTGCGCCGCGACGACGCCCATCGAGAAGTAGAGCGCCTGCGTGCAGGAGTAGATCGTCAGGCGCCCGTTGGCCTCCGGGACGACCTGGCAGACCTGCGTCTCGACCGGGGCGTGCTCGATCGCAGCCGGGCGGTAGACGCCCTGGACGATCAGGTCGGCCCGCTCGAACGCTTCCTCGACATTGCCCTTTCGAATCTGGCGGCGGTCCATCTCGTTCTCGAAGTGCGTGTACCAGTTGCCCTCGGCGTGGATCTGCGGCGCGTCGGCGTCGAACGCCTTGCGCACGTCGAAGAGGGCGGGCTGCTCGTCGAAGTCGGCCGTGATCGCCGCGACGGCCTCCAGCGCGGCCTCCTCGGAGGGCGCCGCCACGACCGCGATCGGCTGCCCCAGGTAGCGAACCTCGTCCTTCGCGAGCAGCGGCTCGTCGGCGGGGATGCCCAGCGCGGAGAGGTGGCCGTACTCGAGCAGCGGGACGTCCTCCCACGTGATCACGCTGACGCCCGGCATCGCCTCGGCCCTGCTCGTGTCGAGGTTCGACATGAGCGCGTTGTGCACCGGCGAGCGGAACGCCTTGACAGAGAGGGTCCCGGGGAAGCGGAGGTCGTCCACGAACCGCGTGTGACCGGTGACGTGGGCGACGCCGTCGTAGCGGGGGACGCGAGCGCCGACCGCCTTCATGCCGCACCTCCCAGGTTCGTCATGGCGGTGCCCGCGGCCGTCACCGTGAGGTCGAACGAGTCCCCCCGCGCAACGGCTGCGACCGCGTCGATGATCTTGACGTAGCCGGTGCAGCGGCAGATGTGGCCGCCGAGGGCGTCCTGGATGGCGACCGGGTCGGCGCTGCCGCCGCGGTCGATGTAGGCCTGCGCCGCCATCATCATCCCCGACGTGCAGAAGCCGCACTGGGCGGCGTAATGGTGCGTGAATGCCTGCTGGATCGGCGCCATGTTCTCCGGCGAGCCGAGGCCCTCGACGGTGGTGATCGCGGCCCCGTCGACCGACGCGACCGGCGTCAGGCAGGAGCGGCGTGGCTCGCCGTCGACGAGCACGGTGCAGGCGCCGCAGCCGCCCTGCTCGCAACCGGCCTTCGGGCTCGTGATCCCGAGCTCCTCGCGCAGGACGTCGAGCAGGCTCGTCAGCGGGCCGCTCTCGACGGTGGCGTCGAGACCGTTGACGGTGAGGTTCATGCGGGCTCCTGGAGGCTCGAGAGGACACGTCGGACGAGCACGGGAAGCGTCTGCTCGCGGTACCACGCCGACGCGACCGCGTCGTCGGCGAAGCTGACGTCCCCGACGGCTGCAGTACCGGCGGCTTGGGGATCCGACGCCTGCGCCTCCGCCGCGCGAAGGCGGGTGCCCGACCCGGCGACGCCCGTCGCGGCGAGGCGCGTCTCGCCGCTCGCGGTCCGTGCTCCCGTCACCGCGAGCACGGTGTACTCGTGGGTGTGGGGATACTCGAGCGCCGCGAAGGCGGATGCGGCGGGCCGCTCGAAGCTGACCTCGAGGACGAGCCGCCCGCGCCGCTCCGCGAGGAAGTCCTCGAGCGGCTCCGTGCGCTCGCCGTCGGCTCCCGCGGAGCGCACCTGCGCGTCGAGCGCGAGCAGGCAGCCCTGCAGGTCGCCGCGCGGCGCCTCGTGGTCGCCGCCCACGCAGAGGTTCCCGGCGACGGTCGCCTGACCGCGGATCTCGTAGTCGGCCAGGTTGCGTGCGCACGCGGTGAGGGCGTCGACGCCGAGATCGAGGAGGTCGTTGACGGAGGCTGTCGCGCCGAGCGTGATCGTGTCCCCGTCCACGCTGACGCGGTCGAGACCCGCGTTCGCCAGGAGGAGCACGCGGCCCGGCTCGAGCCGACCGTGCGTGAGCTCGGGGACGATCACGGTGCCGCCGCCGATCACCGTGGTGCCGTCGCCGTCTCCGAAGAGCTCGACGGCCTCCGCCGGTGACGACGGGACGAGTACCTCAGAAGCCATTCCGCTCCTTTCTCCGCTGGTGTTCCTTCACGACTGCTGCTGCCCGCCGATGCCCCAGTGCTTGGGGTCGACGCCCTGGATCACGACGTGGATGTGCTCGGGAGCCGCGCCGCTCGTCTCGGCGAGCGCATTCGTGAGCGCCTCGATCATCTTCGGCACGGATTCCTCCGTGACCCGGCGGTCGTAGAGCTTCACCTCGATCATCGGCATTCGTCGGCCTCCTTCGGCTCTGCCGGCCCGGCCCTGGGCGCGGCGTCGGGGTCAGCGCAGTCTGACATGTCGCGACTCGCGCTCGTGGGGCGAGCGTTCAGCGCGTTCAGGCGAAGGGGGGAGCGGCATAGACGCCGTCCTCGATCGTGCCGGGGTCGGGCGCGGGCGCCTGCTCGGCCTCCGCGAGGCCGGCCGCGACTTCGCCCGCCGCCGCCTCGCGGAGGCCGTCGATCTCGGCCGCACCGAGCCCGTCGAGCGCGAGTCGCGCGGCCAGGCGCCCGACAGGGTCGAACCGCTCCGCGAAGTCCTCGCGCATCCCGGCCGGGACGTAGCGGGAGTCGTCGTGGGCGGCGTGGCCGTCCATCCGCACCGTGAGCGCCTCGACCGCCTGCGGGCCCTCGCCCGCGCGTGCCCGCTCGATCGCGGCGCGCACGGTCACGAGTACCGCGATCGCGTCCGTCCCGTCGACACGCTCCGCCGGGATCGACCAGCCGCCGAAGATGCGCTGCGAGATGTTCGTGTTCACCATCTGGCGGGCCACCGGGGTCGAGTACGAGTACCGGTTGGCCTGGATCACGAAGACGGCGGGCACCTTCCAGACGGCCGCCAGGTTCAGCCCCTCGTGCGTGTCGCCGACGGAGAAGGCGCCTTCGCCGAGGAACGTCATCGCGACGCGGGGCTCGCCGCGCCGCTTGAAGGCGAGTGCAGCGCCGGCGACCACCGGCACGAGGTCGCCGAGCATCGAGACGAGCGGGAAGACGCCTCGCGCCGGCGCGCCGAAGTGCAGGTTGCCGTCGCGGCCGAACGTCGGGCTCGTCGCCTTCCCGAAGAAGTTGCGGAACACGTCGGCGGGCGTCGCGCCGCGCGCGAAGTGGCAGGCAAGCTCGCGGTTCAGCGGCGCGACGACGTCGTCGGGCCCGAGCGCGAGCCCCGCCCCTGCCGCGACCGCCTCCTGGCCGCGGCCCGTGTAGACCGAGCCGGGCACCCGTCCCTGCCGGTACAGGGCCGTCACCCGGTCCTCGAACAGCCGCTGCAGGAGGACGAGCCGGAAGAGCGCGATGCGCTCGTCGCGGCCGACGGCCTCGAACCCGGCGCACGGTTCTATCGGCATGTGCGCTCGATCGGCATCAGTAGGCGAGGAGGTTTTCGAGAGCGGCGACCGTCGAGTCGACCGACGGGACGTAGGCATCCTCGAGCTCCGGGGCGAACGGCACGGGGGTGTCGGGTGCGGCATGCAGGGCGGGGGGCGCGTCGAGGCGCTCGAACGCGCGGCGGGCGAGCAGCGAGAGGATCACGCCGGCGGCACCTGTCGAGCGGGCCGCTTCCTGCAGCACGAGCACGCGTGAGGTCTTCTCGACCGAGGCGAGGATTGCGCCCTCGTCGAGAGGCCAGATCGTGCGCAGGTCGATCACCTCGAGATCCGCGCCGATCCGCGCGGCGGCGGCGAGCGCCGTGCTGACGCCCGAGCCGTAGGTGATCACCGTTGCGTCCTCCCCGGCACGCGCGATCGCGGCCGGCCCGATCGGGGTCCGGAACGTGCTCGCCGGAGCATCGCCGCGCAGCGTCCGGTACAGGCGCTTGTGCTCGAAGAAGAGCACGGGGTCGGGGTCCTCGATCGCGGCTCGCAGGAGGCCGTAGGCGTCCTCGACGGTCCCGGGGCACACGACCTTGAGCCCGGCCGTGCCCACGAACCAGCCCTCCGGCGACCCCGCGTGGAATGGCCCGCCCCGCACGCCGCCGCCGGTCGGGCAGCGGATCGTCAGCGGGATCGACTGGCCCGAGCGCCAGTGCGTCTTCGCGGCGACCGTGACGATCGGGTCGAAGGCGCAGGTGATGAAGTCGGCGAACTGAAGCTCGACGACCGGCCGCTCGCCCATCCACGCCGCTCCGATCGCCGCTCCGACGAACCCCTCCTCCGCGATCGGCGTGTCGATCACGCGGGCCTCGCCGAACTCGTCGAGGAGCCCGGCGGTGACGCCGAATGCGCCTCCGAACACGCCGATGTCCTCCCCGAGGAGGAACACGCGGTCGTCGTCCCGCATCGCGTCGCGGAGCGCGGCGGTGATCGCCTCGAGGTAGGTGATCTTCCCGGCCTGCGGCTCCTCCGCCGGCGTCTCCGGCGCCTGCAGGTGACCGGTGCTCGTCACGGCGCAGAGCCTATGCGATCGAGCGCCACTGACCGGCGCGCGATTCCGGCGTCTCATGAGGGTGAGGATGGGTCTCGATCGTGAACAGGCAGAGCCGCTGCGCGAGAGCCAGGAGCGCGAGATCGCGCTCGGGCACTCGCTGACGACCGCGGAGCACGCGCTCGCGCGCGAGGCGTTCGCGCTCGGCCGCACGCTCGAGCAGGCCGGCATCGCGTTCGACCCGCTGACGTTCATCGCGCTCCGGATCGTCGAGGGAAGCGACAACGAGCGCGTCGACCCGGTCGAGTGCCTGGAGCTGCTCGTCCAGTTCGGCTTCGTCGACCGCTCGGTCGCGCTCGCGAACGACATGCTCGAGGACGCGGCGTAGTGCGGCGTCTCACACGTTAGAACCCCACCACCCGGCCCGCGGGTACGCTCATCGAGATGAGCGGCTTCCGGACGATCGACGAGCTCGAGGCGGCGCTGCGGGCCGCGGACTACCTGCCGGACCGCGGGCTCTCGACGGCGCTCTTCCTCGGGCTCGCGCTCGAGAAGCCGCTGCTGCTCGAGGGCGAGGCCGGCGTCGGCAAGACCGAGGCTGCCAAGTCGCTCGCGACCGCCACGAGCGCGAAGCTGATCCGCCTGCAGTGCTACGAGGGGCTCGATGTCGCGCACGCGGTCTACGAGTGGAACTACCCGCGCCAGCTGCTCCACATCCGCGCGGCGCAGGAGGGGACCGTGTCGGAGGACGAGCTCTTCGGCCCGGAGTTCCTGATCCGGCGGCCGCTGCTCGAGGCGATCGACTCGGACGAGCCGGTCGTGCTGTTGATCGACGAGATCGACCGCGCGGACGAGGAGTTCGAGGCGTTCCTGCTCGAGGTGCTCTCCGACTTCCAGATCACCATCCCCGAGCTCGGAACACTCCGCGCTCGCCGTAAGCCGGCCGTGATCCTCACCTCCAACCGCACGCGCGAGCTCCACGACGCCCTCAAGCGCCGCGCGCTCTTCCACTGGATCGGCCACCCGTCGATCGACCGCGAGATCGAGATCGTGAAGATCCGGATCCCCGGGATCTCGGATCGGCTGGCGGCCGAGGCGGCGGCGTTCGTCCGGGAGCTCCGCGGGCTCGACCTCGCGAAGCCGCCGGGCGTCGCCGAGACGATCGACTGGGCGATGGCGCTGAACGCGCTCGGGCAGCAGGAGATCGACGCGGACGTCGTCGAGCAGACCCTGGGCTCGGTGCTGAAGTACCGCGAGGACATCGAGAGCGTCCGCGACGAGACGCTGGCGCGGCTCGTCGATACCGCCCGGACCGCGGCCGCTCGGTGACGCCGCACTGATGGCCGACGCTCTCGTCCGCCACGTCGTCACCTTCGGCCGTGTGCTGCGCGAGGTCGGGCTCGAGGTCGGCCCGGGCCGCGTGGCCGACGCCCTGCGGGGCATCGACGCAGTCGACCTGACGCGCCAGGAGGACGTCTACTTCGCCCTCCGGCAGACGCTCGTCACGCGCCACGACGAGCTCGAGCTCTTCGACCGCGCCTTCAACGCGTGGTTCCTGCGGGCGCCCGTGCTGCCGCCGGTGCGGACCGTCCAGGGCCCGCTCCACCAGGAGAAGACGGGCGAGAGCCTGTCCGACTCTGCCTCCGGCGAGCCGGAGGAGACGCTGGGCGACCCGCTCGAGCTCGGCGCCTCCGGTCATGAGCTCCTGCGCGAGAAGGACTTCGCGGAGATGACGCCGGACGAGTACCGGCGCGTGAAGCGTCTCATCGCCGAGATCGCCCGGTACCGGCCCCTCCGCTCCTCGCGCCGCCGGCGTGCCGACCCGCGCGGCGACCGGCTCGACATGCGGCGCCTGATCCGCCACTCCCTCCGCACCGGCGGCGACCCCGTCGACCGCCCCTATCGCGCCCGCAAGCATGTGCCGCGCAAGCTCGTCGTGCTCTGCGACGTCTCCGGCTCGATGGACGCCTACGCCCGCGCGCTCGTCTTGTTCCTGCACGCGGCGGTCGGCTCCGGCCCCGGCGTGGAGGCGTTCGCGTTCGGCACGCGGCTCTCGCGGCTGACGCCCGAGCTCGGCACGCGCGATCCCGAGTCGGCGCTCGAGAAGTGCACGGAAGCGGTCACCGACTGGGGGAGCGGCACGCGGATCGGATCCTCGCTGAAGGAGTTCAACGACCTCTACGGCAGGCGGGCCCTGTCGCGCGGGGCCGTCGTCGTGATCGTGTCTGACGGCTGGGAGCGGCAGGATCCCGAGCTCGTCGGGCGGGAGATGGCGCGGCTCGCCCGGGCGGCGTATGCCGTCGTCTGGGTCAATCCACTGAAGGGAAACCCGGAGTACCAGCCGCTCGCCGGCGGCATGCGGGCGGCGTTGCCATACGTCGACAGGTTCCTCTCCGGCCATAATCTGAGAAGTCTTGAGGAGCTGGCGACCGTGCTCGCCGGCATCGAGAGGAGGCATGCAGCGTGAAAGAGATCCTGGACGAAGTCGAGCGCTGGCGCGAGTCCGGTGAGAAGGTGGTCGTCGCCACCGTCGTCGCGACGCGGCGCTCCGCGCCGCGCCCGGTCGGCACGAGCCTCGCGATCTCCGAGTCGGGCAAGATGTGCGGCTCGGTTTCGGGGGGCTGCGTCGAGGGCGACGTGTTCGAGAACGCCATGGAGGTGATGCGTTCGGGCGAGCCGAAGATGCTGAGCTACGGCATCACCGACGACATGGCCTGGAACGTGGGCCTGCCCTGCGGCGGCGAGATCGACGTCTTCGTGGAGCCCGTGGAATGAGCCTGCTGCACCGCCTGGCCGCGCTGCGGGCCTCCGGCGAGCGCGGCGTCCTCTTCACCGTCGTGGAGGGTGACGGCGTCGGCAGCAAGGAGCTCGTCCTCGAGACCGGGGAGCACGTCGGCAGCGGCGTCCCGGGGGAGGCGACCGCGCAGTTCGACGAGCTCGTTCGTCGGGGCCGCAACAAGCTGCTCACGCTCGACGGCGACGTGAAGGTCTTCACCGAGTGGTACGGCCCGCCGCCGCGCCTCGTCGCCTACGGCGCGGTGGATACCGCAGAGGCCCTCTGCCGCGCGGCGAAGCTGATCGGCTGGACGGCGATCGTCGCCGACGCGCGGGCGATGTTCCTCACCCCGGAGCGGATGCCCTCGGCGGACCTCCTGATCCGGAAGTGGCCCGAGGAGGCGCTCGCCGAGATCGAGCCCGACCACCAGACCGCGGTGGTCGTGCTCACGCACGACGACAAGTTCGACGAGCCGGCGCTGAAGGCGGCGCTCGAGAGCGAAGCGTTCTACGTCGGCGCCCTCGGCTCGCGGCGCACGACCGAGCGCCGCCGGGAGCGGCTGCTCGAGGTAGGCGTCGCGGAGGAGCAGCTCGACCGCATCATGGGCCCATGCGGCCTCGACATCGGGGCCGACTCCCAGGAGGAGACGGCGCTCGCGATCATCGCCGAGATCCTCGCCGTGCGGGCCGGCCGCGGCGGGGGACCGCTGCGCGACTCGAAGCAGCGGATCCACGTCGAGGTCTGATCCGCGTCAACGGCGTCCGCGGCGAGCCTCCCAGACCTGCGCGGGCAGCAGCAGCCAGAGGGCGAGCTCACGGAGCAACGCCCGCAGGCTCGGCTGCTCGGGCGGGAAGGCCGCGAGGACGCGTACGTCCCGGCCCCGCAGGAGCAGCCTGAAGGCGGCCCGCGCGCGAGGCGCGTGCCAGCGTGACGTCACGACCACGACCTCGCGCGCGCCCACGCGCGTGACGTCGTTCAGCGCGTTCCAGGCGTTCCCGACCGTGGTGCGCGCGTCGGGGTCGACGACGACCTCCCGTGCTCTCCCGCTCCATGCGGCCGCCATCAGCTCCGCCTCGGGCCGGGTTCCGGGCACGCGCGCCCAGCCCGAGAGGACGACGACGTCGTCGCCGGTCGCGATCTCGGCCGCCCGGGCCACCCGGGCGGCGCAGACTGGATGGATCGTGCCGCGCCCGCCGTCCGAGTAGCCGAGGACGACGATCACGCGCGCGGCGGCGCCGGTCACGACCGGCGGTGGCGCAGCCAGCGGAAGAAGACGAGCACGCCGACCACCGTCAGCACGAGCTTCAGCGCCTTCTTCCCCTGCAGCTTCGACTCGCCGCTCGACCGCTCCCGCATGTGCACGGCGACCTCTTCCACGCGCAGGCCCTCGGCCTTCAGTCGCAGGAGCGCCTCGACCTCGGGTGCGCCGCTCACGTAGGGCCGTGCCATCACCGGCATCGCCTTCGCGTTGACCGCGGCCATGCCGCTCGTCGGGTCGTGGAAGCGGCGCCCGAGCCGCACGTGCATCGCCTTCTGCAGGAGGCCGATCCCGAAGCGCCGGCTCGCCGAGGGCCGGTAGCGCTCGTCGTCGTATCCCTCACCGGCCGCGAAACGCGATCCGATCGCGACGTCGCAGGCGTCCGAGCGGACGAGGGTGAGCAGGCGCACCAGCTCGTCCACCGGGTGCTGGCCGTCGGCGTCGACGCGGCCGCAGTAGGCGTAGCCGCGGTCGGAGGCCTCGCGGTAACCGGCCGCGATGCCCGCCCGCAGCCCCCGGTTCTCCCCGAAGGAGACGACGATGGCACCGGCCTGCCGCGCCACCTCGGCCGTCGCGTCGGTCGAGCCGTCGTCGATGACGAGCACTTCTGCGTCCGGCAAGGTGACGTCGAGCTCCTCGAGGACGGCCGGGAGGCTCGCCTCCTCGTTCCACGCGGGGATGAACACGACCGTGTCGGGGGAGGCGGCCATCGAGCGAGGGATCGTACCGGCGACCCGATCGGTGTCGTGTTAGCGTCGGGCCGACAGACTCGTCTCGAAAGGGGGGCAGCAGTGCCTGGAATCGACGCGAAGTCGGACGCGATCTACGACCTGGTCGAGGAGGGGTCCGGCGTCGAGCAGCTCGCCACCGGGTTCACCTTCACCGAGGGCCCGATCTGGCACCCGGAGGAGCAGATCCTCTACTTCTCGGACATGCCCGCGGACATCCGCCGCAAGGTCACGCTCGATGGGATGGTGACCGAGGTGAGGAACCCGGCGCTCAAGTGCAACGGGATGACGCTCGACGCCGACCTCAACCTGCTCGTCTGCGAGCACGTGTCGAGCTCGCTCGTCCGCGAACGGCCGGACGGGGTACGAGAGACGCTCGCCTTCCACTGGCAGGGCAAGTACCTGAACAGTCCGAACGACGTCACCGTCCGCTCCGACGGGACGATCTACTTCACCGATCCCTGGTACGGCCGCTTCCCCGGCTTCGGCGTCGAGCGCGCGCGGGAGCTCGGCTGGCAGGGCGTCTTCCGCATCCCCTCCGGCGGTGGGCAGGACGAGCTCGACCTCGCCGTGGCGGAGGACGAGTTCGAGATGCCGAACGGGCTGTGTTTCTCGCCCGACGAGTCGCTGCTGTACATCAACGACACTCCGCGCGCGCACATCAAGGTCTTCGACGTCCACGCCGACGGCACCCTCGCGAACGGTCGACTGTTCCTTGCCGGGATCGGCACGGGCGTGATCGAGGACGGCATCCCGGACGGGATGAAGGTCGACGAGCGCGGCAACATCTGGGTCACCGGCCCCGGCGGCCTCTGGGTGATCACGCCTGAGGGCGAGCACCTCGGCACGATCGAGGTGCCGGAGAACGTCGGCAACCACACCTGGGGCGGGCCGGACTGGAAGACGCTGTTCATCCCTGCGACGACGTCGGTGTACACGATCCGGACGAAGGTCGGCCCGCGGCGCGAGCCGTACATGCGATAGGAGGATGCGATGACTGACGAACTGACGCTCGCCGACGAGGTGACGCTCGATCCCGGCCGCTGCGCCCTGGTCATCCAGGACCTTCAGAACGACGTCATGATCGAGGGCGGCGCGTTCGCCGACTCCGGCGCGCCCGGGCACGCCAAGGAGCAGAACGTCGTCGCGAACGTGGCCGACCTCGCCGCCGCCTGTCGCGCGAAGGGCATCCCCGTCATCCACGTGCACTACATCGTCGACGAGGGGGCGCCGGGGCTGAAGCTGAACGCGCCGCTCTTCAACGGCGTCAAGGACACCGGCGCGCTCGTGCGTGGCACCTGGGGTGCAGCGCCGGCAGAGGGCCTGGAGCCGCAGGCGGGCGACCACGTCGTCGAGAAGATGCGGATGAACGGCTGGCAGGGCACCAGGCTCCAGAACCTGCTCGACGGCCTCGGCTGCGACACCGTCATCGTCACCGGTGCGTGGACGAACATGTCCGTCGAGCACACGGCCCGCACGGGCGCCGACATGGGCTTCAACATGATCGTCCCGGAGGACGGGTGCTCGACGATGAGCGCCGACTGGCACCGCGCGTCGATCAACTACGCGCTCCAGAACGTCTCGCAGGTGACGCGCTGCGCCGCCGTCAAGGCCGCGATCGGCGCGTGAGCCGCAGGTGAAGACGAGGGCCGGGCTCTTCCGGGCAGTCGGCGAGCCGCTCGAGGTCGTCGAGCTCGACCTGGCGGAGCCCGGCCCGGCCGATGTCGTCGTGCGCATGGCCGCGGTCGGCATCTGCGGCACCGACCTGCACCAGGTCAAGGGCGAGTGGCAGCGTCCGACGCCGATGGTGCTCGGCCACGAGGGCGCGGGCGTCGTCGAGCACGTCGGCGACGCGGTCGAGTCGGTGCGACCAGGGGACGAGGTGGTGCTCTCCTGGGCGCCGTCCTGCGGGCACTGCGCCGACTGCGCTCGCAGACGCCCGGCCGCGTGCGTCCCACTGCACCGCGCGATCGGGAACGGGACGCTCGTCGACGGCTCGACCGGCATGTCGCTGGGCGGCGAGACGGTGTACCGCGGGACGGCGACCGGCGCCTGGGCCGAGCGCGTCGTCGTCACGGCGAAGGTCGCTCTGCCGACGGGCGGGGCGGTGCCGCTGCGCGAGGCGGCGCTGCTCGGCTGTGCCGCGCTGACGGGAGTCGGCGCGGTGCTGTTCGCCGCGCACGTGCAGCCCGGAGGCGTGGTGCTCGTCGTCGGCGCGGGCGGCGTCGGCCAGTTCGTCGTCCAGGGGGCGCGGATCGCCGGCGCCGAGGCGATCGTCGTCGTCGACCCGGTCGAGGGCCGGCGCGAGCAGGCGCTCCGGCTCGGCGCGACGCACGCGGTCGAACCGGCGGAGCTCAAGGGGGCGCTGGCGCGGATTGCGCCCGACGGGGCCGACTACGGGTTCGACGCCGTCGGCTTCCCCGAGACGAGCGCGACGGCGCTCCGCTTCACGCGCAGCGGGGGTACGACGGTGATGGTCGGCCTGCCTCCGACCGGCCTCCGCCTCGATCTCGACCCCGGTGAGTTCCTGCGCCGGGAGAAGGTCCTCACCGGGACGATGTACGGCTCCGAGGACCCTGCAGTTGCACTGCCGCTCCTGCTGGAGCATGTCGCGGCGGGCAACCTCGAGCTGGGCTCGCTCCTCGGCGAGACGTTCCCGCTCGACCGGATCGACGAGGCGGTGCAGGCAAGCCTCGAGCTGCCCGCGGGACGGGTCCTCGTCGAGCCGTAGGCGGACGCCGCCGTCGAGTCCCGGCTAGGACAGGCCCGAGGACAGCGCCTCGACGGCCTGCTCTTGGAGCCAGCTGAGGTAGCCGTACAGCGCCAGCGCCGGCGCGTTCGGGTCGTCCGCGGGGAGTGTGACCTCGTACGTCCCCTCGGTGACGTCGAGCTGCGTGCCGAGGTAGAGGCGGAGACTCTCGAGCGCGCCGAGCCAGCCCTCCATCTCGTCGCTCGTGAGGTGCTCCGCGTCCGCCGTCTCGACGACGACCTGCAGCGCCCCGAGCTTGCCCTCGAGCAACTCGTTCCGCATCAGCCGCCGGTACTCGTCGTCGGCGTCCTCGTCGTCCGCGTACGCGGGCGGGAAGAGGCGACGGAGGCTCGGGTCCGGCCTTCGCCTGCCCTCGGCGCGGAGCACCTCGTGCAGCTCCTGGGGCAACCAGCGGAGGAGCTCCCGCTCTTCGGCGGGGAGCCGCAGGCGATAGCCGCCCTTGCGATCCCGTTGGATGCGGCGGCCGATCATCAGTCCTGCCTGAGGGTCGCCCAGAGCCCGTGCGCATGGAGGCGGCTCACGTCGAACTCGGCCTTCTCCTTCTCGCCGGAGGAGACGACCGCCTTTCCTTCGTTGTGCACCTGCAGCATCAGCCGGGTCGCCTCGTCCTTCGAGTAGCCGAAGAGCTTGCGGAGAACGAAGGTCACGTAGCTCATCAGGTTGATCGGATCGTTCCAGACGATGACGATCCAGGGGCGGTCGTGGTCGTACTCCTCGTCCTCTCCCGGCAGGCGTACCTCGACCGGCGCTTCGATCGTCTGGCTCACGGCCTCATTCTGCCGGTGCCTCGGGCGTCTCCGAGCCGGCGCTCCGCCCGTAGGCACTCAGCCGTTCGAGGAGGAGCGACGCGCCCTCCTCTTCCTCCCCGGGCTCCGCTGTTCGGTCGCCGTTGCCGACAGGATCGACGTGCTTGCGCTCCTGCTTCTCCGCCCTGCGCCGCGCAGCCTCGGCCGCGCGCCGTTCCTGCTCGGCCACGCGCGCCGCCTCGCGTTCGGCTGCGCGCTCCGCCTCGGCCGCGCGGCGGGCCTGGGCGGCTGCCGTCTTCTCCTCCTCTTTACGGCGGCGTTCGTCTTCCTTGGCCTGGGCGGCTGCGGCTTTCTCCTGTTCCTTGCGCTCGCGCTCGTCTTCCTTCGCCCTGGCGGCAGCCGCCTTCTCCTGCTCTTTGCGTCGGCGCTCGGCGTCCGCCGCCTGCACGGCGACTGCTGCGCGTTCCTGCTCCTGGCGCCGGCGCTCGTCCTCTTCGGCCTTGGCGGCGGCCGCCGCTGCGAGCTCCTGCTCCTGTCGTAGGCGCTCCTCCTCCTGCGCCCTGGCAGCCTCCGCGCGCTCGTGCTCGAGCCGCAGGCGCTCGTCCTCCTCGGCCTTGGCAGCCGCCGCGCGTTCCTGCTTCTGGCGGAGGCGTTCGTCCTCTGCGGCTCTGGCGGCTGCTGCTGCGGCTGCGGCGGCCTCCTGTTCGTGGCGCCGGCGCTCGTCCTCCTTTGCCTTGGCAGCCGCCGCGCGTTCCTGCTTCTGGCGGAGGCGTTCGTCCTCTGCGGCTCTGGCGGCTGCTGCTGCGGCTGCGGCGCTCTCCTGTTCGTGGCGCCGGCGCTCGTCCTTCTCGGCCTTGGCAGCCGCCGCGCGTTCCTGCTTCTGGCGGAGGCGTTCGTCCTCTGCGGCTCTGGCGGCTGCTGCTGCGGCTGCGGCGCCCTCGTCCGGCGGGGAAGCATCGGCGGCTGCGTCGAGCGCGATCCGGATCGTTTCCATGTGCTCCTCGAGCGTCTTCGGCGCGCGTCCGTCGCTCTCGGTGACGGTCACTCGGAGCGCTTCGCGCGATTCCTGGACGATGTGCGAGTCGCGCACCGCCCCCTCCACGACGGCCCGGCGCAGGTGTTGGAGGTCGGCGTCACTGACGGGCGCGGCGCCGGCGAGCAGCCGGTACTCCCCGGGCGTCTGGCACAGGACTGTGACGCCGAGGCGTCCGACGAGCTCGAGGCGTTCGTCTGGCTCGAAGTCTCCGTCGTGGATCACCGTCTCTGCCCCGACGGACCACGGCCCGAACAGGCAGTCACGAATCGACTCCGCCGAGCCGGCGGCGGCCGTGCACCAGATGCGGTCCTCCGGGCGGGCGTCGAGCCACCGCTCCGCGTGCGTGCGCACGGCCTGGGTGTACGCGTGCGTGTGCATCACCGCCTTCAGCTCGCGATCCGTGGCCGACGTGAAGAGCAGAATGGCGAGGTCGGCCGCGGCCGTGTCGTGGGATGGCTGGGTCCCGGAGAGGTGCCGGAGCTCGTCCGCGACGTCCTCGACGACGATCTCGGGCTGGACGCCCACGGCGGCGAGCGCGGGGACGTGGGCGCGGTCGGCGACGGTCAGCCGGGCGCCGCAGTGCGCGGCCCAGAGCTCCAGATCCGGTGCCGCGATCGTCTCCGGGCACGGTGCGGCGACGAAACCCGCCTTGAGCGCCCCGAGCATGACGGCGGGCCAGGCAGGCGACCTGCCGACCAGTACGAGCACCGAGTCGTCGGGCTGGAGGCCTCGCTCGCGGAGAAGGGCTGCCCATCTGGCCGCGTCGCCCGCGACGTCGGCGTACGACCAATGCTCGATGACCCCGTCGCGGCCGACGAAGGTAAGTGCGTTGCGGTTCGGGCCGGCGGCAAGCGGCTCGACGACGTCCCGGACGAAGTTGAACAGCTCAGGCTCACCGTGCGGCCGCGACGGCGCCGCTACCCGTCTGAGGCGGAGCCTTCCCATCTCTCCCGGTACTCCTCGCGCACAGGGCTGAAGACGTCGATCACCGTCGCTCCCTCCGGACCGCAGTAGGCCGAGTGGACGACGTGCCCGGGCAGGACGTACCCCTCGAGCGGGCCCATCTCGCGGGCGACGCCGTCGATCACGAGAGCCTGCATCCCGCGGAGAACGATGCCGAGCTGTTCGTGCGGGTGGCTGTGGTCGGGCACCGTTGCGCCCGCGTCGAACTCGACGACGTTGATCATCGCCGACTCCCCGAAGAGCGGGCGGCCCTCGACACCCTCGATCAGCGTGAACGGACGCACGTCGTCGAAGTGCACGAAACGCGGCTCCATCGCCTCGAAGTATGCATCCTCACCCTAGGCGCGGAGCTATCGTCAGGATCGTGACCGCCCTCGAGACGGATCTGCTCCGGGACCGCGCATACGTGGACGGCGCCTGGGTCGACGCCGATTCCGGCGCGGCGTTCCCGGTCGTCGACCCCGCGACGGGCGCGACGATCGCGAACGTCCCGCGCCTGGGCGCGGCCGAGACCCGGCGCGCGATCGAGGCGGCCGGGCGCGCGCTCCCCGCCTGGAAGCACCGCACGGCCAAGGACAGGGCCCGCATCCTGCGGCGCCTGTCCGACCTGATGCTCGAGCGCGCCGACGACCTGGCCACGCTCCTCGTGCGAGAGCAGGGCAAGCCGCTCGCCGAGGCGAAGCTCGAGATCGGCTATGCGGCCTCGTTCTACGAGTGGTTCGGCGAGGAGGCGAAGCGGCTCGACGGGCGGGTGATCCCGCAGCCGCTGCCTGACCGCCGGATCATCGCGCTGCGGGAGCCGATCGGGGTCACGGCGGGGATCACGCCGTGGAACTTCCCGGCAGCGATGCCCACGCGCAAGTCCGCCCCGGCGCTCGCCGTCGGGTGCACGATGGTGCTGAAGCCCGCCGAGCAGACGCCCCTGACCGCGCTCGCGATCGCCGCGCTCGCCGAGGAGGCGGGGATCCCGCCCGGCGTGTTCTCCGTCGTCACGGGGGACGCCGCCGACGCTCCGCTGATCGGGGGCGAGATGACATCGAGCCCCATCGTCCGCAAGCTCGGATTCACCGGCTCGACGGAGGTCGGCAAGCTCCTCATGGCCCAGTGCGCGGGCCAGGTCAAGAAGGTCTCGCTCGAGCTCGGCGGGAACGCGCCGTTCATCGTCTTCGACGACGCCGACCTCGACGAGGCGGTCGCGGGCGCGATGATGTGCAAGTTCCGGAACTCCGGCCAGACCTGCATCTCGGCCAACCGGTTCCTCGTCCAGGACGGGATCTACGACGACTTCGTCGGCGCCTTCACCGAGGCGGTCGCCTCGCTCAAGGTCGCCGACGGCTTCACGGAAGGCGTTCAGGTGGGGCCGCTCATCGACGAGCCGGCGGTCGCGAAGGTCGAGCGGCACGTGGCGGACGCGCTCGACCAGGGCGCCGAGCTGCGCCACGGGGGCAGCCGACTCGAGGGGCAGTTCTTCGAGCCCTCCGTGCTGACCGGGGTGACGATGGACATGGCGATGAGCTGCGAAGAGACGTTCGGGCCTGTCGCGGGGATCAACCGCTTCACGACGGATGCAGAGGCGGTCGCGATCGCGAACGACACGCCGTACGGTCTCTCGGCCTACTTCTACACCCGGGATCTCGGCCGCACGTGGCGTGTGGCGGAGGCACTCGAGTACGGCATCGTCGGGATCAACACCGGCTTCATCTCGACCGAGGTCGCCCCCTTCGGCGGGGTCAAGGAATCGGGCATCGGCCGGGAGGGGTCGAGCTACGGGGTCGACGACTGGGTCGAGCTCAAGTACCTCGCCGTCGGCGGCATCGGCGGGCCCGTCTGATGGTGATCGTCGAGCAGCGCGACTACCACGTCCACACGGGCAAGCTGCCCGAGGTCGTGAAGCTCTACGAAGAGGAGGGGATCGCGATCCAGAAGGAGGTGCTCGGGGGCCTCGTCGGCGTCTTCACGACCGAGATCGGCGCGCTCTCCACGTACACGAGCATGTGGCGGTACGAGAGCTTCGCCGACCGGGAGGAGCGGCGCGCAGCCCTCCAGGCGCGCGACGACTGGAAGGCGTTCCTCGCCAAGCTGCAACCCCTCATCCACACGCAGCAGAACCGGATCCTGACGCCGACCTCGTTCTCGCCACTTCGGTAGCCGCTCGATGGGCCGGCTCGACGGGAAGGTCGCGATCGTCACGGGCGCCTCGCAGGGCATCGGCAACGCCATCGCGCACGGGCTCGCGGCAGAGGGAGCGCGTATCGTCGTCGCGGACCTGCAGGGGGCGGAGGCGGCGGCCGAGGCCTTTCCGGATGGAGTCGGGCTGACGGCCGACGTGGCCGACGAGGATGCGGTGCAGTCGCTCGTCGACGGGGTGGTCGGCCGGTGCGGCACGATCGACATCCTCGTCAACAACGCGGGCCTGTACGCCTCGCTCGCGATGCGCCCGTTCACCGAGATCCCGCTCGCCGAGTGGCGGCAGGTGATGGACGTCAACGTCGCGTCGATGTTCCTCATGTGCCGCGCCGTCGTGCCGGTGATGCGCGACAAGGGCGGCGGGCGCATCGTCAACATCTCGTCCGGAACGCCGTTTCGCGGGGTGCCGTTCCTGCTCCACTACGTCACGAGCAAGGGCGCCATCGTCGCGCTCACGCGCGCGCTCGCGAAGGAGGTCGGCCGCGACGGCGTGCTCGTCAACTGTGTCGCGCCCGGCTTCACGATGTCGGCCGGCGTCGAAGCCCATCCCGAGGTGATCGAGAAGCTCCGCGACGTCTCGGTCGCGGCGCGAACGCTGCAGCGCGACCAGGTGCCCGAGGACGTCGTCGGCGCGGTCGTCTACTTCGCCGGGCCGGGATCGGCCTTCGTGACGGGCCAGACGATCGTGATCGACGGGGGGCAGTACTTCCACTGAAGCCCGGGCGACCGGCTGACGGCGGCCGCCCGGGCGTTAGATTGCGCGACATGCGGTTGTCTCTCTACGAATTCCGAACGGGCGCCGAGACGGGCGGCGGGGCAGCGCGTCGTGTACGACGTTGCGAACGACACGGCGTACTTCGGCGCTGCCGCGGTCGAAGGGCGCGCCCTCGTCTGGCAGCTGGAGGACACGGCCGAGGACGCAGAGGGTGCGCTCCTCTCGCGCCGGATCCAGGTCGACCCCTACGCCGACTGGGTGCTGCGCTGCGACCGTGTCGACTTCCCCCCGGGCGGCGTGGCGTACACGCACATCCACCCGGGACCGGGCATCCGCTACCTGCTGCACGGCAGCCTCGACGTCCACACCGAGGGCCACTCCGCCTCGTACGGGCCCGGCGCGGCGTGGTTCGAGGCGGGGCCGGATCCGGTGCTGGCGGAGGCGTCGCTGCACCAGCCGACCGACGTTCGTCCGCGTCCTCATCCTGCCGGCCGAGTGGGCCGGAAAGCGCACGATTCGCTACGTGAACGCCGCCGACGAGGACCGCCCGAAGCTCCAGAAGGCGACCGTGTACCTCGAGCACGCGCTTCGCCTGCCCGTCGCGTGAGGACGGGCGGCCGGCTTCTCGTCGACCAGCTGGTCGTGCACGGCGCCGACCTCGCGTTCGGCGTCCCCGGTGAGAGCTACCTCGCGGTGCTCGATGCCCTACACGACGCGCCGCTACGGTTCGTCACCTGCCGGCACGAGGTCGGGGCGGCGAACATGGCCGACGCCTACGGGAAGCTCACGGGCCGCCCGGGTATCTGCATGGTCACGCGGGGCCCGGGCGCGACGCATGCCGCCGGCGGGATCCACACCGCCTTTCAGGACTCGACGCCGCTGCTCCTCCTGATCGGCCAGGTGAGCCGGGAGATGACGGGGCGCGAGGCATTCCAGGAGATCGACTACCGCCAGATGTTCGGGCCGATGGCGAAATGGGTCGAGCAGGTCGACCGCGCCGACCGGATCCCGGAGCTCGTCTCGCGGGCATTCCACGTCGCGACGGCCGGGCGCCCGGGGCCGGTCGTGCTCGCGCTTCCCGAGGACATGCTCGTCGAGGACTCGAGTGCAGGGGATGCACGGCCGTTCACGCCGGCGCGTGTCCATCCGTCGCCGGACGCCGTCGAGCGTGCCGCGCGCGCTCCTCGACGGGGCGAGGCGGCCGCTCGCGATCGTCGGCGGGCTGCCGTGGAGCGCCGAGGCGAACGTGGCGCTGACCGCCTGGTGCGAGGCGAGCGGGGTCCCGCTCGCCGTGGGCTGGCGCCGGCAGGACATGGTCGACAACACGTCCAGCGCGTTCGCCGGGCACCTCACCCTCGGCGCCGACCCGCGGCTGACCCAGCGGGTGCGCGACGCAGACGTCCTCCTCGTGATCGGAGACCGGCTGAGCGAGATCACGACCGCGGGCTACACCCTCCTGCGCGTGCCGAACCCCGAGCAGGCGCTTCTGCACGTGAGCCCCGACCCGAACGAGCTCGGCCGCGTCTACGCGCCGACGCTCGCGATCCCCGCCTCGCCGGACGCCTTCGCGCTCGCGCTCTCGGCGCTGCCTGCCCTCGACGGGACTGCGCGCCAGGCGGAGGTCCGCCAGGCCCGCGACGACTACCTCGACAATCTCCGGCACCTTCCCGTGCCGGGCGCGCTGAACATGGGCGACGTGATGGCGCTGCTCCGCGAGCGGCTCCCGGCGGATGCGATCCTCACGAACGGCGCCGGCAACTTCTCGGTCTGGACGCACCGTTTCTACGAGTTCAGGCAGTACCCCACCCAGCTCGCCCCGACGAGCGGCGCGATGGGGTACGGGGTTCCGGCCGCGGTCGCGGCGAAGCTCCTCCACCCCGAGCGGATCGTCGTCGCGATGGCGGGCGACGGCGACTTCCTCATGACGGGGCAGGAGCTGGCGACGGCGGTCCAGTACGAGGCCGCGATCGTCGTCCTCGTCGTCAACAACGGCATGTACGGGACGATCCGGATGCACCAGGAGCGGCACTATCCCGGGCCGCGTCTCCGGCACGGACCTCGTCAACCCCGACTTCGCCGAGCTCGCGCGCGCCTTCGGCGCGCACGGCGCCGTGGTCGAGCGGACGGAGGACTTCGCGGACGCCTTCGACGAGGCGGTGTCCGCCGGGCGGCCCGCCGTGATCGAGCTGCGGGTCGACGCCGAGGCGCTGACGCCGAGGCAGTCGCTCTCGGAGATCCGCGAGCAGGCGCTCGCTCGGCTGGCGTCGGAGGAGGCGGGCGGCCGTGCGTCGTGAGTACCGCGTGCCCGGGCAGGCCGAGCCGATCTCGCACTTCACGGACGCCGTCGAGGCGAACGGCCTCTTGTTCGTCTCCGGCATCGTGCCCGGTCGACGAGCGTCGCGAGCTCGTCGGCGGCGAGGACGTGGTGCTGCAGGCGCGGTGCGTGTTCGAGAACATGCGGGCCGTGCTCGCCGCGGCCGGCTGCACGTTCGCGGACGTCGTCAAGGTGACCGTCTTCCTCACCGACGTGAACGACCGGGCGCTGATCAACCCGGTGCGGCAGGAGGTGTTCGGCGAGACCCGGCCGGCCTCGACGCTGGTGGAGGTCTCGGCGCTCGTGATCCCCGGCGCGAGGATCGAGGTCGAGTGCGTGGCGGTGATCCGTCGTGAGACCCGACCCGCTTCAACGCCGCGCATCACGTGGCTCGACGAGCCGTTGCGCGGTGCCGCAGAGGGGCCGCTCGCCGGGCGCACGCTGCTCGTGAAGGACCTGATCGACACCGCGGGCGTGCGCACGACCTACGGCTCGCGGATCTACGGCGACCACGTCCCGGACGCCCACGCCGAGGTCGTCCGCCGCGTGCTCGCGGCCGGGGCGCTCGTCGTCGGCAAGGCGAACCTGCCCGAGTTCGCGTGGAGCGTGCTCGGGGCGAACCCGTGGTACGGCACGGTGCACAACCCGGCCCACCCGGGGAAGACGACCGGCGGCTCGTCCTCCGGCAACGCGGCCGCGCTCGCGGCGGGGCTCGTCGATCTCGGGATCGGGTCGGACACGGGCTGCTCGATCAGGCTTCCGTCGGCAGCCTGCGGGACGGTCGGGCTGAAGTCGCAGTGGGGCCTGATCCCGCTCGACGGCATCTTCCCGCTCGTCCCGTCGCTCGACACGGTGGGCCCGATGGCGCGGACCGTCGAGGACGTGACGCTGCTCTGGTCGGTGCTGTCGGGCCGGCCGGCGCCGGAGCCGCGGCTCGAGGGAGCTGACGGTCGGCCTCCTCCGGAGAGCGCCGTTCCTGGCGGACGGGCGCGAGACCGAGTCGAGCGACGCGGCGGAGGCCTGGGTGCCGGAGCTCGAGCGGCTCGGGGCGCGCGTGGTCGAGGCGTCGATCCCGGACGCAGCCGCCGACATGTGGCCGCTCTTCCTGCACGAGGCGGCGCAGAGCCACCGCGCGACGTTCCCGTCCCGCGCCGGCGAGTACGGCGACGGTGATGCGCAAGAAGCTCGAGGCCGCCCAGCGCGTCGCGCCCGGACGCGGTCGCGGCAGCGTACGACGCGCTCGCGACGTGGCGTCGCTACGAGCCCGAGGTCGACCTCTTCGTCAGCCCCGGCTTCGCGGTCGAGCTCCCCGCCGAGGACGTGGACGAGCTCGAGGTGAGGCTGCCGCTCTCGTCGTTCCTGCGCTGGGTCAACCTGATCGGCTGGGCCGGGCTCGCGATCGGGAACATGCAGCTCGTGGCGCCGCACGGACGAGACCGTTCTCGCGGCCGGTCTCGCCTGGGAGCGCTCGCGCAGCGTCGCTCGGGCCTGACCTGCATCTACACTCCCGCGCGATGAAAATCGGCGCTGATCGGTCTCGCTGTCCTCGTCGCGGTCGCGCTCGTCGCCGGCGGCCTGCTCGCCTTCCGCTCGGACGGCGCCTCCGGCGAGACCGACTATGCAGCCCAGCTCGATTCGCTCTGCGCCGACAGCCGGAAGCAGGTCGAGGCGCTCGGCCAGCCGAGCGAGATCCCGATCAGCAAGCTCTACCCCGGCACCGTCCGCATCGGGCGCGCCTTCCTCGAGGACGCGAAGGCCCTGACGCCGCCGCCCGAGCAGGCCGCAGCGGCGAAGACGTTCATCCGCGAGCGGGGTCTCTACTACGACGGCCTCGAGTACGCCTACGAGTTCCTGACGACCCAGAAGAACGGGGTCGCGTTCGTCCGCGATCGTGGACGGAGCGACTGCGAACCTCGGCAGGGCCGAGACCGCTGCGAAGGCGATCGGCGCACCCGAGTGCGCCCTGCGACCGTTCGAATAGGCGCCCGTCGGGTCTCGGTCACGACCCTGCCGCGGTAATCGATTATCGTTCGCGCCCATTGAATCCGACTGGGCAGTGCTGGTAGTTTCTCGCCCGTCTTGGGTCTCCGAGGACTTCCTGACGCCTGCCGCCATGACGTGGCCTCATCGAGGCGCGCGTGAGCTCCCGCTCGACCTCGCTGCGGTACCTCGGCCTCGGACTGACCGCGATCCTCATCGCCTTCGTCGTCGTGTGGGTGCTGTTCATCGCCCGTGGAACGTCGTTCGGTCCGGCGATCGACGACCCGAAGGACTTCCTGATCACGCTGCTCAACGGGATCACCGCCGCGGGGCTGTACTTCGTCGTCGCAAGTGGCTTCACGCTCATCTTCGGGCTCATGCGCGTCGTCAACATGGCGCACGGCGCGTTCTTCCTGCTCGGCGGCTACATCGCGCTGAAGCTGCAGCGCCACTGGGTCGGAGAGGGCTCGGCTTCGGGCTCACGAGCTCCCAGGTCGACCTGCAGGAACTGGATCGTGCCGGCGCTCGATCGCCTCGCTCCTCGTCGGGCTCGTGGGCCTCTCGATGCAGCAGGTCTTCCTGCGCTGGAACCAGGGACAGGAGCTCCGCCAGGCGCTGATCACGATCGCGATCGCGATCATCCTCGCCGACCAGATGCTGGCCCACTTCGGCGGCGTCGCCGAGGACATCGCGTGGCCGGGCAAGCTCGACACCTTCTGGAACCTCCGCGTCGCGGGCGTCCAGTACACGACGACGCGCCTCTTCATCCTCGCGGTCGCGATCGCGGTCGGGCTCGGGCTGTGGATCTGGCTCAAGAAGACCCGCACCGGCATGGTGATCCGCGCCGGCGTCGACGACCGCCAGATGGTGAGCGCCCTCGGGATCAACATCCAGCTCACGTTCGCGATCGCGTTCTTCGTCGGCTCCGCGCTCGCCGGGCTCGGCGGCGTGATCGGGCGGCTCGTTCGCGAGCCTCGCGCCGGGCGTCGACTCCAACTGGCTGCTCAACTCGCTCGTCGTCGTGATCATCGGCGGCATGGGATCGCTCGTCGGCGCAGCCGTCGGCGTCCCTGCTTCTCGGGCTGACGACCAACTTCGCCGCGGCCTACCTGCCGTCGGACTACACGTACTACTCGATCATCTTCACGTTCGTGCTGCTGGCGATCGTTCTCGCGGTGCGGCCGCTCGGGCTGTTCGGACGACCGGCATGAGCGAGACGCTCGCTGTCGAGCGGGTCGTCGGGGTCGGCGTGCTCGTCGTCGCGCTGCTGGCGCCGCTCCTGTTCAGCACCTACTGGGTGTCCGCGCTGCTGACGCAGATGCTGCTGCTCGGCATCGTCGCGGCGAGCCTGATCTTCCTCTCGGCCTACGGCGGCATGGTCTCGCTCGCCCAGGTCGCGATCTACGGGATCGCCGGCTTCGTCCTCGGGAACGTGGTCACGAACGGCAACACGAAGGGGCTCAACCTCGGCTGGAACCCGTGGCTCGGGGTGATGCTCGCGATCGTGATCGCGACGGCGTTCGGGCTGCTCTTCGGCGCGCTCGCGAGCCGCAGCGTCGGGATCTACTTCCTCATGATCACGCTCACGTTCGGCGTGATCGCGAACCTGTTCTTCGGCCAGGTGACGACGTTCTCGGGCTTCGGCGGGATCAGCGGCATCGGCGCGCCGGGACTGATCGGCAACGTCGACGCGCATCCGAACCGGCTCTACTACGTCGCGCTCGGCGACGTCGCTCGTCGTCATCGCTGCTGCTGCGCTACATCGTGCGGACTCCGTTCGGTCTCGCGCTCCAGGGAGTGCGCGACGACCCGATCCGGATGAGCTCGCTGGGCTACAACGTCGTGCTCCACCGCACACTCGCGTTCGGCTTCGCGGCGTTCATCGCGTCGCTCGGCGGCGTCCTGTTCGTCTGGTGGAACGGGCACATCGACCCCGCCTCGATCGATCTCGGCACGATGATCGACGTGCTCGTGATCGCGGTGATCGGCGGCCTCTACCGCGTCGAGGCGGCCTGGCTCGGGCGCGTTCGTCTTCGTGATCATCAACAACTACTCGCAGCGGATCAGCTTCGTCGGGCCTCGGTTCCACACGCTGATCGGCGTCGTCTTTCTCGTCATCGTGCTCGTCTCGCCCACGGGCCTGATCGGCCTCTGGGAGCGCTTTCTCGACCTCGTCTCGGCGACGGCAGGCGTGGCGGGCCGCGCGAGATCGTGTCGCCGACCTGCCGGCCGCGAGCGGCGATGCGTGAGTCAAAGAAATGAGACACACCCGATCAACTCGGAGGTCGGGAACGTCTCAGGTGGTACGTCGTTTGCACAACCCACGAAGGAGGAGGGCAACTACATGAGTCATCTCATGAGGCGAGGCCGGAAGCTCACGCTTCCGCTCGCCGCCGCAGCATTCGTTGCGGTGATCGTGGCCGCCAGGCGCGTTTGCGGCTACGTCGAACAAGGCGGCCTCATCCGCCGCGCACGCCGATCAAGGTCGCGGTCCTGTCCGACTGTCAGGGCGCGTTCGGCTCGTTCGACGGGCAGGACCTGGCCGGCGTCGTCGCCGCGATGTCGGAGTACGCGGGGGCCAAGCCGGTCAACGTGAACGACCCGCGCAAGGGCTGGACGGGTGGTTCGATCGGTGGTCATCCGGTCAAGCTGGTCGGGATCGGCTGCTCGAACGACCGGGCGGACACGGCCATCAAGGAGACCAAGCGGCTCATGGAGCAGCTCGGTGCGGACGTGATGATCGGGCCGCTGTCGGGTGACGAGTCGATCGCAGTCGCGAACTACGCGAAGCAGCACCCGAACAAGACGTTCGTCGACGGCTCCTCGGGGGCGCAGGACACGACCCTGAAGGTGCGGGCGCCGAACTTCTTCCGCTTCCACGGTGACGGCGCGATGTGGAACGCCGGGCTCGGCGATCTCGCCTACAACAAGCTCGGTTGGAAGACGGCCGCAGTGGTCGCCGACGACTACAGCTTCGCGTGGACGTCGGCCGCCGGCTTCATCGCGGAGTTCTGCGCGGTGGGCGGCAACGTCACGAAGCGGGTCTTCCCGCCGCTGAACACGACCGACTACTCCTCCTACGCGCAGCAGATGCCGACGGACGTCGACGGCACCTTCGTCGCGGTCGGCGGAGCCGGTCTGATCCCGTTCCTGAAGGCCTACGAGCAGGCACACGGCCCGATCGACGGGAAGAAGTTCATCGGCAACCTGTTCTGGGGCACCCCGGGCCAGTTCGAGCAGCTGAGCACGCGGGTCACCGGTGCCTACGTCGGCGGCGCCGGCACGGCAGGCGACCTCGCGACGGCGAAGGCCCAGCACTACGCCAACCGGATCATCGGCAAGTGGTTCAAGACGATCCCGCCCTTCGGCGCAGCCGCGCCGCAGGCGTCGAGCACGTTCACCTTCGGCTACTTCGCCGACACCTGGGGCCTGATCAAGGGCCTGCAGGCGGTCAAGGGTAACCTCGGCGGCGGCCAGAAGCCGCTGCAGAAGGCGATCTCGAAGGTCGTCCTGCCGACCGGGTACGGCACGATCAACCTCGACAAGAACCGCGCGGGAATCATCCCCGTCTACTACCAGCAGCTCTACCAGAAGAACGGCAAGCTGGCGGTCAAGACGGTCGGCTACATCCCGAGGGTCGATCAGACGTTCGGCGGCACGTTCTCGCCGCTCACGCCCGCTCCGGGACGGACGTCTCCGAAGTGCGTGAAGCGGAGCCTGCCGTGGATCGGCAAGACGCAGCATCCGAAGGTCACCGGCTAGGAAACGCGTGCCGGAAGCAGTACAGGTCGAGCCTGCCGAGCCGATCCTCCGCCTGCGGGGGATCGGCCGGCGGTTCGGCGGCCTCCATGCCGTGAGCGACGTCGATCTCGACGTCGCTCACGGCGAGCGCCGCGCCATCCTCGGGCCGAACGGCGCCGGCAAGACGACGCTGTTCAACGTCATCTCCGGCGACGTCCCCCCGACCGTCGGGGTCGATCGAGTTTCTCGGCGCCGACACGACCCGCACCGCCGGCGCGCCATCGCGCCAAGCTCGGGATGTCGCGGACGTACCAGAAGTCGCGGCTCTTCCTCGGCCTCTCGGTCGAGGACAACCTCTATCTCGCCGTGCTGGGCGTGCGCTCGGGACACATGCGACCGGTCGTGCTCTCGCGCCGGGACGGCGCCATCCGCGAGGAGGCACGCGGCGCTCGCCGGCAGCCGTCGGGATGTCGGCGAAGCTCGGCACGCTCGTCGGCTCGCTCTCGCACGGCGAGCAGCGGCAGCTCGAGGTCGGCATGGCGCGTGCCGGAAACCCGAAGCTGATGATGCTGGACGAGCCCGCCTCCGGCCTCTCCCGCGGCGAGCGCGTGGCGCTGACCGACCTCCTCCTCGATCTCGACCCGGCGATCACGCTGATCCTGATCGAGCACGACATGGACGTCGCGCTGCGGGTCGCGGGACAGGTGACGATGATGCACGACGGCCGCAAGGTCGTCGAGGGCACGCCCGACGAGATCCGGGCGAACCAGATGGTGCACGACCTCTACCTCGGGAAGGGGCATCAGCCCGATGCCTGAGGCACCGTTCTTCGCCGTCGAGGGCGTCGACGCGTTCTACGGTACGCGCTCAGGCGCTCGAGGACGTCTCGTTCGAGATGGGCACCGAGTCGATCGCGATCGTCGGCCGCAACGGGATGGGGAAGACGACGCTGTGCAACGCGATCATGGGCATCTCGCCGCCGCGCGCACGAGGCTCGATCCGGTTCGAAGGCCGGGAGATTCTCGGCAAGTCCTCGAGCAAGATCGCGAACCTCGGCGTCGGGTACGTCCCGCAGGGCCGGCGGCTCTTCCCTTCGCTCAGCGTCGACGAGCACCTGCGGATGATCCGCGGCCGCAAGACCGGCGCCCCGCGCAGCTGGAGCGTGCGAGAGCATCTACGAGCTCTTCCCGAGGCTCGGCGAGCGCAAGCGGAACGGCGGCGCGCAGCTCTCGGGCGGCGAGCAGCAGATGCTCGCGATCGGGCGCGCGCTCCTGACGAACCCGAAGCTGCTGATCATGGACGAGCCGTCCGAGGGGCTCGCGCCGGCGATCATCGAGAACCTGATCGAGGTGTTCAAGTGGGCTCGAGGCGGAGGGGCTTGCGATCCTCCTGATCGAGCAGAACCTCGGCGTCGCGACGGCGCTCGCGCCAGCGCCAGCTCGTGATGGTCGCGGGGTCGATCTTCACCGAGACGACAGCCGAGGTGCTCGCGTCCGACGCCGACGCACAACGCCGCTTCCTCGGGGTCGAGCCGCTCGCCGAGACCGTCTGACGCCGACGTTCCCGGTGCGTGTGGTAGACACCCGGCGAGTCTCGTAGCACTACCCAGCGAAAGGAGGCCGCCAATGGCAACCGTCGTACTCGTCGGGACGCTCGACACCAAAGGCGAGGAGTACGCCTACCTCGCCGACCGGATCCGCGAGCACGGCGTCGACGTCGTGCTCGTCGACGCCGGGCATCGTCGGCGAGCCGCTCGCGGTCCCCGACGTGACGCGGGAGGAGGTCGCGGCCGCCGCCGGCGCCGATGTCGGTGCGCTCGCCGCGGCCGGCGACCGCGGCGCAGCGGTCGAGACGATGGCGCGCGGCGCAGCCGAGGTCGTGCAGCGGCTGCACGCCGAGGGCAGGCTCGACGCGATCGGCGGCCTCGGCGGCTCGGGCGGCTCCTCGCTCGCGACCTACGCGATGCGGCAGCTGCCGATCGGCGTCCCGAAGCTGATGGTGTCGACCGTCGCCTCGGGCGACACGAGCCCGTACGTCGGCTCGGTCGACGTGACGATGATGTACTCCGTCGTCGACATCGCGGGCGTCAACCGGATCTCGGCGCAGGATCCTGACGAACGCAGCCGCGGCGCTCGCCGGCATGGCGAAGGCGACGGTGCCGCCGCTCGGGGACGAGAAGCCGCTGATCGACGGCGTCGATGTTCGGAGTCACGACGCAGGCCGTGACGGTGGCGCGTGAGCGGCTCGAGGAGCTCGGCTACGAGGTGCTCGTCTTCCACCAGACCGGCGCGGGCGGCGGCTCGATGGAGGAGCTGATCGACGGCGGGCTTCTCGCGGGCTCGCTCGACGTGACGACGACCGAGTTCTGCGACCTCGTCGCGGGCGGCGTGCTCGTCGCCGTGCCGGAGCGGCTCGAGTCCGCCGGCCGGCGGGGCATCCCGCAGGTCGTCTCGCTCGGCGCGCTCGACATGGTCAACTTCGGCCCGCTCGACACCGTGCCCGAGCGCTACCGCGACCGGAACCTCTACGTCCACAACCCGACGATCACGCTGATGCGGACGACGCCCGACGAGTGCCGGGAGATCGGGCGCATCATCGCCGAGAAGCTGAACGCGGCGACCGGGCCGACGGTGCTGTTCATGCCGCTGCGCGGGGTCTCGGCGATCGCGACCGAGGGGCAGGTGTTCCACGATCCCGAGGCCGACGACGCGCTGTTCGAGACGATCCGCTCCACGTCGACACGTCGAAGGTGGAGCTGCACGAGGTCGACGCCGACGTCAACGACCCGTCGTTCGCACTCGCGATGGCGAACCGGCTGCACGAGCTGATCGAGGCGGCGTCGTGACGAGGGGCGAGGCGCTCGAGCGGCTGCGCGCGCAGATCGACGACGGGCAGCCCGATCATCGGCGCCGGGGCCGGCACCGGCCTCTCGGCGAAGTGTGCGGAGGCGGGCGGCGCCGACCTGATCATCATCTACAACTCGGGCCGCTACCGGATGGGCGGGCGCGGCTCGCTGGCCGGGCATGATGCCGTACGGCGACGCCAACGAGATCGTCGTCGACATGGCGCGCGAGGTGCTTCCGGTCGTGCGGGACACCCCGGTCCTGGCGGGGGTCTGCGGCACCGACCCGTTCCGGCTGATGCCCGTCTTCATCGCCGAGCTGAAGCGGATCGGCTTCAGCGGCGTCCAGAACTTCCCGACCGTCGGCCTGATCGACGGCACCTTCCGCGTCAACCTCGAGGAGACCGGGATGGGCTACGGGCTCGAGGTCGACGCGATCCGGATCGCGCACGAGCTCGACCTGCTCACGGCGCCGTACGTCTTCAGCGAGGACGAGGCGACCGCGATGGCGGAGGCCGGCGCGGACGTGCTCGTGCCGCACATGGGCCTCACGACCGGCGGCTCGATCGGCGCCGACACGGCGAAGACGCTCGACGACTGCGTGCCGCTGATCCAGGCGATGCACGACGCCGCGAAGCGCGTCAACCCGGAGATCATCGTGCTCTGCCACGGCGGCCCGATCGCCGAGCCGGACGACGCGGCCTACATCCTCGAGCGCACCGAGGGCGTCGTCGGCTTCTTCGGCGCCTCGTCGATGGAGCGGCTGCCGACCGAGGTCGCGATGACCGAGAACATGCGACGGTTCAAGTCCATCCCCGTCTGAGAAGGAGGAGCACGATGAGCAGGTTCGTGATGAAGCAGGACGTCGCGATCGCCGACTTCGACTGGGGCAGCGCCGGGATGCGGGCCGACGTCCCGAGCACCGGCTGCACGACGCTTCGTCGTGATGGACGTGACGCTCACACCGGGCAACTGCCACGACTTCCACAAGCACCCGGACCAGGACGAGATGATCATCGTCAAGTCGGGGCGCGTCGTGCAGTGGCTCGAGCAGGACAGTCGCGAGCTCGGCGCCGGCGACTCGGTCTACATCGACAAGGACGTCGTGCACGGCTCCTTCAACGACTTCGACGAGACGGCCGAGCTGCAGGTCATCCTCGCGCCCGCGATGGGCGAGGGCGGGTACGAGCTCGTCGACGTCGCCGGCGACGAGCCCTGGGCGTCGCTCCGCTGATGCAGGCGGTCCGCGTCCACGAGGGCGGCGAGCTCCGCTACGAGACGGTGCCGGACCCGGAGCCCGGGCCGGGCGAGGTCGTCGTCGAGCTGCGAACGGCGGCGCTCAACCGCCGCGACGTGCTCGTCGCGCCGCGGCGATCTACCCATTCCCGCTGCCCCTCGTGCCGGGCTCGGACGGCGCCGGCGTGCGCCGCGACACGGGCGAGGAGGTCGTGATCTATCCCGCGCTCGACTGGGGCGCGCGCGAGGAGGCCTACGGCCCCGACTTCCAGATCCTCGGCGGCCCGCGCGACGGGACCTACGCGGAGCTCGTCGCCGTGCCCGAGGCGAACGTCTGCCCGAAGCCGGAGCGCCTGAGCTGGGAGGAGGCTGCGGCGCTGCCGCTCGCCGGCCTGACGGCCTATCGGGCGCTGTTCGCGCGAGGCCGGCTGCGTGTGGGACGAGACGGTTCTGGTCCTCGGCGCCGGCAGCGGCGTGTCCACGTTTGCCGTCCAGCTCGCGGCGCAGGCGGGCGCGCACGTGCTCGTCACCTCTTCCTCGGACGAGAAGATCGAGCGCTCCCGTGCGCTCGGAGCGGAGGACGGCGTCAACTACGCGTCGGAGGACTGGGTCGGGTGGGTGAAGGAGCGCGGCGGCGTCGACCTCGTCGTCGACTCGGTCGGCTCGACCTGGCCGCAGTCGCTCGAGTGCCTGCGGCCCGGCGGCCGGCTCGTCGTCTTCGGCGCGACCGGGGGCACCGAGGTGGAGCTTCCCGTGCGGCCGTTCTACTTCGTCGCAACTGCTCGCTGCTCGGGACGATGATGGGCAGCCCCGCCGACTTCGCCGGCCTGCTGGCCGCGTTCGAGCGCGGCTCCTGGGCGACCGGTGGTCGACTCGGTGCGCCCGCTCGCGGAGGCACCGGCGGCGCTCGACGAGCTCGAGAGCGGGTCGCACTTCGGCAAGCTGGTGCTCTCGTGCAGCTGAGCGTGACGGAGTGGGGGACCGGCGGACGGCGAGCCGGTGATCTGCCTGCACGGCGTGACCGGCCACGGCCGGCGTTTCCGCGCGCTGGCCGAGGAGCGGCTCGCCGCTGCTCGCGTGATCGGCGTCGACTACCGCGGCCACGGCCGCTCGGGCTGGGAGCCGCCCTGGAGCGTCGAGCAGCACGTCGCCGACCTCGTCGAGACCGCGGACGCGCTCGGCCTCTCCAGCGCGGCCTGGGTCGGTCACAGCTTCGGCGGCAAGCTCGTCGCGGAGCTGGCGGCGCGCCACCCGGATCGCGTCGAGCGCGCCGTCCTGCTCGATCCCGCCCTGCACATCGACCCGGCCGTCGCCGGCGAGCGGGCCGAGCTCGTCCGCGGCGACGTCTCGTTCGCGAGCGCCGACGAGGCGATCGACGCGCGCCTCGCCGACGGCTCCCTCTTCACGACGCCCCGCGCGGTGCTCGAGGAGGAGGCGCGCGAGCATCTCGTCGAGAGGCCCGACGGGCGCTTCGTCTGGCAGTGGTGCCCGGCGGCCGTCATCGTCGCGTGGAGCGAGATGGCGGCCCAGGCGCCGCCGTGGCCGAGGTGCCCGACGCTCGTCGTCGTCGGCGAGCGGTCGTGGATCCCGGTCGGGGTGCCGAAGAAGGGCACCGTCACGAGCGTCTCCGTCCCCGGCGGCCACAGCGTGCTCTGGGACGACTTCGACGCGACGGCAGACGCGATCGCGCAGTTCCTGGCTTGAGCGCGGCTCATCTGTCAGCATGACAACGGTCTCGGCCTTCACCAGCACTTAACCGTCTCGGCCGGGGAGACGGGGCTAGCGTTCGATCATGGAAACACGCGTCGTCAAAGCTCTGGTGCCGACCGCGGCAGCGGCCGCCTTGCTCTCCCAGGAGTTCCCTCACGCGGATCTGGACATGGATGGCACGCTCTTCACGGTCGTGATCTACGGGGCGGCCTATGCGGAGGCCGTAGCCCGGATCAGGGCGTGGATGAGCCGGTCGCGCGTGGGGCCGATCCTCGTCACCGACGACGCGACAACCGAGGAGCTGCTCACCGACGTGAGCGTCCGGAAAGTCGCGGCGGAGTCCCGCGGGCGAAGCCGCTCCGCGCGAGCCCAGCCAGCCGGCGTCCTAGCTCACGGAGGTCGTGACCGAGCAGCCGGGATGGGCCTTCGTCACCCGCGCGGTCGAGGCGGGGTGCTTCTCGAGCAGCGCCGGCGGACGAATCGGGCGTCGCACGAGCTCGCCGCCGCAGTTCGGGCAGATGCCGTCGAACGTGTCGTCGGCGCAGTCGGCGCAGAACGTGCACTCGTACGTGCAGATCCGGGCCAGCCGGCTGTCGGGCGGCAGGTCGCGGTCGCAGCACTCGCAGTTGGGCCGGAGCTCGAGCATCGGCTCAATCTAGCGTCGCCGTCGCTGCCGGCACCCGCGTCAGGGCGCCGCGAGCCGGTGGCCGCCGTCGACCGGCAGCACGACGCCCGTCACGAACTCGTTCGTGAGCAGCATCCAGATGCCGGCGGCCACGTCGTCGGCGGTGCCGATCCGGCCGACGGGCAGCGAGCCGGCGAGACGGTCGAACATCGCCTGCCGGTCCTCGGCGGGCATCGCGTCCCAGGTCGGCGTGGCGATGATCCCGGGCGAGACCGCGTTCACCCTGACCGGCGCGAGCTCGACGGCCAGAGTGCGGACGAGCGCCTCGACGGCGCCGTTGACGGCCCCGGTCGCAGATCCCCCGCGCATCGGCGTCACGGAGGCGACGCCGGAGACGAGGACGATCGAGCAGCGGACGTCGGCGGCCTGGATTGCGGCGAACGGCCCCCAGAACTTCGTCTCGAAAGCGCGGCGGGCCGCATCGAGGTCGAGCGACTTCGCAGGGCCGCCGGCCCGTGCGACCGGCGAGAACACGAGGTGGTCGACCGGCCCGAGCCCGGCGAACGTCTCGCGGACGGCGGCCTCGTCCGAGATGTCGACGGAGACGCGCTCACAGTCGACGTCCGCACGCGTCGGATCCCGGCTTGCGACGACGACGTCCCAGCCCGCCTCGACGGCGCGTCGCGCGGCGGCGAGACCGATGCCCGACGAGCCGCCGACGAAGACGGCTCTCATCCGCCGGCTGCGGTGAGGCGGTCGTACGCGGGTAGCGTGAGGAACTCGACGTAGTCGGGCCGCGTCGCGATGCTCTCGAAGATCGCCCTCGCCTCGTCGTAGCCGGGCCCGAGGCTCGCCATCTCCTCGCCGGTGATCCGGGTGACGTCCTCGGCGCTGAAGCGCCGGTGGTGCAGCCACTGCCAGATCTGGGAGCGGCTGATCTCCGCCGTCGCGGCGTCCTCCATGAGGTTGTTGATCGCGACCGCGCCCGAGCCCTGCAGCCAGGCGGCGAGGTACTGGATGCCGACCGAGACGTTGTTGCGGAGACCTTCCTCGGTCGCGTCGCCGGGCGTTGCGGCGACGGCGAGCAGATCGGCCTCCGACACGTCCACGTCGTCGCGCTGCCGGTCGATCTGGTTGGGCCGGTCCCCGAGGACCGCGTCGAACGCCTCGTAGGCGGTCGGCACGAGGTCGGGATGGGCGACCCACGTTCCGTCGAAGCCTTGCGAGGCCTCCCGTTCCTTGTCCTCGCGCACCTTGGCGAGCGCGATCGCGTTCACCTCGGCGTCGCGGCGCGACGGGATGAACGCGGCCATGCCGCCCATCGCGAAGGCGTGGCGGCGGTGGCACGTCTTCACGAGCAGCTCGCAGTAGGAGCGCATGAACGGCACGGCCATGGTGACCGCGCCGCGGTCCGGCAGCACCATCTCCGGCCGGTGCCCGAGCTTCTTGATGACGCTGAAGATGTAGTCCCAGCGGCCGGCGTTGAGCCCGGCCGAGTGGTCGCGCAGCTCGTACAGGATCTCGTCCATCTCGAACGCGGCCAGGATCGTCTCGATCAGGACCGTGGCCTTGATCGTCCCGTGCGGCACGCCGAGCCGTTCCTGCGTCCAGGTGAAGACGTCGTTCCAGAGCCGCGCCTCGAGGTGCGACTCGAGCTTGGGGACGTAGAAGTAGCGCCCGTTGCGGCCGTGGTTGCGGAAGAAGTAGAGGCCGAAGTCGAAGAGCGACCCGGACATCGGAGCACCGTCGACCTCGTAGTGGCGCTCCTCGAGGTGCCACCCGCGGGGCCGTACGAACAGGACCGCCGGGCTCTCGCCGAGCGTGTACTGCTTCTCGCCGGTGTCGAGCGAGATCGTGCGGTCGAGCGCGTCCGTCAGGTTCCGCTGCCCCTCGATGCAGTTGCTCCACGTGGGCGAGTTCGAGTCCTCGAAGTCCGCCATGAACACGCGCGCGCCCGAGTTGAGCGCGTTGATGACCATCTTGCGGTCGACGGGGCCGGTGATCTCGACGCGGCGGTCGGCGATCTCGTCCGGCGTGGGGGCGACGCGCCAGTCTGCCTCGCGAATCTCCCGGGTCTCGGGCAGGAACGCCGGCAACTCGCCCGCGTGCAGGCGCTCGAGCCGCTCGGCCCGGCGCGCGAGCAGCTCACGCCGCCGCCCGCCGAACGTGCGCTCGAGGTCGTCGAGGAACGACCGCGCCTGCGCGGTGAGGACGTCGCTCGTCTCGATCATCGGCGGATCATCGCAGGTCGGCTGCGGCGCGGTGCCGCGCCGTCAGGCGGTCGCGAACTGTCCCTCCTCGGTCGACCCCTTGAGCGCGAGCGTCGAGCTGGTGCCGCCGGTGATCGTCTCCAGCACCTGGTCGAAGTAGCCGGCGCCGACCTCCCGTTGGTGACGGGTCGCCGTGTAGCCGTCGTCCTCCAGCTCGAACTCGCGCTCCTGCAGCCGCACGTAGGCCGGCATCGCCTCGGCGCCATAGCCGCGGGCGAGCTCGAACATCGAGAGGTTGACGGCGTGGAAGCCCGCCAGGGTGATGAACTGGAACCTGTAGCCCATCCCCGCGAGCTCGCGCTGGAAGGCCTCGATCTGGGTGTCGCTCAGGTGCTTGCGCCAGTTGAACGACGGCGAGCAGTTGTACGCGAGCAGCTGGCCGGGATACCGCTCGTGGATCGCCCCGGCGAACCTCTCCGCCTCGGCCAGGTCGGGTGTCGACGTCTCGCACCAGATCAGGTCGGAGTACGGGGCATAGGCGAGGCCGCGCGCGATCGCGGCGTCGATGCCGTCCCGCACCCGGAAGAACCCCTCGGCCGTGCGCTCGCCGGTGCTGAACTCGGCGTCGGCCTCGTCGATGTCGCTCGTGAGGAGGTTCGCGGAGAGCGCGTCGGTGCGCGCGACGACGAGCGTCGGCACGCCGGCGACGTCGGCGGCGAGCCGAGCCGCGACGAGCGTGCGCACGTGCTGGCTCGTCGGCACGAGGACCTTCCCGCCGAGGTGGCCGCACTTCTTCTCCGACGACAGCTGGTCCTCGAAGTGGACGGCCGCCGCCCCGGCCTCGATGAAGGACTTCATGATCTCGAACGCGTTCAGGGCGCCGCCGAACCCCGCCTCCGCGTCGGCGACGATCGGCGCCAGCCAGTGGACGGAATCGTCGCCCTCGGCGTGCGCGATCTGGTCGGCGCGGAGGAGGGCGCTGTTGATCCGCTTCACGAGCGCGGGCGCGCTGTTCGCGGGATAGAGGCTCTGGTCGGGATAGGTGTTGCCGGAGAGATTCGCGTCTGCCGCGACCTGCCAGCCGGACAGGTAGATGGCCTTCAGGCCCGCCTTCACCATCTGCACGGCCTGGCCGCCGGTCATCGCGCCGAGCGCGGGAACCCACTCCTCCTCCGCGAGCAGGCGGCGCAGTCGTTCCGCGCCGAGGCGGGCCAGCGTGTGCTCGACCCTGACGGAGCCCCGCAGGCGCTCGACGTCTGCGTCGCCGTAGGGGCGCTCGATCGTGTCGCTCGGGCTCATGCTCTCTCCTTTGGATCCAATGAGATGGGTTTTCGGATCCTAGCAACGCCCAAATCGGCACGCAAGGCGCCTCTATGGCTCATCTTGGATCCAGAATCCGAGAAGTTGGATGCGAATCGTCTACACTCGCGTCGTGATCGGCGACGTCACCACGAAGGCGGACGACATCGCGGCGGTGCTCGAGGACGAGATCGTCGCCGGTCAGATCTCGCCCGGGACCGTGCTGCGCCAGGAGCAGCTCTCGGAGCGGTTCGCGGTCAGCCGCACGCCGGTGCGCGAGGCGCTCCGGCGCCTGGCGGCGCTCGGCCTCGTCTCGTTCGAGCCCAATCGCGGCGTCCGCGTCCGCTCGATCTCGCCGCTCGAGCTGCGCGAGGCGTTCCTCGTGCGGGCCCAGCTCGAGGGGCTCGCGACGGAGGTCGCGACGGAGCGGATGACGCCGGCCGACCTCGAGGCGCTCGAGGAGGCCGAGCGGACGTTCTCGGCGCTGACCTTCGAGCTGCGGCGGCAGGCGGCGCAGGGCGAGCGCGACGAGGCGTTCTTCGGCCAGTGGATGCAGGGCAACTACGCTTTTCACGAGGTCATCTACCGGGTGGCCGCGCTGCCGTACGTGGAGCGGATCGCGAAGGCCGCGCGGCGGACCTTCATCGGCGACCGGGTCTGGAGCGCCCGGGCGGAGCTGGACGAGCTCTACGCGAGGAACGAGCTGCAGCACCGCGCCATCCTCGGCGCGATCGCGGCCGGGAGCGCGCGGGCGGCCGGCGAGCTCGCGCGGGAGCACGTGCTCGCCTCGGGGCGGCTGATCGAGGCGGTGCTCGACATTGCGCGGGAGCCCTGAGGAACGGAAGCGGCTGCGCCGCCGCTTTCTTACCGGCTCGCCAGCTCCGCCAGCGTGCGCAGGTCAGGCACGACGAGGTCATACGCGGCCTCCGCAGGCGGCGTCGCGCCGAAGCCTGCGCGGTCGTGGCGCCGGTCGACCCAGACGCTGCTGAGCCCGAGCGCACGGGCCGGCACGTGGTCGTGAAAGAGGCTCTGAGCCACATGGAGGATGCGCTCGCGCGGCACGTCCATCCTCTCGAATGCCAGCAGGAACGGCGCGTGGCTCGGCTTGTAGGCCCGAGCGTCCTCGGCGGTGACGATCCAGTCGAACGTGACGCCGAGACGGCGGTTCGACAGCGCGAACAGGTCGCGGTCGCAGTTCGTGATCACGCCGAGCCGGAACCGCTGCTGCAACCGACGGAGCGCGCCGGCGGTGTCGGGGAACGCCGGCCAGGCCGCGATCGCCTCGGCGAAGGCCTCCGCCTCCCCCGTCCCCGGAGCGACTCCGACGTCGGCGCAGACGCCGCGCAGCGCCCCCGCGAGCACCTCGCGATAGGACGTGTAGTCGCCGGCTTCGAGCGCCGCCTCGTGCCGCGCGTAGATCACGAGCAGCTCCTCCTCGCCCACCTCCACTCCGCGCGGCGCGAGAACGGGCTGCAGCGCGTCGAGGATGCCCCGCTCCCAGTCGATCAGGGTGCCGAAGCAGTCGAAGGTGAGCGCGTCGAAGCGGGTGAGGTCGAGCTCGCTCACGCGGACCAGAACGCCTCGAACGCGGCGGGGTCGCTCGGCAGCGCGAGCACGTGCTGCACGAGCCCGCCCTCGATCCGGAACAGCAGGACCTGGTCGAGGTCGAGCCGGGCGCCCTTGCGCTCGCCGCTCGCCCGGTAGAGCGCGGCGGCCCGGTCCTCCGAGGCGAGGACGTCGATGAGCGACGACGAGTACGTGCCGTCCGTCTCCTTCGGCAGCCGGCCGAGGAACGCGAAGATCTGGTCGCGGCCCGTGAACGTGCCGGCCATCGTCCCCTCGCCCGGCACGACCCACGTCGCCTCCGGGGCGAAGACGTCGCGCAGTGCGAAGCCCCGCTTCTGCGCGAACGCGTCGAAGATGCGGCGGACGACTGCCTCGTTCTCAGCGCGACCCACGGCTCTTCTCCCAGCGGTCGATGAGGCCCTCGACGTGCCGTCGCTGGGCCTCTCCGAAGTCGTACAGCCCGATCAGGCGCCGCGCCTCGACGGGATCGTCGTTCGCGACCGCGGCCTCGAGCCGTTCGCGCTCCGGTGTGGGCTGGCGCAACTGCCGGCGCAGCCAGCGGAGGAGGCTGACCGTTTCCTGGTCGACCTGCTGTGCCATCGAGAGGAGCTTAGTAGTCTAGGGAGGGTGGACACGCTGCTCGCGATCGCCAGCCGTCGCGACGAGCGGCGAACGCTGCCGGAGCGGTTGCCCGAGGACGTCTCCCGGCGCGTGCTCGACGCCGGCAGGCTCTCCGGATCGTCGCGCAACTCACAGCCCTGGACGTTCGTCGTGCCGACCGGGAGGGAGCGCATCGAGCGGCTCGCGGCCGCCGTCCGCGTGCCGGAGAACGTCCTCGGGGCGGGTCTCGTGGTGGCGATCGTCGTCGCCGGCAAGGGGCCGGTGCTCTTCGACGCCGGCCGCGCGGCCCAGAGCATGCTGCTCGCCGCCTGGGCCGAAGGGATCGCCTCGTGCCCGAACGGCATCGGCGATGTCGATGCGGCGCGCGACTGCGCTCGACACCACCCCCGAGGAGACGCCCGTGATCGTGCTCACCTTCGGGTATCCCGAGCGGCCCCGCGACCCCGAGCGTCACACCGCCGCGGAATGGAGCGCGCGGGCGAACCGGAAACCCATCGAGGACGTCGTGCGCCTGCTTCCGTGAGCGAGACGGCCTCCGCCACCAGGATGATGGGGGGCCTCGACCTCGGCGGCACGAAGATCCAGGCCGTCGTGACGGACGGCGGGTCGGTCGTGCTCGGGAGCGCGCGGCGGGAGACGCCGCGGGCCGGCGGCCCCGAGGCGGTGACGCTCGAGCTCGCCGAGGCGATGAGGGCCGCGCTCGACGACGCCGGGATCGAGCCGATGGGAATCGCGGGAGTCGGCGTCGGCGCGCCGGGCTCGATCGACACGACGTCGGGCACGGTGTCCCAGGTCGCCAACATCGACGGGTGGGACGACGCCTATCCGCTCGGGAAGGTGCTCGAGGACGAGCTCTCGCGACCGGTGCTCGTCGGCAACGACGTCAACGTCGCGGTCGAGGCCGAGCGCCGTTTCGGCGCCGGCCGCGGACGTCTCGTCGTTCCTCGGCGTGTTCTGGGGGACGGGCGTGGGCGGCGGGATCGTCATGGACGGCCGCCGTCTCGTCGGTCGCGGCTCGGCCGGCGAGATCGGCCACGTCTGCTCGAAGCCCGGAGGCCGCCGGTGCAACTGCGGGCTCGAGGGGTGCGTCGAGGCGTACGCCGGGCGGGGCGCGCTGGAGGACCGCGCGCGCGAGGTGGCGAAGGAGCGGCGCACGGTCCTCTTCGAGCTGATGGAGAAGCGGGGCCGCGACCGGCTCACGAGCGGAGTCTGGGTACGCGCCCTGCAGGCCGGTGACAAGGTGGCCGAGGAGCTGATCGAGCGCGCCGTCCAGGCGCTCGGCGTCGGGATCGGCTCGGCCGTGACGCTGCTCGACGTCGAGGCGGTCGTCATCGGCGGAGGGCTCGGCGAGCGTCTCGGCCCGGACTGGCTGACGCGGATCGAGGCGGCGGCGAACGAGCACACGTTCTTCAAGGATCCGCCCACGTACCGACTGGCCGAGCTCGGCGATCTCGGCGGCGCGATCGGGGCGAGCCTGCTCGAGTGAAGGGGACCGCATTCTCGGGACGGATGTTGATCGCAGCCGCGGTCGCGCTGCCGCTCCTGCTGTTGCCCGTGCCGCTGCTCCTCGCGGCGGACACCGGGCGGCAGCTGATCGGGGCGGACTGGCAGAGCCGTGCCCCGCTCCCGCAGGCGCGCACCGAGGTCGCTGCCGCGGCTGCTGCCGGCGAGCTCGTCGTCATGGGCGGCTTCCTCCCGGACGGGAGCACGTCGGCCCGCGTCGACGCCTACTCGCCCGCGGGCGACAGCTGGCGCCGGCTCCCGGATCTCCCGGTCGGGGTCAACCACGCGATGGCGGCGAGCGACGGGCGGCGCGTGTATCTCGTCGGCGGCTACTGGGGGGAGATCAACGCCGGCCGGATCCTGCGCGCCGCGTGGGTGCTCGATCGCGGCCGCTGGTCGGCGCTGCCGCGGCCGCCGGAGGGGCGCGCGGCCGGCGGCGCGGCGATCGTGCGCGGCCGGCTGTACGTCGTCGGCGGCGTCGGCGCCACACGGCCTCGCGACGCGGGCGCTCGTCCTCGACCTCGCGCTGCGCCGCTGGTCGACGGCGCCGGGGCCGACACCGCGAGAGCACCTCGCCGCTACCGCGGCGAGCGGGCGCGTGTACGCCCTTGGCGGGCGGCTCGCGGGGCTGGACACGAATGTCGCAACCCTGCAGGCCTTCACTCCGGGGGCGCGCGCGTGGGTCACTCTGCCTCCGGTCCCCGGCACCCGCGGCGGCACCGGGGCCGCCGTGTCGGGAGGCCGCATCGTCTCGGTCGGCGGCGAAGAACCCGCTGGGACGATCGCGAGCGTGTACGCCTACGACCTCGCCACACGGCGCTGGGCGCGACTCGCCGATCTGCCGACCCCCCGCCATGGGCTCGGCGTCGTCGCACTCGGAGGACGCGTCTACGCGGTCGGCGGCGGCCCGCAGCCGGGCCTGTACGTCAGCGACGCGAACGAGTCGATCGCGCCCTGAGCTGCTCTAACGCGGCGGGAGTGAACGGCGCAGGAACGCGAGCAGGTTGCCGGAGCACACGGCCGCGACCTCGGCCTCGCTCCAGCCGCGGTCGCCCATCGCGGCGACGAGCGCCGGATAGTCCTCCGGGCCCTTGAGGCCGTCGATCCCCGCTCCCACCTGCAGGCCTGCGGGCATCAGCCCGTCGGCCGGCTCCGGCATGGGCGGCAGCACCTGGCTCAGCCGCGTCGTGAAGTCGCCGCCGAGGCACACCCGCTCGAGCCCGACCACCTCGATTGCGTGCTCGAGGTGATCGAGCACCCTCGGGATCGTGCGCTCCTCGTGGCCGATCGCGAGCGGATGCACCATGAGGCCGAAGAGGCCGCCCGCGGCCGCAAGCGTGCGCAGCTGGTCGTCGGTCAGGTTGCGCGGATGGTCGTTGACGGCACGGCACGCGGCGTGCGAGCAGATGACGGGTGCGCCGCCGGCCCGCGCCGACGATCTCCGCGAAGGCCGCGGGCGACGCGTGGGCGAGATCGACGATGACGCCGAGCTCGACCAGCCTGTCGACGAGGGCACGTCCGAGGCGTGACAGCCCTCCCTCCTCGGCGGCGCCGTCCGAGTACGGGTTGCGGCGGTTCCAGGTCAGCCCGGCCATCCGCATCCCGAGCTCCCAGAAGGTCTCCGCGGGCCAGAGCTCGTACCCGAACTGCTCGACGCCCTCGAGCGAGAGCATCAGCCCGATGCGCTCCCCGCGCTCGACCTCGTCGAGGTCTGCTGCCGTTCGCACCTGCAGGACGCGCTCGCCGTTCTCCCGCACGGCCCGCAGGAGGCAGGTCGCCTGGCCGAGCGCCTCGCGCAGCGTCCCCTCCGGCTGTCGCTCGAGCTCGACGAAGATCGGGCAGACCTGCAGGCCGACGTTCCCCGCCTCGAGCAGGGGCAGCCACGAGCTCTCGAACGCCCGTTGCTCGCCGAAACGGAGCTCGCGGTAGGCGAGCTCGAGCAGCAGGTCGAGGTGGGCGTCCGCGATCACGTGGGGAGTCTACGAGCCAGCGGCTCCCGGCCTGCCCGCAGACGGTGCAACCGTTGACAGCAACCGGCCCGCGACGTTAATTTGTGCGATGACCATACAAACCCGACGCCGGGTCTAGGGGTCGAGCGGTGATCGAGTCGATGCGGACATCTTTCCGAGCCAGCGAGCGCGCGTGAGCTTCGAGCGCGCGCAGGGCGCGACGTCGCGCGCCGACCAGACGACCGTGCGTCGGGCCAACCTCGGCGTCGTCCTGCAGCAGATCGCGACCGGAGAGCCCCGTTCCCGCGCCCGCGTCGCCGCCGAGACGGGGCTCACGCGCGGGACCGTCTCGAGCCTCGTCGGCGAGCTCATCGAGCTCGACCTGCTCCGGGAGACGGGAGAGGACGACCACTCGCGGTCGGGTGGGGCGGCCGGCGCAGACGCTCGAGCTCGGCGACCGGATCGTCGCCGTCGGCCTCGAGGTGAACGTGGACTACCTCGCAGTTTGCGTCGAGGACCTGACCGGCACGATCCGGCACGAGCAGCACGTGCACACGGACAACCGCCGCTCGAGGCCGGCGCCCGTGCTGAACCGGCTCGCCCGGATGGCAGAGCGGGCGCTCGACGCCGTCGCCGCCGACGATCTCGTCCCGGTGGGCGTCGCCCTGGCGGTCCCGGGCGTCGTCGAGGCGCAGACAGGGACGCTCCTCCGGGCTCCGAACCTGGGCTGGTCGGAGATCGCGGTTGCGAGCGAGATCGCCGCCCGGCTCCCGGGGCTCCCCGTCCACGCCGACAACGAGGCCAACCTCGCCGCTCTCGCCGAGCACTGGCAGGGCGTCGCCCGCGATCTCGACGACTTCATCTGCGTATTCGCCGAGGTCGGCGTCGGCGCCGGGATCTTCGTCGGCGGCGAGCCCTTCCGCGGCGCGCACGGCTACGGCGGCGAGTTCGGGCATGTCACGGTCGACCCGGACGGCCCGCTCTGCAACTGCGGCTCGACCGGCTGCCTCGAGACGCTTCGCGGGACAGGAGGCGATCGCCCGCCGCGCGGGGATCGAGGTCGGCAGCGGCGGTCGCACGCGCAATCTCACCCGCGAGCTCGTCCAGCGGGCGGAGAAGGGCGACCCGGCCGTGCTCCGGAGCCTCGCCGAGACCGGCCGCTACCTCGGGATCGCGCTCGCCTCGGCGGTGAACCTGTTCGACGTCGACGCCGTCGTGCTCGGTGGGTGCTTCGGCCCGCTCTCGCCCTGGCTCGCCGACGACGTCCGGCGCATCCTCGGCGAGCGGGTCCTCTCCGCTGCGTGGTCCGGCTGTGAGATCCGTGCGTCGGAGTTCGGCGAAGGGGCTGCCGTCCGCGGTGCCGCGGCGCTCACATTGAGGTCGATCCTGGCCGAGCCCTGGCTCGTCGCCGAGCGCTCCGGCCTCCGTCGCGAGAGAGTTTCCGCCATGAGCTATCAGCTACGACCGTCCCGCCGAGGAGGCGAACGCCAGCTGGTCGGCGCCGGAACGATCGAGGAAGGAGGTGCCGCTCGCGCCCGAACAGCTCGCGCTCGACCCGGCGGCGGCGGCGGCAGTGAACGCGGCCACCGCGGGTTGTAGTATTGCCCCGCCGTACGTCACGGCACATCTCGAGGAGGAGAAGAAACGTGAAGAAATCGATTATCCCGTTGCTCGTGGGCCTGCTGGCGCTGACCGTCGCGGTCGGCGTGGCCGCGGGCAAGGAGAGCAAGGCCGCGGCCACGACGCCCGCGTGCGTGCTGCTCCCCGACACGAAGTCGTCGGTCCGCTGGGAGACACAGGACCGGCCGACGTTCGTCGCCGCCTTCAAGAAGGCCGGCATCGCGGCCACGGTCGTGAACGCCGAGGGTGACGCCCAGAAGCAGGTGTCGCAGGCCGACCAGTGCCTCGCCAACGGCGCCAAGGTCGTCCTCGTGACGAGCCTCGACTCGGGATCGGGGTGCAAGATCATCCAGAACGCCCAGTCGCGCGGCGCCAAGGTCATCGACTACGACCGCCTCAACACGGGCTGCAAGGGCGCCAACTACTACATCTCGTTCGACAACCCCACGGTCGGCAAGTTCATGGGCGCCGGGGTCCTCGCGGCCATGAAGAAGAAGAGCCTGCTCGGCGCGGGCAAGAAGCCCGTCATCGCCTACCTCAACGGAGGCCCGACGGACAACAACTCGAAGCTCTTCAAGCAGGGCTACGCAGGCGTCCTCGACAAGCTCATCAAGAGCGGCCAGGCGGCCAAGGGCCCGGATCAGGGCGTGCCGGCCTGGGACAACCAGAAGGCACGGACGATCTTCGAGCAGATGCTCGTCAAGACCGGTAACAAGATCGACGCGGTCGCCGCGGCGAACGACGGCCTCGCGAACGCGGTCGTGACGGCGCTCAAGGCGAAGAAGCTGTCGCCGATCCCGGTGTCCGGTCAGGACGCTACCGCCCAGGGCGCTCAGAACATCATCTCCGGCTGGCAGTCCGGAACGGTCTACAAGCCGGCCAAGGTCGAGGCCAACGGTGCGGCTGCCCTCGCGGTCGCGCTGCTCAAGGGAACCAGGCCGAAGACGAACGGCACGACGAACAACGGCGTCCGCAACGTGCCGTCGTTCCTCGCCACGCCGATCTGGATCACGAAGGGGAACATCAACCTCCTCTACAGGGACGGACAGCTCAAGAGGTCCGAGGTGTGCATCGGCTCGTACAAGCAGTACTGCTAGGGCAAACGAACCAGGGTGGGGGAGTCGCGCGAGCGGCTTCCCCACCTGCCGACCCGGGAGGGCGCTCGTGACCGAGACCATGGCTTCAGCCGCGTCCAGCACCACCACGGCGCCGATGCTCGAGACGCGCAACATCTTCAAGAGCTTCGGCTCGGTGCAGGCGCTGACGGATGTCGACTTCGAGGTGCGGGCGGGCGAGGTCATGTCCCTCGTCGGCGACAACGGCGCCGGCAAGTCGACCCTCATCAAGTGCATCGCGGGGATCTACTCCGATCGACGAGGGAGACGTCTTCTTCGAGGGCGAGAAGGTCTCCATCTCGTCGCCGAAGGACGCCGCCAAGCTCGGCATCGAGGTCGTCTACCAGGATCTCGCCCTGTGCGACAACCTCGACGTCGTCCAGAACATGTACCTCGGCCGCGAGGCGCGAGACATCATCTGGCGGTTGAAGGAGTCGGTCATGGAGGCGAAGACGTGGCAGACGCTGAAGTCGCTGTCGGTCACCACGATCCGCTCGATCCGGCAGCCGGTGGCGAGCCTCTCGGGCGGCCAGCGACAGTCCGTCGCGATCGGACGGGCCGTCATGTGGAACTCGCGCCTCGTCATCCTCGACGAGCCGACCGCCGCGCTCGGCGTCGCCCAGACGCGCCAGGTCCTCGATCTCGTCAAGCGGCTCGCCGCCCAGGGCCTCGCCGTCGTCCTCATCTCGCACAACCTCCACGACATCTTCGAGGCGGCGGATCGAATCACCGTGCTCCGCCTCGGTCGCAACGCAGCGCTGTTCGACCGCCGCGAGGTGACCCAGCAGGAGGTCGTGCACGCCATCACCGCCGGCGTTCCGACCAAGGTGGCGGGCGTCAGCCAGACGACCGACGAGGAGGAGCAGGCATGAGCGCCGGCGAGCAGACGGTCGACGTGCCGGTCGACGGCGGCGACGCCGGGCCGCCGCTCGGCAACAGCCTGGGCGACCACATCCGCCGCCGCTGGGAGGCGATCAAGGCGGGCGACGCCGGCACCCTCCCGGTCATCGTCGGCCTCATCCTCATCGTCGGATTCTTCTACTCGCAGAACAGCAACTACCTCAGCGCCGGGCAACTTCACGAACCTGATGGTGCAGATGGCCGGCGTGACGACGATCGCGATCGGCGTCGTTTTCGTGCTGCTCCTGGGAGAGATCGACCTCTCGATCGGCTACGTCTCCGGGATCGCCGGCGTCGTCGTCGCGAAGCTGCAGTTCCCCGACGGAAGCTGGGAGACGACCGGGATCGTGGCGATCATCATCGCCGTCATCGTCACCGCCCTGATCGGTCTCTTCCAGGGCAGCTTCGTCGCGATCATCGGCGTCCCGTCGTTCGTCGTCACCCTTGCCGGACTGCTCTTCTGGCAGGGCGTGATCCTCTACTCGATCGGCGATCAGGGCGTGATCACGATCGACGATTCGCTGGTCAACAACGTCTCGAACTACTTCTTCTCCGACGTCGGGGGGTACGTCCTCGCGATCATCGCGAGTGGCCTGTTCATACTCTCGACGCTGGCCGGGGTGGCCAGCAGACGGCGGCACGAGATCTACACCGACAACCTGGTGCTCGTGACGCTCAAGCTTCTCGGCTTCGTCGTGATCGCATTCGGGGCGATCGCCTGGGCGAACAAGGAGCGCGGCTTCCCGGTCGCATTCCTGCTCGTCATCGTCCTGCTCGTCGTCTGGACCTGGGTCGCCGAGCGGACGACCTTCGGACGGCACGTCTACGCCGTCGGCGGGAACGCCGAGGCCGCACGGCGCGCCGGCATCAACGTCCGCGGGATCCGGATGAAGGTCTTCATGATCTCGAGCGGCATGGCCGGTCTCGGCGGCGTCATCTTCGCGTCGCGCCTGAGCTCGGTCGACCTCAACGCCGGCGGCGGCACGATCCTGCTCGACGCGATCGCCGCCGCGGTCATCGGCGGCACGAGCCTGTTCGGCGGCCGCGGTCGGGTGATCAGCGCGCTCATGGGCTCGCTCGTCATCGCCACGGTCGCAAACGGGATCGACCTGCTCGGGTACAGCTCGGCGATCAAGTTCATGGTCACCGGCGCGATCCTCCTCGCGGCCGTGACGCTCGACACGATCTCGAGGCGGCGGCTGGAGCGCTCCGGCCGCTGAGACCCCTGTCTAGCGGTAGCTAACCTGCTCGCGGGTGCCGTTGGCCCCTGAGCGGACGATGGCGTCGCACACCTCGGCCGCGCGGTAGCCGTCCTCGAACGTGGCGCCGTACGGGGCGACGTCGGTGTCGTCCGCGATCGCCCGCAGCAGGTGGTGGATCTCGTGGACGAAGGTCTCGCCCCAGCCGATGATGTGCCCGGGCGGCCACCAGAAGCTCCAGAACGGATGGTCAGCCTCGGAGACGAGCACGGTCGTGAACCCGTTGGCGCGGTCACCGTCGGCGCGGAACACCTGGAGCTCGTTCAACCGCTCCAGGTCGAAGGCGAGCGAGCCCTTCGAGCCGTTGATCTCCCACTGGAACGCGTTGCGGCGGCCGAGCGCGAAGCGCGTCGCCTCGATCGTGCCCACGGCGCCGTTCTCGAACTCGGCAGCCGCCTCGACCGCGTCGTCGACTTCCCGTCCCGGCAGGAAGGTGCGGACGAGCGCCGACACGGAGGTGATCTCGCCGACGAGGAAGCGGGCGAGGTCGACCACGTGGGCACCGAGGTCGCCGAGCGCCCCTGAGCCGGCCGCGGCGGCGTCGAAGCGCCACGTGTCGAGCGTCGGGTCGTCGCCCCAGTCCTGCAGGTAGCGCCCGCGGAAGTGCCTGATCTCGCCGAGCTCGCCGGCCTCGATCATCTCGCGCGCGAGCCGCACCGCCGGAACGAAGCGGTAGTTGAACGCGCAGAGGTGCTTGACGCCGGTCGCCGCCACCCGCTGCCAGATGTCGTAGCTTTCGTCGGCGTCGCGCCCGAGCGGCTTCTCGCAGAGGACGTGCTTGCCCGCCTCGGCTGCGGCGATCGTGGGCTCGCCGTGGAGCGCGTTCGGGCCGACGTTGTCGAAGAGCCCGATGGCCGGGTCGGAGACGATGTCGCGCCAGTCGGTCGTCCAGCGCTCGTAGCCGTAGCGCCGCGCCGCAGCCGAGACGGCCTGCTCGTCCCGCCCGGCGATCGCGACGAGCCGGGGCAGGAGCGGCGGCGGCCAGGCCATGTACGCGAGCTTCCGGAACGCGTTCGAGTGGGCCTTGCCCATGAACGCGTAGCCGAGCATGCCGATCCCGATCTCCGGGATCTCGCCGGCCGCCTCGACCGCGGGCTTCGCTCCGATCCCGGTCTGTGGCTCGCTCATGACCTCGCTCCTCTCCGTCGGCACCGATGCACGTTTGCGAGATACTACGAGCGCCCCACGACCGGAGGAGCACCGGACCATGAAGACGTCGCTCGGCATCTGGGCCCTCGGCCCCATGATCACGCGGTTCGTCCCGGGCGGCTACCAGCCCGAGCACGCGAACGAGCCCATGGCCGAGAAGGTGCGGCGCGCGGTCGAGGGACTCGGCGACCTGATGGACGACTACGAGTTCCACTACCCGGGCGAGCTCAGCCCGGACAACCTCGACGAGGTCCGTGCGGCGCTCGACGGGCATGGGATCGCCACGATCTGCACGGGTCTTCACACCGACCCGCGCTTCGGCAAGGGCGGGCTCACGTCCGTCGACCCGGCGACCCGGGACGAGGCGCGCCGCCTGACCCGCGAGACCGCCGAGTTCGCCGGTGCGCTCGGAGCCAACATGATCTGCTGGCCGGGGATCGAGGGCTACAACTACCCCTTCCAGACACCGTACGCGCAGTCCTGGGAATGGTTCATCGACGGAATGGCCGAGGCGGCGGAGATCTGCGCCCGGAACGACGTCAAGCTCTTCCTCGAGCACAAGAACTCCGAGCCCGCGATGAAGATCTTCATGCGGAACATCGGGATGACACTCCACGTCATCCACACGTTGCGTGCCCGGGGGATCACCAACGTCCAGGTCAACATGGACTGGCAGCACCTGATCATGAACGGGGAGTCGCTCGGCGAGTACGCCGCCATGCTCGCCGCCGAGGGGTTGCTCGGGCACCAGCACGCGAACTCGGGCTGGGGCACGTTCGACGACGACAACATGGTCGGCGCGACGGCCTTCATGGAGACGCTCGAGCTCGCGCTCGAGCTGCGGCGGGCGGACTACGGCGCGAACGGCGAGCGGCTCGGCTTCGACCTCTACCCCTACACCGAGGACGCCGTCGCCGCCGTGCGACGCTCGGTGCTGCAATGGCGGTTCATCGACTCCGTCGCCGCGCGCATCGACGATGCCGCCCTGCGCGAGGCGCAGAGCAGGAAGGATGCCGTCCGCGCCTACGAGATCGTCTACGCCGCTCTCGGTGCGTAGCGACCTCGCCGAGCTCACCGGGCAGCTCGTCGCCATCGACTCGACGAACCCGGACCTCGTTCCCGGCGGGGCGGGCGAGGCGGAGATCGCCGCGTTCGTCGCCGGCTGGCTGCGGGAGGCGGGCCTCGAGGTCGACCTGCACGAGGCCGCTCCGGGACGGCCGAACGTCGTCGCGGTCGCGCGGGGCACGGGCGGCGGAGCCTCGCTCCTGCTCAACGCGCACATGGACACCGTCGGCGTCGCGGGGATGGAGAGCCCCTTCACCCCGGTGCAGAAGGACGGCCGCCTGCACGGGCGCGGCGCCGGCGACATGAAGGGGCCGCTCGCCGCGATCATGCTGGTCGGCGCCGCGGCGGCCCGGGACGGCCTGCGCGGCGACGTCATCGTCAGCGCGGTCGCCGACGAGGAGGTCGGCAGCGTCGGCACGGAAGACCTCGTCCGCCGGACGACGGCGAGTGCGGCGATCGTGGCGGAGCCCACCGAGGAAGTGGTCGCGATCGCGCACAAGGGGTTCGTCGCGTTCGAGGTCGTGACGGAAGGGCGAGCGGCGCACGGGTCCCGGCCGGATCTCGGAATCGACGCGATCGCCGCCATGGGGCCGGTGCTCTCCGGCGTCGCCGCGCTCGACGAGCGCCTCCGCGCCGGGAACGGGCACGCGCTCCTCGGGACCGGCTCCGTGCACGCGTCGGTGATCGAAGGCGGACAGGAGTACTCGAGCTATCCGGCCGTGTGCCGGCTGCAGGGCGAGCGGCGGACGGTGCCGGGCGAGACAGTCGCGGGCGTCCGCGCCGAGCTCGAGGAGATCGCCGCCGGAACGGGCGCGACGGTCAGTCTCCCGTTCCACCGCTCGCCGTTCGAGGCGTCGCCCGAGGCGGCGGTCGTGCGGGCCCTCCACCGCCATCTCGGCCACGACGACGTCGGAGGCGTCGCGTTCTGGGCCGACTCCGCGCTCCTCGCCGGGGCGGGCATTCCCACGGTCGTCTTCGGGCCGGTCGTCGGCGGGATCCACGGAGCCGACGAGTGGGTCGATCTCGCCTCCCTCGAGCGCTGCCACGACGCCTACCTGGCGGTGGCCCGGGAGCTGTGCGCGTGAGGGCACTTCGGGCGGTGCACGTCGGGGTCGGGCTCTGGGGCCGCAGCTGGGCCGAGCTCGTCGCCCGCGCGCCCGGCTACCGCCTCGTCGGGATCGCCGAGCCCACCGCCGCCGGCCGCGCGTGGGCAGAGCAGGAGCTCGGCGTGCCGGCGTTCCGGGATCTCGGCCGCGCGCTACGGGCGACCGGAGCCGAGGTGGTCGTCCTCGCCTCGCCACCTTCGACGCACCGGCCGCTGTCGGAGCTCGCGCTCGCCGAGGGATGTCACGTGATCTCGGAGAAGCCGCTCGCGCCGACGCTCGCGGACGCTCGCGCGATCGCGGCGGCTGCCGACGCGGCCGGCCGCCACGCGATGGCGGCCCAGAACTACCGCTTCCGGCGTCAGTCACGCGCCCTGCGCGACCTCGTCCGGTCCCGCGCGCTCGGGAGGCTCCTCGGCATCCGGATCTCCTGCCGGCGCGACCTGCGGCAGGCCTGGATCTCGCGCCGCGACTGGAGGGGCAGGATGCCGCACCCCTACCTCCTCGACATGGCGATCCACCACGTCGACATGCTGCGCATGATCACGGGCTCCGAGATCGTCGAGGTCGATGCGCGGAGCTGGGGCGCGCCCGACTCTCCCTTCAAGCACGACCCGACCGTCGGCGCGCTTCTCACCCTCGAGGACGGTACGCCGGTCTCGTACGACGGCACCTGGGCGGAGCCGCTCGTCGAGACGTCGTGGAACGGCGACTGGGACCTGGTCGGCTCCGGCGGGCGCGTGACGTGGTCCGGGGGCGTCGACGACGCACTCCGGGGCGTCGTCAGGTTCGGCCGGCACGGCGAGCCTGCGCGCGCGCGTCGCCCTCCCGGTGCTGCCGGCGGTCGACCGGCCGGGCGTGCTCGCGGAGCTGCGTCGCGCGCTCGCCAAGGGCGTCACGCCGGAGACGTCTGCTGCCGACAACGTCCGCAGCCTCGCGCTCGTCTTCGCGATCGCCCGCTCGACCGAGGAGCGCCGGCCCGTCCGCCTCGAGGAGGTCCTCGCGGAGTGAAGGTCGGTCTCTTTCTCGCGCTGTATTCCGATCGCACGCTCGAGGAGGCACTGGACGCGGCGGTCGCCGCCGGGTGCGAGGCGGTCGAGCTCGTGTCGACGGCGCAGAGCTCGCACTGCCGCCCGGCAGCGCTGCTCCGCGACGGATCCGCCGCCCGCCGGCTGATCGCTTCCGTCGAGGAGCGAGGCCTCTCGATCTCCGCGCTCTCGTGTCACGGGAACCCGCTGCACCCCGATCCGCACGTCGCGGCGACGGCGGACCGCGACTACCGCGACACGGTGCGGCTCGCAGCCGAGATCGGCATCTCCACCGTCGTCACCTTCTCCGGCTGCCCGGGCGAGTCCGAGCGGTCGCTGCGGCCGAGCTGGGTCACCTGCTCGTGGCCGCCGGACTTCCCGGAGACGCTCGCGTGGCAGTGGGACGAGCGGGTGCTGCCGTACTGGGACGGCGCGGCGGCCTTCGCCCGGGCCCGCGGGATCAGGGTCGCGATCGAGCCGCACCCCGGCTTCGTCGTCTACAACACGGCGAGCCTCCTGCGCCTGCGGCGGGCGGGCGGCGAGACCGTGGGCGCGAACTTCGACCCGTCGCATCTCTTCTGGCAGGGAATGGATCCGCTCGCCTGCGTGGCCGCGCTCTCGGGTGCGATCTACCACGTGCACGCGAAGGACACGGCCTTCGTGGACGAGAACCTGGCGCTCAACGGCGTCCTCGAGCCGCTCCCGAGCGACCGGCCGGCCGACCGCAGCTGGACCTTCCGCTCGGTCGGCGAAGGGCACCCGGTCTCGTTCTGGCGCGATCTCGCGGTCGCGCTCCAGGAGGCGGGGTACGACGAGGCGCTGTCGATCGAGCACGAGGACCCGTTGCTCTCCCGGGAGGACGGGCTCGCCGTGGCCGTCCGAACCCTCGGCGAGGCGCTCGGTGCCTGAGGCGCTCGAGGTCGCGGTCGGCCTCGACGTCGGCACGACCGGGGTGAAGGGTGTCGCGGTCGCGTCGGACGGGGCGGTCGTCGGAGTCGAGGAACAGGGCTATCCGCTCTCGATCCCCCGCACCGGCTGGTCGGAGCAGGATCCGGAGGACTGGTGGCATGCTGCCCGAGCGGTGCTCGCGAGCCTCACCGACCAGCTCGGCGGCTCGGCCGAGATCGCCGGGATCGGGCTCTCGGGCCAGATGCACGGCCTGGTCGCCCTCGACGCGTCGGGACGCGTGATCCGTCCCGCGATCCTCTGGAACGACCAGCGGACCGAGGCCGAATGCGCCGAGATCGAGGCGCGAATCGGCCTCGACCGGCTCATCGCCCTCACGGGCAATCGCGCGCTGACGGGGTTCACGGCGCCGAAGCTGCTCTGGCTGCGCCGCCACGAGCCGGAGAGCTACGCGCGGATCGCCCGCGTGCTGCTCCCGAAGGACTACGTCAGGCTCCGCCTCACCGGCGAGTGGGCGACCGATGTGGCGGACGCCTCGGGCACGCTGCTGCTCGACGTCGCGGGGCGCCGCTGGTCGGAGGAGGTGCTCGGCGCGCTCGAGCTGCCGCCCGCGTGGCTGCCGCCGGTGCTCGAGTCGCCGGCGCTCAGCGGAGTCACGCGCGCTTGTGACGGAGTGTCACAAGGAATCCCGGTCGCGGCCGGCGCCGGCGACTGCGCGGCCGCGGCGGTCGGGGTCGGGATCGACCGGCCGGGGCCTCTCTCGATCGTGCTCGGTACCTCCGGCGTCGTCTTCGCGGCGCTGCCGGAGTTCGCCGCCGACCCGCAGGCGCGGGTGCATGCGTTCTGCCACGCCGTTCCCGGACAGTGGCACGCGATGGGCGTGATGCTGTCCGCCGCCGGCTCGCTGCAGTGGCTGCGCGACCGCCTCGCGCCGGAGACGTCCTTCGCCGATCTCGTCGCGGAGGCCGAGGCGTGGGGGCCCGGGGCGGAGGGCCTCCTGTTCGCGCCGTACCTGGCAGGCGAGCGCACGCCGCATGCCGACCCCGGCGCCCGCGCCGCCTTCACCGGCCTCGAGCTCCGGCACGACCGCGGCGCGCTCGTGCGGGCTGTGCTGGAGGGCGTCGCCTTCGGGCTCCGGGACTCCCTCGAGCTCGTCCGCGGGCTGGGCGTCCCAGTCGACCGGGCCCGGGCCTCGGGCGGCGGCGCCCGCGGTCTCTGGCTACGCATCGTCGCCTCGGCCCTCGGGCTGCCGATCGAGCTCACGGCCGTGGAGGAGGGCTCGGCCTACGGCGCCGCCCTCCTCGGCGGTGTCGCCGGCGGGCGCTACGGCGACGTGAGCGATGCCGTCGCGCGCTGCGTGAGCGTGACCACGACCGTCGAGCCCGATCCGTCCTGGCAGGACGTGTACGACGACACCTATGCGCGCTTTCGCGCGCTGTACCCCGCCCTCGAGAACGTGAAGGAGAGAGCCCCATGACCAGCCTCGAAGGAAAGGTCGCCGTCGTCACCGGTGCGAGCCGGGGCATCGGCGCGTCCGTCTCCCGGATGCTCGCCGACCACGGTGTCCGGCTCGGCCTCGCCTCCCGCTCCGGCGACGACCTCGGCCTCCCCGCCGCGGTCGCCCGCCCGACCGACGTGCGCGACCGCGCCCAGCTGACGGCGCTCGTGAACGAGACCGTCGAGCGCCACGGCGGGCTCGACATCGTCGTCGCGAACGCCGGCGTCGGCGCCTACGGACCGTTCGTCGATCTCGACCCGGACCTCGCCGACGAGATGATCGACGTCAACGCCCGGGGCGTCATCAATACGGCCGCGGTGTGCGTGCCGCGCCTCATCGCGCGCGGCGGCGGCGATTTCGTCTCCGTCGCCTCCGAGGCCGGCCGCCGCGGCCTGCCGCACGAGGCGGTGTACTGCGCATCCAAGTTCGCCCAGGTGGGGTTCACCCGGGCGCTCGACCACGAGCTCCGCCCGCTCGGGATCCGCTGCACGAACGTGTGCCCCGGCGGCGTCGCCACCGACTTCGCGATGGAGGAAGGACGCGGCCGGACGCCCGACATGCCGGAGCTCGCCGGGATGATGTCCGCCGACGACGTGGCGGAGGCGGTGCTGTTCGCCGTCACGCGGCCTCGCGGGCACCGGATCCTCGAGGTCGCGTTCCGGCCCATGACCGAGACGAGCTGGGGGTAGACGATGGCGATCAGGTGGGGCATCCTCTCGACCGCGGACATCAACCGCAAGGTTCTCGCAGGGGCCGCCGAGTCCGACGACGTCGACGTCGTCGCCGTCGGCAGCCGCGACCTCGGCAGGGCGCAGGAGTTCGCCACTGCGTGGGAGATCGAGCGTGCCTACGGGAGCTACGACGAGCTTCTCGCCGATCCCGACGTGGAGGCGGTCTACATCCCTCTCCCGAACACGATGCACGCCGACTGGTCGATCCGGTCTCTCGAAGCGGGGAAGCACGTGCTGTGCGAGAAGCCGTTCAGCCGCCACGTCGCGGACGTCGAACGGGCCTTCGCCACCGCCGAGGCGACGGGCAAGCTCCTCTCGGAGGCGTTCATGTACCGCTACCACCCGCAGACGGCGCGGCTCGTCGAGCTCGTCCGCTCGGGCGCGATCGGGGAGCTGCGCGTGATCCGCTCGGCGTTCAGCTACTCGCTGTACGACGCCGGCAACATCCGCCTCCGCACCGACGTCGAGGGCGGCGCGCTGATGGACGTCGGCTGCTACTGCGTCAGCAGCGCTCGCCTGCTCGCGGGCGAGCCCGAGGCAGTTGCCGGCTCTGCGCATATCGGCTCGAGCGGGACCGACTGGGTTTTCACCGGCATGCTGCGGTTCCCGGGCGACGCCGTCGCGTTGTTCGACTGCGGCACCTCGCTGCCGAACCGCGACGAGCTGGAGGCGGTCGGCACGGAGGGCTCGCTCTTCCTCGACGACCCGTGGCACTGTAACGAGCCCGTGATCGAGCTGCGCACGGACGACGGCGTGGAGCGGATCGAGGTCGAGCGGGCGAACCCCTACCGGCTCGAGCTCGAGGGGATGAACGCCGCGATCCGCGGCGAGACAGCCTCTGCTCCTCGGCCGGGAGGACGCGGTCGGTCAGGTGCGCGCGATCGACGCGCTCTTCCGGTCGGCCGCCGAGGGCGGCGTCGTCGAGCTGTGACGCCCCCGCGGTTCTGCAACAGGCGGCTACCCTGCAGGAGTTTGGTCGCGCCAATCCACAAACGAGGAGAGGAATGAAGAGGATCGTCCTTGCAGCTGCGCTCGTCACGGCGCTCGCTGCCGCGCTTCCGGCCCTCGCCGCAACGCCCGTGTACAAGGGCACCGTCGGGCCCGGCTTCACGATCACGATGGCGAAGAAGCCCACGCAAGGCGGGGAGGGTCAGCATCGTCGTCGCGGACAAGTCGAGCATCCACAACTTCCACCTCACCGGCCCGGGGGTCAACGTGAAGACCTCGGTGTCGGCCATCGGGACGAAGACGTTCACCGTGACCCTCAAGAAGGGCACGTACAAGTTCGTCTGCGACCCGCACACCTTCATGAAGGGGTCCTTCACCGTCAGGTAGCCGAACAGCGAAGGGGTGTCTCGACAGCGGGCGGCTCTGATGGGAGACACCCCTTCACCGTTCTCACGGCGGATCAGGTCAGCGGCAACGCCTGAATCTCGCCCTCCACGATCCTCCACGCAGCCAGCTCGCCGGTGCGCACGGTGTAGATCAGGTACGGCTGCCCCGCCCACAGCCCGATGTTCTGGACGTCGGTTCGCGACGGCCGCGGCGGCGAGGAGACGTGGGAGTGGAAGACCGCCTGGGCGCCGTCGCGGTCGTTCAGGTCGGCCCAGACGAACGGGTCGATCTCGAGCTCGAAGTGGTACGGCGACGGGGATGCGTTGCGGCCCGGGATGTACGCCACGGCCACGTCGTCCTCGAACAGGACGAGCCCGCACGCCTCGTTCGGCAGCTCCGCATTCGCGTGGGCGACGAGCGCCGAGCGAACCTCGGCGGGGACTACCACCAGATCGTGCGTTCCATGGACTCGGCGAGGTCCTCGTCGGAGGCCTCCCAGAAGTCCGCGGAGACGTACTTCCAGCCCGCGTCGGTGAGGATCGTCACGATGACGCCCTCGTCCATCTCCTCGGCGATCTTGCGGGCGACATGCACGGCGGCCCCGCAGGAGACGCCGGCGAAGATCCCCTCGAGGTCGAGGAGCGCCCGCACGCCCCGTACGGACTCCTCGTTCGAGACGAGCATCTTGCGGTCGAGCTTCGTGACGTCGAGGATCGGCGGGACGTAGCCGTCGGCGAGCGAGCGGAGGCCCATCACCGAGTCGCCGGGGAGGGGCTCGGCCGCGGCGACGACGATGTCGGGGAAGCTCTCGCGCAGTCGCTCGCCGGCGCCCATCAGCGTGCCGCCCGTGCCGAGCCCGGCGACGAGCACGTCGACGCGATCGAGCGCCTCGGCGATCTCGGCTCCGGTGCCCTCGTAGTGGGCGCGCGGGTTCGCGGGATTCGCGTACTGGAACGGCATGAAGTACTTGGGATCGCGCTCGGCCATCTCGAGCGCGATCCGGACGGCGCCGTTCGAGCCTTCCTCGCCGGGCGAGAGGACGATCTCCGCGCCGTAGAGCCGCAGCATGCGCTTGCGCTCGTCGGTCGCGTTCTCCGGCATCACGCAGGTCAGGGGGTAGCCCTTGAGCTTCGCGATCATGGCCAGGGAGTGGCCGGTGTTGCCGGACGTCGGCTCGAGGAGGTGGCGGCCGGGAGCCAGCTCGCCGGCGGCCTCGGCGGCGTCGATCATCGCATTTCGCGACGCGGTCCTTGATCGAGCCGGTCGGGTTCTGGCCCTCGAGCTTGCCGTAGATCTTGACGGTGGGCTTCGGCGAGATGTTCCGCAGCTCGACGAGAGGCGTGTTGCCGATCAGGTCGAGCAGCGATCGGACGACCGGCAGCGAGCGCGGCGGCGTCGCTCCGCCCGCCATGGCGGGCAGGAGGATCACCGTCTGGCCGGGAGCGACGGGCGTGTCGAGCCCCTCGAGCGTGCGCACGTCCTCGCCGCCGAGGTAGACGTTCACGAACGTGGCGATGTCGCCGTCGCTGAAGATCTGCGCGCCGAGCGCCGGGTAGCGGTCGACGAGGTTCTCGAGCACGCCGCGGACCGTATCGCCGTCGGCCTCGACCTGACGTTCGCCGCCGACCTCGGCACGGAGCGTCGGCGGAATCCGCACGGCCGTCATACGTGGACCGGCCCCTGGCAGAACTCGACGTAGTCGATGTACTCGGTGATCGAGGGCGAGTCGCCGCAGACGGGACAGTTGGAATCGCGTCTCACGGAGACCTCGTCGAACGTCGTGTGGAGCGCGTCGAAGAGCAGCAGCCGCCCCGTCAGCGTGTCGCCGGCGCCGATGATCAGCTTCAGCGCCTCGCTCGCCTGCAGCGAGCCGACGATGCCGGGGAGGACGCCGAGGACGCCGCCCTCCGCGCAGCTCGGTGCGAGCTCGGGCGGCGGCGGGGACGGGTAGAGGCAGCGGTAGCAGGGCCCGACGTGGGGGTGGAAGACCGTGACCTGGCCCTCGAAGCGGTAGATCGAGCCGTGGACGACAGGGATGTCGTGCCACACGGAGGCGTCGTTGACGAGGTACCGCGTCGGGAAGTTGTCCGCGCCGTCGACGATCACGTCCCAGCCGTCGGCGAGGATGCGCTCCACGTTCTCCGAGGTCAGGCGCTCCTCGTAGGGGACGACGTTCACGTCGGGGTTGAGCGCCTCGATGGTGCGCTTCGCCGAGAGGACCTTGGCCTCGCCGAGCGTGTTCGTCGAGTGCACGATCTGACGCTGCAGGTTCGAGTCGTCGACGACGTCGGCGTCGACGATGCCGAGCGTGCCGACACCCGCCGCGGCGAGGTAGAGCGACGCCGGGGAGCCGAGCCCGCCGGCGCCGATCAGGAGCACGCGCGCGTTGAGCAGCTTCTGCTGTCCCTCGTCGCCGACCTCGGGGATGAGGATGTGGCGCGAGTAGCGGGCGCGCTGCTCGGAGCGTCAGCGCGTTCGGCGTCACGAACTCGTTGCCGTTGCGCTTCCACTCGACGAAGCCGCCGATCAGCGAGGAGGCGTTCTCGTAGCCGAGCTCGCCGAGCGACTTGGCCGCGAACGCCGACCGGGCGCCGACGGCGCAGTAGAGCGACGATCTCGCGCGACTTGTCCGGCACGAGCGTCTCGATGCGAGACTCGAGATTGCCGCGCGGGAACGTGAATCGCGCCGGGCAGATGACCCTCCTGCCACTCGTCCTGCTCGCGCACATCGACGAGCAGCGGAGCGTCGACGTCGTCGAGTCGCGCGAGGACGTCGGACGCGGTGACCTCGTCGATCTCGTCCTTGACCTGGGCGAGCAGCTCTCGGTAGGTGGCCATTACTTTCCAGAGTATAGCGTCTGGCCACCGGCGCAGGCGATGAGCCGTCCATCGATCGAGACCCCTCTTTTCCACGGGTTTCGGTGAACCGGGCTCCCCCGCAGATCGGCCTGCACGGCCGCGCGGGTACCGTGCACGCGTGACCGCCCGGGCCCGTGTTGCTCTCGTCGTCGCCGTCGCGGCTCTCGGGGCCGCGGTCGCCGTCGTCGCGATCACCGAGGCGACGAGCGAGGATGCGCCCGGCGCGGCTGCTGCAGGGCCGCAGGCGCGCTCGGGCGCGCCACCGCTCTCCCTCGACCTCGGGGTACGGGTCGACGCCGAGGCCGCGGACCTGCGTGAGGCGCTCCGCCTCTACGACGCGGGGCAGCCGTGCCGCGGCCGCGAGGCTGTTCGCGCGCCACAGCTCGCTGGAGGCGCGCATCGGCGAGTCCTTCAGCCGCTGGCCGGACGGGACCGTCGCCCGCCTGACGCAGCTCTCGGGCCTCCACCCCGAAGAGCGCCGCCGTTCAGCTCAACCTCGGCGTCGCCCGCTACTGGGCCGGCGAGGACGGCGCGAAGGACGCCTGGCAGTCGGCGGCGAGCCTCGAGCCCGACACGGCGTATGCCGTCACGGCCGGGAATCTCCTCCATCCGGAGTTCGCCCGCAACCTGCCCGTCTTCGTGCCCTCCGTGGAGGCGCCGAGCTCGATCCGCAAGCTCGCGGCCTCGGCTCAGCTCGCGCGGCTGCGTGCGCGAGCACGGTCGGGCACGAGTACCGACCGGCTCTACTACGGGGTGGCGCTGCAGCGGCTCGGCAAGCAGCGGTCGGCGGAGCGGGTCTACGCAGAGGCGGCGCGCCGCGCGCCGCAGGACGCCGAAGCGCGCGTGGCCGCGGCCGTCGGCCTTTTCGACAAGGCCGAGCCGGCGCGCGCGTTCTCACGGCTCGGCCCCCTCACGCGGACGTTCCCGAAGGCCGCCACGGTGCGCTTCCATCTCGGTCTCCTGCTGCTCTGGTCGGGCGAGGTGAAGCAGGCCCGGCGCCAGCTCGAGCTCGTGCGCACGCTTCAGCCCGGATCGCCGCTCGCCGCAGCCGCGACGGAATACCTGAACGTGTTACGCAAGGCCGGTGTCTAGATGGAGCGCCATTTTTTGACGCGGGACGTCTCCGACCGCTACGGTCAGAGCGGTCCGAGCGAAAAGGGGCGGTCTGAGCGCAGCTGAAACCACGGGGACGACCCAGCCTCCCACCGCCGCAGGGGTTCTCGACCTGCTCGAGGTGCGAACGCTGTTCGAGTCGGGGAAGGGCGCCGGCAAGCTCGATGCCGAGGAAATCGCCCTTGCCCTCGACGAGCTCGACCTCGAGCCGGCTCAGCTCGACGAGTTCTACACCGCGCTCGAAGAGGCGCAGGTCGACGTGGTCGCCTCGGAGCAGGTCGACACCGAGGCCGACGACCGGGAGTGGTCGGCCGAGGCCGACATTTCGACGGACACGTTGCAGCTGTTCCTCAAGGACATCGGCAAGGTGCCACTCCTCACCGCTGCTCAGGAGGTGGAGCTCGCGAAGCGGATCGAGCTCGGCGAGCACGCGGCGAAGCAGGCGATGGTCGAGGCGAACCTCCGGCTCGTCGTGTCGATCGCGAAGCGCTACCGCAACCAGGGGCTGCCGTTCCTCGATCTGATCCAGGAGGGCACGATCGGGCTCGTCCGCGCCGCGGAGAAGTTCGACTACCGCAAGGGCTTCAAGTTCTCGACCTACGCGACGTGGTGGATCCGGCAGGCCGTGGCCCGTGCGATCGCAGACAAGGGCCGCACGATCCGCATGCCCGTCCACGTGGTCGAGAAGCTCAACAAGATCCATCGCTCCGAGCGGAAGCTGCGCGCGGAGCTGGCACGCGAGCCGACGGCGGCCGAGATCGCGCGCGACCTCGACTTCAGCCTCGAGGAGGTCGAGCAGATCCGGCGCTCCGCGCAGACGCCCGTCTCCCTCGAGAAGCCGGTCGGTGACGACGACGAGTCCGAGTTCGGTCACTTCCTGACCGACCAGACGGCGCCGCTGCCCGACGAGGCGGCGGAGGTGGCGCTGCGCCGCGACGCGCTCCGCTCGATCCTCGGGGCGCTCTCTCCGCGTGAGCGGGCAGTGCTCGAGCTCCGCTACGGGCTCGACGGCCAGCAGCCGCGGACGCTGGACGAGGTCGGCCGCACGTTCAACGTCACGCGCGAGCGGATCCGCCAGATCGAGCACCAGAGCCTGAAGAAGCTGCGTGCGCTCGCCGAGGCGAACAACGTCCGCGATGTAGCGTAGGCCGGTCCGCGCGCTGAGCGGCTGCAGCCGCTCTCCTGGGTTTCCTCCCGGCTAGACTCGCGCCCGTGGACCTCCCGCCGCACGACGCGCTCGTCGCCGAGCTCGCGGAGCTCATCGCGATCCCGTCCGTCAGCGCCGATCCCGCCCACCGCGACGACGTCACGGCGGCCGCGGCCTGGGTGGCGGAGCATGTCCGCCGCGCGGGAGGCCAGGCAGAGCTCGTGCCGTGGGGGGAGCGGCCTCTCGTGATCGGCGAGATCCGCGCCTCTGCCGGCGCGGAACGCGCGCCGACGGTCCTCTGCTACGGGCACTTCGACGTCCAGCCGCCGGATCCGCTCGAGCTCTGGGACTCCGAGCCGTTCGCGCTCGTCGAGCGTGACGGTTGGCTCTTCGGCCGCGGCGTCGTCGACGACAAGGGCCAGCTGTACATGCTCCTGAAGGCGGCGGAGCTCCTCCGGGCCGCGGGCGAGCTCCCCGTCAACCTGCGCATCGCGTGCGACGGCGAGGAGGAGGTGGGCGGCCACTCGATCGTGGAGTGGCTCGAGGCCGACGGGCGCGACGCCGACGCGGCCGTCGTCTTCGACAGCGGCATGGTCGAACGCGACGTCCCGGGCTTCAACATCGCCGTGCGGGGCCTCTGCTACTTCCACGTGAAGGTTCGCACCGGGCTCCGCGACCTCCACTCGGGGATGTACGGCGGTGCGTCGCTCAACGCGATGCACGCGCTGCTGCAGGCGCTCTCGGCCGTGCTGCCGCGGGAGGGGAGGCTGCCGGAGCCGTTGCTCGCCGGCATCGTGGCGCCTTCGCGGGAGGAGGTCGAGGGCTGGATGCGCCTGCCGGCCGGGCGCTGCCGAGATCGCCGCGGCGGGATCGCGCCCGGCCGATCCCGCTGCCGGCGCGGAGTTCTACCTGCGCACGTGGGCCGAGCCGTCCGTCGACGTGCACGGCCTCAAAGGGGGCTCGCCGACCCTCCAGAAGACGGTGATCCCGGTCGAGGCGGAGGCGAACGTGTCGATCCGGCTCGTGGGCGACCAGGATCCGGCGGTCATCGCGCCCGCCTTCGAGGCGCTCCTGCGCCGGTCCGCACCCGAGGGTGCCGAGATCGAAGTCGAGCTCTGGTCGTCCGCTCCGCCCGGGCTCGTGCCCGCGGACGCCCCTGCCGTCCAGCTCGGGCTCGACGCGTTCGAGGAGGTGCTCGGCACCCGGCCGCTACTCGTCCGCTCCGGCGGCGCGATTCCTCTCGTCTCCGAGCTGTCGAGCCGTGGCGTTGCCACCATCCTCACCGGCTTCGGCCTGAACGAGTCGAACATCCATTCGCCGAACGAGCGCATCCCCGCCGCCTACCTGCCGCTCGGGATCGAGACCGCAGCGGCGCTCTTCCGCCGTCTCGCCGAGCTTGGGTAGCGCTCCTTTCACCTCTCCCCTCGCAGAGGAGCTCGCACCGGGCGTGCTCGAGCGCTTCCTCCGCTACGTGCGCATCGACACGCAGGCGCAGGAGGGCTCGCCCACCTACCCGAGCACCGCGAAGCAACTCGACCTCTCGCGTCTCCTCGCCGACGAGCTGCGGGAGATCGGGCTCGAGGACGTCGAGCTCACCGAGCACGGCTACGTCTTCGCGACGCTGCCGGGAACGCCGGGTGCGCCCGTGATCGGCCTCATCGCGCATGTGGACACGACTCCCGAGTCGCCCGGGACGGGCGTGAGCCCGATCGTGCACCAGGACTACGCGGGAGGGCCGATCGTCCTGCCGGGGGATCCCAGCCAGGTTGTCGATCCGGAGGAGCTGACCGAGCTCGCGCAGCGGATCGGTCACGACATCGTCACGAGCGACGGCACGACGCTGCTCGGCGCCGACGACAAGGCCGGCGTGGCCGAGATCATGGCCGCCGTCGCGTACCTCCAGGGCGCGAGCTCGTCCGAGCCGCGTGCGACCGTGCGCGTCGGCTTCACCGTCGACGAGGAGGTTGGTCACGGGACGGACCACTTCGACGTCGAGGCGTTCGGTGCCGAGGCGGCCTACACGCTCGACGGCTCCGGCCTCGGGGAGCTGGAGATCGAGACGTTCTCGGCGCGTCAGCTGAAGATCCGCATCGGGGGGCGCGGAGAGCACCCTGGGACCGCGAAGGGCAAGCTCGTGAACGCGGTCAGACTGGCAGCGGACCTCGTCGCGTCTCTCCCCCGCGACGAGCTGTCGCCGGAGACAACCGAGGACCGAGAGGGATTCGTGCATCCCACGCGCGTCGTCGGGTCGGTCGAGGAGGCGGTCGTGACGATCATCGTCCGCGACCACGACAACGAGCTGCTCGACCGGCACACCGATGTCGTCTTCCGCCTGGTGGCGGAGCTCGAGAGGCGAGAGCCCCGCGCCCGTGTCACGATCGCTACCTGGGACCAGTACCGGAACATGCGTGAGGCGATCGAGCAGCATCCGCGGATCATCGGCAACGCCGAGGAGGCCATGCGTCGTGTGGGGATCGAGCCGGTGCGCTCGCTCATCCGCGGCGGCACCGACGGCGCCCGCTTGACCGAGAAGGGCCTGCCGACGCCCAACCTCTTCACGGGCGGCCAGAACTACCACTCGCGGCTCGAGTGGGCCAGCGTGCAGGACATGGCGGCAGCAGCGGCCACGGTCGTCGAGCTCGTGCGGGTGTGGGGGGAGCCTCCGGCGACCGGCTGAAGCCTGTCGCCGCACCCGGGCAGAGGCTGCGGCCGTTTCTAGTGGTCGTGCACGCCGCAGCCGAGCCAGTCGTGGCCGAAGCGGCGCATCTCTGTGATGAGCGGGAGAAGGGCTGCGCCCTTGTCGGTCAGCTCGTACTCGACACGGGGCGGCGACTCCGAGTAGCTCCGGCGCACGACGATCTCCTCGCCCTCGAGCCAGCGGAGACGCTCCGCGAGGGTGCGCGGGCTGATCCCGGCGCAGGCGTGCTCGATTTGTGTGAACCGGCGCGCGCCCTCCGAGAGCTCGTGGACGATGAGGACGGTCCACTTGGCGCCCACGATCTCCGCGCACGCTGCCACCGAGCAGGTCTCGGACTGGTGCACCTGGAGCATCGTGCGTGTAGCCACGATCGGATCATACCCGCGGTTGCGGAGGGTTCCCGTGTTCGAGCCGCTCAATCCCACGGAGGCGGCTGGAACACCCAGCGGCCGCCGACCATGGTCGAGACGATCTCGACCGCATCGAGCTCGTCCGGCGGACAGGTGAAAGGGTCGCGCGAGAGCACCACGAGATCTGCCAGGAAGCCGGGGAGGAGCCTTCCGCGGCGCCGCTCGTCGCCCGCGAGCCAGGCGGGCGTCACGGTCGAGGCCACGATCGCCTGCTCGATCGTGAGCGCCTCCTCCGGTCGCCAGGCGGGTCGGTCGTCGATCGTCCGCAGGACGCCGGCCCGGATCCCGGCAAGGGGGTCGAGCTCCTCGACGGGCGCGTCCGAGCCGTTCGCGACGACCGCGCCCGACTCGACGAGGCTCTTGAAGGCATACGCGCCCTCGAGTCGGCCGTCCCAGAACCGCTCGGCCAGGTCACGGTCGGACGGGGCATGGGAGAACTGGACGGAACAGGCGACGCCGATCTCCGCGAATCGCGGGATGTCGGCAGGGTCGAGACACTGGGCGTGCTCGATCGCGCTGGCGCAGCCCTCGCGGCTTCCAGGCGTCCTGTGTCGCCTCGAAGGCATCGAGGGCGTCGTGGTTGGCTCGATCGCCGATCGCGTGTACGGCGACCGGCCAGCCGGCCTCGGCGGCGCGCCGGACGACGTCCTCGAGCTCCTCGCGGCTCGTGATCCTGACGCCCGAGCCGTCGAGCATCAGCGCCGTCTGCGAGCCGAGCGTGCCGTCCATGAACGTCTTCAGGTAGCCGAGCCGGAGGAAGTCGTCCCCCATCCGCGACCTGAGCGGGAGTGCGGCCAGCTCCGGAAGGCGATCGGTCGGCAGCGACTGCCAGACGCGGAGAGTCAGGCCCTCGTTCTCGTGGATCCGGCCGAAGATGGACGCCGCGCCCAGCCAGCCGTCCTTGTCGTGGACTGCGGCGACGCCGCGCGAGCTCGCGAGCTTGATGCCGTCCCGGACGGCGGCGACGAACTCGTCCTCGGTCACTTCCACGAAGCGGTCGCGGAAGCGCCAGGCCGACTCCTCGCGCAGGATGCCCGTGGGCGCGCCCACCGGCCCGCGCTCGACGACGCCGCCGGGCACGTCCAGGTCGCCTGCGGCCCGTGCGAGCGCCGCGCTGTTGAGCCAGAGCGAGTGGTAGTCCTTCGACCACAGCGCGGCCGGCGCGTCGCCGGTCACGGTGTCGAGCGCCGCCGCGGTCGGCGCCTCGGGCCAGTCGGCGTCGCGCCAGCCCGTTCCGCGGATCCAGGTCCCGGCCCTCTCGTGGGCGGCGACGAGGGAGAGCGCCGCTCCGACCGAGTCGGCCTCCTCCAGGCGCACGTCCCGTCGCGCGAGCGACCAGGTCGGGAAGTGGACGTGCGAATCGGTGAACGCGGGCAGGACGCAGCGTCCCCCGAGATCGACGCGATCCGGCGTCGGCAGCGCAGACTCATGCGTGCCGACGCCCCCGACGATCTGCGAGCCCGCGATCGCGAGCGCCCCGCACGTCGGCAGCGAGGGGTCGAGCGTGCGGACGACGCCGTTCCAGAGGATCACGCGGCAAGCCTAACGAGCAGCCCGCGCGTGACCCCTCGGTCGTCTAGTACCAGCGGCCGCGCGCGAAGCCGCCGAATGCGAGCAGCCCGATCAGGGCGACGATGATCCCGATCCAGAGGCTCCAGAAGATCGCAACGATGATCCCGATGATGACGAGGATTCCGCCTACGCTGATTCCGCCCACTCCGTGCTCCTCTCCCGTCCGTTGACCGCGCTACATGTGCGTGCTGGAGGCTTCTACCTCACACGGACGGCACTGAAACATCAGGCAGCGCGCGTGTCCGTGGCATCGGATCGGGGCTAGGCTGGCGCACGTGTCTCGTTCAGGGTCGACAGCGCGTGCGGCGGCGGGGGTCGGTACCGGCGTCGTCATAGCGGCGGGAGCGGCCGTCGGTTACGCAGCCCGGAAGGTGCTCGGCTCGCCGAAGCATGTGAGTTGGCCGCCTCCCGCCGGCGCGGTGACCGCGGCAGGCGCGCAGGCGGCGACCGCGGCCTTTGTGCGGCGACGGGGCGTGCGCCCGCACGACGCGTGCCTCCCGTTCGCCTGGTCGTCCGCGGCGACGATCGAGCCGATGGTCGAGGGACGCGAGTTCTTCCCGAGGATCTTCGCCGACGTCGAGGCGGCGGGCTCCTCGGTGCACGTTCTCATGTTCGGCTGGCGCGAGGGCGAAGTGGGGCTGAGGATGGCGGCGTTGTTACGGCGCAAGCTCGCCGAAGGCGTCGAGGTGCGGGTGATCTGCGACAGCTTCGGCTCGCGGCCGTACGAGCAGGCACGGGAGATGTTCACCGAACTGGCGGCCGCGGGGGCCGAGATCGTCGTCAACGACGTCTTTCCGCCCGACCGCGACGGCCTCTACCCGAACGGGCAGTGGATCGACTGGCGCCAGGACGAGGTCGGGCGTGCCGACCATCGCAAGCTGTACGTAATCGACGGCGCCGTGGCCTGGACGGGCGGGGCCGGGATAGAGGATCACTTCGAGAACGGCCGCTTCCACGACGTCATGACCCGCCTCACCGGCGATGTCGTGCGTCAGGCGCAGGCGGCCTTCCTGACGAGCTTCCGCGGGCACGGGGGCCCTCTGCCCGACGACCTCGCACGCTACTTCGTCGAGCCGCCCGACGCGGGTGCGACGCGTGTTGCTCTCGTGCAGGTGATCCCCGGTGGCCACGTCGCGGCCTCGCAGGCGATCGGCGAGCAGATCGACCTCGCCCGCGCCCGGCTCGACGTGATGAACCCGTACGTCACGGACCGTGACATGGTCGACCGCATCCTCGCCGCGGCGCGCCGGGGCGTGCGGGTGCGGGTGGTGGTCTCGGAGGTGTCGAACAACGCGCAGGCGACGGCGGCGTTCCGGCATCGCTATCGCGAGCTGCCAGGCGGAAGGCGTCGAGATCTGGGAGCTGCCCGGAACCGTCGTCCACGCGAAGGTCGTCGTCGCCGACGACACGGCCAGCTTCGGCACGGTCAACCTCGACGCGTGGGCGCTCTACCGCAACTCCGAGATCGCGGTCGTCGCGCACAGCGCCGCGCTGGCCCGGCTGTTCGTGGAGCGCCTGTTCGAGCCCGACATCGCACGGTCGCGCGCCGGCGCGCCGCCCGAGGGGCTCCGCGCCCGAGCCGAGAGCCTCGTCTGGAACCGGCTCGCGACCTTCCTCTGAGACCCCGCCGCGGGCAAGGGTGTCGAGATCGCCGCATTCCGGGGGTATGCTCCCGCCATGTTCGGGGTAGTGGCGCGCGTCAACGCCGTGAAGAAGCGCACGCAGTCGCTCGTGCAGCTGAACCTCGAGCTGGCGAAGCTGGAGGGAAAGCAGAAGGCTACGGCGGTCGGGATCGCGGGAGGTCTCGCGGCTGCCGCCGCCGTCCTGGTCGTCTATGCGATCGGATTCGTCTTCGCCGCGATCGCGGCGGGGCTCAGCGAGGCCCTGCCGTTGTGGCTGTCGCTCCTCATCGTCGCGGCACTCCTCGTCCTGTGCGCAGCGGTCGCCGGGCTCCTGGCGAAGCGCTTCGTCCGCAAGGCTACGCCGCCGAAGCCGGAGCAGGCACTCGAGGAGGCAGCGCGCACGGTCGAGACCCTGCAGAGCCATGTCTGAGACACGCGGAGCCGAGCAGATCCGGCGGGAGATCGCCGCCGAGCGTCAGGGCCTCGACGCCGATCTCGACGCGCTCAAGACCGAGATCCGCTCGCTCGTCCCCTTCGTCGCAGCGGCTCTCGCCGTCGTGGGGCTGGTGACGTTTCGGAAGAGCACGGTAGCCGGCCTCCGGATGATCCGAAGGCTCATCTGACGCACACGGGCGCGACTCGATCCGCGTGAGGGGCTGATGGGCGACTACTGGGACACGGGCCGGGTCGAGGCGTTCAGCGACGGCGTGTTCGCGATCGCGATCACGCTGCTCGTGCTGGAGATCAGCGTGCCCGAGTCCGCGTTCGACGATCTGTGGCGTGGAATCGCCGACCAGTGGCCTTCGTATCTCGCCTACGCGACGAGCTTCATCACCATCGGCGGAATCTGGATGGCCCACCACGGACTCTTTCGGCGCTTGCAGTACGCCAACGTGCGCGTGATGCTCGTCAATTTGATGGTGCTGATGGCAGTTGCCTTCCTGCCCTTTCCGACGAAGCTGATGGCTGAAGCGATCCACGAGGAGGATGCGACGCGAACGGCGGTCATCTTCTACGGTGCGACGTTGTTCGTCACCTCGCTCCTGCTCAGCATCCTCTGGGGCTGCGTCGTCGCGGATCGCAGGCTGCTTCACCCTGGAGTCGACCAGGACGAAGTCCGGGCGATCGCGCTGGCTGTGGCGCCGACCATCGGCTCCTACCTCGTGATCATCGCGTTCGCGGTTTTCGCGCCGCGCGTGGCTGCTGTCGGTTACCTCGTCCTCGCGATCGTCGTCGTGCTGCGGGCGGCGCGTAGTGAGGGCTCGAAGCTGTAGCGTCGGTTGGTCGAGAAGTCGGGTGCAGGCTTCGGAGTGGCGGCGGCGAAGGGCGAGGGCTCAGTCAACTGAGGAGGACACGATGGAACGGTTTTCCAGCCATCCGACGTTGCGGCGCGTCTCGAGGCCTCTGCTGCTCGGGGTCGTCTGTGTGGTGGCGCTGGCGGTTCTGGCGGCGGCTGGTTTGGCTGCTACGAGCCGGGTTTCGGCTGCCCCGTCGAATACGCAGCCGCCGGTGGTGTCGGGGACGGCGGAGGTCGGGAAGGAGTTGTCGAGCACGAATGGGTCCTGGAGTGGCAGCACGCCGCTGACCTTTGGCTACCAGTGGCGCCGCTGCGACAAGACCGGTGGAGGTTGTGCCAACATCTCCGAGGCGACCGACAACACCTACAAGCTGCAGGCGGCGGACGGGGGGAACACGGTGCGTGTGGTTGTGACCGCCAAGAACAGCGACGGGAGCGACTCGGCGACCAGTGTCCCGACTGCGGCTGTTGCGGCTGCGCCGGTTGCCAACAACGGCTGTCCGGCCGACAAGAGCGCCAAGACGGCCGCGATCGCTCAGCTGACGCCGCCGGCGCGGCTGCAGATCGTCTCCTTCGACGTGCTGTCGGGGGCGATCAACAGGAACACGAACAGCTTCACGTTGAAGGTGCGCGCGGGCAGCACCTGCGGCGTCAACATCAAGGGCGCGAGCATCTATGTGACCGCGGTGCCCTACAACCAGTTCACGATCCCGGCGGAGGAGCTGACCGGGGACGACGGCACTGCGACCCTGGTCTTCCGCCGTGACGCGAACTTCCCTGCCAGCGACCAGCAGCAGCAGCTGACGCTCTTCATCCGCGCCACCAAGCCGGGCGAGGACCCCCTCGCCGGCGTCTCGACACGACGGCTCGTCGGGATCGACTTCTCCAGCTGAGACCGCCACGCACGCCTGTTTATGCCGCTGCCAATTGGTAAATAACCGCAGCGAGGGCGGCCGCCGACCCTGCTCCCACCTCCCCCCGGGGCCAGGGTCGGCGCTCCATTCTCGCGTACCGTCTCGGCGGCTCCGTCCGTCACCCCATCCCAGCGTCCTCAGCGGACGGCCTGAGAGCGCGAGGAAGCTGGACGCGAGCAACCTGGTTCTTCAGATGCCACGCTGCGAGAGCGTCCTTGGCGATCCTGTTGATCTCCTCCAACCACATATCGCCGTGCTCGCCGTGCCCGTCGTTGGTCGCGATCCGATGGACCGCGCTCACAAGCGGGCTCACCTTCTCCAACTGGCCCCGCGCCTCGTCCCGCTCCCCCTCAGCCTGCTCCAACCGAGCGACGAGAAGATCGGTGTTCAGCATCTCGCTCATACCTTCCCCCCTTGGTTACGACCGATAGACCCACACGATGGTCGGTGCTCCCCTGACGCTTCGGCGCTCCCCGGTGCGCATCCCCCGATTCGCGTCCGCACCCATGTAGACGCGGACGCGCCGGGAAATTTGCGCGAAAGCTGATGCTGACAACCCGGTCTGGCTCAAGCCGCGGGGGCTTCGACATACGCGGCGAGGAGACCGTTCTGATGTGCCCACAGGCTTGCCTCGGTCCGATTCGTAACTCCGAGCTTTCGGTAGACATTCGAGAGGTGAAACTTCACCGTCGGCTCGGTGACCCAGAGGATCTTGGCGACTTGTAAGCTCGTGCGACCGGCGGCAGCCAAGCGTAGGATTTCGGTCTCTCGCTTCGTAAGAGGCCACCGGCGGTCGGCGTGGATGGCCCCGTCGATGGTCGCGTGGATGGTAGGTGCCGCCTCGGCCGGTACGGTCGTGGGAGCGAGGTACATGGATGGCTTGAAGGCTTGACGTACCGCGACTGCGAAATCAACCGCGGCAGCGTGCTTGACGCAGAACGCCGTCGCCCCCGACCGAAACGCGCAGGCTCGCTGCAAGGGATCATCCCGGTCCGAGAACACAATGCACTTCACACCGGTGTTTGCTGCGCGAGCCCGCCCGAGTAGCGCCAGTGGTCGTTCTGCGACGCCATCCCCGCCCTCATTCCCGTCCATGGCCAGGTCGTAGTTCGCAACGACGATGTCCAAACGACCCTCGTCCACCATGCTCGAAGCCTCGTTGTTCGAGGTGGCGCGAGCGACCTCGGCAACACCAAGGCGGCGCAAGAGTGCCTCGAGCCCGTCCATCCACAGCGGTTGGTCGTCAACGATCAGCGCGCTGGACGCGCCGCATGCGTTGCCTGCCCCCATCGATAGTTCCATCTTCCCCCTAGCCGCGCTCTCCGGAGCACACTCTCTTCACAGCCCCTGGACGACGGGCGCGAAGTGGTGTTTCCCCAACCCACTCGCGGCCCGTACCGACATAGACGCACCCGCGCCGGAAACTTTGCGTTGCTCGCAGAGTTGTCGCACGAAACGGCGCGAAGGGGTCGACCCCGAGTGAAGCGTGAGCACGCTCGCCCATGTGAGATCCCTGCGCGGCGCCGGTTGCCCTACCGCCGCGGTGCCCCCGACGTCTAGCGTGCCGCGTAGTCGATTTCGAGGAAGTCCGTCACCTCGGGAAGCCAGCGCTCTTGCACGAACCGGACATGGTCTGGGTGCTCGTTGTAACGCTCGTATGCGCCTCGATCTGCGAACTCCATCGAGATCCCAAAGCGGTAGTCGTTCTTCGGGCTGACCTCGGCCAGGAGTTCAAACACCTCGACGCCCGGTATCGCGGCGAGCCCCTCTGCCGCCTGCAGAAAGTCGCTTTCGTCTTCCGACTCTGCGGGATGCCTCAGCGTGAATGCGACGGTGTGCCGGATGCGATTCTGAAGCATTGGGGGAGACTACTTGCCGCGCTGCCGTTTGTGGACGTTCCCGATGCGTCGCGGTGGCCAGGCCACCGCCCAACCGAAATCGTCCTCCTCGACAGCAACGGCAAGGTCATCGCACGGCAGGGGTTCCTATCTCCTCCGGCGGATGTCACGCATCGCCTTCCCGACGGCGCACGATCACCGTCGGCCCGGGCGATCTGGGCCAAGCGGCATGTCGTGATCGACTTTAGCGCCGCCAACGGCCAGCGGATCACGCTCTGGGCGGCTCCATCACGAACAGGCGTCAGGCAACGATTGTCCCACGGAGTAAGCGATCGGCCTCCGGAGTGTGGCGCAGGCGTCACCAACGCCGACTCATGGCACCGCTTGCCACGGAGCAGAGACCGCGGCATCATTTTCCTGCTGATGCGAACGACGGTGGCCGGATCGGTGATCATCGTCCTGCTTGCGCTCGCAGGGATGGCCGATGCCCAAACAACAGGATCACTGGACGGTGCTCCGGCGGCGAACGGCCTGCGTGGCTGCGGATCACGCGGCGAGGGACGCTCGCCGCAGCAGCTTCCTGCGAAGCCCGGTGTGAAAGTCGGGCCCCTGTTGTTTTGGCCCTCGATCAGGAACTCGCCCGGATCGGACCCCGGGAACGGTTCAGAGTGGCCCTATGTGCAAAAGGTGCCGGTCATCCTTCCGGCACGAACGAGTCTTGTCCTGGCGATAGCGCCCGAGGCACGAGATGTGGCTGCCTTCCAGAGTGAGGGCGGATACGTTGCTGCGATTCGCTTCGAAGCGTGCCGTGAGCGCACCCCCGCGTTCGGCTACAACGGCACCGTCGGGAAGTACACCGGGTTCCCGTTCGGGATCGGTCGCCTGACACGGTCTGCCTGTGTTCCGATGGAGGTTTGGGTGGACGGCCGAAGCACCCCCATCCGGCGGGTCGTACCGATAGGTCGCGCCTCATGCTGATCACCCGCTTTGCGCTAGTCCCCGCACTTTGGAGCCGACGACGCTCCCAATCGGAGTGGTTGTTTCCCTCGCGTTTGCATCTGGAGGATCTGCCGTCGCGGCCAATCCCGTGGCAGCACCGAACATCCAGCGGGCGTTGATGGCTGCTGGTTATCCGGCTAAGTCACGGTGCGGGCAGACGATGATCCGCCATTCGCCACCCAGATACAGCGGTCTTGGGCCGTCTCAGGCGTCGCTGAGCTACCGGCGATATCACGCCCCGTGAACGACGAAACCCGCCTGAACAGCGGGTTTCGGCTTCTTGAGCGGAGAGGGAGGGATTTGAACCCTCGAGGAGCCTAACGACCCCTAACGGTTTTCGAGACCGCCGCATTCGACCGCTCTGCCACCTCTCCGTAGCCGCGACAGGGTAACGGCTCAGCTGTGCTGCGTGGGGTGCATCAGCGAGCGACGCCAGGGGACGTGGGTCGTGTGGCGGGTCTCGAGCGCCGGAAGCTCGTCCCGCGGATGGGACTGGTACCAGTCCGCATAACGGTCGGCGAGTGGGGCGGCCGTGAGGCCGTGCGCGAGGACCGAAAGTGCCACCGTGACGACCACGGTGGTGATGAGGACGTTCTGGTGCGGGAGCCCACCGTCCTCGATGATGATCACAGCGAAGACGATCGAGGCCAGACCCCTGGGGCCGAACCACCCGAGGAAGCCGACCGTCTGGCGTCGCGCCCGGGTTCCGAGCGTCGCGATGCCGACAGGAAGAAGGCGGACGACGGTCAGGCTGAGCACCGCGTACGCCACGATCGGCACCGTCGCGTCCCGAAGCGCCGGGCCGAGCATCACTGCGCCGAAGACGACGAACGTGGCTGCGTTGAGCAGGCCGCCGAGCTCCTCGACGAGGTAGCCGACCTCGCCGCCGCGTCGCCGGCGCAGGCCGCCGAATACGGCGCCGCCCACGAAGGCCGCGATGAATCCCGAGCCGCCGAGGGCATCGGCCGAGCTGAAGGCGAGCAGAGCAGTCGCCACTGGAACGACCTGCAGCCAGCCGGCATCGATCCAGCCACGGCGTCCCGAAACGACGACCACCGCCGCACCGGCCATCGCTGCGAGCGCGCCGCAGAGCACGCCGTAGCCGATCTCCTCTGCGACGAGTCTTGCCGCCGCATGGTCGGTGACCTGACCCGACTCCGCGCTCGCGAGGGCGAGTGCGATGAAGAAGAGCGGCACGCAGATCCCGTCGTTGAGCCCGCTCTCGATGTTCAGTCCCTGCCGGATGGGCGACGGCAGGCGAGGCATCGTGACGACTGCCTGCCCGAGCGCCGCGTCGGTCGGCGCGAGCACGACCGCGAGGAGGAGCGCCTCGGCCCAGGTAAGCGAGCCGAGCAGGACGAGGCCGGCGCCGAACCCTGCGACGATCGTCAGCGGCAGCCCGACGCCGAGAAGCCGCGCCGGGATCGAGACCTCGTCCCGCAGGGCGCGGAGGTCGATCCGGGAGGCGTCGCCGAAGAGGACGAGGGCGAGCGTCGCCTCGGCGAGCAGCTTGACGGGCTCGCTCGTCGCCGCCGGATCGACGAGGCCGAGGGCGTCGACCCCCAGTACGAGCCCGATCGCCGTGAACACCATCGCGGCGGTGATCGGCGTGCCGGCGACGCGCCGAGACACGGCCGCGAACGCGAGGAGGGCGATTGCAATCGACGGCAGGGCCCAGTCCACGCGCAGACACTACTGCGCGAGCCGTCAGGCGTCTGTCGACGAGGCGCTGCCTGCTGTCGAAATCCTGCCTGCCACCGTGCCGTTCGAAACCGTCCAGGTCGACTGCACCGTCTGCGTGCTGCCGTCCGGCAGGTTGCACGTGCCCGAGAACCCGGTCTCATCGAGCGAGGTCAGGGTCCCTTCACAGGTTGCCCCGCCCGCGAACCGCAGCTGCAGCGCACTGTCTGCGACCCGGTCGTCGCCCGCCGTGAGCAGGTCGATCCTGAACGCCGCCTCGGCTGCGGCCGTGCCCCGGATGGAGACCACACCCGAGCCCTCGTCCTCGATGGTGCCGCTCAGGTTCCCGTCGAGCTGCGGAATCGCTGTCCGCGCGATGGACTTCGGCGCCGACGCCGAGCGCGAGGAGGCCTGCGGCAGCGCCGACAGTCCGAGCACCGCGGCGAGTCCACCGCAGACGACGCCCAGGGCGAGACCGAGCCGCCGCGCCGCGGGTGCGCGCCCGAATCGCACCGCGCCGGCAGCGGTGACGAGCGCCACCGTCACGGCGTAGACCCAGAGCAGCCACGTCTGGTCGCGGTCAGTGCCGGCGAGGATGCCGTGCGTCGTCGCGAGGAACCAGACTGCGAGCGTCAGGTAGTGGGCACGTCGCCAGATTCGATACGGGAGGCGCGAGCGAAGGCGGTTGGTCGCTGCGACGGCCACGAGGAGCTCGAGTGCCACGACGCCGAGTCCGGTCGCGAGCGGCCGGTACCCGGCTGTGAAGGGAACGAGGATCTGCATGAGCGAGAACGGCACCACCGTGTCGAGCACGATCGCGCCGACGTGGACGCCGACGAACAGCCCGGCGAGGAGGCCGAGGAACCGGTGCACGTCCTCGACGGCGAAACGCGGGAACCCGGGAACGGTCGCCTTGCCGGCGAGCAGGAGCCCGGCGAGCACGCTCGCGGAGACGAGGAGGTACGCCACCACGCCGCCCGCGCGGGCGGCGTACCAGACGGCGGTCGACGACGCGATCACGTGCACGCGATCACCGCCGCACTACGGCAATCACCACTGGGCCAGCCGCCGGCGAGGAGAATCTCGCCGTCCGATGCGACGAAGCTTCCCTGCAGCCCGCGGCGCTCGAGCCAGGCCGGCCCCTCGTCCCCGAGGAGGAAGGCGGTCTTCGCGGCGACGTCAGCTGCCAGGCAGGTGGCGGCGCAGACGGTCACGCACTCCCACCGGCTGTCCGACGGAGCGCCGGTCGCGGGGTCGATCAGGTGGTGCGCGAGGCCGCCGCCCAAGCGCTGCCAGGACCGCGTCGTGATCCCGCTCGTCGCGAGCGCGCCCGAGCGGAGGGTGACGGTGCCCTCGCCGGGCAGCGCCACGACGAGCTCGCCGCGCGCTGCGAGGTCGCCGCCCGCGGAGACGAAGCCGGGTCCCTCGAGGAGTGCGAGTGCGTCGTCGACGGCGCGTCCCTTGACGACGCCGTTCAGGTCGAGGCGAACGCCGGCCGGGCGGCGGACGAGGAGCCCGGACACGCGGATCTCCCGCCAGCGGCCGGCCGGCACCGGCTCAGCCGGTGCGGATTTCCTCGATCTCCTGGATCTCCTCGAACGTGCGGTCGTAGCCGGCGGCGTCGAGTGCGGCCGCAATCGTCGGGTCGCAAGCGCCTGAGGTCGCCGCCGCGGCGCCGAGGGCGTCGTCGATCGCGGTCGCAAGCAGCGGCGAGACGATGACTGCCTCGGCCGGCGAGTTGTTGAGGCGCCCGAGGTCGGAATCCGGCCGGAAGCGGCTGAGTGAGGCCTCGAGCGTCTCGAACAGCCGTTCCACGGCCGCCTCCTCGACGCCGGTCGCGCCCCCGACCACGACCTCGCAGCCCATCGCCCTGAAGCAGTGGGTGCTCACGACGTGTGGGTCGAGGCCTGTGGCGGGGTGGACGACTGCGAGGGGGCGATCGAGCCGGAGTCGAAGAACGGATCGCTCTGCGCCTCCTGGCTGATGCGCGACGAGACGTCGAGGCGGCCGCCCGCAGGCGTGGTGCCGGCGCCGCTCGTGCCGCCACCGCCAGGATGGGCGCTGCGGGCGAGAACCGCGATGATGCCGAACCCCACAACCGCAGCTCCGGCCGAGGCGAGCTTCACGAGGCGGGCTCGGCGGCGGGGCGGTGCGAGGCGGGAGGAGGTCGGCGCAGAGGTCACGTCACCATGAAAGCGCTGCCTCCTGGGAGCCTCCTGTGATCACCGTTGCGGACCGGTTAACGACGGCGGACGGCGAGGGGGTGCATGCGGGCACGAAGACCGGCTTGACGGAGAAGGAGGGATTCGAACCCTCGTTAGACGCCAAGCCTGACGAGCAAAGGGCTGGCACCCACCGGGCAGCCGATGCATCAGGAAACAGGGCGGCGTCGTGAGCAGTCGCGGAGAAGTCCGCCAATGGACGGCGCTACGGGTCGCGCCGGCGACCCCAGGTGCGTCCGGGCGGACGCTTGTCGGCCTCCGAGAGCCGCTCGAGTTTAACCGTCGGCCAGACCACGTAGCTCAGCGCGACGTGAGGGTCGGTCCTTTCCTCTTCGACCAGCACACGGGCCGCGTGAGTTCGTTGGAGCAGCGCCAGCGTCCGCGCGCGCTGCGCTTCTGCTGGAGATTTCACGATGGCTTCCTCACCGCGTGCGCAGTTCGATTCCTCCCGGGGCCATTCAGAAGGGTTCAACCGCGCGAAAACCGCATGGTGGGCCAAACCCGTTCGTGCGAAGATTGCGTCATTTGTCGATCGGTGCTGTCCCGGTGCTGTCCCGGGAACTAAGGCGCAGCCTGTTCGAACATCTACCGCGACCTCCGGCGTGACAGGCCGTGCCGGCCGATCCACGGCGATACCCGCGGAGCCGCGCAAACCCGCATGGATACTCGCGTCGCGCCGGGCCCGGCCAGTCCGGCCCTCATGGTTACGGGAGCCCGAATCTGGGCGTCTGTGGCAGGAAAGTGGCACGCGCTGGTCCCCGCTGTGAGCCTCACTCTGCGTTTTTGCGCCGCGCGATCGCGGTTGTCGTCTCTCATTCGAACGGTCTGGCGGGCGGTGGTGACGGTGGCGGGAAATGCCGTGTGCGCAGGGAGGTACCGCGTGATGGAGCGACCTCCATCACGTGGCTCCCGGCGACAGTTTTCGGACGTATGGGTGCAGAATGGGCGCATCTTCGGGCGAGTCGAACTGCCTCGTCGATGAGGTTTCGTCCCTGGCGTTGTGGTCGTGCCCGCGCCTCTGATCACGATCCGCATCGGCGGCCTCGCCTCCCGTCGCTCCGCCTCTGGACGACGCGCGACGTGCAGACGTTCGCACCCAGTCCCTCACGGACGCGGAGAGGCCGCGCCGTGGCGGAGCCCCTCTTGGCGGAACGACCGGGTGGCGAAGCTACGTCCGTCGGTGCCTCACGCGCACGGTGGCGGATCGTCTTCGATCCGGAAGACGGCTGGATCGGCGTCCGGCGCAACCTGTGTCGCGTAGACCGTCGCCGGCGCGCTGCTCATGTTGCGGACCTCCTCCGGCTCGTCGCCGTACTCGACAAACACGGCTCCGTTCGGGGAGTTGGGCCCGTAGGTCGTGCCGTTGCAGTGGGAATCGAACTTGGTCACCTCGCCCGACAGGACCGCTACGAGATTGAAGCCCGGCTTGTGATTCCAGCCGCTGTAGCCGCCTGGAGCGAAGGTGATCGTCTGGACACGAACGTCGGTCGGACCCTTGGTCTGGAACTTGATCCGGTCGCTGTTCAGCTGGACGGTCTCGTTGTTGTCCGCTTTCGCGACGAGAAGCGTCACCACCCTTCCGGAACCGGGCGATCCGAGAGCCACGGCCGCGACCGTTCCGACCATTGCGATACCGACGGCGGCGATGACCAGACGCCGGTGGTTCCTGTTCATCCTTGGCATGACCTTGCCCACCTTCCTTTCGCTTGCGTCGCTACTGACTTGGGGACGGGGCCGCCTCGACGACGCGGATAGGTTCGAGCCGCGCGCGCCGCGCGGCGAGCGCAGCGTGTCGGCTCGAGGGTGCGTCGAAGAGCCTACCCGACCCGACGGGGCCCGAAAGCGCCGCTCCGGTTTCCGTGACCGCACCGAGGCGCACCGCTGGCACGCCCGAGAACGTGCTGCCCGCGGTGAACGGCCGCCGACCCGCGGCTGCGTCCGAGCTCACGCTCGCCGAGCTCGTCGACCGCTACCTAAAGCGGCACGAAGCGATCCGGTCGCCGCGCACGATCGCGACGTTCTTCCGCTCAGGGCTTCGCTTGCGAGACGCACGTAATAATCGAGTCCTCCAACCGATCCTCGCCGACGAGATCGTGCAGCCGACAGTTGTGACGGCAGGCGCGAAGCCCAATGAAAGCGCTCCGCCAGCAAGTCCCACAGTAGAGCGTCTGCGCGACCGAAGCCATCGGCGCGGACGGCCTTTACAGCGGTTCACCGAAGCCAGGCCTGGTCGGCGAGGAAGCCCCAGACCGGGTGGTACTGGTAGTTCCGCAGCCGCTCCGAGACGAACTCGACTTCGCGAACGTTCACGGTGGGCACCCAGACCGCGCGGTCGACGAGCGTGTGGTCGATGCCGGTCCACAACGACGCGGCGCGCTCGGGGTTCTGGAGCTCGACGGCCGAGGCTTCTTGCATGCGCCTGTCGAGCTGCCGGTCGCAGACGTAGTGCTTTCGGTTGAGTGCCTCCGTGACAGCCGAAGAACGGCGGAATGTAGGCGGAGGGCGCGGGATAGTCCGGAATCCAGTCGCCGTCGACGGACAGCTGGATCGTGCTCCGCATCGCCGGCGAGAACGCGGCGTAGGGGATGCGGTGGAGTTTCGTTCGGTAACCGAGCGAGCGCAGGACGCCGGCGACGTAGGCGGGCAGACGACGGGGTATGTCGTCGAGATTGGTCGCGGCCCAGACGTCGACCCGCTCCCCGCGCGTGCCGGAAGCGGCCACGAGGCGCCTCGCCCGCGTCAGGTCGGGCGCCCTCCAGCGACCGTCGGCGTGCGGGTGGACGGTGTACGGGCAGTAGCGACGGTAGCCCGGGAAGCCGATCGGGAGCGGCTGGCAGATCGGCGTCGCCTCCGTGCCGCCGAACATTCGGGCGATCTTCGCCCGGTCGACGGCGAGGTTGAGCGCCACTCTGACGCGACTATCGTCGAAGGGAGCCAGGCGTGTGTTGAGGGGAATGAACTGGACGTCGAAGGTCGGGTTCTCGTGCAGCTGCGCGAGATGTCGAAGCCGGAGCCGACGCAGAAGGCCCGCAGAGATCAGTCCGGCGCTCCAATCTGCCTGCTGACGTTCGACGGCCCGAGCGGCTGCGTCGGTGGACGCACCGAATCGCCAGACGATCGCGTCGGGATTGCCGTCCGGTTGCGCGGCGTGCGACCACTCTCGGAAGAACCGGTTTCGGGCGAGGCGAAGCTCGCGCGGGCTCGAGCGCACGATGCGGTATGGGCCCGTGCCTGGAACAGCACGCGAGCCGACGTCGCGGTCCGGGGTGCCGGTCGGAACCGGAGCCGAGAATGCGACCACGCCGAGCTTGAAGAGAAAGTCGGGATCCGGAGCGCTGAGGTGGAACACGACGGTGTGGGCGGCATCGTCGGCGACGATCCCGTGAGAGAGGTCGCACACGGTCGGTCGTTGCGTGCACGCCGCGGCCCCGACCACGGCGCTGTACAGGCTCGCTCCGGGAGAATCGAGGCGGAACAGACGCTCGATCGCGCGGCGGAAATCCCTCGCGCGTACGGGTCGCCCGTCCGAGTACGAGATGCCCGGCCGGAGGCGGAACGCGTAGGTGGTCCCAGCGCGGCTGGGCGTCGGAACCGCGAGCGCGAGGTCGGGCACGAGTCGCAGCCCGGCCGGCCCCGGCGCGGCCTGGAACGTGACGAGCGTGTCATAGGCGAGTCGGGCGAGAAGCACGGTCATGTCTTGCAGCGACGGGTCGATCGACGGGACCGGCCCAGCGGCGGCGAGCGTGAGGGTTCCGCCGCGGTGGCTGTCGCCGCGTGCCGCCAATCCGACCCAGACGCTGTCCGGGCCCGCTGCGACGGAGATCGGCCGCCCCGCGACACCAAGCGTTGCCACGACCTGGTTGCGGCTCGGGTCGATGCGGGAGACGGTTCCGGAATAGGTATTCGTCACCCAGATCGATCCGGCCGCGGCCGCGATCGCAGATGGGCCGCTGCCGACGGGGATCGTCGCGACGACCGAGCCGGTTCGCGTGTCGATCTTGGAGACGGTCGCGTCGAGGCTATTGGCTACCCAGACCGCATCTCCCGCGGCCGCGAGCGCTGCGGGCCCTCCGCCCACCTGGATGGTCGCGAGGCACGCCCGACCGCGGGTCGATCTCCTCGACCCTGCCGGAGTCGTATCCCGCGACCCAGAGTGCACGAGCGCCCACGACCACGGCGGACGGGCTGAAGTCGAGCGTCAGGTTCCGCCGAGCCGTCTCGCTTTCGGGATCGATCTCGACGAGCGTGTGATCCGTTGCGTCGGCGATCCACAACGCGCCCGCTCCGAACGCGATCGCCGCTGCGTTCGCTCCGCCGAGACCGGCGGCGCTCGTGACGCTGCCCGTTGCCGGGTCGACGCGGGTGACGCGGCCGTCGAGTGTGCCGACGACCCAGATCGCACCGCCGCCGCTTGCAACGGTTCCCGGCTCGTCCCCCACCGGGATCCGGTCGACGACAGCTCGGGTCGAGGGATCGATTCGTTCGACGGTATCCCTGCTCGAATCTACCGCCCAGATCGAACCGCTTCCGATCGCTACGGCGGCCGGCGAACTCGCGAGCTCGGTCGCATCGGCAAGTCGTCCCGAGTGAGCGTCGATCCCGATCAGCCCGTTCGACGACGCGCGACGATCGGGCGGCGCGTTCCTCCCGTGAGTCGCCAGGACGAACCCCGTCGTCGCCGCGGCCAACATGACGACGGCCGCGACACCCAGCGCGGCGCGTAACGGAAGCCGTTCGCCTCGCGGGTTGCGCGGTGGCGGCGCGTCAAGGCTCGGGTCGTGCCGGAGTATCCGGCGCTCGAGCTCCCGTAACTGCGGCCCCGGCTCGAGGCCCAGCTCGCCCGCGAGCCTGCGGCGGGTCGTCTGCAAGATCGACAACGCGTCGGCGTGACGACCGGCCCGGTAGAGCGCGAGCATCAGCTGCCCCAGTACTCGCTCTCGGAGTGGCTGCTCCCGCACGATTTGCTCGAGCTCGGGCACCAGATCCGTGCCGCCCCCGAGCTCGAGCCTTGCCTCGAACAGCTCCTCGAGCGCCCCCAGCCGTCGCTCCTCGAGCCGCTCCGCCTCGGCGCTCGCGAACGGTTCGTAGAGCACGTCTGCCAGCGCCGGCCCGCGCCAGAGGGAGAGCGCATCGCGCAAGAGACGGGTCGCGGCGTCGATGTCGCCCGCGGCCGAGGCAGCTCGTGCGGCGGCGACAAGGCTCTCGAACCGCTCGAGGTCGAGCTCGCCCGAAGCGACGGTCAACACGTATCCACCCGGCCGGCGGAGGAGGAGCTCCCGCCCGATCGCTCGCCGGAGCCTCGAGATGTACGCATCGAGAGACTGGTCGACACTCGGAGGCGGCGCGTCGCCCCAGAGCGCCTCGATCAGCCGGTCGCGTGAGACCGCCTCGTTCGCGTGCAGCGCGAGCACCGCAAGCAGGGCGCGCTGCTTGGGGCCGCCGAGCGAGACGACTCGACCGTCGATCCGCAGCTCGAGCGGGCCGAGAATCGCAATCTCCACACGGCTAGCAAAGCAGCGTGACAAGGCGATTACCAGGTTCTTGCAAGGTGTCGGGCGCAGCCTGGCGGCCTGGATCGCATCAGGAGAGAGGGAGGACTCCAGAATGAGACGACCTGTCTTCGCGAGGTGCCTGATCGCGGGCGCTGTCGCCGCGCTGTTTGGGCTTGCTTCACCGTCGGCTCGTGCCGCAAGCATCTGCGTCGGTAACGCCCCGGGCTGTTACGCGAGCCTTCAGGCCGCGGTCGACGCAGCACACGACGGAGACGTGATCCACATCGGCCCTGGAGTGTTCGCGGGCGGGATCACGATCGACGCGAGCGTCAAGCTGCTCGGCTCGGGCGCGGGCTCGACCGTGATCAGCGGCGGTGGGCCCGTGTTGACGATCGGCGAGCTCGGTGCGGGGACGGAGCCGACGGTGACGATCAAGGGTGTGACGATCACGGGCGGGGTCAACAGCTCGAGCCCGGAGGCATTCGGCGGCGGCATCGACGTCCCGCCGGCCGCGGACGGCGGTCTCGGCGCGACCGTGACGATCAGCGACAGCGTCGTGACGGGGAACCGCGCCGCGCCGGCGTCGACGGTCCCCTCGGGGCTCCCGTGCGGAGCGGCCTGCCCGTACGCCCTCGGTAGCGGCGGCGGCATCGACAACGCAGGCGTGATGAAGCTGACCAATGTGATCGTCAGCGAACAATCACGCCGGGTCGAGCGTCACAAGCGATGCCGAGGGCGGTGGCATCATGAACGAGCGGTTCGCGACGCTCACACTTCGCAACTCCGAGGTAAGCGACAACGTCGCCCGCGCGGTCCCGCCGAACAGTCGCTTTGCGATCGGTGGCGGCATCTTCACGCGCTTCGGCAGCACGTTGACCCTCGCCGACAGCATCGTCAGCGGCAACGCCGTCGACTTCTCGACCTCGTTCCCGGCCGATACCCCGGGTGGGCTCTCGGTGCAGTCCGGCGGCATCAAGATCGGCGGTAACACGACGACCACGAGGGTCGAGATCCGCGGGAGCACGATCAGCGGGAACAGTGTCGCCGCGAGCAGCTCGGGCGGTGAGGTCGGCGACTTCGCGGGCGGGATCGACGACGACGGCTGGCTCGTGCTGCGCGACAGCGACGTCAGCGACAACCGCGTGAGCGCCACCGGAGTTGGAAACGTCTACGTCGACGGGGGTGCGCTCGAGGTCGAGACCGCGGCGACGATCAGCAACACGCGCTTCACGGGCAACCGTGTGCACGCATCGGCGCCGACGGGGTTGGCCCTTTCTCTGGGCGGCGGGATCTTCACGGCGACCACCGACGCCGTGACGATGAGTGACAGCATCGTCGCGGGAAACGCGGCGGAAAGCACGACGCTGAGCGGATCAGTGCTCGTGCAGGGCGGCGGGATCCTGAACGGCGGGCTGCTCGAGCTCAGGAGCACCGGCGTCACCGACAACAACGCGATCGGGACCGGCTCGAGCGGAGTCGTGCAAGGCGGAGGAATCTGGAACGGCGACGGCTTCGATCCTCCCTCCGTCCAGCTCTCCCTACGAGACAGCACCGTCCTGCGGAATACGCTGAGCGGGAGCGCAGCGCTGACGCTTCAGGGAGGCGGTCTGTTCACGACATTCCCCGTAACGCTGGTCGATAGCGTGATCGCTCAGAACGCGCCCGACCAGTGCTTCGGCTGCTGACCGCGCGGGAGGGGCTGCGCGATACAGCCCCTTCCGCCGAGATCGGTTACGACGTCAGGTACGCGATCGTCGGGGAGCATCGATCCCGGTCCCATTCGCGCGCGCACGCGCGCGCGATGCGTCGCGGTAGAGACCGGTGCCGAGAGGGGCCGCCCTCCCCCTCGACGGACACGGCTGCCGCGGGACCCCGATCCGAGGTAGGCGACCGCCTCCCCCGTGCGTGTTGCGGAGAGCGTGGGACCCATTTCGGGGCCAGTACCGCGCCTCGGCTCCCTAGCGCGCACGCACGCGCGCGATGGATGCCGGGCCGCTCTCCGCCCTTCGGCGCCAATCATCGACGGGCCTAACTCGGTGCGTCACCCCACTCAACCTCGCTGGGGCTTCTACGCCGCCCGCCCGTTCGAAAGCTCACATTCGAGTTCGTTACTACCCGGTGCGCTGATCGATCGCAGAAACGACGGCAGAAACGAAAACGAGCGCCATGAAGGCAAACGCCAACAAGACGGGCGTAATGCTATATCCGGTTCGGTGCCACTTCGCGCTGATCCAGCAAATGCGCAGTATCCCGAACAGTCCGATCGCCCATTGCCAATACATCTCGTTGCCGATGTAGTCAAAGCCGACCGATGTCTGGTACACGAAAGCAATAGCTCCCCAGCTGAACAGGGCGATCGCTAGTAGCGCCTTAACTCCTAAATCCAACGGAAACTCAGCGGTTCGACGGAGGCCAAGTGCTGTACCAATCTCTGCGGTGTTTTCGGAAGGTGCGACGAGTTGGTGGGCCTGGCTGTAGCCGCGCGCAACGCCGCGAAGAACGAGGTAGGCCGCAAGGCTCGGGGCCGCGAGAATCGCGAGCCGGTCGATCGCACGGCCGGTGAACATCTTTCTGCCGAGTTCAACAAGCGAACCTGGATCTCCGCCCGCAGACTTACTGAAGAGGTCGCTGTCGAACGCAGCAAACCCGACGTTTCCTACAACAGTGATCACAAGCTGGGCGAGGAAGGCAATCACAACAGTTAGTGCGACGATGATCCAGCGTGACGGAGGAGGCTCTAAAGCATCCCGGAACCGGAGGACCCTTTCTCGGCGCGCAGAAGCGTCGGAGTCCACAGGATCGAGCGCCAGCCGCAGGTTCAGTGATTGAAGGAGTGTGTCGCTTTGACCCCGTAGGTGACGGTTGACGAAGGTACGCCGTGCCCATCGTTCGCCCGGGAGAGAAAACGACGCCCGCCGCTCTCGCACCGAAGCCAACGCTTGTGACCACTCCTCGAGCACTCTCGTTAAAAGGCCATCGCCGTCAGTGATTTGCGCCGCGGAGTTGACGCGCCGGTCGACGGCCAGATCGGCGACTTCGAACGGTTCTGCTGGTGGCGCCGCGCGAGCAACGTTTTCGTCGTCGGCTCTGGTACTGATGTCCGACATCAGCAGCCTCTCGTCGCCGCGGGGCGATTACCGCGGACTTGTCGCCAGATCCGACAGAACACACCACATGCGGTCGAAGCGGTCAACCCATGCGATCTGTCTTGACGCCAAACCTTCCGGCGCGGACCTTGCGGGTCGTCATCCTCTGATTCTCGCACGACCATCGTGCCCAAACCGCCGAGCACCACCCGTCGAAGCCACGCCACGCGAACGGATGCGTAGTTTCCCGCCCCGCGGACGCGGGTGCTTTCTGATGGCGAGAAACCACAGGAGGCGGACGATCGTCGCGTCAGAGCGACAAGGAGGTTTTTCGTCATGTCAGCCACCGAACTGACTGAGGCGCCGCCGGAGGCAAAGACGGCGACCTATCAAGCAGCGGTCGTCCGCGACTTTGCAGAGCCGCTCGTCGTCCAGCAGGTGCCACGGCTCGCGCTCGAGCCGGGCCAGGTCCGCGTCAAGGTCGAGGCTTCGGGTCTCTGCCACACCGACATCCATGCCGCTCGCGGCGATTGGCCCGTCAAGCCATCCCCGCCGTTCGTGCCCGGCCATGAGGGCGTGGGGATTGTCGAGGAGCTCGGCCCCGGTGTGACCGAGGTCGCCCTCGGCGATCGCGTCGCCATGCCGTGGCTCGGCTACGCGTGCGGCACCTGCGACTACTGCGTCTCCGGCTGGGAGACCCTCTGCCTCGAGCAGAAGAACATGGGCTACTCGATCGACGGCGGCTTCGGCGAATACGCGACCGCCTATGCGCGCTACGTCGTCAAGGTGCCGGACGGCATCGATCCGTTCGATGCCGCACCGCTCACTTGCGCTGGTGTCACCACCTACAAGGCGGTCAAGGTCGCGGGCACACGGTCCTCGGATCTCGTCGCCGTCTTTGGCGTCGGAGGCTTGGGGCACCTCGCGATCCAGTACGCCGCTATCGCCGGCGGCCGCGTCGTCGCTGTTGACCTGATCGACGAGAAGCTCGAGCTCGCACGCGAGCTCGGCGCCGAGTTCACCGTCAACGCTTCACGGGAGGATCCGGTCGCCGCGATCCAACAGCTCGGCGGCGCCGACCAGGCGATCGCGCTCGCCGTCGCCCCCAAGGCGTTCGAGCAAGCCTACGGCTCGCTCCGGCGCGGCGGCACGCTCGTCTTCGTCGCCCTCCCGCCCGACAACGAGGTCACGATCCCGATCTTCGAAACGGTTCTCAACGGGATCACGATCGTCGGTTCGATCGTCGGCACACGCACCGACCTGCGCGAGGTCTTCCAGCTCCACGCCGCCGGCAAGACCACGGTCATCCGCGAGACGCGCCCGCTCAACCAGATCAACCAGGCGATCGCAGACGTCGAGGCCGGACGCATCCCCGCCCGGATCGTCCTCCAACCCTAACCCACAGGAGCGAACTGGCCGGCGTGGAGCTCTGCGCGTCGGCCACCCGTTCGTCGCGTCGACCAGCGTCGCCGACGCGATGGCGGCTCGCGATTGTGATCTCATTCGTCGCAGAGATCCCTTCGGCCACACCACGCCTAAGCGCCGACGTTCCGCTCACCAATGGTGTTCGACACCGCGTAGCCATCGTAGACAACTATGGATGGAGCCTTTGACGAACCGCCGCAGAATGAGGTCGCTCCTCGCCTCCGGGCGGCAACCGCTTGGGTATCACCGGGGCAATGCACGACACGCGTCGAAGGGGCACTCCCGGCACACTTGACCGCCATTTCAAGCTGGACCGAGCGTCACAAGAAGGCGACAAGCCCGTGCGGGAAGGCTCGCAGCACTACGCGCTCGTCCCGAGCCAGCACCCGCGCCCCGATCGAGGAGGACATTCGCTCTATCGCGGCGAGCGCGCCTGGCGCTTCGAAGAGGTTCAGCAAGGACTGCCCTGGAGTAGGCGGCTCGCGCTGGCTCTGGGGAACGATTTTCCCAATGCAGTTGATCCCGCTTGCGATCCCTGTCACGATCGTTCCGCTTGGGGATCGGGACCCATTTGGGGCAGGAGGAGCTGTCGACGGCGTCATGCGCCGCGTCCCGCGCACGTGTCCGCACGATGCGGCCCCGCAGTCCGTACATATCGAGGGGAGATGGGGATGCGAACGCGTAGGAGGTTCTTTGTGGTCGGGGCGACGCTGCTCGTCGCAATGGTCGCGTCCATTGGTGCGGGAAGGTTCGCGGGGACGAGCTCGCACAGCGCCAAGGTCGGCGGGATCAATTTCGCGCTCAAGGGCGATCCCGATTCCGCCAAGGCCAAGGCCGGAATTCCAAACGAAGGCCCGGACGGCTCATACGCCGCCCAGGTGGAGGCGCAGCGCGCCTACCCAGCCGACACGGTGCCGTTCGAGGCGACAGAGAACTCGATCTCGACGTTCAACGCGCTGAAGGCCAACGGCAGGGGGTCCGGCGCCTGGCAAGCGATCGGCCCGACCCAGGCGAAGTACCCGGCCCTGCTCGACCAGTTCCTCGCCGGCGGGAAGGAGTACACCGCCTCCGGCCGGGTCACCGCACTCGCGCTTGCCGGCTGCAAGAAGAACGGTGCCTGCAAGCTGTACCTCGGCGCAGCCGGCGGCGGCGTCTGGCGCACCGACATGGCCAAGGACACGGGCAACACGAACTGGACGTACGTCTCGGGCTCGTTCGGGACGAACGCGATCGGCTCGCTGCTCGTCGATCCGAGCGATCCGAGCGGCAACACGGTCTACGCAGGCACCGGCGAGCCGAACGCCTCCGGTGACTCGGAAGCCGGCGTCGGCATCTACAAGACGACCGACGGCGGGGACAGCTGGACGCTCGTTCCCGGCACCGATCTGTTCAGGGACCGCGCAGTCTCGAGCATCGCGTTCGACAAGAACGGCAACCTGCTGATCGGGCTCGCGAGCGCCATTCGCGGCGTCAGCTCGGTGACGGGCGGAGCGGTCGGCTGCCCGACACCGCATGGATGCGCGGTTCGCGGCATCTACCGGCAGACGGGCGCGACCTGGACGCTGCTGCGGGCCACGAACATCCGCGGCACGAACGAGGTGGCCGTCGACCCGAACAACTCGAACATCCTCTACCAGTCCTCGTTCGCCGAGGGCATCTGGCGGTCGTTGGACAACGGCGCGACCTGGACGCAGATCAAGCCGGCCCTGAACCCGGCCAACAGCGCCGACCGCGCCGAGTTCGCGCTCAACAAGCTCCCGGGCGGCAAGACCCGCATGTACGTGGGCGACGGGAACTCGTCCGACGCGGGCGCCAACCGCGCGCGCTTCTGGCGGACCGACGACGCCGCCGGAGCCGCCGTCTTCACCGATATGACGACGGCGCAGAACATCGGCTACTGCACCGCACAGTGCTGGTACGACAACGTCGTCTACTCGCCCGCGGGCGCGCCCGACGTCGTCTACCTCGTCGGGCTCGTACTCGTACGGGCAGCAGCACCTCATCTCCAACGGCCGTGCAGTCCTGCAGTCGATCGACGGCGGTGCGACGTTCACCGACATGACGCTGGACAGCGACAACAGCGGCTGGCTCCATCCGGACCAGCACGCGCTGACGACGATCCCCGGCGAGCCGCTGCAGTGGGTCGCAGGCGACGACGGCGGCGTCGTTCGGGCCAACGGCAGGTACGTCGACGCCTCGGCGCAATGCGACAGCCGCGGCCTGAACGCCGCCGACACCGCGTTCTGCAAGTCGATTCTCTCGCGGATCCCGGAGCAGACGGCGAACCTGAACAAGGGGCTGTCGACGCTGCAGTTCCAGAGCTTCTCGATCGACCCGAAGCACCCGCAGAACAGCCTCATGGGCGGGACACAGGACAACGGGACGTTCGAGTACGGCGGCTCGTCCCAGATCTGGCCGCAGATCATCTACGGCGACGGCGGACAGTCGGGCTGGAACTCCGCCAACAGCACGCTGAGGTTCAACTCGTTCTTCGGGCAGAACCACGACGCGAACTTCTCGAACGGCGACCCCGCGAAGTGGGTCATCATCTCGGGCAAGATCGCCGGCAGCCCCGAGGGCTCGAACTTCTACGCGCCGATCATCGCCGACCCGAACGCGGCGGCGGCGGGCTCGATCTTCGAGGGCTCGCAGAGCGTCTGGCGGACGCAGGACTGGGGCGGCGACCGAGCGTTCCTCGAGGCGAACTGCCCAGAGTTCACGACCGCCGGCGACAACCCCGCCTGCGGTGACTTCGTGCGTATCGGGCCGACGGGTGCGACCGACCTGACCTCGGCGGCGTACGGTGCCGACCGCGGCGGCTGCTGCGTCTCCGCCGTCGAGCGGACGATAAGCAACACGGGAACGCTGTGGGCGGCCACGAACACCGGCCGCGTGTTCATCTCCGGCAACGCGGACGCCGCGGCGTCCTCAGTGACCTGGACGCGCCTCGACTCGTCGGCGACCAACGACCCGCCCCGGTTCGTGAGCTCGATCTACGTCGACCCGGCGAACCCGGACCACGCGTGGATCTCCTACTCCGGCTACAACATCAACACGCCGGGCCAGCCCGGGCACGTGTTCGAGGTCAGCCGGGTCGGCGGAACGGCGACGTGGACCGACCGGACGTACAACCTCGACGACCTGCCGGTCACCGACCTCGTCCGTGACGACGTGACGGGCGACCTGTACGCGGCGACGGACTTCGGCGTGATGAAGCTCGCCGCAGGCGCTACATCGTGGACGATCGCGGCCGCAGGCATGCCGATGGTCGAGGCCGCGGGCTTGACGATCGCACCGAGCGCGCGCGTGCTGTACGCGGCAACGCACGGTCTCGGGGGTTGGCAGCTCGATCTCGGCAAGTGACGTAGCGAGCAGAGCTAGCGCGACGCGAAGGGCCGCCTCCGGGCGGCCCTTCGTTCGTCGCTCATGATTCGTCGTCCTGACCTCGCTGTCGAGGATTCGCGTGATCGCGCTGCGGGACGATGGTGGTCGGAGCCGACCGAGATCGCCTGCTTCGGAGCGACCGCGAATCGAGAATCGCGGCCCGTGCGAGTGTGTTACGCCAGCACCTTGCCGCAAGATGTCAGGTTGCTTGACATTCTCGATCTGGCCCTACTACCTTCCATCGTGCGCCGCGGTATGTCTGAGACGTGACGGCGCGGGCTCGACGGGCGACGGAGGTCGAGATGGCGAAATTCCGGATCCAGCCACACGTTCGCTTGCAGGAGTGGGTCGCCGAGGAGAACGGCTTCTTTGTCGATGAGGGCCTCGACTACGAGTTCGATTCTCAGCGCTTTGCGGGAAGCTCGCTGACCACTTCGCCGGCCGATGCGTCCGTACAGCCGGCCGATCACTCACCGTTCGCGGCTCGTAGCGGAGCGTTCGAGAATATGGCCGAAGGCCGGAGTTGCGACGTGTCGGCTGCCTGCCACTGGGCCGTTAACGCAGCGGCATCGGGTCGTCACGGGAAGATGTGGGGCAAGGCTTACTCGGTTTGCAACTCCGCGATCTTCGTATCCCCGCGCTCCCGATACGAGCAGCCTTCGGATCTCGCCAACGTCGCCGTCGGAGTGGGCTTTCATTCTGGCAGCCACTACTCGGCAATTCAGGCGCTAGAGCGTTTCGTCGATCGCTCTGAGATCACGCTCGACTTCGTAGGGCGACCATTCGATCGCGTCCGGTTGATGCAGCGGGGACAGATCGAAGCTGCGAACGTCTGGGGAGCTCAGTACTACATCCTCGAGCAACTCGGGTTTCGGAAGCTTCTCGACACGACCTTCATCATGGGATTCATGGTGGCCGCTGACGCGAGTGTCGACGATCTCGAGCGCTACTTCAACGCGCTGCGGCGAGCGCAACGCGAGATTGATCTCGAGCCCGAGGCATGCAAGCACCACTGGCTGAAGGAGATTCCCGAGGATATCGCTGACCTCGTGGATGTCCGGCAGTTCGGCCCTGGCGAACGCGTCGTCAGCGAGCCGTACACGCGGGACATGTTCGAACGGACGCACCGCTGGATGGACAGCTGGGCGCTTCTCGACGAAGACGCCGCCTCGAGGCCGTACGACGAAGCCGTCATCGCGTAGTCCGCGACGTCCGATCAGGCGAGGATCAAGGGCGCGTCCGGGCATTTGACGCCAGCCCCTGAACGCACCCTCGTCGTGACAGCGTTTATGCGGACCGTCGCGATCGCGTCTGTGACGCGGGGGCAAGTTCGCGCTGGACGTCATCGACGAGTTGTTCGTGGAGGTCGAGAAGGCCGCGAAGGAACTCGATCACGAGGCGCAGGTACTTCTCCCGGTGGGGCAGGCCGCTTGCGATCTGTTCGGAGTCGTTGAGCCTCCGGTGGAGGTCGGCGATGTCGTCGCGCAGGGTCAAGAAGCTCTCGCGGGTGATGTCCTCCCCGACGAGGTCGCAGATGAGGAGGCGCAAGAGCGCCTCGCTCTTCACTGGCGTGACTGCGACGGATGTGCGCGCGTAGTGCTCGAGCGCTTGCCGACCCTTCTCGGTGAGCGTGTAGACCGTGCGCTCCCGCGTCTTCCCCGGCTCGCGGCGCGCGTCGAGATATCCGAGCTTGGCGAGCCGCTTCGGCTCGACGTAGTACTGGCTCTCACCGGCCCAATCGAGGAGGCGGCCATGCTTGGCCATGGCCAGCAGATCGTGTGCGCCCGCACCGAAGCGGCCGACGAGGCCGAGGATCTCGTACGAGAAGAGGCTGAGCTCGGTGTTGACTAAGCTACGTGTCATAGGTTATACCTACGAAACATAGCCTAGCCGAAGGAGCGGTCATGACCACAGCCTCGTCCACCGTTACGGGCAGCGCATCCCGCTGGGGGCCGCTGTGGGGCGCCCGCCCTGCCGACTGGGCGCTCAGCGAGGACCAGCAACTCCCCACGTACAAGGCGGCGCTCGAGCGTACCGGTCTCGAGCCGGGCCAGCGGGTGCTCGACGTCGGCTGCGGCGTCGGGTCGTTTCTGAGGTTGGTGGCCGAGCGCGGCGCCGTCCCGTGCGGGATCGATGCCTCCGATGCGCTGGTTGCGTTCGCGCGCAACCGGCTGCCGGATGCGGATGTCCGCGTCGGCGAGATGGAGGACTTGCCCTGGGACGAAGACAGGTTCGACCTCGTCACCGGCTTCAACTCGTTCTTCTTCGCCGACGACATGGTCGCCGCCCTGCGCGAAGCGCGGCGAGTCGCCAAACCCGGCGCGCCGGTCGTGATCCAGGTCTGGGGCGCGCACGAGCGCTGTGACTTCGAGGCGATGAAGCAGCTCGCACGCCCGTTCCTGCCACCACGGCCGCCCGACGCACCGCCCGATCCCGACTTCTCGAAGCCCGGCATGCTCGAGTCGCTCGCGGCGCAGGCCGGCCTCACTCCGGAGAGCGAGTTCGACACCATATGGGCGTCGGAGTACCCCGCCGCGCAGACGCTCGGCCGCAGCATGGTCGCCGTCGCCGGCCTCGCCCTCCTCGCCGGCCCGGAACGGGAAGAGGAACTGAAGACCGCGATCATCGAAGGCCTCGCCCCCTACCGCACCGCCGACGGCCGGTACCGGCTCTCGAACGAGTACCACTACCTGATCGCACGCGCGTGAGCACCTTCGCGGTCGTTCGCGAAGCGGGACCCGGCTGGGGAGCCGGAGGGATCTATGAGCAGCCCGCGCTCGACGAGCACGCGGCGTTCATGAACGCACTCGCAGACGAGGGGTTCCTCCTCTTCGCCGGGCCACTGGCGGGAACCGAACAAGGAGAGGTCCGCGTGCTCCTGATCTTCGACGCAGAAAGCGAAGGCGAGATCCGCCGCCGCCTTGCGGACGACCCCTGGACGGCGACCCAGCAACTACGCGCGGTCAGCGTCGAACCGTGGAAACTGCTCGTCGGCGCAGAACGCCTCACCTCTGCGCAAACTGTCTGAAGAACGGCCTCCGAGCCCCCACTGTGCCGTTTGGGGGTCAGTCGACGGTGTCATCGCCGCGGAGGAATTTCTCACGGCAGGTTGGTCTTGGCTTCGTCGCCTCGGGGCCATCCGTCGCCGTCGAGTAAACGGCGGGATGTCGAGCGGCGGACGCGATGGCGTGGCGCCCGAACGAAGTCGAGGCTCGTAGGTCGCCAGAGTCGTGCAACGCAGGCGAGGCAGCGAACATGTTCCGGGGACAACTCTCTGTCACGATCACTTCGGTGTTCGAGATAGTCGGCCGGGAGCAGGAGCTGGGTTCCCTCGACGCTTTGATTGGCGAAGCCGGAGGAGGTCTGGCTGCCCTCGTGCTCGACGGCGAGGCGGGAATCGGGAAGTCGACCCTCTGGCTCGCCGGGTGCGAGCGTGCGCGCACGCGAGGGGTCTGCGTTCTCTCCTCGCGGCCGGCCGAGGCGGAGCGCGGGCTTGCTCACGTGGGGCTTGGCGATCTGTTCGCGGACGTCCTCGACGATGTCCTGCCCGCGTTAACGGCGCCGAGGCGGCGTGCGCTCGAGGTCGCGCTGCTTCGGGAGGAGGCGTCGCGTGATCGCGTTGATGGCCGTGCGCTCGCGGTGGCGGTGCACGACGTGCTGCGTGCTTTGAGCGATCGGGCGCCGATCCTGATCGCTGTCGACGACGTCCAGTGGCTCGACCCGTCGTCGTCGAGCGCGCTGGCGTTTGCGTTTTGCGAAGGCTCGACGAGAAGCAGGTGCTCGTTCTGCTTGCTCGCCGGCGTGTCGAGGGAGGGCGGCGGTCGGGGCTCGAGCAGGCGCTGGGTGAGGAGCGCGTCCAGCGGCTATCGGTGGGACCGCTTAGCGTCGGCGCGCTCCATCGGTTTCTTCGTGAGCGGCTCGACCGGCCGTTCGCTCGTCAGACGTTGCTCCGCATCCACGAGAGATCGGGCGGAAATCCGTTCGCGGCGCTCGAGCTCGCTCGCCTTCTCGACGTCGACGTCGACCCGTTTCAACCGCTCGTGGTCCCCGACTCGCTCGAGGGGCTCGTGCGCGTGAGGATCTCCGGACTCCCGGCAACCACTCGCGAGGCGCTCGCGCTCGCTTCGGCAGTGGGCACGCCCTCGGATTCCCTGCTGGAGCGGGCGGGTGTTCCAGCGGAGGCGCTCGACGCGGCGGTCGTCGCGGGCGTGATTGAGCGCGAGGGCGGGACGATTCGCTTCACCCATCCGCTGCTGTCGTCGGTCCTCTACCGAGACTTGGGCCAGCGGCGGCGGAATGTCCACGCCCGGATCGCAGCTCTCGTCGAGGACCCGCTAGTCCGCGCCCGTCACCTGGCGCTCTCGAGGGAGCGCCGGACGCCGACGTCGCTGATGTGCTCGAAGGCGCCGTGAGACTGGCGGCCGATCGTGGTGCGTCAGCGGCCGCGGCCGAGCTTGCCGAGCTGGCGCTCCGGCTGACGCCACCGGAGGATGCCGGCGGGCGCCATCGTCGAGCGCTGGTCGGGGCTCGTGCGCATCAGGCTGCCGGCGAGTGGACGCGCGCTCGCGCGATCACGACCGACCTGCTGGCGGAGGTGGAACTCGGCCCGGTACGTGCCGAGGCGCTTGTCCTCCTCGCCGCGCTCGACGTGATTGACGGCATCGCGCTGCTCGAGTCGGCGCTGCGCGAGGCGGACTCGAGCCCGGCGCTGCAGTCGGTCGTCCATTGCCGCCTCGCGTGGGCGAAACGCTTCAAGACAGGGTTCGAGCATGCCCGTGCGGCGCTCGAGCTCGCCGAGCAGCTCGATGACGACGTGCTTCGAGCGCGCGCCCGCTCGGTCGAGGCGATCCTGGGGTGGTTCGCCGGCGTCGCGGAAGCACCGGATGATCTTCCGGACCGCGTTCGCGCGTTTCGGGGCGCGGTCGGCGGTGAGCAGCTGGTGCGGGAGGCGACGCTGGCTGTCGTGAATACGCTCGCGCCGTCCTCGAAGAGGGGGGAGGCCCGTGCTCTGCTCGAGCGCGAGCACGACGAGTGGCGCGAGCGCGACGAGCCGCGGAGCGCCCGCGCACTCTGGGGCCTCGCGTGGGTCGAGTTCTGGGCCGGGCGGTGGGCGCTCGCGGCCGCACACGCCGCCGACGCGCACGACATCTCGATCCAGTACGGGCTCGAACTGCCGCAGGACCACCTTCCGATCGCTGTGATTGCCGTCCATCGCGGTCAACTCGAGCTGGCGCGCGCGCATTCCGAGCGCGTGCTCACGCTGATCGAAGAGAAGTACCTGCCACAGCACATCGCGGTGCTGGGAATTGTCGCGCTCTGGAGCGGAGATTCGTCCGCGGCGGCGGAATGGCTCGGCAAGGCCGAACCGCATGCCGTGGCGCTCGGTTGGGGCGAGCCGAGCGTCCGTTGGTGGAGCTCCGACTACTGTGAGCTTCTGCTCGAGCTCGGCCGGATCGCCGATGCGGTGCGGGTCCTCGATGTCTGGGAGGAAGATGCGGCGCGGGTCGAACGCGAGTGGGTGCTCGCGCACGTGACGCGCTGTCGCGCTCTCGTCGCGGCAGCCGAGGGCAACGTCGACCAGGCGGCTTCGCTCCTGCAGCAGGCGGTTGCGCAGCACGAGGAGGTTGGGGATCCCTTCGGTCGGGCTCGCGCACAGCTTGCGCTCGGCGTCGTCCGTCGGCGCGCCCGGCAGAAGCGCGCCGCCCGCGACGCGATCCCGGCGGCGCTCAGCGGTTTCGAGGAGCTCGGCGCGGCCGTCTGGGTCGCGAAGGCGCGCGCCGAGCTCGGAAGCATCGGCGGGCGCACGCGTGAGGAAGGGCTGACCGCCGCCGAGCATCGCGTCGCCGCGTTGGTTGCCGAGGGTCGAACGAACCGGGAGGTCGCGGCCGCGCTATTCCTGGGTGAGCGGACGGTCGCCGGACACCTGACCCACATCTACGCCAAGCTGGGCGTGCGCTCGCGCACCGAGCTCGCCCGCCGGCTGCACTGACGAACGCCGCCCTGCCGGCGCAAAGTCGAGATGTTCTGACGTTTCCTCCCGGTGCGCCCGGCCGTAGCGTCGAACGCATGCCGAGTTACCTGGTCGAGACCTACCTCGCCCGCGGACAAGCGGGAGAGCGCGAAGCCCGCGAGCGGCGTGCACGCGCCGCCGCGGAGGAGCTGACCCAGGAGGACACGCCTGTGTGGTTCGAACAGTCGATCCACATCCCCGAGGACGAGATCTGCTTCATCGTCTTCGACGCACCCTCAAGCCGAGACGCCGCGCTCGCCGCGCAGCGCGCGCGGCTCGAACCCCTCCGCGTCGTCGAGGCGGCCACGTTGCCGAGCCAGTAGCGACGCGAACGAAAGGAAGGTGGCAAGGTGATGGCAAGGAAGAACAGGAACCACCGGCGTCTGGGCATTGCGGCCGCCGCTGTTGCAATCGTTGGAACGGTCGCAGCCGTAGCTCTCGGATCGCCCGGTTCCAACAGGGTGACGACCCTTCTCGTCGCGAAAGCGGACAGCAACGAGACCGTCCAGCTGAACAGCGACCGGATCAAGTTCCAGACCAAGGGGCCGACCGACGTTCGCGTCCAGACGATCACGTTTGCTCCGGGCGGCTACAGCGGCTGGAATCACAAGCCCGGTTTCGTGATCGTGGCGGTGCAGTCGGGCGAGGTGACCGTGTTCGACGGGGAGTGCGACTCGAAGGCGTACGGACCGGGCTCGCCCAACGGGGCCGTCTTCATCGAGTACGGCGACGAGCCGGCCGAGGTGCGCAACCTGACCAGCGCGCCGGCGACCGTCTACGCGACGCTGGTCGCGCCGGACGCCGATCCGGCGGTCTTCCGGATCGAGGACGATCCACCACCGTGCGCGTGAGGCACGACGGATGTAGCTTCGCGACCCGGTCGTTCCGCGAGGAAGGCCCCGCCACCGCGGGGCTTCTCCTCGCGCGAGGAATGACTGCGGGCCGCGGGCGCAACGGGCGGAAGCCCAGGCGGGACATGTCCGTCAGGCGGGTTCAGCCGCGAGCTCGTGCCGCAAGATCGGGTTCCTCGAGCGTGCCAACGCGATCGAGGACGGCGAGCGCCTCCTGCGCGAGCGCCGTGGCCTCCACGTCGTTACCCGTGAGCCGTTTGGCCGGGGTCTCGAACCCGCACTCGCACGTGATCACCGTTCCCTCTCGCAGGCGGCGAGGCTAGTAATCCGCACCTAGATCGAGGCAGAATCGTCAGCGAATGGCCAGCACACTGCGGCTGAAGGTCTTCCTCACGGGTCGCGTCGCAGTCACGACCGATGGCGCCGTGATCGACGAGGCGCAGCTCGGAGGCCGGCAGGGACGGCTCCTGTTCGCCTACCTCGTAGCCGAGCGGAGCCGGCCGGTTCCGCGGGACGAGCTCGCCGAGGCGCTCTGGGGCGAGACGCCGCCCGCGACCAGAGACAAGGCGCTGACGGTGATCGCCAGCAAGCTCCGCGCCGCGCTCGCAGAGGCCGGACTCGACGGCCGGGAGCTGTTGACAGCCGCGTTCGGCTGCTACCGGCTCGACCTGCCCGAGGGGACGTGGGTCGACCTGTTCGCAGCCGCGAGCAGCGCACAGGGCGCGGAGGAAGCACTCGCCGCAGGCGAGCTCGACCAGGCACGGGCGGCGGCCAGTCGGCGGAGTCACTGGCGCGCCGGCCGTTGCTGCCCGGTGAAGACGGAGCGTGGGTCGTGCAGAAGCGCCGCGACCTCGCCGACATCCGCGAGCGCGCGGTGAGCGTCCTTGCCGATGCGTGCCTGCGTTCGGGCGCCGCACGGGAGGCGGCGAAGTGGGCCGAGGAACTGATCGCGCTCTCGCCGTTTCGCGAGGCTGGATACCGCCGTCTGATGGAGGCACACGTCGTCGCGGGGAACCGCGCCGAGGCGCTCCGCGTGTACGAGCAGTGCCGGCAGCTGCTCGCGGAGGAGCTCGGCGCGTACCCCTCGCCGGAAACGGACTCGATCTACCGTGCGCTCCTGGAGGCACCCCAGACGTCCGTTCGAACGACGCCGGTCGCCGAGCCGACGGTCGAACCCGGTGAGTCGGAGCTCTCGCGAGCCCAGACGGAGGCTCTGCCGCTCCGGGTGGAGCAGGTAGTCGAGCGACGGTCGCGGAAGCGCCGTGCGGTCCTTCTGTCTGCGCTCGTCGGCGTGATCGCTGCCACTGTGGCGGTTGCGCTCGTGGTGTCCGGTAGCGGTGAAAGCGAAGGCGGCTCGGCCGTCTCGGCGGCCGGCGACTCGCTGGGCGTCTTCGACGCACGCTCGGGTCGCCTTGTCGCGCACGTCGGCGTCGGCGCAACACCCACGGCCGTCGCGGCCGGCGAAGGTACGTATTGGGTCACCAACGCCGACGGCCACACGGTGTCGCGGATCGACCCTGCAACGACCGCCGTCGTCCAGACGATTCCGGTTGGCAACGGCCCGAGCGGGATTGCGATCGGCGCCGGTGCGGTCTGGGTGGTCAACAGCCTCGACGGCACGGTTTCGCGGATCGACCCGGGCACGAACACGGTCGTCCAGAAGATCCCCGTCGGGGGTGGGCCGCGCGGGATCGTCTACGCGGCCGGCTCGGTCTGGGTCGCGAACACGGGCGACGGCACGATCACGAGGGTCGACCCCGAGAGCGGCAGGCCGACCAAGCCGCTCCAGGTCGCCGCGACCGAGCTCGCCTTCGGCGCAGGGACGCTGTGGGCGAGCCAGCGTGCCGCGGGCCAGGTGGTTCGCATCGATCCGAGGACCGGCAAGCAGGTCTCCGCCCCGATCCACGTCGGGAACGGCCCGACGGGGATCACGTTCGGCCACGGCGCGGCGTGGGTGGCGAACAGTCTGGACGGGACGGTTTCCCGGATCGATCCCGAAACGAACTCCGTCACCGCAACCCTTCTCGCCGGGAACGGGCCAGATGCGGTGGCCGTCGACCCACGCGGCATCTGGGCGAGCAACCAGTTCGAAGGCAACGTCGTTCGGATCGATCCAAGCAGGAACCAGGTCGCGCAGCGCGTGAGCGTGGGAAGCCGGGTGTCGGGACTGGCGATGTCGGGCGGCGCCGTGCTCGTCGCCGTCCCTCACTCGGGCGCCGGCCACCGCGGGGGCACGCTCGTGTTGCGGACTAACGGTCCCAACAAAGACGGGGACGGCGTCGCCATCGACTCCATCGACTACGCGCTTTCGCTGTACACGTACGCTTCGCCACTCCTGCGGATGACCGGCGACGGCCTCACCGCGTTCAACCAGGTCAGCGGTCTTGCCGGAACGCAGCCCGTGCCCGACCTCGCGACTTCACTGCCGACCCCGACCGACGGCGGCCGCACGTACACCTTCCAGCTCCGGCCCGGCATCCGCTACTCGAACGGTAGGCCGGTGCAGGCGACGGACTTCCGCTCCACCTTCGAACGCTTCTACGCGCTCGGATCACCGGTGACGGACTACGACGGGATCGTCGGCGGCGCGCAATGCCGGAAGCATCCGAAGCGGTGCGACCTCTCGCGCGGGATCGTCGCCGACGACCGTGCCCACACGGTCACCTTCCACCTGACCCGGCCGGACCCCAACTTCCTCTACAAGCTCGCGAGTTCATTCGCCTACGCGCTGCCGGGCGACACGCCGCGGCGGCGGGCAGGAACGCACCCGCTGCCCGCGACCGGGCCCTACATGATCGCGACCTACACGCCGGGGAGGCTGCTCAGGTTCATCCGGAATCCGTCCTTCCACGAATGGTCGCGGGCCGCCCAGCCGGACGGGTACCCCGACCGCATCGACATCCGCATCGCCGGCACCGCGGACGAGGCGATTCGCGACGTCGTCGACGGCAGGGCCGATGTCGTGCGGTTGCCCCAGCCGTGGACCCCGTCTCAGCTGTCGAGGCTCGAGCTCCAGCACGCGAGCCAGCTCCACTCCGACCCGAGGTGGAACCTCCAGGCGCTCTTCCTCAACACTCGCGTCCCGCCCTTCAACCAGCTCGACGCCCGTAAGGCGATCAACCTCGCCGTCGACCGCGCCGCGGCGACGAGCGCCTGGGGCGGGCCGAACGTTGCCGAGCCCACGTGCCAGCTCCTGCCGCCGAACTTCCCCAGCTACCGCGCCTACTGCCCGTACACGGCCGGCTCGACGAAGAGCGGCAAATGGACGGCACCCGACCTGGCGAAGGCGAAGACGCTCGTGGCACGCTCAGGGACGCGCGGCATGAAGGTCACCGTCTGGGCGTGGTCGCAGGCAAAGGGCTTCAACCAGGTGGCCGTGAAGGTGCTGCGTTCGCTCGGTTACCGCGTGGCCGTTAAGCCGGTCGTCGGAGACCGATACTGGGGTGCCGTCGGCGACTCGCGAAACCGCGCGCAGATCGGGTTCACCGGTTGGGCGCCGGGCTACCCGGACCCGGGTTCGTTCCTTCCTCAGGTCTTCAGCTGTGCAGCGTTCCTGCCCGGGGACCCCGACAACCTGAATCCAGGCGCGTTCTGCGACCCGGGCATAGACCGCCAGATGCATAAGGCGCAGGCAGAGCAGCTGAGCGACCCAACCGGGTCGCGCGCACGCTGGCAACGGGTCGACCGCGAGATCACCGACGCTGCACCGTGGGTGCCGCTCATGGTCACGAAGGACGTGAACTTCCTCTCGAAGCGCGTCGGCAACTATCAATACAGCCCGTCGTTCGGCATGCTGATCGACCAGCTCTGGGTACGGTAGGACAGCGCTGACAGCAAGATCGTGACGGCGTCGGAGACGGTCGAAGGCGGCGCCCGGATCGATTGCGCCGCGATGACGTAGCCACGGTCTAGCCCTGAGCTTGCCGGTTTCTAGTCGCCGATTCCTAGCGTCGGTCGCGAGGAATCGTGGACAAGACGCTCACCTGCGACTGCGGATTCATCGCCCGGGCCTCCGACGACGTCGGACTCGCCACCGAAGTCCTGCGTCACGCGTGGGAAGCCCACCGGATGCCGCTCTCGCACGACGAAGCGCTGCTGCTCCTGTTCCACGTCGAGCTGGCAGGAGCGACCGCGATCCCCCCGCAACCACAAACCGCAACAGGAACGAAGGAGGCGAGGTAATGCGAACGAAGCTTCTACCGCTAGCCGTCGCGACGGTGCTGGCGTGCGTCACCGCGGCGACGGGTCTCGCGGCGGGATCGACGAAGGTCGAGCATTTCTCGGACACGTTCGCCGACAACGTCTGCGGCTTCTCGGGAACGACCGCCGTTCACGGCACCTCGGTCTTCCGCGACACGGGCAACGGCACGTTCTTCGCGAGCGGCACCTGGTTCGGCGTCTTCACGGCCGACAATGGAAAGTCAGCCACGCTCTCCTTCCTCGGGCCGTGGAAGCAAACGTCGCCGCCCGTGATCGACGAGCAGGCGGGGACGGTCACGATCATGACTACCTACGGCGGTCTGTTCGAGAAGTTGTCGATCACCCATGGTCCGACGTTGACTCGTGATGCTGGGATTGTCACCTGGGTCGAGGTCTTCGAGTACACCGGGGATCCAAACGATCCGGTGGGTGACTTCATCTCCGAGTCGTTGTCTGGGCTACATGGGCCTCATCCCGATCTCCTGAGCGGCTTCAGCGTCTTCTGCGACGTCCTCGGGCCGTACCTGCAAGACCCGTAGAGCAGCGATAGCAGGGGGCGGACCTGCAGCTGGCGGGTCCGCCCCGTACACGTGAACGAAAGACCCCTAGTTCCGCCCGGAGCGAGCGGCCGGCGGCGATCCATCGTGGTCAGCGCGTGGTTTCGAGACGGGCGGCGGAGAACGATCCCATCCGGAGAGGAGTAGATCGATGATCAGAGGAAGCAAGGGGAGCAAGCGGGCCAGGCTCGTCGTCGGCAGCGGGGTCTTGATGCTCGCGGCGGCCGCGGTCAACGTCGTGCCGTCGCTGGCGGTGGATCCGCCGCCGCCGCCGATCGCGGGGGAGCAGCTCGGCAATCGCTCGGTCTTCCCCGACGGGATCGAGATGAAGCTCAAGCTCAAGTCGCACGACGGGGGCACGACGGTGGTCAAGGTCGACGACCCGTCCCGTACGGTCGTCGTCAGGTACACGGTGCAGCCGGGCGCCCGCTTCCCCTGGCACACGCACTACGGGCCGGTGATCGTGAACATCGCCGCCGGCTCGCTCACGTTCGTCGAAGCGTCCTCGAAGCACCCGAGAGGCGCCGGCACGTGCGACGAGGAGACGTACGTGGCAGGAGAGGCGTTCGTCGATGCCGGGCACGGTCACGTCCACAGCGCCTACAACCCCGGCACGGAGCCGACGGTGCTCATCGCCACGTTCTTCGAGGCGCCCGAAACAGGCGCGCTGCTGATCCCGGCAGACCCTGGTTGCTAGTGCGTGCGGAAGGCCGGCGGGCTCGAGGCCCGCCGGCTTTCCAGCCGAACGTCAGCAAAGACGGCCGTGAGCTCGGCGAGATGGCAGTTGCCGCGCGGAGTCATCACCTAGGGTAAAAGCGGACCGAGAGCGAGCGGAAGGAGCTGTCTTGCCCGAGCGTGACGGATACATCGCCGGTGTGCCGTGCTGGGTCGACACCTCGCAGCCCGATCCCGGACGCGGCTGCGGAGTTCTACGGGAGCCTGTTCGGGTGGGAGTTCGAGGAGGCGATGCCGGCCGGGTCGCCGGGGAGGTATCTGGTCGCCCGGCTGCGCGGGGGTGACGTGGCGGCCGTGTCGTCGCCACCCGACGGAGCGCCTGCGCAGGCGGTCTGGAACACCTACATCTGGGTCGAGAATGCCGACGAGGCCGCGGCGAAGGCGCACGAGGCGGGCGGACACATTCTCAGCGAGCCGTTCGACGTGATGGACGCCGGCCGGATGGCGGTGCTCGCCGACCCGGAAGGCGCCGCGTTCTGCGCGTGGCAGGCGAAGGAGCGCAGGGGCGCCCAGGTCGTCAACGAGCCGGGCTCGCTCAACTTCAACGTCCTCAACACCCGCGACCCGGAGGCCGCGAAGCGCTTCTACGGCGCCGTCTTCGGCTGGACGACGTTCGACCTCGGCAGCGGCTCGTTCTGGACGCTCCGCGCGTACGGCGACTACCTCGAGCAGCTCACCCCGGGGGTTCGCGAACAGACTGCCGCGCTGGGCGCGGCGGGCTTCGAGGACGTGGTCGCAGCGATCACCACGATCGCCGACGACGCAGACACGCCCTCCCACTGGGGCGTCACGTTCTCGACCGACGACACCGACGCGACGGCAGCGAAAGCGACCCACCTCGGCGGCACGGTGGTCGTCGCTCCGGTCGACGCACCGTACTCCCGCCTGACGGTGCTCCGCGACCCGCAAGGCGCGACGTTCTCCGCAACGGCGTTCGTTCCCGAGAACAAGGACGTCGGCCGCGACGTCGCCTGATAAGACGCGATCGGGGCCGCCGGTCGTGGTGATCGCTACTCACCCGCTCGGGCTGCCGCCAAGTCGCACTCGGTGCGACGGGCCTCGAAGTCTTGTCCTCATCGGCCGGCGCGCGGTGGCGCGGCGGGTAGTTGCACCGTGACGCGGAGCCCGCCGGCGCCCCGGGGGGTGAGCGTGAGGTTTCCGTCGTGTGCGTGCGTGATGCTCTTGACGATCGCCAGGCCGAGGCCGACACCTGCGTGGTGGGTGCGGATGCGTTGGGTGCCGCGCTGAAAGGGCTCGCCGAGCGTGGCCGCCAGCTGTGGGGCGAGCTTCTCGCCGGTGTTCTCGACCGTGAGCACAACACCCTTGGGCTGAGCGCTGGTCGTGACCCACACGCCGCCGTCTTCGGGCAGGTTGTGGACGATCGCGTTGTGCACCAGGTTCGTCGTCAGCTGCAGCAGGAGTGCATGTGAGCCGATGGTGGGCGTGATCTCGCCCGAGGTCTCGATCGTCACGCCATGCTCTTCGGCGAAGGGAAGGAGCGTCTCCGTGGCTTCTTCGGCGATCAGCGACAGGTCGACTCGACCTCGGGTGAAGGACCGCTGGTCGGCGCGGCTGAGCAGGAGCAGAGCCTCCGTGAGGTCGATCGCTCGGGTGTTGACGACGTGGAGGCGGTCGATGAGCTCGCCGGTATCGCGGTTCGGATCGTTGCGGGCCACGTCGAGAAGCGTCTGCGTGACCGCCAGCGGGGTTCGCAGCTCGTGGGAGGCGTTGGCTGCGAACCTCTGCTGCTCGGCAAGGTGGGCTTCGAGCCGGGCGAGCATGGCGTCGAAGGCGTCGGCGAGCTCGCGGAACTCGTCGTTGCGGCCCTCGAGCCGGATCCGGTGGGAGAGCGACCCGGTCGCGGCGATGCGTGTGGCGTGGGTGATGCGCGTCAGCGGAGCGAGCATGCGGCCGGCGAGGAGCCACCCCCCCAGGAGCCCGAAGACCAGCAGGAACGCCAGCGCGAGCTCCGCCTTCGGAACGAAGGCGCGCAGGAGGTCGGAGCGGGAGGGGCCGAAGGCGCCGGGGCCGAAGCCCGTGCCGTCGGGCACGTAGCGCAGGAGGAACACCCACACGACGGCGAGCAGCAAGGCGCCCGCGAGCATGAGGAAGCCGGCGTAGCTGAGGGTGAGCTTGAGGCGGACGCTCAGACCAGGCGCCCTATCCACGGTCCTCCTCACGCCCGCGGCCGGGTGCGGCGTCGATGCGGTACCCGACGCCGGCCACCGTGGCGATGATCCACGGCTCGCCGAGCCGCTTGCGCAGCGACGAGACCGTGATGCGCACGGCGTTGGTGAACGGGTCTGCATTCGCATCCCATGCCCGTTCCAGGAGCTCTTCGGCGCTGACGACGCCGCCTTCCGCGGCGACGAGGACCTCGAGCACGGCGAACTGCTTGCGGGTGAGCGCGACGTAACGGCCCTCCCGGTAGACCTCGCGGCGGAACGGATCCAGGCGCAGACCTGCGATCTCTCGGACGGGCGGCCTGTGGTGGGCACGCCTCCGGTCGAGCGCTCTGAGACGGAGCACGAGCTCTCGGAGCTCGAACGGCTTCGTGAGGTAGTCGTCTGCGCCGAGCTCGAACCCGGTGGCCTTGTCGTCCAGACGGTCGGCGGCGGTGAGCATGAGAATCGGCATGCCGCTGCCCGAGGCGACGATGCGTTCGGCGATCTCGTCGCCGGTCGGCCCGGGAATGTCCCGGTCGAGGACGGCGATGTCGTAGGCGTTGACGCCCAGCAGCGCCAGCGCGGTGTCGCCGTCAGCCGCGATGTCTGCCGCGATCGCTTCCAGGCGCAGGCCGTCGCGGATGGCTTCTGCCATGTAGGGCTCGTCCTCGACGATCAACACCCGCATGCTCCGATGCTAGAGCGGGCGCGTATCGCCGGCATATCGAAAACCGCAAACGTTCTGGCAACACCGCGCTGCCTTGAATGGCGGCATGACCTACCGCGAACCAGCACGGACGACGACGCGTCGGAGTCGGGCTCGCAAGCTCCGCGTCGCCGGCCTCCTCGTCATAGTCGCGATCGCCGTCACCCTCGGCTACCAGTCGCTGGCGTCGTCGTCCTCGACGGCCGCATCGCCCATCGACGTCCTTCGCCGAGAGCACCGTGGCGCGCTCGGCGAGGCCGACGGTGCCGTCCCCGACGGCACGACGGTCTTCGATGACGAGATTGCCGGTGTAGCCAACCTTGATCCGGATCTCCTCGGTGCCCTGCGCCAGGCTGCAACCGATGCCGCGGATGACGGCATCGAGCTCTTCGTCAACAGTGGCTGGCGTTCCCCCGCGTACGAGGAGCAACTACTCCGTGAGGCGGTATCGAAATACGGCTCGGAACGCGAAGCCGCGCGATGGGTCGCGACCCCCAACACGTCTGCTCACGTGTTGGGGGAGGCGGTCGACATAGGCCCGTCCGATGCCGCGGCGTGGCTCTCCGACCACGGCGCCGGGTACGGGCTGTGCCGGATCTACGGCAACGAGCCTTGGCACTACGAACTGCGCGCCGAGGCCACCGATCACGGCTGCCCGCCCGTGTATGCCGACCCTACGCACGATCCACGGATGCAGCAGTGACGGTCGACGACGATGTCGCCGGCCGACGGCTGCGAGGGCGGGCCCGAAGGCCCGCCCTCCGCCGGTCACTTCGACTCAGCGCAGCAGGTAGTCGAGCGACCTGCGCATGACCGTCGTTCCGCGCGGCGCGGCGTCGCGATGCCCTCGATGCCGAAGCCCATGTAGAGGGTGTCCGGCGTCGCCACGACCGCGCCCTCGGGGAAGCCCGCCGCGGTCGTCCGCGTCCAGTTGTTCGAGTTCGGCGCGCTGCCGGGCGGCGGGCCGGTCGCAGCCCAGCCGTCGAGGCTCGGTCTCGAAGGACGTCGTCTCGCCGGTCGAGAGCGTGACGTCGTCGACGAACGCGCCGAGCCCCTGCACCGACCAGTCGCTCGCGTAGGCGATCGAGATCTCGACCTGCTTGCCGGCGTAGGCGCCGAGGTCGATCGACCACTGCTCCCAGCCGGCCGAGCGGCCGCTCGCGGCGTTCCAGACTCCGGTCGTGCCGGTCGGCGTGCACGCGCCGGCTGCCGTCGAACGTCTGGTAGTGGTCGAGCCACGGATGGAGCTCACGCCAGCCGGCCGGGCAGCTCGCCAGGTCGGGATCGTTCGGCCCCGTGCTCTGGCTCGTGTGCCCGTTCGCGTCCGGCAGCGTCGTCCAGTCGTTCTGGCCCACCGTGTGCGCCTCGACGAACGTGAAGTCCCAGTCGGGCTCGGTGTCGCGCGAGATCCAGAACGAGAGGTTGGCGCCGCCGGCGCGGGACGGTGATCGTCCGCGTCAGGCGCTTGTAGCTGATGTCCGCGATGTTCGAGTACGCGTAGTACGTGCCGGTGTGCGGGTCGAACGGCCCGCCCGGCCGCACGTACTTCGCCGCGGCCCAGCTGTCGAACTGCGGGAACTGCGCCTTCGGCAGGATCCCGCTCGTCGCGATGAACGACGCCGAGTGGTCCTGGTTGTTCGCGCTCGGCGAGCCGAACGACCAGCCGAGCGAGTTGAACGGATTGTCGACGCCGAGCACGTCGTAGAGCGTGCCCTTGGACGTCGTTCCCGCGTCCTCGTTGTAGAGGTACGCGCCGAGGTAGTACTGCAGGAAGTCGTCCGACAGGCGCCTGGCAGCCGTCGGCCGCGCTGTCGGGATCGCACGGCGCGTTCGTCTCGGGATTGAACTCGTAGCCCTGCGCGATCTGCAGGCCCGCGTACTTGCCCGTGTAGAGCAGACGGCCGCCCTCGTTGAGGTACGCGCGGACGGCGAGCATCTCGTCGTTGGCGAGGCGCGACGCCGTGCCCGGGCACCATCCCGGGCTCGCGCGTGATCACGTCGTCGCCCGTGTACCAGATCGACCGCGTTGTAGTGCGAGAGGACGCCGAGCAGGCTCGGAGCCTCGCGGCCGTTCGCGTCGACGTCGTAGACGTCGGCGCCGTAGCCGCCCGCCGCCAGCGCGTCGAGGTAGTACGACAGGTACGCGGGCCGCGGGTTCGACTTGTACACCGGCGACAGGCCGGTGTAGTCCTCCGCCGCGAGGACGAGCACGCGGTTCGTCGACTCGACCTTCGCCGCGTACGTGAACGACTCGCTCGTCTGACCGGCGCCGGTGAACCACACCTTCACGGAGTCGCCCGGCTGCGTGCCCGTGACGACGCCCTGCATCACGTGGTAGTAGAAGTCGCCGACCGTCGCCGCGCTCGCCGCCGTTCCACTGGCTCGTCGCGGCGGTCTGCACCGGCAGCGCGACGCCGTTCCGCGTGATCTCGTACTTGACCGAGACGGCGTCGGCGGTGCCGTCGCCGTTCAGGTCGCGCTTGGCGAGCACGCGCACGGGCTGCGGGTCGCCGTACGAGACGGAGAACGTGAAGTCGCTCGCCGGGTTGTTCGTCTTCTCGGGATCGGGCCCGTCCGGCAGGAACTTCCCGTCCTTGCCCATGTCGAGGTAGAAGGGCTTGACCGTGTTGCCGAGATGCGACACCGGCTGATTCGGGTTCGGTGCCGAGCGCGCGAGGTCGAGCGCGAACTGCAGGTTCTTCTCGTACTCGCGCCTGGACGAGCGCCTCGTCGTCGGGGAAGACGAACCCGCAGCCGTCGCAGCCCTCGTTCGAGCTCGACCGTCCACGACAGCGCGCCCGGTCTTCGCGTACGAGTAGTCGTCGGTCGTGCCGTTCGTGATGTAGAGGTCGGCGCCGACGCCGGGGTCGAAGCCGCTGATCGCCGGATTCGCGTCGGTGCCGGACAGCGCCACGAAGAGCGGGTCGTCCGCCGACGGCGTCTGGACCTGCCAGCCGTACGGATAGAGGATGCAGCGGCCCGTACGAGTGGTAGGTGATCAGGAACTTGAACTTGAGCCGGTCGATCAGCGCCTGGTGCGCCTGCACCTCGGGCTCGGAGGCCGGCGCCGGTGCCGCGGTAGTCGTCGGCCGAGAACTGCGCGCTCGAGCCCTCGTTGTCGTAGCCCCAGTCCACGTCGTAGTTGCGGTTCGGGTCGACGCCGTCGTCGCGCGTGATCTGACCGTCGCCGTCGTTGTCGTGGAGGTTCTTGCGCCACAGCCGTTCGTGGTCGAACGTGTACTGGTAGCCGTCCGGGTTCGCGACGATCAGGAACCACAGCTCGCGCGTGTTGACGAGGTTCGTGATCTCCGCGTTCTTGCCGTAGTTGTCCACGAAGTGGTGGAGCAGCCGGCGGTTGACCTCGGTGGAGATCCACTCGCGCGCGTGGATCGTCGACATGTAGAGCACGTCCGGCCGCGCGCCGTCGGCGAGCGTCTTCGCGTCCTTCGTCACCTTCAGCGCGATGATCTCGCGGCCCTGGATCGTGTGGCCGATCACCTCGAGCTTCACGATCTGCGGGTTCCGGCGCGCGATCGAGTAGAGCTCGTCGCGAATGCCGTCCTTCTCGTCGTACGAGCGCCAGACGGTGAAGCCGGCGGCCGCCTGCGCCGCCGCGCGCTCGGCCTGCGTGCGGCCCTGCTTGTCGCGCCGCGGCTTCACGTCGATGCCCTGCGCCGCCAGCTTCGCGACGTCGGCCTTCGTCAGCACGAGGTCGACCTGCACGCCGCCGGCGGCCGGCGCTCGCCTCGTCGACCTCGTAGCCCTGGCGCACGAGCTGCCCGAGCTGCGCCGAGCTGACGACGCCCGTGTAGAGATCGAGCGACGCGCCCGATTGACCGCCTCTCGCGCTCGATCCGGCCGCGGCCGTCGCGAAGGCGACCACGCCGATCAGCACGACCGCGAAGAAGATCCCTCTCCGCATGATTCCCCCTTGTGAGCGATTCCGCCGCCGAGGGTGAGCCTCGCGGCGGCACAAACTAACGCACCTCAGCAGCCGAGCACAACCGAGGACGCGGGGGTCGAAGGTACCGATGACGATCGTTGTTCATTACGCGCCCGTGCCTTCTTCGACCACCGAGCAATACGACGAGGTCGTTCGGCGCCTGCAGGACAGCGGCGAGCTACCTGCGGACGGGTTCGAGTACCACGTCGCCTTCCACGCCGACGGCCAGCTCCGGGTGACCGAGGTCTGGGACTCGGCACGAACAAGTTCGAGGCGTTCGCGCAGCGGATCGCGCGGCCCTGTTGAGTGACGTTGCGCTCGAACATTCCGGAACGCCCGAGGATCTTCGCCGCCCACCAGCGTGATCACCCCGGTAGGCGGGCGCCGGCCCTGTCGCCCGCGGCGCGTCGCGGCAGGGTCGCGCGCGAGACGAACCTGTCTGATCGTGCGGCTCGTGATCCTCCGAGCGCGGCTGCGTTTGCGCCGGCGACCGTCGCGCTTGACATCGGACAGTCATGTCTGATTTATTAGATCAGACAGTACAGTCCGATTTATGAGGAGGCAGCTCGATGCATCGGAAGCCGAACCACCACGGGAACGAGATCCAGGAGCCAGGCGAAGGCTCGGGAGCGCAGCACGGCTGGCTTCTCCCTGTGCTCCTCGTCGCACAGCTGATGGTCATCCTCGACATCACAGCCGTGAACATCGCCCTGCCGCACATCGCGACCGACCTGAACCTGAGCGGCTCCACGATCAGCTGGACGATCACGAGCTACTCGCTGATCTTCGGAAGCCTGCTTCTCTTCGGAGGCCGCGCTGCCGATCTGCTCGGCCGCCGGCGGATGTTCCTGACAGGACTCGGCGTCTTCACCGCCGCGTCGCTCGCCTCGGCGATGGCCGGAAGCGCCGAGACGCTGTTCGCGGCGCGGGCAGGACAGGGCGTTGGTGCCGCGATCCTCTCGCCGGCGGCGCTCTCGATCATCACGACGGCCTTCCAGGGCTCGAGTCGTGCGAAGGCGCTCGCCGCATGGGAGCCGTGGGCGGAGCCGGCGCGGCAATCGGCGTCCTCGCGGGTGGCGTCCTGACGCAGTTCGCGGACTGGCGGATGATCTTCTACGTCAACGTGCCCGTCGCGGCCCTGCTGTTCGTCGCCGCGTTGCACATCATCCCGCCGGACGCGAAAGCGCCTCGCTGGAGAGGCCTCGACATCCCGGGGGCGCTCCTTGCGACGACGAGCATCGCCGCGATCGTCTTCGCGATCACGCAGGCCGACTCGGTCGGTTGGACGTCCTTCCAGACGCACCTCTGCGGGCTTGGCGGGTTGGCAGGCCTCGGCGCATTCGCGATCTACGAGCTTCACATCGACACACCGCTCCTCCGCGTCGAGGCGGATCGCCGACCGTGCCGTCGGCGGCGGCCTCGTGCTCATGCTCGCAGCCGCAGGCTCGATCTTCGGGTGCTTCCTGCTCTCCTCGCTCTACCTCCAGAACGTGCTTGGCATGGGATCGCTCGCGACGGGGCTCGCGTTCATCCCACTCGCTGTGCTGCGGGAATGGGCACACGCCGCGAGCCACCTCATCGGCAAGCACGGCGTGCGCGGCCCGCTACTGGTGCGTTCGCGGTCGCCGCCGTCGGCATGCTCGTGCTCTCCCGCGTCGGCGAGAACGGCAGCTACCTCCGCGACGTTCTTCCCGGGATGCTGATCGCCGGAATCGGCTGGCGGTCGCCGTGGTTTCCGTCTCCGTCGCAATCTCTGACCGGCACCCGCGAGGCAGAGACCGGGATGCTCTCGGGCCTGACTCGACCGGACACGAGATCGGCGGGACGCTCCGGCATCGCGATCTTGTCGACGATCGCCGCCGGAAGCGGAGCGATGGTCGGCCCGCACGCAGCATCGGGAATCGCCGACGCGTTCCTGGTCGCCGCCCTCGTCGCTACGCTCGCCGGCATGACGGCGCTCGTAGTTCTGCCTCGCGCTCGGCACTTCCTGCCGAAGTTGCACCTGAGCCCGCACGCCATGCCGATCCACTAGATGAGCAAGGCGGAAGACCACAGCCGTTGCGTCCGCCCCGAAACGCCGCCGGGCGGACGCCGAGCGCAGCATCGCCTCCATTCTCACCGCCGCCCTTGAAGCGTTGGCGAGCGATCCCGATGCCAGCATGGCCGAGATCGCTCGCCGCGCGGGCGTCGTCCGCGCGACCATCTACATGCACTTCCCCACGCGGGAAGCGCTGCCTCGACGCCGTCATGGAGCACGCGGTCGCGCAGGTCGCCGAGACAACACGCGAGGCCGACCCCACCCGCGGAGAGCCGGAAGAAGCCCTGGAGCGCGTCCTGCTTGCCACCTGGCAGAAGCTCAGCGACTTCCACGCACTCCTCGCGATCAATACGAGTCGCCTCTCGGCGAAAGATCTGCACCGCCGTCACCTGCCGGTGATGACCCAGTTCGTCCCACTGATCGAACGTGGTCGAACGAAGGGCGTCTTCCGTCGCGACCTGCCGGTCTCGTGGCATCTCGCGATCGTTCGCGCGATCGCGCATGCGGCAAGCGCAGAGGTGCGAAGCGGCCGAATTGCGGAGTCCGAAGTCGAACGAGCGCTGCTCTCGACGGTCAGGAACGCGCTCGGCCCGCAGCGCTGATGGGGAGCCGACTCTCTCTCCGCCGCTCAGACACAGATGACACGATGAGGGGGCGTGGAGAAGATCGGCGACTCGGTGTACCACCTGCCGGAGATCACCGGCGGCCCGACGATCCTCCTCGGCGACACGGTCACGATCGTCGACACCGGCCTGCCCGGCAGCGACGACGAGATCCTGCGCGCCGTCCGTGAGCTCGGCAGGGGCGAGAGCGACGTCTCGGACATCGTGATCACGCACGCCGACCGTGACCACGTCGGCGGCCTCGCGACGCTCGTCGAAAGGACCGGCGCGACGGTGTGGGCGGGCGAGCACGAGGCGAACGTGATCGAGGGCCTCGCGCCGCCGCGCAGCGGTGACGTGAACCGCAGCGGCGCCGTCGGCCAGCCGTTCCCCGGCCCGGGCGAGACGCTGCCGCTCCACGGCGGGATCGAGACCGTCGCGTCGCACGGCCACACCGCGGGACACGTCTCGCTCTTCCTCCCGCGCGAGCGGATCCTGATCGCCGGCGATGCGCTCAACAACAGAGAGGGCCTGACGGGATCGGCGCCGCAGCACACGGCCGACCCGGAGCTCGCCCGCGAGGCGGTCGGAGCGCTCGCGGCCCTGGGCCGGAGTCGATCGTCTTCGGCCACGGCCCGTCGCTCGTCGGCGGCGCCGCCGACCGGTTGGACGCGCTCAGCGCGTCGCTCTAGCCCCGGTTGCCGCGTCACGTTTCCGTGATCGCGTCGACCAGGCCTGCGGCCTCGGGTGATCGGATACCCGAGGCCGCAGCCGAGTGGATCTACCGCAGCGCGTCGGAGAGCGTGGTCAGAAGCTGGCCTGTTCCGCGGTGAACGCCCGGCCGGTCTGCCGGTTCACCTCGCGGTCGAAGACGGTGAGGAGGGCGTTGCGCACATTCGCGTTTCGCGCGGCGGCAGCGAGCGGGAGCGTGACGTTGAGGGCCAACGTCACGACGCGGTCGGTGCTGAAGTAGGCGACGAGCTGCCGCAGCGACGCGAAGGTGACCGGCGCCGGAGCTGAACTCGAAGGTTCCGGCGCCGACCCGGTAGACGTCGTAGTTGCCGCTGCGGCGCACGAAGGTCGCGCCGGGCGTCAGCGGCAGGCTGACGCTGCCGTCGCCGAGGCCAGCGGCACCCAGACCTCGCCGCTGGTGCCGGACGGGGAGACGACCTGCAGGTGGAACTGGCCGTCGGCGATGTCCTGCGCCCACTTGACGGTCAGCGGGCCGCGCGGCCGTCGGGACCTGTCCCTGGGCCCACGTCGAGGTTGGTCGGTTGCGGCTTGACCTGCCAGGTCGAGTAGCCCGGGTCGACCGCGGTCGCGCCGAGGACGGACTCGGTGAGGATCTGGGTCGGGCCGGCGCCCCAGGCGTGGGCGAGGCTGTCGAAGCCGCGGGTCGGCAGGCCGTTGCTGATGACGAACTCCCAGAACGTGCCGGTGTAGAAGCCGCTGTTCGGGATCGACCTGCAGCGCCCCACAGGCGACGCATCAGGTCGAGGGCGCCGGCGGTGTCGTCGCTGCGGATGCGGGCCATCATCTCCCAGGTGTTGTTGAGCGGCTCGATGGTGTGGCCGCCCGGGTCGGCCATGCTCGGGCGACGGTTGCGAGATCTGGCTGCCGTGCGCCTGCCACCGGTCCTTGAAGTAGGTCAGGATGCCCTGGACCTTGTCCGGCTGGGGCGACGCCGAGCCGGATGGCGTTCATGTTGGCGTCGAGCGGGAAGACGTTCGGCCGGGTGTCGGTGTGCTGGTAGAGGCCGGCCGCTCGCGTTGAACAGCCGGGCGTTGATCGCGTTCTTGAGCGCGGCGGCCTTGCTGGTGTACTCGGTGACCTTCGCCGGCGTGCCGACCTTGCCCTCGAGCCAGATCATGTCCTGGAGCAGTTCGTAGTAGGCGAGGCTGTACTCGGTGACCTCGCCGGTCTGGGTGGTCTGCCAGTAGTCGGGGTCGTTGGTGACGACCAGGCCGTTGGCGTCGAGCCGCGTCGCGTGGTAGGCGGTGGCGGCCTCGAGCTTGGGCAGCAGCGCCGTGATGTAGGCGGTGTCGCCGGTGTAGCGGTAGTACTGGACCGCGATGATCGCCGAGTAGGCCGAGTAGGTCACCGCGTAGTCGAACGCGCCGCAGCCGCGGAAGCCGACCGCGCTGGTCAGCCGGCCGCTGGCGGCCTGCAGGTTCATGATGCTGTCGATCGAGCCCTTGACGTACGGGACGCTGTTGGTGCCCGATCGAGAGCATGCGCCACCGGGTTGGTGACCATGAGGTCGCCCGACCAGATGGCCCGGTCGCGCTTGGCGCCGTCGAAGATGACCGGCACGGTGAAGCAGGACGCGACGCCGACCGGCACCATGTCCATCTGGGCGGTGTAGGCGCCGGCGTACCACATCCGGTTGAGCTGGTCGTCGCTGGACAGGAACCAGCCCTGGTACTTGTCCGGCGGTGCGCGGTAGGCCTTGACCCCCGCATCAGACAAATCATAGCACAAAACGTCCGTTCAGTGCGTTGCAGCAAAGGCACAGCGGGCGTCTTCCACGACCTATTGGCTTGCCGCCATTGCAGCTAGAGCCAGGCTGACAGTTGCATAAGGTTCATTGAAATCCCGTCATTGAGGATCTTGAGCCCACCCGGGGGCAGCAACGGAACTCGTACAAACGCCTCCCAATTACGGCGGCAGGCTCAGACGCCCAACTAACCCCTTGTCATCCAGACGTGTCGCGATTCAGCAGTCACCCTTTTCAATATAATATTGGTCATATCATAAAATGTCACCCACTGATCTTGAGCTGCCTTTATATTTAATTTCCCGAAATCAAGGTCGAAGGGGGCTGATCTAATGCGAGTCCTTATCGCCTGCGCCATAGTCATTTCGAGTGCGCTTCACCTAGCTGGCTGTTCACCATCAACCAGCCGTCTCAGGAACCGTTGCCACCAATTACAGATCAAGTAACGATTTGTCGCAAATGATCGCCTCAACTAAGGGACCTATCTTCCTGCAATTATCTCTCTTACGGATGCCTTCTTCCCGGAGCGTCTACCGGCCATCGCTGCGAAAGAAAGCTGGAATAGTTTTCTGGAGTAAACGGGAGTGCAGCTCATGGAACGCATGAAGTACGATCACGAGATTCTGCTGCTACAGGGCGGTGGTGCGCTTGGAGCCTATCAAGCCGGCGTATATGAAGGCCTCGTCGAAGAGGGCGTGGAGCCTAGCTGGGTCGTCGGCATCTCGATCGGCGCCATCAACGCAGCGCTGATTGTCGGCAATCCGCCAGAGCGGCGGGTCGAGCGACTGCGTGAGTTCTGGCGTCGAATCTCAGTCAATGTTGGGCCTCCCTTGCCGGCATGGCTCGACTCACTTCGACCGGCCGTCAACCACATGGCTGCGATGTCAGCTGCCACCATCGGCGTCGCAGGCTTCTATAGACCTCGAATGCCACCAGCGTCGTTCGCCGCGGACGGCACCGAAGGCGCCCTGAGCGTGTACGACACAACTCCGCTCAAGGCCACTTTAGAAGAGTTAGTGGATTTCGATCTGATCAATCGCGGGCAGGTTCGGCTTTCGTTGGGTGCCGTGAACGTCTGCAAGGGCACCTCCACCTATTTCGATACGAAGAATACTCTTATCCACGCGGACCATGTCCGAGCCAGTGGCGCTCTGCCACCCGGCTTCCCGCCGGTGATGATCGACGGGGAACACTACTGGGACGGCGGTGTGGTTACCAATACGCCAATCACTTATGTGGCGGACGAAAGACCATTGACCACCGCCCGCATCATTCAGGTCGATAATTTCAACTGCCCAAGGAGAACTACCGCGAAATCTAAGCCAGGTGTCGGAACGGGCCAAGGACATCCAGTATGCGAGCAGGACTCGTTTCAACATCGAACGAATACAGGAACTTGGCGAGCTCGCTGCCGCCGGCCAGCGGCTGCTGCGCAGATTGCCGCCCAGCGCTGAAGTCTGATCCTGACGCGCAGAAACTAGCTGCCGCCTGCGTCGAGAGAAGCTGGCTGATCATTCGCCTGATCAATACGCGCCCCTCACGCTCGGGCTTGGTGAAGGACTTCGAATTTTCCCGCGCTACCATTGAGGAGGCTTGGACAGCCGGGCTTGAAGACGCGCGCCGTTCCATTTCCGGCCGGGACAAAATCCAGCCTGCAGGAGGCCGGTCCAGAGGTTAAAATTTACCGCCCGACCGAAGCTCTGCCACCACCTGAGCAGGCGTCCGGGCGGAAAAAGGCTAAGCCGGAGCCCGTGCGTTCGTGAGGGAGCAGCGGGTTTTGAGCCCACTTCCTGAGCACGATTCACGTGCTTTCAGGCTCTGTGGCAGATCTGCCACCAATTCAATTCCGCCATGTGATTGAATTGCACTTTAATGCTTTGCGGCGGGTGACTAGCAAATGCGCACACCAGCGCTCCGCGACTCCTTCAGGTTTCTGCTGCCTATCCTGTTGCTGGCACCCGGTGTGGCGCAGGCGCAGACCGCCACTCCGCAGCCTTCAGCGGACGTCGAGCAACGCGAGCGCATCGAGAAGCAGCTGAAAGAATTGCGCGATCAGCAGCAGGCGCTGTTGAACAGCATGCAGCAGCAAGTCACCGATTTCAACGCGCGGATCGCGGCGATGGAAGCGGAGTTGGGCGTCACCCCATCGAAGGATCAACCCGCGCAGGCAAACTCGGGCGCCGAAAGCTCTGCGGCGCTTCCGGCCTCTGCACAGGACACATCCGCCCAGGCGAACCCCGACGCCCACGGCTCCACCCTGGCGCTCGCCACTCCGGCGAACAGCATAATGGATGTCAGAGGCGTGAGTTATTTAAGCCAAAAGCAACAGGGTCCCTTTCCCTACGTACCCGGTAAAGGCTTCGTGCTCGCTAGTGGACCTAACGGGGAGGTCGACTTTTTCGTAAAGGGCTATGTACGTTACCTGAACCAGTTGGGACTGGATCGCTTTTACACGGATGCGTTCGGTCGGCACTTTCGAGCTCGATCTGAGACAAGACATCCAGTTGAATAGACTTCAATGGGGACTTCACGGATGGCTGTTTGACCCACAATTCCGCTACTTTTGGTATGCCTGGACGCAAAATGTGAGCCAGGGTGACCCTGCCCAAGTCGTCATCGGTGGCAATATTGCCTATAAATTCGATGATGCCTTGACCGCAACGGCCGGCATCTTCTCGTTGCCTTCGACGCGATCAACCGCTCAGTCATTCCCGAACTGGCTCAGGATCGACCATCGGTCGATGGCAGATGAGTACTTCCGCGGATCGTACATCCAGGGATACATGGCGAGCGGAGAGCTTACGGATACCCTTGATTACAAGGTAGCCCTCGCCGGCAATCTCAGCGCCCTTGGCGTCAGCGCAAGCCAATTGGATAACTGTCTGTGTACGGTCACGAGCATGCTTTACTGGATGCCGACCACCGGCGAGTACGGGCCGGGTAATGGCTTCGGCGATTACGAGTATCACGAGAAGCTTGCGACGCTATTGGGGGTCCATTTCACCTATAGCCGTGAGGATGCGCAGGAGCAGCCCGGGGTCAACGCTTTCGAAAACAGTCAGATACGCCTTTCGGATGGAACGCTGCTCTTCGCCCCTAATGCTTTCAACACCGGTGGCATGGTCCAAAAGGCGACATTCCAAATGTTGGACCTGGATGCCGGGATGAAGTGGAGGGGTTGGTCGCTTGACGCAGAATATTATTTCCGATGGCTGGATGACTTCAAGGTCACCGGAATCATACCTGTAACCAGCCTGTTCGATCATGGGTTCCAGGTGTACGCGTCAACCATGCTCAAACCGGACTATTGGCAAGCCTATTTCTCAGGATCAAAGATTTTCGGTCAGTACGGAGACCCATGGGACGCGGCGGTCGGACTGACGTACTTCCCCTTTGGCCAAAAGGAAGTGCGCATGAACGTTCAGGCTCTCTACATGGACCGTTCGGCAGTCGGTTACACGGCAGTGCCGTATGTGGTCGGCGGCACCGGGTGGGTTTACACGTTCGACGTTGGCACCTGGTTCTAAGGCAGCCGCGTCGTGAACTTGGTCGAGGGCTCGAAGAGACTCCAGAGTTTGCACTGCAAGTCCGAGCTTTTTGTCAATCAGCAGCTGAGCCTTCATGCGGGCGTTATCTGCGCCTTGTAGGCGCTGTCACATTCGCGGTTACTTTAGTAGATAGCGTGCGCATTTCTCCGGCTTGAGACGCCAATTCGCCAACCTGCTTGCGCCAATAGGTTGTCTGCAATTCCATGGCCTCGGCAAGGTTTTTCGCCCCGGCCAACCTCTCCGCAAGACCAAAACCGTTATTGATATTGCGCCGCGTGATATCGATAGCCCTGCGGTTGAGCGCTAAGGTGCCCTGGCCAGCGGCCACGACCAATTTCTCCCAACCCTCTAGTACAGCTTCGAGAGAGTGCACATAAAGCTCGCGCGTCTGAGCCACGCTCTTCTCGGCGAGGGCGCGCATCGACTTTGGAATTTGTGCATCGTAAGCGAATTCCTCGAAGCGCGCGGCGGTCTTGCGATATGTACCGCGCGCCTTCTCGGCGGCGACCTTGGAAGGTGTCTTGCGATCGCCACTGTGCGCCTTCCTGGCGCCAACTTTGCGAGTGGTCTTGCGATGCGTACTTCTCGCCTTCTCGGCGACGGCTTTGCGAACCGAGGACTTGGTCATGGTACTGCCTCGTGGTTTTGCATGGGGGGTTATGGAAGCTTGGGCGTTGATATAAGTTGAAAGAGCGCAGGCGCGCTCTTCGACTCGTGCATAGGTCCGTACTGCGAAGACTTGCGAGTTTTATTTGGCAACGTCTCGCTCGACCAGCTTACAGCATGTTGTTCAAAGTCAACCCACATCTCGCTGAGCTTTGACGCTAAAATATGTAATCGGGGTAAGCGCCCCATTGAACCCTCAAAACGGATCAACTTGCAAGAGGCACTGTGTCTGCTTCTGGCGGACACTTCCTCGCGCAACTCCTGAAGCGCAGCACGAAGCACTTAAGCCCTATGCGCTCGCGGGAAGCCTGAGGTCAGTGCTGCCCAGCGCTTCGGCGGATCCGACCCCTATGTGTTTTACGAGCGCCATGGCTTGGCCGATCGTGATGCCCAATGGCCGTACCCGATCCGCGGGCAGGTACATCACATTTCCCGACATGGGGGTAGGCGCCTGCGGCAGAAATACAGTAACCCAGCCATCCTCCAGCGGCTCGAGTACGTATCCGATCTGCCAGCCGCCCTCGATGCTGACGAGTGCCGGATCCACGCTTTCAGCGCTTTCCACATGTGCAAGGCCTTCGGCCATGCTCTTCACCAGTTGATACTGCGGGAGACCCCCAAGGAGAGAATCTCAAACCAACGCATAATGCGCTGCCAACATTCGTGCGGGCAACGAGGCCAGCGACTAAAGAGACCAGGATCAGCACCAGTGCGGCGAGGATAGTCTCTCCCCAGACGCCGGCCACTATCTCTACAGGCAGGTAATTCGAAATCGGCCTTACTATCTTTTCGACCAGTTGCATCGCCTGCTTCAGGACGATTGCAATGAGGGCCACTGGCAAGAGAAATAACAGCCCACCTGCCATCGTCGCTTTCAAAAGTTCCGTCAAAGAGATTCCTATCCGTTTTTTCGGCGGAGCCATTTACACCTTCCTCTCCGATAAAATTTGATCTCGAAGTGGTTCCGGTCAACCAGTTTCCGCACCTCACCTGAAGCGAGGAAGCTATGAGACGTAAGGGTGATTGATCAGTCGTTTATTTTGTTTCCGAGGTTCCATTGCGGGAGTGCCAGTGGATGCCTAACATTGGCCGCGGAGGAGTTTGACGAAGGAGAGCTCAATGCGTTATTTCCCCACGATACTTGCTGCCGGTCTACTGAGCGCCGGATTACTTGCGGGTTCCGGCCCGGCCCACGCCATACCCACACTCGCGTTGGATCGTTCCGCTGTCGCGGACACGCAGGTCAAGAAGGTTGCCTACTACCACCGATACGCCCGGCGACATTATCGCCGTGGCTACCGCAGTGGCTATTACGGCTACAGCTATGGCTACCACCGACCCTACTATGGTTATGGCTACCGACGACCCTATTATGGTTATGGATATGGGCGTCGCTGGCGTTACTGAGACGCCCCATTCTATAGCGGGTTGATCGAGGCCGGTGGTTCGGAACATAGGCAGCGGCATCAGCCCCAAGGCTAGCAGAAGCCCGGCAGTCATGTGAGGCCGGGCTTCCTGTTGCAGAGGCTCCGCTCGCGCTCAGTGTGACTTGCAAGCCGCAGCCTACCTACCCGGTGTAGAGGAATGCGGCAGAGTTAGGAGCCCGACCCCTCCCGCTGTTTATCTCCTGCGCGCAGAAACTCCGGCGCGGCCGGGGGACTGCACCGGCGTCGCTTCGCCCCAGGTGATATCGGGTAAGGAGAAGCCCCGGAAACGGAGCGAACCGGGGCTTCTAGCGCCGAGTTGTTCGGCTAGACGGGGGGAGCGTCAGGGATGCCGAACTTACCAGCGAAACTCGGCTTGATTGCACGCGTTCCCCGGTCCTGACAAAGTGCCGCGGGGTGCTTGGGGGCCTTCCTTTCGCTCCCACGGCCAATCTCGAGACGGGCCTAACACCGAACTTCAGGGCCGCAAGGCTTCAGCGTCCCATAATACTCAACGCAAAAGCCTTCATTCCATTCCACACACCTGTGTTGCGGGAGACATGGCGGGCATAATCCTCGCAGATTCCATTGACCTGATTGGGGTCGTCGCATTGGAGCGCTCTGCGGACTTGCGTCATCATGGCGTCTGGCTCATGAAGCGGCGCGAGCGGCATAGCCTCTGCCGACGTTGCAACGGATAAGGCAAGGGCGACACTGATCGACAATCTGATCATTGTTCCTCCCATATGAATTCTTTCAAGATGCAATTCCCGGATCTGAAGGCGGGGAATCTTCGTTCGATCATACCAACAATGACCCCAACCCACGCATCCTGCCCCCAGGCAATAGGAGAGTTGGACGCACTCTGAACCTTTAGTTGCAGAGAATTTAGAAACCCGAGGAGGCCAATGCCCCGTCGGGCTTCTTAGATTGTTCAGTGGCCTGTGACGACCCCACGGCGGACATGGCGGCGGGCGGATGTAGTTATGCATTCACCATTCACCATGTGCATACCGGCACCACATGCTTCGCGCACTTGCGTGATCCTGCCGTCCGGCTGATGAAGCGGTGCGGGCGACATTGCCTGGGCGGAGGTTGCGACGGCCAAAGCAAAAGCGAAAGCGATGAACCTAATCATTGTTATCTCCCGTATGAACCTTCCAAGAATGACTTCTTGGAGGAGGAGTGTGCGCCGCCTCGCCGATTACTTTTCAGCATATTCCTTTCCTTGCACTGTTACGTGTAAATCGAGGGTAATCTTCCTGCCAATTCGCCGCAGGGCCGTGCGCGGATTGACGTTTAGTAAGCTCCCGAAGCTCGCCTAGTGGTGTCGGTGACAGCGGGTTTCATCGGCCAGCGATGTTGCTGCAGACATACGGACGCATACATTGATGTTCGAGATCGACAATCGTGGTCAGCGCCTTCATGGCTGCATGACGTGCAATATCTGGTGGTCACTCACAGGAGGAGGAGCGGTCAAGCTATCGGTGGAGGACCTATATGTACTTCAGCTACTGAAGCGGAACCAAAGAGGGCGGCGAACTAAAGCCAACGCCCGTTCGTAATGTGGCCAGCGACAGTGGGCTTACATCTTGTTCTTGGTGCAAGTTTTGGTCATATCATTCCACGTGCCGCCATCTCTCACGCAATCTTGCTCGGTCTTTGCGTTCTTCACATCTCCCGCGAAGGCTGGACCTGTGAAGGCAAGTGCGAGCATCACGGCAAAAATCGAAATAAAAGTCTTCATGGCGGCTTCTCCCTTGCGCTGGATTTAAAGCCTGTCCTTAAACCCGCGTGGCCTAGCTGCAGACTACTGCCGAGCTTTTACAGGCTGGCCGGAGTCCATCCACGCCCCAACCCTGGCAGGCGTTGCTGGGGCCGGCTCGGACGCCCCAGCCACTAAGGTTGCTGGTAACGTATCGCTGCATTCTCCGGTCAGCCCTCCTGGTGGCAATGCCTTGAGTTGTGCCGTGTGCTGTGGCCGTCACGATTGAACAATGCCGTGCTTGGGCCGATTGCGGAGCAAGATTGAAGGCGGCAATAACGCCAACTGCGACAGCAGCAACCAGCAATTTACTCATGGCACTCTCCTCTGTTCAGGTCACCGTGCGTGGGTTTCTCTCCAGGCTTACACCCTACGCCGTGCCAAAATTATTAGCAGTCGTCGCTTGGGTCTCTGGTTAAGACTATCTGAGCAAAAAAGAAGCCCCGGCCTTTGGGGAGACCGGGGCTAGTGGAGACTTAGCTGGGTTACTCGTCGTCTGATAAAGCTTCCTGGTTACGTTTCGATGACGGGACACTCCAGTGCCGCAAGAGCGTTACTGGGGTGGTCGCAAGCTGACTTGGCTAAGGAGGCGGGATTAGGAATCACGACCGTTGCCGACTACGAACTCGAACGTCGCCAAACTCGTTTAAGATGCTCGGGGCAATCAGAGAGGCACTTGAACGCAGCGGTGTGCAATTCACCAACCGGCAAGCGGCCAGGGGTGCGCTTCGACCTTCCACAAAGAGATAGCCCCGGCGAATAGACAGGCACCGAGGTCTCGGTGGAGGAGGATCACCTGTTGTCGAGATCGTAAAACAGTCCTTCCGCCGACGGTATGTCTTGGGCATCACTCTGACGCAAAAGATTGGGTTTGCGCCGCGGTAGAAGCCATGAGGCTGGAACCTCGGAGCCACTTCGAAATTGGACCAGCTGGATCTAGCCGGATTCCGCTGGAGGCTTCAGCTTGCGCCTACCGGGGTTGGTTTTGTCGCCGAACGCGCTTAACTGGCGAGCCTTTGGATCAGATTGACGATCAGAAGCAAGACAGCCGCGCCAAGTGTGGACGTAACAATGGCGCCAACAATGCCTCCGCCGAGGGTCAAACCGAGCCCTAATCTCGGGAACAACAGAGCTGCCATAAAAGCACCTGCGATACCGATCAGAATGTTCCAGAGCAGCCCAAACCCAGCTCCTTCAACCAAAAGCCCTGCGAGCCAACCGGCTATGGCGCCGATGGCCAAGGTCACGAGTACAGCAACGATATCCATGAAACCCCCCATGTATTCCGATTCTGAGGGACGAAGCGTAGCTCAACCGCCTAGAACACGCTAGCAACAGTCGCCGACGGGAAAACGAGGCCAAGAAGAGCTCGAAGCCCACCGAACCCAGTCGGGCCGCGACACCGGCACCCGCGCCTTCATAGGATGAACGAGGATGTCGCGTTATGCCCACTTCTAACCCTCACGGAAGTTTAGTGCGGGTCGGAACTGAGCCGGATCTAACGTCCGCTGTTGGCACTTTTCGGACGTCCCATGCGCGCTGAAGAATGTCCGCTGTTGGGGGTAAAGCGGACATTGACCGACCGCCGCTTACCAATCTCGATTTATGAGTACACGGCCTAGTGGCTAAGAATTGGTCCCGATTGCCTTTTTTGATTTTCTATCCAAATTTTGGGGCCGCTCAACCCGTGAAAGAAGCGGCCCTTGCCAGTCAGCCCGGTCAAATGTGACACGAACAAAACCTAGTTAGTTCCTAGTTAATCGCATTCGCCAGTCGGGGTTTTGGGCTAAGTCATTGATTTAGTGGCGCGCCCGAAGAGATTCGAACTCCTGACCCCCAAATTCGTAGTTTGGAGCAGCCAATTGATTGTGCTCATCTTCTTTGCAAACCGGGCGTAAAGCCGCCAATTGCGGATCAATGCGTTAGCAGCCCAGTTGCAAACCAAGAATGTCACCGCAGACCGTCTAATTACGATGCGCCAGCCCATGAAGACTGGGTGCGCGAGCGGTCTGTGGTCCCCGCGACCCATAGAGACTGCCGTGACCACGTCGAACGCCCAGCGCACCCCTCAAATGGGCTCGTAGCCCAACTCAATGCCACATGGAGGGTCATCGATGACCCGCTGCAATGGAGGCTGCAGCGGAAGAAGGGCAATTCACGGAAAAAGAACTCCGGCTGGGAGGATCGTTCCTTCTGCAGGACGCGGAAAGGACTGCTCCGCTGCATTCGTGAGTGTTGCGGGGAAATCGACTCGAATGCGCTCGCTGAACTTCGGGGACTGCCCAACTATCATTCAGACAAAGGTCAAAGTTCATGAGCGCCAACAGACTTTATGATCCGCCTCCAGGTGGAAAGAAGCTGCTTGCTTGCTACGCAATCCTATTCACGAGGCTGAGCAGCTCTGAGAAGGCAGTGTTGGGTTGTTTCGTGAAACATGCCAACCCTAAGACCGGCAGGTGTGACCCGAGCCAAACCCGTATCGCCAGGATGACTGGGTTGTCTAAGAGTTCAGTTGAACGGGCAATCGCGTCATTGCTGAAGACTGAATACCTGTCACGACAGCGACGCGGTCATTCAACTAATGCCTACAGAGCGCGAGCGAGACCTGCGGGGCAGGCGACTGCCCATTCTGACCAACAAGATACCTGCAAGAGCGAAGGATGGTACCCGCAGAAGTGAGGGAGGGTACCCTCGGCGGTGGGGGATGGATACCCGCACAGATGAGGGACGAATACTTAAACTGAAGCGCTAAAGGAAATACGTAAGTGAAATCATATCCTCTAAAAGAGCGCGCGGGCTGCGCCCACGCGCGTGTGAGTTCAGGTTTAATTTTGGCTTGCAGGTGCAGCGTGGCGAAGGGGGAAAAGATGGATGGATTGATATGGGCAGCAACTCTCAGCTGCGCGCGCTCTAATCAACCTTACGCAAGCGGATCTCGCCCGAGCGGCTGGACTGCACGTAAACAGTATCCGTTATCTGGAGCGCCAGGAGCGCATCACCACAGGCTTCTCAAGGGTAACACGTTGAACAAGCGATGCTTCGGCTTGGAGTGGTGTTCTTTCGCTCTCCGTCGCCGGGTGTGCGGCTTCGGCCAAAGGAGAACGAGTTCGGGTAGAGCTGTCGCTTAGCGACAATTTATACAGCGTGAAAACAGGGCTACATTTGTCGGTAGGCGTGCTCCCAAGACCATGTGAGGGACACCTGACGCACCATTAGTTCTAGGGCGTGTACTCATAAACCGATCGCCGCCCAACTTCCGTTAATGGGGGTAAAGCGGACATGGCGCGGACTTGTCAGTATGTCCGGCTAATGACCCAGAACGGACATTCCATCAGGTTCGCACCAGGGGTCAGTGAGAGGATAGGCCCGCTGCACCGTCGGGTTTAAGTTCCGCCGCGATGAGACCATTGGCTCCTCTGCCGTAACGTACAAGCACGGCCTGGCCAGCCCTGAGCTCGGTGAAGCCCGAACGGCGGAGTGTTTCCGTATGCACGAAAATGTCGGGCGTCTGGGGACCGCGGGTTAGAAAGCCAAACCCACGTAATCTGTTGAACCACTTCACCATCACTCTTTCCCACTCGCTTTCGGGGACGACGACCACATGGGTGCGCTGGGGTGATTGCGACGGACGGATCGCCGTGGAGTCGTCCATGCTGCAGATGCGGACGCAGTGCAGGCCCTTGGCACTCTTCACGACTTCGCAGACCACGCGTGCGCCCTCGCAGGCAGTCTGGAAGCCGCCACGTCGGAGGCAGGTCACATGCAGGAGAACGTCGGGAAAATCCTCATCCGGAACGATAAATCCGTAGCCCTTTGACGGATCGAACCACTTGACCGATCCTGATACTTCGAAGACATCGGGTGTGGTTTCCTCGTCGCGTTGAGTATAGCCCTCCAGACGCGGCGGTTCTTTCGCCTCCATAATGACTTACGCCCCCCGCACCTTCGGCCCAGCCGATGACGCACTCGAAATATGAGCTGGCGTTACGTCAGTGCCAATCACCCACTACCAAAAAGGCACCAGGCACATCCCCGCAATACGTCCGCGAACGATTTTCAGGCGCCGTGGCAATTTCGCCACCCATTAATTTTCGTTTATTATCGTCAAAGCCCCCAATTGGGGTCGGGAACTTTTCCTTCCGGGAGGCCGTCCTCCCGTAAATGTATCGTGTAAGGGAGGACGGTCTCCAACAGCGCACGCATTCACGACATGCTTCGAGCCTGGCACACGGATACAGCGACTAGTCAGCGGGGAGTGCCAGGCAAGGTGCCCGCTTGCAGACGTGCTGTGTATATCGGTGATAACTCAAATCTACTCTTGGAATTGGCCAAACCGACGCGCGCACTTTAGGACGGGCAATGAGCCGCGGTGACGAGGGCTGTTTGCGATCCCGTTCAACGTGGTCCTGATGAGTTCCATGACGCGAAATGAGCATTCACGCACGTCGACCGAGAGTTGCAGCGCAGCATCTTAGACTGTTAAGGGCGGATACAAAGGGTCACTTGGTCAGTAACGAAGAACCGGCAGTGACACGGATACGTGGCCGGTTCGCACCCGGCACACTAGCGGGTGCAACACCTGTCGAACAGCAGCAGCCTGATCAAACGCCGCCGAGCCGTTTGCTCACTTTGCCGCCGGGGCCTCGTGCTCTTATTGCAGTCCTGGTCCTTATCGCGCTGCTCCCCAATCTGGCCCTAGGGGCCATTTTCTTTCTTGGCGTTATCAACACCCCTTGGTCGGCGCCTAACGCAAATCCCACGCCGGCGCTCCCGCGCGCAGTTCTCTCAGCGCCCAGCATGCTCGAGGCCACAGCTGGGGAGGACGTAAACCTCCCCATTGCGCTCGATGGTACTGATGGAGTGCCTGCCCGTAGCAGCATTGCCATAAGCGGTCTGCCACAAGGCAGCATGTTGTCGTCTGGAAGCCCCTATGGGGAGACCGAATGGAACTTGAAAACCGACGAGATCGGGGACCTGCATCTCAATTTACCCACTAACGCGAGCGGTGACTCCAAACTGACTATCAAGCTCGTTGGGCCCGATGGAGCTATCATCACGGACACTGGGTTAGTCCTCAAAATAAATTCCCAGGCAGGAAACGAACTGGCAGAGGCGGAAGTCAGTGACGAGCGGGCTAACGGGCTTGGGACAACCGGTAAGGAAGAGAGGTTCGCGAATCTGGACGTCCCGACACCGCCCGGAGATCTCGTCCCACTACCATCTAGGCGTCCAGTGCGAACCACGAGTAACGATGTTGATGCGAACTGGATTAGGCCTTTGGCCTTCGTCAACCTTCGGGAAGGACCTTCACCATCTGCGCGAGTTGTTATCGTGGTTGCAAAGGGCGCGAAACTCCGCGTGATCGGTAAGAAAGGGCGTTGGGTGCAGGTGACCCACTCCTCGACCTCGAAGAGCGGTTGGATCTACGCTGGCAATGTCGCTGCCCTGCGCTGATTGAAGTGCACCAAACGCTCGCTTACGTCCGCGGTGTACAAGGCCGAGATCGGCCCGGAGACGCCCGCGTTGGTTTGATGACCCTAACCCCCAATCGGTCTAGCGTTTTGGAAACTTGGTTCATGAGATCGAAAATTGCCGTCGACGTCTTGGATGACGAGATTCTCGTAACGATGCCGGGCACCAGCTTCAGCATTATTTACCAAAGAACGAAGGACAATCAGCTCATCGCGGGCCACTTTTCTGGAAGGAAAGTCCAGGACGAAAGAAACAAAATGAGTTTCCCGCACTTTCTATCACTTGCCTGGACAGCGGCAAACGAGAAGGCAAGGGAGATTGGCTGGATAATCTCCCGACGCAGTAACTGACGTACTCACGGCGGGAGTTGGAGCGATGACTCTCGATCAGCCCATCATCTCCGTCCTCTGGATCTTAGCCCACCCTCCAACTCGGAAAAGTTTCGAAACCACTGCTTCACACCAGCTATCTCGACCTCAATTGAGCCGTCCTCAAAGGCAGAGAAAGAGCCCCAATCAAACCTGCCATGTTTGATGATGCGATTTATCGGAAGCTGCATTGGCGAGCCGGTTTGAGCAGACGCGTTGGCGGGAGCAACCTCGTCCTGTGCCCGCGTCTTGCGCCATGGATGAAGGCGGCGTGCGAGGGATCCGCAGAAGCGTCGAATTGAGATCTCAACGGAACTGCCCTTGGCATCGCCCTCAGATATTTTTGCAGCGTTGAATGTGTTGGTGATATCAGACATGGCTCCTCACGTCGGTCTATGCCGGGGAAGCTTCGCGGCTCTCATGCCCTGAGTGAGGCTTAGCAAATCCATGCTTCGCGGCCATTTGATCGAGTTCCTTGGCGAGATCGAGCCCCATAAACAAAGCTCCTGGCTTAAAGCTCGCCCCTTGGCCGATGACAACCGGTCCACTTGGACCTTTAACATTGATAGGTTTTGTGCAGGCCCAAACGCCATTGGGTTGGCGTTGAAATCTGTTCAGGAATTCCATTTCGGTCATCATAAGCCTCGGGCCTCCTCTTACCTTGAAGAGCCGACGGCACGCATAAACAGGAGAGGGCGGCTGGATAATTGTTGGTCTGGGTCATAGGAAGCATCAATAGCGATTAAGGCAACGATTGGGCTGAGCCGCAAGCTGTTCGCATGTTTTTCGCACCCGATTTTTCTGAGCCCTGACCGATTGCAAAGCTAGCGGTCGAGAGTCCGCTAAGTGCTCGTTTGGATCACCATACTAAAAGCATCTGATCAGGCACCCGCAAAAGTCGCTGGGGCCAAAAGGCGGAAATGGGTAGAACGGCCTTGGAACGAGGTGGATCACCCCGCGTTCAATGAGACAGTTGGATAGGCCATCCCCCTCTTCGGCCCAGACACGCAGCCTATCCAATGAGCGCAAGCTCACTAGAAGCCCCGGTCCCCCAAGCACCGGGGCTTCTTAATGCGGTTGATGATCTACGTCTCAGGTGAGATAATTCCGCCGTGGTGATGGTTTCCCTGCCATCATCATCTCTCCTTATCGAAGAGTGGAAGAAGCCCTGGCATCCACCGTCCGGGGCTTCTTCTGTAAGCGAGCCAAACAGTCAAAGCCTAATGCTTACGACACGGACCTCTGCCTCAACTTCATCGGTGCCATCAGGTTCCGGCGGGACATTCAGGCCGCCCCCTAATCCTGACACCTAGGCTCAGAACCTCGCAACCATGGCCCGATCAAAGCGGGCGGGCGGTGCTCAGCCACGGGCGACCGGCTCAGCCAATAAGCGGCCGGCTATGTGCGATCAGGCGCACGAGGCTCCGTGGTCGGGCCGCAGACGCGCAGACTCGTTGGCTCTAGTTTAATTTTCACCTGTGCGGGCTGTTCAGGTGTGGGCTGGACTCGGTCGTCGATGTGCAAATGACCGCCGTTCCACTGCACAATCACCTTGCGGCCTTGCCTAACCACGGGCGGAGGAAGAGGCCTCCGGCTACCGGCAGTCGATCTGAGCACGTTCGCCCGGAAGGGCCATGACGATTTATTTGTACTCAGCGGGACAGTGACTGGAACTAAGCCATCGCAGCCCGGTTCCCTCTATAGCAGGCGCACACTTGGCGCCCTCCTCCCCCTACAAGGAGCATTCCATGAGTAACACCCCTGGCGCGCAGGTGCGCGCGAGCACGCACGCAGGCAGAAACAGGCCTTCCGATACCGATGAGCTGCGCCACAACATTGCGGATATCGCCGGCGGCGTCGAGGATATGGCGAGTCGCCAATATGAGCAGGCCTACGACGTGGCAACCGACGCTGTCGAAGAAACAGGCCAGATCATCAGACGCAACCCGCTCGCCTCAATCGGAGTCGGGTTAGGTGTTGGCTTCCTGTTGGGACTTATCCTGACGGGCGGTCGCACCCAGCGCGCCTGACACGAACTTACCTTCCTTCTCATCCTCTGTACTGGAGACAGACCATGGCCAAAGAGCCAAAGACGCTAGACGAACTATTTCATGACACCTTGAAGGACATCTACTTCGCGGAGAAGAAAATCCTGGCCACGCTGCCCAAGATGGCGAAGGCAGCTCAGAACGGTGAACTAAAGGCAGCCTTTGAAAAGCACCGCGATGAGACAGAGGGTCAGGTCGAGCGACTGGACCAGGTTTTCGCAATCATCGATAAAAAGCCCCAGGGCAAGACCTGCGCTGCCATCGTCGGTATCACCGAGGAGGGAGCTGAAATTATGCAGGAGTACAAGGGCTCGCCTGCACTAGATGCCGGCCTCCTCGCTGCGGCCCAGGCTGTCGAGCACTACGAAATCTCGCGTTACGGCACTCTGCGCACTTGGGCCGAAGAGCTTGGCCACACTGATGCGGTTGCCCTTCTTCAAGAAACTCTCGACGAAGAAGAAGCCACAGACCAAGCCTTGACGAAAATAGCCAAGACCGCGGTCAATCAGGAAGCCGAAGCCGCTTAGGGCTGACGCGTCGATGTGACCGCGGATTTCAGATTTCGCACGCGGGAAGTTTTGGCACCGGCACACTTCTCTATGCAGTCGCGGGACACGCTGCCACAGCGCTGCGACTAACGCGTAACAATGTCAGAGAGGCTCTGAGGCCTCGATAAAAAGGACTCATCAATGAGCCGTATTTCGCAACCATCCAACACTATCGGGATCTTAGCATCGGCTGCGACCACAATTGCAGCGATGACGATGTACAACGTCTATCGCGCGCGGAAAGCGGAGCGCGAGCATCCGCCTGCTGGTCAGTTCGTTACGGTGGATGGTGTCCGCCTGCATTACATCGAAAGGGGGGAAGGCCCCCCGGTTGTTTTGCTCCACGGCAACGTGGTCACGGCCGAGGATTTCGATACTAGCGGGGTGCTCGACTTGATAGCCAAGCGACATCGCGTGATTGCGTTCGACCGTCCGGGTTTTGGCTACAGCGACCGTCCGCACGGTTCGGCATGGAGTGCGGGAACCCAGGCTGAGCTGATTCGCGATGCCTTCGCTGTCCTCGGCATCAACCGTCCCATCGTGCTGGGTCACTCCTGGGGCGCAGCCGTAGCCTTGGCTCTGGGGTTGAACCATCCGGACGCGGTAAAGGGACTTGTTTTGCTGTCGGGCTACTACTATCCGACCCTCCGCGCCGACGTGCTGTTCTCGGCGCCGACCGCGATCCCAATCCTCGGAGATTTGCTGCGCTTTTCAGTCTCCCCTCTCATTGGCAGAGCAATGCTACCACTCCTGCTCAAGGGGATGTTCGCCCCGCTCCCCGTGCCGGCACGTTTCACGAAGAGCTTTCCCCGCGGCATGTCTGTACGACCAGGGCAAATTCGCGCGCAGAGTCAAGACGGCGTCGCGATGATTCCGGTCGCCCTAGCCATGCGGAATCGCTACCAAGAATTGTCGATGCCAATCGTTATCATGGCCGGCACGAAGGATCGCGTCGTAAAGGATAGCCAAGCCGTTCGACTTCACGAGGAGCTTCCGCACAGTATCCTCCGGCTGGTTCCCGGTGTTGGACACATGGTTCACTATGCGGTTCCAGACGAGGTCGCGAGAACGATCGAGGAAGCAGGGAAACCAGCGACGATGTTCCGCCGCACTGGGCGAACCCCTGCCTCATACACTGCGTCCGCCGCATAGGTCCGCCAGCCCCGCGCAGAACCTCGGTTGTTCAGCGATCGCTGAGTCCGCTAGTGGCACTAAGCGGACATTTGCATCGCTCGGCTCGACGTCCGCTACTGACCCTAAGCAGACATTCGCGCCAAATCACACGATCCACCCCATCGATCGCGCCCGCTGACAAGCCTCCCACCAGGCGCGCGCTCTAAACTCGTGCGTGCCAGATGGGATCTGCTTGGCAACGCGCTGAGGTTGGTTGGCGGGTTTGTGGTAGACCGCCTTAAAACTGGAGCCGGGCATTGTAACTATGAGTTCGCCATCCCAGACGTGAATCACAATACGGTCGAAATGCGATATACGGTCGAAATGCGATCCCAAGGACAATCCTTTCGGGCCGGACCGCAGATAACGATCCTCCCGGTCCTAAAAGAAAGCCCGGCAAAATGCCGGGCCAAAAACTGACTTCAAGGCATGGCTACCAGGACTGCTTGCCATACCAGTCGTCAACGTCCTTCTTGACCTGATCTTTGGCGAGGCCATAACGCTCCTGGATCTTTCCTTCGAGCTGATCGCGGCGACCGTTGATGGTGGTGAGGTCATCGTCGGTGAGTTTGCCCCACTTCTCCTTGACCTTGCCTGCGACCTGCTTCCAGTTTCCTTCAACGCGATTCCAGTCCATGACGATCTCCTTCATAGATTTTCAGGGTGAAATTTTGATGTGGCGCTCGCTAGACAGCGAACCCGCAGGCCAAACAGCCTACGACTGACACTCTTTCATGCTGGTCATGGCCTTATGAGCCTCAGCTTCAGTCTTGAAGGCGCCCATGCTCTTCATAGGTGCCGCAGGCTCGCTGTGCATCATCGTGCATTTATGGCTTGCTGGATCGAAGGCCACATAGAACTGCTCAGCTAGAGCAGGACCGGCAAAGGCAGCGACTAAAACAGCCGCAACGAGATACTTTTTCATGGTGTTAGCCTATAGGTTGTTTTCCGGGGAACAGCATCGACGACTACGGCAGCTTGCGCACCGCAGAGCACGCGACGGAAATTTCTTGGGGGAGGATGCCGATGATTTGCAAAGCATGCGCCCCGCACGCTTGAATAGCCAGTCAATTCATCTTGATGGAACTTTTTGCCACGTGGGCAATCACCCCTTTTTCGTATGCTCTGCACTTTTTTTCGAGCTACCGCAGCCTCGCATCAATGCGCGCACGCGCCTGAACGAGTGCCTCTGTCCACGCCGGGTGGATCACGCGAAAAACAGCTCGTCGAAGAATTGGGAGATCAGGTGTGTTGGGATGCACTTCGACACTCCAACCTCGCGCTTGCATGTTTCCGTCGATGTTATAGCCACGGTAATGTTCGGCTCGTCGGGACATTTGGAGTACCGGTCCTTCCCTTGAGGAGCAACGCCCCAACGGATCGTCAGTTCGGGGAGGGAGGGAATAAAGTTCCGGAGCGATGTCGGCTGTTGGCACTAAGCGGACATCGATCTTGACGCTGAACATGTCCGCTTTCGGAGGCAATGCGGACATCCCTGATCCGCTCTCTAATGTCCGGACATTAGGCTGAGTCGCTTCGCTTAGGCCTTAGCCAGCAGCGCGAGGTTCGTTACCTTCACGCGGTCATCGGCATCACCCCACGTCCGGGAGCCGATGTGCTTGTTCTCTGCAATGCTGGCGGCAATGAGGACTTGCAGGCATGTTTGATCTTGTCGTCGTTTCCTCCAACCAGAGGGTCCTCGCAACAGGCGCGTTCCCAGTCTATCGCCCTCAGGCATTATGGTAACGTAGAGGCACCTGTAGCCCAGCCTCATCGAGACTATAGCGTGCCCGGCTTCGTAGTAGGAAATCGCCTCTCTTGCAGCGGTCACCAGGTCCTCTGGGGTCGTCTTAAAGCGCCGCGGCGACCATTCTGGAAAAAAGGGTATGTATGGTTCCTCCTGGGTCAATTCCTCATCTAACCCGCGTTAGAATCAAGCGTAGGAACATTTCTCTGCGCGCCCAGTTGGGTTGACGGATAGACCCACAAAGCCCCCAAGCCCGGGCTCTATTCCAAAAGCAAGTGGCGCCAGCGGCCGACCAGAATGCGAGGAAGGAATGCACTTCGCACCGTGGTACCGACGTGAAGACTACGGGCTTATCCGGGAAATCATGGAAGACGGGGAGACCTTCCCGCTCGATTTCAATGAATGGGAGAAGAATGCCGAGAGCGAACGGGCGGCCGCAAAGCGCGAGGGACTGAACATTTTACCCATCTTCCTCGACGCTGACGAATTCTTCACGTTCTGCAAAGAGAAAAAAATCTCACCCAACCGCACGACCGCCGCAGCATTCGCCAGTAGCCGAGGGGCGGCGAGCTACTCGTTGGGCCACTGAGCCTCACGATAAGGGGAGCGTCGCGCTAACTTGGACGGCCAGAGTTCCAACAGGAACCGGTATTCGGCTGTCCGCCGAGACTATCGGCGAAATTTCGTGAGGGGATGTAGTTGATCGATGCACGATCTCGGTGTGATAAGTAGACAATCTGTTGCTTGGCGCGGCCGACGAGGTCGTGAATAGGCGAGGGTCCTACGCCAAGCCACGTCGGATGAATCGACCCGCGAAGTTCGCCGGGCTCCAAAGAACTCGCGGGTCGCCTCAACTGCCAGGCGAAACTCGTGAAGCTAGCCGAAGGTTACATTGAAGGCATCTCGCCGCACTTCGCACCGCGCTACCGGGCGCGGAATGCCTGCGCGTGAAGAGGGATAGATTCATGAGCCAGACAAACAAATCCAATGAAGCTTCAAGCGAAGAGCCAACACCAATTTCATTCGCGGAGTTTTTGGAAAGCGTGCCACCTAACCAGTGGAGGAAGGTGCTTGATGGTTGTTCGATCAAGCATACTCCAGCAGGTGCTGCGTATCACGAATTAGCTAAACCTGAGCTAGAACTGCATTGTACGAGCGACACATGTAATGGTCCTCGCTTCTTCCGCTATGAAGAGGGTTCAGTCAACCTAACCCGAGGGGAGCAGAAAATGACGTATCTTACCTATGTTTGCTCCAACTGCCGGGAAGGGCGGAAGATGTTCTCCCTGTTAATCGATAGGCAAGGCGAGGATTCTACCGCGGCTTTGGCTTACAAGTTCGGCGAACAACCGAACTATGGTCCTCCCGTCCCTGCTCGACTCATCAGGTTACTAGGAGACGAGCGAGAGATTTTTCTCCAAGGGAGGCGTTGCGAAAATCAAGGTCTCGGGATCGCAGCATTCGTCTATTACAGCCGCGTGGTTGAAAATCACAAAAACCAAATTCTCGACGAGATCATCGGCTTCGCTGAAAAAGTCGGAGCGCCGCCCGAGATGATAAAGACCCTCGGTCGTGCAAAGAAAGAGAAACACTTTAGGAAGGCGCTCATATCAGTCAAAGATGCAGTCCCACCAGCCCTGCTCATCAATGGGCACAACCCGTTGGTGCTATTGCATTCAGTATTGAGCGCCGACCTTCACCAACAGACGGATAAGAGCTGCCTGGAGCTTGCGCATGACGTGCGTGTTGTCCTCGTAGAGTTAGCCGAACGGCTGGGTCAATCGCTTAAAGACGAAGCCGAATTGAACACTGTGGTTAGGCGGCTGCTCAAATCAAAGCAGGATGAGCGACGTTGAAACCGCTGACCCCATTTGGCCGAGCACGACATAGCCAGTCCAAGCCGTGCGGGGACGTGAACAGTTGAGCAGGTGGTACCGACCTATATCGGCCCTGCGGCAACGGGACCTCACTGATTGGTTTTCAGATGATCGTTCTCAGTTACGCTCCGGACGACATGATGCGGGTAGAGAGGTTTTATCGGGCCTTCCACGCCGCCGGATTAAGACCCTGGATGGACAGCATAGATCGCCCGCCTGGGGCGCTTTGGGAACGGGCTTTATCGGTTGCCATCCGCCGCTGTGACCTCCTCATAATATTTCTGTCGGGACATTCAGTAGATAAGAATGGCCTGCTGCGGAAAGAAGTGATCCAAGCTCTTAGTGATTGGGAGAAAAAAGAGACAGACGATGCCTATGTTGTTTTAGCCCGTCTAGAGACGTGTAAAATACCAGGTCAACTTGAGAAATTTCAGAAGTTTGAGGCGCTTGATGATCTGAAGACATACAAACTAGTTAAATTATTGCAGGTCATGCAAGGTAAAGCGACAGGACAACTAGATTTTCTGTCGACTAAGTTAGAATATAAACAAAGACAAATTTTTCCAAAAAGCGAGACACACTGTAATATTGGCGTAACAATCCCCCATTTTGAAACTGAAGATGATGACTTACTTGTTGCTGCTAATTCTCTTGTCGAAGTGACTGCTCAGAATATTTTGGAAGCGTTTTTGGTGCATGCAGGCTCTGGACTATCGGCGAAGGAAATTAAGGAGCTAGGCTTAGAAAAGTTGCCAAACGATGGTTTCTGGCTCCAGCCCCTCGTACTAACGGCGACCCGCTCTCTCATTAGTACCGAGTTTTATATTTCCACGTACCGAAGGGGGGACACGCAACGCCGACATTATACCCGAACTATAAATATTGATGTTGAGAATTCTACCGAGTTGTTTCTAAAGAACATAGTACATAATCAAGCAATGGCGATGCAATTTTTTTCTATCTACTGCGAAAATGCTTTGAGAGCCGAACCTGACTTCCTTTTAGCCGGAAAAGATTGGAAATTCGAGCCAAGCGGTGTGTCGCCTTCTCAATCCTTTGGTTTTCGCAATGCTGACCTGATTTTTATCTTTGCCCCTTGTGAAGTTGGCGGACACGCTTTTGGCAGAAAGGTCGTGGAACTGCCTTTCAATGATGTCTATCGATTTTTGACGGATCGAATTATCGATCTGCTGGTTGGCCCCCGAGAGCCTGCGGATGTGGATATCGAGGACAGTAGCTAAGTGAGCTGGCGCTTACGGCTGAAGCGTAGCCCATGTTCGAGGACCGACGATGCCATCCGGAACCAGTCCGTGGTCACGCTGAAAACGTCTGACCGCGGCTTCGGTACTAGCATCGAAAGTGCCATTCGCGGCGACGCCACTCTGTCTGCACTTGCTTGACCTGATTTCCCCTCGCGCCTCGTCGCAGTGTCTTTCGACCTTCGCCGTCCACGGCGGGAATCATGTATGGAAGCGGTGCGGTCCCGGCCATTATCGCGGCGACTTGTAAGCGAAAATCATTCATGTCGAAGGTGGGGTCAATCTTGCGGCGCGGCGGCAGAGCGTATTCCTTGTGCCCACAGACCATAATTGCGTTAGCCCTTACCTTCTTCAGTATCGCCGCCACGCCTCGGCGATAGGCATCCATCTGAACCGCCGGCCAGGGATCGGCTTTCGGTCCGCTCGTGAACCCGGTGTTCTCGGCCTCGATCCCAATGAAGTTCGTATTGCCACGCGTGAAGCCCTGCCAATTGCCAGTTCCCGCGTGGTTGCACCGGCCAGCCGCTACCACATACATCGTGCCATCGCGTCCCAAACAAAGCTGGGCCAGCGGTCCAGGGAGATCAGGTCGTCCGTTGGTGATGATCCCCAGGCTAGGCATATTTCCCCTCAGTGGCCCCGCGGTGTGATGACAGATGACACCTTTAATAGAGCCGACATCGCCGCGACCACGATTCCGCCAACCAGGCTGTTCAGCCACTTTGAGGCCTGCGTCCAACAGGACACGCGGCAACCAGGTTAGCGAAAAGGACAATTGTCGAATCAACGACGGTACCGTCGCACCCCTCGGTTCATGTCGCTCGTTGTTTAGAGCTTTGTTGGCGTCTCCGTCCCACTCCGCCCTTTGCCGGCGGCAGTGCTACATCGGGCGTCGCTTCGCTGCCGAGGAATTTGACGTCGCAACCATCGACATCATCTTCGGCGTGCGGTCTGTCAGCCGCCTGAGCGCGCGTTACCCGCCGTTTCCTCTTGCCGGCTTTGTTGATTTTTGTTTCCGATCTGCTTGACGTCTTTGCGATCGGCCTCCGGTGCCGCTCCGCTGTATGATCCCGTGACCTCTCGAATCATAGTCTAAGGGTGAAGCATTGTCTGTTTCAGCTTGATGGTCGATTGCCGAGTCCGTTGTTGGGGCAGACCAAATCCATCGCAATTGTAATGTCTGCTTTTGACCCAAAGCGAACATTCGATTTCCTTTTTGTTTCAAGTGCCAGCCTAGCAATTTCACCCCACGACCTTCGCCGTAGTCCTGCGCAGCCGCATCGCAAGCACGCGGCCGAGTGCGAAGAGCAGGTCGCGTGCGCGGGCGGGGCTGCTCTCTTCGAATGCGGCATACTGTTCGAGGCTCATTGCCGCGACTTCGCAGTCGTCCACCGCCCAGGCGCCGGCTGAGCGGGGCCTGGCGTCGAAGAATGCTTGCTCTCCCAAGACCGACCCCGCGCTAACCAAGGCCATGCGACCGAGGCTCAGTCCGTCGCCTGAGTGTGCAATTACCTCAAGCTGGCCATGCAGCACGAAATAGAACGTGCGGCCGGGCTCACCGCGCCGGATTAGCGCCTCGCCGGCCGGCACCCTGCGGGTGCTCGTGAAACGAAATAGCTGCTTCCAATCATCGTCATCCCAGTTTGGTAGCAGCAGCGCCTCGACCGACGTTGCAACTGAACCGACAGCTCGGAAACGCGCGACAGCCGTTTCAAGGTCCGCGGAAGAGATATTGTCTGTTGGCATGCCCAAGGCCATTCTGGCGACGATGGCTCAGCGTACAGCAAGACGTCTCACGTCGTAACTGACGTTGCGAGTCCCGGGGGCAAGGGGGTTAGGTTGAACAACTACCTTCTTCTCGTTTCCTGCTTCCTTCTTGGCATTCTCTTGCGCCGTTCGGGGCGGTTGCCAGACAACGCGGCCGCGGTGCTGAATGGGTTCGTCGTTAATATTTCCCTTCCGGCACTGACCCTTACCTACGTGCACGACCTGAAGCTTCAAACCAGCCTGCTTCTGCCCGCCTTGATGGCGTGGCTGATGTTCGGCATCGGCTGCGGTTTCTTCTGGCTGTCCGGCCGGGCACTCAGCTTTTCACGCGCAACGATTGGCGGGCTGATGCTGACCGGCGGACTGGCGAACACGGCGTTCATTGGGCTGCCGATGATCGAGACGTTTTATGGGCCGCAGTTTCTCGGTCTTGGAATATTGATCGATCAGTTGGGGTCGTATTTCGTGCTCTGTACCCTTGGCATCCTGGTGGCCTCGCTTCACTCCTCGAGCCAGGGGTTCAATCCGAAGTCGATGATCCGAAAAATCGTCCTGTTCGTGCCGTTCCAGGCATTCGTGCTGGCGTTGCTGCTAACGCCGTTCGAATACCCAATTTGGCTCGACGATCTGCTCAAGCGTCTGGGCACTACGCTGGTCCCGATTGCTCTCGTATCGGTCGGTTACCAGCTGCAGCTGAGCCACGTACGGGGCAAGATGCAGCCGCTGATCGTCGGACTTCTGTACAAGCTCGCAATCGGCCCCGCGCTAATTTTGCTTATCTTCGCGGGGATGCTGCGCGCACAAGGGCAAATTCTGAGCGTGACCGTGTTCGAGGCCTCAATGGGGCCAATGATCGGAGCAAGCATCGTCGCGATGGATCATGAGCTAGACCCGCCGCTCGTCACTATGATGGTCGGTATAGGTATTCCGCTTTCATTCCTGACCGTCCCCGCATGGTGGCGTTTGCTGAGTTTCTTCTGACTGACGTTGGTACCAAGTCGACAATCCGCCAAGTCGCGCGCGAAGGCCCGACTCGGGCTCGTGGCTCTTGCCGTCCGATCATGGATCCTGCTTTTTAACCAAGTTTTAACCAAAAGCTATTCGTTACCCCCCTCAATCAATTAGCAAGAGGATCATCGTTAACGAGGCCGCGTAGCCAAGGGCACGCAGTAGTGGTTATGCGTATTATCCTTGCAGTCGCTGTCTTAGGCGTCTCCCTCTTACTTGGCGGCTGTTCCCATTCCAACCAAGCGGCCTATGCGAAGCCTCGACCGTCGCCGTTGCCGCACATGAGCAAGGCGATGAAAGGATAAGCAGTGGCCAAGAACACGATTTGCCTATGGTACGACAAGGACGCCGAGGCTGCTGCCCGCTTCTACGCCGATACCTTTCCCGGCAGCGCGGTGCGTGCCGTCCATTGTGCCCCAGTGACTACCCGTCCGGCAAGGAGGGCGACGTGCTGACGGTCGAATTCACAGTCGCCGGCGTCCCCTGTATCGGCCTCAACGGCGGTCCTGCGTTCAAGCATAACGAAGCCTTCTCGTTCCAGATCGCCACTGACGATCAGCAAGAGACCGACCGCTACTGGAACGCCATCGTCGGTAATGGCGGCCAGGAGAGCCAGTGCGGCTGGTGCAAAGACAAGTGGGGAGTCTCCTGGCAAATCACGCCGCGCGTGCTGACCGAGGCGCTGGCTGCCGGCGGCGACGAAGCAAAGCGCGCGTTTGATGCGATGATGGGCATGAAGAAGATCGACATCGCCGCGATCGAGGCGGCGCGGCGCGGCTGACGTTTCACCACAAGAACTTCCACGGATTGCCGTGCCTTCGCGGCACAACTGAGCCGGTGTCTGCTTTTGGCACTCAGCAGACATTGATGCCGGCTCTGAGTATGTCCGCTCTTGGGGGTGAAGCGGACATCAGTAATCTGCCCTTTGCGGCCTGAACTTGGAGCATCGCTAGACGCTCCGCGTTCCCTGTTTTAGATGCAGAACTTCCCTGATCCGATGTTCAGGGAATTCGGGTTGTAAGTGATTGAATTTGAATCACGAAGGCCGCCATTAATCGTTGTCTTCGGGCTGAATTCCGCGAATTTCCCTGTATTTTCCCGTAAAAAGACGGCTGAGACGAGTTCGCTGATGACTGCCTGCACCGCCATAACCTATTCAGTGGTCTAACCAATTTTTTGAAATCAACGGAGCGCCTCACTTTTTGCGATCGACGAAGTAAGCTCCAATGATCTGACCCGATGAGTTCGCGATCGGCTCATAGCCAGCCACGTAGGGTTTGTCGAAGACCGAGACCACGCCGTTGTACGCTTTTCCTGTTTTCAGGGCGTCGAGAGCAGGGCCGGGGTCCAAAGCGGTCCCAATCGCCCGTCCGCTTTTGTCCGGCTTTGCGACAGTTGTCGCTACCCGGACGAATTGATCGCCGTCTTTCACGAATAGGGTTGCCGCAATACCCTTTCCCCCGGTCTTGGCCACCTCGTCGACCACGGCAACATTGTTGTTCATTTTCGTAGCGCCAAAAAACAAGGCAGGAACGTCCTTGCCGCCGACTGCGGCCTTGCCTTGAATCTTCGGATCACCCAATTTGGCGGTGCGGTCTTTCAGAGCGGCCATTGATTTTGTCAATTCTGCATCTTGAGCGTTGCCAGTCCTGGGCATCAGCATGGCTGCCGTCAGGAAACAAAGGCACGCGACCAGCATGCCGCTTAGAGCTCGTTTCGGATGTAGGGATACTCGCATTGGTTCCTCCCTTGATTGAGCGGCGGCGTTACGCCTGATGCCATCAACCATCTAACCGCTGTAAGCCAATGCAGACGATGCTTGCGCAGCGACAGTACTGCACAGGGTGGCGAAAAATAACATCAAGATGGAGCGCCGTGACCTATGCTGGATGGTCACCATGAAAGCCGAGCCGTCCTGAGCTTCCCATATTCCAGCGGTACTCATTCTAGACGGCCACACAGTCAGAACGAGAAGCCCTCTCGCAGGCGAGGCGGCGGCTCGGTCATGTTCTAGCAAGCAGCACTTAGCTGTTTATGACGTCATCGAATAGTGCGAGCACAGCCGCATGTCCCCTCATGTCGTTGATGTGAACCAGTGTAGCGGTGCCGTATTGCGGACGCAGGGCTTTGAACGCAAAGTCGTGCGCCGCATCTAAGTCATGCGTAAGTTCGTGAGCCGCAGCGATCACTGCGCCTAGAGCACACCACTTCACTGCGCTGGCGGACGTTGGGCACACTTCTTCGCCATTTACGTCTCGCGCAAGTTCGCCACGACACCAGTGCTGTTCATCTGCGATAAGGGCACGAGCCCCTTCGACGACCTGTATAGGGAGTGGTCTTGCCATTGAAAAGTTCTCACTAACGGGTCAGGCAATGATGGCCCACTACCTTATCGCTAGAAACAGTCCCGGTGAACACTGCCTGAGGGTTCGATTTAACTTTCGGGTCCGTCGCGGAGACCCAAGACGCCGCTTCATTTTCGACTACGCACCAGAGCTTATTGGTGAGACCTAGGCGTCCCTGGGCTTCTTCTCCTATAGTGCGAATCGTGGGGAGAACAGAGGGGATGATCACGAAAACCGCAATGACCATCCTAGCAGCTTCGCTGGCAGCCACCCCGGTAATTCCAGTCACCGCGATGGCCGAGGGCGAGTGCCAGCAGGATAGACAGAAGTTTTGCAAGGTAGAGACGAAGGCAAACGTTGGGGCTTGCCTCGATCAGCACATGGCCGAGCTGAGCGAAGCTTGCAAGGCCATGCGGGAGGCTCGGGCGCTTGCGTCGCGTGCGAGTGCCGAGACGAGCCCCAAGCCTCCGAACACGCAAAGTAGCGGCAACCCGGTAAGCATTGAGGCCAAGTCCGGTCCTGAGGCCGAGCAGCTTAAAACCGACGCTCCCAACGCAAAGCCGGAGTCAAAGGCTGAAGCTATAGAGGTAGGCACCAAAGAGGCACCTGTCCAAGCCGGGTCTCAAATCCTGATCAATATCGACAAGTCGCGTCAGCAAATGACGGTGTTGGTCGATGGCGTCGAGAAATACTCTTGGCCGGTGTCAACCGGTAAGTATGGATATTCAACGCCGTCAGGCACGTTTACGCCCACGTCCATGAATGAGGTCTGGTACAGCAAACAGTGGGACAACGCCCCCATGCCCCATTCGATCTTCTTCTTGAAGGATGGGCATGCCATCCACGGCAGCCACGAAGTGAAGAACCTCGGCAAACCCGTCTCGCACGGCTGCGTGCGCATTTCGCCGGACAATGCCGCCATTCTGTACGACCTGGTCAAGACAAACGGCATGGAAAATACCAAGGTCGTTCTTGCCGGCGTCACGGCGGGCGACGAGTCAAACGTGGCGGATGAGCCAGCCTATCCTCGCTGGAGCGGGTCCGTGGTTTGGACCCGGGCCTGGCTATTTTCCGCCTCCACCTCCGCGACGAGGCTTGTTTGGCGGATGGTTCCGTGGGCCTTATGGCGTGCATATTACCGGCCCCCGCGCGGTTATTACCGAGGGTACTAGGACCTGAGTAAACACCTAAATCGGGAGGTCAAAACACAAGAGAAATCGAGGGGGGCGGGGTCGATAATCTGCGAACGGCAACGGCTAAAAACACGCCGACAAATGAGACGATTCCCAGCACCGTGGAAGGTCGAGGCGCTAGACGGCGGCTTCAAGGTCGTGGACTCGAATGGAGAAACTCACGTGGACTTGCGCGCTGTGACGCTTGTCCCCTCCACGTCCGGTCGGGGCATTTGATACCGCCGCGGCGTCAATTTCTTTTGACGCTTAGCGGAATTGATAAAACTGATCGTTCAGGTACTTGATGATGTTCTGCGTTTCAGTCGCGGAGAATTCTTTTTTTGCCATGTGACTGCAGTCGCCCAACCGCTTTTGCAGCGCATCCAAAGACCCAACGAGTTCGATCCTTGCGGGTATAGATGCCAGTGTCGTGGCATCCCAAGCAGTTAGCGTCATGCAAGCGCTTCCCGTCGGCGCTGTCGCCCGGCAATGCGGCGGCATAAGCGCTCGGCATCAACAGGATCAATAGCGATACGCACAGAATGCCTTTCATGGTTTGCCTCGCACGCTGTGGGGCAGATCGCGTGATGTTTTTATTACTTCTTCATGATCGTCGTCGCCATCAGGTACAAAACCAAGGCCACCGTACGTCGGGCATTGACGTTCATCGTCCGTATCTTTGTCAACGACACCATCGCCATTGCAGTCTGGACAAGTTTTCATGTGTGTGTGCACCGAAGTCGAGCGCTCTCCTAGCGTAGGCAGCATGAAGATGATGCCCGCCCACCATGGCAGTTGGGGGGATCGAAAGCTCTCCCAGTCCAGTAGTCACAATAGCCTAATCTGCGCCACAAATAGCGCCACAACGGACGGATGCTCTGCTACGTCGGGCTTGCGGAGCGGGGCTCTGAGCGCCATCAAAACTAGGTTCGGCGAAAAGCCTGCACAACGTCATTCCACTTGCGTCGAAGGCGACGAGGACGCTCTGGTCTCCACCAACTCCTTGACGACGCCTTCCTCGGGCTTCGGCGCCGAGCGTGGCTCGATCATCTGTGTCCTCGCGACCGATCTTCCTCTGGCGCCCGGAGCGCTCGAGCGCCTTGCCCGCCGCGCTGCTCTTGGCATCGCGCGAGGCGGCACGCCGGGGGGAAACAGTTCGGGTGACATCTTTCTCGCCTTCAGCACCGCCAATCCTGTCGACTTGCCGCAGATCGCGGGTCCCTGGCGCAGCCTGACCTTGCTGAACGACGAACTGCTCGACACGGTGTACTTGGCCGCCGTTGAGGCGGTCGACGAGGCTGTCCTGAACGCGATGCTTGCCGCCGGAGACACTCCCACTGCCAGACCATCCGGTAGTCTCTGCCGCGGTCTCGACCCGGATCGCTTGTGCGCCATCCTGCGTCCGTTGGGGTTAGTACAAGCCTAGGTGTCCGCTCTGACTTTCGCATCCAAACAGAATGCCCTTTCTGGGGCAAAGCAGCCATTCTCTGATCCGCTCGCCCACGTAGGCTAATGGCACTAAGCAGAAGTGTCAGCTGCTCCCTGTGATACGTCCGTACGGCCGTCTTGCCCTCGAGAAGCGAGCAAAGAAGCAGGGCGGAAGCAGACATTCTCACCCGCATCAACTTGCGGTGTGTGAGCTACTTGGCCACGAGCCACCACATTGCGGGGGCGAGCACGGCCAGGAGGACAATTGGTATCCATATGAACCAAGCCGCGCCGGCATATTCTCCGCTCCCAACGCTATAGAGCAGCGCGAGGCCGGACAGAGTAAAGGCTGCCGCGACACCAGCTATGAACGGCTGCTCTTTTACCCATCCCTCGGATGCGAGCCATGGGCCGATCGCAATACCGAGAACAAAGCCTCCAGCCCAGCGCACCCACCCTGGGTTTGCCGGCACACCGGGATCTCCGCTCAATTGAAACATTGCGTACGGCATCAAAAGAAAGCCAAACCCGTACATCACCCCGATGATTGCCGCCGCTCGTAAAGCCACGTTCGCGGCATCAGTTTTGAGCTCAGTCTTTGCCATTGCCCGTCTCTTTCAGATTGGTAACCGCGGAAAAGGGGAAGCTCGGTCACCCGCCTCACAATGCATCCCCTAATAACGACGACTAGCGCACTAGCGCTTCTCGGCAATCTGTTCGCCCAGCTTGCGATGGTGCTCGACAGCCTCGCTGGTGCCGAAGTCGTCCAGCTCGAACAATTGCCTGATTTCGATTTCGCTATCCTCGTTATGGGGGTTGGGGCAGCGCTTGATCCACTCGATCGTTTCCGCGAGCGACTTACATTGCAAGATCCAGTAGCCCGCTACCAGTTCCTTGGTCTCCGCGAAGGGGCCGTCTATCACGCTGCGCTTGTCGCCGGAGAATCTCACACGAGCGCCCTTGGAACTTGGCTGCAACCCATTGCCGTCGAGCATCACGCCGGCCTTCACCATCTCCTCGTTGAACTTCGCCATGGTCGCAAGCAGCTCCTCTGAGGGCATTTTGCCGGCTTCGGAGTCCTTGGTTGCCTTAACTATCACCATGAAGCGCATCGTCGTTTCTCCTCTTCGGTTCGGTTCGGAGCGGGATCAATCCTGGCTCTACTGGGACGTCGAACCAGAGGCTCTAAAATCGACAGACGCGTGACATTTTTTTCAGAGACTGTGCCCAAAGCCATTGCGGTGCCTGGGACATTCGCCTCATTCCTGTCATTACTATCCGTCCCGTTGAGCGGGTGCAGGAGGCCCTCCCATGGATGGCAAGTTCTCGCAACAATTTGGAACGGCATACTCTGGCCGGACTGAGAGCACAGGGCTTACTCAATGCGGGGTCTAAAGCAGACAATCAGCCAGAGGAATGGTTCCTATGCCCGGTTTGTGGTCGTCGAGGATATGGAAAATGCAGGTTCGGTCGGAATGGGCCGCGCCACGACCCAAGCATGAACATAGTGACGCCAAAAAAAGGGCGTCCGCTCAATTGGGACTGATCGGACGCCGAAGCGCGTTTTTTCGCGCGCGTGCGGGGAGGGAAACACCGGCACTTAGCGGCCACATCTTTTCGGCTAGACGGGGGGCACTAGCGATGTGGCCACTTGCATTACATATCACATTACAAGCATTGCGGTCCCTACCGCCGAGCTACCAAACTGGGTGAAGCAGGTGCGTCGAATGACTGCGGGTACGCCGCAGACTTATCAGGTGTCACCCGAGCATCCGGGTCATTGCTGTCCAACCAAGCCCAGATACGGGATAGCAAGTGGTTCTTATGACAGCGCGGACAAAAGATCGCTGTCTTAGTCCTCGGCAGGCGTTTGTAGCTTGATCGGTCGACTTCAACGCCGGTTGAAACTTGGTGCCCGGTAGTGGGGCACACAAAAATCAAGGTGCCCATGATGGCCTCCTGAACTAGATACGCCGCTACATCACGCTCAGGTAGGCCATAGCAAAGGCTAATTACAGAATAGTTGTAAGATACTAGCCGTGCGCTGCAACAGGCCATCCTGCAATGCGGTAAAGAGAACGCCGACCGAGCCGACGCCCTGGCCCAGGACGCATCGATGGTCGGTGTGGCAAACTCTCATAAGAATTGGCACGGTTTGATCTGGTCCGGGTTCGCGCTAGGGCATAGGTGCGTACAGCCGGTAGGATGAATTCGATGGAGACCGAATGTCTGCTATTGGCACTTAGCGGACATCGAAGCCGCCGGTGACATGTCTGCTTTCGGAGGTAGAGAAGCGGACATCGCCGATCTCCACTCTGATGTCCGCTAATGACCCAAAGCGGACATTATACCTGTCACGATACCTGTCACGGCCGGCTATCCACCAGGAGGAACTCCATGAGGCGGTTCCTTTGGGGGAATCAGGGATGGAGGGGGGAACCATCACCGGGTGGGCCGTATAGCGTGCTGCCGGCCATAACATCAAATCAGTCTTTTCTATTGGCGCGATAA
>CAVTQW010000013.1:0-453061 GCA_963736945.1 uncultured Thermoleophilia bacterium
CGTGCCCTCGCGGGCCTCGTACTCGACCTTCGCGTTCTCGGCGAGCGTCTTGAAGCCGTCGCCCGCGATGTTGCTGTGGTGGACGAAGAGGTCCTTGCCTCCTTCGTCCGGCGCGATGAAGCCGTAGCCCTTCGCGTCGTTGAACCACTTCACGGTTCCAGTTGCCATGAATCAAACACCTCCCCTCACCCTTCTTCGAACGGGTGAAGGAGGCATCGTGCCTCCGGGACCGCGCTCTGATTTCGACGGAAAGGGTACCTGCTGTCGATCCGGCGCGGCGGGGAAAATGGCGCCGTGACCCCGCAGATGCACCCGAGCTGGCTCGAGGTCGTCGGAGACGAGCTGGAGACACCGGCGCTACAGGAGCTGCGCGCGTTCCTCGTCGGCGAGGTCCAGGCCGGCCGCGGCTTCTACCCTCCCGGCAGCCTCGTCTTCAACGCGCTTCGGCTGACACCGCTCGACGCCGTCCGGGTCGTGATCCTCGGCCAGGACCCCTATCACGGGCGCGGCCAGGCGATGGGGCTCTGCTTCTCGGTTCCGACGGGCGTCACGCCGCCTCCGTCGCTGCGCAACATCTTCATGGAGCTCGGCACCGACCTCGACCTGCCGCAGCCGAGCTCCGGCGACCTGACGGCCTGGGCGGAGCGCGGCGTCCTCCTTCTGAACAGCGTCCTCACGGTCGGCCCGGGCTCGCCCGCCTCGCACGCGGGCAAGGGGTGGGAGCGGTTCACAGACAGGGTGATCGCGGAGCTGTCGGCACGGGCCGAGGGAATCGTGTTTCTCCTCTGGGGCCGCCACGCGCAGCAGAAGGGAGCCGTGGTGGACCCCGCGAAGCACCATGTGCTCACGGCCGCGCACCCGTCGCCGTACTCGGCCGCCAACGGCTTCTTCGGCTGCCGTCACTTCTCCCGCGCGAACGGCTTCCTCGAGGCCGCCGGGCGGCCGCCCGTCGACTGGCGGCTGCCACACCACTGAGCTACACCCAGGGCAGGGCGCGGCCGTCGAACAGGCGCCGGGCACCGTCGTCGCCGAGCCGGCGGCGGGCCTCCTCGAAGGCGCTGTCGAGGACGGGGGGCCGCGAGACCGAGTGCCCGTCGGAGGCCGCAAGCGCGACCAGCCCCGCGTCGACGAGCGCCCAGGCGGTGCGCTCGGCGGCGGGCCCGTGGCGCCCCACGAGCGAAGGCGCGTTGAGGCAGAGCAGCGCTCCGTGCTCGACGAGCGGCCGCACGCACCAGGGGTCGGCCACGACGGCGAGGCAGCGCTCGGGGTGCGCCAGCACCGGCACGAGCCCCGCGGCGTCGACCCTGGCCGCAGCATCTGCGACGAGCTCGACCGCATCGTCGATCTCGAGCCACGAGCCGGGGAACTCCACCAGCACCGCCAGCGTCCCGTCCAGCACGAGCTCGGCCGCGCCGCCGGCGGGCACCTGGCTCGGATACACCTCCCAGCCGCGGCGCAGGTCGAGGCCCCAGCCTGCGACCTCGCCACGCATCTCCTCGAGCGAGCCCGCGAAGAGCGCGTCGCGCGACGCGGTGCGGGGGAATGAGTCCCAGGGAGCGTGCGCGTGGGGCGTCGCGAACAGCGTCGCCGTGCCCGACTCGAAAGCGAGCCGGCAGAGCTCGAGCCCCTCCTCGATCGTGCGCGCGCCGTCGTCGCCGGAAGGGACGACATGGGAGTGCACGTCGACGAAGCCGCTCATGACCGCGACGCTACCGCCCGCTCCGAGCTACAGCCCGTCGACGAAACGGTGGATGCGCTCGATTGCCTCCTCGAGGTTGGCGAGCGACGACGCGTACGAGATCCGCAGGTGGTCGGCTCCGTGCCGGCCGAACGAGCTGCCGGGGAGCAGCGCCACCCCCGCCTCGTCGAGGAGACGGTCCGCCAGCTCGTCCGCCGGGAGTGGCAGCTCGGCCACGTTCGGAAAGGCGTAGAACGCACCGCCGGGCTCGATGCAGCGCACGCCCGGGATCGCGTTCAGCGCCGGGACGAGGTAGTCCCGACGACGGCGGAGCTCGGCGACCATCGACGTCACCGCGTCCTGCGGCCCCTCGAGCGCGGCGACCCCGGCGAGCTGCGCGAACGGCGGCACGCACGAGGTCGAGTTGACGATCAGGCGCACGAGAGGGTCGACGAGCTCCGCCGGAACGGCGGCGTAGCCCAGGCGCCAGCCGGTCATGGCGAACGTCTTCGAGAAGCCGTCGAGGACGACCGACCGTTCGAGCATCCCGGGCACCGCCGCGATCGACGGCGCGTCCACGTCGTACGTGATCCGGCGATACACCTCGTCGCTGAGCACCCACGCCGGTGTGCGCCGGATCGCCGCCGCCGCCCGTTCGAGATCGTCCCCGGGGATCACGCCTCCGGTCGGGTTCTGGGGCGCGTTCAGGATGACGAGGCGCGTGCGCTCGGTCAGGAGCTGCTCCAGCTCGGCCGGGTCGAAGCTGAACCCGCGCTCCTCGCGGAGCGGCAGCGGGACCGGCTCGGCGCCCGCGAACCGCACGGCCGACTCGTAGATCGGGAACCCCGGATCGGGGTAGACGACCTCGTCACCCGGGCCGCACGTCGCGAGGACGGTGAAGAACAGGAACGGCTTGGCCCCGTTCGCGACGAGGACGTCGTCCGCGGCGATCGCGAGGCCGTGCGAGCGGGACAGCGACGCCGCTGCCGCCTCGCGCAGAACCGGCAGGCCCGCCGTCTGGCAGTAGTGCGTCTCGCCCGCCCTGATGGCGGCGATGCCGGCCTCTGCCACATGGGTCGGGCGTCTCGAAGTCGGGCTCTCCGATCTCGAGGTGGATGACGTCCCGCCCGCTCGCCTCCAGCGTCCGCGCCCGCGCAAGCACCGCGAACGCGCCCTCGGTGCCGAGGCGCCCCACCGCTTCCGCCACGACCGGCCTCACGACCTCGACCCTACAAGTAGTGCGGCGTCTCACAACGTTCGACAGGAACAGCATCGTTGTGAACGCCGCACACTGCAATCAACATAGGTGGGGTGTCCCGCAACGATATTTCCTTTCGAACGTTGCGGGACACCCCACGAGCCACCGTGCTTGACTGGTCGAGATGAGCGCCGCCGTCGACCATGCGACCCGCGACGGACGTGTCGCGATGCTCGTCGCCGCAGTCGCGTGGTCGAGCGCGGGCCTTGCCCAGCGGGCGCTGACGGCGACACCCGCGACCCAGGTGCTCGGGCGCGCTCTCTTCGCCTTTCTCGCCCTGCTCGTGCTCGTCGTCGTGACGGAGCGCTCCGGCTTCATCTCGTCGCTTCGGTCCCTGGGCTGGGCCGGAGTCGCGGTCGTCGTCTGCTTCGCCGTTTCGTCGGGCACGTTCCTGCTCGCGCTCAACTACACGACTGTCGCGAACGTCCTCTTCCTGCAGGCTGCCTCACCGATGATTGCGGCGCTGCTCGGCTGGGTGGCGCTCTCGGAGCGGATCGCGCGGCGCACCTGGCTCGCGATGGCCCTTGCCGCGGTCGGCGTCACTGCCATGGTCGCCGGCTCGATCGAGGCCGGCGCCCTCGCCGTCGTCCTTCCCGTGGTGATGACGCTCTCGTTCTCGATCGTGATCGTGATCACGCGCTACCGCCGCGACGTGTCGATGATGCCCGCGAGTTGCGCGTCGCAGGCGGTGGTCGTCGTCGTGGCGGCGCCGTTCGCCTCGCTCGGGTCGGCGACGCAGGCGGACTGGGGGCTGTTCTTCCTCCTCGGGACGTTCCAGATCGGTGCGGGCATCGCCCTGTTGACGATCGGCGCCCGCCTCCTGCCCCCGGCCGAGGTGGCGCTGCTGTCGCTCCTCGAGCTCGTGCTGGGGCCGCTGTGGGTCTGGATCGCCTACTCGGAGAAGCCCAGCGCGGCCACGCTCGTCGGCGGCGCCGTCGTGATGGCTGCCGTGATCGTGCAGGCGACGGGGAGCGACGGCAGCGTCAGGGAGGCCGAGCGGCGCCCCGTCCCCGCAGCCGACACCGGCTGACTCAGGAACTCGTTTCAGGATGACGCTTCGTCGCCAGGCTTCACTGAAACGAGTTCTCAAAGCGCGACGAGCTTGTAACCCCTCCCCCGCACCGTCACGATGCGGCCGGTGCGGCCGTCCGGATCGAGCTTCCGGCGCAGGTTCGACATGTGGACATAGCACGCATGCTCGTCGCCGACCCGCTCCGTCTGCCACAGCTCGGCCATGATGTCGTGCCGGGTGAAGACGTGATCCGGCTTGCTGGCGAGCAGCCAGAGGATCCGGAACTCCGACACGGTCAGCCGCCGCGAGACGCCGTCCACCTCGGCGACGTGCCTGCCCTGGTCGAGCACGAGGCCGCCGACCCGCCGCTGCGGCAGCGCCGGGTCGGACCGGTCGAGCTCGCGGCGCCGCAGAATGGCTCGCACCCGGCTGACGAGCTCCGCCAGCGAGAACGGCTTGGTGATGTAGTCGTCCGCCCCCAGTTCGAGCCCGACGATGCGGTCCGACTCGCTCCCGCGGGCGCTCAGGATGACGACCGGCGTCGCCCCGGCTGCCCGGATCGCCCTGCACACGTCGAGGCCGGACCCGTCCGGAAGGCCGATGTCGAGGAGGACGACGTCGTAGTGCGAGCGGGCGAAGGCGCTCAGCGCCTCGAGCGCATCGCTTGCGGTGTCGACCTGCCAGCCCTCGCGCTCCAGCGCGAAGCCCGCGGTGTCGCGGATCCCCGGCTCGTCGTCGACGAGGAGCACCGACGTCATGTCACTCCTCACGCCGCTCCGGGACGAGGAGCGAGACCGACGTCCCCACTCCGACCTCCGACTCGAGCTCGACCTCGGCCGACAGCGCGTCCGCGATCCGCTGCACGATCGCGAGCCCGAAGCCGAACCCCTGTCCCGTGCTCTCCCGACACGAGAACCGCCTGAAGACGTCCTCGCCGGCATCGGGAATGCCCTCGCCCGTATCGGTCACGCGAAAGCGGACTCCGTCCGCTGCACCCTCGCCCTCGAGCAGGATGAAGCCCGCCCGGGTGTGCCGCGCCGCGTTCTCCGCGAGGTTGGCGAGCGCCTGCTCCAGGAGCCCCTCGTCGGTGAACGCGACGAGATCGGCCGGGACTTTGATCACGAGCTCGACGTTCTCCTGCGGCTCGATCCCGCCGGCCACCGATCGGAGCAGGTCCTCGGCCCGAACCGGCCGGCGGCGTGGGGGTTGACGCCCCGCATCCGCCCGCGCGAGGGTGAGGAGCGAGCGCGTCAGCTGAACCATCCTCGCGACCTCGCGCTCGATGTGCTCGAGAAACCGATCCCGTTCGGCCGGCTCATCCTTGGCGCCTCCCTGGAGGATCTCGACCGCGGTGGAGATCACCGTCAGCGGGTTCCGCAGGTTGTGGGCGGCGTTGGTGAGGAACTCCGCGTCCGCGCGATCGCGCGCCGAGCGGGCGCCGAGGTCGACGAACGTGCCGACCACCGCCCGCAGCCGGCCGTGCACGAGAATCGGCGCCGCGCTCGCGAGGAGCTCGCCGAGCCCGCCGTCGGGCCGCTGCACGGCGACGCGCACGTCGAGGACGGGCAGCCTCGTCCTCACGGCACGGTCGACGGGCCAGTCGAGCGCTTCGAGCGGGCGCCCGTCGGCCGCGCGGAGCTGCGAGCGATCGTAGTGGCCGAGGCCGAGCATGGCGAGCAGCGCACGATTTGCCACGACGACCTCGTGGCTCCCGGCTTCCTGCACGAGAATGCCGAACGGCACCGCGTCGACCGCGTTCCTGAGCGTCGCGTGCTCCCGCTCCAGCGCATTCCGCGCCTCGCGGATGGCCGCAGTGCGCATCCGCACGAACTCCTCCAGGATCTCGTCCGGGCCGTCCGTCCCATCCGGCGCGTCGAGAGGATGTGCGACCCAGAGCAGCCGCGTGATGCAGCCGGCGTCGTCCTCGTGGGCGAGGCACTCGACCGCGACCGGCACGACCCGCTCGGAGCGGTAGCGGAGGCCGACGAGGAGGAACGCATGCCGCTCGTCGGCCGTGACCCGTGTCACCGCTCGCCGGAAGAGGCTGCGGTCGGGCCGGTCGACGAACGCCGCGAGCGGCTTGCCGCGCAGCACCGCGGGGGAGGCGCCGAGCAGCTCTGCGGCCGCGGCGTTGACCTCCTCGATGCGGCCGTCCGGGCGCGTGAGCAGGCACGGATCGCGCACGGCGTGGAAGAGCGCCCGGTACGCCGCGTCGTTCGGCGTCATGGCCGAGTGCGACCCCGACCCGGCATCGCCGAGTGGGGTGTCCCGCAACGTTCGACCAGAAATGATCGTTGCGGGACACCCCACTCCATGTTGATTGCTGTAGTGCGGCGTCTCACAACGATGCTTTTCCTGTCCGACGTCGTGAGACGCCGCACTACTCGCGCCCCGTCTGCTCCATCAGCACGATCGTCCCCCGCACGGAGCCGTCCGGCGCGAGGAGGCGCGAGCAGCGGACCCGGCATTCGATCTCCTTCCCCCGCCGCGTCCGGGCCGGGAGCACGAGCTGCCGGTGCTCCCCGTCACCGTCGAAGACCGCCCGGATGACGGGCACGACCTCGTCCACCGGCAGGCCGATGTCGAGATTCGCGAAATGCCGTCCGTGGACCTCCTCCGGGCGCAGGCCCCACAGGTCGAATGCATGGGCGTTCCAGGCGGTCAGCCGGAGGGCGTCGTCCACGACGGCGACGCCTGCGTCGATGCTGATCAGGACCGACTCGAGGAACGCATTCACCTCGTGGAGATCGTTCGTCCGCTCGCGCAGTTCGTCGTTGATGGTCTCGAGCTCCTCGTTCGTCGACTGCAGCTCCTCGTTCATCGTCTCGAGCTCCTCGTTCGTCGACTGCAGCTCCTCGTTCGTCGTCTCGAGCTCCTCGTTCGTCGACTGCAGCTCCTCGTTCGTCGTCTCGAGCTCCTCGGCCGTCGACTGCAGCTCCTCGAACGCCGTCTCGAGCTTCGCCTTCGAATCCTCCAGCGACTCCTGCAGCCGTCGATACCGCGTGATGTCGACGAAGGTGACGCCGGTTCCGACCGGCGAGCCGTCGCTGGCGCTGAGCGGGACGACCTGCACGTCGAAGTAGCGGACGTCGCCCGACGAGCTGCGCCACTCGATGTCCCGGAGGCTCACCTGGTGCCGCTTCGCCCGCGCGCTGTCGATCAGCGAGCGCAGCTCGACCGGACGGTACGAGAGCTCGAGATCCTGCACAGGCTGGTGCATGTCCTTCTGGGTCAGCCCGAAGAGTGCGCGCGCCTGGACGTTCGCGAGCGTCAGCGCACCGCGCGTGTCCACGACGAGTTGGGCAACCGGGACCGCCTCGAAGGCCGAGGCCCGCGGTGCGGCTGTCGACGATCGGCGCTCCGTCGGTGTGCGCATCCTCCGCGACGGGCAGGAACCGGTCGGCCAGCGTCATCCCGCTTCTCCCCTTCGCGAAGATGCGGTTGCGGAGATCGACGGGGACGAAGAGGCTCGACCGTGACAGCAGGACTTCCGACTTGCCGAGGAAGAGATAGCCGGCATCCCGAAGCGAGAAGTGGAAGCTCGTCAGGATCCGGCCCTGGATCTCCGGCACGAAGTACATGAGAGTGTTGCGGGCGACCAGGAGATCGATACGCGAGATCGGAGGATCCTGGATGAGGTCGTGGCGCCCGAAGATCACGGCGCGGCGGAGGTCGGCGCGGAACACGCCGACGCCGTCCCGGGTCTCGAAGTAGCGCTCACGAAGATCGGGCGGGACGCTCTCGAGCTCGTCCAGCGAGTAGCGGCCATGGCGCCCGGTCGAGAGCGCCTCCTCGTCGACGTCGGTCGCGTAGATCTTCACGGACTGCTTGAAGCGATCCTCTCCGATTTCCTCGACGAGCAGCATCGCGAGCGTGTACGCCTCCTGGCCCGAGGCGCAGCCCGGCGCCCACGCCCTGATCTCGTCGGCCGTGCCGCGTTCGCCCGCGATCGTCGGCACGATCGACGAGCGCAGGAAGTCCCACGCCGCCGCATCGCGGAAGAAGGAGGTGACGTTGATGAGGATCGTGTTGAAGAGCTGGACGAACTCGCTGGAGTCGTGCGTGAGCCGCTCCTGGTACTCCGCGAAGGTCTCGTCGCCGACCGCCTCCATGCGCTTCGCGATCCGCCGGCGCAGGCTCGGGCGCTTGTATCCGGTGAAGTCGAAGCCCCGGTTGATCTTGATGTAGTCGAGCAGCGGCTCGAAGCCGTCACCCTGGGCTCGATCGACCGCCTCCTGGCTCTGCTCGGTCACGTCGCCAGCCTCGCAGTTTCACGTCCGCTAGTGGGGTGTTCCGCAACGTTCGACCGGAAATGCTCGGTGCGGGACACCCGACTCCATGTTGATTCGGTGGTGCGGCGTCTCACAACGACGCTATTTCCTGTGAAACGTTGTGAGACGCCGCACTACGCCGTCCGTCGTGCTCGGGGCGGTCGGCCGCAGCTTCTCCGCGGACGAGCTCGGCGATTCTGGCGCCGATGCGGTCGAGTGGGACGATCTCGGCCTCCGGAACGGTGCGGAGGGCGTTCGCGGGCATGGCCGGATACACCGCGTCGGCCGGGTCCTGCACGATCGCGGCGCCGCCGGCGTGGGCAACCGCGGAGAGGCCGGCGCTCCCGTCGTCGAGCGCACCGGTGAGGATCACGCCGACGACACGCGGCCCGTAGAACGAGGCCGCTGTCGTGAACAGACGATCGACCGCGGGACGGTAGCCCCGAAGTCGCGGACCCTGCGTGAGGGCGATGCACCCACCGTCGCCGACCTCGAGATGCCGATCGGGCGGCGCGATCACGATCGTGCCGGGAACGGAACGGGAACCGTTCTCGGGGTGCAGCGCGGGCAGGGGCCCAGCGCGCGCGAGGATCCTCGGGAGCACGCTCGACGCCGCCGGGGAGAGATGGAGGACGACGAACACCGCCGCGTCGAGATCTCCTGGCAAGGTCTCGGCCACGCACTTCAGGGCCTCGACCCCACCGGCAGAGGCGCCGATGACGACGACGTCCCGCGAACGCATACGGTTGCGGTTCAACGCCCTCTCCTTGGTGATCCTGAGCGGATCTCAGCTACACGATACTCCGACCCGGCCACGACATCGCCGTGTCCATGTCGGCCACGTCTACACGCGGCGGAGCGGCGCCTAACGCTCGTCAGCCTCGCCGGGGGCCGGCAGCGTGAGCGGTGGGAGCAACAGGTAGGTCTGCGTCACGGCCTTCGCGACGTCGATCAGCTTGAGACCGGTCTGCTGCGAGTGGGCCTTGAGGAGGCCGTACGCGGCGTCGGCACCGACTCGGTTCCGCGCCATCAGGATTCCTTTCGCCTGCTCGATGGTCGCGCGGCGCCCGAACGCCCCCTGGAGATTCGTGAACTCGGCGAAGCGCCGCAGCGTGATGTCGAGCGCGTGCTGGAGCTCCTCGCTGTCCCCGTCGATCGTGACGTAGGCGAAGATGCCGCGCTTGGCGGCCTCGCCGATCAGGTCGGGCCGCCCGGCGGGGTCGAGCACGGCGATGACCGGGCAGGCCGCCTCGTGCACGATCGCGCTGATCATCTCGAGCCCGTGCTCCGTGTCGATTCCGATTCCGACGAGCGCGACGTCCGCGTCCTCCCGACGGGTGAGCGGCCCGATCCCGGCGAGGTCGACCGTGCGTGCGATGATCGTGTGCCCGATCGCCGCGATCGCGCCGGCGATCAGCTCGAGCCGCGCCTCGGTCTCGTTGGCGATGAGGATGCTGAGCTGCCGCGGCGACGAGGTCGGACGCGCCGCGTGTGCGCGGCCTCCGCACCGACGACCCTCATGACCGGTTCGCTCATGTGTGCATTGTCGATGCGGCGGCGCCCGAACCACCAGCAATCTGAGCAAATCTGAAGAAACGGCGGAGAAAGGTCGAATGCCGACCGCGGTAGGGTTTGGGTGCGGGACAGACAGCACCCGCACTGACAGGCGTCCCCACTGACGAGGGGCGTCGCACGTAGGACGTTCCTCACTGACCGGGACGGGCCAGCCTGGTTGCCCAAGGCGGGAGCACCGGGCTGGCCGCTACCAACTGTCAGACCAGGAGGAACACCGTGCTTCCGGACAACGAGCGAGCCTTTGCTGACGAAGACCAGTCCGACGCCGTGCGGCTCGAGCCCGAGGACGACGGGATCGTGGCGCTTCGCCTACGCGGAGACATCGACCTCATCACCTCGCCGCTGCTGCTCGACCAGGCCACGTATGCGCTCGGCGCGCACGCCCACATCGTCGTCGACCTGAGCGACGCGACGTTCATCGACTCGTCGGCGATCCACGCGCTTCTGAAGATCAAGGCCGCCGCCAATCGTGAAGGCTGTGTGACGGTGCTCCAGCTCGGCACTGCGGCCACGGTGGAACGCGCGATCGAGATCGCCGGGATCGAGCGCGTGCTGCCACGGGCCGAGAGCCGCAGCGAGGCGATCGCGACGATCCGGAGACTGGCGTCGGCCGAGGTCGGTTGAGTCAGACGGTCCACTCGGCGTCGGTGCCGGGAAAGGTGCCCGTCGCCTCCGGCGCCGAACGGCGGTAGATCATGAACGTGCGGCGGTACTCGAGCACCACCTCGCCGCGCTGGTTGACGCCGCGCGAGCGGATGGTCACGATCCCCGCGTTCGGCCGCGAGCGCGATTCCCGCGTCTCGAGCACCTCGCTCTCGGCCCAGAGCGTGTCCCCGACGTAGACGGGATTCGGCAGCGAGATCGAGTCCCAGCCGAGGTTGGCCAGCGCGTTCTCGCTCGTGTCTGCGACCGTCAGCCCGACGACGATCGACAGCGTCAGGCACGAGTTGACCAGCATCTGACCGAATTCGGACCTCGAGGCGTACTCCGCGTTGAAGTGCGACTGGTTCGTGTTGCAGGTCAGCAACGTGAACCACGTGTTGTCCGTCTGGTCGATCGTCCGGCCGATGCGGCTGCGGTACACGTGACCGACCTCGATGTCCTCGAAGAACCGGCCACGCCACACGGTCGGCGCGCGGTCGCCCTCCTGCGCGTCTGTCACCTTCCCTCCTCGCCGGCTGCGGTTGCGAGCCTCCCGGATCATCTCACAGGGCCCGAGCCTCCTCGCCGCGCCCCCTCGCTGTCCGCCATCATTAGCGCATGAGTGGGAGACGAACGGGCCGCGCCGTCGCGGGCGTGGATCTCGCCGCCGGGATCGACCGGCTGTACGCCCTGCCGCTCGAGGAGTTCATCGCGGCCCGGAACGAGCTCGCGCGGGATCTGAAGAAGGACGGCGAGGCCGACGCAGCGGCGGAAGTCGCGGCGCTCAAGAAGCCGACGCTCGTCGCCTGGGCCGTGAACCAGCTCGCGCATACGAGGCGACGCGAGGTCGACCTGCTGCTCGATGCGGGCAAGCGGCTCGTCGACGCGCAGCAGGCGAGCATCGCGAAGGGCAACCGAACCGAGCTCGACACGGCCCAGACGTCCCTCCGGAACGCGGTGCGCGGCCTCACCGAGGCGGCCGCCGGCATCCTCGGCAAGCGATCGAGCGCCTCGACGCTCGCCAAGGTTGCGGAGACCCTGCGATCGGCGGCGACGGGCGCAGAGGGTCGTGAGCTCCTCGCCCGCGGGAGGCTCGCGGAAGATCTCAGCGAGACGGGCTGGGACATCGTCGCCACGCTGACGCCCGCGCCGGCCGGTCGGAAGACAGAAGGGGCCGTCGCAGGCCGGAGCCAGGACCGAGAGCGAGGCGGCGCTCCGGCGCCGCCGCGAGGCCACCCGCAAGCTCGAGGAGGCCCGCCGGGAGGCGGAGAAGCGCGTCGCCGCCGCTCGGCGCAAGGAGGAGGCCGCCGCGGCGCGGCTCGAGGACGCGCGCACGGCTCGCTCTGCCGCCGAGGACGAGCTCACCTCCGTTCGGCGGGAGCTCGAGCGCCTCGAGCGCCGGCAATAGCTCGGGCTCAGGCCGAGGCGGCGCGGAACACGTACGGCCGCAGGAACGTCGCGAGCGCGGTCGCGCCCGTGGTGGTGAGGTGGAGCCCGTCGGAGCCAAACCAGGGTTTCTCGGCGCTGTACGCGTTCCAGTCGGCGACGACGAGCTGCGGCCAGCGCGTCGCCGCCTGCCTGATCGCCGCGTTCGTCGAGTGGTAGACAGCACGGTACCCGCTCTGCTCGCGCAGCGTCACCCAGACGACCCCGCTCGCGCCTTCGCGAAGCGCCGCCCGCATGATCTGGTCGATCCCCTGCGCGTAGCCGGCGGACGACTCGTTGTAGCCCACCTTTACGATCAGCACCTTCCCGAGTGAGTGCCCGTAGGACTCGACCGCCTCGAGCGCCGTCGAGGGGGCGCCGCCCTGGTAGCTGCAGCTCGGCTGCACGAGCCGCCTGCACACCTTCAGATCGAGCCGGACGTCGAGGCGACCCGCCTCGAGCCGGGCCTGCGCCGTCGAGACGTACGAGATCGAGGCCGAGACCGAATCTCCCACGAATGTGGCGTGGACCGGCGCCGTCTGACCCGCGTGCACAGTGGGCGACGCGGCGGCAGCCGCCGCGGGCAGGCAGGCGAGTGCGAGCACGGCTCCGAGCACGACGGCGCGCATCCGCGGAAGGTAGCGGCGTGAGGTGAGGAGTCTGTAAGAGACTCCGCGGCGCCCAGTCACGCTCGGCCGGGCTCCACCCGGAGACGAGAGAGGCCAAGGCCCTGCGGGTCCCCGACGCGGGCGTCCGCCCGGTCCGCCGGTGGGATCTCGCGCTCGATCGCGGCGTCGAGACGGTCGAGCCGGTCCCGGACGGCGCGACGCCGCTCCGCGGTCACGGTCGCCTCCAGGTTCTCGAGCAGGAGCCGCAGCCGTCGCACGACCTGCAGGGAGTTGCTCCCGCACATCCGGATCTCGTCGACAGCGAGCGCCAGCAGGTCGTCCCACGTCGGGGCGGGATACGTGACGCGGGTCAAGCCCGTGAACGCGATCATTCCCGCCGCGATCGCGCCGAGGAGCTGCTCCGCGGCGGACGTCTGGATGACCCTGACGGACTCGACCGGATGGTGCTGGTCGATATCCGACAGGACCGCGGCGGCGAGCAGAGCCAGCACCACGTAGACGCCGGACACGATCCAGCCGTGCTCGCGCAGCCAGCGGGCGTACCGCATCCTGATCATCGTTGCCGGTTCCGCGGGCGGGCGGCGACTCCTGCCCTCGCCCGAGTGGGGTGTCCCGCAACGTTCGATCGGAAATGATCGTTGCGGGACACCCCACTCCAAGTTGATTGCTGTAGTGCGGCGTCTCACAACGATCATTTCGTGTCCAACGTTGTGAGACGCCGCACTAGGTGTCAAAGGTGTACGCGTGCCGAGCGAGAATGGAACGGCAGCGGGTCAGCGACCGGAAGGAGGCACCAATGAGCGAGCGTTACGACACGGGGCCCGAAGGTGGAGGCCTGCTGATGTTCGCGGTGGCCATGATGGCCATCGCAGGCACCTGGGCCGTCATCGAGGGGATCGCAGCGATCGCGGACTCCCGCATCTACACCGACAACGCGGTGTTCGTGTTCAGTGACCTGAAGACGTGGGGCTGGATCGTCCTGCTCCTGGGCTTGCTGCTCCTGCTCGCGGCGTTCACGGTCTTCAACGGCAGCCAGTTCGCCCGCTGGTTCGGCATCTTCGCGGCAGGCGTCAACGCCCTCGGGCAGCTGTTCTTCATCCAGGCGTATCCGCTCTGGTCGATTGCGATGTTCGCAGCCGACATCATCATCATCTACGCGCTCGCGGTGTACGCCGGGCCGCGCCTGCGCAACTGAATCGCCGTCGCAAGGCCGCAGCCCCCTGCGACCGGGGCTGCGGCCCTACCGGCCGCCCGCTGGTGGCGGGAAACGCCTCTTGAACGTGAACGCCGCTGCCATCGCGCTCCGGTCCGATGCCAGGCCGCCCGGCTTCACCCGGGCGGCCGAGGGCTTGTAGCGCGATGCTGCGGCGGGGGGCATCGACCCGCGCGTCACGCCGGCCGAGGAGCTTCCGCCCGACGCGCCCTCCTCCGGGTCAGCGCGAAGGCGCGCATGGGAGGCATCCTCGTGACGACGGGCACAGAGCCTCAGTGCAGATGCGCGGGTGATGCCGCGACCGGCACCTCCGGCCCCGGGATCGCGTCCTCGGTCAGCCGCGCGACGACGCGCCCGTTCTCGATCCGCGCCGGCCGGTCGTGCATCGGGAGGAGGAACCGGCCCGAGTTGAGCGCCTTCTTGATGGCCGCCTTCTCCTGTCGCTTCGTGTTCCCGTGGTTCCCCGTGACCTGCGGCTCGGACGCGAGGCCGACGTGGAAGGGATCGATGAGCGAGTCGTGGACGTGGTAGACGATGTCCCCGCAGATGCACGCGACGCCCTCGTCGGTCTCGACGAGGACGTTCATCGAGCCTTCCGTGTGGCCGCCCGCCGCCTCGCAGACGATCCCCGGCAGGATCTCGTCCGGGCCCGAGAGCTCGAGGTCGAGGAGCCGGAGCGCGCCCGGCGTGTGCAGCCGGTCGATGTGGTGCTTGACGTACTCGGGCGGGTACTGCGCCCCCATCAGCCCCGAGGCCGAGTACTCGAGCTCGCGTCGGTTCGCGACCACGGTCGCCTCGGGGAACCTGTCGTCCTGCCCGGCGTGGTCGATGTGGTGGTGCGTGTGCACGATCCAGCGGACGTCGGACATGCCCACGCCGTGCTCGGCGAGCCGGTTCTCCAGGAGCTGCTCTTCGGACACGCTGCCGCCCATGCCGAGGCGCCCCATGATCTCCGGGTTCGCGGCCCCGGTGTCGACGAGGATGGGGTCATCGCCGCCGAGCAGGAGGTAGACGTAGATCTTCGCGTCCACCTGCACCCCCATGCCGCGCGCGAGCACGAGGAAGCTCGACTCGACGGTGCAATCCATGAGGTCGAGGGCCTTGATCTCGTACGTCACGATCGCCTCCTTTCGGGACAGCCGCGACGCGGTCGCGGGACGAGGCGATCGTGCCAGATCGGAGGGGCTTCCGCCGCCGGCCTCCTCAGTTGAGCCCGCAGAGGCTGGCGGCCACAATGCCGCCCAGGAGCGCGATCATCACGACGACCGCGAGGACACCGCCGACGACGCGCCACCACGCTCCTGCCCGCCGGTGGACGACGACGACGCCCGAGACGAGCGCGATCGCGGCCACGCCGACCGAGCCGTAGGCCAGCACGCCGAGGACGACGCCCTGCGTGTTCCCGAAGTCCGGGCACGTATCGCCGACCGAGCCCGACCAGTTCGTCTCGCGCGGCAGGTGGTCGAGCAATACCGCCGCAAGCGCCACGACGGCGACCTGCGCGACGAGGGAGGCGCTCGAGATCGCGCGCACGGACCGCGAGGAGAGGAAGTGGAAGACGATGCCCGACAGGGCAACGGCGGCAAGAGGCACGCCGAGGATGATCACGAGTGGGTTCACGGGTCCCAGTGTGGGACACGGATGCTCTCCCGGGATCGGGGCCTGCCCGGAGATGTCGCGCGGGCCTGCCCGGGAGTGTTGGGAGTACGCTCAGTGCGGGGAATGATCGGGAGATGAGGCCGAAGGCAGCACCGGAGTGCGAACCTCGCGTCGCGCGGTCGGGGCACGACACCGCCCTCGTGCTCTCCGGCGGCAGCATCAACGGCATCTTCCTCCAGCTCGGCTTCCTCCAGGCGCTCCTCGCGAGCCCGCTCTGGGAGCGCGTGGGCTGGGTCTACGGCACGTCCGCCGGCGCACTCTCCGGCTGGGCGGCGGCGCTCGACGCCGTCGACGAGCACGAGCGGTTCCTGATGGAGCTGCAACCCGAAGAGGTCTTCGCGGCACACGATCTCTGGCGCGCCCCCTTCGTCGGCCTCCACCGCTACACGCTTCCGGACACCGTCGCGGAGCGGCTCGGAGATCCGGTCGAGCTCGCGCGCCGGGTGCGGGAGAGCCCGCGCGAGCTCACGGTCGTCACGACGGACATCGGCCTGAGCTCGGGCTCGGCGAACAGCAAGGACCCGTTCGAGCGTGCATTCAGCTCGAAGCACGAGTCCCCGGAGACCTTCGCCGCCGCCCTGTTCGCCTCGGCGGCGATCAGCACCTTCGTGCTGCCGTTGCGGATCGGAGAGAACGTCTACGCCGACGGCGGCTGGGTGCGCAACTTCCCGCTCGCGTACGCCTACCGCGAGCCGGCCGTCGAGAGGATCGTGGGCTGCCGCTACCGGGCGTCGGCCACGGGCTTCGCGGGAAGCGGGCTGCACTCGTGGCACGACCGGATGAGCCGGCTGGCGCGCATCAAGGTGGCACGCGGCGTCACGGCAGAGCTGCGGGAGGCGCTCGAGCGGCAGGCCCGCGGTGAGCCGATGCATCTCGTCGACACCATTGCCCGGCTCAGCCACATCGCGGTCTACAGAAACAGCGACCTCGAGGTGCAGCTCGCGGACGACCGTGACCGCTCGCTCGAGGCACTGCACGGGGTGCGTGAGCGAATGCGGGAGACGATCAGCTCGTCGACCCGCGGCCGCAGGCGGACGGTGCTCCTCGCCGCGCTGGACGATGCATTCGACTCGGCCGACTTCCCGTTTGCGCACGGCCGGGTCGTGCCACGGCTCGTCGTCGATCTGACGACACCCGCGGACGTCCGGCTCGACGTGACGCGCCGCCGCTCGAGCTGGAGCGAGGAGAACAAGCTGGCGCTCGTCCGCCACGGCCGCCGGGAGACGGAGGAGGCACTCCGGGGCTGGCCGGGGGCCGACTTCGCCGACGAGACGCCCGCGACGGCCCAGACGGCCGCCTGACCTCGTCTAGTGCGGCGTCTCGCAACGTAGCACAGGAAGTAGCATCGTTGTGAGACGCCGCACTACAGTAATCAACATGGAGTGGGGTGTCCCGCAACGAGCATTCCGGTCGAACGTTGCGGGACACCCCACTCGGCTCCCCCGGTGACACTCCTCGACGAGGGTTGGCGGCACTTCGCCGACGCCGACTGGCAGTCGGCCCGCGACTCGTTCGCCGCGGCGCTCGCGGAGAGGCCGGGCGATCCGGACTCGCTCGACGGGCTGGGCCAGTCGTTGTGGTGGCTCGGCGCGAATGACGAGGCAATTGCGAACCGGCATGCCGCGTACCTCGCCTACCGTGACCGAGGCGACGTCCGAAACGCTGGTCGCATCGCCGGTCCTGACCTCGCGGCGGAAGAACGCATCGCCGGGCGCGCCCGGTGTCGTAGCCGTCGTCCGCGGGCTCGACGAGCCGGCCGACGAAGCCGGCGGCGCGGAGCGCGGCCGGCAGTGGGGTATGTGTGATGGTGGTCATGTCACCACCCTGGCGCACGCCGGCTTCCACCGCGTCGGGGGGTCTCCCCATCTGCGCCCCCTATCTTCGGCGGAGCCGAGGCGCCCGGGGCGCAGCGAGGGAGGATCGGAGCCTAGCCTCCTTGACCGCAGTCGTAAGCGTCGCGATGTCGTAGGCGCCGCGATGGCGGCGGCCGTTGACGAAGAACGTCGGCGTGCCGGAGACGCCGCTGAGATCGGCGCTGTCGACGTCCTCCGCGATCCGCGCCGCGCCGGTCTGATCCGCGGAGTGCGTCCTCGAACCGATCGAGCTCGAGCCCGAGCTGCGCCGCGTAGCCGACCAGGTCCTTCGGCGACAGCGCATCCTGATGCTCGAGCAGCAGGTCGTGCATCTCCCAGAACGCGCCCTGATCGGCGGCGGCCTCGCTCGCCTCGGCGGCGAGTTGCGCGTGGCGATGGACGTCGTTGAGTGGCAGGTGGCGCCACACGTAGCGGAGGTCGCCGAAGTCGGCGAGCAGCTCGCGGACGACCGGCTCGGCGCGCCCGCAGTACGGGCACTGGAAGTCGCCGTACTCGACGATCGTGACGGGGGCGTCTGCAGACCCGCGAATGTGGTCGCGCTCGTCGTCCACGTCGAGATAGAGATCGGTCAGGGGCTCCGCTCCTCCCGCGAGCGCAGTGATACGCAGACCGCGCGGGAGAAGCGCGGTCGCGCGGAAGAGGAGCCAGGTGAGCGCCGTCGCGAGCAGCGCAGCGGCCAGGATGCCGATCTTCGCCTCCTCGAGCTCCGCGACCGTCGAACGCGAGCGACGCGACGAGAAGCGCCACGGTGAAGCCGATGCCCGCGATGGTGCCGCCGCCGGCAACTGCCGCCCACCCCACGGGCGGTCTCAGGCGTCCGCCGGTGAGTCGACTCGCGAGCCAGGTGGAGCCGAGGATGCCGACGGGCTTGCCGACGACGTAGCCGAGCAGGATCCCGAGGGTGATCGGGCGACGTGAACGCGCTCCGGAGGGCGCCGGGATCGACCGCCACGCCGGCGTTCGCGAGCGCGAAGAGCGGCACGATCGCGTAGCTCGTCCAGGGGTGGTAGAGCCGCTGCAGCCGCTCGTTCGGCGAGATCGTCGAACGCACTCCCTCCTGGGCGTCCAGCGCCAGCTCGGGGGTCGGCTGCTCGCGGAACCGCCGGAAGAGCTCCGTCGCCCGCTCCAGGTCGGACCGCGCGGCGGGGTACGCGTACGTGAGGAGCCCCATGGCCAGGCCGACGACGACCGGCTCGACTCCCGACTCGAGCAGCGCCACCCAGACCGAGGCTCCGAGCGCTGCGTAGACGATCCCCCTGCGGACGCCGAGCGCCCGGGCGCCGAGCACGAGCGCGAAGAGTCCGAATGCGACCACGAGCGCCCGAACGGCCAGGTCTTCCGTGTACACCGTCGCGATGACGAGAAGGGCGAGCGAGATCGTCGACGACGACGAGGGTGAGCATGAACGCGCGCAGCCGGTCGGGAAAGCGCGGCCCGACGAGCGCGAGCGTGCCAAGCGCGAACGCCGTGTCCGTCGACATGGCGATTCCCCACCCGTGCGACGACGCCGAGCCGTGCGGTGACGGCGAGGAAGATCGTCACCGAGACCGCCATCCCCGCGAGGGCCGCAAGCAGCGGCAGGGCGAACCGGCGCCGCTCCCGCAGCTCACCGAGGTCGAACTCGCGCCGTGCCTCGAGCCCGACGACGAAGAAGAAGAACGTCATCAGCCCGCTGTTGACCCAGTGGCGCAGATCGAGTGAGATCCCGTGGCCGCCGAGGTCGATCGAGAGGACGGTGGTCCAGACCCGGTCGTACGAGGCCGCGTCGGCATTCGCCCATGCGAGCGCGGCGATCGCCGCCACGAGGAGGATCGCGGCACCGCCGGTCTCCGTGTTCAGGAACTCGCGCAGCGGTGTCTGCAGGCTTCGCGCCCAGGCGGTACGGCCGGACAGCGGCCCGGTGCCCGCCTGGTCTGCGGTGACCATCTCGTCGGCTACGTCGACACCTCGCTCCTCGACATCCCCCACCTCCCGGCGACGACGGACCTTGTGACACTTTGGCACAAGCCGGGGCCGGTGCAGCGGGAAGTGGTGCGCTCCTGTTCGTGAAGCGAAGCTATGACCGGGCGAGCGGCTGAGCGGGGAGAGGCGGGATTTCGTGCGAGAGGCCCGCACGGAGCCGGGTACGCCGAGGCAGCGACGGCAAGAACGGCGGCAGAGCGCCGGCGCCGGTCATTGGTCTGCAGCGGTCGTTCCCGGCTCGCGATGGAGGGTTGGCATCGTCCAGGACGTGCAGGCTGAGAGGTGGTTCTTCATGCGGCGGCGGGGAGCGGGACCTCGTTCAGGTGGAGCCCGCGGAAGGCCGCGTAGGCGTAGGGATGGTCGAAGGCGTCCATGGCCTCGGAAGCGGTGACGACGAGCTCGAACGAGTCGGCGTTCTCGTCGATGACGAGGACGGCGAGGGAGTCGTCGGCGGGGCTCCAGAGCAGGAAGACGTCAATCCCGTTCGAGGAGCGATACGCGAGCTCCTTACGGGCGGGATGCGTATGGGTTGCGGACATGTCGGGCTCCTCGAGAGGGGTTGGTTGATGGGCGTACCCTCGCACTCGGGGGGTCGACGTACAGTCCGGCGGGCGCGAGTCTTCGGGTGCGGTTCACCCCACCCCTGCCGTCGCTGTCAGAAGTGTGGGCCGGGCCCTGTCAGCGACCGCGCCGCTCGTCCGCGCGCAGGTCCGAGAGCGTGTAGAGGACGAGGTAGGAGACCGTCAGCAGCCCCATCAGGGCGAGGAGCGCGACGATGGTCTCCGGTCGCCCGAAGGGATCGTCGAGCCGGGCGGCGACCGTGTCGAGGAGGCTCCCCGGATGCGTGATCGCGTCCCAGCTGTTGAGCCGGTGAACCCGGCCGATGTAGATCCCGGCGCTGCAGAGGAGGAAGATCGGCGCCAGCATCAGCCAGCCCAGGATGCGCCCGTACCTGCGCTCCACCACGCCCTGGACGAGGAGCACCGAGCCGAGGCCGAGCACGAGCCCCGTCACCGCGAACGAGGCGATCATGCCCGCGTCGTACCAGAGCGGCACCCCGGGCGACAGGCCGACGTGGATGAAGTCGGTGACGATGTACGGCGCGTTGGGGAGGAACAGCAGCCACGCTGCGCCGAGGGGCGCAAGGAGCGCGAGGCCGCGGCCGCGGCGCTCGGCGTCGTAGAGCGCCAGACCGAGCAGGAACGGGATCCAGGCGAGAAACAAGTTCCAGGCGAGGAACCGGAACTCGCTGCCAGAGGGGTACCGCTCGCGAAACGCGAGCAGCGTCAGGCAGAGCGCTGAAGCGAGCACGAGCGACGAGAGCGTCGCGAGCCGGCGGTCGGAGAGCCTCACACCGAAATCGTAGACACCGCGGTGTGCATGTTCCGTTACACCTGCCCCGTGCGGCGTCTCATAACGTTTGACAGGAAACAGCATCGTTATGAGACGCCGCACTACTGAATCAGCATGGAGTGGGGTGTCCCGCAACGAGCATTTCCGGTCGAACGTTGCGGGACACCCCACTCGGGGACAATGAGTCGATGCAGACGCCCGACACGCCCCGGATCGAGGACTACGCCCTGCTGGGCGATCTCCAGACGGCTGCGCTCGTGAACCGGAACGGCTCGATCGACTGGTGCTGCTTCCCCCGGTTCGACTCGGGCGCCTGCTTCGCCGCGCTTCTCGGTACCCCCGACCACGGGCGTTGGCTGCTCGCACCGGCCGGCGACGTGCTGGCGGCGACGCGCCGCTACCGGCACGACACCCTCATCCTGGAGTCGGTCTACGAGACCGCCGAGGGCCGGGTGCGCGCGATCGACTTCATGCCCCCGCGCGGAATGGCTCCCGATATCGTGCGGATCGTGGAGGGCCTGGAGGGCACCGTGACCATGCGCTCCGAGCTCGTCATCCGGTTCGACTTCGGGAAGATCGTGCCGTGGGTGCGCCGGATCGACCACGCCAGGGTTGCCATCGCGGGCCCTGACGCTCTCTGCCTCCGCACCCCCGTCGAGGTTCACGGCGAAGAGATGACGACCGTTTCGGAGTTCGTCGTCCGCCCCGGCCAGCGGATCCCGTTCGTCCTCACGTGGTTTCCCTCGCACGAAGGGCTGCCCGAGGAGGTCGATCCCGAGCTGGCCCTCGACGAGACCGAGAGCTTCTGGCTCGACTGGGCCGGCAAGTGCCGGCACGGAGGCGACTACCACGAGGAGATCCACCAGTCGCTCCTCTTGCTGAAGGCGCTGACGTACCTTCCCACCGGCGGGATCGTCGCCGCCCCGACGACGTCGCTGCCGGAGTGGATCGGCGGTGTGCGCAACTGGGACTACCGCTACTGCTGGCTGCGCGACACGACGCTGACGCTGCTGGCGATGATCCGCTCCGGCTACCGCGACGAGGCGGTGGCCTGGCGGCAGTGGCTCCTGCGGGCGGTCGCGGGCGATCCCGCGGACGTGCAGATCATGTACGGCCTCGCGGGAGAGCGCCGCCTCGAGGAGCGCGAGCTCGAATGGCTCCCGGGGTACGAGGGCTCACGGCCCGTTCGGGTCGGAAACGCGGCCTTCGGCCAGCTGCAACTGGACGTCTACGGCGAGGTGATCGACGCGCTCTACCAGACCCGGGTGCACGGGGCCCCGGCGGACGACAACATCTGGGCGCTGACCCGCAGGCTGCTCGCCTGGCTCGAGGACGGCTGGCGGCGCGAGGATGCCGGGATCTGGGAGGTGCGCGGCCCGAACCGTCACTTCACGCATTCCAAGGTGATGGCGTGGGTGGCGTTCGACCGGGCCGTCCGCGCGCACGAGGAGTTCGGGCGCGAGGGCCCGGTGGAGCGGTGGCGCGAGCTCAGGGACGAGGTGAAGGCGCAGGTCCTCGAGCGCGCCTGGCACCCGGGTCGGGCTGCGTTCACCCAGTCCTACGGCTCGGACGAGCTCGATGCGAGCGTGCTGCTGTTGCCGCTCGTCGGCTTCCTGCCGGCGGACGATCCGCGGGTCGTCTCGACCGTCGAGGCGATCCGCAGCGAGCTCACGGTCGACGGGCTCGTGCTGCGCTACATCTCGCGGAGCGACGGCGAGGTGGACGGGCTCCCCGCGGGCGAGGGCGTCTTCCTCGCCTGCTCGTTCTGGCTCGCCGAGGTGCTGGCCCGGCAGGGGAGGCACGACGAGGCGCGGGAGCTCTTCGAGCGTCTGCTCGACCTCCGGAACGACGTCGGCCTCCTCGCCGAACAGTACGAGCCCGTCGCCGGCCGCCAGCTCGGCAACTTCCCGCAGGCCTTCACCCACCTCGCGCTCGTCGGCGCCGCCCTCGCGATCGGCGAGGGGCGCGGCATGCGCGAGGTTCCGGCCGGCGCTCGGAGTTAGTCACTCACCGTGTCCGGACGACGACGAGCTTGTCGACCCCGGACTCGGCGCCCCACACCTCGCCCGGCCGGCCGTGCAGCTGCCGCACGTTGGCAGAGGCGCTCGGGAGCACGAGGCGCGTGAACTTCCCGGTTTCGGGCTGAAAGCGGACCAGGGCGTTCGCGCCGAAGTCGCTCAGCCAGACGCTGTCCGACTCGTCCACGTAGACCGCGTAGGGCATCGGCGCCGAGCCCGGCAGGCGCCATTCGCGCCAGCGCCCGGTCGCCGAGGCGTAGACGGCGACCTTGCCGGCGTTCCACTCGCTCACCCAGACCCGCCCCTTCGAGTCCGACCACGCGCGGCGGGCGCCCTGATCGCGTGTCGGCGGCTGCACGACCCGCACGGTCGACCGCGACGTGTCCACGCGGCCGAGGTAGCTGCCGGCGAGCGACGCGAAGTAGACGACACCCGACGGGGTCACGGTGATCCCGTACGGGCCCGCGCCCCTCGGCGCCCGGAACACCCTCACCGTTCCGACCCGCGGGTCGAGCCGCCCGTAGATCCCGCTCTGACCCGTGAACCAGAGGATGCCGCCGTCGGTCGAACACGGCGGTGTTGAGGTTCGCGTCGCCGGACGATGCGGGCAGCGGGAAACGCTGCACGCGCTGAGTGCTCGGGTCCACGCGGACGATCGCGTTCAGCCCGCCGTCCGTGATCCACGGCGCTCCGTCGGGCCCCACGATGACGCCGTGCGGCGCCGAGCCTTCCCCGAGCGCGATGCGAGTCACGCTCCCGGTCTTCGGGTCGAGCCGGCCGAGCTCGCCCGATCCCTGAGCCGTGAACCACACGCTGCCGTCGCGCGCGGGCGCGACGTCGTGAGGCCTGCTCCCAGCCGGCACCGGATACTCGCGCACGGTGAGCCCAGCCGTCGATCCCGTCCCGGCGACCGCCGCACTCGCGACGGCCGCGACGCAGACCACACATGCCGGGATCACGATCCACCCGCGCATCCGACCGCAGTATGCCGAGCCGTCGCACCTATCATCGCCTGGGTGCCGTGCCGGTCCCACCTCCGTCGCCGCCACAGCTGAGATGCGGTCGCCGAAGCTGATCACCGTCGGCGCGGCGGCACTCGCTGCAGTCGGCGTCGGACTCGGCCTCTGGCTCGTGCTCGACGGGGAGGACAGCGCCGGCGCCCAGGAGCCGGAGCCACTCACCCAGCACTTCCTCTCGCGCCCGGATCTCCGGCCCCCGCTCGTCGAGGTCGCGCGAACTGGCCCCACCTCCGCCGGCTACATCTTCCTCGCGCCGAAGAAAGACGTCGCGCAGGCCGGGCCGATGATCGTGGACGACGACGGCCGGCTCGTCTGGTTCCACCCACTCGACACACACGGCGTGGCCGACTTCCGGGTGCAGCGCTACGGCGGGCGGCCGGTCCTGACCTGGTGGCGCGGCCGTGCCGACAAGGGCGTCGGCGACGGCTACTACGTGATCATGAGCAACGCGTATCGCGAGATCGCGCAGGTTCGGGCCGGGAACGGCCTCGCCGGCGACATCCACGAGTTCCTCATCACACCCCGGGACACGGCGCTCCTCACCGTCTACCACCGTCTTCCCCGGGACCTCTCCGCGGTCGGTGGCCCGAAGCAGGGATCGATTCTCGAGGGCATCGTCCAAGAGATCGACATCGCGACGGGGAGGGTGCTGTTCGAATGGCACAGCGCCGACCACGTCGCCGTCGACGAGTCGTACGCCCCGCCGCCGAAGGCGGCGGCCGGAGCCCACGCCGACCCATACGACTACTTCCACATCAACTCGATCGACCGCGAGCCGGACGGCTCGCTCCTCGTCTCGGCCCGGAACACGCGCACCGTCTACGAGATTCGGAGGCCGGCCGGCGCGATCGTCTGGCGGCTCGGTGGCAAGAAGAGCGACTTCGCGATGGGGCCGGGAACGCGGTTCGCCTGGCAGCACGACGCGCGGCGCCGTCCGGATGGAACGATCACGCTCTTCGACAACGGAGCCGAGCCAAAGGTCGAGAAGCGCTCCCGCGTTCTCGTCCTGCGCGTCGACCCCGCCCGGAGGCGGGCGACGCTCGTGCGCAGCTACGTGCACCCACGCGGCGTCCTTGCCGGGAGCCAGGGGAACGCGCAGTTCCTCCCCGACGGGCACGTGTTCGTGGGTTGGGGAGCCGAGCCGTACTTCACGGAGTTCGACCGCGCGGGACGTGTCGTGCTCGACGGCCACTTCGGCACCGGGGCCGACTCCTACCGCGTGTTCCGGTTCCGGTGGAGAGGGCAGCCGGCCGAGCGCCCGGCGGCCGTCGCGTCGCGAGCCGACGACGGGACGCTCCACGTCTCTGCGAGCTGGAACGGAGCGACCGAGGTTGCCCGCTGGCAGGTGCTGGCGGGCGACGACGCGAAGCACCTCGAGATGGTCGCGACGACGGCGAGGAAGGGCTTCGACACGACGATCAGGCTCGCGAACGATGCCCGCACGATCCAGGTGAGAGCGCTGGACCATCATGGCGCCGTCCTCGGAACGTCGGCCGCGCTGAGCCCGAGCTAGAGGTCGTTCGCGATCGTGAACGGGAGCGCGAGCCCGCCCGTGTTGCCGTAGAGGTCGGACGCCTCCACCTCGAGGCGGTAGCCGCCGTCCGGGAGGAGCCTCGTGCTCCACGTGTGCGCGAGGAAGAAGCGATAGAGCCCGGGCTTGCCCGGCTTGTTCTGCCGCGTTCCCGGGGCGTAGACCCACCCGAACTTGTCCTGCGGCAGGAGGTCCTTGGTGAGGTCGATCGGCGTGTGCCAGGCCCTCACGGTCGCGCCGCCCCGGCGCACACGCCAGCGCACCCGCGCCGGTGTCACCGGCAGGTCGTTCCACGGCGGAGGCACCGCGAGCGGCGGCTGCTGGTGCACGTCGGCGATCACGTCGACCGGCCCGGCGATCGCGGCCGGTGTGAGGACGCGGCCGTCGCGGGAGAGCACGATCTTCGTCACCTTCGGCCGGGTGGAGTCGCGCCACGGCTTGAGCGCACCCGGCCGCAGCGGATCGCAATACCTGCCGGAACGGTGCTCGGCGAAGTGAACGTGCAGCCACGGATCCTCGACGTGGCCCAGCAACTGGTGCTTCGCGACCCTCTCGTGATGCTTCACCATCGGGACGATGTGCCAGTAGCCGAAGGCGACGTCGCCGTCGGCAACCGACAACGAGCGCCCGCCCTCGAGATGCACCTTCCCGGCCCGGACTGCGTAGACCGGCGTGCCGTTGGGCGCCGAGATGTCGATCCCGAAGTGGAACGACCTGGACGCGCCCGAGATGCGCGGGTCGTTGAAGTATCCGCGTACCGGATGCGCCCGGTCGAAGGGTTTCAGGGGCCACGCGTACAGGCCCTCAGACTAGCGCCGTTCGGCCCTCTTTCGCCACTGCGCGGTCAGGCTGTGGCGCCCGCCCGTGCGGCAGCTTCGAGCCGGCACTGCTGGCTCAGGCAGAGGTACGGAATCGTCGACGCGAGGAGCAACCCGCCCAGGGCGACGGAGAGGAGGCCGAAGCCGCCGGTTGCGATGGCGATCCCCCCGACGAGCGAGCCGATCAGGTAGCCGAGCTGCGTGGTCGTAGCCCGCGCCGCTCCCACCTCGCGCCCGAGCCCGCCGGCGACGCTGAAGCCGAAGACGGTGCTCGCGACCGTCCGCGTGGCGGTCACGATTGCCGCGAGGGAGAAGAAGACCATTGTCAGCGGGAGGCTGGGGGTGAACGACCAGATGAGCGCCATCGCGGCGGCGGCAGCGATGCTGGCATGGAGCATCGTCCGCCGGGCGCGCGCCGGCCCGGGCCTCATCCGCCCGCCGAGGCGGTTCCCGGCGAGGTAGGCCGCCGCGACGATCGCAAGGGCGATGCCTGTTCCCACCGACGACGTGCCGTAGATCTCCTTGAAGAGCGCACCGCTGTAGACGAGCATCCCCGCCCAGGCCGAGTTCGCGAACAGCTCGCCGAGAACCCAGCGCCGTCCTGCCCGGACGCCGAGCAGCTGCCCGATCGACCCTCCCGTGCCGGGTATGGGGCTGTCGTCCGGCCGGGCGGCCACGGCGAGGCCCGCCACGACGGCGGCCGGGAGCGGGAGCGCGAGGAACGCGAGCCGCCAGTCGACCGAGGCGACGAGCCCGATCAGCGGCATGCCCACGATCCACGCCGAGGGCGGCCCGGCGAGCGCGTGGCTGACGACTCTCGTGCGACCCTCCGGCGGCGTCCAGGCTGCGGTCGCCGCCACCCCCGCAGCGATGAGCATGGCGATCCCTCCCCACATCGGGATCTGCGCGAGCGCCAGGAGGAGGAAGGTCGGAGCCGCGGCACTCGTGAGCGAGCCGATCGCGAGCAACGTGCTCCCGACGGCGATCAGCGCCCTCGGCGAGTAGCGCCGGAGCGCACGGCCGGTCGCGAGCGCCACGCCGGCAGCGAGCGGCGCTGCGAGAATCCGCAACTGCCCGGCCTCGGCGATCGAGATCCCGAACTCGGAGGCGACGTCGCTCAGGATCGGGGACATGACGAGGATGCCCGTCTGGCTCGCGAAGAGCGCGAAGAAGAGCACGACGGACGGGGACGCAAGGCGCGACCCGCGCCGCTCCGACGACGAGTCGCCGGGCTTGGGGGCGGACGCGACTGTAGCCATCCTGCAACGATGGACGGCGCACGGTGGCAGCGCGATGGGCTCAACCCGCGAGTGGTGGTGCGGTGAACCGAACGATGGCTCCGCCGCCTGGGTGAAGCCAGGCGGCTCAACCGCGTCCGCGGGCTCAGGCCGCGACGTACGTTCCGAGCCACGCCAGGAGGCGCCGGTACGCGGCGGCTGCCGCAGCCGGGTCGTACCGTGACCCGGTCGGGTTGAAGAACGCGTGGTCGACACCAGGGAAGGTCACGACCTCGTTCCGGAGGCCGGCCTTGCGAAGCGCCGCGCGGGCAGCGGGCTGCGTGGCGTTGACCCGCGAGTCGAGCCCCGCATAGATCCCGAGGACTGCCGCCCTCGTGCCCGCGAGGCTCCCACCGTCCGGGAACGGGCCGTAGAACGGCACGGCAGCCGCCAGCCGGGACTCCTTCGACGTGAGAAGGAGCCACACCATCCCGCCGCCGAAGCAGAACCCCGTCGCTGCAACCTTCTTCCCGGGCAGCCGGCGACGAAGCTCCGTGACACCCGCCTTCATGTCTGCGACGAACCGCGACGGAGGTGCGGCCCCCAGCGCGGCCATCGCCTCGAACTCGTCGGTGAACGACCCGGTGCCTCCCTCCTCGGAGAGCAGGTCGATGGCGAGCGCGGAGTAGCCGCTCGCCGCGAGGCGACCCGCCACCGCTCGGATCGAGTCGTTGAGCCCACGGTTCTCGTGGACGACGAGCACGCCGCCGCGGGGCCGCAGCGCAGCCGACCACGCACCCATCAGCCTCCGGCCGCCCGGCCCCGCGAACGTGATCTCCCGCGTCGGCCGCGCCGCCGTCTCCAAGCTCACCGCCTCGCGACTCTCAGCCGCAGCGCCTCCGAGCGCCGTGCGCATCGTCGCTCTCGCCTCGTCCGCGACGATCGCAGCGAGCAACGAGGCCGCCGCGGCCCCGCTCACTCCGAGCAGTCCCAGCCGACGAAGCGCCTCTCGCCGGGAGACGAGCCCGTCCGCGTGATCCTCGGCGATCTCCTCGGCCAGGTACCGCTGCAGCTCTGTCACGACTCGACCTCCTTCAACACGTACAGCGGAGCAGAACTCGCGTCCTGCCCGGAGTACGGTAGACCGGGGCGACCGGATTCGGAGGCCGGGTCTCGCTCGAGCCGGGACACCCGCAGGGCGAGGTAGCGCTGCTCCGGCAGGCTCGTCGTCGTCAGCGACTGAAGCCTCTGACCTGGCGTCAATCCTCCCCGTCGACGACGAACGCCACCTCGTCGACGAAGCACCAGCTCCACGTCTCCCCCGGCTCCGCCGAGCGGGCGATCGGGTGGGCGGCGTCGGCCGCGTGCCGGCTCGCGTGACGATTCGGGGAGGAGTCGCAGCAGCCGATCTTGCCGCAGCTCATGCACATGCGCAGGTGCAGCCAGCGGCCGCCGATCTTCAGGCACTCCTCGCACCCCTCGATCGACTCCGGGAGCTGCGTCACCTCGATCTGGTCGAGGTGCGTGCAGACCGTCGTCGCCGGCTCAGACATGCTTCTGCACGAAATCGAGGGCCGTGTCGGCGACCTCGCGCCAGCCGCTGTCGATCGTGAGCGCGTGCCCGCGACCGGGGATCTCGACGATCTCCGTCACCCCCTCGTTCCGCTTCTGGCGCTTGAACGAGGCGTTCGCGATCGCCCACGGAACCGTGTGGTCCTTCTCGCCGGAGATGATCAGGAGCGGCCCTCGCTCGGGGTTCTTCGTGTCCACCTTGGCCTCGGTCCACGGGTTCAGGTTCGCCGTCGCCGCCTGAAAGATCGGCTCGCCGGAGGCGGGTACGGCATACGTCTCGTAGAGCTTCTTCGCCTCGTCCTCGTCGACCGCGTTGGCGAAGCCGTAACGGAACTGCTCGTAGGTGAGCGGGACGGCCCGGTTGTGGTTGGCCGGATTGCGGAGCACGGGCAGGCCGGACCGGAGCGCCGAGATCGGCAGCGGCAGCACGCCGCGGAAGGGCGCTGGGTCGATCGCGACCGACACCGCAGCGAGGCCGCGTCCGGCGAGGATCTGCGCGAGCAGCCCACCGAAGGAATGGCCGATGACGGCGGGCTTCCGGTCGAGGCGGCGGATGACCTCGTCGAAGTGGTCCGCCACCTGCCCCACGCCCTTGCGGGCGAACACCTCCGGGTTCGCATTCGCCTCAGCCACGGTCTCCGGGTCGTCCGGCCAGCCAGGCGTGAGAGCCGTGAAGCCGGCCCCCTCGAACACCTCCGCCCACCGCTCCCAGCTGCTCGGCAGGAGCCAGAGGCCGTGGACGAAGACGACCGGGACACGCCCCGAGGCGTTGGCCCGCTCGATCTGCTCGGTTTCGTGCTCGGTGACGGTCGAGGTTTCCGTGGTCGATGCCATGCAGGTCCCCCTCGGGGTCGATTGCTGCCTCGTGGCAGCTGCTGTCATCCATCATGCTGCGCGAACACTCCGCTCGCCAAGTCCCGACTAGGCTGCAGGTGGTGACCCTCGAGCGAGCGGCATGACCCACCGGCAGCGGCTGACCCTGCTGGCCGCGATCCTCGGCACCGCGGTGGTCGCGATCGACGGCTCGATCGTGAACGTCGCGCTGCCTGCGATCGAGCGTGATCTCGGGGGCGGCCTGACCGCGCAGCAGTGGGTTTCGAACTCCTACCTCCTCGCGCTCGGCTCGCTGATCCTGATCGGGGGCTCGCTCGGCGACATCTACGGCGAGCGGAGGGTCTTCGTGCTCGGCCTCGCCGGGTTCGGAATCTTCTCGATCGTCTGCGCGTTTGCACCGACGATCGGGGTGCTGATCGCCGCGCGCGGCCTCCAGGGCGCCGCGGCGGCGCTGGTGACGCCTTCGTCGCTCGCGATCATCATCGCGGCCTTCGGCCCGAAGGAGCGAGGAGCGGCGATCGGGTCGTGGACCGCCTGGGGCGGGATCGCAGCGATCGTCGGCCCGCTCGCGGGAGGGTGGATCGTCGATCAGCTCTCGTGGCGCTGGATCTTCGCGCTGAACGTTCCGGTGGTGATCGGCACGGTGGCCCTTGTCCTCGGGGCTGTCCCCGCGACGGCGAAGATCGAGGGGAAGCGCATCGACGTCCTCGGCGCAGCGCTCTGTGCACTCGGCCTCGGCGGCATCGTGTTCGCCCTGATCGAGCAGCCCCACTACGGGTGGGGCAGTCCCGTGATCGCCATCCCGCTCCTCGGCGGCATCGCCGCCTTCGCCGCGTTCCTCCTCTACGAGCGGCGCGCGCCCGCACCCATGCTCGAGCTCGAGCTGTTCTCGCGCCGCAACTTCGCGGTCGGCAATCTCGAGACGCTGACGATGTACGCGGGGATCGCGATCCTCTTCTTCTACCTCACCATCTACCTGCAGGAAGTCGCCGGCTACACGGCGCTCGAGAGCGGGCTCACGACCCTTCCCGTGACGCTGGTGATGTTCGCGTTCTCGAAGCGGATCGGCGCGCTTGCGGACCGCCGCGGGCCGCGCTTCTTCATGGGCGCCGGACCGCTCGTCGCCGCCGCCGGCATCCTGCTGCTCGCGCGACTCGACGGCGACGTCTCGTACCTCGTGGACCTCCTGCCCGCCCTGCTCGTCTTCGCAGTCGGCCTCTCGCTCACGGTCGCTCCGCTCACGGCTGCCGTCCTCGCGGACGCGGACGAGCACGACGCCGGGATCGCGTCGGCGGTCAACAACGCCGTCGCCCGGGTCGCGGGACTGATCGGCGTGTCCCTGGTCGGCATCGTCGTCGCGGGCTTCATGACCGGCGACACGTTCGCGCAGAACGCCGAGTCGGTGCACGCGTTCCGTCGCGTCATGGTGATCTGCGCAGCCCTCCTCGCGGTCGGCGGCATCACGGGCGCGATCGGGATCGTCAACCCGCGCCGGCCCCTCGAGGCCGAGGGATGCGCCGGTGGCCAGTTCGTGGGAGCGCCTCTGCCGGCAGCTGCCGGCAACGTGCCTCCCGCGACATGACCGCACGACATTCGCTTCTTGTCGTAGGATCGCGCCGACATGCCCCGAGTGGGGTGTCCCGCAACGTTCGACCGGAAATGATCGTTGCGGGACACCCCACTCGATGGTGATTGCTGTAGTGCAGCGTCTCACAACGATGCTTTTTCTGTAACGTTGTGAGACGCTGCACTAGGGCGACGCGGTCGCCGTGGGCCGATCCGGGTGGAGGTTCTCGCAATGGCACGCTATCTCTGGAAGGTCTCGTACACGGTCGAGGGTGCGAAGGGGCTCCTGGCCGAGGGCGGCACGTCTCGGAAGAACACGATCCAGAAGGTCATCAAGGCGGCGGGCGGCAAGTTGGTCACGTTCGACTACGCGTTCGGCGACGACGACGCCTACCTCATCGCCGAGGTGCCGGACGCGACAGACGTTGCCGCGATCAGCCTCGCCGTGGCAGCCGCGGGCGGCGCGCGTGTGTCGACGGTCCAGCTGCTCACCCCCGCGGACATCGACAAGGCGGCGAAGAAGAACGTCGCGTACCGCCCGCCCGGCGCGTAGCCGTCCGCGCCGCGGTCGGCGCGGCTGAAAATCAGCCGCTTACGACGGGACGACTCCCGGACGGACGTCCCCGATCCGCTCGACGGTCACGTCGGCGGCGGGGTAGCGTCTCGACGCCCGGATCGAGCGCGTAGTGCCCCTGGCGGACGAACACCGTCGTCACCCGCTCGGCCCACTGCTCCTTCACGGCTGCGAGGATCCGTCGCTTGTCGTCGACGAGCACGTACCGTTGCGCCGGGTAGCGCCGTTCGACATCGTGGAGCTCCTGCTCCTTGTGGATGTAGATCAGGATGTTCCCGCCGACCGCCTCGGCGAGACCCGAGCGCTCGACCTTGCGCGGCTGGAACACCGCGTCGCCGTCGGAGAAGATCACGACCGGCCCGAGCTCGCGCAGCCGGGCGAGGGTGTCGAGGGCGCCGGGAAGAGGCGCTCCGCGAAGGGGTAGTCGATCAGGTACGAGGACACGCACAGCAGGTGCGAGTCGTGCGGGTGCTGTGACCGGTACCGCTGCAGCGTGCCGAGATAGTCGGCGTAGCCGAGCTCCGCGCGGAGCTCCTCGAAGAGCTCGAAGTACTGCTCCGCGCGACGTTGTCCCACCTCACGGTCGAGAAACGTGCGCAGGTCGGCGGTGACCCGATCGTTGTCGAGCAGGGTGTTGTCGACATCGACCAGCGAGACGAGGTCGGCTGGGGTCACATCCGCGAGCGTATCTGCCGATAGCCGTGGCTTTCCCCACGCGTTTCGGGCAGGCCAAGTGGTCCGCCTGGCCGTCGTTTCGTCCTCAGCCCCCGAAGCCGCGACTCGTGGTCTGTGCCCTGGGCTCGCCCCTCGCCCGCCTGATCGTCGGTCGACGCTGGTGCTATCCACCGCATCGATCAAGAGGGCAGGAGCGCCGAGGCCCCGCGCAGGACGGCCAGCACGATCCCGAGCGGAAGGTGGCTCGCGATCCCACGGAGCACTCCCGCGGTGCTGCCGCTGATTGCGTCGGCCTGCTCGGCGTCGTCGACAGCACGAATCAGGCCGTCCCGGATCGCCTGCTCCGCGTCCTTCCGTGAGATGTCGCGGTGCTGCGCGAGGCGGTCGATGTCCGATTCGCTGCCGAGGGCGAGCACGAGCTCCTCGCGACTGACGCCCAGGTCGCAGGCGGCCCCGTCTGCGGTCGAGAGCACGATCTGCTCGAGCGCCTGCTGGAGCCCGTGCGGCGACCGCCACGCGCGCGGAGTGCACGGGTCGGCGGCGGCCGTCGGTGTGTAGCGGCCTCCGCCGAGGGCCGCGTAGGCGAGCACGAGTGCCGCCGAGGCGCCCACGGCCACGGCGATCGCGGCGACGGACCGTGTCACGGCTCGACGTCCCTCGTCACAGCGACCGTCCCGAGCGCGGCGAGCGCGAACAGGGAAGCGATCAGGAACGGAGGCCCGAATGCGCTCGTGACCGCGCGCTCGAGCTGGTGCTGCAGCGCGTCCCCGACCCGCTTCAGCTCGCTCGCGTTCGCATCTCCCTCGTCAGCCTGGAAGGCGGGACGGACGTCGGGCAGGCGGCCGCCGGAGGCGTCGATCGTCCGCAGCACCTCACGCGCGACGCTGATCTTCCGCAACGGCTCGATCGAGCTGTCCAGCACGATCGCCGCCCCCGCGCGGGTCGCCTCGTCCTGGTTGCGCGACAGCTCGTGCGTGAAGACCGGCGTGAGCACGACGAGCCCGAGCACGATGCCGACGTGGCGGGAGACGATCGTCCACCCTCCGTGCACGGCCTGGTGCGAGCGCCCTGCGAGCGCTTGCTCGGTCAACGCGCCAACCGTCAAGCCGAGGCCCACCCCGACGAGCAGCTGCGGCGCCACCGTCCAGCCCCAGCCGGCGCCGGGCAGCAGCCCGAGGGCGGCGAGGCCACCCGCGATCAGGATGAAGCCCATCGCGGCGCGAACCACACGACTCTCGACGACCGGCGCAACGCGACCGGCCACGATTGCCGCGAGCGGCATCAGCGTCACGATCAGACCGGCCGTCGCGGGGTCGATCGACCAGCCGTTGACGAGCAGGATCACGAGCAGGAACAGGGCCGCGCTCAGCGCTGCAGAGCCGAGGAGGAGCGCCAGGTTGGCGCCGGTGTGCGGGCGGCCCGCCGGCGCGGGCCGCGCCGAGCGCACGGGAAGGCGCGGAAGCGCGAGGAGCGGCAGGAGTGCCACCGGCGCCTGGGCGAGGAAGATCGCCTCCCAGCCGACGAGTTGAGTGAGGAAGCCGCCGAGCGCCGGGCCGAGCGCGGCGCCGAGCACGCCGGCGCGCGTCCAGACGTGTGCCGCGCGCTGCTCCGTCCCCTCGACTCCGACCAGGAGGACGAGCGCCGCGGCGACGACGAGCGCCCCTCCCAGCGCCTGCACGCATCGGGCGCCGATCAGGATCCAGAAGGCGCCCGCCAGCCCGCACGCGAGTGACGCGACCGCGAAGACGACGAGTCCGAGGAGGCAGAGGGCGCGCGGGCCCCGCCGCACGAGGTGCGCGGCCGGAACAGCCGCAGCGGCCAGGACGAGGTTGTAGGAGATCAACACCCAGGCCACCTCGGTGATGCCCACGTCGAAGCGCGCGAGGATGTCCGGCAGCGCCAGCGTCACCACCGACGAGTCGGCGAGGACGAGGGCCACCGCCAGTCCGAACAACGCCGAGCGAGCCTGAGGACGCCTCACTCGGACGTCTCCGCGACCCGCTGGCGCTCCGGATTTCATTGCCGGGGCCGGCCTACCCCTTTCGTGTCGGTACTCGGCGGCCACGGCAATCGCACCGGCACGAAGTCACCCGGCCAGTTCGCGTACGCCTCGTCGGGCTCGTCGGTCTCCTCCACGGCAGAGGCGCCGTAGGTCGCGCCGCCCTTCTCCTCGTTGCGCACCGCGAGCGCATCCATGAGGTTGAGCACGAACCAGCCGTCCGAGTGATGTAGCGCCCGTGCGGGGGTCTCTTCCGAGCTTGCTTCGTCCACAGGCATTTCGTCCTCCTGAACACGAGGGTGAGGTAGCGCTTGCGCATGCGGCACGCACGCGCAATGTACAAGCGTCGTCAGAACTGGGAACACACGCAACCAGTACGCCGGCAGAGCTCGCGTGACACGCTACGGCGATGGCAACCGGGAGCCGAGCGCCCTCCGCACCGAGCGTCGAAGAGATCCAGCGGATCGTCGCGATCCGAAGCCTGGTCATCCGGAACCTCGAGATCACGTACTGCTACGCGCGGCTCGCCGCGGCCTGTGCAACGCGGCAGGGCGAGGGCGCGAACTGGTGCACGTACGCGACGTGGGCTTCGCGGCAGGCGGGGCGGACGATCCGCGGTGAAGACCTGCTCGGGCACCTCGAGCGCAGGCTCGGCGAACGCCGGTGGGTGCTCCATCCAGTCGCGACGCTCTGGCGCGCGCTTCTGCGCCGCGGCCTCTTCCAGCCCGAGACGCGGATCGGACGTCTCACCCACGCGCTCCACACACCGTTCGACGCGTTCGAGCGCGCGAGCGACGCCGTCGCGCGCGGCAACCTGAAGGTCTTCGAGGAGATCGGGCTGCAGTTCGCGCGCTATCTCCACGACTGCCCGCCGGACGCACCGGCCGATGCCCCGGAGGTCGGGCGCTTCCTCGCCGGGCTGACTCCCGGCGACCCGCCCGACGGTCAGCGCTTGCTGAGCCAGGCGTTCGCGCGCTACGCGCGTCTGCGGTCGGAACGTGATCCCAGGAGGCATGCAGAGCTCGGCCTCCTCGCGAATCTCGAGATCGGCCTCCACGAGCAGACGCGCCTGCAGCCCCAGATTCTCGAGGCACTCGATGCTCCGTACGCCACCAAGCAAGATCTGGGTGAGCGGGCGCTGGACGCGCTCTTTCCTTCCGCGCCGCGCTGGTGGCCGGTCGTCCGGGGTCCGGCCGCCGCAGCGATCGGCGTCTCGGCGCGGGCGCTTCAGCGAGAGACGAGCACGCTCGCGCGGGCGGCGATCACCGACTCCTTCATGGTCCTGTCGCTGCCGGGACGGGTGCTGGCGCTCGGGACACACCTCGCAGACGCCTACCCGGACGTGCTCGCCGCGCCTGCAGACCGCGAGCTGAACGAGCTGCTCGCACGCTTCGAGCCGCTAGCGCCCGCGCCCGACGACTGCGGCGCGCGCGACTGGTCGGACCTGCACCAGCGGATGCACTACATCGTGCACCTGTTCCGGACCTTTCAGCTGAGCGAGCAACTCGGCCGGCCGCCCTTCACCCCTGCTCAGGTGGCGAGCTTCAGCCGCGGCGTCGTTCCCGAGGGAGAGCTGTGACGAGCGCGACGTCGAGCGCCGTGCGCGGCGCGTTCTCGAGCCTCGCGGCGACGGCGGAGGCGGCGTCTCACGACGGTAGACAGGCAAAGCACGTTGTGAGGACGCCCGGCACAGGGAACGTCTAAAGGGTTCGGCCCGTGCGCAGTCCGGGTACACGGTCGGTGACGTCGTACGTGCAGATTGGAGGGCACGATGCCAAGGGCGAATCTGGTCCGGCTCGGCTCCTGTTCGGGCTGGTGAGCGTGCCCGTGCGGATGTAGCAGCGCGTCATATCGCACGTTCGACCTCGCCGATTTCGTGCCGCTGGACGAAATCGATCCGATCTACCTCGAGCGGACGTACTACCTCGCGCCGAGCGAAGGCGGCGAGGAGGTGTACACGGTCCTCGTGCGCGCGATGGAGAAAGCCGGCCTCGCTGCGATCGGCACCTACGTCATGCGGAACAAGCAACATCTCGGGTGCCTGCGGGTCCGAGACGGGGTGTTGCTCCTCTCACAACTCTACTTCGCAGACGAGATTCGACCGGCCACCGGGCTCGCGCCAAAGGACGTCCGCGTTTCAGCGCAAGAGCTCGAGATGGCGGGCGAGCTGATCGACCGGTACGCCGGCTCGTTCGACATCGAAAAGCATCGAGACAGCTATCGAGAGTCGCTGTTGAAGCTGGTCAAGGCGAAGCAGAAGGGCCTCGACGTTCACACGGGCAGCGCCGAAACGGACGAAAGCGAGAAGGCGCCGCCCGACCTGCTCGAGGCGCTTTCGGGAGAGCGTCGCGCGGCACTCGCACAACGGCAAACGCGGCGCGTCGAGAGGAACCGGCGGCGCGGAGCTCGCGGACCTCACCAAGCGAGAGTTGGTCGAGCGGGCAAAGGACAATAGGGTCGAGGGGTACTCCACGATGACGAAGGACGAGCTCGTCGCGGCCCTCGCGTGAAAGGGCGGCCGCGATCGCGGCCGCCCTCGCTTCAAACACCGATCGTTGGGCTACCCGCGCGCTGCCGCGAGCGCGTTGATCAGCCCCTTGCCGTAGAAGTTGTTGCTTCCGACACCGCCGCTGCAGAACTGGACGGGAGCACCGAAGAACGCGACCCCCGGATCGAGGACGCTCGGGCAGCCCTGCCCGGTTGCCGTCCTCCGGAGCAGCGCCACCACCGCGCCAACCGACATGTCGGGGTGGGCCGCCCGGATCAGGGCGACGACACCCACGGCGTGCGGGGCCGCCATCGACGTTCCGTTCAGCCAGGCGTAGTACTCACCGAGCGGGCCCTGGACGAGCCTACCCAGAGCGTCCTCGATCAGCGAGATCGCCCGCCGTGTGCGAATACGTCGAGAGCACGCGGCCACGGGCCGAGTCTTCCGTGGGCGTCTGGAAGCGGGAGCCGCCGGGTGCAGTGACGTCGGTCAGGTTCCCGTAGGTCGAGTACCACGCGAGGAGGTTCTCCGCGCCGGTCGCCGTGACCACGACGACGCCCGAGATCTCCGTCGGAAGCGTCACGCAACTGTTGTTCACGGGCCGCGTGACCGCGGCGTCGGCCGGGAAGTCGGGGCTGATCTCGTCGACAACGGGATGATTGAGGTCGATGCCCTCGTTGCCCGCGGCGGCGACGAGCACCACACCCCGCTTCTGTGCGTAGTCCGCCGCACGGCTGATGGCCTTGATGATCGCCCGCTGCTCGGCGTCGTTGCGGCAGTTGAAGAGCCACGGGTCGGCGAAGAAGCTCATGTTCACCGCGTCGAGATGCTGGTCACCGGCATAGGTCAGTGCGTCGACCACGGAGTCGGTGAAGAAGTAGCCGTTCTCCGTCCCGGCCTTCAGCGCGACGATCTTGGCTTTCGGCGCAACTCCTGTCACGCCGATGCCGTTCAGCGGGGCGGCGATCGTTCCGGCGGTGTGCGTCCCGTGCCCGTTCAGGTCCTGGACGGCCGACTTGTTCGAGCAGTCGCCCCGTGTGACCTGCTCCGCCGGGTTCGAGGTCGGCGTCGTGGCGTAGATGAAGGAGCACGACGCGCCGACGTCGATGTTGGCGGCGAGATCGGGATGCGTGAAGTCGATTCCGGTGTCGATGTCGCCGATCCGTGCTCCCACCCCTTGGTTGAGCGCATACGAGCCGCTCGGCGTCGCGTTGATCGCCCTCATGTCCCACTGGCAGACGCCGAGCGGGTCAGGTCCGAGGAGGGGCGGCAGGGAGAAGAGCGACGCGCACGCGGCCTGCTCCGCGGGCACCGAGTGCGCCACTGTCGCCCGCGAGGGAAAGAACGTCGGCAGTGCCGCACGGCCGCCGAACCACGCATCGCGGGCAACGCCCGTCACGAGGCCCGACCGGCGCAGGCTCTGCGCGAAGGAGGGCTTCGACGACGTGACGGTTGCGATGCCGAGCTTGTTCATCCCCACGATCGTCCCGCCGGCAATGTGGATGGCGGTGATCCCCTGGTGCGGGTGTCCTGACTTCAGGACGACGATGAACTTCTGCGTCGAGTACTTCTGCGCCGACGCGCTGCCGACGATCGCAAGCGCCGCCAGCGTCACTGCAAGAACCATGAGTGCACGCATGCACCTGGCCATGACCCCTCCCTTTCGTGGACACCAAGTCCTGAAGCTGCCGTCGCGGCACTATTGCAAACGGAGACGGGACGTGCAATCCAGGGGCCGGAGCGGGCCTGGCGAGGGCCCGCCCCGGAACCCACGGCTACCGCAGGAGGTAGCGCATCGCGCGGCCCATGATCTCGTTGCGGCTCGCGGCGGTCGAGATGCCCTCGAAGCCGAAGCCCATGTACAGCGAGTCGTTCGTGGCAACGACCGCAACGGACGTTCGGCAGGATGCTCCGCAGTGGCGGGGACCTCGACCTACTTGCTGAATGGCTCTCGGAGTTGGCTGCTCCCGAGTGTCACGAAGTCGATCACGGTGCCGCGCGAGCGGCTCGAAGGTTGTCGGCCGGGTGACACGAGACCTGTTTCCGCTGGGACATCTCGACTCCGGACGGGTCGTGAGCCGTCACGAGTCGGGCCGGGAGCCCCGCGTCGCCGCAGAAGCGGAGCTCTACCGGCCCTACAGAGAGCCTGCCTCTCCCTCGCCTCGCCCGATGGCACACGATTGGGTCAATTCTCGGCATGCGAGTCGAAGTAGCACGCGGCGAGGGGACCGTAGGCGACCTCGGTCGACTCGAGCACGATGAGCGGCTCGCCGGGCTACGCGTTCTCACGCACGAGGTAGGAGGGCGAGGGTCGACCCGGGAAGGCGACCCTCGCGCAGCCGGTACGCGGTCACACCGCGGAGCTATCGATCGAAGTCGTACATGAACATGACGATCCTTATTCCGATCCTGAGCACGAAATACACTGCCAAGCCGAGAAACAGCAATGTAAAGACCCAGTCCATGTCCTTGCCTAGTGTCGCGCGACTTCGCGTGGATCAACCCCCCTGAATAGGTCATCCAGCGTTCTTGCGCAGCGCGATGGCGACACCTCGCCCGCTGGCGACCCGCAAAAGGGGGCGACCAGCGAGACAATCGGCCCGAGCTACTCGCTCACGAGCTCATCCTCGCCGATCAACTCGCCGTCGACATGGAGCCAACACGCAACGTTTCCGGCGCGTCCGCGTCTATGTAGGTGCGGGCGCGAACGTGGGGGGCGACGCGCGCCGGGGAGCGCCGATGCAGGCGGCGGGTGCGCTCCCCGGCCGGAATAATTCGGCCACTGGTGCGAACCCACGTTCGGATATAGGCTGATGATCCTCGTCGGGATCGCTGTCGCCGACCGCTAGTAGTGGTAGATGTGGCCGCTGGCGTTGATGGTGGCCCCGACAGCCGGGCCCTTGCGCAGATCCCCGCCCAACGAGGCGGAGAACACCGGTTGGTCCGAGTTGCCGCAGCGCCGGGTCTGGAACCCACCGTTCCAGTGCTGCTTGCCCCGGAGCGGTAGAACTGCGAAAGGACGGTCCAGGCACCTTGCCGGGGACTTGGTAGGTGTGGTTCTCGATGAGGTTCTGGGCGCTCGTGCCCTTCACCGTGAGCGTGCTGAATCCGTCCGGATCGACGTGATAGCTGGTTGTTCCGTCATCCTCGGCCTGAGGGGTGAGCTTCTCCTTCACGCACGCCATCGTCAGGCGCCAGGACGTCAGCCCCTCCGGCATCCTGTTCTTCAGTCTGTAGGTCTGATTGGTGCGGATGGTCAGGTGGCACCCACCAGTCGCCATCACCTGAGAGCGGAAGCTGTAGGTGTGTGGTGACGCCGACGCGATCGAGATCCGCGACGGCGCTGCGCCTGCCCCGGCGACCGCTGCCAACAGCAGCGCAAACAGAAGCAGACCAAAACAGGACCCCAACCCCGTCCATCTCATCGCTCGCTCCTCGGAAATCGACGACGCCCCAGGTCGATACTAGGGCGGGTTGCTGGCGGAGGGAAGGACGGAAATCTGACCCTAGACCTTCGGCGAGGGCGGCCCTTTCGACAGCTGTTTCGCCTACCGCCGCGTCGCTCCAAAGGCTGGGCTGGGACACGTGGGCGAACGAGGCGCTCGAGCACGTCGAGGCGGACCAAGAGTGACCGGATTGCAGTCGTTCCGTGGCCCCCCGTGAAATCCCTGCAAATCAGCGTTTTGTGGAGGCGGCGGGAATCGAACCCGCGCAAGATTCCGGTCGACGGTTCGGAACTACACGAGCTCGGGCGGAAGAGGATGCAACGACGCGTATGCCTTGACGACCTTCGCATCGAAGCTCTCGAGGACAACGTCACCGTGACCACGTTGCTCCGCATGGATCGCGGTTGCGAGCGCGTAGGCGTCCGGTAGCTTGAGGCGCGTTCTGACACGCACCGCTGCAGCGCGTCTCGCGAGGGCCAGATCGACGTGGATCGTCTCGATGCCGAAGCGCACGAGCATCGCGTCGACGGTCGCGGCGCCGGCGGGGCCTGCGGCGCGCAGCGGCCCGATCAACACCTCGCTGTAGTTCACCGCCGACAGGAGCCTGCGAACCCCTGGTTGGAGCGCGCGACGCATCTTCTCGACCGCCTCGGCGTGGTGAGCGTCCTCGCCACCGAGGTAGGCGATCAAGACGTCCGCGTCAAAAACGACTACGGCCACTCGCGACGGAGCTCATCCAGGTAACCCTCGGGATAGACGGTTCCATCGAAGACGCCTGCGAACTCCTTGACGAGATCCTCCGCGCGGATCAGCTCCAATCGACCTGGCCCGACGACCTCGATCCGCAGATCGTCGCCAGGTTCCAAGCCCGCAGCACGAAGCGCGTCGACCGGCAACGTGACCTGATTCTTGCGGGAGATGACACTCATTCCTTTACTCTAACAGCAAACGGTAAAGGGAGGCGCATCAGTCTCCGGAGTCGGGGGCGGCCGAGCCCTCGCGCATCGCACATCGTTTCGATTCCCTCCGAAAAGATGGCGATTTGCAGGGATTATGGAGGCGGCGGGAATCGAACCCGCGTCCGCGGACGCACCGCCTGAGTGTCTACGAGCGTAGTTCGCCTTGGATCTCGCCCGACGGCCGGTGGCGAACGACCTACCGGCGGGCCAGCCATCCTTTGGATGTCGCGCTCCGGGCGATTGGCTCTCCCTCGGCGCCGAGCCCGATGGTTAGCGCCCTGCCGTGACCTCGGGCCCAGTCACGGGGGGCGTCGCTAGCTAGTCAGTGACTAGGCAGCGAGTGCGAGATCTGAACGATTCGCATTTGGTTGTTTCCCGGTGGATTAACGAGGCCAACCGGGGACCTCGGCTCGCAACTCAGCCGGAGAACCGACCACGTCGAAACCAGGTCGCCCCCGTATGTCAACTGCTACTCGACGGAGTGTAGCCGTGGTCCGGCAGCCGTCGAGCCTTATGCGGCCTCGTCGAGGAGGACGTCGAGGTCGCCGCCGGCGTCGGGCCGCACCGCCCGAGCCGACGCCGGCTGCGGACGGATCCACGCGATCGTGATGATCGCGCCCACGACGGCGAGGCCCGTGAGGACGTAGAGCGCGGTCTGGAAACCGTGGTCGAGCGCCGCCGCACTCGTCGACGCGATACCCCGGTGGGCGTCGGCGTAGTTGCCGGTCGAGGTCGCCGCGATCGCGCTGACGGCGGCGAGGCCGATCGCACCTCCGATCTGCCTGCCCGTATTGACGAGCCCGGAGGCGACTCCCGCGTCGGAGCGATCGACGCCCGTCAGGCTTGCGATCGTGACCGGGACGAACGAGAAGCCCAGGCCGGCGCCGCCGAGGACGAAGGCCGGGAACAGGTCCCAGAAGTAGTGGCCGTCCAGCGGCAGGCGCGCGAGAAAAGCAATGGACCCGGCCGACGCCAGCAACCCCGCGGTGAGCGTGGCGCGGACGCCGACCCGACTGACGACGACCTGCGCGAGGTTCGACGCGACCACGACCGTGAACGCGAAGCCGCTGAACGCAACGCCTGTCTGGATGGCCGAGTAGTGGAGGACGTCCTGCAGATAGAGCGTGAGGAGGAAGAACTCGGAGAAGGTGACGGCTCCGACGATCAGCATCGTCGCGTTGGCTGCCGTGAGCGTGCGCAGCCGGAAGATCCGCAGCGGCAGAAGCGGCGCCTGCGAGCGGAGCTCGATCACGACGAACGCGAGCACGAGCGCGAACGCCCCCGCGAGGAGGCCGATCGTCGTGCTCGAGCCCCACCCATCCGTCGTCGCCCGCGTCATTGCGTAGACGAGCAGCATCAGGCCGGAGGTGATCGAGACGGCGCCCGCGACGTCGAAGTGCCGCGGCGCCTGATCCGCTCGGCTCTCCCGCAGGAGCACCGGAGCGAGGGCGATCGCGGCCAGTGCGACCGGGACGTTGACGAAGAAGATCCAGGGCCAGCTCAGGTACGACGTCAGCACGCCGCCGAGGAGGACTCCGACTGCCGCGCCGCTTCCGGCTGCACCGCCGTAGATGCCGAGCGCGACGTTGCGGTCGCGGCCCTCGCGGAACGTCGTCATCAGGAGCGCGAGCGCGGCAGGAGCGAGCAGCGCGCCACCGAGGCCCTGCAGGGCGCGGAAGGTGATGAGCGAGGCCTCCGACCAGGCGAGGCCGCAGAGGAGCGAGCTCGCCGCGAACACGGCAAGGCCCGCGACGAAGAGGCGGCGCCGGCCGAGCAGGTCGCCGAGCCGGCCTCCGAGGAGCAGGGCGCCACCGAAGAAGATGGCATACGCGGAGACCACCCACTGCAGGCTCGCCTGCGAGAAGCCGAGGTCGGACTTGATCGACGGCAGTGCGACGTTCACGATGGCGACGTCGAGGATGACCATGAACTGTGCAGTCACGATGAGGGCCAGGGCGCTCCAACGCCGTTCCGCCCTTCCAGCCACATCCGAGGAACTCATCTATCGTCTCCTAAATCGTTGATAAAAACAATAATATCACAGCAGGATGATTTGTCGCGCTACACTTATCAAACACAGACGATCACGTGACGACTTCATCGACATCACCAGCGACGCCGCCGTCCTCTCCGGCCGGCCCGCCTCGGGAGCTCCTCCTGAGCAGCCCGTTCCTGCTCAAGCGGCTCGGCATGCTGCTCAAGGAGCGCGCCTTCAACGCGCTGCAGCCGACCGGGCTCACGCCTCAGCATCATGCGGTGCTCTCACTCCTCGACGAGGGCACGCGCGAGACGCAGGGGGAGATCGCCGATGCGCTCGGCTACGACCGCAGCCAGCTCGTCGGCCTGCTCGACGAGCTCGAGGACGGGGGCCTGGTGGAGCGGCGGCGCGATCCAGGCGACCGGCGGCGCCAGATCGTGAGCCTGACGCCGCCCGGCGAGGAGGCGCTGGGACGGTTGCGGGCGATCGTGAAGAACGTCGAGGACGAGTTCCTCGCGCCTCTGGACGCCGACGAGCGGCGCACGTTCCACGCGCTGCTGCTCGAGCTCGCGCGCCATCACGACCCGCGCTGCGCCGGGAAGCGTCCGTAGTGCGGCGTCTCACAACGTTTCACAGGAACCAGCATCGTTGTGAGACGCCGCACTACAACAATCAACATGGAGTGGGGTGTCCCGCAACGATCATTTCCGGTCGAACGTTGCGGGACACCCCACTAGGGTCACGACCGTGAGCACCGGCGGCGAGCGGAGGAGCGCGGTCGTCTTCGGCGCCCGCAATCTCGGCCGCGCGGTCATCGAGCTCTTGACCGGCGACGGCTGGGCCGTCGCCGGCGTCGCCCGCTCCGAGGGGACGCTCGCAGGCGTGGCGGCTGCAGGCGCTCTGGCGCTCGAGGGCGACGTCACCAACCCGGAGAGCGTCAGGCGGGTGCTCGAGCGGGCCGCGGCTGCGCACGGGCATGTGGATCTCGTCGTCAACGCGGCCTCGGCATACGGCGGCGACCGCACCGGGCCGTTCGGCGGCGGGCGGCTGAGCGAGGCTCGACCCGAGGCGTTCGACGCCTGGGCGGCGGCACCGGCGCGCGCGGCCTTCGCGTTCCTATCTGCGGCGGGAGCGTTCCTGCTCGCCCAGGGCCGGCCCGCGACAGTGATTCAGGTGACGGGAGGGTCCGCGCGAAGGGCGATGCCCGGGCGCGGGCTCTGGGCGGCCGGCTCGTTCGGCGTCCGCGCCCTCACGAACGCCGCTGCGCTCGAGCTCCGAGAGCACGGCATCCACGTCGCGCTCCTGATCGTCGACGCAGGCATCGAGCCAATCGCTGGAGCGCCGTCCGGGCAGCCGGCCGACGCGCTCGCCGACCCGCGCGAGCTCGCCCGTGCTGTTCGCTTCCTCGCCGACCAGGGCGCGCGCGGCACGACGCACGAGCTGCAGGTGACGCCCTTGGCGGAGCCCTGGGTGCCCTGAGCGTGGCAACCAGGGCGAGAGGCTGAAGCCTCTCGCAGGGCGGACGTAGGATGGCGCCATGGATCAGCGCTCCAAGGCCGATGCGCTCAGGGCGCTCCACGTACCCGGGCGGCCGCTCGTTCTGCTGAACGCGTGGGACGCCGGCAGCGCTGCCGTCATCGCCAGGGCGGGCGCGCCCGCGATCGCGACGACGAGCGCCGGGGCGGCGAACGCGCTCGGCTATCCCGACGGGCAGCTCGTCACCCGCGAGCAGATGCTCTCGACCGTGGCTCCGATTGCGCGTGCCGTGAACCTGCCCGTGACGGCCGACATGGAGGCCGGCTACGGCGACGACCCGGAGGATGCAGAGGCGACGGCCCGCGGCGTCGTCGAGGCCGGCGCCGTCGGGCTCAACCTCGAGGACACCGTCGGAAGCGGCGACGACCAGTTGCTCCCGATCGACCGCTTCGTGGCGAAGATCGCCGCTGTTCGGGCAGCCGCGGCCGAGACCGGAGTCCCGCTCGTCCTGAACGCGCGCACCGATGTCTTCATCGGCCAGGTCGGCGACCCCGCGACCCGCCTCGCGCGCGCCGTCGAGCGAGGCCGCGCCTACCTGGAAGCGGGCGCCGACTGCGTCTTCGTGCCGGCCGTCGCCGCAGCAGGGCAGATCGCGGCGCTCGTCGAGCAGATCGGCGGCCCGGTCAGCGTGCTCGCCGTCCAGGGCTCCCCCACGCTCTCCGAGCTGAGCGATCTCGGCGTGGCGCGGATCAGCGTCGGGTCGGGCCCCTACCGCGCCGCCCTCGCGCTTGCGCAAGCGATGGCCGAAGAGGCGTACGGCACCGGTCGTCTCGACACGATGCTCGCCGCGCAGGTCTCGTTCGCCGACGCGCAGGGCCTGTTCGACCGGGAACCCGCGGCAGGAAACATGCCGCCCTCGGGCAAGACGTGAGTATCGTCTGACCAGGCCATCTCGGAGGACACGTGTCGTACGTCACACCACAGCCCATCGACGACCTCGTCACCCTGCGTGACCGCGCGCGCCAGGAGATCCGCAAGGTCGTCGTCGGACACGACCGGGCCGTCGACCTGCTCCTCGTCGCCGCCCTCGCCCACGGCCACGTGCTGATCGAAGGGCCGCCTGGAAGCGCAAAGACGCTGCTCGGGCGCGCAATGGCGCACGTTCTCGGCGCGCAGTTCAAGCGCATCCAGTTCACGCCAGACCTGGCTCCCGACGAGATCATCGGCGTCGAGGAGATGAGGGGTGGCGAGCCGGTCTTCAAGCGCGGCGTGGTCTTCACGAACGTCCTTCTCGCGGACGAGATCAACCGCACCCCCCCGCGAACGCAGGCGGCGCTACTCGAGGCGATGCAGGAGCGAACCGTCACGGTCGAGGGCCGCACGCATCAGCTCCCCGATCCGTTCCTCGTCATCGCGACGCAGAACCCGTACGAGCACGAGGGCATCTTCCCGCTGCCCGAGTCGCAGCTCGACCGGTTCCTCTTCAAGATCATCCTCGACTACGCGGACACGGAGAGCGAGGTGAAGATGCTCCAGCTGCCGCACACGGGCGTCACCCCCGACATGCTGGGCGACATCCACTCGCTGCTCGGCGTCGTCGGTCTCGACCGGGCGCGCGCGGACCTCGACAGCACCGAGGTTCCAGAGGAGGTGGCGCGGTACGTCATCTCCATCGTGCGCCGCACGCGGGAAAACCCCGGGCTCGAGCTCGGAGCCAGCTCGCGGGGGGCGATCCACCTGCTCAGTGCGTCCAAGGCTCAGGCCCGGCTCGGCGGACGCGACCACGTCACGCTCGACGACGTGCGAGAGGTTGCGCCCTATGTGCTCACCCACCGGCTCATCACCCGGGGCAACGGCGCGTCGCCGGAAGAAGCGGTCCGGGAGGCGCTGGACGCCTGAGCATGAGTGGTGCCAGGCTGAAGGGCCCGTAGCCTGGCACCATCCGTCAACCCATCGCCTCCACGAGTGCCCTCTGCGTGAGCACGCGCGCGAGGTGCCCGCGGAACTCCGCTGAGGCCGCGGTGTCGCTCGGCGGCTCCGTGCCCTCGGCTGCATGCGCGGCGGCGTCCGCCAGCGTCGCTCCCTCCGCAATCGCATCCTCGACCGCCTTCGCCCGCAGCGGAGTGCCGCCCATGCTCACGAGCGCAACGGACGCTCCGACGGCAGACCCGTTGTCGCGATGGACGAGCGCCGCGACACCGACGGTGGCCCAGTCCTGTGCGCGACGGTGGTACTTGCGGTACGACCATCCCGTCGAGCCGCCGAGCTTCGGGACCCGGATCTCCGTGAGAACCTCCCCCGGCCCGACGGCGCACTCGAAGACGCCGGTGAAGAACGCCGGCGCCGACACCGTCCGCTCGCCGCCTTCGCCGGCGATGACGAGATCGCCGCCAAGGGCGAGCACGACTGCGGGCAGGTCCGAGGCCGGATCGCCGTGGGCGAGCGAGCCGCCGATCGTGCCGCGATGGCGGACCTGCGGATCGCCGATCATGCCCGCGGTCGTCGAGACGATCGGGCAGTGCTCCCGGAGGAGCGGGTCGGCGTGGACGGCCGCATGACGCGTGAGCGCGCCAATCGCGACGTGGGTGCCGTCGTCCCGCACATAGGCGAGATCGGACAGTCGCCCGATGTCGACGAGCTTCGACGGGCGCGAGACCCGGAGCTTCAGGGCCGGGACGAGGGAGTGCCCACCCGCCAGCACCTTCGCGTCGGGATCCCCGTCGAGCAGGCTGATTGCGTGCTCGACCGATTCCGCCACCTCGTAGTCGAACGCTGCGGGAATCACTGTTTCGCCTCCTGGATCGCGCGCCAGACCCGCTCGGGCGTGGCTGGTAGCCCGATGTCCCTGACGCCCACGTGCGAGAGGGCGTCGAGCACGGCGTTGATGACGGCCGGAGTGGCCGCGATCGTGCCGGTTTCCCCCACGCCCTTCGCGCCGAACGGGTGGTCCGGGGCCTTGCTCTCCGTGCGGCCGAGCTCGAAGGACGGCAGCTCCATCGCGGACGGGACCAGGTACGACGCAAGCGTCCCGTTTGCGAGGTTGCCGTCCTCGTCGTAGATCGCCTCCTCGTAGAGCGCGGCCGCGATGCCCTGCGTGATGCCGCCGTGCACCTGCCCCTCGACGATCAGCGGGTTCACGACCGTGCCGACGTCGTCGATCGCGACGTAGCGCACGAGCCGCGTGTCTCCCGTCTCCATGTCCACCTCGACCACGGCGGCATGCGCGCCGGCCGGCCAGGAGAAGTTGACGGGATCGAACGTCGCCGTGGCGTCGAGCCCCGGCTCCATGCCATCCGGCAGGTCGTGCGCCGTCCAGGCAGCCCATGCTGCAGCCTTGACCGTCATCTCCTTGTCGGGCGAGCCCTTCACCCGGAAGGTGCCGTCGTCGTACTCGAGGTCGTCGGCCGAGACCTCGAGCTGGTGCGCCACGATCGCGCGAGCCTTGTCGATGATCTTCTCGGAGGCGTGCCACACGGCCGCTCCGCCGACGGGAAGGCTCCGGCTCCCGTACGTGTCCATCCCGTATGACGAGACACTCGTGTCCCCGTGCAGGACCTCGACCTCGGACGGCTCGCAACCGAGGCGGTCGGCGACGATCTGCGACCAGGACGTCTCGTGGCCCTGGCCGTGCGGGGACGTTCCGGTCACGACCTGGACGGTGCCGGTCGGCAGGAAGCGGATCGTCGCCTGCTCCCACGCACCGGCCGCGTAGCGGATCGCGCCCAGGATCCGCGACGGCGCGAGCCCGCACATCTCCGTGTACGTCGAGAAGCCGACACCGATCTGCTTCGCGTCCCCGCGCTCGCGCCGCGTGCGCTGCTCCGCTTGGAGCCCCTCGAGGTCGAGAACCTCGAGCAGCTTGTCGAGCGAGGCGTGGTAGTCGCCGCTGTCGATCGTCAGCCCCGAGGCCAGCGTGGCCGGGAACTCCGTGATGAAGTTGCGGCGCCGCAGCTCCAGCCGGTCGATCCCGAGCTCCTTGGCGAGGAGGTCGATCGTGCGTTCGAGCACGTAGGTCGCCTCGGGTCGGCCCGCCCCACGGTAGGCGTCCGTGGGGGTCGTGTTCGTGAAGACACCCGTGAAGGTGACGTCGTAGTTCGGGATCGCGTAGGGGCCTGCATAGATCCACGCTCCGAGCAGCGGAATGCCCGGGGTGACGAGCTGCAGGTACGCGCCCATCGACGCGATCACGTCGGCGCGGACCCCGGTGATCTTGCCCTCCTTCGTCGCCGCGAACTCGAGCGTCGTGACGACGTCGCGACCGTGGATCGTGGCCAGGGCATTCTCCGACCGCTCCTCGATCCACTTCACCGGCCGGCCGAGCCGGCGGGCGAGTGCGACCGCGAGGAGCTCCTCGGCGTAGACGTCGAGCTTCGAGCCGAAGCCGCCGCCGACGTCGGGTGCGATGACCCGCAGCTTCGTCTCGGACAGGCCGAGCGTCGCCGCGGTGAGGACGCGCAGGATGTGCGGGACCTGGGTCGCCGACCAGAGCGTCACGTCGCCACCCGGCTCGGGGCGCGCGAGCACGCCGCGCGGCTCGATCGCGTTCGGGATCAGCCTCGGCTGCACGTAGCGGTGCTTGACGACGACGTCGGCGCCCTCGTCGAAGCTGCCGCTCGCGAGCTTCCAGACGTACGAGACGTTCGTGCCGAGCTCCCCGTGAGCGAGGGGCGCGCCGTCCTGCGCCGCTGCCTCCACGTCGACGATCGCGGCGAGCGGCTCGTAGGCGACCTCGACGAGCTCGGCGGCGTCGACCGCGTGCGCGCGCGTGTCGGCGATCACGACCGCGACGCCGTCTCCCTGGTAGTGCGCCTCGCCGACGGCGAGCGGGAAGTGCTCCGGGCTCTTCATGTCTTCCGTGACCGGCCAGGCGCACGGCATCGCGGCCTTCCAGTCGTCGCGCAGATCGGCACCGCTGAAGACGGCGACCACCCCTTCCGCGGCTCGCGCCGCCGCGGTGTCGATCGCTCCGATCTTCGCGTGGGCATACGGGCTCCGGATGACGGCCATCGTCAGGCAGCCCGGGACGACGATGTTGTCGACGAACGTCCCCTGGCCCCGGAGCAGTGGGTCGTCCTCCTTGCGCTTGACCGGCGATCCGATGTGACGCGTCTCGGTCGCGCTCATGACGCGCTCCCCGCGGCAGCCGCAACGGCCTCGACGATGTTGTGGTAGCCCGTGCACCGGCACAGGTTGCCTTCGAGACCGCGCCGGATCGCATCTCGATCGGAGGCCTCCCCGTTGTCGATCAACGAGACGGCCGCCATCACCATGCCCGGCGTGCAGTACCCGCACTGGAGGGCATGATGGTCGTGGAACGCCTGCTGCACGGGATGGAGCTCCCCGTTGGAGGCGAGGCCCTCGATCGTGGTGATCTCGGCGCCGTCGGCCTGGACGCCGAGGATCGTGCAGGACTTGACGGAGACGCCGTCGAGCAGCACCGTGCAGGCGCCACACGAGGACGTGTCGCAACCGACGCTCGTCCCCGTGAGCGAGAGGCGCTCACGCAGGACGTGAACCAGCAGATCACGCGGCTCGACCTCGAGCCCGTGACGCGTTCCGTTGACATTCAAGGCAATCTCACGCAACGACGACCTCCTTCGTCGGAGTTGAGCCGAGCCTACTCCTCGCGGGCGCCCGGCTCCAAGAGCTCCGCGTATCGTTCGGGGGTGATGGCCGATATCAGGGACGTCGTGTCGCCGGGCACGGTCGTGCTGCGAGCGGCGCTCGCGGGGCCGGAGTAAAGACCGGCGGGAGAGGCTTCGCCTCTCTTCCGAATCTCACCGCCTCTGTCGGTCCCGCAGCGCCCGCTCCATCTGTCGCTTCGCGTCGCGGTCCGCGATGGTGCGCCGCTTGTCGGCCCGGTCCTTGCCGCGACCGAGCGCGACCTCGAGCTTCACCCGCCCGTCCTTGAAGTAGAGCTTCGTCGGGACGAGCGTCAGGCCCTTCTCATTCACCTTGGCGGCCAGCGCGTCGATCTCGCTCCGCTTCAGCAGCAGCTTGCGGTCGCGGTCGGTGACGTGGTTGCGCGCATTCCCCTGCGCGTACTCGGAGATCGAGGCTCCGACGAGCCACACCTCGCCGCCACGTACGTCGGCGTACGCCTGGCCGAGCTGGACGTGCCCCGCGCGCAGCGCCTTGACCTCGGTGCCCGTCAGCACGAGCCCCGCCTCGAGGCGGTCGAGCAGCTCGTAGTCGTGCCGCGAGCGCCGGTTCTCGGCGATCAGCTTCGTTCCGGGCTCTCTGGGCACGAGCCGATTGTAGGCGCTCAGGATCTCGCCGTCCCAGTGGGGTGTCCCGCAACGTTCGACCGGAAATGCTCGTTGCGGGACACCCCACTCCATGGTGATTCACTAGTGCGGCGTCTCACAACGATGCTGTTCCTGTGAAACGTTGTGAGACGCCGCACTAGGGGTCTCAGCGCCGTCCGAAACAGCGGTCGCAGAGCGGGAACCACGGCGCGCACGCCTGGCCGCACGTGCGGCAGCGGCCGATTGTCGGGGCGTTGACCTCGACCCGGAGCCGGGCGACGACCCGCTCGGCCGCCGTCTCCTCCAGCGCCGCGGCCCGCTCGATCGTGACGCCGCCGACGCCCGGATACTGCAGTGCGAACCACCGCAGGATGCTTGCGGTTCTTCCAGCTTGCTCTGCTTCTGCGAGCGTCGAGTCGCGCAGTCGCGCGGGATCGAGCAGGAAGGTGAGGAGGGACCGCTGCGCCGTGTCACCGGCGACGGCGAGGGCAAGAGTCGCGAGCAGCTCCGCGTCGTCCTCGTCCACGGGCGCGTTGATGAGCTTCCAGGTGTCCTCGAGACCGAGCCGCCGGTTACGCTCGCCGAGCCGCCGTTGGATCGCGGCCAGCCGGCCCCGGATCGGCGCGAGCGACTCGACTGCCAGCCAGCCCTCGTAGGCCCATTCGCGCGTGGCCACCCGGTGCCAGGCGGCGAGGGCGGCGTCGAGGCGCCGCGGGTCGTCGGTTCCGAGGTCGGACAGCCGCGGCCTGATTCGCGCCTCGTCGACGATGCGATAGCCGAGGTGGCCCGACGGGAGCACGACGTGCGGCTGGAGTGCGGCCTCGACAAGCGTCGGATCCGCGTTCGCCCAGGGTATCCCGGTCAGCGTGCCGACGTGTCCCCGCTCGACGAGGCCGAAACGGCCGGCGCGGCCGGCGATCTGGGCAAGCTCCCACGGCAGCAGGTCCCGCCGCGCCTCGCCGTCGAACTTCGTCGTCTCGGCGAAGAGCAGCGTCTCGCAGGGCAGATTGACGCCGTGGCCGAGCACGTCGGTCGCGACGGTGACGTCCGAGCGGCCGCTCAGGAAGCGGTCGATCTCCTCGCGTCGCGAGCCGAGCGGCATGGCGCCGTAGAGGACAGAGACCCGGTCGGGGTGGAGCCGGTTCAGCTCACCCGCGAGTGCGAGCACCGCCTTGCGGCTGAAGGCGACGACGACCGTGCCCGGCGTGAGACCGCGGAAGGAGCGCTCGCCGACGAACTCGAGCGGGAGGATGCGCTCGAACAGCCTCACCTCGGCCTCCGGGAACGCCTGCAGGACGAGCGGCTCTGCGTCGAGCGCGCCGAGGAGGAGGATGTCGCGGATACTCGCCCGCGAGCAGGAGCCTCGTCCAGGCCGAGCCGCGCTCCGGATCGTCGGCCCATTGCACCTCGTCGAGCACGAGCACGTCACCCGAGCTCGGCGCCATCTCGACGGTGCAGCAGATGATCGGGGCTCCGTCGTTGACGCGCTCCTCGCCCGTGACGAGGCCGACGGCATCCTCGCCGAGGTCGGCCGAGAGCCGGCGGTGGGCCTCCTGCGCCAGCATCCGCAGCGGCCCTGCGTAGACGCCGCGGCCGCGCTCCTTCAGGACCTCGAGCGCGTGGTACGTCTTGCCCGAGTTGGTCGGCCCGAGGTGAGCGACGACGGAGTCGGGCTGGCGTACGCCGCTGCGGGAGCGCGATCTCGATCGAGCCCTCGGCGCGCTTGATCGCCGCATTCGTGCCCGCCGCGCGCGCCCGCTGGTGGCGCTCCGAGCGGCTCGGGCGCTGCGCCCGGCCGCGTCCCTGTCTGCGTCCGCCCGGCACCGAAGGAGCGTAGCTAGCAGCCGGTCAGGGGCTTCAGCCCTCTGACCAGGGTCGGCTTCCGTCGACCGCAAACCCAGGGTGAGAGGCTGAAGCCTCTCACCGACGCTACACCTTCAGGAATCGACGCAGAGTCATCCCCGAGCCGAGCGCTCCCACCCCGAGGCCGACGGCCAGCAAGGCGAGCGCGGTGACGCTGAACGAAAGCGCCTGCACGTCGTCGCTCGTGTCGATGTGGCCGAGGATCGCGGGCAGCGCGACCTCCTTGCCGACGAGGAGCAGCAGCACGGCGGCGATCGAGCCCACGAGGCCACAGAGCAGCCCCTCGAGCATGAAGGGGCCGCGGACGAACCAGTTCGTCGCGCCGACCAGCTTCATCACCTCGATCTCCCTGCGGCGCGAGAAGATCGAGAGCCGGATCGTGTTCGCGATCAGGATGACCGAGGCGATCAGCAACACGATCACCATCACGAGGAAGACGATCCAGATCCACTTGCCGACCTGCAGGATCCGCTTCGAGGTCTGCTGCCCGTCCTTCACCTTCTCGACCCCGGCGAACTTCTCGGCGCGGAGATCGGACGCGATCACCTTCACGTCCTCGGCCCGCTGCGGCGTCACCTCGAACGAGGCGGGCAGCGGGTTCGACGGGAGGTTCGCGGTCAGCTGGGGGTACTTCTTCTGCATCCGCTTGAGGGCCTCGCGCTTCGAGACGAACTGGTACTCCTTGACCCGGTCGTCCCGCCCGAGGAACGTGCCGACCCTGTTCACCTGCTTCGCGCTGACGCCGTCGACGAAGAAGACCTTGACCTCGAGCTGGGACTTGACGTGATCGGACCAGGAGACGACCCAGCTCCCGAGGGCGATCGAGAGGCCGAGCAGGAACATCCCGATCAGCACCGTCATCGTCGCCGCGATCGAGGTCGACAGGTTCGCGCCCATCGAGCGCACGGCCTCGGAGAACATGAGCTTGAAGCGCGTCACTCGGTTTCGTACCCACCACGCCGCTCGTCGCGCATGAGCTTCCCGTGGTCGAGTGCGATCACGCGCTTGCGCATCTTGTCGACCATCTCGCGGTCGTGCGTGACCATCAGGATCGTCGTGCCGGCGGTATTGATCCGGTGGAGGAGCTGCATGATCCCGACGGACGTGTCGGGATCGAGGTTGCCGGTCGGCTCGTCGCAGATCAGGAGCGGCGGGTGGTTGACGACCGCGCGCGCGATCGAGACGCGCTGCTGCTCGCCGCCGGAGAGCTCCTCGGGCTTCGAGCTCATCTTGTGCGCCAGCCCGACGAGGTTGAGCACCTCGGGGACCTTGCGCCGGACCGACGAGGCCGGCTCGCCCTGAACGCGAAGGGCGTACGCGACGTTCTCCGCGGCCGTCCGGTTCGGCAGCAGCTTGAAGTCCTGGAAGACGCAGCCGACGTTGCGGCGCAGCATCGGCACCTTCGAGCGCTTCAGCCGGCCGAGGTCGCGCCCGCCGACGATGAGGCGCCCGGACGTCGGCTCGAGCTCCTTGAGGAGCAGGCGGATGATCGTCGACTTCCCGGATCCGGAGGCGCCGACGATGAAGACGAACTCGCCCTTGTCGATGACGAAGGAGACCCCGTCGAGCGCCCTGACGCTGGGCTCGTAGACCTTGCCCACGTCCTGGAGCACGATCATCGACGCGCCGCTCGCCGCCGGGCCGCCGTTGCGGGCGTCGGCATCGGCGTAGGCCGCGTCGGGATCGGCGAGTGCCGCGGAAGCTGTCGTCACGTCTGAATGCTCGTCCTGCACCGGATCAAGGGAAAGAGGGCCTACGCGGCCGCTCCGGATCGGATTCGCGGTCGAGTGTAGCTGACATCGACTAGACGACCTTCCCGGCGGCCTTCGCCAGCAGGTACGCCCGGACGAAGCCGTCGAGGCCGCCGTCGAGCACGCCCTGGGCGTTTCCGGCCTCGAAGTCGGTGCGGTGATCCTTCACCATCTGGTACGGGTGCAGCACGTAGGAGCGGATTTGACTTCCGAAGCCGATGTCCTGCGTCGTCGCCCCACGCTCGCGCGCGAGCTCCTCCTCGCGCTGCTCCTCTTGCAGCTCGGCCAGCCGTGACTTGAGGATGCGCAACGCGGTCGCCTTGTTCGAGAGCTGCGAGCGCTCGTTCTGGCACTGGACGACGATCCCGGTCGGCAGATGCGTGATCCGCACGGCGGAGTCCGTCTTGTTCACGTGCTGTCCGCCGGCTCCGCTCGCCCGGTAGGTGTCGATGCGGAGGTCGCTCTCGTCGATCTCGACGTCCTCGTCCTCGGGCAGGAGGGGAGCCACCACGACCTGCGCGAAGGCCGTGTGGCGGCGGTGCGCCGAGTCGAACGGCGACTGGCGCACGAGCCGGTGCACGCCACGCTCGGCCTTGTAGGCGCCGTACGCGTTCTCGCCCTTCACCGTCATCGTCGCGGACTTCAGGCCGGCCTCCTCGCCCGGGCTCGCCTCGACGAGGTTCGTCTGGAAGCCGCGATCGGACGACCAGCGGAGGTACATCCGCAGCAGCATCTCGGCCCAGTCCTGGGCATCGGTCCCGCCGGTGCCGGCGTTGATCGAGACGACGGCGTCCCCGCTGTCGTACTTGCCGTCGAAGAGCGCGTCCTCCTGCAGCCGCGACAGCTCCGCGGACACCGGGCGCGAGCTGGGCGCGCAGCTCGTCCTCGAGCGACGGAGTCGAGCTCGAAGAGCTCGCGCGCCTCCTCCACCTCCGCGTTCAGGCGCTCGTAGCGCTCGAGCCTTCGCGCCACGCGGGCGTGCTCGGTGGAGATGCGGGCCGCCTGCTGCTGGTCGTCCCAGAAGCCCGGGCGCGCCCATGGCCGCTTCGAGCTCGTCCTGGCGGGCCGTCAGCGAGACGGGGTCAAAGGTACTCACGAACCCAGTCGAGCTGGGCTCCGAGCTCCTCGAGCAGCTGCGCGAGTGGTTGGCTCTCCTGGACGGCCACGCCTGGATCCTACGCCCCGTGGCAGCGCTTGTACTTCTTGCCGGAGCCGCACCAGCAGGGATCGTTGCGGCCGATGTCGCGCGCCTCGTCCTTGACCACCTGGTGCTGGGCGGGCGCCTGGGCGACGGCGGTCGCACCGGCCGCGAGGCCTCCGGCGGCCGCGATCGCGTCGGCGCCGAGCGAGGTCTCGTGCTCGTAGGAGAGCGCCTGCGGCGTCTCGGCGTGCTGGAGCGCCTGCTCGGCCTCCTCCTGCTGCACCTCGACGTGGAACAGCGTCAGCACGACCTCTTCCTGGATCGTGCGGCTGAGCTCCTCGAACATGACATGGCCCTCGCCCCTGTACTCGACGAGCGGGTCCTTCTGGGCCATCGCGCGCAGGTGGACCCCCTCGCGCAGATAGTCCATCGACTCGAGATGCTCCCGCCAGCGGGTGTCGACGACCTGGAGGATCACGAACCGCTCGATCTCTCGCATCAGCTCCGCCCCGAAGCGCTCCTCGCGGTCGTCGTAGGCGTCGAGCGCGTCCTGGGTGAACTCCTCCACGAGCGCCTCGCGCGAGATGTCGACCTCCTCGCGTAGCTCGTCGACCGTGATGTCGCTCCCGTACAGCGCCGATCATCTGGGCGACGAGGCCTTCGAGATCCCAGTCCTCCGACATGTCGCCTTCGGTCATGACGTCGACGTTGCGGCGCACGACCGTCTCGATCCACTGCCGGATCTCGTCGGAGGTGTCCTCGCCGTTCAGCACGCTGCGGCGCTGCTCGTAGATGACCATGCGCTGCGTGTTCATGACGTCGTCGTACTTGAGGACGTTCTTGCGCGCGACGAAGTTCTGCTCCTCGACCTTCTTCTGGGCGCCCTCGATCTGGCGCGAGAGGATGCCCGCCTCCATCGGCTGGTCGTCCGGGATCTTGAAGCGCTCCATGATCCCGTGGATCCGGTCGCCCGCGAAGAGCCGCACCAGGTCGTCCTGGGCGGAGAGGTAGAACCGCGTCTCGCCCGGGTCGCCCTGGCGCCCGGAGCGCCCGCGCAGCTGGTTGTCGATCCGCCGGGACTCGTGTCGCTCGGTGCCGAGCACGTAGAGCCCGCCGAGGCCGCGCACCTCGTCGTCGATCTTGATGTCGACGCCGCGGCCGGCCATGTTCGTCGCGATCGTGACGGCGCCCTTCTCGCCGGCGTCCTTGATGATCTCGCTCTCGCGCTCGTGCTCCTTGGCGTTGAGGACGTTGTGCGGGATCCCGCGGCGCGTCAGCACCTCGGACAGGTACTCGGACGTCTCGACGGCGATCGTGCCGACGAGCACGGGCTGGCCCTTGGCGTGCCGCTCCACGAGGTCCTCGGTGACCGCATTCCACTTCGCGTCCTTCGACTTGAAGATGAAGTCGTTCTCGTCGAGGCGGATGACCGACACGTTCGTCGGGATCTCGACGACATGCAGGTTGTAGATCTCGACGAACTCCTTCTCCTCGGTCTTCGCGGTGCCCGTCATGCCGCCGAGCTTCTCGTAGAGGCGGAAGTAGTTCTGCAGCGTGATCGTCGCGAGCGTGACGTTCTCCTCGCGGATCTCCACGCCCTCCTTCGCCTCGATCGCCTGGTGCAGGCCCTCGCTCCAGCGGCGGCCCTCCATGATGCGGCCGGTGTACTCGTCGACGATCTTGACCTCGTCGTCCTCGATCACGTAGTCGACGTCGAGCTTGTAGAGCGACTGGGCCTTGAGCGCCTGGGTGAGGTGGTTGACGAGCTGCACATGGCGCGGGTCGTAGAGGTTCTCGACCCGGAGCGCGCGCTCGACCGCGTCGAGGGCGGTCTGTGCCGGCGACACCGTCTTGTGCTTCTCGTCGTAGAGGTAGTCGGCGCCGGAGAGCTCCGTCTCGTCCTCGCCCTTCGCGGCCTTGCGGGTCGCCGGCTCGCCCCGCAGGTCCTTCACGATCCGGGCGAAGTCGTAGTACGTGCTCGCGGCGGTCTCCGGCTCACCCGAGATGATGAGCGGCGTGCGCGCCTCGTCGATCAGGATCGAGTCGACCTCGTCGACAATCGCATAGGCGTGGCTGCGCTGGACGATGTTGTCGAGCGACACCGCCATGTTGTCGCGGAGGTAGTCGAACCCGAACTCGGAGTTCGTGCCGTAGGTGATGTCGGCGTCGTACGCGGCCTTGCGGGTGACGAACGGCATCATGTTCTGGATGAAGCCGACCGTCATCCCGAGGCGGTCGAAGACGCCGCGGTTCCATTCGGCGTCGCGCTTGGCGAGGTAGTCGTTCACCGTCACGAGGTGGACGCCGGTGTCGGCGAGCGCGTTGAGATAGAGGGCGGTCGAGGCGACGAACGTCTTGCCTTCGCCGGTCTTCATCTCGGCGATGTCGCCCTCGTGGAGGACGATGCCGCCCATCATCTGGACGTCGAACATCCGCTGCTGCGATTCGCGCCAGCGCGACTCGCGCACGGCGGCGAAGGCCTCGAAGAGCAGCTCGTCGAGCGACTCGCCGTTCTCCAGACGCTCGCGAAACTCTGTGGTCTTCGCCCGCAGCTCCTCGTCCGAGAGCGCCTGGAACTCGGGCTCGAGGGTTGCGATGTACGCGGCCTGTTGCTGCAGCCGCTTCAGGCGCCGTCCCTCGCCGAAGCGAAGGACCTTTTCGAATGTGCCGCCGACGGTCGAGGACATGTGTGAGAGGGTACCGGGCGGCGCCTGCGCCCTGATTGATTCTTCATACACCATCACTACCCTGCGAGGCATGGGTTCCCATCGCCTCCCTCCGCTGATCGTCCTCCCGCTGACGCTGCTCCTGCTGCTCGCCGCCACGAGCGCCGCGCAGGCGCTCGTCAAGCCGGGGCGGACGATCGTGCGCGACGGGCAGGTGCGCCTCGTCGCGCTCGACCAGGCCTCGCTGGCGTTCGCGGTCGGACGGTCCGAGCACGACTGCGACCACGTCGAGCTGTGGAACATCGCCACGCATGGCCTCTGGCGCTTCGGCAAGCCCGGCGCCTGCACCAACCTGGGCAGCACCGGCGCCGGGATCAGCGCGATCGGCGTCAGCGGCAACCGCGTCCTCTGGGTGCGCTACAACGGCGGCAACGAGCGTGACTGGCAGCTCATGACGGCAACGACGACGCAGCGGACTCCGAGGCAGCTCCGGTTCGTGCCGCAGGACGTGGAGCTGCCGTCTCCGTTTGCGATCGGCGACTCCACCTCCGGCCTCGGGATCCCGTACGCCGACGGCAACGAGGTCGTCCTGCTCGGAACGAACGGGGCCGCCGTCTTCAGGCACGTCGACCCGGCGCGGATCGTGGCGGTCACGGCAGGGCGAGGCCCCGGTGGGGCGGTCGTCGCAGCGCTGCGCGCGACGGGAGAGATCGTGCTGCTGCGCGCCGACGGCACGACCGCAGGGACGGTCTCGTATCCGGCCGATGCCGTTCGGGCCATCGCGCTCGCGCCCTCGGGACTGATCGTCCAGCACCCCGGGTCGGTCGAGATTCGCGGGCCGTCCGGCGTCTCCGCCACCGCCGCGCTTCCCGCGCGCTGCCGTGATGACGGACTTCGCCGAGGGGCGCGTGCTCTACACGTTGAAAGGCGCGGTTCGCTCCCTCGCCGTCACGACGGGAAAGGATACGCTGGTGCTGAAAGCCGGCACAGGCTCAGCACCGGTCACGGCGACGCTTGACAGCCGCGGGCTCGGCTGGGCCCGCGGACGGTCGGTGAGCTTCGCGTGTGCCGCCTGTGTCGGCACGCTCTGAGGGTTGACCAAGGACATCGATGGGCACATCTGGTTCCGTGACCGAGACCACGCGGACGGGCGGCCGCCAGGACCTCGACCGCACGTTGCGTGCGGCGATCGGGCACATCGCGCGCGTCCCGCAGCTCCTCGTCGGCTGCGACTACGACGGAACCCTCGCGCCACTCGTGGACGACCCGACCACCGCCGGCCCGCTTCCCGAGGCGGTCGCGGCGGTCCGTGCACTCGCGCTCCTGCCCCAGACCGTCGTCGCGGTCATCTCCGGACGCGCGCTCCGCGACCTGGCCACGCTCTCACGGCTGCCGAGCGAGGTCCATCTCGTCGGCAGCCACGGCTCCGAGTTCGACCTCGGCTTCATCCAGCGCCTCGATCCGGAGCTCCGCGAGCTTCAGGACCAGCTCCTCGCCGAGTTGACGGCGATCGCGCGGGCCTACCCGGGCGTCCGCCTGGAGAAGAAGCCGGCGAGCGTTGCCGTGCACGTTCGGGCCGCAGCTCCCGAGAGTCGCGAGCATGCACTCGCGGCGGTCCGCGACGGCCCGGCCGCCTGGCCCGGGATCTACGTCACGCACGGCAAGGACGTGATGGAGCTCTCGCTGATCGCGACCGACAAGGGTGCCGCCGTCAACGCGCTGCGCACGCAGGCGTCGGCCAGCGCCGTCCTCTACCTCGGGGACGACGTCACCGACGAGAACGCGTTCGCCGAGCTGCACGGGCCGGACGTCGGGATCAAGGTGGGTGCAGGCCCGACCCAGGCCACCTACCGCGTCGACGACCCGATCGACGCGGTGCGCATCCTCGGGTATCTGCTCGAGACGCGCCGCGCCTGGCTCTACGGCGAGCACGCAGTGCCGATCGAGCGCCATTCGATGATCTCCAACCGCTCGACCATGGCGCTGCTCGCGCCCGACGCGCGCGTGACGTGGCTCTGTCACCCCCGCCCGGATTCCGCCGCGATCTTCGCCGACGTCCTCGGCGGCCCGCGGGCCGGGCACTTCTCGGTGGCACCGGTGCGACAGGGGCTTCCGCTCGGCCAGCGCTACCGGCCCGGCACGATGAGCGTCGAGACGCGCTGGTCCGGCATCACCGTCACCGACTGGCTCGAGGGCGCCGTCCCGAACGGAGCTGCACGGCGTCGTCGAGCCTCGCTCGAGCAGCAGCTGCTCCACGCTCGTCCGGGTGCTCACCGGTGAGGCCGCGGCGCGGCTCGAGTTCGCTCCGCGGCCCGAGTTCGGCCAGGTCCCGATCCGGCTGCAGCCGCTCGGAGACGGGCTGCTCGTGCTCGGCAGCAGCGAGTCGAGCGCGCTCTACGCGCCCGGCGTCGAGTGGGACGTGTTCGACGACGGCGGGCACGACAGTGCCCGCGCGGTCGTCGACCTCTCGGCGTCGGGCGGGCGGGCGGTGCTGGAGCTCCGCTTCGACTCGCAGAGCCTCAACCCGCACCCGGACTCGATCGAGGAACGGCAGTCCCGCGCCGAGCAGTCGTGGCGCGACTGGGCGGCCGGCCTGCAGCTGCCGGCGACGGCCACCCGCGAGGTGATGCGGAGCGCGCTGACGCTCAGAGCGCTCTGTCACGAGCCGACCGGCTCGATCCTCGCGGCCGCGACGACGTCGCTCCCGGAGGAGCTCGGCGGCATCCGCAACTGGGACTACCGCTACTGCTGGCTGCGCGACGCCGCGATGACCGCCCGCGTCCTGGTCGACCTCGGCTCCCTGGAGGAGGCCGAGGCCCTGCTGCGCTGGGTCGACGGCTGCATCGACCGCACCGGGGGGCACCCCGAGCGCCTGCACCCGCTCTACACCGTCGAGGGGCTCGAGCTCGGCCCGGAGGCCGTCATCGACACGCTCCCCGGTTACGCCGGCTCGAGGCCGGTGCGCGTCGGCAACGCCGCCAACCGGCAGATTCAGCTCGACGTCTTCGGGCCCATCGCAGACCTCGTCGCGGCCGTCGCGCAGGCGCGCGGGTTCGTGCGCGACTCCGACTGGCACGTCGTCCAGGAGATGGTGCGCGCCGTCGAGCGCCGCTGGCACGAGCCCGACCACGGCATCTGGGAAGCCCGGATGGCGCCGCGCCACCACGTCTACTCCAAGGTCATGTGCTGGCTCACGGTCGCCAGGGGGATCGAGGTGCAGGAGCTTCGCGGCGAGCCCGTCCCGTCCGAGTGGGTGGAATTGCGTGACCGCATTCGTGCCAACGTGCTCCTGCTCGGATGGAACGATGCGGCCGGCGCGTACTCCGTTGCCTACGGTGACGAGGACATCGACGCCTCCTCCCTCTGGGTCGGGCCTCTCGGGGCTCGTCACCGACGACGATCCGCGCTTTCTCGCGACGGTGCTGAAGGTGGAGGCGGAGCTGAGAAGCGGCGCTGTCGTCTATCGCTATCGCTGGGACGACGGGCTGCCCGGGCTCGAGGGTGGGTTCCACATCTGCACGGCCTGGCTCGTGGAGGCCTACCTGCGCACCGGCAGGCGCGGCGACGCGGAGGAGCTCTTCCAGCAGATGCTCGAGACCGCGGGGCCGACGGGGCTCCTGCCGGAGCAGTACGACCCGTTCGCCGAGCGTGGCCTCGGCAACCACCCGCAGGCCTACAGCCACCTCGGGCTGATCCGCTGCGCGCTGGCTCTCGAGGCCGCCTGGGGCGTTACGTAGTGCGGCGTCTCACGACGTTTCGCAGGAAACAGCATCGTTGTGAGACGCCGCACTACTGAATCAACATGGGAGTGGGGTGTCTCGCAACGATCATCTCCGGTCGAACGTTGCGGGACACCCCACTCGTGCGGCGACTCACAACGTCAGCCGCCGGCCGTCAGGCCGACGACTCGTCCTGCGGCAGCTGGATCAACTCCTCGGGGGGCGGGGCAGGCATGCCGTTCTGGCCGCGGCGCTTCTCGACCGTCCGCTTGTCGCGGTAGCGCTCGATCTGCCGCTGCAGCTTGTCGAGCAACTTGTCGACAGCGGCCTCGTAGGTCGGCGCCGCCTCGCGTGCGACGAGGTCGGGCCCCTTCGCGTGGATGACTGCATCGACCACGTGGTCGTTGGCGATCGAGGGGTTGCGCTCGCGCGAAAAGGTGACCTCGACGAGCGTGAGGTCGTGCAGACGACGATCGAGCTTCGACAGCTTCGCCTCCGCATAGCGCCTCGTGGCGTCGCTCGGGTTGTCGTGACGGGCGGTGAGCTTGAGTTGCATGGGTGCCTCCGTCTCCCTGCGTCTGCTGGCTCTGGAATCCAGTCTACTACCGCACTGCGCGGGCAAAGCAGGCGACGTCGACCCTTCGCGCGCCGGCTCGTCGCAGCGCCGTCGCGCAGGCGGTCGCGGTGGAACCGGTCGTGTAGACGTCGTCGACGAGGCAGACGCGGGACGGGCAGGAGCCGCTCGGAAAGAAGGCACGGGCGACATTGGCGCGCCGAGCCGCCCTCGGCAGGTCGCGCTGGCGGACGATGCCTGGACGCCGTTGGAGCAGCGGGGCGACGGGAACCTCCCAGACCGCGGAGAGCTCGCGCGCGAGCGCGCCCGCAGGGGCGTGCCCTCGCTTCAGCTCCCGGTCCCGGTCGCCCGGAACGAACGTGAGCACGTCGACCGCGGGCCGGGGCAGCGTGACCGCGACGATCTCGGCGGCGACCGCGGCCAGGTCGCGGCGGCCGCGCTCCTTCCACGATGCGACGAATGCCCGCGCGTTCGCCTCGTAGACGACGGCGGCCCGGGCGCTGGCGAAGGCCAGCCGCCTGCCGCTGCACTCGGCGCAGCGGCGCACCGGCCACGGCCCCGGGGCGCCGCAGCGCTCGCACCACGGCGGAGCGCAGCGGAGCAGGCTCGGCCGGCACCGGTCGCAGAGCGACGCGCCCGATCCGGCGGCAGACGCCGCAGCGCCGTGGCAGGAAGACGTCGAGGAGCGCCACGATGCGAACCGTAGAGACCAGCGTGTGCCGGCACTGCGTCGCCGGGACTGCAGGCGGGGACTCGCAACGTTAGACAGGAAACAGCATCGTTGTGAGACGCCTACTGAATCAACATGGGAGTGGGGTGTCCCGCAACGAGCATTTCCGGTCGAACGTTGCGGACACCCCACTAGCCGGGGACCGGCGCCTCCAGCATCTCCCGCAGAAGCGGCCTCGCCTCCTCGAGATCGGCCGGCTCCTTGACCGGCAGGAACCGTCCCCGCGGGCCGTGGCGCGGCACGACGAGGAACGTGGTCGGGACGTGCGCCGACAGCTCGTGGTAGAGCCGCTCGAACTGCACCGCCGTCTCGCCGTCGACCTGCTTCTCGACCACGAGCCAGGTGAGGTCGACCGGCTCGGCGCAGCGCCTCGACCGTGATCAGCGCGGTGTTCGTGTTGAAGACCGGAATCCGGCTCTGGTCGAAGTCGGGCGGAAAGCGGAACGTCTCGACGAGCTGCGGGCGCGGCCGCCCACCCGCGCCGGAGCGCCGCCGCTGTCCCTGCCCTTGCCGACGACCTCGACGGTCAGCGGCGTTCCCGCGAGCAGGTGCATCCCCACGATCGTAGGGTCGAGCCGCGCCGCCAGATTGTCGACGTTCGTCACGACGACCGTCCGCACGCCGCGGCGCACGAGCTCGTCGAGCATGCCCGAGGCGCGGATGGAGCCGAGCAGGTCGCCGTGCCCGGGACCGTAGAGGGACGCGTGCCCGTCCTCGCCGAGGAACAGGCAGCCGTCGGGCCGCAGCCGCGGCGCCGCCGTCTGCGTGAAGAACAGCGGCTCGCCGAGCTGTCTCTCGGCGACGTGGGCTCGCACGGCCTCGTCCGTCGCGAAGCTCGTCATCAGGACGACGGGAATCTCGGCGCCGAGCGCCTCGCGCAGCCGCTCCGTCTCGCGCAGCTTGACCTCGAGGAAGCTCATGCCGTCCAGTGCCTCGGCGATCGCCTTGACCCCACCGCCGAACCGCGTCGCCATCCCGCCGGCGAGCACGACGAGGGCGATCTCCCCCTCCCGGAGCGCAGCCGGCCCCCGCTGCCGTCGCCTCGTCGTAGCCCGCCTCGCCCGGCGCCGGCAGCTGCGTCAGGTCGGACGGCAGTGGCGGCTCGACCGGCCCGGTGACGACGTTCGCCGCTGTCCTGAGCGACCCGTCGCGAAGCCCGGCCCGCAGCCGCTCGAAGGCTTCCGCGTCGAAGCCGTGTCGCTCGAGGGTCTCGCGCGAGGCCGGGTCGAGCTCGTCGAGGATCACCGTGACCTCGCCGGTGCGGGCAGCGAGTCGGCGTACGGCGCGCGATGCACGCCCTCTTCCGTGACGATCGCGGCGATCAGCTCGGCCGGCGTCACGTCGAAGGCGGGGTTCCGGGCCGCGGAAGCGGGACGTCACCTCGGCGCCGTCGCGCTCCTCGATCGGGATCGCCGACCCGTCCGGCGCCTCCGGGTCGATCGTCGAGGTCGGCGCCACGATGACGAACGGGATCCCGTGATGGCGCGCGAGCACGGCGAGGCCGTAGGTGCCGATCTTGTTGGCCGTGTCGCCGTTCGCGGCGATGCGATCCGCGCCGGTGATCACGACGTCGACCTCCCCCGCCGCCATCCGCGATGCGGCCGCGCCGTCGACGATGACGGCGTGCGGGATGCCGAGCGCCTCGAGCTCGAATGCGGTCAGGCGCGCTCCCTGGAGCAGCGGTCGTGTCTCGTCCACCCACACGTGCGCTACACCTCCCCGCTCCGCGGCCGCACGAATCGCACCGACGGCGGATCCATAGCCGCCGGTTGCGAGCCCGCCGGCGTTGCAGTGCGTCAGGACCCTGGCTGCGGACGGGACGAGAGTCGCCGCATGCGCGCCCATCGAGCGGCAGCGCTCGACCTCCTCCGCGTGGAGTCGCCGGGCGTGCTCGGGTGACGGGTCGACGCGCATCTCGTCGAGCGCCCAGCGCAGGTTGACGGCCGTCGGGCGCGAGGCGGACGAGCGTGTCGTAGGCCTCGTCGAGGTCGGCGCCGTTCGCGGCGGCGAGCGCCATGCCGTAGGCCGCCGCGACGCCGATCGCGGGCGCGCCGCGCACCGCGAGCGTCCGGATCGCCTCGGCGAGCTCCGCCGCGTCACGGCAGCGGAGCTCGCTCAGCTCGTCGGGCAGCAGTCGCTGGTCGAGGACGACGACCGCGTCGTCCTCGAGCCTGACGATCCGCTCGGGATCGAGGTTCTCGAGACCGCGCGCAGCACTCGCTCCTATGGGGTGTCCCGCAACGTTCGACCGGCACTACGTGCCCTCGTCCCACGAGGCGAGGTACCTCGCCTGCTCCTCCGTCAGCACGTCGATCGCGATGCCCATGGTGGCCAGCTTGAGGCGCGCGATCTCGTCGTCGATGTGCTTCGGCACGACGTACACCTTGCGCTCGAGCTCGGCCGCGTTCGCGACGATGAACTCGGCCGAGAGAGCCTGGTTCGCAAAGGACATGTCCATGACCTGGGCCGGATGGCCCTCGGCTGCGGAGAGGTTGACGAGGCGCCCGTCGGCCAGGAGGTAGACCTTGCGTCCGTCCGCGAACGTGAACTCCTCCACGAACTCGCGGGCCTGCCTCGTCTCCGTGGCCAGCGAGCGCAGGGCCGGGATCTCGATCTCGACGTTGAAGTGGCCGGTGTTGGCGAGGATCGCGCCGTCCTTGAGGACGCCGAAATGCTCTCGGGAGACGACGGACTTGTCGCCGGTCGCGGTGACGATGATGTCGGCGACCTTCGCCGCCTCTGTCATGGGCATCACCTGGAAGCCGTCCATCGCGGCCTCGATCGCGGGCATCGGGTCGACCTCCGTCACGATCACGTGCGCGCCCATGCCCTTGGCCCGCATCGCGACGCCGCGTCCGCACCAGCCGTAGCCCGCGACGACGAAGACGCGGCCCGCGAGGAGCACGTTGGTCGCCCGGATGATGCCGTCCACCGTCGACTGGCCGGTGCCGTAGCGGTTGTCGAAGAGGTGCTTCGTGCGCGCCTCGTTGACCGCCACCACTGGGAAGCCGAGCTTGCCGTCGGCCTCGAGCGCCCGCAGGCGGATCACGCCGGTCGTGGTCTCCTCCGTGCCGGCGATCACGTCGCCGAGCTGCTCGCGGCGGGCCGAGTGGAGGATGCCGATCACGTCGGCGCCGTCGTCCATCGTGATGTGCGGCCGATGGTCGATCGCCGCCTCGAGGTGCGAGTAGTACGTGTCGTTGTCCTCGCCCTTGATCGCAAACGTCCCGATCCCGTACTCGTCGACGAGCGCGGCGGCGACATCGTCCTGCGTCGAGAGCGGATTGGAGGCGCAGAGGACGACGTCGGCGCCGCCCGCTTTGAGCGTGCGCATCAGGTTCGCCGTCTCGGTCGTGACATGGAGGCAGGCCGAGACGCGATACCCCTCCAAGGGCTTCTCGCGCTCGAAGCGCTCGCGGATCGCGGCGAGGACCGGCATCTGCCGGTCGGCCCACTCGATCCTGCGCACGCCCTCGGCGGCGAGGGCAAGGTCCTTGACATCGTGGCGTTGCGTCGTGGCCATCTCAGGAGTGCTCGCTTTCGGTAGGAACTCGGGTCGAGTGTAGTGAAGGTCAGGCGTCGCGCTCGGGGCGGCCGTAGCGATCCTCGAGCCGGACGACGTCGTCGAGGTGCGGCGTCGAGACCTCGAGGATGGTCGTGTCCTCGAGCGCCGTCACGCGGTGCACCGTCCCGGGGCGGTAGCGGAATGCGTCTCCCGCGGAAACCTCGATCGCGTCCAGCTCGCCGCCTACGCGGCCGAGCTCGAGGGTGGCTCGGCCGCCCTGCACGAGCCACGACTCGTCCTTGCGCTCGTGGTACTGGAGGCTGAGCGCCTGGCCGGCTCGCACGAACAGCACCTTGCCGACGTACGTGTCCGTCTCGGCCCAGATCAGCTCGTAGCCCCAGGGCTTGTCGACGCGCCTCGGCGTGACCGCCCAGTCGCTCACGCGAGCCAGTCCGGATGCTGCGTCACGTGCTCGTCGGCGCGCCGGAGCTCCTTCGGCGTGTTCACCGTCAGCCAGAGGCCCGTGTGCCGGAACCCGCGCAGCGAGCCCTCGGCTGCGAGCTCCGGGAAGATCGTCGTCTCGTGATCTCCCTTCGCGGGGAAGCGCTCGAGCGCCTCCGCCGAGAGCACGTAGATCCCGCAGTTGACCCAGTAGGGGACCTGCGAGACCTCGTGGAAGCCGGTGACCACGTCGTCGTCGGTGAGGTCGACCTGGCCGAACTGCGAGGGCGGCCGGGCCACCGTGACGGTCGCGAGCGCGCCGGTGGCGCGGTGCCGCTCGAGCAGGCCGTCGAAGTCGACGTCCACCAGCTCGTCGCCGTTCAGCGCCAGCACGTCGCCGTCCTCCAGGCGCGATTCCGCCGCGAAGCGGATCGCGCCTCCCCGACCGAGCCGCTCGCGGCTCCCCCGCGCAGGCGATCTCGACGCCGAGGCCGGCGAGGCCCTGCTCGAACTCCGGCTCCTGGCCGGCCGCGCAGCTCACGATCACGCGCGTCACGCCCGCGCGGACGCAGCCGGCCGATCTGCCACGCGAGCAGCGGCCTGCCGCCGACCTCCACGAGCGACTTCGGGCGTCCGCCCGTCGCGTCCCCCATCCGCTCGGCCTTGCCGCCCGCGAGGACGATGGCCTCCATCACCCCGTCCCGTCGTCCGCCGCGCGGCCGATCCCCTCGACCGTGAATCCCGCCGCGCGCAGCGCGACCGGGTCGAGCATGTTGCGCCCGTCGATCAGGACGGGCGTGCGCATCGTCCCCGCGACGGCCGCCCAGTCGACGTCGGCGAGTTGCGGCCACTCGGTCACGACCACGAGCGCGTCGGCGCCGACCGCTGCCGCCTCGATCGTCTCCGCGATCTCGACGCCGTGCAGGTCGCGCCCGTCGACGATCGGGTCCCAGGCGGCGACGTCTGCCCCCTCCGCCAGGAGCCGCCCGGCGAGGACGAGGCTCGGCGCCTCCCGCATGTCGTCGGTGTGCGGCTTGAAGGCGAGCCCGAGCAGCGCCACCTTCCGGTCCCTGAGCGAGCCGAGATGCTGGTGCAGCTTCCCGATCACGCGCCGCTTCTGGAGCTCGTTCACCTCGATCACCGCGTTGAGCAGCTGGAAGTGGTAGCCCGAGTTTGCTGCCAATTGTTTCAACGCGAGAGAGTCTTTCGGAAAACAGCTGCCACCGAAGCCGATCCCGGCCCGCAGGAAGCTCGGGCCGATGCGACGGTCGAGGCCGATGCCCTCCGCCACGCGGACGACGTCGGCGCCGGTCGCCTCGCAGACATTCGCGATCTCGTTGATGAACGAGATGCGCGTCATGAGCGCGGCATTCGCCGCGAGCTTGATCATCTCGGCGGAGGCGACGTCGCAGCGTACGATCGGGCCCTCGATCCCGGCGTGAAGCGCCGCGACGGCGTCGCCGTCCTTCTCGCGGAAGGCACCGACCACGATCCGGTCGGGGCGCATGAAGTCCGCCACCGCGGTTCCCTCGGCCGTGAACTCCGGGTTCGAGACGTAGCCGACCTGCTCGAGCCCGCGGGCATCCAGCCGATGACGCACCTTCGCGCCGGTCCCGACGGGGACGGTGCTCTTCATCACGACGACGCAGTGTCTCTCGATCGCCGGCAGCTCGTCGATCACGGTCCACACGGCGGAGAGGTCGGCGTCACCGGAGTAGGTCGGAGGCGTGCCGACGGCGACGTAGACGAAGTCGGCGCCGTCGATCGCCTCGGCCACGTCCTCGGTGAAGGTGAGCCGCTCGGCGTTCCGGGCGACCAGCTCTGCGAGACCGGGCTCGTAGATCGGCACCTCGCCGCGCCGCAGCGCGGCGATCCGCTGCTGAAGCACGTCGCGCACGACCACCGTGTGGCCGAGCTCGGCGAAGCAGGCGCCCGTGACGAGGCCCACGTAACCGGCGCCGAACACGGCGATTCGTGCTGGGGAGGCGCTCACGACGGCGGAGCCTACCGACGGCCCTCGCGAGAACGCGCGCTGAAGGTGGCCGGCGTCATACCGAACGACGCCTACTGCGAGCTGGCGCGGACCTTGCTGGCCGGCCGGAGGCCCTTCGCGATCGCGAGCATCGTCTCGTTCGAGAGCCGGTCGAGAAGCGTGTTGACGACCCAGTAGGTCGCGCCCTTCCGCTCCAGGACGACCATGTGCAGGTGCGGCCCGTTGTAGAAGAGCTCGTACTTGCGGCCGCCGATGTTGCGCACGAAGTTGCGACTCCCGAGGACCGGTGCATCCTCCCAGTTCGACTCCTGCACGCCCCAGTAGTCGTTCGATCCCATCCTGTAGGTGAGGCGCACCGTCTTGTGCCGGTCCTTGTCGTCGAACCGATAGAGCCTGATCGGTCGCTGTCGATCGATCCAGGACGACCGCTCGATCACCGTCGGCACCATGAGCGGGAAGTCGACGCGGCTCTGCCGCTCCTTGAGGAGGTCGAGCGCTGCCGAGGCGCCCGGCACGACGTTCGGGGGCTGGCGCTTCGGCGTCTGGTCGACCGGAGCGGTGGCGAGCGTGCCGTGGAAGGTCTGCCCGACGACCGTCACCAGCATCGCGTCGTTCGCCAGGGCGCGGATCTTCGGAGTCGCCTTCTGCACGTCGGCCGACCCGAACAGGCCCGCCACCTTCCGCGCCGCCTTCTTCGCACCTCTCTGCTTGGGATCGAAGTAGACCGTCGTGCGGAAGTACTTGAACGACGGCGCGTTGGCGGGGATCCCGTTCGGCGGCGTCAGGATCGGGTAGCCGCGCTGCCCTAGCAGGTAGCTTGCGTTCGAGGCCGAGCCGGTGATGCCGTTGCCGTTCAAGACGGTGACCGACGTGTCCTTGGCAGGCGGCGCCTTCGTCTTCACCTTCTCACCGAGCGCGACGGCAGTCGCCTTCTGCGGGGACTCGACGTCCGGATTCGCCCACTCGCGCATGGCGGCAGCGATGTTGTCGGACGACGTCGTCAGGTCGGCGTACCCCTCGAGGCCCTCGATCCGCGACTGGAAGACGTGGCCCGGCGGCAGCGAGTAGGCGAGCACGGCGTACGAGAGCACCGTCTTGGCGCTCACGTCGTGGCCGCCGCCCTGGGCGACCTCGATGTTGCGCGTGAGCGCCTTGATCACCTTCGGCAGCTTGGTGAGCGAGAAGCTCGAGCGGACCTGATCCTTGAAGGCGCGCACGAAGGTCTGCTGGCGCGCGTTGCGGTAGAGGTCGCTGTCCGTGTGCCGGAAGCGGACGAAGTCGAGCGCCTGGTAGCCGTTCAGCTTCTGGTAGCCCGGCAGCAGGTTGATCGTCGCGTACCCGGTCGGGCCGCTGTGGTCGTTGTAGTAGCGCTGGTCGACGTCCATCCAGATCCCGCCGAGCTTGTCGACGACCTGTGTGAAGCCGCGGAAGTTGACGGTGATGAGGTAGTTGACCGGCGTCCCCGTGAGCTTGCGGACCGTGTCGAGGGTGCCGCGCGAGCCGCAGTCGGCATAGGCGGCGTTGATCTTGGAGACGTACGTCGAGCGGCCGGGGCAGACGATCTCGGCGCGCAGGTCGCGCGGGAAGGAGAGCAGCGAGATCGTCTCGTTCTTCGGGTTCGCCCGGATGAGCATCAGCGTGTCGGAGCGCGACGGCGCGTTCTTCGCCTCGTCCGCCCGGCGGTCGTACCCGATCACGAGCGCCGTCGCGGGCTGGCCGGCGACGGGGAGGTCGAGCTTCTTTGCAGTGGCCTTCACGTCGACGCTCTTCGGCGCGACATCTGCCACCGTCTCGTGCACCCACAGGTATGCGCCCCCGGCCACGCCGGTGACGCAGACCACGATCACCGTCAGCGTCCAGCCGAGAATCGCGAGCGCGAGCGAGCGGCGGCTCCGCTTCGGAGGCTCTGGCTGCCGATAGACCGTGATCGGCGCGAGCGGGCCCGGCGGGAGCTGCATCTTGCCGTTGCCGTTGATCTCGTGGCCACGGCCTACGCCTCTCTTGAGTGTCGTCTTCATGCGAAAATAGGCGCCTCGCGCCCGCCGCGTCAGGATAGCGGAGCGTCCGGCGAGGACCCGGCGCGCTTACGGTTGTTTAACGCCTGCTGTTCGACGCGCCCTGAGGCCGGTCCTGCCCAGCGCCGCGTCGAGGCGGGCCAGATCGTCAGGTGGGCAGGCGCCGATTCGCAGCGAGGTCGGAGCCCCGAACGGCGTCCCCGACTGCACGGCGACGCCGTGCTCGAGGAGGGCGAGCGCAGCGTCGTCGGCATCGGCGCCGACGTCGACGAGCACGAAGTTCGTGGCGCTCCCCTCGAGCGCCTCGAGGCCGCGCGCCGAGAGCACCTCCACGAGCGCCGCCACCGCAGCCCTGTTCGCGGCGCGGCGCCGCAGGACCTCGTCCTCGTCGTCGAGGCTCGCGAGCGCCGCCACCTGGGCGAGGGTGCCGACGTCGTACCCGCGCTGCACCTTGCGCATCGCCGCGACGACCGCGGCCGGCCCGACGCCGTAGCCGACCCGCAGGCCCGCGAGGCCGTAGAGCTTCGAGAACGTCCTCAGGGCGAGCACGTCCTGCCCCGTCTTGACGAGATCCGCGATCGTGTCCAGCCGCTCGCCCGGCTCGAGGAAGTCGAAGTACGCCTCGTCGACGACCGGCAGGACGTGCTCGGGGAGCGAACGGACCAGCTCGATCACGTCGCTGCGGGCGACGGGGAGCCCGGTCGGGTTGTTGGGCGTGGCGAGGAAGAGGAGCCGCGTCTTCGCGGTCACCGCCGACCGCAGCGCCTCGACCTCGACCTGGCCCTCGACGAGAGGGACGGCGACGGGCTTCGCGGCCCGCTTCTGGGCGTCCCTGACGAAGCTCGGAAACGACGGCCAGGGGATCACGACCTCGTCGCCCGGCTCGAGCACGGCCTGGCAGGCGTAGCCGATCAGGGCGTCCGCCCCGGCGGCGACGAGAAGCTGCGACGTCGGCACCCCCTGGCGTTCCGCGAGGGCCGCCGTGAGCTCGCCCGAGCCGCGCGCCGGATAGCGGTTCAGCGCCGGGACCTCGGCTGCGATCGCCTCGAGCGCCGCGGGGAACGGCCCGCTCAGCCCCTCGTTGAGACCGAGCGAGACGACGTCCCGGGGAATCCGAGGAGTCGGGTCGGCCGGTGGGATCTCGTCGAGCGAGCGCCGGACGAAGCGGGCGCCGTCGCTCACGTCACCAGTGGGTGTCCGCAACGTTCGCCCGGAAATGATCGTTGTGGGACACCCCACTCCGAGCGTCACGCGACCGGAGTCGGGGCCGGCATGGGTGCCGGCTCGGCCGGGACCGGCGGCACGTCTGGCACGACGGGCTCCCAGTCACCCCAGTCGTCACCTCCACCGTGCTTTCGCCGCCAGACGAAGACCGCGCCGCCGGCGAGCACGCCCAGGACGAGGATCCAGCGGACGAGGTGGCGCTCCCGGCGCGGCCGTCGCAGCGACAGGCCCTCACCCGCCACGAGCCCCGCGATCGCGGCCGTCCCGCGCTTGCGGATCATCCTCCTGACGTACCACCACGCGAGGGTCATGGCGATCGTGTTTCGGGTCGAATTGCTGGAGCCTGGCATCAGCGCCTCTTCGGTGGGAGATGGATGGGGCGACCGAGGGCGACGAGCCCGGCTTCCTTGATCGCCTCGGACAGGGTCGGGTGCGGTGCGATGCCGTCGGCCACGGTCTCGACAGTCGACTCCGCGTCGATCGCGACGACGCCGGCCTCGATGAGGTCGGTCGCGTGCGGGCCGACGATCACGATGCCGAGCAGCTCCCCGTAGGTGGTCTCGTGGATGGACTTGACCCAGCCGGTCGTCGTGCCCGACATCACGGCCCTCGCATTCGCGACCCAGGGGAACATCCCGACGGCCACGGCGTCGCCGTGCTCCTCGCGCGCCTGGGCCTCCGTGAGGCCCACGCCGGCGATCTCGGGGTCGGTGTAGATCGGCCTCGGCACCGACGGGCTGCCGAGCGTCGAGTCGTGGCCGAGCGCGTTCTCCGCCGCGATCTCGCCCTCCCGGAACGCCGTGTGGGCGAGCTGCCAGCGGCCCGCGACGTCACCCGCGGCGAACACGTTCGGCACGGCCGTCCGCATGTGGTCGTCCGTGGCGATCCCGGCGCGTGGGTCCGTGGGGACGCCGATCTCGTCGAGCCCGAGATCCTGGACGAGCGGCGAGCGTCCGACGGAGACGAGCATCAGGTCCGCCTCGACGCTCTCGCCGTCGCCGAAGCTGACCGTGAGCTGCTCCCCCGCGTCCTCGACGCCGGTGCACTGCTTCTCGAGGTGCATCGCGATGCCGCGGCGCTTGAAGGCCTTCTGCAGCTCCTTCGCCGCGTCGGCGTCCTCCTGCGGGATCAGCGTCGGCAGCATCTCGATGATCGTCACCTCGGTGCCGAAGTGAGCGAAGATCGACGCGAATTCGCAGCCGATGATGCCGCCGCCGAGCACGACGAGGCGGCGCGGCACGTCCGACTGGGCGAGGAGCCCGGTCGAGTCGACGCACCGCGGCGAGTCGAGGCCCGGTATCGGGGGCCGGACGGGATACGAGCCCGTCGCCACGATCGCGCTCTTGAACGTGACGTCCTCCCCGCCCTCGACCGAGATCGTGGTCGTGCTCGTGAACTTCCCCGTTCCCCGAACCCACTCGACGCCGTTCGCCTTGAGGAGGCTCGCGACGCCGCCTGTCATCTGCTTGACGACGCCGTCCTTCCAGGCCGCCGCCTGGCCGAAGTCGAGCTGCGGCTCGGAGACGCCGACGCCGAGCTTCGCGAAGGTCTCCCGCGCTTCGTGCAGCGCGTGGGCCGTCTGCACCCATGCCTTCGTGGGGATGCACCCCACGCGGAGGCACGTGCCGCCGAGCTCCGGCTCGCGCTCGATGCAGGCCACCTTGCCGCCGAGCTGGGCCGCGCGAATCGCGGCGGTATAGCCTGCCGGCCCTCCTCCGAGGACGGCGACGTCACATTCCATGCGTGGTTGGCCTTTCGTCGGGTGCAGCCCCGATCGTACTCACGTGAGCGTCGCCTGGAGCGTCAACGAGTCGTCCGTCTCCCCCACCCGTTGAAAGCCGTGCTGCTCGTAGAGGGCGATCGCGCCCTTGTTGAGGCGGTCGACGCTGAGGCTGAGGGAGGGGTAGCCCTCGCTCCGGGCGCGCTCGAGCAGCGCCTCCAGCAGCGCGCTCCCGACCCCCTTGCCGCGCGCGTTCGGCACCACCGCGATCGCGAGCTCCGGCGTCTGCTCGTCGACGAAGCCGTAGCCGGGGGACGACGCGCGGAAGCGCCGGAACCAGGCCGCACCGGCGGGGAACCCGTCCACGAGCGCGATCATCGCCGCGTCGCCCGGCCGCCCCCAGGCCTTGACGTACAGCTGCACGGGGCCGGGGCCCTCGTCCGGCATGCGCTCCTTCCAGTAGTACGCGTGGTGGAGCATGTCCCGGAGGAAGCGGACGTCCTGCGCCGTGCCTCTGCGGACGACGACCGCCACGAAAGCTCTCAGAGCGCGAGCACCGGCTGCTCGACGAGCGCCACGAGGGTGCGGAGGAACTCGGCCCCGTCGGCCCCGTCGAGCGCGCGATGGTCGCACGTGAGCGTTACGTGCATCATCGGGGCGACGCCGATCTCGCCGTCGACGACGACGGCCGTCTCCTTGACGGCGCCGACTGCGAGGATCGCCACCTGCGGCGGGTTGAGGACGGCGACGAAGTCCTCCACGCCGTACATGCCCAGGTTCGAGATCGTGAACGTGCCGCCGTCCATGTCCTCGCGCGTCAGCTGGCCGTCACGCGCCCGGCCGACGAGGTCGGCGCGCGCGAGGGCGATCTCCTGCACCGTGCGTCGCTCCGCATCCCTGATCACGGGCACGACGAGCCCGTTCGGCGCAGCGACCGCGATGCCGACGTGAGCCGCCGGATGGCGGCGGAGCTCCTGGCCGTCGAACGTCGCGTTGACGGGGCGGTGGCGCGTGAGCGCGACCCCGACGAGCTTCGTGAGGAGGTCGTTGACGGTCGGCTTGGCGTCCCCCTCGCCGGTGCGAGCCACGAGCTGCTCCCGCAGGTGCAGCGCCTCCGTCATGTCCATCGAGATGCCGAGCTGGAAGACCGGGGCGGCCCATGCCTCGGTGAGGCGCCGGGCGATCGTCTTGCGTGTTGCCGTCAGGGCAACGACCTCGGCCTCCGCGCCCGAGCCGAACGACTCCGGCGCGGCGGCCCCGGCTGCCGGCTGCGCCCGCTCGACGTCCTCGGCGACGATGCGCCCGTCCGGGCCCGTGCCCGACAGCGTGGAAAGGTCGAGCCCTCGTTCCCGCGCGATGCGCCGTGCCAGCGGCGACGCCTTGATCCGTCCCCCGGCAGGCATCGCCACTGAGCCCGCGGCGTCACCGTTCCCGCCCGGCGCAGGAGCGGGTGCGGCGGCCGGCTCCTCCGTGGCAGGCGCAGGAGCGGGTGCGGACGTCTCGGCCGGCTCCTCGGGTGCCGCCGCAGCTTCGTCGCCGGCCGCCGCTCCGGCGGGCTCGATCACGGCGATCGTGGCGCCGACCTCGACCTCGCCCTCGGCGACGACGATCTTCAGCAGCACGCCGTCGAGATCCGACTCGACCTCCTGCGTGACCTTGTCGGTATCGAGCTCGTAGAGGGGCTCGCGCTTGGTCACGCTCTCGCCCTCCGCCTTCAGCCAGCGGACGATGGTTCCCGACTCCATGCCCTCGCCGAGGTTCGGCAGCTTCACCTCGGTGGCCATCGGCACTCCCCGTCGGCAGACTCGATCGCGACGAGCGGCTCGGGTGCGACCGCGTTCATGGCGGTCATTATGCTCACTTCGAGATGAAGCTCGTCGATCAGTGGCGCGCGATCGAGAGCGGCCTGCCCGCCGGGTGGTCGGGCGTGCGGCTGAAGCTCTCGACCGAGCAAGCGCGCGACCTGCCCCGGGCCGCCCAGGTGCTCGGCTCGCTCAATGCGGGCAAGGTCGGCCCGACGCTCGTCTTCCAGGTCGACCGCGCCGGCGCGAACGGGGCGCAGAAGGCCGTCCATCTCTTCGAGCGGCTCGACGACGAGCGAACGTGGTGCCTCCTCGAGCTCTCTGACGTGTCCGTTCCCGACACGCCCGCCGTGGGCGCGTCGGGCACGACGCGCGAGGTGACCCCCGTGGCGGAGACCTGGGACGCTGCGCTCGGTGACCTCCCGTCCGACTGGAGCGACCTCCTCTGCGAGCTCGAGATCGCATCGAGCGCGCTCCTCGACCGGACGGCACTTCTCTGCGCGCCGATCAACCCCACCCGCGCAGGATCGCGCCTCGCGTTCACCTTCCGCTGCTCCGGCCGCTCAGGCTACGGCGTCTCGAGCTCGATGGCGCGGCGCTGTTTCGAGAGGCTCGACAACGAGGGCATCGAGGGCGTCGTGCGAGTTCTCAGGGTGCTCTCGGACACCGACCCGGTCGCGACCCAGGGGCCGGTCTGGCTCGTGGGCGGCAAGACGCTGTAGCGCGCGGCGGGCTAGGAGACAGGCACGCGCGCGATGACGAGCGCGGGCTTCGCCCCGACCGTCGTCGCCGTGAGCCCGCCGGCCGTCAGCCTGACGGTCCACGTCTGGGTGCCGACGAACCCGATGCCCGTGACCTTGTTGACCCCGGCTCCGCGGAGCCGCACACCGCGCGTGCCCGAGCGATCGCGCACGGTGATCGCGGCAGGTCCCACCTTCACGGTCTTGACCCGCGCGCCACCCGGCGTCGTGAGCGTGACCGCCTTCCCCGTGACGGTGAGGACGAGCTTCGTCGTCACCGCCGGCTTGGGCGTCGGGGTCGGCTTCGGGGTCGGGGTCGGCTCGGCCGGCGGCGTGCCCACCGTGAACGATCCCGCCATCGTCGTCGGATGCGCGTCGCAGATGAAGCTGTACTTCCCGTCGACCAGCGTGAGCGCGAAGGTCTTCGAGCCGATAGCCGAGACGTCGGTCGTCACGTCGACGCCCGGCCCCATGAGGTGGAAGTTGTGCTCGTCGGACTTGTCGTCGACCGCGAGGTTGTAGGAACCGGGATCGAGGTGCGTGACGCCGGCTCCCGCGGCGTCCGCGAGCGAGATGTTGAACCCGGGCCCGACGACGCCCTTCAGATCGCCGCCCGCTGCGCCCGCGCCGGCGGCGAGGATCAGCACGGTGAATCCGGCTCCGACGAGGGCGCGCAGCATCGACATCGCACCTACATACGTCCGTACCGGAGGATCGGATTGCCTCGTGCCGCGTCTCACGACGTTGCACAGGAAACAGCATCGCTGTGAGACGCCGGACTAGCCACGCAGCTCGGCCCCGAAGCGCTCGACGAGCGCCGCGACGACCCGCTCGCGCACGACCGCCCCGTCGTCGTCGGAGAGCGTCCGGTCCGGAACCTGGAGCGAGAGGTGCAGCGCGACCGACTTGCGGCCCTCACCCGCCTGGTCTCCCCGGTAGACGTCGAACACACGGGCCTCTCGCAGCTCCGGCGCACCCGCCTCGAGCACCGCGTCGACGAGAGCGGCCGCCTCGGTCTCCTCCGGGACGACGACGGCGATGTCCTGCCGGAGCGGCGGGAACGTGATCACGTCGTCGTACAGGATCCGCTCCGGAATCGGCGCCGTCAGGTCGAGGAGGTCGAGCTCGAACACCCCCCAGGAGCCTTCCAGCAGGGCCGGGTGCAGCTCGCCGAACCACCCGGCTTCGCTGCGCGCGGCCTTCCCCGGGTGCAGGAACGGCGACGCCGTGCGGGTGGGCCGGAGGTCGAGGTGGAGCGCGTCGAAGACGACCTCCACGGCCCCCCGGGCACGCTCGAAGCCACCGGCGACGATGCCGCCGACCCGCCAGCGCTCCTCCGGCAGCTCTGACGGCTCGCCCGGCAGGTAGACGCGCGCGAGCTCGAAGAGAGCGATGTCCTCGTTGCCCGCGTCGACGTTCTCGCGGGCGGCCTCGATGAGACCATGGACGAGCGTCGTCCGCAAGATCGACTGGTCGCTGCTCATCGGATCGGGGAGGCGGATCGCGTTCGGGTCGGGGTCGGAGGCGACGAGACTCCACGTGTAGGCCTCGCTGAACCCGGCTCCGACGAGGACGTCCTCGACGAGCCGGCGGAGCCGCTGCTCGCGCGAGAGGTGCCCGGCGACCGAGCGCCGCAGCGGCATCGTCGTCGGCACGCGGTCGAGGACGATCCTCGCGACCTCCTCGATGACGTCGATCTCACGCGTCACGTCGCGTGCGCGCCAGGTCGGCACCGTCACGTCCCAGTCGTCCGAGACCTCGAAGCCGAGGCGCTGGAGCAGCTCGCGCTGCTCGGCCGGCGCCACCTCGATGCCGACGATCCGGTCCGTGCGCTCCGGCCGCAGCCGGACGACGGGGCGTGGAGGAAGGCCGGAATGGACGTCGGCGCCGCCGGTGAACTCGGCGCCCGAGAGGTCGACGAGCAGGCGGCTTGCGAGCACGGCCGCGGGCTCCGCGAGATAGGGGTCGACACCCTTCTCCCAGCGGTTCGAGCCTTCCGTCCGCAGACCGAGGCGCTCCGACGTGCGCAGGACGCCGATGGGCTCGAAGTTCGCCGCTTCGAGCAGCACCTCGGTCGTCTCGTCGCCCACCTCGCTCTCGAGCCCGCCCATGATCGCGGCGAGCGCAACGGGTCGCGCGCCGTCGGTGATCAGGAGGTCGCGCTCATCGAGAATCCGACGCGTGTCGTCGAGCGTCCGCATCTCCTCGCCCGCCCTCGCGCGGCGCACCACGATGCGGCCGCCGTCGAGCTTCGAGCGGTCGAACGCGTGGAGCGGGCTGCCGTAGACGTGCATGACGTAGTTGGTGATGTCGACGACGTTCGAGATCGACCGCATCCCGGCTGCGTGCAGCCGGGCCCGCAGCCACATCGGCGACGGGCCGACGGCGACGTTCCTGAAGACCCGGCCGATGTAGCGCGGGCAGCCTTCCGGGTCGTCGACGACGATCTCGACCCACTCGGGATGGAGGATCGGCGGGTCGGTCGCGTCGACGGGCAGGAGCTCGCCGTCGAACAGGGTCGCCACCTCGCGCGCCAGGCCGACCATCGAGAGCAGGTCGACGCGGTTCATCGTCGGCGTCACGTCCAGCACCTGGTCGCGCACCGGCAGGACGTCCGCGAGCGGCGTCCCCGGCTCGATCCCGTCGGGCAGCAGCATGATTCCCGCGTGGTCGGTGCCGAGCCCGATCTCGTCCTCGGCGAGGATCATCCCCCGCGAGAGCTCGCCGCGCAGCGGGCGCTCGTCGAGCGGCGCAGGGAAGCCGGGCAGCAGCACGCCGGGCAGCCCGACGGCGACGGTAGCTCCGACGCCGAAGTTCCAGGCGCCGCACACGATCTGCCGCGGCTCACCCTCCCCCACGTCGACCTGGCAGAGCTGGAGCTTGTCGGCGTTCGGATGCCTGTCGGCGGCGACCACCCTCCCGACCCGCAGGTGCGACAGGTTGTCGCCCTCGTCCGCGACCCCCACGTCGACGACGCGGTCGACCTCGAGCGACGAGATCGCGAGCCGCCGCGCGATCTCGTGGGCATCCGCGTCGACGCGGACGTACTCGCGCAGCCAGGAAAGGGGTGCCTTCACCTAGAACTGCCTCGAGAAGCGGAGGTCGTTGCGCCAGAGCTCGCGCAGGTCGGGGAACTCGTGCCGCAGCATCGCGATGCGCTCGAGCCCCCACCCGAACGCGAAGCCCGTGTAGCAGCTCGGCGTCGTAGCCGACGAACTCGAACAGCTTCGGGTCGACCAGGCCCGCTCCGCCCACCTCGATCCAGCCCGAGTGACGGCACACCGGGCACCCGGCCCCGTCGCAGACGTGGCACGAGACGTACGCCTCGATCGACGGCTCGGTAAACGGGAAGTAGTGCGTGCGGAACTCCGTGCGGCGCTCCTCGCCGAACAGCTTCCGGAGCAGGAAGTCGAGGGTTCCTTTCAGGTCTGCGAGCGTGATGCCCTCGTCGACGGCGAGACCCTCGACCTGATGGAACGTCGGCACGTGGGTCGCATCCGGGGTGTCGCGCCGGTAGACGCGCCCGAGTGTCGCGATGTAGATCGGCGGCTGTTGCGCCTCCATGACCCTGATCTGCGAGGGAGAGGTCTCGGTGCGGAGCACACGCTGGTCGTCGAGGAAGAGCGACGCGAGCTTCGAGCGCGCCGGGTGCCCCGGCGGGAAGTTGAGACCGTCGAAGTTGTAGTGAGTGAGCTCGACCTCGCGTCCGTCCACGATCGTGTAGCCAAGCCCCAGGAAGACGTCCTCGACTTCCCGCCGGATCTGCGTGATCAGGTGGTACCTGCCGCGTGCGTAACCGCCGACGGGCAGCGTGACGTCGGCCCGCTCGGTCGTGAGACGGGCATCCAACTCGGCGCGCGCGAGCTCCTGCTCCCGTCCGTCGATCGCCGTCTCGAGGCGCTCGCGCACGGCGTTCAGCGCCATCCCGGTCTCCCGGTCGCGCACCTCGCGGAGGGCCTGCTTGAGTTCGCTCTTACGGCCGAGATACGCGACTCTCACCGCCTCGATGTCTTCCGTCGACACCGCTGCAGCGGCGGCGCCAAGCCCTTCCCGCTCGAGTGCCTCGGCATCCATGAGGCGTCAACCTACCAACGGCCGGCCTTCCTCCACGGCGGCCGACCTACACTGGCGCCGTGGCGCTCTACGACTCCATCGCGACCATCTACGACCCCTGGAGCGCGTCGGTCGTGGAGGACATCTCCTTCTACGTCGACGAAGCGCGGCGCGTCCAGGGGCCGGTGGTCGAGCTTGCGGTGGGATCGGGGCGCATCGCAGTTCCGATCGCCGCCGCGGGGAAGAGGGTCATCGGTATCGACCTTTCGGAAGGGATGCTCGGAGTGGCCCGCGCGCTCGCGGAGGAGCAAGGCGTCGGCGAGCTTCTCGACCTCCGGGTCGGCGACCTGCGCGAGCCTCCCGTGCCCGAGCGCGTGCAGCTCGCGATCTGCCCCTTCCGCTCGCTGCTCCACATGCCGGACGAGGAAGAGAAGCTGAAGGCTCTGCGAGCGGCCCGGCGGCTCCTGGAGCCCGGTGGCACCTTCGTCTTCGACGTCTTCGCGCCGAGCGCCGAGGACATCTCCGAGACTCAGGGACTCTGGCTCGAGCGAGAGCCCGGCATCTTCGAGCGGGCCGATTGGGATTCCGAGACGAGGACGCTCAGGCTGTCGGTGCGCTCGGGCGAGCGCAATGCGTCGATGGAGCTCCACTGGCTCTCGGCAATCGAGTGGCGCCGGCTGATCGACCTGGCGGGCTTCGAGGTGGCGGAGCTCTACGGCTGGTTCGACCGCAAGCCGTACCGGGGCGGCGAGGACATGATCTGGGTCTGCCGCAACCCGCACGACGTGGACGACCCACCGTCCAGCAACTAGAGTGGCCTCGATGTCCTGGGTGCTGATCGTGATCCTCGTCCTGATCGTCCTGCTCGTGATCTATGCGATCGCGCTCTACAACGGGCTGGTCCAGAAGCGCAACCGGGTCGACAACTCCTGGGCTCAGATCGAGGTGCAGCTCAAGCGGCGCCATGACCTGATCCCGAATCTCGTCGAGACGGTCAAGGGCTATGCGGCACACGAGCGCGGCGTGTTCGAGGCGGTCACGCAGGCCCGGGCCGCGGCCGTCGGGGCGCAGGGCGTCGCGCAGACGGCGGCCGCCGAGGGCATCCTCACGCAGGCCCTCGGCCGACTCTTCGCCGTCGCCGAGGCGTACCCGGATCTGAAGGCGAGCACGAACTTCCTCGACCTCCAGAACCAGCTCCGGGACACCGAGGACAAGATCGCGGTCTCGCGCCAGGTCTACAACGACACGGTCCTCACGTTCAACAACGCGATCCAGGTCTTCCCCGCAGTCCTCGTCGCCGGCGCGCTCGGCTTCACGAAGCGCGAGTTCTTCGAGATCGAGGACGCCGCCGAGCGCGAGGTGCCGGTCGTCAGCTTCCAGCCGGCGCCCCCGGCCGTGCCGGCCGCTCCATCTGCGGGTGATGCGCCGACACCTCCGCGCAGCTAGCGCCGTTCTCGCTGCGGCACTCGCCGCCCTCGCGCTCACCGCCGACGCCTCCGCGAAGTCGTTCTCGCTCCCGGCTGCGGACGTCTCGGTCCTCGTCACGAAGGACGGCAGCCTCGTCGTCGACGAGCTCATCACGTACGCCTTCAGCGGGCCCTTCAGCGGCGGCTACCGCGACATTCCCCTCCGCGAGGGCGAGTCGATCGACGGCGTGCAGGTGAGCGAGGGTGGCCGTGCCTACAGCCCCGGCGGCTGCACCGAGCTCGGCTGCACCGATGCGCCCGGCACGTTCGGCACGACCACGGTCGGGCGCACCCACCGCGTCGTCTGGCACTACCAGGCGCTCGACGAGGCCCGAACCTTCCGGATCCGCTACCGCCTGTCGGGCGTCGCGGTCGCCTACGACGACGTCGTGGACGTGAATCTCCAGGTCTGGGGCTCCGAATGGGAGGAGCCGCTGGATCGCCTCACCGCAACCGAGACGGCGCCGGGCCGGATCCTCCGCGCCTGGGGCCACCCGGTCTACGTCCGGGGCGACGTGCAGATCCAGCGGACGGAGGCCGTCCTGCGCGCGCTCGACGTCCCGGCCGGGCAGTTCGTCGAGCTGCGCACGGTGATCCCGCGTGCCGCATTCACCTCGACCGCCGGGATGCGGGTCGTCTCGGGGAATGGCCTCGACAAGATCGTGGCCGAGGAGACCGCCGACGCGGCCACGTTCGAGCGCGACCATGACCGAATCGAGAGCGCGAAGCAGCACCCGTGGCGGTACGCCCTCCTCCTGCTCGTGCTCGGCACGGTGCCGGCCTTTCTCGTCGTCGGCGCCGTCTTCTGGTTCTTCGGTCGCGAGCTGAAGTCCGGCTACGACCGCGAGTACGAGCAGGAGCCGCCGACGGAGACCGAGCCGGCGCTCGTCCCCACGTTGCTCCGCCAGGGCGGGGAGGCCGGCTCCTACGAGTTCACGGCGACGCTGTTCGACCTGATCAGGCGCGGGATCTACACCTCGAAGCCCGTCACGACCGAGCGCTCCGTCTGGGCCGGCCTCCGCACCGAGCGGGTCTCCGATCTCGAGCTCTCCGCCGGGAAGCAGGAATCACTGACCTCGTGGGAGCGCGCGGTCGCGGACGTGGTCGACGACGTGATCGGCGAAGGCTCGGAGCGCCTGTCGCGGTTTCGCGAGAAGATCGAGGACGACCGCGAGGCGATGAGCAAGCGCTTCACGTCGTTCAAGGCGGAGGTCGGCACGGAAGTCGGCAACCGCAAGTGGCTGCTCTCACGCGGCGTCGTTCCGCTCGTCCTGGCGCTGCTCGCCTTCGTCGCGGCCGGAGCGCTGCTCTTCTACGTCGGCGCGAACGGCTGGCGCTCGGTCTACCCGCGCTGGAGCGACGTCGTCCTGATCGGCCTCGCGGTGGCAGCGTTCGTGAATGCCGCGATCGTGCTCGGCTCCTTGACCCAGCGCAGGCTCTGGCGCCGACGCTCCCCCGACGGCGAGGTCGAGGCCGAGCGCTGGGAGGCGTTTCGCCGCTACCTGACGGACTTCCCACGCCTCCAGGAGGCGCCTCCCGCCACGCTCGCACTCTGGGAGCGCTTCCTCGTCTACGGGATCACGTTCGGGATCGCGGACCGCGTGCTCCAGGCTGCCCACCTCGCCATGCCCGAGGCGCTCGCACAGGCGTCCTCGATCTACTGGATCTCGCCCGGCGGCGACCTCGGGAGCGGGGCGAGCGCTATGGGTATCGGCGACCTCGCCTCGGGTTTCGGCTCGGCTCTCGCTCCCCCGTCCTCCGGCTCGGGCGGCGGGGGCGGCGGCTTCTCGGGCGGCGGCGGAGGCGGAGGGGGCGGGGGCGGCGGAGGGGCCTGGTGACGGCACGTCTTCCGGCGCCCGGCTCAAGCCAGGCGCCGGAACGCCTCCCAGAGCGCGATGGCCCCGGCGGCGGCGACGTTCAGCGACTCCGCCTCACCCGGCATCGGGATCGCCGCGACCGCGTCACAGGTCTCGAGCTCGGCGAGCGGCAGGCCGTCCCGTTCCGCGCCGAGCAGGATCGTCACCGGCGGCCGCAGCTCCGTGTCGGCGAGCGAGATCTCCCCGCCCGCAGCGAGGGCGACGACGCGCCCCGGTCGCTCGTCCCATGGCACGAGCGGCACGCGGAAAATCGCTCCGGCACTTGCGCGCAGCGCCTTCTGCGAGAGCGGGTCGGCGGAGCCTGCGGACAGCGACACGGACGCGCCGAACGCATCCGCCGAGCGGATCAAGGTACCGACGTTGCCGGGGTCGGAGAGCTGCCAGAGGGCGAGGCAGGTGCCGCGCCGGCCCACCGGCAGGTCGGCGCGGCGGAAGACGCCGATCGCCCGGGGAGGGTGCGGCAGGGTCGACACACCCGCCAGCAGCTCCGGCTCCACGCTCTCGCCCGCGACGAGCAGCTCGACGGGCTCGATCCCCGCAGCCAGCGCCGCGTCGCAGAGATCCTCGCCCTCACAGGCGAAGAGCCCCGTCTCGTCCCGTTCCTTCTTCCGCTGCAGCGCGCGCACGAGCTTCAGCTTCGCGTTGTCCTTCGACGTGATCACGCTTCCACCACGTCGGCGAGCAGCCCGAGGTGGGCATACCGGCGAAAGACGTCCACCTGCGACGCGCGTGCTGTCAGGCTGCCTCGGAGGCGGACGCGTCCGGCGGCGCCGACCCGAGCGCGGCCTTGGCCTGCTCGGCGACGACGGCGAACGCAGCCGGATCGGAGACCGCGATGTCGGCGAGCGACTTGCGGTCGAGCTCGATCCCGGCCTTGTGCACTCCCGACATGAACTGGTTGTACGAGAGGCCGTGCTGCCGCGCCGCGGCGTTGATGCGGACGATCCAGAGGCGGCGGAACGTGCGCTTCTTGTTCTTGCGGTCGCGGTAGGCGTAGGCGAGCGAATGCTCGACCTGCTCCTTCGCGTACGTGTAGTGCGAGTTCTTGAGGCCCCAGTAGCCCTTCGCCTGCTCGAGGACCTTCCGCCGCTTCTTGCGCGCGGCCACGGATCGCTTCACCCTGGGCATCGGTTTACTTCATCCCCAGGAGGCGCTTCACGGCCGGGACGTTGGTGTCCGAGACGGGCTGATCCTTGCGGAAGCCGCGCTTACGCTTCGAGCTCTTGTGCTCGAGGTTGTGGCTCTTCATCGCGTGCCGGCGGATCAACTTGCCCGTTCCGGTCACCTTGAACCTCTTCTTCGCTCCGCTTCCTGTCTTCACCTTGGGCATCTGGTTTCACTCCTGCGTTCTTCGTCGGCCCGAAGACCATGACCATGTTCCGGCCATCGATCAGAGGCGGCTGCTCGACCTGGCCCACCTCTTTGATGTCCTCCGCGAGCCGCATCAGGAGATCCCGACCGCGCTCGGGGTGCAGGTTCTCCCTGCCCCGGAACATGATCGTGACCTTCACCTTCGCCCGCCCCGTCAGGAACCGGACGACGTGGCCCTTCTTCGTCTCGTAGTCGTGGATTCCGATCTTGGGTCTGAGCTTGATCTCCTTGACGTTGATCTGCGACTGGTGCTTCCGCGCGACCTTCGCCTTCTGTTCCTGCTCGTAGCGGTACTTCCCGTAGTCCATCACCCGCGCGACGGGCGGATCTGCCTGCGCCGCCACCTCGACGAGGTCGAGATTGCGGCCGTAGGCGTACTCGCGCGCCTCGTCGGTCGTCTTGATCCCGATCTGCTCTCCATCCTCGCCGACGAGCCGCACCTTCGGTACGCGGATCTGGTCGTTGATCCGCTCGTGCTGGACGACGGGACGGGTCCTGTCCTCAGGACGCCGCCTGGGTCTCAAAGGCTTCTCACCAAGCTGTGTCTCTCTTCAAAACCGTGCTGTTCCTCTCTTCAAACGTCAAAAGCCGCTGACATGCAGCGGCGCCGTTCCCTCGTCGTTCGACTCGGTTGAACCCCACGCAGCCCGCGGCTCCGGAGGTGAGGGATACGGCCCCTTCTTGCAGGCGTCAAGCGTAGCAGGGTGGTCGAGAGGCTGCCACAGAACGCTAGTGCGGCGTCTCACAACGATGTTCTTTCCTGTGGAGTGTTGTGAGACGCCGCACTAGGCGGCGCGTGCCGCCCGGAGCTCCGCGAGCAGCTCGTCGAGCGACCGGGTCGACTGGCCCTCGCCACGCGTGCGGACGGCGAGCTCGGCCTCCGACTCCCGCTCGCCGAAGACGACCACGATCGGGACCTTCTCGAGCTCGCTGTCGCGGATGCGCTTACCGAGCGTTTCGTCGCGCTCGTCGAACTCGACGCGGACATCCTCGGCCTGGAGCCGCTCGACGATCGCGAGCGCGCGGTCCCGGTGCTGCTCGCTCACCGGCAGCACGCGCACCTGGACGGGCGCGAGCCAGAGCGGGAACGCGCCGCCGTAGTGCTCGATGAGGATCCCGATGAAGCGCTCGAACGACCCGAAGAAGGCCCGGTGGACGACGAACACAGGATGCTCCTGGTTGTCCGCCCCCATGTACGTGAGACCGAAGCGCGCCGGCATCTGGGCGTCGAGCTGGATCGTCCCGAGCTGCCACGACCGGCCCAGGACGTCGGTCATGTGGAGGTCGATCTTCGGCCCGTAGAACGAGCCTTCGCCTTCGCCCACGAAGTACTCGACGGCATGCCTGTCGAGTGCCTCGACGAGCTTCCCCTCGGTGAAGTCCCACTCCTCGTCGCTGCCGAGCTTGTTCTCGGGCCGGGTCGAGAGCTCGGCTCGCGGCTCGATTCCGAAGAGGCCGTAGAGGTAGCGGAGGTACTCGAGCGCTCCGTCGAGCTCCGCGTCGACCTGTTCCCGGGAGCAGAAGATGTGGGCGTCGTCCTGCGTCACGTAGCGCACACGCGTGAGCCCGTGGAGGGCCCCCGCCAGCTCGTTGCGGTGGAGCGGCGCGGCTTCCGCGTAGCGCAGCGGCAGGTCCCGGTAGCTCCGGAGCTGGCTGCCGAACAGCAGCATGTGCCCGGGGCAGTTCATCGGCTTGACGGCGTACGTGTGCTCGTCGTCGATCGGGATCAGGAACATGTTCTCGCGGAACTTCTCCCAGTGGCCCGAGGTCACCCACAGCGCCTTGTCGTAGATCAGCGGCGTCTTCACCTCGAGGTAGCCGCGGCGCGCATTCTCGCGCCGACGCACGTTCTCGAGCGTGTTGAAGATCGCCATCCCCTTCGGATGCCAGAACGGCGACCCCGGCGAGTGCTCGTCGAAGTGGAAGAGGTCCAGCTGGTTGCCGAGGCGACGGTGGTCGCGCGCCCGCGCCTCCTCGAGCAGGCGCATGCTCTCGTCGAGCTCCTTCTGCGTGAAGAAGGCGGTTCCGTAGATCCGCGTCAACTGCGTGTTGGCCGAGTCGCCACGCCAGTAGGCGCCGGCGAGCGAGGTCAGCTTGAAGGCCTTGATCGGGGCGGAGGTCTGCAGGTGGGGCCCGCGGCAGAGGTCGGTGAAGTCACCCTGCCTGTAGAGGGAGATGGCGCCGTCCGCTGTGTCGACGAGCTCGACCTTGTACGGCTCGCCCTCAGCCTCGAATCGCTGCCGCGCCTCGTCGGCCGAGATCTCCTCCCGCTCCCAGGCGCGGCCCTCCGCGAGCTCGCGCTGCACCTCGGCCTCGATCGCTTCGAGGTCCGCCTCGCTGATCGGCGTCGGGAAGTCGAAGTCGTAGTAGAACCCGTTCTCGATCGGCGGCCCGATTGCCACCTTGACGCCGGGATAGAGCCTGCGCACCGCCTCCGCGAGCAAGTGCGCGGCGGAGTGGCGAAGCACGGCGAGCGCGTCCGGATCGGCCGTGTCGCGCGTCGTCAGGATCTGCAACCTCACCCCGTCGGGAAGCGGCAGGCGCAGGTCCTGCGGGACCCCGTCCGCCTTGACCAGCACGGCCTGTTCGGCGAGCTTCGGCCCGATCGCGCGGGCGGCGTCGAGGCCGGTGGCGCCGTTCGCGAGCTCGAGCTCGCTCGCATCGGGGAGGAGCACCTTCATCGCCCCAGGATAGTCGGCCCGCGGGAGGGCTCACCAGTTGCCGGGCGAGGCTGGAAGCTCCTTCCCCGGTGGGTGAATCACGTAGACGACGCCGCCGGAACCGCCCAGCCAGGCGCGCTCGAACTGGGTCCGGTCGTAGACGCGCCGCACCTCGCCGTTCGTCCCCGCCGCGGGGTCGTTGACCACCGCGTCGCCGTCGCCCGTGACCCCCACGAGCACGACGAGGTGCCCGGTCGTCCCCTGCGGCAGGCGGAAGCCGTCGAGCTCGCCGGGCCCGGCCTTGATCGAGGCCGCGAGGGGGATCCCGGCCGCGAGGAACAGCTCCGCCTCGGCGAGCGAGCGCAGCCGGGTGACGAAGGCATGGAGGCCGTAGCGGGCGGCATAGGCGGTGTTGAAGGCCCAGTTGCCGCAGCCGTCGTACGCGACGTCGAAGGTGTGCCTGGCAGCGTGGTCGACGCACGGATCGGCGATTGCCGGCTCGACCCAGGCGAGCTCCTCCGCGTCGGGCCCCGTCGCCCAGTACGCGAGCAGCATGGCCGTCGAGGCGGGGCTGCACCACGACGCGCCGCCGCCTCCGTACCGCGGGTACTCGCCCGCGTGGATGCACTGGGCGAAGGGCGGCACCGCGAGCTCGACGGGGCCGCCGCGCGGGGGACTGGGCCAGACGCCGGTGTCGGCGGCAGAGGAGGCGATCGCCGCGACCGCGCGCAACCCGGGCGCCCCGCCCTCGCCGCGGTTGAGCCCGATCCTGAGGCGGTAGGCGTCGAGGGCCGCGGAGGCGAGGAAGGTATCGGTCGCGACGCGCCCGAGCTCGTCTGCCTGGCCGGGCACCGACGCCCGCTCGTGGTCGGCGTCGTCGAAGGCCCAGCGCGCCATCACATACCACGGGGTCTCGAAACCGACGTGGGTCCGGCCCTGGAGCTCGACCTGGACGAGCGAGCCGGGGGGCGTGTGGGCATTCCAGGACGGGATCACCTCGGCGATGTCGAACCGCGGCTGCACCCACGGCCCGGTCCACGACCCCTCCGAGCTGCCGGAGCTCAGCGTGACCACATCACCGGCGGCGACGGCACCCGCGAACGAGCCTGCCGCGAAGTCCTCCTGCGACGAGGCGTGGAAGAACGCGAGCGAGAGCGGTGCCGGCGTCAGTTGCGTCCGCCGCCGCCGAACAGCGACAGCAGCAGCATGAAGACGTTGAAGATGTCCAGGAAAATGGATGCCGCGAGGAGCGGCGCCGCCTCGACCTGGCCCGTGCGCCGCAGGCGCTGGAAGTCGTACATCGTGTACGCGGCGAAGATCACGAGACCGAGGACGGCGTAGATGACGTTGCCGGCGGGGATGGAGACGAAGATCAGCAGGATCCCGAAGCCGATGAGGCCGAGGAGCGCGAAGAACGCATACCGGGCGATCCGCGAGAGGTCCCGGCGGGTCGCATAGCCGTAGGCCCCGAACCCGGCGATGAAGAGCGCGGTGGTGGCCCCCGCCTGCCACAGCGCCTGCGGCTCGACCGAGGCGTAGTACGTGAGCGCGGGAGAGGCTGCGAGCCCGAGGAAGGCGCCGAGCCCGAACAGGAGGCCGATCGCGAGCTGCTCGGAGCGCTGGATGGCGGCGTTCAGCCCGAAGATGCAGGCGATCGCGCCGATGAACGCGACGATGCCCCACCCGTGCGAGATGTTGCGGCCGAGGTAGGCGCCGAGCGCCGCGACGGCGCACGTGAGGGCGACGAGGCCCATCGTCTGGCCGAAGACGGCGCGCGCACGATCGCGGCTGACGACGACGGACTGCTGCTGGGAAACCTGCTCGAGGCTGCTCATGGAGGAATCCTACTCCCGGCGCCCCCCCGCGCGGGCCTCGCTTCGCATGGTCGCGTAGCTCTAGTCGCTCGACGTGCGCGGCAGGAGGCCGTCGAGGAGCAGGTCGGCGCAGCGGTCGGCGACCTCGACCGGCGCCAGCCGGCCCGCCGGATCGAGCCAGTGCGGCATGTGGTTGACGACTCCGAGGATCGCCATCTCCGCCACGTCGAGGTCGGCGATCGCGAAGCGCCGCTCGCGCTGCCCGTCGCGGAGAACGCCCTCGAGCAGGTCCCGGAAACGCTCGCGCGCCAGCCGCACGTCGTGCCAGGCCGCATCGGACTCGATGAGGCGGCGCTCCTCGTAGAACACGACCATGTGGTCGCGGTGGGACGCCACGTGGGCGACCCAGACGCGCAGCAGCCCGCGCAGCCTCGTCTCGGGGTCGAGCTCCGACGCGACGATCTCCTCGGCCTGCAGGAGCAGAGGCGCCAGCAGCTCCTCGTGGATCAGGAGGAGAAGCTGCTGCTTGCTGTCGATGTAGTGGTAGAGGCCGCCCCGCTGCAGCCCGGTCGCGTCGACGAGATCGTCGATCGAGGTGTTCGCATAGCCCCGCTCCGCGAACAGCCGCGCCGAGACGTCGACCACCTCGCTGCGGCGCTGCTCGAAGCGTGCGCGTGTGCCCGCCCGGCGGCCGGCTGGAGCCGGGCGGGCGTCGAGGTGATCCGCGGTCGTCACGGCTCTCACAGCCCCAGATGCCGCGCTATGACCATGCGCTGGATCTCGTTCGTGCCCTCGCCGATCTCGAGGATCTTCTGGTCGCGGTAGAGACGCGAGATCGCGTACTCGTCCATGAACCCGTAGCCGCCGTGGATCTGCAGCGCCCAGTTGACGGCGCGGTTCGAGAGCTCGCCCGAGAAGAGCTTCGCCATTGCCGCCATGCGGGCGAAGGGACGGCCGAGATCCTTCTCCCACGCGGCCCGGTAGACCAGGTGCCGGGCGGCCTCGATCTCGGTCGCCATGTCGACGAGCTTCTCCTGGACGGACTGGAACTTCGCGATCGGGCGCCCGAACTGATGCCGCTCCTTCGCGTAGGCAAGCGCGAGATCGTACGCGCCCTGCGCCAGCCCGACGCCCATGGCAGCGACGGAAATGCGGCCGCCGTCGAGGATCTCCAGGAACTGGTGGAAGCCCTCGCCGCGGGCGCCGAGCAGGTTGCCCTCCGGCACGCGCACGCCCTGGAACGACAGCTCGCGCGTGTCCGAGGCCCGCCAGCCGAGCTTCTGCATGGGAGCGGAGATCTCGTACCCGGGCGTGCCGTTCGGGATCACGATGTTCGAGATCTCGCCCTCGCCCGTCGCGGCGGTGACCGTGACACCCCAGGTGATGTCGGTGCCGGCGTTCGTGATGAACATCTTCGAGCCGTCGATCACCCACGACCCGTCCTCGAGCCGTGCCGTCGTTCTCGTCGCACCGGCATCGGAGCCGGCGTCCGGCTCGGTGAGCCCGAAGGCGGCGAGCCTGCGCCCGCTCGCCAGGTCCGGCAGCCACTCGCGCTTCTGCTCCTCGCTGCCGAAGCGGTAGACGGGAAGCGTGCCGAGCGAGTGGTGCGCCGCAACAGTGATCGCCAGCGACGAGTCGATTCGCGTCAGCTCCTCGATCGCAACGGCGTACGAGACCGTGTCGGCGCCCGCCCCGCCGTACTCCTCCGGAATCGTCATCCCCATCAGCCCGAGCTCGCCGAGCTCGGCCACGAGCTCATACGGGAACCGCTTCTCGCGGTCGAGCTCCTCTGCGACCGGAGCCACCTTCTCGAGCGCAAACTGCCGGACCGTGTCCCGGAGCAGGAGCTGCGATTCCTCGAGGTCGAAGTTCATCCTGCCGAAAGACTATACCGAACGTACGGTATAACTTCTGCAACCGCGATGATCGCCCCCTCGCTCAACCGGCTCCTCGTCGCAAACCGCGGCGAGATCGCCGTGCGGATCTTCCGCACCTGTCGGCGGCTCGGGATCGAGACGGTCGCCGCTGTCGCGCCCGACGACGCAGGGGCGCTGCACACGCGCGTCGCCGACGCAGGTCGTCCAGGTCGGCTCGTACCTCGACGCCGGGGAGCTCGTGCGTTCCGCACGCGACGCCGGGGCCGACGCCGTCCACCCCGGCTACGGCTTCCTGGCCGAGAGCGCGGCATTCGCCGAAGACGTCATCGCCGCCGGACTGACGTGGGTCGGCCCGCCGCCCGAGGCCTTGCGGCTCGGCGGCGACAAGCTCGAGGCGAAGCGGATCGCCCGCGAGGCGGGCGTGCCGACCGTGACCGAGGGCGATCCGGCGGAGATCGGCTTCCCGGTGCTCGTGAAAGCGGCGGCGGGAGGCGGCGGGCGCGGCATGCGGATCGTCCGCGAGCCAGAAGCGCTCGCCGAGGCGCTGGCGGCCGCGGCCCGCGAGGCGGAGGCGGCGTTCGGCGACGGCACCGTGTTCTGCGAGCGCTATCTCGAGCGCCCCCGCCACGTGGAGGTGCAGCTCATCGCGGATGCCGACGGAGCGGTCGCGCTCGGTCTGCGCGACTGCTCGATCCAGCGGCGCCACCAGAAGGTCGTCGAGGAAACCCCGCCTCCCGGGCTCTCGCCCGAGCTCGCCGGCCGCATCGAGGGCGCCGCCGTCGCGTTCGCCGACGCCGTCGGCTACCGGAGCGCGGGCACGGCCGAGTTCCTCCTCGCCGGCGACGAGTTCTTCTTCCTCGAGCTGAACGGCCGCATCCAGGTCGAGCACCCCGTCACCGAGGCGGTCACAGGCCTCGACCTCGTCGAGCTGCAGCTCCGGGTCGCACGTGGCGAGCGAGTCGAGGTCGCGGTCTCCCCGTCGGGGCACGCGGTGGAAGCCCGGCTCTATGCCGAACACCCCCGCACGTTCCTGCCTCAGTCCGGCACGCTCGAGAAGCTGGCCTTCCCGGCGCGGGTCCGGGTCGACGCCGGCGTCGCCGCAGGGGACGCCGTCGGGGTGGCGTACGACCCGATGATCGCCAAGCTGATCGCTCACGGCGATAGCCGCGCGGCTGCGATCGACCTGCTGGCCCGCGCGCTCGACGAGACCGTCGTCGCAGGTGTCGTCACGAACCTGCCCTTCCTGCGCTGGCTCCTCGCCCACCCGGCGTTCCGCGCCGGTGCCGTGTCGACGGCGTTCCTCACCGACTACCCGCCGCTCTCGGCACCGCCGTTCCGCCTGCCCACCGGTCCCTTCGCGGCCGCCTGGCGGCTCAACCTCCCCGCGCCTGCGCCCCACTCCCGGCCCGATGTCGACGTCGAGGCCCAGGCACATGCCGGAGAGGGCGGCGGCGACGTCGTCTCCCCGATGCCCGGCACCGTGGCCAGCGTCAAGGTCGCGCCCGGCGACGCCGTCACCGCGCGCCAGCAGCTCGTGATCCTCGAGGCGATGAAGATGGAACTGCCGGTCACCGCGCCGTTCGACGGAAGCGTCGCCGCGGTCCACGTCGCCGAGGGCGACCGCGTCGCCGGCGGAGACCTGCTCGTCGAGCTGGAGTGGACGGCGTGACGACACTGCCGAGCGCCGTGACCCGGGACGCCGTGTTCGAGCAGCGGCGCGGGCGGATGGAGTCGCTCGTCGCCGAGCTCCGGGAGCGGTCGGAGCTCGTCGCACGTGGTGGGGGCGCCGTCGCCGTCGAACGGCACCGCTCGCGCGGCAAGCTGACCGCCCGCGAGCGGATCGACCTCCTCGTCGACCCGGGCAGCGCCTTCCTCGAGCTCAACGCCCTCGCCGCCTGGGGCATGTACGACGGCGACGCGCCCGCGGCCGGCATCGTGACGGGCGTCGGGGTCGTCGAGGGACGCCACTGCATGGTCGTCGCGAACGACGCGACCGTGAAGGGCGGCTCGTACTACCCACTCACGGTCAAGAAGCACCTGCGGGCGCAGGAGGTGGCCGAGCAGAACCACCTCCCCTGCCTCTACCTCGTCGACTCGGGCGGAGCGTTCCTCCCGCTGCAGGCGGAGGTGTTCCCCGATCGCGAGCACTTCGGGCGCATCTTCTACAACCAGGCGCGCATGTCGGCCAAGGGCATCGCCCAGATCGCGGTCGTGATGGGATCGTGCACGGCTGGAGGCGCCTACGTCCCGGCGATGTGCGACGAGACCGTCATCGTCGCGGGCACCGGCACCATCTTCATCGGAGGCCCGCCGCTCGTGAAGGCGGCGACCGGACAGGACGTGACCGCCGAGGAGCTCGGCGGCGCCGACGTCCACACGCGCAGGTCGGGAGTCGCCGACCACTACGCGACCTCCGACGAGCATGCGCTCGCGCTCGCCCGGCAGATCGTGCGCCACCTCGGCGACCCTCTTCCGTGCCCGTGGCAGCTCATGCCGCCCGAGCCGCCGGTCGTCGACCCGTCCGACCTGTACGGCGTCGTCCCCGAGGACTTCCGTCACGAGCTCGACCCGCTGGAGGTGATCGCGCGGGTCGTCGACGGGTCACGCTTCGCCGAGTTCAAGCAGCGCTATGGCGACACGCTCGTCTGCGGCTTCGCCCACATCGAGGGCTATCCCGTCGGAATCCTCGCCAACCGCGGGATCCTCTTCGCGGAGTCGGCGCAGAAGGGCGCGCACTTCATCGAGCTCGCCGCGAAGCGCGGCGTCCCGCTCGTCTTCCTGCAGAACATCACGGGCTTCATGGTCGGCAAGGAATACGAGGAGGCGGGGATCGCGCGTGACGGAGCGAAGCTGGTGACCGCCGTCGCCTGCGCCGACGTGCCGAAGTTCACCGTCGTCACCGGCGGCAGCTTCGGCGCCGGCAACTACGCGATGTGCGGGCGCGCCTACGGCCCGCGCCAGCTCTGGATGTGGCCGAACGCGCGCATCTCGGTGATGGGCGGCGAGCAGGCGGCGACCGTCTTGAGCATGGTCGGGAACGCCGACCCGGACGAGATCCGCGCCACCTACGAGCGCGAAGGCAGCCCCTATCACTCCACGGCGCGCCTCTGGGACGACGGCATCATCGACCCGCTGGATACGCGCAAGGTGCTCGCGCTCGGGCTTGCCACGGCTGCGAACGCGACCGCCGCAAGAGACGACGTTCGGCATCTTCCGCATGTGAGTCGGCTGGGCGGTGCCCAGACCCCGTGGGCAGGGGTACCGTGTGCCGATGCGCAGCCTGTCGGGGGTCCGCAGGGCAGCGGTCGTCGCAGCGGGCGTCGCCGCGCTCTCGCTCGGCGCCGGCTCCGGACGACGCATCCGGCGGCGGACGAGGCCGCCGGGCCGCCGCCGCGCGTGACGATGATCACCGATTCGATCGGTGACGCCCTCTACGGGGGCTCGCACGAGCGAGACACGCTCGCCCAGGGGCTCGATTTCAGGCTCGAGGCCCAGGCGTGCAGGAAGCTCGCCACAGGGGGCTGCTACGACGGCACGCCGCCGAGTGTCCTCGAGACCGTGGGGCGGCTCGGTCCGGAGCTCGGCCGCGTCGTGGTCGTGGAGGTGGGCTACAACGACTACGCCGAGGAGTACGGCGCCGGCATCGATGCCGTCATGGCCGCTCTCACCGCGGCCGGCATCGACAGCGTCGTGTGGGTGACGCTGCGCGAGAGTCAGTCGACGTGGGCGGAGATCAACGGCCAGATCCACGGCGCGGCAACCCGCTGGCCGCAGCTCACGATCGCGGACTGGGCGCCCGTCGCCGCGGCACAGCCGTCCTGGTTCTCGGACAACGCCCACCTGAACGGGGCCGGGGCGGCCGGGTTCGCCGAGTTCCTCCGCCCCGTCATCCTGAAAGCGTGCGGCGCGCCGTGTGTCCCTCCCCAGGCGACTGCGACGATGCTGGCCCCGACGGTCAAGGCGCATCACGTGGTGCTCCGCTGGCGTGGCGACGAGCGCGCGAAGTCGTTCGACGTGGGGATCCGGCGCGTCGGCGGGGCGTGGCGGATGGTGACGACCGCATCAGCGGCAAGGTCGGTTCAGGTCGACGGTATCGCCGGCCGGCGCATGCAGGCCCGCGTGCGGGCGCGGAACGAGACGGGGGCTGCCGGCCCCTGGTCGGAGGCGCGCTCGTTCCGGATCTAGTGCGGCGTCTCACAACGTTAGACAGGAAAGAGCATCGTTGTGAGACGCCGCACTACAGCAATCAACATGAGTGGGGTGTCCCGCAACGATCACTCCGGCGAACGTTGCGGGACACCCCACTGGGTCACTGGTTCGCGCGCACGTTCTGTTCGGCGAGTCGCACGGTTTCGGCGATCCGCCGTGCCCGCGTCTCGGGGCGCTTCGCGGAGATCACCCACCAGAGGATGGTTTTCCTCGCCCCGGGCGGGAAGGCGGCGAAGTACCCGGCGGCGGTGGGATTGGCCGCGAGCGCGGCCGCGAGGTCATCGGGAATCTCGAGCGCCTCGACGGCGTCGAGTGCGGTCCACGACCCATCCTGCCGCGCCCGGTCGATCACGGCCCGTCCGGGCAGCGCGATCAACCCTTCGCGCTCCAGGCGCTCGATCCGCTCCTTGTTCGTCCGCGCCCAGGCGCTGCCACGCTTCCTGGGCGCGAAGTAGATGAGGCTGCGCGTCTCGTCGAGCGTGCCCGCGGTGCTGTCGATCCAGCCGAAGCAGAGCGCCTCCTCCACGGCCTCGTCGTAGGTCGGCCCGGCGGCGCCGGAGCCCTTCTTCGGCATGGCGAGCCAGATCCCGGTCGTCTGCTCGTTGTGCGCGATCAGCCAGGCGCGCCAGGAGGCCCGGTCCCGCACCTGGACGATCTCGCGCTCGGGCACGCCTGCGTCTGCCTCCGCTTCCCTATCCGTCGTCGATTCGAAGGTCGGATCATCGCACGGCACGGCGGGGCGCCCTCCGGGAAGGATGTCGGCGTCGTCGAGCGCCGCGCCCGTGACGGCGCGGCGTAACTCGGATGGGCGCTCGACTCCTTGTAGAGCCTCCCGCAACGATCATTTCGGTCGAACGTTGCGGGACACCCCACTGACGTTCTAGCCTGTGGCGACCAGCTACCGAGGGAGGCGCAGGATGGCGTTTGCCAGAGTCGTCACATTCGATGGTGTGAGCAGCGAGCGGATGGCTCAGCTTGCGCAGGAGATCGAGCAGGATCCCCGTCCGGACGACGTTCCCGCGACCGAGATCATCATGCTCCATGATCCCGACGCCGAGCGGTCGGTCGTGATCCTCTTCTTCGAGAACGAGGACGACTATCGCAAAGGCGACGAGACGCTCAGCGCGATGCCGGCGGGTGACACACCGGGGCAACGGACCGACGTCACGAAGTATCGGGTTGCCGGCCGGATGACTGCCTGAGGAAGAGAGACGGGCATGAACACGAGCGGGTCACAGAAGAGCAAGTCTCCGTCTCAGCTGATCGACGCGAGAATCGAGGAGCTCGGGGACTGGCGGGGCGAGATGCTCAGCCGGCTCCGGGCCGTCGTCAAGGAGGCCGATCCCGAAGTCGTCGAGGAGTGGAAGTGGAGAGGGGTTCCGACGTGGTACCACGACGGAATGATCTGCACGGGCGAGACGTACAAGAACGTCGTGAAGATGACCTTCGCCAAAGGGGCGTCTCTGGACGATCCTGCGGGCCTCTTCAACTCCAGTCTCGACGGGAACACAAGGCGGGCCATCGACTTCCACGAGGGCGAGAAGATAGACGAGGAGGCGTTGAAGGCTCTCGTTCGCGCCGCCGTGAACCTGAACGAGTCCACAGCCCCGGACTGATCCACGGGCACGTCGATCACCACGCGCGGCCCTAGAATCGGGGTCCGCGCCCACCTCGACGAGGAGCCACGGCTCTGGCCACTCCCCAAGTGAACTTCTTCGAATCGGACACGATCGCGTGTCCGTACCCGAGCTACGAGGTCCTCCGCGACGAGGCACCGGTCTGGCAGGACCCGATGACCGGCATGTGGATCGTCACGCGCTACGACGATATCCGGGCGATCGCGCTGGACACCGACCGATTCAGCAACGCGCTCCCGTCCGGGAGAGACGGCTCGATCCGACCCGTCGACCCCGACCGTTCACCTCAGCGCGCGCTCGTGGCCTCGAGGGCGACGCTTCTCAGAGAGCTGTACGAGGAGCAGGGCATCGCGAGGGCGCCGAATCTGTCGCTGCGCGACGATCCCGACCACATCGCGCTCCGCCGCCTGTTCGACTTCGCGTTCCGCCCGGCCGCCATCCGTGGCCTCGATGCGCTTGTGGAGGAGCTCGCGTACCGGCTGATCGACGACGTCCTCGAGGCAGGCCACTGCGACTGGGTCGCCCAGTTCGCCGTGCCCCTCCCGCTGTACGTGATCGGCCGCCAGATGGGATTCGCTGACGCCGAGCTGCCGCGGATCAAGTACTTCACCGACGCGTGGATCAGGCGCATGGGGCTGATGCAGGACGAGGACGACATGCGCAGGTCGGTGCAGATCGAGGCCGAGACCCGAGAGTACTTCCAGAAGCACTTCGACCGCCTGCGGCGCGAGCCGGACGACACGCTCCTGAACGTCCTCGTCAACCGGGAGATCCCGGAATGGGGTCGGCCGCTGACGGACAACGAGCTGCATACCGAGGTGATGTCGGACCTCTTCGTCGGAGGGTCGGAGACGACGACGAACGCTCTCTCGGCGGGCGCCATGCTGTTGATCGAGCACCCCGACGCATGGCGTCGGCTCAAGGCGGATCCGGAGGCCTACCTCGAGCCCTTCGTCGAGGAGGTGCTGCGCCTCGAGTCGCCCGTTCAGGGTCTGCTCCGGGAAACGAGGGTCGACGTGGAGCTCCACGGCGTCACGGTCCCGGCGGGGTCGATCGTGCAGCTTCGCTTCGGTGCGGCGAACCGCGACGAGCGCCAGTTCGAATCCCCCCGCGATGTGAAGCTCGATCGCAAGCGTCCACGGAGGCATCTGGCGTTCGGGGTCGGCACGCACCACTGCCTCGGCGCTCCGCTCGCCCGGCGGGAGCTCTACTTCGGCTTCAAGGCGCTGGTGGACCGCGTCGACGAGCTCTGGTACGTCGAGGGTGGGAGTGGGTTCGAGTACAGGCCGAGCTACTTCCTCCGCATCCTGGAGAGCCTCCATCTCGGCTTCAGGCCGGCCGCCGCCCGCATCCGCACGGCGACGGCACGCTCGGCCGACACGACCGACGTCTGAGCCGTCGCGGGCAACAGCCGCGGTCGGAGGAGCGAGATGCGTGAGACGGGGTTGACCTATGTGCTGGCTTTCCAGGAGATCGACCAGACGCAGGTCGCGGTCGTTGGCGGCAAGGGCGCGCACCTGGGGGAGCTTTCCCGGATCGAAGGCCTCCGCGTACCGGCTGGCTATTGCGTGACGACGGACGCCTTCCGCCGGATCGTGGCGGAAGCGCCGTCGATCGACGATCGGCTCGGTCGGCTGTCGCGCCTGAAGCCGGACGCCCGGGAGGCGATCCGCGCGCTCAGCGCGGACATACGCCTCGTCCTCGAAGGGATCGCCATTCCCGACGATCTGGCGACGGCGATTACCCACCCACTCGCCCGGCTCGGCGCGCATGCCGCCTACGCCGTCCGATCCAGTGCGACGGCGGAGGACTTGCCGACGGCCTCCTTCGCGGGTCAGCAGGACACGTACCTGAACGTCACGGGGCCTGCCGCGATTCTGCAGCACGTCAGCCGGTGCTGGGCCTCGCTCTTCAGCGAACGGGCCGTGACGTACCGCCTGCGAAACGGAGTGGACCAGCGGACGGTCCACATGGCCGTGGTCGTGCAGCAGATGGTCTTCCCGCAGGCGGCCGGCATCCTCTTCACGGCCGACCCCGTCACGGGCAATCGGAAGGTCGCCTCCGTGGAGGCCAACTTCGGCCTCGGCGAGGCCCTGGTCTCCGGCCTGGTGAACGCGGACGTCTACAAGGTGCGGGACGGCGAAGTCGTAGCCAGGGCGGTTGCCACCAAGCGGCTTGCCATCCAGGCCTCGCCGGCGGGCGGAACGCAGGAACGGGCGATCGAGCCGGAGCGGCAGGAGCAGCCGGCGCTGACGGATGCGCAGGTCGTGCGGCTCGCGCAGCTAGGCCGGCGGATCGAAGCGCACTTCGGCCGCCCCCAGGACATCGAATGGTGCCTGGTCGACGATGGCTTCCAGATCGTCCAGAGCCGGCCGATCACCACGCTGTTCCCTATCCCCGAGACCGGCGACGGGGAAAACCACGTGTACGTCTCCGTCGGTCATCAGCAGATGATGACCGACCCCATGAAGCCCCTGGGCCTCTCCCTCTTCCAGCTGACGGCTCTCCCGCCGATGCACGAGGCCGGCGGGAGGCTGTTCGTCGACGTCACCCGGCGCCTGGCTTCGACGGCGAGCCGGGCCGGCCTCCTGGAGATCCTGGGGAAATCCGACCCGCTGATCGGGGACGCACTGCAGAGCATCCTCGAACGCGGCGACTTCATCCCGTCGCTCCCGGACGAGGGTCCCGGCGAGGCGCCGCCTGTCGACGCGCCGGCCCCGATCGAGACCGATCCGGCCATCGTCACCGAGCTGATCGCGCACAACCAGGCTTCCGTCGCCGCCTTGAAACGCGACATCCGGAAGAAGTCCGGATCGGCGCTGCTCGACTTCGTCCTGGCGGACATCCAGGAGCTGAAGCGGATCCTGTTCGATCCACGGAGCCATCAGGTGTTCATGGGGGCGATGGAGGCCTCGTGGTGGCTCAACGAGCAGCTGCAGGCGTGGCTTGGCGAGAAGAACGCGGCCGACACGCTCACGCAGTCCGTCCCCCACAACGTCACGTCGGAGATGGGGCTGGCGCTCCTGGACGTCGCGGACGCGATCCGCCCGCATCCGGAGGTGGTGGCGTTTCTGCAACACGTCGAGGACGAGGGATTCCTGGACGAGCTGGCCAAGCTCGCGGGCGGGCGGGAGTCGCGAGACGCCATCCAGGCCTGGCTCGACGAGTACGGCATGCGCTGCGTCGGCGAGATCGATATCACGAGGCCGCGTTGGAGCGAACGCCCCACCACGCTCGTGCCCGTGATCCTCGGCAACATCAAGAACTTCGAGCCGGGCGCAGGCGAGCGGCGCTTCGAGCAAGGGCGGAAGGAGGCGTGGGCGAAGGAACAGGAGGTGCTGGAGCGGTTGCGGGCCCTGCCGGACGGGGAGCGAAAGGCCGAAGAGGCCAAGCGGATGATCGACCGGGTTCGGACCTTCATCGGGTACCGGGAGTATCCGAAGTACGGCATGGTCAGCCGCTACTTCGTCTACAAGCTCGCCTTGCTCGAGGAAGCCCAGCGCCTCGTGCAGGCCCACGTGCTTCGAGAGAAGGAAGACATCTTCTACCTCTCGTTCCAGGAGCTCCACGACGTCGTGCGCACGAACGAGGTGGATGACCAGCTCATCCGCCGGCGCAAGGACGCTTTCAGGTCGTATCGAGCGCTCACGCCACCCCGGGTGCTCACGTCCGATGGCGAGGTCATCGCCGGGGCGTACCGACGCGAGGATGTGCCGGCCGGCGCGCTGGTCGGCCTACCGGTTTCCGTCGGGACGATCGAGGGGCGGGCCCGCGTCATCCTGGACATGGCGAAGGCCGATCTCGAACCGGGCGACATCCTGGTCACCGCCTACACGGACCCCAGCTGGTCGCCCCTGTTCGTCGCGATCACCGGCCTGGTGACAGAAGTGGGGGGCATGATGACCCATGGCGCAGTGATCGCACGGGAGTACGGGTTGCCGGCCGTCGTGGGGGTGGAGCATGCCACCCGGCTGATCCGGGATGGGCAGCGGATCCGCGTCCATGGAACGGACGGGTACGTCGAGATCCTGCCCTGAGCGGGCAGCGGCGTCGGCGCGACCGAGCCATCGGCGTTGAGCTGACGCGCGATCTGCGCAACTGGTCGGGCGGACGAGCGAGAGTCATGAACCGGCTTTGCGAGCACGAACAGACCCTCCAGCGCCTGGTCCCTCCCGAACCCCCGACATTTTTCCCTTCGTCGGCGCACGGGACTCCCGTCCGTCGCCGCGACGGCGGGGGCGAGATCGTCTCGGCCGAGGCGGGCGCATCCCGCCGGCGCCGGAGACGCGGGCCGCGGTCGAGATCGACCCTACCGTGGCGATCGAGGTTCCGGCCGGTTAGCGCTCGGCGGCGCAGCGGGGATCGCCGGCCATGAGCTCGTCGAAGACGGCAGTGACCGGGCCGGCGGAGTCGCGGTCGGCGGATGTGAGGCCGCACCCCTCCCAGACGACGACCGGGGTCACACCCGGGCCCATCACCGTGACGCGGTACTTCTCGCCCGGGGCGGCCGGCCGCTGCTCCTGGCTCGGATAGCCGGGGAACGGCTTCTGCGGCACGAAGCTGTGGCAGAACGTCCCCGACGGCTTGTGGACGAGGATGCCCGACTCGCGCCGCCAGCCGGTGCCGTAGACGGAGTTGAAGGTGTCGATGTAGACGTTGCGGCCGTAGCGGTCGAGGGGGTTGCCCTCACCCGTCGAACCGAAACCGTGGACCGGGCTGCCGGCATAGCTGAGCCGCCCGAAGAGCCCCTGCCAGAGGCCGCCGTAGGCCCAGCGGGCGTGGACGCCTTGCACGCGGCCACCAGGTACGCCAGCGCCGGGCCGTCGTAGGCAGCGCAGCGGTTCCTCACCGTCTTCCAGTACGACGCGTTCCGGTGCGACCCCCAGCCGCCCGCATAGTCCCACCTGAAACGCACCTGCCGCACGCCGGGTCGAGGGGAGCGTTCGCGTTGATCGCACCCCAAACGACGACGTGGCGGACGCTGCCGTCGGAGCGGGTGTAGCCGACAACCGCCTCCCCGCTCGCGCCGACGACGAGCGACTTGAAAGCAACGTTCGTATCCGTGAACGGCTCACTCGCACCCGCCCGAGCCGCGAACACGCACCCCACCAAGAGACAAAGCAAGAGAACAACAAGGCGGAAGCCACGCCGCACGAAGCTATCAGCGTGGCCGCGCCCCGCCGCTGAGCGATCGCGCCGCAAGCCGCCACCGCTCCAAGGTCCGAAAGCTCTCCTCATCCCCTCTCCCCCTGTTCGCGGCCTCGCCTGATTGCCGAAGCAGCCGTCCGAATCGCTCTGATGGACTTGCACGCGGCCAACCCAGCCACCAGCGTCGGCCCTTCCGCCGGCGCCCGGCTATCCGCCGCAAGCCACAATGGTCACTCTGATAGACGCGCGCGCGGCGCAAACTTTCCGCGCTGGCAATGGCGCGCCGCGCGACGCGAGAACCGCGATGTTTAGGGGCAGTCGACTCGAAAGTTAGGTCATTCGACCGATGTGGCCGGTCCCGCGGGGCTCCTATCTTGAGCTGGTCATGATCGACGGAGGGAGGAGCATGGAGACGTATGTGATCCTCCGCCGCCACGGCTGGGGCAGTACGGACGAGCTGGGGCAGGCGGCCGTCCGGTCGACCGACGCCGGCGACCTGATGGCGGACGACGTCCGCTGGATCCGGAGCTACGTGCTGGAGGAGACCGACGGCGGCGTCGGGACTGTCTGCGTCTACCAGGCCTCCAGTCCGGAGGCGATCCGCCGTCACGCCGCCGCCGCCGACCTGCCGGTGGACGAGATCGTGAAGGTCGGCGACACCGTCATCGTGCGGCCCGATCCCACCCGGATCGCGGTCTGAGGCAACTCGTCAAACGTCAACTCAGAGGAGGAACCGATGCGTGCAAAGCTGATTTTCGCTGCAGCGTTGCTGGTGGTGCCACTTGCGATCGCCGGCTATGCGATCGCCGACAGCGGCGGCCGCAACGACGCCGCCAAGGCAGAGAGCGCCACGGCGAGGTACCACGATCTCCAGAACGCGCTCGACGACGGCTACTCGGAGCTGCCCGCCGTGCAAGACACGAGCACCGTCAAGGCCACGAACGGCTGTGCGTCGTCCCAGCTGGGGGCCGGGGCGATGGGCATCCACTTCCTCAAAGGCCCGCTCGACGAGGTCGTCGAGGCGCAACAGCCCGAGGTGCTCGTCTACGAGCCCCAAGCGAACGGGCGGATGAAGCTGGTGGCCCTCGAGTACGTCTCCACGGCTCCGACGTCGCTGTTCGGGCAGCAGTTCAGCAAGACCGACCTCGCGCCCTATGTCGGTGGCAACGAGGGCGAGAACTTCGCCTGGACGCTGCACGCCTGGATCTGGACGCCGAACCCGACCGGGGTGCTGATGCCCTGGAACCCGCGGGTGACCTGCGACAACGCCTGATCCGCCGGCAGGCGGAACGTTCGGGGGCTCGGATGCCGCTCGAAGACCGTGTCGCGCCAGGGGAAGGGAGACCCGGCCCGACACGGTCGAGCCCCCACGAAACCGACCGCCCCGGCGTGAGGATGAACTTCCCGCGCGCGGCCCGACTCGCCCAGCGTGTGCACGCCGAACGTCGGTGAGCGGACACACCTCAGCGAGCCCCCCGCAGCCCCCAGGACGCGACCAACTCACCAACGCACCGCAGGTCTCACGCCCCAACCCCTACGACTCTGCCCGCATCACGACTGGAGGCATGCCGCACACCGAGTAGCAGGCACCACGGCACCCAAAGTCGGAGGTCAAGCGGCACGCGCCTGGCAGTGTCGTCGGCAGGCGGGTCGATCCGCCCGGGGCCACCCCACCCCGCTGGACAGCCGGTCGGGCACGGGACTCCAGATCAGTACGGACGGCCTTGTGTGGATCAGGCGTTTCGTCCACGATGATCGGATCGGAGTGACGTCCCTCCCGGAGTGCGCGAACCGCCCCAGGCTGCCCCACAGGTGCTAGCCGGGCCTGTTGAGCAGCTCGATCTGCTCGAGCGCGAGAGCGCACTCGATGTGCTCGCGGGTGCGATTGCGGAGGCTTCGGTCGGGCGCGGGAGGCTCGTCGTCGTCGTCGGAGAGGCAGGCGTCGGCAAGACGACACTCATCCGTAGGTTCTGTGACGAGCAGCCGGAGTCCGTAGAGGTGTTCTCGGGCGGGTGCGATCCGCTGTTCACGCCGAGGCCGCTCGGACCCCTCCTCGCTGTTGCCGACGGTCTGGGGGGCGCGCTGGTGGAAGCGGTCGCCCGCGAGGCACCTCCGCATGACGTCGTCACGGCGCTGATGCACGACCTTCGGCAGCAGACGCCGAACGTCCTCGTCCTGGAGGATGTCCACTGGGCCGACGAGGCAACGCTCGACGTCATCAGACTGCTCGCCCGCAGGCTCGAGCCGCTGCCGACCCTCGTCATTGCGAGCCTACGCGAGGATGAACTGAACCCGAGGCACCCGTTGCGCGTCGTCCTGGGTGAGCTCGCCACGAACCGCGTCGTGGAGCGTCTCCGGCTCGAGCCGCTGTCCGCCGAAGCAGTCGCGCAGCTTGCCCAACCCTTTGGCGTGGATGCCGACGAGCTCTACGGAAAAACCGGCGGCAATGCATTCTACGTCGCCGAGGTGCTCCGCGCAGGGACTCTCACGATCCCCGACACGGTCCGAGACGCCGTACTCGCACGGGTCGCGCGCCTCGACGATCGCGCGAGGGCGCTTCTGGATGTGGTTGCGACCGTTTCTCCCAGTGCGGACATGTGGCTCGTGGAAGCGATGGCGGGCGACTTGACCGAGAAGATGGAGGACTGCCTCAGCTCGGGGGTGCTCATCACGCACGACACCGGAGTCGTGTTCCGGCACGAGCTCGGGCGCATTGCCGTCTACGAATCAATCCCCCCGAACCGCAGACTCGAGCTGCACCGGCGGGCGCTCGCCACACTCGCCGATCCACTCACCGGGCCGCCCGATGCCGCAGTGTTGGCACATCACGCCGAGGCCTCCAGCGACCGCCTGGCCGTCCTTCGCTACGCACCGGAGGCCGCCGTGCGTGCTGCTTCGTTGGGGGCCCACCGAGAGGCGGCCGCCCAGTATGCCCGTGCGCTTCGTTTCGGCGCCGGGCTGCCGGTTCGCACACGAGCGGAGTTCCTCGAGGCGAGAGCCGCATCGTGCTACTTCACCGATCAGTACGCCGACGGGATCGCAGCACTGGAGGAAGTTCTCGAGTGTCGACGGACTCTCGGCGATCGATTGGGTGAAGGTGACGCACTCCGCCTGTTGTCCGAGTTTCTCTGGTGCCCAGGTCGCACCGCCGAGGCTGACGCGCGCGGGAGAGAGTCTGTCGCTCTGCTCGAGAACGAACCGCCGGGGCGACAGCTCGGGCTCGCCTACGCCAACCTCGCCCATCTGCGACAGGCGGCATCCGCATCCGATGAGGCGCTCGATCTCGGCACACGCGCGCTCGAGCTCGCGGAACGGCTCGCTGACGAGGAAATCGCAGTCCGAGCGCTCGCCCAGATCGGTCTCGCCGACGGTGCGAGCGGCGGTCTCGAGCTCAGCCTGAAGCGGGCCAGGAGCGCGGGCCTCAGCAGCAACGTGGCGGAAATGTTGAACCTTCTCGCGGCCGTCGCCGTCGCAGATCACCGCTACGCGGACGCGCAACAGTACTTGGACGAAGGACTGACACTCTGCGGTGAACGCGGGATCGAGCTCCATCGCCTCTACCTCCTGTCCACTCGCGCACACGTCGAGCTCGACCAGGGACACTGGGCCGACGCGGCCGATACGGCCGAATCGGTCAAGCGCGTACCTCGCACCTCCACGACGCCTCGGATTCACGCGCTCGTGGTGCTCGCCCTCCTCCGCGCTCGGAGGGGGGACCCCCAGGTGCATGAGCTGCTCGACGAAGCCCGGGAGCTTGCCTGGCCCACGGCCGAGCTGCACCGCATCGCCCCTGTCGCTGCCGCAATGGCCGAGGCGGCTTGGCTCCGCGGCGACCGCAAGGGGATGGCAGAAGCCATCGAACCGGCACTGGAGCTCGCCCTCGAGCGCGACGCCTATTGGGTCGCCGCCCCGTTGGCGTGCTGGTGGCAACGGGGCGGTTTCGAAGCGGTGCACGTAGCGCACTCCCCGGACCCGTGGAACCTCGAGTTGGCGGGCCGGCCCCTGGACGCCGGCCGCCGCTGGGCCGAGCTTGGATGCGCATACGAAGCCGCAGTGTCGTTCGCCCAGACCGACAACGAGGATGTGCTGCGCCAATCCCACAACGCCCTGCTCGAACTCGGGGCGCTCCCCGCCGCAGCGATCGTCACGCGACGCATGCGCGAGATCGGTGTCGTCGGCGTGCCACGCGGGCCGCACCGCAGCACACGCGACAATCCAGCCCAGCTCACCACGCGCGAGCTCGAGATCATCCGGCTTCTAGCCGAAGGTCTCCGAAACGCAGAGATCGCGGAGCGGCTCTTCCTGTCACCCAGGACTGTCGGACACCACGTCTCGGCGATCCTCCGCAAGCTGAACGCAGGCTCACGAGGAGAAGCGGTGATGGCTGCACGACGGATCGGCCTGCTCCAAGACGAGTAGCCCGATCAACCACTATCCGCTCACCCGCGACGCCGACTGGTACATCGCGGACGAACAGCGTCTCGGCCGGCTGCTCGACTACACCGTGATCGCGCCGCGGCTGCAACGCCTCTACGAATGGTCAGCCGAGGACCTCGCGAGCCTCGCCTGCTCGAGCTTGTTCGCGACGGCAGCCCGATCTACGCGTGGCCCTACGAGCAGCAACACGTGTGGCACCCCCGATCCATTCCGTCCCCAGGCCGGCTCCTCGAACGCCTCACCCGGCTCCGCTGACCCGGCGAGGCCCGAACCCGGGCAGCTAGCGATGGAGCGTTTATGGAGCCGAGCGGTCGCAACCAGTGCGCGGCTGGTGGCGTCATCGATGGTGCGGAAGCTACGGAGGCCAGCGTCGGCGTCTCGAACCGTGCATTTACCGTGCACGGCGCTCAGCGTGTTGCCTGGGTCGGAGAGGCGGACACCACCGTGGCCGGCGCTCAATCCGCGAGCGTCCCGACCTCGAAGGCGAGGCTGGCTCGGCGTGGTCGCGTAAGACGGCCGAAACGGACATGCTCGAGAGCGCGCGGCCCGTTTCGGGCCGTGCGGCGGGCTAGAGGACGAGGGAAGGCCCGCCAAGCGGGCCTTCCCCTCGCTGAACCCAGTGGCAGTAGCGGCAAGGTCACCGCAGTCGCGTCCTCCCACTTTCACCAGCACGGCGTCGACCCAGGGTTGGTCGGCGGGAGGAACTCCGTGGTGTTACACAGCGAGTGCCGCACAGAGGTCCAGCAGGAACCTCCCGTGCTGCAGCGTGGCCACGCCTGTATTCGGGTCGATCGAGGTTGGACCTGCGGTGTAGCCGATCGTGACCGAACCATCGGGAAGGAGCACTGGGCCGGCGCCAACGCCTCGACCCGCGATCGTCACCGAGTTGCCATTCACGGTGACGTGGATCGGACCTGAGATGTTTACGGCCACGGACTTGCCGTTCGCGCTGAACTCGACCGCTAGCGCGCCGGTGATCAGCACCTTGCCGCTGCTGAACTCCTTCACCGTCTCTCTATTCGTAATGAAGTGCACGGCGACAGGACCGCCGCACGTGGTGGAATCGACAAAGTCGGGTTGCGGTGCCGGCGTGATGACAGGCGGCTCCGCCACCGCCAGAGGCACGACAACGACGGCACCGGCCGCAACGACTGTCGCTACACGCAAGCGACGCAGGTCCCTAGCTCGACGGGTGAGATTCACCTTGCCCTCCCTTCCGTTCGGGATCAACAAACTCGAGTAGCTGTCTCTGCCGTGGCGAGACCTGTCGACCCTCCCAATCGACGTCCGATACGGAGGTTCTAAAGGACACGCTGTCCTGGGTCAACCCGTCGGGCCATCGCGAATCACGTGTTTCGAGGGGACTCATCCCGCCGACCCAGCCACTTCACGGAAGCCCGTTCGTGCCCGTGGGTCATCCTGCTCGGCTGACTCGGAAGCGCGAGACGCCGAACGGCGTCTCGTTAGCGAGAACGCGAGAAGTAGACCCGCCAAGGATCGTTGAACGAGAATGCGGCTGGTTGATACCTCGTCGCCCGGTCGTAGGAGCCGAAATCGACGCGGAGGCCGTTGCTCGCCACCTTTGTCACTCGCAGCGCCGACGATCCGAGAGGCGCGTTCGCCACCGCACCTGCTGGCGGCCTGCTGCAACGCTGAAGTTCCGGGCGGTAGCCAACCCCTCCAACGATTGTCACAGGGTGCGATGTCGTGATGTAGTAGAACCACTGCCCCTCCTGCTTCGCGAAACGGAAGCGAGAGGTGCAGATGTTTGTGGCAGCGGGGTCGTCATGGGTGGCGCTCGTGAAGCCGCTGAACGTCGCGGTGGCGAAACCGGAGCCGATCACCAACTTGCCAGCGGGTCGGTAGAAGCCACGACTGCCCGAAGCGGGGACAGTCCACGTGCCAGTCGGCAACCCGGTCACGCCAGTTCTACCTGCGCTCGCCAAAACAGTGCCGGACGCGGAGCCAGCAAGCGCCGCCCCGACGCAAAGCGCCGCAAGAGCGAGAAGGACATGTTTCAGCACGACTGTCTCCCCTCGAGTCGCCGCAGATCACTTGTAACGCCGTTAACCGCTCCGGGTTTCATGCGGAGCCTGCAACATTCCCGGAGCGGTTCACACACTCACAGTTCAGGAATGACGCCTGAACCCAAGGCCCAAGATGAGACGGCGAACAACAGCGACGACTCCCCGGCCGACGGCATCGAGGGCGACCACGGCGGCCAGCACGAGTGCCAAGACGACCAGGGGTGCGCCGCCCTCCCGGTCGCCATGAGCCTGTGCGAACACATTCCCGGCACCGCCGACCAGAAGTGCGGCGGTGAAGAACACTCTGCCGGGGTGAGAGAGCCGAAGCCGCTGATCGAGCCATCTCCAATAGCTTCGGACTCCAGCCACGTGCGAATGCTAGGTCAGAGGAACGAGCGGCACCTTGCGCCAGTGTTCCGGAATGAGTCACAAGCAGCACGACGACAACCAGGCTGGCAACACCTCAAGACAGACCAGCCCCGTCTCACAAGCCCCCGAGGCTTACTGCGAACGGCTCTAGCCCCAGGGCAGGCGGGACCAGTATGGCGGCCGCCCTCGCCGGAACCGCTCGGCCGTCGCATAGACCTGCTCCGGATCGGATGTCTCCTTCTCCACGCTCGCCCCGTAGCGCGCCGCGAGTTCCGAGACCGGGTAGCGCGCTTCCGAACCTACGTGGGCGCCAACCATCAGGATCACGCACGGCCTGTCGCCAGCTCCCACGAACGCGTGCTCCGTCCAGGGAGGCGAGTGGAAGAAGTCCCAGGCTCGAAGGCGTCGCTCCTCGCCCTCGACGAGCAGCCTGCACTCGCCTCCGAGAACGAGGAACGCCTCCTGATTCGACTCGGCGTGATAGACGCCGCTCTGGCCAGGCTCGAGGACGGTCACGTTGATCCCGAACTGCGGGAATTCCACCGGAGAGTCGCCGTACTCGTTCGCGAACCAGCACGCCGCGCCCCTCGTCTCCGAAGTGAACCACTCGGCATCGCACACGTTGACGACGAACCAGCCCTCGGTGACGGGGGCGAGCCCGGAGCCAGCGTCCTCAAGCCGCGCTTCGGTCAAGAACCGGATTATCGCAGCCCAAGCGACACATCCTGACCTGCGCGAGTGTTCGCGCGGACCCCCTGAACTCAGTCGCGTTCCTGATGGATCCATCGATCGCCAGAATGGGATCGTGGAGGATGCACCGGAGCTGATGGTGCGCGATGCAGCACACTGGCGCGCTTGGTTGGCGAAGCACCATGATTCCTCGGCGGGGATATGGCTCGTGCTGGCCAAGAAGAAGACGGTCCAACCGACCAGTCTCAACCACGATCAAGCGCTTGAAGAGGCACTGTGCCACGGCTGGATCGACGGCCAACTCCGCGGCCGCGACGCCGACACCTACTACCAGCGCTTCAGTCGCCGCCGCAGGCGCAGCGCCTGGTCGAAGCGGAACATCGAGATCGCGGAGCGGTTGATCGCAGCAGGTCGCATGCATCCAGCCGGGATCGCCGAGCTGGAGAGTGCGAGAGCCGACGGTCGAAGCGAAGCCGCCTACGCGGGCTCTGCCAGCATCGAGGTGCCTGACGATCTCGGCGCTGCACTGGCCGCCGAGCCGAAAGCGCTCGCAATGTTCGAGAACCTGAGCCGCCAGAACCGCTACGCGATCCTCTATCGGATCAGTACCGCCAAACGAGCGGAAACGCGAGAACGCAGAATCATGCAGTTCGTCGAAATGCTGGCCCGCGGCGAGACGATCTACCCACAGAAACGCACCTGATCAACGATCAGGCGTCAGGTCTCATGCCTGTGCGAGCGTCCTCTCATCAGACGGCGTGGATGCCGCACTCTCAGTCTCGGGCGAGAAGCCTCCCATCGAGCGCGGCAGGCGCCTCGAGGTGCTCCTCATCGACCGACCGTGTGGGGAAGTCTTACACCGAACCGGGCCGATTTCGGCGGCCTTGGACGGACAAACAGACATCACAAAAGAGAGCAAGAAGTCCCCGATTAGCAGGGCTTTTGGCTCTTTTCGTGATGGGCGCTACTGGGCTCGAACCAGTGACCCCCAGCTTGTCGAGCTGGTGCTCTCCCAACTGAGCTAAGCGCCCGGGACGACTGAGTCTAGCCGAGTTTCGCGGCGGCAGGAGCTGCCAGCGGGTCGCGCGCGAGGCGATCGTGTACGAAGCGGACGACCATCGCCCCCTCGCCCACCGCCGTCGCCGACCCGGTAGAGGACGTCACCGACCTCGGCGCGCGCTCCTCCCCCCTGCTCGGCGAGCAGGGCGAGCTGTGACGCCGAGAGAACTGCAGTTGGCGAGGACATCCTGAAAACGTAGCGGCCGGGCTAGAAGATCTCGGGGCACCAGGGCTTCGCGTCGACGCGGAAGAGCGCGTCGGCCCGAGCGATGCCCGCGCGGGCCGTCTCCTCGATGCGGCCCGCGCGCGCGAGATCGGCAAACGTAAAGCCGCCGAGGTAGGCCGACGCGAGCGCCTGCACGTCGAGCCGGAGATCGGGGCGGCGGCGGGAGCGGACGGCCGAGCCGGCTTCGAGCGTCCAGGTGCCGGCGTTCTCCGGAAACATCGGGTCGGTCGAGATGTCGAACGTGATGCGACCGTCGGCCGCGAGCGACCGGGCCGACAGCGCCGCGCCGACGTCGAGGAGGCGGAGCCAGAGCCCGTCGAAGACCTTCCAGTTGAGCCGGTTCGGACGCTGGACGAGCAGGAAGAGCGGGTGGTCGGGGGGCAGGAGGTGAGCCTCGATCTCGTGCACCCAGTCGATCGCGAGGAGGTAGCGCCAGAGCTCGCGGGTTGCTGCGGGCGAGTCACCGATCGCCTCGTTCACGCGCACCTTGCTCACGTTCGCGGCATCGTCGAACTCGAACTTGATGCGGTAGAGCGCATACCCGGCCGGCCGGCCGTCGAGCTCGAGGAGCAGGCGGTTCAGCTCCCCGGCTCCACGCCTTCCCTCCGGACGGTCGTCCAGCTTGCGCAGCGCCCACCAGTCGCGCGAGCGCGACATGAAGCCGGGCGTCGTGCGCCGAACGCGGTCATAGATGCGCGGGAAGGCCGCAAGCGCCTCGTCGTGGCCCACGAGCCGCGCACTCACATCCAGGCGTGGAAGACCGGGCTGCAGCTCGGCGTGGAGGCGCGTCGCCCGCACCATCGCGTCCTGCGCGGCGAGCCCGTAGCCGAAGCGCCCGTAGATCGTCTCCTCCGAGGCCCAGAGCGCAGCCAGCGGCTCGCCGCGCGCGCGGATGCCGTCGAGCTGCGCGCGCATCATCCGGCCGAGGATCCCCCGCCGCCTGTGCGTCGGCAGAACGCCCACCACGGTCACCCCTGCGCACGGGAGGCGTCCTCCTGGAATCGTCAGCTCGAAGGGAAAAGCGCCCGCGCCGCCGATGATCGCGTCGCCGTCGAACGCCGCGAGCAGCCGCTCGTGCGGGAGCAGCTTCGCGAAGCGCTCCTTCTCCTCGGGGGTCCAACCGCCGCCGAAGTAGTGGCCGATCCCGTGCAGCGCGCGGTCGTACTCCTCCTGGTTCCGTGTGGTCCGGATGCGGATCGCCATCAGCCGATCTTCTCAAGCGGCGCGTACTCGAGCATCAGCTTGCGCTCGCTGCCGTCGATCGCGAAGCGGACGGTGACGATGCCGCCGGGCTCGATCCGAGTGACGACGCCCTCGCCCAGCGAGCCATGCCGCACGGAATCGCCGGTCTGCAGCGACGGGATCTCCGTGGGCTCGCGGGCGGGGCCGGCCGAGGCGCGCAGCTGCCGCTCCGAGCCGTAGCTCGACCACGAGGAGGGCTGCAGCCGCTCGCGCTCGACCGCGTCCGGCAACTCGTCGAGGAAGCGGGAGGCGAGGTTGTACTCGCGCCGCCCGTAGAGGGCGCGCGCCATCGCGTGGGTCAGCGTCAGCTTCTCCATCGCGCGCGTCATGCCGACATACGCGAGTCGCCGCTCCTCCTCGATCTCGTTGTCCTCGATCGAGCGGGAGTGCGGGAAGATCCCCTCCTCCATCCCGATCAGGAACACCGCGCGGAACTCGAGGCCCTTGGCGTTGTGGATCGTCATCAGGGTCACGAGCGACTCCCTGTCGGCGAGCGCGTCCTGGTCGGAGACGAGCGAGATCTCCTGCAGGAACGAGGCCAGCGTCGGCTCCTCCCGCTCGGCGCGGAACTCGCGGGCGACGCCGACGAGCTCCTCGAGGTTCTCGATCCGCCCGCGGGCCTCGATCGTGCGCTCGGCCTCGAGTGCTTCGCGCGTGCCGCTGCGTGCGAGCACCGCCTCGACGAGCTCGTCGAGCTCGAGCTCCTGCGACGCCGACTGGAGCGAGAGCATCGTCGTGTGGAAGCCGCGGACAGCCTTGACCGCCGCGGTGCCGAGGCCGGCAGCCTCGGGATCGGCCATCGCCTCGAAGAGGCTGATGCCCATCGCGTCGGCGTGGGTGACGAGCCGTTGCAGCGATGTGTCCCCGATGCCTCGCCGCGGACGGTTCGCGATCCGCAGCAGCGAGACGGCGTCGTTCGGGTTGTGGAGGATGGAGAGGTAGGCGACGGCGTCCTTGATCTCGGCGCGCTCGTAGAAGCGCGGGCCGCCGATCACCTGGTAGGGGATCTGCTGGCGCACGAGCACGTCCTCGAGCACGCGGCTCTGTGCGTTCGTCCGGTAGAAGACGGCGATCTCCGCGGCCGACCAGCCGCCTTCGACGAGCCGCGCGATCTCGGCCGCCACGAAGCGGGCCTCCGTGTGCTCGTCCTCGACCTCGATGACCTGCACCGGCTCGCCGGCGCCGAGGTCGGAGAACAGGTGCTTCGGCTTCCGGTCGCGGTTGTTCTCGATCACTGCGTTCGCGGCGCCCAGGATCGAGTTCGTCGAGCGGTAGTTCTGCTCGAGCGCGATGGACCGGGCTCCGGGGAAGTCCCGCTCGAAGTCGAGGATGTTGTTGATGTCCGCGCCGCGGAAGCCGTAGATGCTCTGGTCGGGGTCGCCGACCGCGAACACGTTCCCGTGCTCGGCCGCGAGGAGCTGAAGCAGGCGGTACTGCGCGTGGTTCGTGTCCTGGTACTCGTCGACCAGGACGTAACGGAAGGTGTGCTGCCAGTGGGCGAGGGCCTCCGGGAAGCGCTCGAAGACCTCGACGGTGAGCATGAGGATGTCGTCGAAGTCGACCGCGTTCGACGAGATGAGGCGCTTCTGGTAGCGCTCGTAGACCTCGGCGACGGTCTTGTCGTAGAACGACGCGACGCGGCTCATGTACTCGTCCGGGCCGATCAGCTGGTTCTTCGCGTTCGAGATCTGGCTGTGGATGCCACGGGGCGTGAACCGCTTGGGGTCGACGCCGAGGTCCTCGAGGCAGGCCCGCACGACCCGCACCTGGTCGGCCTGGTCGTAGATCGTGAAGCTGGAGGTGTAGCCGAGCCGCTGCGCCTCCCGGCGCAGCATGCGGCCACAGGCTGCGTGGAAGGTGAGGATCCACGAGGCGCGTGCGAGGCGGCCGAGCATGCGCTCGAGCCGCTCCCGCATCTCGCCCGCGGCCTTGTTCGTGAACGTGATCGCGAGGATCTCGTTGGGCTTCACGCCGTGCGCGCGGACGAGATGCGCGACGCGGTGGGTGAGAACGCGCGTCTTGCCCGAGCCGGCCCCGGCGACGACGAGCAGGGGGCCGTCGACGTGGAGGACGGCGGCGCGCTGAGGCTCGTTCAGGCCGGCGAGGAGGTCTTCGTGGGGTGCGACGGCCACCACTCGATGCTAGCCGGACGCTACGCGGAGGTTCCCAGGACGACGATGCCGGCCCAGCCGTTGGCCGCGGCGAGGCCGGCGACCAGGTCGCCGAGGAGCGCCACGCGCATGGAGCCGCCGCCGTCGATGACGAGCACACGACCGAGGCCGGGCTCGGCGACGAGCTGCTTCACGAGGACGTTGTCCTCGTGGCAGCGGACCGTCGCGACGTCGCCCTCGAAGGCCTGGAGACCGCCGTACTGTCCGAGCCCGAGGAGGCACACGTCGGCGTCCGCGTGCTCGTCGAGGAGGTCGGCGGTCGACGTCACCGGGCGAGCATACGGTGACGGCCGGGCAGTCGCTCGCCGTCAGCGGAGCGGGAAGGGCCGGCCGGCGAGCGCCGGCAGCACCTGCGCCGTCACCCACACCGGGGTCGTGCCGTAGCGGACCGAGTAGCGGTAGCTTCCGTCCGCGCGCCGCAGGCGCGCGAGGAAGCGGAAGGGCGCCTTGCCGGGACGCTGGCCGGCGCTGAGAAGCGCCTGGATCGCCCAGGCGGTCGACTGCGCGTCCGGCTCGCGCCCCGTCGTGAGCGAGAAGCCTCCCGACGACGGAGCCTGGAACGCTCGGAGCGCGGCGACCGCGCGTCCGATCGGAGCACCGGCCACTCCGGCCGCGCGGAGCGCCTGGATCGCCGCGGCGGTGTCGTTCGAGTCCGGCTTCCCCCCGCGTGACCACGGGAAGCCGCCGGACTTCGCCTGCCCGGCGAGGATCGCCTGCACGAGCGCCGCGGGCGGCTGCTCGCCTGCGGCCCGCAGCGCGAGCACGCTCCAGATCGTCTCGTTGACGAGCACGTCGGGGCGGTGTCGCCGCAGCCGCGCGAGCAGGCTCTCGTCGACGGTCTCGCCGAGAGCAGCGAGCGCCACGACGCGGAGCGCCACGTCTCCGTCCGACGCAGCCTCGGTCGGGCGCGCCCGGAGGAACTCGAGCGCCCGCGCCCGCTCCGGCGCGGAACCCCCGGCCGCGACGAGGCCGAGCGCCGCCCAGGCGGTGAGCGCGGCGTCCGGCGTGCGTCCCTGCTCCGCGAACCCCCCGTTCTCGCTCTGGCGGCTCGCCAGGTACGCGGCGGAGCCCGCGGTCAGCCCTCCCGCACCGGCCGCCACCCCCGCGCCGAGGACGGCCGCTGCGAGGAGGATGGCGAGGCACTTCGTCAGGCCCACACGACCTCCGTCCGGGTCGTACGGCCGTGGCGGGCGAGGACGCGTCGCAGCTCCGGCCCCGCTACGAGCGCCAGCACGAGGTTGCCGAGCGCGTGCGCGATGTTGAACGCCACCCCGGCACCGAGCACCGTGACGAGCGCCGCCCACGTGTGCGGGTAGAACGCGAACCAGAGCCAGAGGTCCATCACCGTCCCGAAGGCCATCCCGAGCACCGCGCAGAAGAGTGCGAACGGCCAGCGCCCGCGCAGCACGAGCCGGAACACCCCGGCGAGCACGCCGCAGCCTCCCCAGGCGAGCATCTGCCACGGCGTGTGCGGCCCCTGCCCGAGGAACATGTTCGACGCGATCGCCGCCAGCGCCCCGACGGCGAACCCTCGCCGCGGGCCGAGAGCGACTCCCGCGGCGGCGACGATCACCGTGACGGGCTGCACGCTCGGGACGGGCGCGAAGAGGACACGACCGGCGGCGGCGATGCCGCGCGAGCGTCGCGACGAGCGTGAGGTCGCGGGCGGTGTCGCGTCCCTGCTCGAGCCACGCGAAGCCGCCAGCGACGAGCGCGAACGCCGCGAGCATCGTGGCAAGCCCGCCCTGCGCCGGGTCGGCGACGGCCCACAGCAGCCCGGCGACCCCGAGCCCGACGAAGCAGGCGAGCGCGATCCTAGGCCGCAACGGGAACCTCCGACGGCGCATCGAGGCGGATCCGCCGGTGGGCGGGGAGCAGCGGATCGTGGGTGGCGACGAGGATGCCCCGGCCGGACTCCGCCTCGTCGAGCAGCCACTCGGCAAGGGCGGCCTTGCGCTCGGGGTCGATCCCCCGCGTGGGCTCGTCGAGCACGAGCAGATCCGGCTCCGAGACGGAGACCGCGGCGATCCCCAGCCGCTCCCGCTCGCCGCTCGAGAGGTCGCGCGGATGACGGCTCCCGGCATCCTCGAGCCCGAACCGCGCCAGAGCGGCGGCTGCGCGCTCCTCGTCGCCGCCAACGCCGAGCGCGACCTCCGCGAGGGCCGTCTCGCAGACGAGATAGCGGCCCGGGTCCTGCGAGAGGTACGTCGCACGGCCGTTTCGCGTCGCCGTCCCCCGCGACGGCTCGAGGAGCCCCGCAGCGATCTTCGCGAGAGTCGTCTTCCCGCTCCCGTTGCGCCCTTCGAGGGCGACGATCTCGCCACGTCTCACCGTCAGCGAGCGGCCGCCGAGGAGCTCTGGCCCGTCGCCGTAGGCGTACGAGACGGCGTCGAGCTGCAGGAGCGGACGAGCAGCCGGGTCGGGCGGCTGCGCCGGAGGATCGTGCGGCTCCGCCCCGCCCGCGTAGCGCGGACGCCAGAGCGCGAGCCAGGAGCGCGCCTCTGCCACCGGGGCGTCGAGCACGATCCGGCCTTCCTCGAGCATGATCACGCGATCCGCGATCGCGAGCGCCCGGTCGACGCGTTGCTCGGAGAGGACTGCAGCGCACCCCGTCCGCTCCACCGCGTCGAGGAAGGCCGCCGCGCCGGCCGGATCGAGCTGCGAGGTCGGCTCGTCGAGGAGGAGCAGCTTCGGGTCGAGCGCGATCGCCGCTGCGAGACAGACCCGCTGCAGCTCCCCGCCGGAGAGCTCGACGGTGCGTCGCGCGGCGAGATCGGCGACACCGACTGTTCCGAGCGCCGCCGCGACGCGCGGCCAGATGCGTGCCGGCTCGAGGCCCGTGTTCTCGAGCCCGAACGCCACCTCGTTCTCCACGCGCGTCAGCACGACCTGGTTCTCGGGGTCCTGGAACACGCTGGCGACGGTGCCGACGAGCTCGGCCGGGCCGTGCGTGCGGGTGTCGAGCCCGCCGACCTCGACGCGCCCCGCGAAACGGCCCCCGTGGAAGTGCGGGACGAGACCTGCCAGCGCTCGGAGCAGCGTCGACTTGCCGCTGCCGGACGGCCCGAGCAGCGCGACGAGCTCGCCCTCGTGGAGCTCCAGCGAGACCCCGTCGAGGGCCCGGCCGCCGTCGGGGTAGGCGAACGAGAGCAGTTCCACCTGCGCTAGAGCCACAACGCCACCCCCACGAGCAGGACGGCGGCCGCGAGGGCCACGTGGTCGACCCAGGTCCAGGCAGGTCGCGGCGCCCTCGTGGCCCCGGATTGCCCGAAGCCGCGCGCCTCCATCGCCTCGGCCAGTCCGGCGGCGCGCTCGAGCGACCCGGCGACGAGCGGCGAGAGCAGCATCGCGTATCCGCGCACGCCGTGGAGCTCGACGCCGCGGCCCCGCACGGACTCCGAGAACCCGGCCGCGTCGCGCTCGAGGCTCGGCACGAGGCGAGTGGCGAGCGCGACCGCCAGCGCCGAGCGTCGCGCGAAGCCCGCGGACGAGACGAGGCGGTCGTGGTCGACGAGGAGCGTGTAGGCGCTGAAGGCCAGCCCGACGACCGCCAGCCGGAGCCCGTTCACGACGGCGATCCGGATCTCGTCGGTGGACACGTCGAGCGGCCCGATCACCGGCAGCGTGGGGCCTTCCCAGAGGAGCGTGCCGCCGCCGGACGACCATGTCAGCGGCGAGATCAGGATCACCCCGAGAGCGCCGGAGAGTACGCCGACGAGGTACAGCCAGCGGCGCTGCACCGGTGCACGGAGGCAGACGACGAGCAGCACGGCGGCCATGAGGGCGAGAGCCCACACGCGGTCGAGGAGGAACGCCGCGACCGCGACCGCGGCGAGGAGGGCGGTTGCCGGGCCTGCGCTCACGGGCTCGCGAACCTGCGCGCGTAGGCTCCGCCGAGCAGGTCGTCCACCGCGCCCGCGAACGAGAACCGCACCGCGCCGGACGGGCCGGCTCCCGGCGAGCGCATGACCGCGGTGAGGTGCGGCGGGCCCGAGACCAGCTCGAAGACGTTTGCGTCGTGCGGCAGGGAGACACCGAGGGGCGCGACGTCGGTCGTCCCGAGGGCGCGGCCGATTCTCCGAGCCCCGGCGCGGAGGCCGGGCGCGAACCGCACCACCGCGGGTCTCGCCTTGCCGTCGTAGCCGTGCAGGAACGGCTCCGGGAACGCGCCGGCGACGACCTCCAGCGTGCCGGCATCGTCCGCCCAGTTCCGGTAGTCCCACCAGGCGACGTCGCCGGCCCGCAGCCGGTAGGCGGTCGCCGACCGGTCGCCGGCGAGGCCGTTCACGAACCAGAACCAGTCCCTCCGGTGGCGCGCGCTGCCCTCGATCCCGTCGATCGACTGCACGAACCCACCGCCGTAGCGCGTCGTCACGTCCGCCTTCGACTTCAGCGCCCGGAGGAGGGTCTGCCCGGCCGGCACGGTCGTATCGACGAGGACGGCACTCCCCCGGTCGCGGGTCACCCAGAGGTGGGCCGTGCCGTCGGCCGCAGTCGGCCCCGCCCCACCGCAACCCGTGAGGGCGAGCGCGGCGAGGAGGGGCAGAATGCAGCGGGCCGGCGTCACTTCACCGCGTTCGAGCGAACGGCGCCGACCGCGTAGGCGCGCACGAGGCCGACGTGCCTTCCCACGCAGGCCTTGCCGTTTGCGCCTGCCTTGAAGCGGCGGCCGTCGACCTGCACCTGGGCGCCCGCGGCGGACGAGGCCTTGCCGGCGTCGTCGACGGACGAGACCGTGTAGCAGTTGGCGGTGGCGGCCTTGAGCGCGAGCGTCCGCGGGCCGCCGGTGTCGGAGAAGGTGGCGTAGTACCAGAGGACCTCGTCACCATCCTTCAACACGACCTGGTCGGCCCCGACCGGGGGCGACACGCCGTTGACCTTGAACACCCATCCGGCCGAACCGGCGCCGGGATAGCGGCCGATCTGGCTCACGTAGGTCCCGAACGACGACTGCGTCAGCTGGACGTAGAACTCGCCCAGCGTGCTCGCGGCGTCGAGCGCGACGAGTGCGTTGGGAGCATCCACCTTGACGGGCACGGAGCCGAAGATCGGCTGGGTCTTTCCTTCCACGCGCACGCTCACGCTCGCCGCGAGCGAGGATGCCGCGAGCACGAGGACAAGGCCGAGAGCGGCCACGAAGACGAAGAAATGCCGAGCCACGAATCCTCCTTCCACGAGGGGTCCGGTATGGAGGAGGCGGCAGGTCTTCTGACTCGGGGCTCCCTCTCCCACCGCCTTCCCGGCAACCGGTTCCCCGGTGCGCCAGTGGCGTCTGGTGGAAGAGCAACTCCCCTCACAGCGGCGGGACCGTCCCGGATTCGCACCGGATTCCCTCACCGCGCTCCCTTGTGACGGTAGACCCTATCATCGCACGGTGCCGGCAACGCGTTTCCGGGCGTGGGCGCCTGTCGTTCTCTGGGCCGCGCTCATCTTCGCCTTCTCCTCGGTGCCGAGCCTCTCCACCGGCCTCGGGGGCTGGGACCTCCTCCTCCGCAAGATCGCTCACCTGACGGAGTACGCGGTGCTCGGCGCCCTTCTCGCGCGCGCGCTCTCCCGGCCACACGTCGCGCTCCCGATCCTGCTCGGTGGCCTCTATGCGGCCACGGACGAGGTGCACCAGCACTTCGTCCGGGGCAGGCACGCGGCGTGGTACGACGTGCTCCTCGACACCATCGGCGTCACTGTCGGCGTCCTCGCGTGGAGGCAGGCGCGGTGACGGCGATCCTCGTCGACCTCGACGGCGCCCTCGGGGACACACGGCCGTTGTGGGGGGACTGGCTCGCGGAGGCCGCGCGGGTGATCGGTGTCGACCCGGCGACGCTGCCCGCCGACCGGGGCGCGGCCGCCGAGGCCCTCGACGCGGCAGGCGCGGGCAACTGGCGCACGCTGCTCGAGCGCTTCGCGGCCGGACGCGCGCCCGTCTATCTGCGGCCGAACGCCGAAGCGAGTGCGGCGCTGCGGCGGCTCGTCGCGGCCGGCCACGTGATCGGCGTCTATACCGACGCGCCCGAGGAGCTCGGACGGATCGCGGCCTCCCAGCTCGGCGTTTCGCGCCGGCTGACGACGCTCGAGAGCGGGAGCGGCGCGCTCGACCGCCTCGAGACGGCCTTCGGCAGCGACTCCGTCGTCGTCAGGACCAGGGCCGAGCTCGTGGCAGCGGCCGTCTGACCCGCGCTCAACCGGTGAGCCGGTAGACAGCCCCCTCGCCGGAGACCAGGTAGAGCTCTCCGGCCCGGTCCTCGCCGAACGACGTCAGCGCTTTGACCCTGAACGGCTCCTTGCGCAGGTCCGTCGCGACGCCGTCCGCGAGCTTGAGCGACCAGACGGTTCCCGAGCAGTAGTCGCCGTAGAAGTACCGGCCGACGGCCGCCGGCACGGCGGACCCGCGGTAGACGTAGCCGCCGGTGACGGAGCATCCCTCCTTGTGGCTGTACTGCGCGACCGGCGAGACGAGCCGGCCGGGCCCGAGCTTCTTGGGCTCGTACGAGGAGCTGCCCTCGTAGACGTCCCAGCCGAAGTTGAGGAGGCCCCTGAGCGGCCAGGCCACGTGATCGACCTCCTCGACGGCGTTCTGGCCGACGTCTCCCACCCAGAGGTCGCCGTTCGCGCGGTCGAACGAGAACCGCCAGGGATTGCGCACTCCGAGCACCGCGAGCGACGGCTTCGTCCCGGGGCGGCGGGGGTCGAGCTTGAGGATCTTGCCGAGGAGCGAGGAGGGGTTCTGGGCCCTGTTCTCCGGGTCGCCTCCCGATCCCCCGTCGCCCATGCCGACGTAGAGCGATGCCGTCACGGCCGTAGGCAACCATGCCGCCGTTGTGGTTCGGGTACGGCTGGTCGACGAAGAGGAGTTGCCGCGCGCTCGCCGGCAGCGCCTGCGTGCCGTTCGACCGGTACCGCACGATCCGTGTATCGCCGTTCCGGTCCGTGTAGTCGACGACGAACTGGCGGCTCGTCACATAGTCGGGCGCGAACGCCAGCCCGAGCAGCCCCTGCTCCCCGCCCGCTGTGACGAGCCTGCGGACGTCGAGGAACGGCTTGGGCTGGATCTTGCCGCCCTTGAGGACCCGGACGAGGCCCGCCTGCTGGACGACGTAGAGCTCATCCCGCGCGCCGCCGGGTGGCACCACGACCTGAAGCGGATACGCGAACCCGTCCGCGATCCTGACGAGCCCGAGTGCCCCGGCGCGGCCGCTGCTCGCGGACGCGCACATCGCGAGCGCCACGACGACGAGGAGGACGGCCGGAAGCACGGCGAAGCGGCGCATCGAGGAGACGGTAGCCGACGCCTCACTGCGTCCACGGCGGGTGTACCCTCCCCCCGCCGTGAAGATCTTCGTCATCGGCGCTGGCCAGGTCGGCTCCACGATCGTTGAGGCGCTCCACGCCGAGCACGACCTGACCGTGATCGATCTCGACCCGAGGCGGCTGACGCCGCTCGCCTACCGGTACGACATCGTCACGATCGAGTCGAACGGCGCGAGCCGCCGCTCTCTCGCGGAGGCAGGCGTCGCCGACGCCAATCTCGTGATCGCGTGCACGTCGCGCGACGAGGCCAACCTCGTCGCGGCGACGTTCGCGAGGATCGAGGCGCCCCGTGCCACGACGGTCATCCGCACGTCCAACATCGAATACATCGAGCTGTGGCGCGAGGGCCGCCTCGACGTCGACTTCGTCGTCTCGTCGGAGATCGAGACCGCAAACGCGATCACGCGCGTCGTAGGCCTGCCGGCGGCGGTGCAGACAGACGTGTTCGCCGCGGGCCAGGTGCAGATGGTGGAGTACGACGTCGGCGAGCATTCGAACCCGGACGTGCTCGGACGCCCGCTGCGCGAGTGCGGGCTCGTCCCGGCCGACTCGCGGCTCGTGAGCATCATCCGCGGCGAGGAGATGATCATCCCGCGCGGCGACGCGGTCATCTCGGCGGGCGACCGACTCGTCATCGTCGGCTCGCCGGAGGCTGCCCAGGCCTGGGGCCGGCTGCTCGCGCCGGGTGAGGGTGCGATCGAGGACGTCGTCGTCTTCGGGGGCGGACAGGTCGGGACGGCGATCGCGCGCCAGCTCCTGGAGCAGCGCATCAGCGTCCGGATCATCGAGCCCGCCCGCGACCGGGCGCGGCGGATCGCAGAGGATCTCCCGGCCGCCCGCGTCTACCAGGCGACGGGCCTCGATCCCGACTTCTTGGAGCGCGAGCGCATCGGCCAGGCGCAGGCCGCGGTCTTCGCCATGCGCGAGGACGCGAAAAACCACTATGCGGCCACCCTCGCGCGCGTGCACGGCGTCGAGTTCACGATCGCGATCGTCCACGACCCGATCGCGCGCGCGGTCTACCAGCACTCGGGCGTCGACGTGGCCGTGAACCCGAGGCAGGTGACGGCGGAGGAGATCGTCCGCTTCGCCCACGACCCCCGCACCCAGCAGGTCGCGATGATCGAGGGGAACCGCTTCGAGGTGCTGGACATCACGACGAAACCGTCGAGCGAGTACGTCGGGCTCAGCTTCCGGGAGATGCCGATCAGAGGTGCGGTGATCGGCGCGATCGTCCGCGACGGCGCCGCGGTGTTCCCGCACAGCGACGACGTCCTGCAGGCGGGCGATCGCGTGATCGTGTTCACGGAGTCGGCGCGCGTCGCGGACGTCGAGCGCGTCCTGTGACGACCGTCGCGACGAGGCGGCATCCGCCCCACCCGCGCCGGATCGTGGTGGAGCTTCGCGGCGCACTCGGCCTCGTCGGGACGCTCGTGAAGTACCTCTCGGCCGCGGTGCTCTTCCCGGTCGTGCTCGCGCTCGGATACCGAGAGCCCGTGTGGCCCTTCCTCGCGGCCGGCGCGATCATGGCGGCCGTCGGGCTCGCGCTCGAGCGTCTCGGCCGGAACGCGCCGCCGATCGGGTTCAGGGAGGGCTTCTTCGTCGTCTCGGTCACCTGGCTCGCGGCGGCGGCGCTCGGCGCCGTCCCCTACCTCCTCTCCGGCGACCCGCAGATCGACCGGCCCATCGACGCCTACTTCGAGGCCATGTCAGGGTTCACGACGACCGGCGCCACGGTCCTGACCGACTTCACCGCGCTCGACCAGTCGATGCTCATGTGGCGGCAGTTCACCCAGTGGCTCGGTGGGATGGGGATCATCGTGCTCGCACTCGCCGTGCTGCCCCGGCTCCGGGTCGGCGGACGCCAGCTCCTCGAGTCCGAGATGCCGGGCCCCGAGGTCGAGGACCTGGCGGGACGGATCCGCACGACGGCACAGAGGCTCTGGCTCCTCTACGTCGCGCTGACGGCCGCCGAGGCGCTCATCCTGACGGTGTTCGGGCTCACCGGCGTGGACGACCGGATGAACCTCTTCAACGCGGTCGCGCATGCGTTCACGACCCTCCCGACCGGCGGCTTCTCGCCCGAGCCGCGCTCGCTGGAGCCCTTCGCCGCCGCGAGCCAGTGGGTCGTCGTCGTCTTCATGGTGCTCGCGGGCATGAACTTCGCCCTCCTCTTCCGGGTGTTCGTGCGGCGCAGGCCGCGGGCGGCGATCCGTGATGAGGAGGCCCGCCTCTACCTCGTGACCCTGGCGCTGCTGGCGGCAGTTCTCGCAGCGCTTCTCTGGAAGGAGGGGCTCGCGGACGGCGAAGAGGCGATCAGAGGCGCGACCTTCCAGGTCGTCTCGATGATGACGACGACCGGGTACGCGAGCGTCGACTTCATAGGCTGGCCGGCGTTCGCACTGATGATCCTCGTCTTCGCGATGCTCTTCGGCGGGTCGGCGGGGTCGACGAGCGGTGCGATCAAGGTGGTGCGCCACCTCCTCCTCGGCAAGGTCCTGCGGCGCGAGCTGCGCCAGGCCCTCCACCCCGAGGCGGTGATCCCGATCAGGCTCAACGGCGCCGTCATCGACGAAAGGACGTTGCGCGCGGTCGCCGCTTTCATCCTCTTCTACGTCGGGATCTTCGCCTTCGGGGCCGGCGTGCTGGCACTGGACGCCGCCTTCCAGGGGCCGCCGCTCTCCGCACTCGACGCGCTCGCCGCGTCCGCGACCACTCTCGGCAACGTCGGCCCCGGGCTCGGATTCGCGGGCCCGATGGGCTCGTTCGCGCCCTTCAGCGACTTCTCGACGGGTGTCATGATCGGGCTCATGTGGCTCGGGCGACTGGAGATCATCCCTGTCGTCCTGCTCTTCACGCGGGGCTACTGGCGGGTCTGATTCAGCCGACGAGGGCGCGCCGCAGCCGGTCCTCGAGCCCAGGCTTGAGGATCGCGATCACCTGGTCGCCCGGGCGGATCACGGTCTGTCCCTCCGCGATCTCCCCGACGCCGTTGCGCGTCACGGAGACGAGGCTGACGTCCTCCGGCAGCGCGAGCCCGCCGACGCGCTTGCCGGCGGCCGGGGAGTCCCCGCTGATCTGCATCTCGACGACCTCGAGGCCCTCCTGCTTCAGCTCGAGCAGCCGCACGAGCCCGTGCTCGGGCACCTCGTGCTCGACGAGGCCGAGGATCCCGGACGTGGCGCAGACGGTCTGCGTGATCCCGAGCAGGTCGAAGTGCTGCTGGTTCCTCGGGTCGTTCACCCGCGCGATCACCTTCGGCACTCCGTAACCCTCCTTGGCTATCTGCGCGATCACGAGGTTGTCCTCGTCGTCTCCCGTCACGGCGAACACGATGTCGGGCGGACGGTCGATCCCCGCGCGCTCGAGCACGTGGATCTCGGTCGCGTCGCCGCGCAGCGCCACCGGGCCGAACTTCTCCTCGAGCAGCTCGAAGCGGTCGCCGCGCTGCTCGATGAGCGTCACCTCGTGTCCCATGTAGAGCAGCGACGAGGCGACATTCGCTCCGATCTTGCCGCCGCCGGCGACGATCAGGTACATCAGGCCGCCTCGACGGGCGTCGGGGCCAGCGTCACGTCGCAGGCGCGCACCGCCTCCGCGAGGGAGGAGATCGCGGTCTGGGTGGGACAGACGGTGTCGAGGCCGAGCTTGGCGAAGAACGCGGCGCGGCGCGGATCGAGGACGCGAACGACGACGCAGGAGATGCCGTAGCGCTTCTGCGCGATCTGCGCGACGACGATGTTCGTGTTGTCGCCCGAGGTAGCCACGACTGCGGCGTCGGCGCTCTCGATTCCGGCGCGGAGGAGGACCTTGGTCTCCATCGCGTGCCCGACGACGAACCCGCCCTTCCAGCCGACGCCCAGGCGCGACAGCGCCTCCTCGTCCTCGTCGACGGCGGTCACGTCCCAGCCTTCGCTCGCGAGTTGCTTCGCGACGGCGGATCCGACCCGGCCGCAACCGATCACGACCACCCTCATGGACGGAGGGTAACGGACTTCGGGGCTCTCATGCCGTCTCCTCGAAGACGCCCTCCGGGAACGCGACCACCAGCACCTCGCACGGCGCATTGCGGAGGATGTGGTCGACGGTCGGCGAGAAGAACCTCGACTGCCGTCGCCAGCGCGGCGACGAGCCGAGCACGATGAGGTCGCGCCTCGCCGTCACGGGCCTCGTCCACGATCGCGTGCCCGATCGAACGGGCGCTGATCGTCTTCGTCACGATCTCGATGCCGTTGTCGTCTCCGAGGGCGCGCGCCTCGGCGAGAGACGCGTCCGCCCGCTGCTGGACCTCCGCGGGCAGGCCGGCGCCCTCGAGCGGGAAGGCACGCGGCACGCGCACGACGAAGACGGCTTCGATCGTCGCGCCGCGCTCCTTGGCGAGCGCGATCGCGGTCGCGACCATCTCCTCGCCGATGTCGCCGAGCTTCATCGGCACGAGGATCTTGTGGTACTCGGCCCCGGGCGGCAGCTCGGAGATCGGGTCGACGTCCTCGAACACGCCTCGCGCGCCCGCGTGCCTCACGACCACGTAGCCGACGAGGCCGACGAGCAGCCAGGCCGGCCCCGCGTACCGCGCGCCGGGGTGCGTGATCAGCGCGAGCACCCAGACCACGAAGGTGATCGGGGCGCCGACGAGCGCCGGGACAGGGACGCTGACGCCGCGGATCGTCACCTCCGGCCGCGCCCGGAAGGGACGCGCGAGGTCCGGCTCGGTCTTGCGCAGGCGAATCACCGCGAGTTGCGCGGCCGTGAAGGCGAAGAGGACGCCGAACGAATAGGCGCTCGCGAGGAAGGCCGGGTCGTCGCCCGCGAAGATGCCGGTCAGCACCACGACCGCGGTGGCGAGCAGCCCGACTGCGCCGATCGCCTCGCGCGAGACGAGGGAGCGGCGCTGGAGCCGCCCGAACTCGCGCGGCAGCATCCCGTGCTCCGCCATCGAACGCGCGAGCCGGGTGCAGCCGCTGATCGCCGTCGTGGCGGCGGCAAACAGGACGAGGGCGCCGGAGAGGCCGACGAGAAGCCGCAGGCCGTCCACGACGGTATCGGGCAGGTGGCCGTCGAACGCTGTCACGATCCCGACGATCGGCGCCTGCAGCCATTCGTCGGCGAGGTCGGTCGAGCCGTCCTCGGCCGGGAAGGCGCAGACACCGACGACGGCGATCAGGACCGTCATGATCACCACGAGGCCGATGGAGGAGAAGAGCGATCGCGGCAGCGTCTTGCCGGGCTCGCGCGTCTCCTCCGCGAGGTTCGCCACCGTCTCGAGACCGGTGTAGGCGAGCATTGCGAGGGGGAGCGCGAAGAGGATGTCGTGCCAGCGTTGGCCCGGCGCGAGGTCGAAGCCGCTCGTCAGCACCTGCGGCGAGAAGACAATCGCGAACCCGAGCACGACGACGAGCAGCTGCACGGCGAGGTCGAGGAGCGCGAGCACGAGCGCGGTGCGGTGGATGCGGGAGTGGCGGGCGAGCCTCACCGCGGTGACGGCGGCGATGACGGCGACGGCGATGACGACGTCCCACGGGCTCTCGCTCAACGACGGGGCCGCAAGCGCCGCCGCGAGGTAGTGCGGCAGGAACAGCGTCGACAGCGCGATGACGATGAGGTAGTCGAGCAGGAGCGCCCAACCGGTCGCGAACCCGGCGAGGTCGTTGAACGCGCGCCGGGTGAACGTCGCGGCGCCACCGGTCTCGGGGATCGCGGCCGTGCCCTCCGCGTACGAGAGCGAGACGACGAGGAAGAGGAGGCCGGTCGCGAGCAGGACGACCGGCGTCAGGCCGAGCGCCTGCGCCGCGACGATCCCGAGCGCGAAGTAGATCGAGGAGCCGATCTCGTCGTACGCAGCCGTGAAGAGCGCCGGCGCGTCGAGGACGCGCTCGAAGCCGCGGACCTTACGCGCCACGTTTGCGCTCCAGCTGCAGCCGCCCCACGCCCAGCGCGACGAAGAGCGCTCCGAGGACGAACCCGACGAGGCCGCCTCCGTTGATCGCCGTGATCACGAGCAACGCCAGGCCGATGACGACGAAGACGACGGAGAAGACGTAGATCGCACGCCGGTACCAGATCATGCGGGCACCGCCTCCTGCGACGCCGTCACGAGGACGCGGCAGGGGGCGTGGCGGAGGACGTAGTCGACGGTATGGCCGAACACCGCCCGTTGCCGCCGCGTCAGGTGCTTTCGAGGCGTCCCGATGACGATGATCTCCGTGCCGCGCCGCTCCGCCTCCTCCACGATCGCGACACCCGCGCTGCGGGCCCGGACGAGCCGGTCGAGCACGCGGACGCCGTAGGAGTCTCCGATCGCGATCGCCTCGTCGAGCTCCCGGTTCGCCGCGTCCTCCAGCTCGTCCATGCCGGTGTCGAGCGGCCTGTCGAGCGGCACCTCGAGGACGTTGAGCGCCACGATCCGCGAGCCGCGCTCGGCCGCGAGGCTGCAGGCGACATCGAGCGCGTCGTCGGAGGGCTGGCCCCCCACGATGGGCACGAGGAGCCGCCTGTACTCGAGCGCGAGCGCGGGCCCGAACGCGGGCGGCGCCTTGACCGTCTCGGTGAGCGACGCCTTCACGAAGCGCCGCCGGTAGACGACGTAGAACACGAGCCCGGAGGCGATCCAGCCGAGCCCGACCCAGCGCGTGGCAGGGTTCTGGAGCACGATCACGGCGAACGAGGCGCCGGTGGCGATACCGCCGACGATGGCGAAGAGCGGCCATTCGACCCCGCCGAGACGGAGGTTCGGGCGCGCCCGGTAGAAGACGTCCGGCGACCCCTTCTGCAGGACACGCAGCCGGACGAGGGAGGCGTGGGCAACGGTGAACGAGAGCGTCGCGCCGAACGAGTAGAGCGTCCCGACGAAGTTCACGTCGCCGGGCAGGAGGATCAGGATCGGAGCGATCCCGGCGAAGAGGACGAGCGAGAGCACCGGCGTCTTGAAGGTCGGGTGCAGCCGTCTGAAGACCTCCGGGATCTGGCGGTGGCTCGCCATCGCGTACGTGACGCGCGAAGCACCGATGACGCCTGCGTTCGTGGCGATGAACAGGATCGTCGCCGCGAGCACGCCGACGTAGATCTGAAGGGCGTTCAGTGCCAGCCCCGTGACGCCGAGGTTGTCGACGAGCCCGAGGATCGGGTCGTTCGCGTAGCCGCCCTGATCCGGCGGGAGCGCGAGATACGTCGTCAGCTCGCCGTTGATCAGCTCCACCGGCATCGCCGACAGCGCCACGAGCGGCAGCGACAGGTAGATCGCGAACACCGCGACCGCGACGAGCTTGTACGCGTTCGGGACGCTCCGCGCGGGCTCGCGCGCCTCCTCGGCGAGGTTCGAGACAGTCTCCACGCCCGTGTAGGCCAGCATGGCGACCGGGATCGCGATCGCGAAGTTCGCCCAGGTCGGGGCAACGCCCCAGTGGACGTTGTCGACGAGGATCGTCGGGCTGAAGACGAGGAAGATCCCGAGGAGCACGAGCAGCACCTGCGTCGCGAAGTCGATCACGGCCAGCACGATCGACAGCCTCGCGGCCTCCTGGACGCCGACGACGTTGAGGGTCACGAGGACGACGATCACGATCGCGCCGCCGACGATGTCCCACGGATTCGTCTTCAGCGGCTCCCAGAAGATCGAGAGGTAGTGCGGCACGAAGAACGCCGACGTGGCGACGGTGACGACGTAGACGAGCATCTGCGCCCAGGCGGCGCCGAAGCTGATGATCTCGTTGTAGGCGTGGCGCGCGAAGCTCGAGGAGCCGCCGGCCTCGGGGTAGAGAACGGTGCCCTCCGCGTACGTCGCCGCGGTCATCGCGAAGACGACGCCGGCGATGAGGAAGACGAGCGGCGTCAGGCCGAGCGCGTAGACCGCCGTGAGGCCGAGCGCGTAGTAGATCGACGAGCCGACGTTGCCGTAGGCGGTGGCGAAGAGGGCCGGTGTCCCGAGGACCCGCTCGAGCTCGACCTCGCGTCTGCGTCGACTCGGCACCGGACGATCTTACGGCGCGCGGAGTCGGTGAGGGCCGGCTCGCGCCGGCCCTCTCCAGGGTGTCCGCGATCGTGCGCGGGCCTACTTGTGGATCGACGCGATCAGCGGGATGATCAGGATCGCGACGATGTTCGTGATCTTGATCATCGGGTTGATCGCCGGGCCCGCGGTGTCCTTGTAGGGGTCCCCGACCGTGTCGCCGGTGATGCCGGCCGCGTGGGCCTCCGAGCCCTTGCCGCCGTAGGCGCCGTCCTCGATCAGCTTCTTCGCGTTGTCCCACGCGCCGCCGCCCGAGGTCATCGAGATGGCGAGGAAGAGACCGGTCACGATCGTGCCGATCAGCAGGCCCCCGAGCATCCTCGGGCTGATGATGCCCACGACGATCGGGAAGACGATCGGGATCGCGGCCGGGAGCATCATGCCCCGGATCGCCGACGCGGTGACGATGCCGACCGCCTGCGAGTAGTCGGGCCGCGACGTGCCTTCCATGATGCCCGGGTCCTCCCGGAACTGGCGGCGCACCTCCTCGACCACCTCGCCGCCGACGCGCCCGACGGCTGTCATCGCGAGAGCCGCGAACAGGAAGGGCATGAGCCCGCCGATGAAGAGGCCCGCGACGACGTACGGGTTGTCGAGCGAGAAGAACGTGTCGATCCCGGCGTTGACGAGGCCGCGGGTGTACTCGTCGAAGAGGATCAGCGCCGCGAGCCCGGCCGAGCCGATCGCGTAGCCCTTCGTGACGGCCTTCGTCGTGTTGCCGACCGCGTCGAGCGGATCGGTCACGGCGCGCACCGACTCCGGCATGTCCGCCATCTCGGCGATGCCGCCGGCGTTGTCCGTGACCGGGCCGAAGGCGTCCAGCGCGACGATGAGCCCGCACATCGAGAGCTGGGCCATCACGGCGACGCCGATCCCGTAGATGTTGCCGCCCGCGATCTCGTACGCCGCGATGACGCCGCCCGCGATCACGATCACCGGCAGCGCGGTCGCTTCCATGCCCTTCGCGAGGCCGGCGATGATGTTCGTCGCGTGGCCCGTCGTGGAGGCCTTCGCGATCGCCTTCACCGGCGGCCAGCGGCTGCCGGTGTAGTACTCGGTGATCGCGACGAGCAGGAACGTGATCGCGAGCCCGACGAGCGCCGAGCCGTACAGCTGCCAGAACGAGAACTGCGGCCCGTCGAAGGCCAGCGTGACCGGGATGAAGCCGAGCGCCGAGAGCACCGTCGCCACGATCACGCTCATGTAGAGGGCGTTGATGATCGCGTGCTCGCCCTTACCGACGCGGGCGAAGAACGTGCCGATGACGGAGGCGAGGATCGAGATGCCGCCGAGAGAGAGCGGGTACAGCCAGAGGTCGCTCGTCGGGTAGTCGACGCCGAGGAGCATCACGGCGACGGCGGTGACGGCATAGGTCTCGAAGAGGTCGGCGGCCATGCCGGCGCAGTCGCCGACGTTGTCGCCGACGTTGTCGGCGATCACGGCCGGGTTGCGCGGATCGTCCTCGGGGATGCCCGCCTCGATCTTGCCGACGAGGTCGGCGCCGACGTCGGCGGCCTTCGTGAAGATGCCGCCGCCGAGCCGCGCGAACACCGAGATGAGCGAGCCGCCGAAGGCGAGCCCGATGAGGTCGTCGACCGCCGACTGCGGCGAGTTGCCGAGCGCCCCGGTGAGGAACCAGTAGTAGCCGGCGACGCCGAGCAGCCCGAGCCCGACGACGAGCAGGCCGGTCACCGAGCCGGCCCGGAAGGCGACCTTGAACGCCGGCGCGACGCCCTCGCGCGCCGCCTCGGCGGTGCGGGCGTTCGAGCGCACGGCGACGTTCATGCCGATGAAGCCGGCGGCCGCGGAGAGGAGAGCGCCGATGATGAAGCCGAACGCGGTTCCCCAGCCGAGCTCGTTGTAGAAGCCGATCAGCAGGACCGGCGCGATCGCGACGACCGCGATCGTCGTGTACTGCTTGCGCAGGTACGCGGCGGCGCCCTCCTGCACGGCGCCCGAGATCTCCTGCATCCGCTCGTTCCCCGGCGACTGGCTCAGCAGCCAGTAGGTGAGGTAGAGCCCGTACAGCACGGCGACGCCTCCGCAGATGAGCGCGAATGCGACAGCATGGTCATTGAAGAAGTCCATCAACCCTCCGGAGGCACGTCACAAAGAAAGCGCCGAATCGAATCGGCGAGCCAGATTATGCACGCACAAGCTCGGTTGTCGCCCGCGGAACCCCCGCCGCTACCCTCCCGCGACGGGCGACGGGCGCACGACGAGGTCGCCGTAGATCTCGGCGAGCCCGTCTCCCTCGGCGAAGCGCGCGATCTGACGCTCGGCCGCGTTCTGCTCGGGTAGGCGGAGCCAGTCGGCCGCGCCGATCTCGGCGGCGACCGGCAGCACCCACTCGAGCAGCCGCTCGAGCCGGGCCCGGGCCGGGAGGACGTCGCCGCGCTCGAGGTCGATGAGCTCGCCGGAGAGGCCGTAGCGGATCGCGCGCCACATGTTCTCCTCGATCAGGCGGTGCGGCTGCTGCGCGATCGGCTCGCCCTCGTCCAGGGCCCGGGCGATGCGCGCCGTCAAGGCGACGCAGAACGCCGCCAGTGACTGGGACTCGGCGAGGGCGGGCTGGGCGTCGCAGATGCGGATCTCCACGGTCGGGAACGCGAGGTGCGGGCGCACGCTCCACCAGAGCTGGGTGTGCTCGTCGATCGAGCGGGTGTCGTACAGGAACCGCACGTAGCGCTCGTAGTCGGCCCACGAGTCGAACGCGTCGGGCACCCCGCAGCGCGGGAAGAAGCGCGTGAAGATCTGCGTGCGCGCCGAGTGGAGCCCCGTGTCGACGCCCTCGGCGAACGGCGAGCTGGCGGAGAGCGCGAGGAGCTCCGGCAGCCAGTTGCGAAGCGCGCTCGTGACCCTGATGGCCCGGTCGGCGCCGCGGATGCCGATGTGGGTGTGGAAGCCGAACGTGTTGTTCTTCCAGACGACGTAGCGGAGGATCTGGTCGTTGCGGCGGTAGTGCGGCGTGTCGATGATGCGCTGGTCCTTCCAGCTCGCCCAGGGGTGCGCGCCGGTGGCTCCGAGCGCGAGGCCGAGCGGCTCGACGAGGCCGACGAGCTCCGACCGGCGCTCCGCGATCGTGGCCGGGACGTCGCGGAAGGACTCGACCCGGCCGGTCTTGATCTCGATCTCGGACGCGATCAGCTCGCCCGCGAGCGAGCCGCGCCACCGGCGTCCCGGCCGCGGCGGCCATGACGTCCTCGAAGCGATTGACGAGGTCGAGCGACTCGGGGTCGAGGAGCGCGAACTCCTCCTCGACCGCGACCGTGAAGTCGGTCCCGGTCTCGAAGCGCTCGCGCGCCTCGCGCAGGAGCTGGTCGGTGGGAACGCGCTGCGCTTCGCCCATGGAGCGAAAAGGTAGTCGAACGGGGCTCAACCGAAGGGCTCGAGCAGCCGGCGCGAGACGCCGGCCCAGCTCCAGTGCTGCGACGACCGCCTCCCGGGCGGCGGCGCGGAGCAGGTCGCGGTCCGGCTGCGGCAGCGACAGGAGCTCCGCAGGCGGCCGGCGCAGGTCCGACGCATCTCCGCTGTCGAAGGCCGCGAGGTGGCGGAGCCCGGCCGGATAGTGCTCTTCGAGCCCTGCCGCGACCTCGGCGAGCCCGGAGTGGCGGGCCACGAGCGGCGGGCATCCGGCCGCCGCGGCCTCGGCCGCAACCATGCCGAACGCCTCCGGGAAGATCGACGGGACGACGCACGCGTCGGCGAGCGCGAGCAGGTGGTGAAGGTGCCGGTGCTCGAGCGGGCCGGTGAACAGCGCCTCGACCTGCAGCTCCCGGCGCCCGTCGCTCGAGCGCGCCGCGCTCGGGGCCGAACCCGACGACCACGACTCGGGCCTCCATGCCGGCGAGTCGCGTCCAGGAGGACGTGCACACCCTTCTGCTCGATCAGCTTCCCGAAGTAGACGACGACCGGATGACTCCGTCGCGAGGAAGTGCGGCCAGCCGGTCGGCGTTGCCGTCGTCGGGCAGGCGCTCCTCCGCGTTGCCGGGGTTCGGCGGGTCCCGTCTCGCCTCGTCGACGAGCGCCTCGAGGGCGCGAGCCCGCGGCTCGGGCACCCAGGCGTCGACGTCGACGCCCGGCGGCACCTCGAACACGCGGTTCGTGTGGCCGCACACCTCCTCGAGGACGGCGCGGATGTGCGCGGAGCCGACGAAGGTGGCGCGGGCGGCGGCGAGAGCCTCGGCGCCCCAGGCCGAAAGCGCGGCGTTGCCGCGCATCGAGTACTCGAGCTCCGAGCCGTGCGCCTTGACGGCGAACGGCGCGCCGGCGGCGGCCCCTACCGGGCCGCCGAGGAGGACGTGGTTCGTGAAGACGACGTCGGCGGGCAACAGGTCGCGGAGCGCCGAGGCGTTCGCGTCGACCCAGGTGTCGAGCTCGGCCCGCGTGCAGTCCTGCAGGCGGCGCACCTCGTACCCCTCGTAGCGGTCGAGCACGTAGACGGGCAGCAGCCCCCCGACGTCGGGCCGCAGCGACAGGGCGGTGCCCAGGTCGTAGCGTGTCGGGACGGGCTCCTGCGACAGCACCGTCACGTCGTGGCCGGCACGGCTCCACTCGCGGGCGAGCATCCGGGTGTAGACATTCGAGCCCGTGCCGCCGAGCAGGTAGCCGTGCCAGAGGAGGATGCGCATCGCGCCAGAGACCGTACCCGGGAGAGAGGCTGAAGCCTCTCACATCGAGCGCCTGACGCCTCCGGCGCGAGCTGCCCCGGAGGACGGCTCCGCGGCCGGGAGGGGCAGCGCCCGGTGGCGTCAGGTCAGATGGAAGTACAGGGCGTAGAGAAGCTCGACAGCCGGGTTCGAGGTGTGCACCTGCACGTCGCCCGGTGTCGTCAGCAGCGCCTGCGAGTAGTTGAAGATGATCTTCACGCCCGCGCCCACGAGCGCGTCCGCGGTCGCCTGTGCGGCGTCCGCGGGCACGGCGAGGACGCCGACGATGATGTTCCGCTCGCGGACGAGCTCGTCGAGCCGCTCGAGCCGCTCGACCGTGACGCCGCCGAGCGCGCGCCCCTCCTTCGCCGGGTCGCTGTCGAAGACGGCCGCGATCGTGATGCCGTGCTCGGCGAAGATCGGCGAGCTGGCGATCGCGGCGCCGAGGCGTCCGGCTCCGACGAGTGCGATGTTGTGCTGTCCCTGCGTGCGCAGGATCTTGCGGATCTCGCCGAGCAGCGAGTCGATGTTGTAGCCGACGCCGCGCTTGCCGAAGCGCCCGAAGCCCGAGAGGTCACGGCGGATCTGCGTCGCGTTGATGTTGGTGTACTCGGAGATCTCGTGCGAAGAGATGCGCTCCTTGCCCATCTTCTTCGCCTGCGTGAGCACCTGGAGGTAGCGGCTGAGCCTCGCCGCGACCCCGACGGTCAATCGTTCTGCCACCTACCTGCTCCTCGGATTGCCGTTCGCTTGTGACAACGTGTCACATATTGCCTTGCCGGTCGCCGCAGGCGTCCGGAGAACCGTCCGCGGCGAGCCGGGCGAGCAGCCCTTCGCGCGAGACGAAGTAGGTGAACGCACGCACGCCGTCGATCTCGATCACCGGGATGTGCTCGCGGTAGGCAGCCTCGAGCGCGTCGGTGGTGGTGATGTCGACGAGCTCGAGCGTGAACGGCACCTCGGCCTGCGCCTCACGGACGACCTCGAGCGCGCGATCGCAGAGGTGGCAGCCCTCGGCGTGGTACAGAGCGACGTGGTGCGGGTGGCCTCCTGACGTTGTGAGACGCCGCACTAGGGATAGAGGCCGCGGATCGTGGTCGCCTCTGCGACCCGCTGCACCGCGAGCCCGTAGGCGGCCGTACGCATGCTCGTCGAGAAGCGCTCGCGCGCCGACCACGTCTCCTCGAAGGCCCTCACGACGATGTCGTTCAGCTTCGCGTTGACCTCGTACTCCTTCCAGAAGTACTCCTGCAGGCCCTGCACCCACTCGAAGTAGGAGACGACGACGCCGCCCGCGTTGGCGAGCACGTCCGGGAGCACGAGGATGCCGCGGTCCTCGAGGATCTCGTCGGCGGCCGGCGTGGTCGGGCCGTTGGCGCCCTCGCAGATCATCTGTGCCTGCACGCGCGGTGCATTCTCCGCCGTGATCACCTGCTCGAGCGCGCAGGGCGTGAGGATGTCGCATTCGATCTCGATCAGCTCCTCGTTGCTGATCGGGTCCGCGCCCGGGAAGCCTTCGAGCACGCCGTGCTCCTCCTTGTACGCGATCACCGCGGGGACGTCGAGGCCGAATGGGTTGTGGATGCCCCCCCGGGAGTCGGAGACGGCGATGACGCGCACTCCCTCCTCGGCGAGCAGCCGCGCGAGGTTCGAGCCGACGTTCCCGAAGCCCTGGATCGCGACGCGGGTGTCGGGGAGCCGCTTGCCCTGCTTCTGGAGCGCGGTGCGGATGCAGTAGAGCGAGCCCCTGGCCGTCGCGCCGACCCGGCCGACCGACCCCCCGAGCGCGAGCGGCTTCCCGGTGACGACGCCGAGCACCGAGTGGCCGACGTTCATCGAGTACGTGTCGAAGATCCACGCCATCACCTGGGCGTCGGTGCCGACGTCCGGCGCGGGAATGTCCTTCTCGGGGCCGATCTCGTTGATGATCTCGGTCGTGTAGCGGCGGGTGAGCCGCTCCTTCTCCTCGAGCGAGAGCGACTTCGGGTCGCAGACGACGCCCCCCTTGGCGCCGCCGAAGGGAAGGCCCATCAGCGCGCACTTCCACGTCATCCACATGGCGAGCGCCTTCACCTCGTCCCGCGTGACGGCCGGGTGGTAGCGGATGCCGCCCTTGGCGGGGCCGCGCGTCATGTTGTGGACGACGCGGTAGCCCTCGAACGCGTGCACGGTGCCGTCGTCCATCTGGACGGGCACCGACACCTCGACGCTCTTCTTGCAGGAGCAGAGGATCCGGATCAGGTTCGGGTCGACGGCGAAGGTCTCGCCGACCCGCCGCAGCTGCCCCTGGGCCAGCTCGAACGGGTTCTCCCGGAGATGTGTCGAAGACGGGGCTGCAGCGCTCATGCGTGAAGACATCCGCTCACAACCGACCGACTATACCGCGGCCCTTCCGGGACGGAGCCGCCCGGCTACTTGACGGTGAACGCGACGGTGCGCTCGTCGCCCGCGGCCCCGCCGACCGGCGTCGCCGCGATGTGGAGCGTGTACTCGCCCTTGGGAAGGCGTCTGCCGTGCGGCCCGCGGCCGGTGATGCCGAACGCATAGCGCCCGGGGAGGACGTCCTGGATCTGCGCGAGCCGGCCCATCAGCTTTTCGCCGCGGTAGAGGTCGATCGCGAGCTCCTGCAGGGGCAAGAGCTGAGGCCGCTCGGCCGTGCCGTCGACGCGCCCCGCAACGACGGTCAGCACCGCCGGCTCGACGTCCGACGGCTCGAACGCTCGGCTCGACAGCCGCGCGACCGGGATCAGGTCGGGCTCGGGAACGGGGACGGCGATCGTCCACGGGATCCGCAACGTGGAGCCGCCGCGGATCTTGACGCGGAGCGCTCCGGTGAGGGCCGAGGGTGCCCGCGGCAGCAGCGGCAATGTGGCCGCTACGACGACCCGCAGGGAGGCGCCAGGCCGGATCCGGGCGGCCGTGGGGCGGGTCTCGACGGTGATGTCGGCCGCGTCCGCGGTTCCGGGCTCGATCGAGACGTCGAGCCTGCGCCGGCTGACGTTGCGCAGCGCGATGCGGCGCCGGACCGTCGTGCCCTCCCTGAGCGCGACGCCGAGCCCGACCGACGGCGGCGTGGCGACGAGCTCGACCGCGGCCGCCGCGGACGGGTCGACGGTTCCCACGGACGCGCCGCCGCTGCGGCGCGCCGCCGCGACGAGCGCTTGCTTGAGCCCCGGAGCGTCGAGGTCGGGTCGCGCCTGCGCGAGCAGGGCAGCCGCTCCGGCCGCGAGGGCCGCCGCCGCGCTCGAGCCGCTCAGGGTTCCGTAGCGGGCCGCACCGTCCTCGTTGCGCCCGGGATCGGACGTCGCGAGGCCAACCCCGGCGGCACTCACCTCCGGCTTCGGGCCGCCGTCGAACGAGAGGCCCTCGGAGGAGAACGGGGCCGCCTCGCCGCGCTCGGCGTTCTCGTCGAAGGCAGCGGCGCCGACGGCCAGGATGACGGGGACGGCGTCGCGCAGCGCCCGCCGGACGGTGTCGGCGTCGCCGGAGGAGAGGCCGAGGATCGGGACCTCGGCCGGACCGTCGGTGCCGAGCGCGCCCGCCGGGAGCGGCCCGTCGACGAGGACCGCCCGCGCACCGCGCGACGACCGCCTCGCGGACCGCCTCCGGCGAGGACGTCCCGCGCGGGAGGAGCACCGCGGCGCCGCCGACGCGGCTGTAGCCGGAGGTGTCGAAGAGACGCGTGAGCCCGCCGGCGGCGCCTGCGATCGCCTGGGTCGAGCGCGTGAGCGCGACGACGGGAGCCGTGACCGAAAGGCCGGGCGCCACCGCCCCTCCGAGCGGCTGCACGCCGGAGACGAGCACGCGGAGCCCCGCGAGCAGGAGGACGTGGCCGGTCGGGCTGCGGCGGCGCGTGTCGATCGCACCCACGGTGAGCGCGGCAGGCGCCCCGCCCGGCCCGCCGATGCTGCCGTAGGCTGGCCCGGCAGGCCCGTCGTTTCCGGCCGGAGCGATGACGAGCGAGTCGAGGGCGGTGGCTCCCGCGGCGGCGGCCGCGAGCGGGCCGTCGGCGAACGCGGCGAAGGGCTCGACGACGCCGACGAGCGTCACCCTGGCGGCGTCGTGGGCGTCACCGTCCTCGTTCGGGTCGACTGCGAGCTCGATCCCGGCCAGCAGCTGGTCGGAGCGGCCGTAGACGGAGACCCCGCCCGACGCATCGGGCTGCCAGCCGGCCACACGGATGGGAAGGAGCGCGACTCCCGGCGCGACCCCCTGCAGGCCGGCCGGTCCGTCGGAGCCGGCGACGAGACCCGCCATCTCGGTGCCGTGCCGCTCGGGCCGCCCCGGAGCCGTCGGGTTCTGGCGCGCGCTCGCATCGCCGACCGGGTCGAGGACGTCGAGGCCGCGGAGCAGCGCGCCGCGAATGTACGGGTGGACGAGATCGACCCCGGTGTCGAGCAGCGCGACGGTCACCCCCGACCCCGAGTAACCGGGGATGCCGACGTCGGGGCGCCGCCCGCCGGAGGCGTCGACGATCGCGTCGATCGCATCGGGATCCGCGGCCGCCGGGATCGCCGTCCGCACGGGGAAGACGCCCCGCACGTCGGGGTCGCGCTGGACGATCGCGAGCGACTTTGCGTCGAGCGGCGTCGCAAAGCCGTTGAAGATGCGCGTGTACGAGTGCTCGGGCTCGAGCGGCGCCCCGTGGAACGCGAGGCGCGCGATGACGTCACGCTGGTCGCGCCGCGCCTCGGCCGTCCAGCTCCGCTCCTGCTCCTCCGTTGCGACACCTTTGGCCGCGGCGACGCGCGTGGCGAGCGACGGCTTCGCGAGCATGACGATCCAGCGACCGCCGAGCTGGGCGCTGGGCCGGTCGCCGAGGAGGCTCTCCCAGCCCGCGGCCCCGCCCACCGGCCCGTCGGCGCCGCTCGCCCCGGAGACGAGGAGCAACGCCAGGATGCCCAGCACCGCGAGTCCGGCGAGTGGGGTGTCAGGCAGCAGACGCAGACGCATACGCATCGAGCACGAGCGCCTCCGGCACGCTCACGGGATCGGCGAACCGCGCCGCGGACGCGATCATCGCCGCGTTGTCGGTGCAGAGCTCGAGCGGCGCGAGGGCCGCATCCGGCAGCGCTGCCCGGAGCTCCGAGTTCGCGGCGACGCCGCCGACGACGGCGAGCCGGTCCGTGCCCGCGCGCTCCGCCGCCTCGCGCAGGCGGCGGGTCAGGGCGGTCACGATGGCGCGCTGGTAGGAGGCCGCGAGGTCCGCGCGCCGTTCCTCGAGCCCGTCGTCGTCCAGGTCGCGCACGGCGTAGAGGAGCGCGGTCTTGACCCCGGAGAACGAGAAGTCGAGCCCGGGGACGCGCGCGACCGGAAACGCGAACGCCTCGGGGTCGCCCACGCGGGCGAGGGCGTCGATCGCAGCGCCGCCCGGGTAGCCGAGGCCGAGCAGCCGCGCGCCCTTGTCGAACGCCTCACCGGCCGCGTCGTCGAGCGTCGTCCCGAGCCGCTCCGAGGAGCCCTGAGTCTTGACCGCGAGCAGGAGCGTGTGTCCTCCGCTCGCGAGCAGGCAGGTGAAGGGAGGCTCGACGGGCTCGGGGCCGAGGTAGAGCGAGGCGACGTGCCCTTCGAGATGGTCGACCGCGACGAGCGGGATGCCGCGCGACCAGGCCACGGCCTTCGCCGTCGAGAGGCCGACGAGGAGCGCACCGATCAGGCCCGGACCGCGCGTGACGCCGATGCGCTCGATGTCGGACATCTCAGCACCCGCCTCGGCGAGTGCCTCGCGGATGACCGGGCCGACGAGCTCCAGGTGGCGGCGGGAGGCGACCTCCGGGACGACGCCGCCGTAGCGGGCGTGGAGGTCGGCCTGCGAGGCGACGACGGAGGAGAGCACCCGGCCTTCCCACGTGACGACCGCAGCGGCGGTCTCGTCGCACGACGTCTCGATGCCCAGGATCACGCGGTCTCCTCTCGCGCTCCGGCCTCGACCCGGCGCCGTTCGGACTCCCGCCACATGATCACCGCGTCCTCACGGTTGTCGGTGTAGTACCCGCGGCGGACCCCGCGGGAGATGAAGCCGAACCGCTCGTAGAGCCTGATCGCCGCGGTGTTCGAGACCCGCACCTCGAGCGTGTAGCCGCGCTCCGCATCGTCGCGCGTCTCCTCGAAAAGCCGTTGGAGCAGCGCGGAGGCGATCCCGTGCCGCCTGTAGGCGGGGTCGACCGCGACGTTCATCACGTGCCACGCGTCCACGTAGCGCGACAGCACGAGGTAGCCGACGAGCGTTCCGTCCGGATCGACGGCGGCGATCGAGAGCGAGCTCTGCTTGCCCAGCTCGCTCGCGAACATCGAGCGCGACCACGGTGTCGGGTAGGACGCGCGCTCGATCTTCTCGATCGCGTCGAGGTCGGCCAGCTCGAGCCGGCGCAGGGAGAAGGCCGTCACGCCGCCACCCACCTCTCCGCGTCGGGCGCGCGCACGTACACCGGCAGCACCGAGTCCCCCGGGCCGAAGGTGGACGCAAGCGAGGCGTGGAGCGACGCGCGCGGCACGTGCAGCTCGGAGCCGTTCGGAGGCACGTCGCCCCCGCGCTCGACGAGGAGATCGCGGTAGCGGCGGGCGCCGTCGCCGACGCACAGGGCGGCCGACGGCAGGTCGACCTCGTCCGGGCGCACCGCGAGCGGCCCCGGCACGAATACCTCCCCACGCCGCGCGTCGATCACGGGGTACGCCCCCGGAGCGGCTGCGGCGAGCGCGTCGAGCGTCGAGACTCCGGCCACCGGAAGATCGAGTGAGAGCGAGAGGCCGCGGGCGACGGAGAGGCCGATTCTCGTGCCGGTGAAGCTGCCGGGCCCGGTGCCGACCACGATCCCGGTCAGCTCGGCGGGCGACACACCGACGGCGCCGAGGATCCGGTCGACCTCGGCCAGGAGCGCCTGGGGCCGCGTCGTGGACTCGCCCAGGCTGACGCCGTCGGAGAGGAGCGCGCACGTCGCGATGTCAGTGGCGGTGTCGAAGGCGAGGATCAGCACGCAGTTCTTCTAGCAGGCGCCCGTCGGGGCCGCGGGCCGAGATCCGCCGCTCCTCCGGCCCGGCATGCTCCAGGGTGAGCGCGAGCCGTGCAGGCGGGAGGGCGGCGAGGCCGGCCTCGGGCCACTCGACGAACGCAACGGTTCCGTCGAAGTACGGCTCGAGGTCGCCCCATTCGGCGGCGGAGAGCCCCGCGAAGCGGTACAGGTCGAGGTGGGCGACGGTGAGGGTGCCGTGGTAGAGGTGGCCGATCGTAAATGTGGGGCTCGTGACCGGCTCCTCGATCTCGAGCTCCCGGCACGCGCCCCGGACGAGCGTCGTCTTGCCCGCGCCGAGCTCGCCCTGCACGAGGACAACGTCCCCCGGCCGCAGCAGCCGGGCGACCGCCCCGCCGAACGACTCCGTCTCGGCGGCCGACGACGTCGTCAGCTCGATCACGGCCAGTGGGGTGTCCCGCAACGTTCGACGCCGCACTAGAAGAGGCCGAGCTGGACCGCCACGCCCGGAGGGGCCTCGTCCCGTGCGGGTGCCGCGGGCTCGGGCGCGCGCGCGAACGGATCCCGGCGGGGCGCCGGGTCCGGGGCCGGCCGGCCGAGGAGGCTCGGGATGCGGCCGAAGTCCTCCTCCAGCGCCCTCAGCATCGACGGCGTGTAGAGGGCGGCGGCGGGATGGTAGAGCGGGTAGAGGAGCAGGGTTGCGGACGCCAGCGTGACCTCGTGCTCCTGGCCGTGCACCTTCGTGATCCCGAACGGCCGACCCGAGAGGAGCCTCGTCGCGAAGTTCCCGAGCGTGGCGACGACGCGCGGGCGGATCAGCTCGATCTGATGGAACAGGTGCGGCTCGCAGGCCGCAATCTCGCCGTCGAGCGGGTCGCGGTTTTGCGGCGGCCGGCACTTGAGGACGTTCGCGAGGTAGACCTCGTCCCGGCTGAGGCCGATGCCCGCGAGGAGCCGCTCGAGCAGCTCACCGGTCTGGCCCGCGAACGGGAGCCCGGTCTGATCCTCGTGGTACCCGGGTGCCTCGCCGACGAGCATCAACTCGGCATCGGGATCGCCGGCGCCGAACACCACCTGACCCCGTGTCGCCGCGAGCGGGCAGCGCTCGCAACCTGCGGTCTCGGCCGCGTAGGCGGCGAGGGTGGCGGCGCGGTTCATCGCGCCAGTCTAGGTGGGGTTGCGGATGCAGCGTTGAAACCCGGGAGAGAGGCTGAAGCCTCTCACCAGAGAGGTAGCGAGAGGGCTTCGCCGCTCGCCGTTCTTCAGTGGCAACCGCAGGAGCCGCCACAGCACCCGCCGCCGGCGCTGCCGCCGAAGGACGGCTTCGCCGCGGCGCCGTGGACGGCGAAGGCGGAGAGCTGCTTGAGGACGTTCGTCGTCTCGCACGACGGGCAGCTGACCACCTGGTCCTCGCTGCGGACGAGCTCGTCGAAGTGATCCTCGCACTCCATGCAGGCGTACTCGTAGATCGGCATGGCCCCGAGTGTACTGTCCGAAGCGGTGGACCGATGGGCGACACCCGTGCTCGAAGGGCGTGTCGTGCGACTCGAGCCGCTGGCGCCTGGGCACGCGGACGATCTCTGGGAGGCCTCGCGCGACCCCCGTGTCTGGCGCTGGCTCCCGGTCCTGCAACCGCGCACGCGCGAGGAGTGGGATGCCTGGATGGCGTCGGCGCTCGAGCGGACGGACGAGGGCCTCGAGCGGGCGTTCGCCACCGTGCTCGTCGCCTCGGGGAGAGCGGCCGGATCGACCCGCTACCTCTCGATCCGGCCGGAGCACGCGAGCATCGAGATCGGCTGGACCTGGCTCACCCCGACCGCCTGGTCGAGCGGCGCCAACGCCGAGGCGAAGCTGCTCCAGCTCGAGTACGCCTTCGAGACCCTCGGCTGCCACCGGGTCGAGTTCAAGACGGACGCCCTCAACGAGCGGGCCCGTCCCGCCCTCGCGGCGCTGCCGGCCCGGTTCGAGGGGATTCACCGCAAGCACATGCTCGTGCGCGACGGCATCAGCCGCGACTCGGCCTGGTACAGCGTCCTCGACGACGAGTGGCCGGCCGTCCGGCGACGCGCTCCGCGAGCGACTCGCCTCTGCGTCATGACCGCCGCTCCCTGTCCCGCCTGCGGCGCTCCGGTCGCTGCTTCGAGCCGCTTCTGCGGCGCCTGCGGCAAGGAGGTCGGGGCCGGACAGGCGGAGATCGAGGAGCGCAAGGTCGTGACGGCGCTCTTCGCCGACCTCGTGTCCTCGACCGAGCTCGCCGCCCGGCTCGACCCCGAGGAGCTGAGCGCCGTCGTGACGCCGTTCCTCCAGGCGATGACGGAGGAGATCGAGGGGTTCGGCGGCACGGTGGAGAAGTACGCGGGCGACGGGGTCATCGCCGTGTTCGGCGCTCCGGTTGCGCACGAGGACGACCCCGAGCGCGCTGTCCGCGCGGCGCTGGCGATGCTCGACCGCCTCGCGGCGCTACAGCCCGAGCTGGCGCCGCGGGCCGGACGCGAGCTCGAGATGAGAATCGGCGTCGAGACCGGGGATGTCGTGGCCGCGCTCGGACGCGAGGCCGCCGGGCTGCTCACGGGCGGCGCGCTCCACGTCGCCTCCAGGCTGCAGTCGGCCGCCTCGCCGGGGACGATCGCGGTCGGCGAGCGAGCCTGGCGCGACACCCGGGACGCCATCGCCTACCGCCCGCTCGACGACGTCGAGCTCCGCGGCCTCGAGGGAGCCTCCAGGATCTGGCGCGCCGTCGGGGTCCGGTCCGTCCAGGCGGAAGGGCATCGCGGCGAGCGTGCCGTTCGTCGGGCGCACGGACGAGCTGACGCTGCTCGAGCTGCTGCGCCTACGCAGCGTGCGCGAACGGCGGCCGCAGCTCGTCACGCTGGTCGGCCCGGCGGGCATCGGCAAGAGCCGCCTCGCGGGGGAGTTCGCCGGTGAGGCGCGCAACCGAGCAGCCGGGCCTGAAGGTCGTCGGCGGCCGCTGCCTCGCGTACGGCAGCGGGCTCCCGTTCTGGCCGCTCGGCGAGATCGTCAAGGCCGAGGCGGGGATACTCGACAGCGATCCCGCGCGGGAGATGGTCACGAAGGCGAGCGCGTCTCTCGGGGCGCGCCTCGGGACCGACGGCGACGGCGTCGACGCACAGCGCGCGATCCTCTCGAGCATCGGGATCCTCGCACGAGAGCGGTCCCGGAGAGCGCCGACGTGGCCCGGCAACGGCTCGTCCACGCCTGGACGAGCTACGTGGACGCACTCGCGGACGGCGGCCCGCTGCTCGTCGTGCTCGAGGACATCCACTGGGCCGACCCGGCCCTGCTCGACCTGCTCGAGGAGCTGCCGGCCGTGCTGAGCTCGCCGACGACGCTCCTCTGCCTGAGCCGCCACGAGCTCTTCGAGCAACGGCCGTCGTGGGGTGGCGGCGCGGGGCACCGGACGACGATCGAGCTTTCTCCGCTGAACGACGAGGAGAGCGCCGGCCTGACGTCGCATCTGCTCGGGATGCCCGCACCGCGACGCGGTCGTCGCCGTCGTGAGGCGCCGCTCGGAGGGTAACCCGTTCTTCACCGCCGAGCTGCTGCGGATGCTGAGCGAGGACGGCTCGCTGGCGCTCCGCGACGGAAGCTGGACGCTCGAGGGCACCCTGGCCGAGACATTGCCCGACACGGTCCAGGGGGTGATCGCCGCGCGCATCGACAGGCTTCCCTGGAACGAGAAGCAGGCGCTCCAGGTTGCCGCGGTCGTGGGCCGCACCTTCTGGGCCGGGGCCGTCGCGGGCCTCGGCGGGGATGCGGACGCGATCGACGGGCTCGTCGAGCGCGGCCTTCTTGTCGAGAACGCGACCTCCTCGATCGAGGGCGAGCGCGAGCTGGCCTTCATCCACGTCCTCACCCGTGACGTCGCGTACGCGAGCATCCCTCGCGCGCGGCGGACGCAGGCACACGCCGCCACCGGCGCCTGGATCGAGCACGTCACCCACGGCCGCGCGGAGGAGTACGCGGAGATCCTCGCGCACCATTTCGAGCGGGCCGACGACGCCGCGCGAGCTGCTCGCTACGCCGCGATGGCAGGCGACCGCAGCAGGAAGCTGTTCGTCGCCCGCGACGCGATCCGCTGGTACGAGCGCGGGCTCGAGGCAGCCGCGACGCTGCCGCACGAGCCTCGCAGGCCGGTGGAGGCGCGACTCCTGCTCGGCCGCAGCGGCGCCTACGAGCAGGTCGGGCGCTACCAGGACGCCGAGGCGGACATCAACCGGGCGCTCGTCCTCGCGCGGGCCGCCGACGACGTCGGGCTCGTGGCGGAGGCCCTCACTGCGCGCAACCACGTCCTCTGGCTGGAGGACCGCTACCACGAGGCGATCGACCTGGAGGAAGCGGTCGACGCCGCCCGTCAGGCGGGCAAGAGAGATCTCGTGTCGCGGCTCTACTACTCGGCCGGGGCAGCCTCCTTCGGCCTCGGGCACTGGGACGACGCCATCGCCTTCCAGCACCGGGCGCTCGAGGAGGCCGTCGCGGCCGGCGACCGGCGCGCGGAGGCGTTCGCGCTGCACGGGCTCGGCGAGGCCCTGTGCCTGTCCGGCCCGCCTGCCGCCGCGCTCGCCTACGGCGATCGCGGGAGCGCCCTGATGCGCGAGCTGGGCGAGCAGGCGCTGCTCTACGAGAACGAGTACATCCGCTCGCTCTGCCTCCTGCTCGCCGGCCGAATCGACGAGGCCGATCGCGTCGTGCAGGACGCGGTCGTGGGATGTCGCGCGATCGGCGATCGGCGGAACCTCGCATTCGCGCTCGCGACGTCGGCGCTGACGGCGCTGCCGCTGCTCGAGCTCGAGCGCGCCGCCGAGCGCTCCCTGCAGGCGGTCGAGCTCGCACAGGAGCTCGAGAGCCCGCGCCTCGAGATGGTGGCCCGCGTCTTCCGGGCCACGGTCCACATCGCCCGCCACGATGTCGAGGGCACGGCCGAGGATGCGGGCATCGCGCTGCGCCGGTTCGGGACGCAGGACGAAGTTCCACGGCGCCCAGCTGCTCGCGATCCACGGCTGGGTCGCGCTCCAGCGCGGCGACGAGCGGGCGGCTCGCGAGTTCTTCGGTCGGGCGAGGGCCGTCGACGCGCCCGGCCTGCTGACCGCCTCGGGCGCGGCCCACACGGAGGTGATCGCCTGGTGCGACGCGGGCCTGCCGGACCCGCTCGCGGACGCCGGAGCATGGCTGCGGCGAGCTTGCCGGCGAGGAAGGCCGCGCCCTGCGCGGCTGGGCGGACTTCGCCGCTGCCGCCGCAGCAGCCTTCCGGGGCGTGGACGCGGCGGAGCCCGCGCGACGCGCCGCCGCCGCGGCCGCGGAGACGGGCGACCGGCGGCTCGGCGAACGAGTGCGAAGCATCGCCCTCTGAGCACGCCTCGCCGCTGTATCGTCACGCCATGGCAACGCGGACGGCGTTCCGGACGTGCCCCCTCTGCGAGGCGACCTGCGGCCTCCGTCTCGAGATCGTGGACGGCCGCGTGACCGGGATCCGCGGGGACGAGGAGGACCCGTTCTCGCACGGCTTCATCTGCCCGAAGGGTTCGACGCTCGGGGCGCTCCACGAGGACCCCGACCGCCTCCGCCGGCCGCTCGTGCGCCGAAACGGCGGGCACGCCGAGGCGGGCTGGGACGAGGCCTTCGCAGAGGTCGAGCGCCGGCTCACGGCGATCGTCGCCGAGCACGGCCCCGATGCCGTCGCTGTGTACATCGGCAACCCGAACGCGCACAACTTCGCCAACACGCTCGCCATCCGTCCGCTCGTGAAGGCGCTCCGGACGAGGAACGTCTACACGGCCTCCACCGTCGACCAGATGCCGAAGCACGTCTCCTGCGGGCTCGTCTTCGGGCATCCCCTCGCGATCCCCGTGCCCGACATCGACCGGACCGACCTGTTGCTCCTCCTCGGAGCGAACCCGCTCGAGTCGAACGGCAGCCTCGCGACCGCACCCGACTGGCCCGGCCGCCTCGACGAGATCCGCCGCCGCGGCGGCCGGGTCGTCGTCGTCGACCCGCGGCGGACGAGGACGGCGGAGCGGGCTGACCTCTACGTCCCCATCCGCCCGGGGACGGACGCCGCGCTCCTCGCGGGCATGGCACGGGCGCTCTTCGCCGAGCGGCTCGCCGACCCCGGACACCTGGCAGAGCTGGTCGCCGGACTCGACGACCTGGAGGCGGCGCTCGACGGATTCGAGCCCGAGCGCGTCGCGACCTTCACCGGCGTACCGGCGGAAACGGTGCTCCTGCTGGCGCGGGAGCTTGCCGGCGCGGCGAGCGCCGTCGTCTACGGGCGCATCGGGACGCACACGACCGCGTACGGGACGCTCGCCGCCTGGCTCGTCGACGTCCTCAACACGCTCACCGGGAACCTCGACCGGCCGGGCGGCGCCATGTTCCCCCACCCCGCGCACGAGAGGGAGCGGCGGGCGCCACGGCAGTTCCGGACCGGCCGCTGGCACAGCCGCGTACGCGGCCTGCCGGAGGTGATGGGCGAGCTGCCCGTGTCGACGCTGGCCGACGAGATCGAGACGCCGGGAGAGGGGCAGGTGAGGGCCCTCATCACCGTCGCCGGCAACCCGGCCCTCACGACGCCTGACGCCGCGCGGCTCGACGCACTCCTCGCCGGGCTCGAGCTCCTGGTCTGCGTCGACCCGTACCTGAACGCGACCACGCGCCACGCCCACGTGATCCTGCCGCCTCCGTCGCTGCTCGAGAAGTCGCACTACGACCTCGCCTTCACCGGGCTCTCGATCCGGGACATGGCCGACTACTCGCCGCCGGTCTTCGAGCGGGACGACGGCGCGCCGTCGGAGTTCGAGATCCTGGTGCGGCTGGCGGCGATCGGCGCCGGGCTCGGCGCCGACGCAGACCCCGGTGAGCTTGCGGGCGCGACGCTGTCGGCGCAGATCGAGCGCGCCGTGGCCGACCCCTCGTCGAGGATCCACGGGCGCGACGCGGGCGAGATCGCGGAGGCGCTCGGCGAGCGCCCGCCCGAGGAGCGGCTGCTCGACCTGATGCTCCGCACGGGGCATCGCGGCGACGGCTTCGGAAGCGACCCCGACGGCCTTTCGCTCGACAAGCTCGAGCGCAATCCACACGGTCTCGACTTCGGCCCCCTCCGCCCCCGGCTGCCGGACGCGCTCGCGACCGAGTCGGGCCGGGTCGAGCTCGCTCCGCCGCAGCTCATCTCCGACCTCGGAAGGCTCGAGCGCGCGCTCGACCAGACGGCCGCCGGCGGCATGGTCCTCGTGGGCCGCCGCCAGCTGCGCACGGCGAACTCGTGGACGCAGAACGTGCGGGTGCTCGTGCGGGGGAAGGAGAGCTGCCTGGCGCAGGTGCACCCTGACGACGCGGCCCGGCTCGGGCTCGCGGACGGCGCCACTGCGACGGTGCGCTCCTCCGCCGGCTCCATCGAGGTGCCGGTCGAGATCACCGACGTCGTCATGCCCGGCGTCGTCTGCATCCCCTACGGCTGGGGCCACGGCCTGCCGGGAACGCGGCAGGAGGTCGCCGCGGACCACGCCGGGGTGAACGTGAACGTCCTCACGGACTCGTCTGCGATCGACCCGGTCTCGGGCAACGCGGTGCTGAACGGCATCCCGGTCACGATCGCGCCCGCGTGAGCCCGTTCGCCGGCCCCGGGAATCTCTCTCCCGCCGCCCGCGCGTTAGACTCCAGCAACGCCCGGTATCCCGCCCAGGGAACTGGAGCCCCGCACATGATCGAACGCGTCAACGTCATCGGCAGAGGCCGGGTCGGCTCGGCAGTCTCGGCACGCCTCGCCGAGCGCGGCCTGCGCGCTCGGCGAGACAGGCCCCGAGCTCGTGCTCCTGTGCGTGCCCGATCGCGCGATCGCCGAAGTGGCAGCGTCGGTTCCGCTCGGCCCGTGGGTCGCGCACGTGAGCGGCGCCACCCCGCTGGCGGCACTCGCGCCGCACGCGCGGCGGTTCGGCGTCCATCCGCTGCAGACGTTCACGCGTCGCCGCGGCCCCGAGCAGCTCGACGGGGCGTGGGCGGCCGTCGGCGGCGAGAGCGACGAGGCACGCGCGACCGCGACCTGGCTCGCGGAGACGCTCGGCCTGCGCCCCTTCCCGCTCGAGGACGACCAACGGGCGACCTACCACGCGGGCGCCGCGATCGCCTCCAACTACCTCGTCACGCTCCGGCACGCGGCGGGGTCGCTCCTCTCGGCGGCAGGTGTGCCCCCCGAGGCGCTCGACCCGCTGATGCGACGCACGATCGAGAACGGCTTCGAGCTGACGGGCCCGATCCAGCGCGGCGACTGGGAGACGGTCGAGCGCCATCTGGAGTCCATCCAGGCGGCCTGTCCCGAGCTGGAGCCCCTCTACCGCGTCCTCGCGGACGCAACGGTGGCCGTGGCATGAGAATCTGCCGCACGATCACCGAGATTCGCGCGGCGCTCGAGCCCGCCCGCGAAGGCACGATCGGCCTCGTCCCGACGATGGGCGCACTGCACGCCGGGCACCTCTCGCTGCTGGAGGCGGCCCGGGCGGAGTGCTCGACCGTCGTCATGAGCCTGTTCGTCAACCCGGCCCAGTTCACCGACGACGGCGACCTCGCCCAATATCCGCGCGACGAGTCGCGCGACCTGGCCGCGGCGGCCGACGCCGGTGTCGACCTCGTCTTCGCTCCCGGCGTGGAGGAGATGTACCCGCCCGGCTTCCAGACGTGGGTCGACGTGGCGGAGCTCGGCTCGATCCTGGAGGGAGCCTTCCGGCCGGGGCATTTCCGCGGGGTCGCGACGGTCTGCCTGAAGCTCTTCACGATCGTCCGCCCAGACCTCGCCTACTTCGGCCAGAAGGACGCGCAGCAGGTCGAGGTCCTGCGGCGTATGGTCACCGACCTCGCGCTCGATCTCGAGCTGCGCGCCGCTCCCGACGGTCCGCGACGACGACGGCCTCGCCCTCTCCTCCCGGAACCAGCTGCTCTCGCCGGACGAGCGCGAGCGCGCGCTCCTGCTGCCGCGGGCGCTCGCGACGGGCGACCCCGAGCGCGCGCTCGAGCTGCTCGACGGCCTGGACGTCGACTACGTCGAGGTCGCTCCCTTCCACCCACCCGTCCTCGCCGCCGCAGTCCGCGTCGGCTCCACCCGCCTGATCGACAACGTCCCCTAGTGCGGCGTCTCACAACGGGAGAAGGGAAAGAGCATCGTTGTGAGACGCCGCACTAGCAATCAACATGGAGTGGGGTGTCCCGCAACGATCATTTCCGGTCGAACGTCGCGGGACACCCCACTCGAGGAGGCTCCATGAGCACCCGTCCCCGCACTCCCGGCCACGGCGCGCCCGCCCCCGGCAAGCTCCCGATCACCGACCTGCTCGGCATGAAGGAAGCCGGCTCGCCGATCGTGATGGTCACCGCCTACGACGCGCCGTCCGGCCGCCTCGCCGACGCCGCAGGGGTGGACATGATCCTCGTCGGGGACTCGGCCGCGATGACCGTGCTCGGTCACGACTCGACCGTGCCGGCGTCGATGGACGAGATGCTCGTGCTCACGCGCGCGGTGAGGCGCGGCGCGCGGCGGCCGCTCATCGTGGCCGACATGCCGTTCGGCTCCTTCCAGGTCTCGAACGAGCTCGCAGTCACGAATGCGATCCGCTTCGTCAAGGATGCGGGCGCCGACGCCGTCAAGCTCGAGGGCGCGGGGCCGATGCTCGACCGCGCCCGCGCGATCGTCGGCGCAGGCGTCCCGGTGATGGGGCACATCGGCCTCACGCCCCAGTCGGCGACGGCGCTCGGTGGCTTCAAGGCCCAGGGCCGGACGGCGGCGAAGGCCGCGCAGCTCGTCAGCGACGCGCTCGCCCTCGAGCGGGCCGGCTGCTTCTGCCTCGTGCTGGAGGCGGTGCCGACGCCGGTCGCCGCGAAGATCACCTCTGTCCTCACCATTCCCACGATCGGCATCGGCGCGGGGCCTGCTGTCGACGGCCAGGTGCTCGTGTGGCACGACCTCCTCGGCCTCTACGACGGCCACGCGCCGCGGTTCGTGAAGCAGTACGCGCAGCTCGCTGGCGCCATCCAGGACGCGGTGGAGCAGTACGTCGGCGACGTGCGAGAGCACCGGTTCCCCGAGGAGGTGCACACCTACGGCATGCCGGAGGAGGAGCGGGAGGCCTTCGAGGCCGCGGTCGGCGGTGCCGGGCTGCAGCCGGCCGCCGGGGTTCCAGGCCTGGCCTAGCTAAAGCGCCGACGGGAGGATCGCGAACGCGGCCACGATGACCGTGGCGAGGGCGAGAGCGCCCGCCACGCCGCGCCACGGCAGGCCGAACGTCGTACGCAGGCCCAGCGCGAGCAGCCCGAGCGACCAGAGCGCGAAGGCGAGGGCGACGCCGAGCACGACGGCGCGGCCCGTGCCCGTGTCGGAGCCGCCGCTGCGGAACCAGTCGTAGCCGAACCCGAGGACGATCGCGGGAAGCGTGACGACGATCGAGAGCGCGAACGGGAGCGCGGCGAAGCCCACGAGCTGGCGCGCCGGCCGGCTCCGCGGCGTCCAGCCCGACTCCGCGGGAGCCCACCCAGACGACGAAGCCGAGGACGAAGTACCCGGCGGTGCCGTAGAAGAGGGCGCCGATGAACGTGACGACCGCGAGGACGAGCCAGTCGAGCGACTCGTCGTCGAGCAGCGTGCCCCAGGCAGGCGTGAGGAGGATGCCGGCCATCCCCGCGAGGATCACGATCGCGAGGATCGGCTCGGAGCGGGCCTCGACGTCGATCTCGTCGTCGTCGCCGAGCGCGACGAACACGTCCCGCGGGCTCGTGAGGAGCGCGCGGCACGCGCCGCCACCACGCGCGGACGCGCGCCTGGGCGACGTCCGAGCCCGCCCGCGCCTCCGCGTCGGCGGCAGAGCCCGGCTTGGAGTGCTCGTCGGTCACGGAGCGAGCGTAGCGACCGGCCGGACCGACAGAAACGCTCGCCGCCCGGGCCCGCGGCGCGAGGCCCGGGCGGGGGCGCGGCCGTCAGCCGGCGTCTGCCGAGACGACGACGTTGTTGAAGGTGTGCACCATCGCGCACTCCTTCACGGGGAAGCCGTCGTAGACGCCCAGGGTGTACGTGCCGGGCTCGGGGAAGACGACCCGGGCCCGGTACGAGCCGACGCGGCTCGTCTTCGTCGTCTTGAAGACGATCAGCTTTCCCTTCAGCTTCTTGATCCGGACCTCCGGCTTCGCGTCCGGCATCGGCGTGCGCCCGTGCTGCAGGACCCGGATCGTGACGACCCACGGCGTCCCGGCGGGGAGCCCGGCCCTGGGGGTCGAGCTGAGGCCGACGGTGGCCATGCAGCCTGCCTGCGCGACGCCGGCGAGCGCGAGCCCGGCGACGGTGGTCGAGACGAGGACGGCGAGCTTCTTCACGCGAACCTCCTACGGTACGGGACGACTCTGGTACACCGCACCGCGCCCGGAGGTTCCCTACTCGCACAGACTCCGCCAGCTCGACCGCCTCGTCGCGCGTCAGGTCGCCCTCGAGCCGGAGGAGAAGGTCACCGCGGTTCCAGAGGAGCACGGTGCCGGCCAGGAAGGTCCGTTCGTCGTCGACGCGCCCGTGCTCGTCGATGAACATCACGAAGTGCTCGCCCCCCGAGACGAACAGCGCGGGCGAGCCGTCGACGGACACGTCCTCGACGCGCGTGCCGGTCGCGGCGACCTTCTTGACGAACCCGTCCCAGATGCCGCCGCGTCCCTGCGTGAGGACGAGGCGGGGCTTCTGCGCCTGCCCGTAGACGAGCGAGGCGGTCCGCTCGCGCACGTAGATGCCGTCGGGCGTGCCGACGTCGACGAGCCGGAAGCCGACGAGACGCTCCGCCTCCTCGCGACTGACCCGCCGTCCGAGGTCGAGACGCTGCGCCTCGACCTCGGGCAGCTTGTCGACCCGCACGACCGTGGCGCCGTGGATGCGGAAGATCTCGAGGAAGGCGCTCCGGGCGCCGGGCGACAGCGCGAGCACTCCGGCGAGGACGGCGAGAAGCACGGCCAGCGCGATCGCGAGCGGCCGCAGGCGGAGCCGGGACCGGCTGCGCGGCTCGTAGGCGGGCCGCAGGACGGGCGTCTCGGGCCAGGCGATCTCGTCGCGGAGCGCGTGGAGGTGGCGCTCGAGCTCAGACATGGCTCTCCTCGAGGGTCGCGCGCAGCCGCTCGAGCGCGCGGGAGGTGCGCGACTTGACGGTTCCGCGCCGGAGCGACAGCACGGTCGCGGTCTCCTCCTCGCCGAGCTCGAGGAGGTAGCGGCAGGCGAGGACGAGCCGGTCGTCGTCGCTGAGCCGCTCGAGTGCGGCGAGCAGCTCGGCGCGGGACTCGGCCGCGATCACGCTTCCCTCGGGAGACGGAGCCGCGCCCCCCGAGGGAAGCTCCTGGGCCGCGCGAAGGGCCAGCCCTTGCCGGCGGCCCTCGGCGCGCCGCCGGTTGCGCGCCTCGTTCGCGACGATCGCGAGCAACCAGGGCCGCAGCGGCGCTCCGCGCCTGAAGCGCGGGAGCGCGCGCCAGGCCTTCGTCAGGCCGATCTGGGCGGCATCCTCGGCGTCGGCGGCGTTGCGCGTGATCAGGTAGGCGGTGCGGAACACGATCTCCCGGTGGTCGCCGACGAGCGCGTCGAAGGCCGCGGCGTCACCGTCGCGCGCGCGTTCGACGAGCACGTCCTCTGTCGGTGGTCGGCTCACCACTCGTGCTTCTTACACCTCTCCCGGCCGGCGAGTTCCGGTCGTGCCCCGGCTGAGCGGCTACGCCACCAGCTCGACGTCTGTGCCCACGAGCGCGTAGATCGGCAGCGCCCGCCGGTCGAGCGTGACGAGCGTCGCGCCGTGGGCGGCGGCCGTGATTCCGATCAGTCCGTCGTACGTCTTTCCGCCGGCCACGCCCAAGCTCACGAGGCGCTCGAGCGCGAGCCGTTGCGCATCGGGAGTCAGCGCAATCCAGCGGTCGGCGAACGTGTCCCTGAGCTGCTCCACGACGAGCACGCGCCGGCGCTCTCTGTGGATCGGGGAGCCGCGTGAGGACGGAGAATGTCTCGAACGCGGCGTGCGCGACGATCGCCGCGGAGCGTCCGAGCGCCTTCTGCACGACCGCCTGGTGCTCATGCCACTGCGCGAATGCGGCAACGGCGGCGCTGGCGTCCGCGACGATCAACGGCGGATCTGCTCGAGCACTTCGCGCACCAACTCCTGCGTGAGGGGCGCTATCTCGTGATCGCTGCGCGGCCACGAGGAAGCCCGCTTCGTTGCGCTCCAGCCGCATCTCCGCGGGAGGTGTCTCGATCTCGAGATGACCATCGACGGCGCTGATCTCGAGCTCCTGACCCGCGACGCAGGTCGAGTTCGTCGCGGAGCGCCTTCGGGACCACGATGCGGCCTGCCTTGTCGATGGTGGTTCTCATACCATTATTCTACCACCTCAAGTGGCATCGATCAGGCCGCGGCGGCCGCCGCGGCCTCGCGTCCCGCGAGCACTCGGCGCAGGAACTGCCCCGTGTACGAGCCCTCGACCTCGGCGACCTCCTCCGGCGTGCCGGCAGCGATCAGCTCGCCGCCCTCCTCCCCACCCTCGGGCCCGAGGTCGACGACCCAGTCGGCCTGCTTGATCGACGTCGAGGTTGTGCTCGATCACGACCACCGTGTTGCCCGTGTCGACGAGCCGCTGCAGCACCTCGAGCAGCTTCTCGATGTCGGCGAAGTGGAGGCCCGTCGTGGGCTCGTCGAGGATGTAGAGCGTCCGGCCGGTCGCGACCTTCGACAGCTCCGAGGCGAGCTTCACGCGCTGCGCCTCGCCGCCCGACAACGTCGTCGCCGGCTGGCCGAGCCGGATGTAGTCGAGGCCGACGTCGTGCAGCGTCTGCAAGCGGCGGCGGATCTTGGGGATCCGCGCGAAGAACTCGAGCGCCTCCTCGACCGACATCTCGAGCACGTCCGAGATCGACTTGCCCTTGAAGCGCACCTCGAGCGTCTCCTTGTTGTAGCGCTTGCCGTGGCAGGTCTCACACGGCACGTACACGTCGGGCAGGAAGTGCATCTCGATCTTGATCTGGCCGTCGCCCTTGCAGGTCTCGCAGCGGCCGCCGCGGACGTTGAAGGAGAAGCGGCCCGGCTTGTAGCCGCGCACCTTCGCCTCGGGCGTGAGCGAGTACAGCTCGCGCACGTGGGTGAAGAGGTCGGTGTACGTGGCGGGGTTCGACCGCGGCGTGCGGCCGATCGGCGTCTGATCGATCTCGATCACCTTGTCGAAGACCTCGATGCCCTCGACGTCGACGTGGTCGCCGGGCTTGACCCGCATCTTGTTGAGTCGGTTCGCGAGCGCCTTGTAGACGATCTCGTTCACGAGGGTCGACTTACCGGAGCCCGAGACGCCTGTGACGCAGACGAACTTGCCCACAGGGAACTCGACGTCGATCCCCTTCAGGTTGTGCTGGGCGGCGCCGCGCACGGTGAAGACACCGCGGTCGTCCTCCCGCCGCGGGGGGATCGCGATCGTGCGCTTGCCCGAGAGGAAGTCGCCGGTGACCGAGCCCTTCGTCCGCATCACCTGCTTCGCGTCGCCCTCCGCGACGACGTGGCCGCCGTGCTCCCCCGCGCCCGGGCCCATGTCGACGATCCAGTCGGCCGTTCGCATCATCTGCTCGTCGTGCTCGACGACGAGCACCGTGTTGCCGAGGCGCTTGAGCCGGTCGAGCGTCTGCGATGAGCCGGTCGTTGTCGCGCTGGTGGAGCCCGATCGACGGCTCGTCGAGGATGTAGAGGACCCCGACGAGCTGCGAGCCGATCTGCGTCGCGAGCCGCAGGCGCTGCGCCTCGCCGCCTGACAGCGTCTTCGCGGCCCGGTCGAGCTGGAGGTACCCGACGCCGACGTCGGCCAGGAACGTGAGCCGCTCGCGAATCTCCTTCACGATCCGGTGGCCGATGAGCTCCTCCGTCGGCGTCAACTCGAGCTCGTCGAGGAAGCGGAGGGCGCCGGCCACGGAGAGCCCCGTGAACTCGTGGATCGAGCGGCCGCCGACGGTGACGGCGAGCACGGCCGGCTTGAGCCGCGCGCCGTGGCACTCCGGGCAGGGCCGGAAGCTCATGTACTCCTCGATCCGCTCCCGCTGCTGGCCCGAGTCGGTCTCGCGATAGCGCCGCTCGAGGTTGCGCAGGATCCCCTCGAAGGCCATTGCGTACTGCCGCTTGCGGCCCATCCGGTTCTTGTACTGGACGAGGATCCGGTCCCCGTTCGTGCCGTACAGGAACCAGTTCTGCTGCTGCTCCGTCAGCTCCCGCCAGGGCAGGTCGGTGTCGATCTCGTAGCGGTCGGCGATCGCCTGGATCACGCCCTCGTAGAAGCTCGAGCTGCCGATCGACCACGGCACGAGCGCCCCGTCGGCGATGGAGACGGACGTGTCCGGGACGAGCATGTCCGGATCGATCTCGAGCTGCGCGCCGAGCCCGTGCAGCGCGGGCAGGCGCCGTGCGGCGCGTTGAACGAGAAGATGCGCGGCTCCAGCTCGGGCAGCGAGACGCCGTGCTCGGGGCACGCGAAGTTCTCGGAGAAGAGCAGGCTTTCGCCGTCGACGACGTCGACCGCCGACGAGCCCCTCGGCGAGCGCCGCCGCGGTCTCGACCGACTGCGTCAGCCGCTGGCGCAGGTCGGGCTTCATCACGAGCCGGTCGACGACGACCTCGATCGTGTGCTTGAACTTCTTGTCGAGGACGATCTCCTCCTCGAGCAGCCGCTGCTCGCCGTCGACCTTCACGCGCGTGAACCCGTCCCGCCGCAGCTCCTCGAGCACGTCGCGGAACTCGCCCTTGCGATCGCGCACGATCGGGGCATTGACCGTGAAGCGAGTGCCCTCCGGGAGCGCGAGGATCTGCTCCACGATCTGGTCGAGGCTCTGGCCCGCGATCGGGCGGCCGCAGACCGGGCAGTGCGGTCGGCCCACCCGCGCGTAGAGCAGGCGCAGGTAGTCGTAGATCTCGGTGACCGTGCCGACCGTCGAGCGAGGGTTGCGCGAGGTCGTCTTCTGGTCGATCGAGATCGCGGGCGAGAGGCCGTCGATCGAGTCGACGTCAGGCTTCTCCATCATCTGCAGGAACTGGCGCGCATAGGCCGAGAGCGACTCGACGTAGCGGCGCTGTCCCTCGGCATAGATCGTGTCGAACGCGAGCGACGACTTGCCGGAGCCCGAGAGGCCGGTGATGCAGATGAGGGAGTTGCGCGGGAGCCGAACGGTGACGTCCTTGAGGTTGTGCTCGCGCGCGCCGTGGACGACGAGCTCTTCGACTGCCATGGAGGCTACTCTACCGCCCCTGTCTCGATCGAACAAGTGTTCCCTTTGTCGCGCTTCGGCAGAGGGCTGCTCCGGAACCGGCCGGAAAGAGGCTGACAGCCTCGCGCCGCAGCCGGACGACGGCCGCGCTAGGCCTTGGCCCGGCGGCGGCCGAAGATGAGGCCGCCGAGGGTGAAGCCGAGGCCGAACGTGCCGAAGGCGAAGGCGCCGATCGCGATCGCCTTGCGCCAGACCGAGAGCCGCTGCCAGCCGCTCAGCGCGGCCGCCTCCTGCTCGGTCAGCTCCTCGCCGCGCCGCTTCTTCCGCAGCGCGCCCCCCGCCTGGAGGCCGAGGTAGAGGTCGTCGAAGATCTCGGGCGACTGCTCGGACACACCGCCGAGTGTATAGCCTCGTTCGGCGGTGACCGCGTGCGCGATCCACATCTCCGACCTCCATCGGGGCACTCGCGAGACGCCCGAGCTCGACGACGCGCTTGTGACACTTTGTCACGAGCTCGGGCCGGAGCTCGTGATCGCGAGCGGCGATCTCGCGAACCGGGGCCGCCGCAGCCGAGCTCGAGGAGGCGCACGCGCTCCTTGCCGGCTCTCGGCACCCACGCTCGCGGTTCCGGGCAACCACGACATCCCGTACACGCTGCCCGCGCGCGTGACCCGTCCCTGGGAGCGCTTCGAGGCGGTGTTCGGGACAACGGATCCCGTCCTCCGGACTCCCGACCGCCGTCGTCTGCGGCCTCAACTCCGCCCGCCCCTGGCGCCATCAGGGCGGCCGGCTCGACACCGCCCGCCTCGCGTCGGTCGCGGGCGTGCTCGAATCCGCGCCCGCCCGGCGCGCTGAAGATGGTCGTCTGCCACCACCACCTCGTCGGGGCACCGTGGCGCGCCTCGCGCAAGTTCCCGCTCAAGCACCGGGACGCGGCGCTGCGGTCGTTCGCCGCGGCCGGCGCCGAGCTCGTCCTCGGCGGCCACATCCACCAGAGCACGGCCGTCGAACGGCACTCGTTCGAGGCCACGGCCGGCGGAGATCGCCGTCCGCTCGTCCTCACGACCGCGCCCGGCTTCGGGCGCCCGCGCCCCGAGCGCCTCGGCGAGGCCAACGGGCTCCACGTCGTCCGCTGGACCTCGGAGGTGCTCGAGGTCGAGACCAGGATCTGGCGGTCCGGCCGTTTCGAGCCGACAGGAGTTTTCGCAACCTCACGCTTCTAGTGGGGTGACCCGCAACGATCTTTCCGGTCGAACGTTGCGGGTCACCCCACTGGGGGTTGCAATCGGCGACCAAGCGGCGTCACGATGTACGAGCCGTTGGCCCAATTCGGAAGGGGAAGACTATTCGACCTTCGCGCGGAGCGCCGCGGTTCTGTGCCGTCGTCTCCGGTGCTGTCGTGCTGTGCGCGCTCGCAGCCGGCCTCGCCACGGCGACGACCCGCGCGCCGGTCATCGCGTTCGGGAGCGAGCGCGGCGGCCCCCTGCGCATCCATGTGCTCGACCTGCCGCCCGGAGCACAGCGCGTGCTCCAGTCACGTAGCGCCGGCATGGACGTCGAGCCCACCTGGTCGCCCGACGGCCGACGCCTCGCCATCTCCACTTCCGACCCGAGCGGTCAGGACTTCGACATCGCGGTCGTCGACGTGAACGGAACCGGTCGCACGCGGATCACGAGCGGCGCGTCCTGGGACGAGGAGCCGGCCTGGTCGCCGGACGGGAAGTGGATCGCCTTCGGGAGCGACCGCAACGGCAACTTCGACGTCTACGTCGTGCATCCCGACGGCACGGGTCTCCGCCAGCTGACGTCGAGCACCTGCGAGGACACGGAGCCCGCCTGGTCACCGGACGGCTCCCGCATCGTCTTCACGAGCCGGCGCGGAGGCTTCCCGCACCTCTGGACGATGAACGCCGACGGCACGGGCGAGCGCAGGCTCACAAGAGGCGCCGGCTGGTCGCCCGGGTGGTCGCCCGACGGGCAGACCATCGCGTACGTCAGCGACGACAAGGGGAATGACGACGAGATCTACTCGGTCGGCGCCGACGGGAAGGGCGTTACCCAGCTCACCGACAACGAGGGGATCGACGACGACAGCCCTGCTTGGTCGCCCGACTCGTCCCTGCTCGCGTTCTCGAGCGACAGGGACGGGGACACGGACATCTTCGAGATGGGTGCCGACGGAAGCTCGGTTCACGTGCTCGTGAGCGGTGTCTGGAGCGACGACGACCCTGCCTGGCGCCCCTGATGCCCTGAATCTCTACGCTCTCGGCGGCGCAACCCCGTCGAGAGGAGCACCGATGGACGAGAGACTTGCCGAGCTGCGGCACCGGCTGGGAGAGGTGTCCGATCTCCGGACGGCCCTGTCGCTGCTCGACTGGGATCAGATGGTGATGATGCCGCCGGCCGGTGCGGCCGTCCGGGCGCATCGGGTCGCCACGCTGGAGAGGGTCGCGCATGAACGGTTCAGCGACGATCGGATCGGCGAGCTCGTGGAGGACCTTCGGGACGTCGAGGAGTCCCTTCCCTACGACTCGGACGACGCCAGCCTGATCCGTGTCACCCGCCGGGACTGGGAAAAGGCGCGACGGGTCCCGCCGGATCTGGCAGCGGCCCAGACGCAAGCCGCGTCGGAGGGCATGGAGGCGTGGGTCGTCGCGCGGGAGAACGACGACTACGCCTCGTTCCGGCCGTGGCTGGACCGGCATCTCGAGCTCAAGCACGAGTACCTCGCGTGCTTCGAGCCGGCCGACGAGCCCTACGACATCCTGCTCGACGACTACGAGCCCGGGATGAGGACCGCAGAGGTGAGGGAGGTCTTCGACCGCCTCCGGGAGAAGCTCGTGCCGCTGATCGCCGAGACCGCCGGCACGGTCTCCGCGGACATCGGCGCGGGCCCGTTCCCGGAGGCCGGACAGCGCGAGCTCGGGCTGGCGGCGATGACCGCCTTCGGCTACGACCCCGAGTCGTTCCGGCTCGACAGCACCGTCCACCCGTTTTGCTCCTCGCTCGGAACGGCCGACATCCGGGTCACGACCCGGTTCGACGAGCACGATCTCGAGTCGCTCTTCAGCTGCATGCACGAGATCGGCCACGGCCTCTACGAGCACGGCGTCAGCCCGGCGCTCGAGCGCACGCCCCTCGGAGCGGGATGCTCGTCCGGGCTGCACGAGAGCCAGAGCCGGCTGTGGGAGAACGTGATCGGACGCTCCCTTCCGTTCTGCCGCTGGATCCACCCGCGCCTGACGGCTGCATTCCCGGGCGCGCTCGACGGCCTGACGCCGGAGCAGTTCCACCGCGCCGTGAACAAGGTGCAGCCGTCGTACATCCGGGTCGATGCCGACGAGGTCACCTACGGCATGCACATCATCCTCCGGTTCGAGCTGGAACAGGAGCTGATCACCGGCACCCTCTCCACCGCGGATCTCCCCGACGCGTGGAACACGCGGTTCGAGGAGTACCTGGGGCTGGCCGTTCCCGACGACCGCCTCGGCGTCCTGCAGGACGTCCACTGGTCGTGCGGGCTGTTCGGCTACTTCCCGACGTACCAGCTCGGCAACGTGATGAGCATCCAGATCTGGGAGGCGGCGAAGGCGGCCCTGCCGGACCTCGAAGACGAGTTCGCAAAGGGCGATTTCTCGGGCCTCGGGACCTGGCTCCGCGAGAACCTCTACGCGCTCGGGCGCAAGCTGACCCCGCAGGAGACGCTCGAGCGCGTCACGGGCGGGCAGCTCGACCCGGAGCCCTACCTCCGCTACCTGCGCGGGAAGTACGCAATGCCCGCAGGGGCGTAGCCTTCGGAGCCCTCAGGCCGCTGCGGTGCCGAACCGCTTCGCGGCCCGGGCCTTCGCCCGCGCCGCCTCGACCTCACGGTCGCGTGGCGGCGCCGTCGTGACGAGGTCGTCGAGGAGGTGACGCGAGATGTGCGCGATCTCGCGCACGGCGCGCTCGAACGCCGCCTCGTTCGCCTTCGACGGCCTGGTCGTGCCGCTGATCTTCCGCACGTACTGGAGTGCCGCAGCGTGCACCTCGTCGTCGGTCGCGGGTGGGTCGAAGTTGTGGAGCTGCTTGATGTTGCGGCACATGTGGGTGGTCTCCCTTCTTCGGCGGCAGCCGGTCTTCAGCGGCAGCCGGTTGCGTGGTCGAGCGCACGGCAGACGCTCGCCATCCGCTCGGGGGCGAGCGTGCAGATCGGCTCGACGAAGAGCGACTTGGCGATGACGCGAGTGTTGTCGAGCGAGAGGACGCACCGGTCAGGCATGCCGTCGGCGGGGCCGAGCTCGACCTCCGAGGCAATGCCGCGGATCGTGCGTGTCGCCGGGACCGCGATGACGGAGGTCAGGAACGGGATCGCGGCGTCGCGGGTGAGCACAAGGTGCGGCCGTCGCGCGACCTCGGGGCGCCCGACCCACCACACCTCGCCGCGATTCACCAGCGCTCTTCCCGGATCGACTCGAGACCGGAGATCTCCGCCCAGCGGTTCTCGTCGTCCGTCTGCGGGAACCGCGTATACCCCTCGGCGATCCGGCGGTCGATCTCGCGCTGCTCGAGCTCGTCGACGAGGCGCTCGATCGCATCCACGATGAAGCTCGCCCGGCTCTCGTACGACTCCGAGCGGACGAGCTCGTCCATGCGCGCCACACGATCCTCGGGCATCCGCACGGTGATCATCCTCGACATACGATCAGTATGTCTGATCGACATACAGAGGTCAAGCCTCGGCCAGTGCCTGCAGCTCGCGCCGCAGCTCCTTGATCTCGTCGCGCAGCTTCGCGGCGTACTCGAACCGCAGCTCCTCCGCCGCGGCGAACATCTCCTCCTCGAGCGTGATCGCGAGCTTCTCCATCTCGTCGCGATCGAGGCCCTCGACCTTGGACTTCCCGCGGCGACGCCTGCCCGGCACCGTCGGCGCCTCGAGCGAGAGGAACTCCGCGATGTCCGAGACGCCCTTCGTTATGTTCTCCGGCGTGATTCCGTGCTCGTCGTTGTAGGCGAGCTGCTTCGCCCGGCGCCGGTCCGTCTCGTCGACGGCGAACTCGATCGCCTCGGTCATCTTGTCGGCGTACAGCAGGACCCGGCCGTTGACGTTGCGGGCGGCGCGGCCGATCGTCTGCACGAGCGCCGTCTTGCCGCGCAGGAAGCCTTCCTTGTCGGCGTCGAGGACGGCGACGAGCGAGACCTCCGGAAGGTCGAGCCCCTCGCGGAGGAGGTTGACGCCCACGAGCACGTCGTAGTCGCCGAGACGCAGCTCGCGGATGATCTGGATCCGCTCGAGCGTGTCCACCTCCGAGTGGAGATAGCGGGCCTTCACCCCGGCCTCGAGGAGGTAGTCGGTCAGATCCTCGGACATCTTCTTCGTCAGGGTCGTGACGAGCACGCGCTCGCCCGCGTCCGAGCGGCGGCGGATCTCGCCGAGCAGGTCGTCGATCTGGTTCTTCGTCGCGCGCAGCTCCACGACCGGGTCGACGATCCCGGTCGGTCGGATCAGCTGCTCGGCCACCACGGCGGAGTTGCGCAGCTCGTAGGACCCGGGCGTGGCGGAGACGAACACCGCCTGCCCGATCCGCTGCAGGAACTCGTCGAAGCGCAGCGGGCGGTTGTCGAGCGCCGACGGCAGCCGGAAACCGAAGTCGACGAGCGTCTGCTTCCGCGAGCGGTCGCCCTCGTACATCCCGCCGATCTGCGGCACCGTCTGGTGCGACTCGTCGACGAAGAGGAGGAAGTCGGACGGGAAGTAGTCGAGCAGCGTGTGCGGCGGCGACCCCGGCGGCCGGCCCTCGAGCGGGCGGGAGTAGTTCTCGATCCCGTTGCAGAAGCCGAGCTCGCGCATCATCTCCATGTCGTACTCCGTGCGCTGCCGGATCCGGTGCGCCTCGAGCATCTTCCCCTCGGATTCGAACTTCGCCACCTGCTCCTCGAGCTCGGCGCGGATCCCGTCCATCGCCGCCTCGATCGTCGGCTTGGAGGTGACGTACTGCGTGGCCGGGAAGATGGTCAGGTTGTCGAGCTTCGCGTACACCTCGCCCGTGAGCGGGTCGAAGTGCGTGATCTGCTCGACCTCGTCCCCGAACAGCGAGATGCGGTAGGCCGTCTCGGCCGAGGCAGGCTGCACCTCGATCACGTCGCCCTTGACCCGGAAGCGCCCGCGGCCGAGCAGTGTGTCGTTGCGGACGTACTGCGTGTCGACGAGCTTGCGCAGCAGCGCGTCGCGATCGTGCTCCTCGCCGACGGCGAGGTTGACGAGGCGGGCCTCGTACTCCTCCGGCGAGCCGAGGCCGTAGATGCACGAGACGGAGGCGACGATGACCGTGTCGCGCCGCGTCAGCAGCGAGGCGGTGGCGGCGTGGCGGAGGCGGTCGATGTCCTCGTTCCGGGACGAGTCCTTCTCGATGTAGAGGTCGGCCTGCGGGACGTACGCTTCCGGCTGGTAGTAGTCGTAGTAGGAGACGAAGTACTCGACGGCGTTCGCGGGGAAGAACTCGCGGAACTCGTTGCAGAGCTGGGCCGCGAGCGTCTTGTTGTGCGCGATCACGAGCGCCGGCCGCTGCAGCTTCTCCATCAGCCAGGCCATGGTCGCCGTCTTGCCGGTGCCGGTCGCGCCGAGCAGCGTCTGGAAGCGGTTGCCTGCCTGGAGTGACTCGGCCAGCTCGCCGAGCGCCCGCGGCTGGTCGCCCGTCGGTGTGTAGGCGGCGGTGACGCGCAGGTCGGGCACTCCTGCAGCCTAGCGCAGGCCGGAACGCCTGTTCGGTCGCCGCCCGCCCAGCCGGCGTCGGTCCTGGCCCTCGTCTAGCGTTAGCGCCGGTGCCGGGCCGGGTGACACGTTCACGATTCGTCCGCTCAGCAGCGGGAACACTGCTCGGGCTGCTGCTCGGTCCGCGTGCAGCGCAGGCCGGCGGCGACCTGGCGTCCTCGACGCTGTCGCTGACCGCGAGGAACATCGGCCGCCGCTACTTCGGCGACCGTGCGCTCTTCGCCACCGTGTCACCGGGCGTCCCGGGCCGAGATACTGCGGCGGTCCGGTTCTCGCCTCAACCGTCCGTCGAGCGTGACGCTCGAGGCCGTCCATACCGCCAAGCGGGCGACCAGCATCGCCTGGAGGATGACGACCAGGCTCGAGCCGGGCATCCACGAGCTCACCTGGACGCCGGACACGGCCGTTCCGGTCGGGTCGTACGTGATGCGATTGACGATCGACCGGACCGGAGGGAGCACGACAGTGCTCGGGCGCACGCGTCCCCCCGTGATCGACCGCCAGCGGGCCGCGGTCGTACGGGTGCTCGGCGTCGAAGCCGCGTTCCTCCGGCGCTCGTATGCGCCCGGCGAGCCGATGGAGCTGCGGATCATGGCGGATGCCTCGTCGCTGACGCTCCAGTTCCTCCACTGCGGCGCCGAAAACCCGAACGAGGGCGGCGACCGGAACGACGAGATGGTGGGGGCGCTGCAGGGAGACGCCGGTGCCGATCGACTGGACCGGGAAGCGCTCCGGCCCCGCGACGATCACCGTGCAGACGGGCGCGTGGCCCACCGGGCTCTATGCCGCGCGCCTGACCGCAGACGACGGGCGGGTCGGCTTCGCGCCGTTCGTCCTGCGCGCCGCGACGGCCGGCGCGAGCCGGCAACTGGTCGTGCTGCCCACGAACACGTGGCAGGCCTACAACATGTACGACCGCGACGGCGACGGCTGGGGCGACACGTGGTACGCCGGTGGCAATCCGCCGGTCGAGCTCGACCGCCCCTACCGCGACCGCGGAGTGCCTCCGCGCTTCAAGGCCTATGACCGCGCGTTCCTGCGCTGGCTCGCCCGGACGGGGAAGCAGCCCGACATCGTCGCGGAGGACGACCTGGAGGCGACGGTCTCGGGCGACGACCTGCGTGCGCTCTACGACCTCGTCGTCTTCGCCGGGCACAGCGAGTACATGACGGGGCACGCGTACGACATCGTCGAGCGCTACCGCGACCTCGGCGGCCGTCTGATCTTCCTCTCCGCCGACAACTTCTTCTGGCGGGTCGACAAGATCGGGAACTCGATGCGCAAGCTCAGGCCGTTCCGCGACGAGGGCCGGCCCGAGGCGCGACTCGCCGGCGTGCAGTACCGCGCGAACGACGACGGCACGCGACAGGGCCCGTACACCGTCGTCGCCGCCGAGGCGGCGCCATGGCTGTTCGACAAGACGGGCCTGAGCACCGGTTCGACGTTCGGCGAGACCGTCGGCGGCTACGGGATCGAGATCGACGCGACGACGGTGGACTCGCCCCCGGGAACGATCGTGCTCGCGCGGATCAACGACCTCTTCGGGGCCGGCGTGAGCGGGGAGATGAGCTACTACGAGACGCCGGCCGGGGCGCGCGTCTTCTCGGCGGGCTCCCTCGACTTCGGTGGCTCGGCCAACAGCTGGCCGGTCACGCGCATGCTCGAGAACCTGTGGCAGCACATGCTGGAGCCTGTCGCCCCGCCGCCTCCGCCACCGCCCGCCGCGGCGTAGGCGCGGTGGCGCGGCTCAGCCGCGGCGACGCACGCTACTGCAGCCCGAGCTCGGTCGCGTACGACCCTGCGTAGATCTTCTTCACGCGCTCGACCTTGGACACGTAGCTTCGGGTCTCCGGGAACTGGATGCCGACGCCCTCCCGGCGCCACCGGTCGACGTTGCCCTGACCCGCGTGGTAGGCGGCCAGCGCCGTCCGCTCGTCCTTGTACCGGTTGAGGAGGTTGCGGAGGTACCACGCGCCGTAGCGGACGTTGAGCTCCGGCACGTAGAGATCGCTGACGACGAAGCCGTCGCCGCCGGTGCGCACGGCGATGCCGCGTGCCGTGTCGGGCAGAAGCTGCATGAGGCCGATCGCGCCGGCGTCGGAGCGGGCGTTTGCGTCGAACTTGCTCTCCGTGTAGATCACGGCCGCGAGCAGGGACGGGTCGAGGTCGTAGTTCCGAGCGTGGCCCCGGACGATCGCCTCGTACCGAAGCGGGTAGCGGATCCGCTGCACGAAGTGCGGCTGGCTGTGCCAGACGGCGTAGGCGATGCCCCCGAGCACGGCCACGCCGGCCAGCATGACCACAAGGCGTCTCACGAGTCGTCGTTTGTCAGCTCCGCCATGACGCCTGCGACCCAGGCATCGAGGTCCTCGTACGTGCCCGTGTTGACGTAGTGGAAGTCCGCGCCGGCGATTTTCTCGGAGTCGTCGAGCAGCCGGGCGTCGCGGTTGTCGAGCGGCACGAGCCGGCGCTGCTCACGCAGCGGGCGGGGAGCCGTGATCACGACGACCCGGTCGAAGCTGGACGTGCTGCCCGCCTCGAAGAGCAACGGCACTTCGGTGACGCACACGCGGGGCGGGTCGTCGAGGCCCGCGAGGTGCTCCCGCCAGGTCAGGTACTCGCGGGAGACAAGGGGGTGCAGGAGGGCCTCCAGGAAGGCGAGCGCCTCAGGGTCGTCGAAGACGACGGCCGCGATCCGCGCCCGGTCGGGCACGCTGTCCTCTCCCAGGATCTCCTCGCCGAAACGCCCCACGAGCGCCTCGCGCACCTGCGGGTCGGTGCGGAGGAGATGGTGGACGATCTCGTCGCTCGACACCGTCGCGGCGCCGTGGGCGCGGAAGGCCGACAGAGCGGTGCTCTTCCCCGCCGCGATCCCACCGGTGATCGCGACGGTGATCGGGCGGGGCAATGTGCTAGTGCGGCGTCTCACAACGTCGGACAGGAAGAGCATCGTTGTGAGACGCCGCACTACAGCATCAACATGGAGTGGGGTGTCCCGCAACGATATTTCCGGTCGAACGTTGCGGGTCACCCCACTACGGAGCCGGCTCTTCGTCGGTGGCCGGTGCGTCGGCCTCGTCCGCAAGCTCCTGTGCATCGGCCGCGTCGGCAAGCGCTTCCTCGGCCGCCTCGACCGCGAACTCCTCTGCTGCGACGGCCTCCTCGGCGAGCTCGACGGCTGCTGCGTCGACCCCGAGCGCCTCGCTTGCGAGCTCGGCAGCCCCCTCCTCGTCACCCGCCGCGTCGGCCTCGAGCGCCTCCTCGGCCAGCTCCTCTGCGACCGCCTCGGCGACGACCGCCTCGGCCGCGAGCTCCACGGCGAGATCGTCGGCGACGACCGCCTCGGCCGCGAGCTCCACCGCCTCGTCATCGAGGATCCTGGCCTCCTCGGCGGCGTCGCCGGACGCGGCCGGGAAGGCCTCCTCCGACAGGCGCAGGTTCGGCGTCAGGTGCACCGACTCGCCGCCGTCGGCTCGCGGGAGCGGCTCGGCGCCTTCCTCGACGCGCTTGAGGGACAGCGACAGGCGGCGTCGGTCGCCGTCGATCTCGAGGATGAGAACGTTCACCGGGTCGCCCTGGGAGACGACCTCGCGCGGGTTCTCGACGTGGTGCTGCGCGAGCTCGGAGATGTGCACGAGCCCTTCGACGCCCGGCAGGATCTCGACGAAGGCGCCGAACGTGACGACCTTCGTGACGCGCCCTTCGACGATGTCGCTCTCGTGGTAGTGCTCGAGCACCTGCTGCCACGGATCCGACTGCGTCTGCTTGAGGCCGAGCGAGATCCGCTGGCGCTCGCGGTCGATGTCGAGCACCTTGACCTTGACGGTCTGGCCGATCTCGAGCACCTCGGAGGGATGGTTGACGTGGCTCCACGAGAGCTCGGAAATGTGGATGAGGCCGTCCATGCCGTCGAGGTCGACGAAGGCCCCGAAGTCGACGATGTTGGAGATCTGGCCGTCGACGACGTCCCCCGGGTTGAGCCGGTCGAGGATCGCCTGGCGCATCTCCTTGCGCTCGTCCTCGAGCACCGCCCGACGCGAGAGAACGACGTTGTTGCGCGAGCGGTTGAGCTCGATCACCTTGCAGCGGAGCTCCTTGCCCGTGAACTCGTCGAGATCCTGCACGCGCCGGATGTCGACGAGCGACGCCGGCAGGAACCCGCGCACGCCGAGATCGAGGATGAGACCGCCCTTGACGACCTCGATCACCCGGCCCGTGACGGCCTCGCCGCTCTCGGCCGCGGCCTCGATCGCCTTCCAGGCGAGCTCGAAGCGGGCGCGCTTCTTGGAGAGGATGAGACGCCCTTCGGCGTCTTCCTTCTGCATCACGAGCGCGTCGATCTCCTCGCCGATCGATACCTCGTCGGCCGGGTTCACCGAGCGCCGGATGGACAGCTCGGAGACCGGGATCACGCCCTCGGACTTGTAGCCGATGTCGACGAGCACCTCGTCCTTGTCGACGCGCACGACGGTGCCGTGCACGACCTCCCCCTCGTTGATCGTGGGGAACGTGGCGTCGTAGTCCGGAATCAGCTCCCCGTCGGGGCCTGTGATCCAGACGCCGTCCTCGAGGACGGGAACTTCCATGGTGGACATAGGGGTGCTCTCGGTCGGTTGTTGGGCCATGGGCGAAGCGCGGAGTATAGCGAGGGATCGCGGCTTCCGAATCAGCAGCTGAAGCCGGTTTGCGGCGTCTTCCGTCAGGCTGAAGCCTGACGCAACCCGACTTCGTCAGTCTTTCGCGTCCGCCCAATTTTCCCCGACGCCCACGTCGACGGCGAGGGGTGGGTCGAGCGGGTAGGCGCCGATCATCTCCTGGCGGACGAGGTCCCGCACGCCCGTGATCTCGGTGTCCGGCACCTCGAGCAGCAGCTCGTCGTGCACCTGGAGCACGATGCGCGCGCCGCGCCCTTCCGAGCGCAGGCGGTCGTGGGCCCGGATCATGGCCACTTTGATGATGTCGGCGGCGGTGCCCTGCATGACCGTGTTGACGGCGAGCCGCTCTCCGAGTGAGCGGGTCTGGCGGTTCGAGGCGCGCAGCTCCGGGATCGGTCGCCGTCGCCCGAGCAGCGTCGTCACGTAGCCGTCCGCGGCGGCCTGCGCGATCGTGCGGGCGATGAACTCCTGCACGTGCGGGAAGCGGGCCAGGTAGGTGTCGATGTACGCCTGCGCCTCCTCGCGCGGGATCTCCAGGTTCTCCGAGAGGCCGAACGACGAGATGCCGTAGATGATCCCGAAGTTCACCATCTTGGCGACGTCGCGCTCGGGGCGCGTGAGCGTGGCGGGCTCCTTCCCGAGGACCTCGGCCGCCGTCCGCGTGTGGATGTCCTCGCCCCGCTCGAACGCCTCCCGGAGCACCGGTTCGCCCGACACGTGCGCGAGGATGCGGAGCTCGACCTGGCTGTAGTCGGCCGAGAGCAGCCTGTGCCCCTCCTCCGCCACGAACGCCGAGCGGATCTGGCGTCCGAGGCCCGTCCGCACCGGGATCGACTGCAGGTTCGGGTTGGACGTCGAGAGCCGGCCCGTCGCGGCGACGGCCTGGTTGAACGTCGTGTGGAGGCGGCCGTCGCGCTCGGAGATCAGCGAGGGGAGCGGTAGCAGGTACGTGTTGAGGAGCTTCGAGTACTCGCGCCACTCCTCGATCACCGGGACGATCTCGTGCGCGTCGCGGAGCCCGCGGAGCACGCGGCTGTCGGTCGAGTAGCCGGTCTTCCCCTTCCGGCCGGGCTCGAGGCGAAGCTGCTCGAACAGGACGCGTGCCACCTGCTGCGTGGAGCCGAGCATGAACTCCTCACCCGCGAGATCCGTCGCCAGCGCTTCGAGCTCCTCGACGCGATCGCGCAGCCGGGCCGTGATCTCCCCCATGCGGTACTCGTCTATCTTGACGCCGGCGTCCTCCATCGCGGCGAGGACGGCGGTCAGCGGCAGCTCGATGCGCTCGTAGAGCTCGAGCGAGCCACGCTCGACGAGCCGTGCGCGCATCGGCTCGGCAAGACGGCGGGCTGCCTCGGCCCGGCGCACGAGCGCCGCCGTCGTCTCCTCCGCCGGCGGCTCCGGGTCGAGCTCGAGGCCGTACTCCGCGGCGGAGATCCTCGATGAGGTACGCGGCCCGGCCCGGCTCGATCAGGTAGGCCGCGAGCATCGTGTCGTCGACGGGCGCGAACGGCAGGTGCAGGGCCTTCGCGTCGTGCGAGACGACGAGGGCGTCGCGCAGGAATGACGCGCTACCGGGCTCCCAGGCCGAGACGAGCACTCCGTCGGCGCCTGCGAGCGCCACGCGGCCGTCGTCGATGGCGACGCCGACCCGCTCCCGGATCGCGCTCAGGGGCCCCTCGCGCCACGGGACGGCCTGGCTCTCGAGCTTCGGGCGCTCCTGCGCCGGCAACGCCGCGTCGAGCTCGTCCACGCGATTCAGCAGGCCCCGGAACTCGAAGCGCCGGAACATCTCCTTCAGCTGGGAGCGGTCCGGCGCGCCGGAGACCAGCGTCGTCGGGTCGACGTCCAGCGGGAGATCACGGCGCATCGTCGCGAGCTCCTTCGACGCGCGCGCCTGGTCGGCGTGCTCCCGCACCGCCTTCCCGCGCGCCGGCGAGAGCTCGTCCGCGTGGGCGATGACCTCCTCCAGCGAGCCGTACTGCGCGACCAGCTGTCCGGCCGTCTTGTCGCCGATGCCGGGGATGCCCGGGATGTTGTCGGACGTGTCGCCCTTGAGGCCGATGAAGTCGGGGACCTGGTCCGGGCGCACGCCGTAGCGCAGCTCCACGCGCTCGGGCGTGTAGACGTTGACGTCGGCGACGCCGCGCGGCGTCATCATCAGAGTCACGTTCTCCGAGCACAGCTGGAAGGCGTCGCGGTCGGTCGAGACGACGCACGTCTTCACTCCCGCCTCGTCGGCGCGCGTCGCCAGGCTCGCGATCACGTCGTCCGCCTCCCAGCCCTCGAACTCGAGGTTCCGATACCCGAACGCCTCCACGATCGGCCGGAAGTGGGGAAACTGCTCGCGGAGGAGATCCGGCATCGCGCGCCGGCCCTCCTTGTAGACGATGTCCGCAGCCTCGGCGACGGCACCGCGGTGCGTGGGACGTGTGTCCCAGGCGACTGCGACGCCGCGCGGCCGGTAGTCCGAGAGCAGCTTGAAGAGCATGTTCCCGAAGCCGAGCAGCGCGTTCGTCGGCATCCCGTCGCTCGTCGCGAGCTCCTCGGGCAGCGCGAAGAACGCGCGGTAGGCGAGGTTGTTGCCGTCGACGAGGAACAGCTCGGCGTCGCGGGCGGGCCCGTCGTCGAGCTCGAGCTCCGCCCCCGTGATCGTCTTCGGGGCCATGCGAGCGAGTGTATGCAGGATCGTCCTTCCCGGAGGAAGGGCGTAGGGGGCTCTCACAACGTCAGACAGGAAGAGCATCGTTGTGAGACGCCGCACTACAGTAATCGACAATGAGTGGGGTGTCCCGCAACGATCATTTCCGGTCGAACGTTGCGGGACACCCCACGCGTGCCCGCGCCATGATGCGCCTCGAGCTCCGTCCCTTCGACGCGGGCTTCCTCGACGATGCGGCTCGCCTGCTCGCGGCCCGTCACGCCGCCGGCCGGACGGTCGAGCCCGCGCTCCCGGCTGCTTACGAACGCGAGGACGTGACGCGCGCGGCGATCGAGGACCTGCTCACGAACGACGCTTCCGGCGCCGTCGCGACGCGCAACGGCACCACCGTCGGCTACCTGATCGGCACGCCGCGCGTCGACCCGCTCTGGGGGCCGAACGTCTGGGTCGAGGCCGCCGGGCACGCGGTGAGCGAGCCCGAGGCGGCGCGCGACCTCTACGCACACGCCGCGGGCCGCTGGGTCGAGGAAGGCAGGACCTCCCACTACGCCGTCGTGCCCGCCTCGGACAGCGCGCTCGTCGACGCGTGGTTCCGCGTCGGCTTCGGGCAGCAGCACGTCCATGCCGTCCGCGAGGCGCCCGCGTCACCCCTCACGGAGATCCCGCCAGGCGTCGCCATCCGCAAGCCGACGCGCGACGACATCGACGTGCTGGCGGCCCTCGAGCTCTCCCTGCCGGCCCACCAGCAGCTCTCGCCGTGCTTCTCCGCCGCGCTCGCCGCCGTCGCTCGAGGAGGCTCGAACCGAGTGGGACGAGGACTTCGACAATCCCGCCTTTGCGACGTTCGTCGGCGAAGTGAACGGGCGCGTCGTCGGCTCGGCGATCGGGTGCTCGGTCGAGCTGTCGAGCCTGCATACGGGGATCACGCGACCCGACAGCGCGGCACATCTCGGCTTCGCAGCCGTACTCGAGGACGCGCGCGGCAGCGGGGTGGGGAGCGCGCTCGGGGCGACGGTGCTCGACTGGGCCCACGAGGCGGGCTACGGCGTGATCACGACCGACTGGCGCGCCACGAACCTGCTCTCGTCCCGCACGTGGCCGAAGCTCGGCTTCCGCCCGACCTTCTACCGGCTCTTCCGCGCCGTCGCCTGACCGCGCCTCGGCGACCCCGTGCCCGGCGCGGGTGGTTGGATGAGGGCATGCTGCGGGTCCCCCTCCTGTCCGGCTCGCGCATGCCGCTCGTCACCGTCGACGACGACGCGCTGCTCCTCGCCCCACCGGCCCGACTCGATGCACTCCTGGACATCGGCGCAGCCGTCCGCGAGGCGCTGCGCTACCCGCTCTCGGGCCCTCCTCTCGTCGATCTCGTCACGCCCGGGGGCCGCGCCGTCGTCGTCGTCGAGGCCCGCTCGCTCCCTTTCCCGGATGCGCCCGGAGACCCCCGCCGCGCCGCTCTCGGCGCCGTCAGCGACGAGCTCGAGCGCCTCGGCATGCCGGCCGAGCAGCAGACGATCCTCATCGCCGGCGGGCTCGAACGCCGCGCCGGCCGCCGCGAGCGGGAGGGCGTCCTCACCCCGACGGAGGCGCGTGACTTCCGCGGCTCGGTGGTCGTGCACGACGCGGCAGATCCGGACCTGAAGGCCCTCGAGCTCGACGGCGGCGGCACGGTGCACATCCACGGAGCGCTCCTCGACGCCGACTTGATCGTGGTGCTGACAGCCGCCGAGACGTCGGAGCGAGGCGGCGCCTGCACGCTTCTCGATGCCTGCGCGGCCGAGGACATCGCGCAGCCCGCCCCGGCCCCGTCGCTCCTCGCGCCGTCGCTCTCGCCGCGGGGCATCACGGCCGGCAGGGTGGCCGCTGCACTCGCCCGCCGCACGGCGGTCACCGGGGTGTCGATCCTGCTCGACCATCCACGGCCGACCGGCCGATATCGCGGCTACCCGTCGGCTCCTGGGATGGTCACGGCCCTCGCGCACTCCCCCGTGCGGCGCCTCCTCAACGCGCTGCCGGGGCAGCTTCGCGAGCACGCGCTCGAGAGCGTGGGGCGCGTCCTCCGCGCGGCCACCGTCCTGGCGGGCCCGCCGGCCGTCTCGCACGCCGAGGCCCTCCTGCGCGGGATCTCGCTGCGGGGCATCCCGCTCGACGGCCCGGTGGACACGATCCTCGTGCCGCTGCCGTGGAGATCGCTGCACGAGCCGCGCGAGCCGTTGAACCCGATCACCGCCGCGGCGATCGGCCTCGGCCATGCCCTCCGGCTCTGGCGCGACGAGCCCCCGTTGCGGGAAGGCGGCAGCGTCATCCTGCTGCACGACTTCCGGCGGACGTTCGGGCACGGCCCGCAGGCGCCGTACCGGAACCTGTTCCACCTGCTGCGCGAAGGGATGAGGGACGACGAGCTCGCAACGGCGAGGGCCGACGCGCTCGCGGACACCCGCGCGGTCGTGGCCTACCGGCAGGGAAGCGCGCCGCACCCGCTGCTGCCGTACCTCGACTGGGGAACATGCGCGCCGGCTCTCGCACAATCGGGCCGCGTCCTCGTTGCGGGCTGCCGGGACGCGGGCGCCGCGCGGGCACTCGGGCTCGTCCCGACCCACAGCATCACCGCCGCGCTCGAGATGGCCCGCGGCGTCGCCGGCGGCACGCACCGTCTCGGGGTGCTGCTCGCGCCGCCGTACGCACCGCTCGTCGTCGGAGGCGGCGAGGACTCGGCCCCTACGCGCTAGTGGGGTGTCCCGCAACGTTCGACCGGAAATGTTCGTTGCGGGACACCCCACTACCATGTTGATTCAGTAGTGCGGCGTCTCACAACGATGCTGTTTTCTGTGAAACGTTGTGAGACGCCGCACTAGCCCTCGCCGAGGTACGTCTTCCGGACCTGCTCGTTCACCTTCAGCTCGGCCGCAGGTCCCTCGAGCGCCACGCGGCCCGTCTCCAGGACGTAGCCGCGGCTCGCGACGTCGAGCGCCATGAGCGCGTTCTGCTCCACGAGCAGCACCGGCGTTCCCTGCTTGTTGATCTCGATCACGATCTCGAAGATCTTCTCGACGAAGATCGGCGCCAGCCCCATCGAGGGCTCGTCGAGGAGCAGCAGCTTCGGGCGTGCCATCAAGGCGCGCCCGATCGCGCACATCTGCTGCTCGCCGCCCGACATCGTCCCGGCCTTCTGCGCCCGCCGCTCGTGCAGCCGCGGGAAGAGCTCGAAGACGCGTTCCATGTCCTCCTTGAAGTTCTCCCGGTCGCTGCGCTGGAACGCGCCCATCTCGAGGTTCTCGGTCACCGACATGCGTGGGAACAGACGACGCCCCTCCGGGCTCTGCGCGATCCCGTTCTTGACGATCGGTGCGGCGATGCGTTCGTGATGTCGTTGCCCTGGAACCGGATCGTGCCCTGGCGTGGACGGTTGAGCCCGTTGATCGAGCGCAGCGTGGTCGACTTGCCGGCGCCGTTGGCCCCGATCAGCGTCACGATCTCGCTCCCGCCGATCCTGAGTGACACCCCCTTGAGCGCATGGATGGCGCCGTAGTACGTGTGGATGTCGTCGATCTGGAGGACGTCGCCCGTGGCGTCTCATCCCGTCGCTCCCTTGCCGAGGTACGCCTCGATCACGCGCTCGTCGGCCTGCACCTCGGCCGGGGTGCCCTCGGCGATCTTCTCGCCGTACTCGAGCACGGTGCACCGCTCCGAGACGCCCATCACGACCTTCATGTCGTGCTCGATCAGGAGCACGGTGAGGCCCCTCTCGTCGCGCACCTGGCGCACGAAGGCGGTGAACGCCGCCGTCTCCTGCGGGTTCATGCCCGCGGTGGGCTCGTCGAGCAGGAGCAGCTTCGGGTCGGTGGCGAGCGCCCGTGCGACCTCGAGCCGACGCTGGTCGCCGTAGGGCAGCGACCCCGCCTGCTCCTCGTGCCGGCGGGGAAGGCCGCTGTAGACGAGCAGCTCGCGCGCCTTCTCGCGTGCGGCCGCCTCCTCGCGGCGGACGCGGCGCGTGCGCACGATCGAGCCCAGAATGCCGCCGTGCAGACGGCAGTGCATGCCGACGAGCACGTTCTCGAGCGCGGTCATCTGCAGGAAGAGGCGGATGTTCTGGAAGGTGCGGCCGATGCCGAGCGCCGTGATCGCGTGCGGAGGCTTGTCGGTGACGTCGACGCCGTCGAACAGGATCGTCCCGGACGTGGGCTTGTAGACGCCCGTGAGCTGGTTGAAGAACGTCGTCTTCCCCGCACCGTTCGGCCCGATCAGCGAGACGATCGAGCCGCGAGGGATCGTGAAGTCGACGTCGTTCGTGGCCACGAGGCCGCCGAACTCCTTGCGCAGCTTCGTGACCTCGATGAGGTTGTCAGTCATCCGACGGGTCCCGGTCGGTGAGCGTGCCCTCGTGCTGCACGTCGTAGAACGGCGTATCGTGCACGCCCTCCGCCAGCTCGATCTTGTGGCGCCGCTCGGGGATGAGACCGGCGGGACGGAACAGCATCATCAACACGATGATGATGCCGTAGATCCCGAACTGGTACTTCCGCGGGTCGAACTCCTCGAGCCCGGGAAGCCCCGACTCCTGGATTTTCGACCCGATCGTGGCGAGGCCCGCCTGGTTCAGGTAGCTGAGGATCATCCCGCCGACGACCACGCCCCAGACGCTGCCCATGCCGCCGAGGATGACCATGCAGAGGAGGAAGACCGAGATCTGGAAGTAGAAGTCCGCCGGGAACGCGCCCGACCGGAAGCTCGCGAGGAACGCGCCGGCGACGCCGCCGAAGAACGCCCCGATCGCGTACGACCACGTCTTCGTGCGCATCAGCGGCACACCCATCGCCGCGGCCGCGGTCTCGTCCTCGCGGATCGCGATCCAGGCGCGGCCGAGACGCGAGTCGCGCAACCGCACACTGCAGAAGACGGTGATGAGCAGGATCGCGACCGCGGTCCAGAAGTACCACTGGGAGCGCTCGGTGGACTGGCGGAAGCTCTCGGGCAGGCCGATCCCGGCAAAAAAGGCGCCGAAGCCGAGCGAGTCGATGGGCGTGATCCCGAAGGTCCCGTGCGTGAGGTCGAAGCCGCCGAGATCGTCCGCGTTCCGCACGAACTGCGGCACGATCTCGCCGAATCCGAGCGTGACGATGGCGAGGTAGTCCCCTCGCAGGCGGAGCGTCGGCAGGCCGATGAGGATGCCGGCGACCAGCGTCAGCAGTCCCGCGACGGGAAGCACGAGCCACATCGAGATGTGGATCCCCGGAATCGTCGGCGCGACTCCGACGGAGCCGAAATGGAACTGACGCTGGTCGAACTGCTGCGAGGCGAACCAGCCGGCCGTGTAGGCGCCGACGGCGTAGAACGCGACGTAGCCGAGGTCGAGCAGGCCCGCGTAGCCGACGACGATGTTCAGGCCGACGGCCATCGTCGTGAAAGCGACCATGACGACGAGCGCATCCGTCTTCGGCACGAAGTCGCCGATCAGCGGCAGCGAGCTGAGCGAGTCGTAGATCTGCGGGTAGATGAGCGTGAGGACGATGAGCCCGGCCACGATCACCGCGTTGCGGTTGCGCGACGGCCGAGCGCGCACGTGTCCCGATGTCGGTCACGCGCCCTCGGGTGTCTGCTCGCCGAGGATGCCCTCCGGCCGGAAGACGAGGACGAGGATCAGGATCCCGAAGACCATCGAGCGCGTCCAGTCGCTTCCGGGGGCAAGCCAGGGGAGGCCCTCGTTGAAGGCCTGGATGAAACCGATCACGAGCGCGCCCAGGACCGCCCCGGTCAGGTTGCCGATACCACCCAGCACGGCGGCCGTGAACGCGATCAGGCCGAGCTCGAACCCGGTGTCGTAGCGCATGTTGAACTGGAGCAGGTAGATGATCCCGGCGGCGCCTGCCAGCGACCCGGCGAGCAGGAACGTGACGGAGATCGTCCGGTTCACGTCGATCCCCATCATCGCCGACGCCTCCGTGTCCTGCGACACGGCGCGCATCGCCTTCCCCTGCTTCGTCGAGCGGACGAACCAGGAGAGGACGACGAGGAGCGGGATCACGATGAACAGCACGGACGCCTTGCTCCACGAGTAGCTGACATCTCCGATGTGGATGAGATCGGTGCGCGGGATGAAGTTCGGCACGGTCTTGTAGTTGACGCCGTAGACCGCCAGCCCGATGTTGTTGATGATGAACGACATCCCGACGGCGGTGATCAGCGGCGACAGCCGTGGCGCGTGCCGGAGCGGGCGGTACGCGACACGCTCGATCGCGGCGTTGAACAGCGCGAACCCCGTCATGATCACGGCGAGCGTGACGAGGAGGCCGCCGATGATCGCTCCCACGCTCGCGTCGGTGTCGAGGCCGAGGACGCTCACGATCACGGTGCTCGCGACGAGCCCCGAGAGCGCGAAGACGTCGCCGTGGGCGAAGTTGATCAGCTGCAGGATGCCGTAGACGAGCGTGTAGCCGAGCGCCACGAGGCCGAAGATCATCCCGTTCGTGAGACCGATCAGCCCGACCTCGATGAACTGGCTCGGGTCCTTGACGAAGTTGACGGCGAGCCAGAGGACGACGAGAGCGACGAGACCGAGGCCGATCAGGTCGGTGATGCTCGCGCCCCGAAGTTTCGCCGAGATACCAGCCATCGCCGGCTGACTAAAACAGAAATGCCGCGAGAGGGCAATTGACAGCGCCTGTGAAGCTGAGCCCACGAAACAGGGGTGAGGCTGAAGCCTCACCCCGGAGAGAAGTCGAGGGGTGAGGCGAAGCCTCACCCCTCGACCGTTCTTTTACTGCCCCAGCGCTGCGTCGACCGTCGACTGCTTCGGCGAGATGAGCGCCGCCGTCTCGAGCTTGTCCGTCGCCTTGTAGACGACGATCGCCGTGACGGCGCCGCTGGCCTGCGTCGGGTCTCCGTTCTCGTTGAACTTGAACGAGCCGAGGAGGCCGTTCTGCACCTGGGTCGCGAACATCTTCGAGATCACGTCGCTGCGTGACCCGTCGGATGCCCCGATTGCATCGAGCATCACGGTCGCGGCCTGTGCGCCGTAGATGGCGTACGGGTCGACCGTCTTGCCGCCCAGGAACTCCTTCGAGAAGTTCGTGGCGAACTCCCGAGCGGCACCCTGGAACTTGTCGATCGGCTGGCCGGCGACCGACATGTACATGCCCTCGGACGCCGAGCCCGCGTCGTCGATCGTTCCCTGCAGCGCGAAGCCGTCCGGGGTGAGCAACTTGACCCCGGTGTTCGGCCCGAGCACCGCGACCTTGTCCTTGATCAGCTGCGCGCCGTTCTCGCAGATGAGACCGCCGATGAAGACGGCGTCGGCGCCGGTCGCCTTGATGTTGTTGTACAGCGCCTCGTAGGACGACGCCTTCGGATCGAAGCCCTCGAAGCCCGCGACCTTGATCCCGAGCGACTTCGCCGCGTTCTGGAAGTTCGTGGCGACGCCGAGTCCGTATGCCTCCTTGTCGTTCAGGATGAACACGTTCTTGACGCCGAGCGTCTGCGCGAACTCGGCGTCCGCCGCACCCTGGTAGCCGTCGTTCGCGACGACGCGGGCGTAGTTGCGCGTCCCCGACGGGTAGTACTTGTCCGGCTCCGTCTTGTCGCACCCGGGCCCGCCCTGGGTCAGGCAGACGTACGTGTTCGCCGGCGAGAGCATCGGGATGCCGCCGTCGGGCGCCTGGTTGACGACCGGGATGATGATGCCGGCGCAGCCGGAGTTGAAGGTGCCGATGATGCCGATCACCTTGTCGTTCGCCGCATAGGCGTTGGCGTTCTCGCTGCACTTGCCCGAGTCCCACTTGCCGGCCTGAGCGGTGGCGTCGTCACACGACTGGTACCCGATCTTGTAGTCCCCGGCCTTGAAGCCCGCCTGCTTCAGCTCGTAGCGGATCGCGTTCACGATCTGCACCGTCTGTGTGCGCGACGCGCCCTGCAGCGGCAGGTCCGAGACGAGCAGGTAGTCGGGATCCCCGTCTCCCTCGTACTCGATCGCCGTACACGAGGACGACGGCAGGGCCTCCGGCGCGCCTCCTCCGCCGCCGCCGCCGCAGCCGGCCGCGACGAACGCGACCAGGGCCACGAGCAGGCCGCCGAGGAACAGGCCTTTCTTGTTGAGCGACAAGCTCTTCCTCCTCCGTTGTTGACCGACGCCGACCCACCCTCGAGGTGCGGGCCGGACCTCGTTCGAATGGCGCAAGTCTAGGACAATCGCCGGATAATCATATCCCTGCGGTCGATTCGACCACGCGGTGCGACCTCGCTAGTCGGCGATAGCGACGATCTCGTCGCCGCCGCGCTGCTTCGCGCGGTAGAGGGCATCGTCGGCGACCTTCATCACCTCGGCTGTGGTGCTCCCGTGCAGCGGGAACGCTGCGACCCCGAACGACGCGCTCGGCCGGAACCCGGCGATCGTCTCCGCAGTGATCGCACCGCGGATCCTGTCGGCGACCGCGAGCGCCGTCTCGAGCTCCGCATCAGGAAGGAGGATCGCGAACTCGTCGCCGCCCACCCGAGCCGCGACATCGCCGGCGCGCTTGTGCGCCCGGAGGCAGCTGGCGATCAACTCGAGCAGGGCGTCGCCCATCTCGTGCCCGCGGAGGTCGTTCACCGTCTTCAATCCGTCGCAGTCGCAGAGGACGACTGACACCGGCGCGTCGTCCCGCCCCCCGCGCCGCAGCTCCTCCTGAAAGCGCTCCTCGAAGCCACGCCGGTTCAGCAGTCCGGTGAGCTGGTCGGTGACGGCAGCCCGCTGCTCTCGACGAAGCGCCGTCGCGACGTCGAGCAACGCAGCCGTGTGTTGTGCGAACAACGTCGCCGCCTCGAGTCGCTCCCTCGTCGGGGGAGGGCCCGTGAGCCTCCCGGTGAGGAGCCCGACCGGCGCCCCACCGACGCGGAGCGGGAGCACGACGAGCGAGTCGGTCGATCCGTCGGCGAGGCCGACCTGCTGCGCCGGCACCACACTCGACGTGGCCTGCGCATCTGCGGTCCTCTCGAGGCGTACGAGGAGCTCCGCGTCCAGCGGCTCGAGGTGAACCTCGTGCCGTCGCCAGAAGCTCACGAGCCGAGGCCAGACGTCGTCCTCGCGCCAGAGATCGAGCTGCGCGGACGAAAGACCGAGGATCCGCGCGCTCGTGCGGGTCGAGAGCTCGGCGATCGCCCCGATGCTCCGAAGCGAGCTCGCGTGGACACAGAGACGCACGAGATCCCCGACGTCCGAGTTCAGGCCCTCGCGGCTCGCAACCGCGCGCTCTCCGAGCAGCGAGGCGAGGGGCACGAGCGTCGCTCCGGCGGACCGCGGCAAGCGGACGCCGATCGACTCCACGTTGAGGACCCCGACGATGTTGCCCCCCGCCTGGAACGGGACCGCGACCTCCGAGCCGACGATGCGGGTGCCGGGAGACGTCGTGTCGAAGCTCGTTGCATCGCTGACGACCTGGATCGTCCGCGTCCGTACAGCCCGACCCATGACGCCGTGCTCGAGCTCGACACCGTCTCGCACCTCGGCATAGCCGTACTGGGCGACGAGCCAGAGGCGGTCGTGCTCGAGAGCGTAGAGGCTCGCGAGCAGCGAGCCCTCGAACGGCGCGCAGAGGCTCGCGAGTGCATCCTCGATCACACCGCGCCCCCGACCCCCCTCGAACCCGCGCTCGGCGACGCGGCAGGCACGGCGCAGCTGCCGTTCCGAGAGCCCGGCGCGTGCCACGGGTTGGGAGAGCGTGGTCGGCACCGAGGTCATCGCGGCCGGTTGCGGTCTCGCCTGCGACCACGAATCCTCGCCGTCGTCGGCAGGGCCCTCGGCCCCCGTGACCTCCGCCGAAGCCCGGACGATCTCCGCGAGGGCATCGAAGACGAGCGGGTCGAACTGGCCGCCCCGCTCCTCCCGCATCATCGCGAGCGCCCCCTCCACCGGCAAGGCCCGTCGGTAGACGCGTTCGGTCGTGAGCGCGTCGAAAACGTCCGCCACCGCGGCGATCCGGCCCTCGAGCGGGATCGCATCGCCGGCGAGGCCGCGCGGATAGCCCTTCCCGTCCCAGCGCTCGTGGTGCACGAGCGCGATCGTCGCCGCGAGGTCCAGCACCTCCGAGGAAGAGCCGCTCAGGAGCCGATGGCCGATCTCGGGGTGGCGCCGCATCGAGCTGCGCTCGTGGTCGGTGAGGGGGCCCCGCTTCAGCAGGATCTCGTCGGGGATGGCGATCTTGCCGATGTCGTGCAGCGGGCTCGCATCGCGCAGCAGGCCGCAGCGATCCTCCTCGAGGCCGAGGCGTCGCGCGATCTGCTCGCACATCCGCGACATCCGCTCCGTGTGATGACCGGTCTCCGCATCGCGGAACTCGGCTGCGTCCGCGAGCCTGCGGATCGTCTCCGCCTGAGCACGACGCAACTCGAGCTCCGAACGGCTCAGCCGGGAGACCGTGTCGAGAAGCTCCTCCTCGGTGCGGCGCCGCTCGGCCAGCTCCGCCTGGAGGCTCTCATGGAGGCGCGCGTTGTCCAGCGCGATTGCCGCGAGCCGGCCGAACCGGTCGAGGAGCGCGACCTCCTCGGCGTCGAAGGTCGACGAGTCGGTACGCGCGAGCCCGATCACTCCCAGGATCCCCTCGGTTCCGCGAAGAGGCGCGCCGACGACCGCACGGAACGGGAGCGGCCCGAGCCTCTGCGCTTCGCCCACCGAGCTCGCGAAGTCGACGACGGTCAGCGGCTCTCCCTCCGACGCGACGCGCCCTGCGAGCCCTTCTCCGAGCTGAATGCGGAAACCGATGCGCTCGACGAACGCCCCCAGCCCAGCCACCACGACGAGCGACTTGCCGTCGGGCTGGACGAGGTAGAGATACCCGTGGTCGGCACCGAGGAGCGAACCGGCCCTGGCGAGGATCAGGCGGAGGAGCTCCGGCATCTCGTTGCGGTCGGCAACGAGCACGGCGGTCTCGTGCAGCGCATCGAGCTCCGCACGCGGGAATGAGGTTCCGCCGGCGAGCTGCTCCGTCGACGAGCGCTTGCGCTGAAAAACGGGCCGCATCCGCCAAGTATCGACTCCAGTGGGGTGTCCCGCAACGATCATTTCGTGTCGAACGTTGTGAGACACCGCACTACGAGCGATTTCGTGAAGGCCTGCGTCCACATTCGAGAGCCCGCCGGCCCGCGGCTTTTCGCTAGACGGGCGGAGTGCAATGCTGCAGGAAGTCGCTGCGAGGCGCGGAGGGCGCCGGAGCAGCGTGAGCGTGTCTCGACGAGGGAGGACGGGATGATGCAGCAGAAGGCACGAGCGCTCGGGGCGCTGCTCGCGGCGGCGATCACCAGGCCCCCGCGCTTACGGCATCGAGGGGAGTCGGTCGTGCCCGTTCGACGGCTTGTCAAGGTGAAGCACGGCGACCCGTTCCCCCGCCCCATTGCGTGTCCGAAACAGCCACTTACGCCCGCTCGCCCGACCCGTCATCATCGGCGGGGTGAGGTGCCAGGAGTGCGAGGTCGAGGCCGAGGGGGACGCGAGGGGTTGGGAGGCGCCCCTAGCCGACCTCGATGACGACGGCCAGGACGAGGTCGTCTTCTACTGCCCGGTCTGTGCGGAGCGGGAGTTCCACGGCGTCGAGTGCGTCCAACCACGGACTCACGGCACCCATCGGGGTCTGCCTGTACGCTCGCTTTGTATGCCGGGTCGGACGTGCCAGGCTGAGCGACCCGCTGAGAAAGGAGAAGGCCCGCCGGAGCGGGCCTTCCGTTGTTCAGCACAGCCGCGTGGTGCGGCTACTTCTTGATCGTGATCGGCTCCGACATGGTCGTCGTCGAGGTGGTACCCGGATAGCTGATCGCGACCGTGATCGTCTCGTCCGGAGGACTAAACGCGCTCCCGAGCTTCCAGGTGTAGATGAACTGATCGGTCGCCTTGTCGTACTTCATACATGTCGCGGCCAGGGTTTGCGGCCCTGGCCCGGCCGAGAACTTCACCATGCACGTTGGTGAAAGCAGCGCTGCGGCAGCGGTGTCGGAGATTAGGACACCGTTCACGTCGGCGAGCGAGATCTTGACCGGGACCGTCGAGCCCGCCTTCCAGGACGACTTGGAGAAGGGCGAGAAGAAGCCGAGCAGTTTGTACTGCACGGTGTAGTGGATCGTCGCGCTGTTCGAGTTGCCTGCGTTGTCGGTCGCATCACAGGTGACAGTGTGGTCGCCTGCAGTGCTCGTGGAGACCGCGCCGCAGTTCGAAGAAGCAACGCCGGAACCGCCGGTATCCGTCGCCCCCGCCGATGCGCTCGCGCCCGAAGCGTTCAGGTAGAGCGGGTTTGGCGAAACGGACGGAGAGAGTGCAGGCTTGGTCTGATCGACCTTGATCTCGACTGGCATCGTGGTCGACCCAGGCCCGGCTCCCGTGTTCGTGCCGTCGGAGGCCGTACAGCTAATCGAGTGCACGCCGCCGGTCAGCGTGAACGAACCGCTCGCGCCCGCCGTGTTCAGCACTCCGGTGGCCCCATCGGCGCAGGTGATGTTCGTCACCGCCGTGGCGTCAGTTGCAGACACATGGACAAGGACACCGTCCGTGCCAGAGGACGCGATGTTGTACCAGCCGCTTGCAGCGAGCGTGTCGGCTGCATCGACGGCGACCGTGATCACCGGCGCGGTCGCATCGCGCACCGTGGTCGGATCGCTCGCCGTGTTGTTGGCCGTGTTCGTCTCACCGCCGCCCGAGACACTCGCAGTATTCGTGCCGCTCTGCGCGTTGCTCGCGACATCGACATTGACCCTGATGACCGAACTGGCTCCCGCGGCAAGCACAGAACTACTCGTGCAGTGCACAGCAGTTCCCGTGCTGCCGGTGCAGGTCCAGAACACGCCGGTAGAGATCGAGATAATGGTTAGCCCTGATGGCATCGGGTCCGTGACGGTGATCGTGCCGCTCGTGGGAGCGGAACCCGAATTGGTCACCGTGATCGTGTACGTGCCCGACTGACCCTGGGTGAAGTTGGGCGCATGAGATCTTCGTGATCGTCAGGTCCGGCGATCGGCGTGTAGCTGATCGTCACCGACGGCGCATCAGAGGTCAGGGCGCTCGCACCGCCTGACGGGACAAGATTCGATCCGCCGCCACCGCCACCTGCACCCGAACCACCTGTTAGGGGGCGCGGATGCCGCCGCCGCCGCCGCCGCCGTAGTAGCCGCCGCCGCCACCACCACCTGTTTGATCGCCACCGCCCACTCCCAAGGCACCACCCTCGCCGAACGGGGAGCCACCTTGTCCGCCGACACTCTGCGTACCAGCATCGCCGCCGGTGGAGGGCGATGACGGAGCGCACGCCTCTCCGTTGCCTCCGGCCTCGCCCGCGGCGCCGCCGTTCCCCGCGGCAAGTTTGAAGAAGCCCGGCCGGCAAGTCCAGTCTAGGCCGCCGCCACCACCTCCCGCTGCCACCAGCAGCCGGTTCGCGAGCGTCCCATCAGCGGCTCGTGAGGCCGTGCGTACATCCGATGCACCCCCACCGCCACTTCCGTAATTGCTTGTGCCGCCACCGTTGAACCCACCGACACACGGCGTCGCGAGGTAGCAAATCTCGTCGCCAGGAGCGGTGGGCGTCCCACCCACCTCCACGTACGGCGTGGCTCCGGGCGTGACGGCAAGATCACGGCTCACCTCCGCGCCTCGTCGACCCGTCCCACCAGCACCGTTGACGCCGACATCGCCCGCGGCGCCGCGGGCGACGACATGCACACTCGTCACACCCGCTGGCACCGTGAACGTCTGCTCAGCCCCCGTGAACGTGTACGTCTCCGTGCAGCTGCCACTGGCGCATACCGGAACCGCCGCTGCCGAGCCAACGAGCAACGTCAACATCACGCTTCCCACAAGCAAACCGAACAGACCGAGACGCAGCCCTCTCCGGCGAAGTCGAGTTCTCACCTAAGAACCCCTCCTTAGTAGCGGCAGCGCACCCGCGCCCCCTGTTGCCGGAGCAAAAAGCTGCCCGCAGAGGCGTTGTCGCCTCGATGGAGACTTTGCGCCAGGTGAAGCGACCCTACAGGGTGCCGATCAAGAGTCAAAGGAGGGGCGTAGGCCGGGTCATAGTGCTTCGCCTGGATCGCCTACAGCTTCCCCTCGCGGGTGCGGGCGACCAGATCGATCCCAGCGTCCGGCGCTCGTCGCCTGACGATCCCTGCCACGAACCACACCATCCACCGCAGGAGGAACACCGATGCTCGCACTCGATCCGAAGTACCGGGGCCTCGGCCAGTGGCAGCTGACGCTGCTGAAGCCCTGCGCCGGCGCGGGCCAATGAGCCTTTCCTACCTCGCGCAGGTAGGGCTACGTCGTAGTGACAGCGATGATCGACACGATCAGTGAGGCGATTGCGATTCCGCCCGAGACGACCGCCGTCCAGAACGTCCACATATCCCGACGCCGTTGCTGCCACAGCCCGGCGAGGACTGCCTCCAGCAGCGGGAAGTTGATGCAGTTGGCAGCATCACCCGCCTTCGCCATGAACAGGTGCTTGCGGCTGCCGTCGCGGTTGACCTGCTCGTACTGCGGGTCGAGGTGGTAGTACAAACGCCCAAAGACCGTGTCGGGATCACTACCAAGTGCGGACGCGATCGCAGGAATGTCAATCGGCACCGCGATCTTCGCCTGACGCGCCCCGCTCCTCGCAGAGTCCGCATAGTCCGACTGGTGGCGCTCGTAAATCGCTCGCAGCAGTTGGTAATCGGTGGGCGGCTGCTTCATGGATCGGAGGAGGTAATCGTCGCAGTCGACCCTGACGATGCTTGCCCGAGTCGTCCAAGAACGCCGGGTGCTGACCTCGAAGATCTGGGCAGGCGAAGACCCGACCTGGCGCGAGTTGCGCTCGATCTTCGGCTCCGAAGCCGCGCTCTCTGCTCCCGTAGCAGACGCACTTCCCTCCCAGAGCGGCTGATTCAGCGGCTTCATCTCCCCGAGGTCACGTTTTAGGTCAGCCTTGGGCTGGATTCTCGACCTGGGACAGCGTCATACGGCGTGGGCCAATCCGCGGTTACGGCCCCGACCCGACTCCCTCGACGACGTAGCCGCGTTGGGGCCTGATCCGGGGGAGATGCCTGCGGTGAGGGCCTGCTGTGAGGCAGGACCGTGTCCGGCACGGAGGTGATCGCTCTGGACGGTTGCGTCCTGTCGAGCGCGACGGGGAGCTTGGCCTCGCTGACGTTGAGCCGGACAAGACAGATATCGTCTTCGGCCGCCGAGGCCAAGGTGAGCGTGTCGACGATCTGGCCCAGGTTACGGTCGTGGCGTGTGGGACGGCGCAGGCGGTTCTCAACGCGGCGAAACCGTCGTCGAGGGTGCGGTCGCGGCGCTCGATCAGCCCGTCCGTAAAGAAGAAGACGGAGTCGCCCGGCGCGAGCTGCACCGTCGCGCTCCGAGGCTCGACGACGCCGGTACGTGAGTGGGGCGCTGGCGCATCGGTCGAGGAACTCGCTTTCTCCCGTGGCACGCACGAGCAGCGGTGAAGGGTGACCCGCGGTGGCGTACCGGAGTGTCAGCGCAGTCGGGTCGAACGTCGCGCAGACGGCGGTCGCGAACACCTCCCGCAGCGTCCCGTCGAGCATCGCGGCGTCCACCCGTGCCAGCACCTCTCCCGGTGCATAGCCCTCTGCCGCGTAGATCCGCAGTGCTTTGCTCAGCCGCACCATCTCCGCAGCCGCCGATACTCCCTTGCCGCAGATGTCGCCCACGGTCACCGTGACCCGTCCATCGCGGTGCTCTAGCACGTCGTACCAGTCACCGCCGATCTCGTACATGCTGAGCGCGGGCCGGTAGAACGCCTCCAAGGAGGCGGACTGCACGGTAGGCAGCACCTCCTGCAGCACCGCCGACTGGAACGCTCGCGTGGCGGAACGCTCGCGGTCGATCTGACGGTCCAGCTCAGCAAGCGCGAGCTCGCGCTCAGCGAGACTCGCCGTCGCCTGGTCGCGTGCCTGGGAGAGGCTCCGAGCCAACACGGCTGCCACGACAACCGTCACCGCAAAGACGGCGATGACCGGGACCGCCTCGGAGGTCAGGTGCGGCCCTCGCGGCTCGATGAAGAAATAGGTGATTAGCACCGTCGAGAGGCAGGCAGCGACGATCCCCCACCACAGGCCGGCGACGATGACAGCGATCAGCACCGCGAGCACGAACGCGCTGTTCGTCCCCGGCTGGCCGGGAGGGATCACGGTCATCCCGACGAGCCAGGCACAAGCAGGCCCGCCGATCACGACTAGAGGGATTCTGGACATCTGATGAGGCAAGCGCGATGGAGTGGCTCAGCGCGGCTCACAAGCGGCAACGCAGGCAACTGCCAGTAGATGCCTGCTGGACATATCCACCATGTTGCCCGTCCATCACGTCGCCCCGGATGGCCCAATTAGGTCAATTGCAGTCCACGGTCGTGGAGGCCGGATGAGTCATCTGGACACGGTCACGCTTGTCTGAGCCTTGCCCAACTGATTGCCCCCGAGGGAGACACGGCAAGTCGACGGCACGCCCACACCAAGTGCGTCCTCACCGCACGCAGAGCGGGCCGACTGCCAAGCCGTGATGAGTGGCGAGCAACCCAACCACGCAGACCGTCGCTCCTCGCACGCCTTCGTCGACGTGACTAGATGGGGTTGGGTGCCGCCCCCGGCGTCTAGCGGCGTTCCGTTCCGCCAGGCCCCGTTCCTCGAAGCGCGACCGGAGGGGAGGAGTCGGGCGAGAGGACGCTGGCGCTCCGCGCTCGTAGACTCGACTGGTGTCCGCGTCAACGGCCCTAGAGATGCCTGAGAGCGGCGGGCCGCCCGACGGACAGGGCTCGCGACACATCTACGTCGTCTTTTCCGGTCTCGTGCTGGTGATGTTGCTGGCGGCGCTCGACAGCACGATCGTCTCGACTGCGCTTCCGACGATCGTGGGAGAGCTGGAGGGTTCGACCACATCAGCTGGGTCGTGACGGCGTACCTGCTCGCGCAGACGATCGTGACGCCGCTGTATGGGAAGCTCGGCGACCAGTACGGCCGCAAGATCGTGCTCCAGGTCGGGTTGGTGGTGTTCCTGATCGGCTCGGTCCTGTGCGGGATCGCACAGAACCTGCCCGAGCTGATCGCGTTCCGCGCCGTACAGGGGCTCGGTGGCGGCGGCCTGATGGTGTCGGCACAGGCGACGATCGGCGACGTGGTGCCGCCGCGTGACCGTGGCCGCTACCAGGGCATCTTTGGAGCGGTCTTCGGCCTCTCCAGCGTCGCAGGCCCGTTGATCGGCGGCTTCTTCACTACCCATCTCTCGTGGCGCTGGATCTTCTTCATCAACATCCCGCTCGGGATCGCGGCGTTCGTCGTGCTCGCGCTGACGCTGCCGTCGGTCGCCGAGCGCGTGCGTCACACGATCGACTACCTCGGTACTGGCCTGCTGGCCGCCGGGCTGAGCGCGATCGTGCTCCTGACCACACTGGGGGGCAACACCTACGCCTGGGGATCGGCGCAGATCCTCGGGCTCGGCGTGATCGGCGTCTTCTCGCTGGTGGGCTTCGTGATCGCCGAGAAGCGGGCTGCCGAGCCGGTGCTGCCGCTGGCTCTCTTCCGCAACAGCGTCTTCACGACGACGAGCCTCGTCGGGCTGATCATCGGGTTCGCGCTGTTCGGCTCGATCACCTACCTGCCGCTCTTCCTCCAGGTCGTGAACGGTGCCAGCCCGACCGCCTCTGGGCTGCAGCTGTTGCCCGTGATGGGCGGTCTGCTGATCGCCTCGATCGGATCGGGTCAGCTGATCACGAAGACGGGTCGCTACAAGGTCTTCCCGATCGTCGGCACCGCCGTGACTGTGATCGGGCTCTACCTGCTCTCGCGGATGGACGCCGACACGACCGTCGCAACCGCCTCGGCGTACATGTTCGTGCTCGGCCTCGGGCTCGGCCTCGTGATGCAGGTGCTCGTGCTCGCCGTCCAGAACGCTGTCCCCTACAGCGAGCTCGGCGTCGCGACCTCGGGGGCGACCCTGTTCCGTTCGATCGGTGGCTCCTTCGGCGCGTCCGTGCTCGGCGCGATCTTCGCGAGCCAGCTCACCCACCATCTGTCGGATGCCTTCCCGGGGCAGGCAAGCCCGGGCGGGGGCCGCTTCAACCCAGCCGACCTCGCCCAACTACCCCCAGCCGTCCACGACGCCTACGTCCAGGCGTTCACCGACTCCCTCAACGTCGTCTTCCTCGTCGCAGCAGCGATCGGCGTCGTCGCGTTCGCGCTCACCTGGTTCATCAAAGAGCTGCCACTCCGCGACACCGTCGCGACAGCGGGAGTCGGAGAGGCGTTCGCTGTCCCCAAGGACACCGACCCGCTCGCGGAGCTGGCGCGCGAACTGAGCATCCTTACCCGCCGCGAGCAGGCAAACCGCATCCTAGAACGCCTTGCGGCACGGGCTGGGGTGGACCTGGAACCAGTCGAGATTCTGGCTGCTCGGACGCTTCAACCGCGACCCCGGCCTCGATGTACGCGCACTCGCCGACTTCTACGCGATCGACCCGCTCCGACTCGACGACGCACAACGCGGGCTCGTCGAGGCCGATCTGATCGAGGGTGGTGGCACGCTCACCGAGAAGGGTAAGCAGACACTCGACACGCTCATCAGCTGCGGACGCGACCGACTCGACGAGCTCTCCGACGGGTGGCAGCCAGAACAGCACCCCGAGCTACGGGAACTGATCCAGGGTCTCGCTCGCCAGTTCATCGACACCCCGGTGGGCCCAACGAGTCCCCACCCATCAACCTCGTAGCGGAACTAGCGGATGGCACGAGCCCCCCGGTAACCAGGCCCCATGCCCGCGAGCGTCCCGAGGGGGAGCCCGGCCCGCACCAGGCCCCGGCACTTCTACGACATCGAGAGCACCTGGCAGGGGAGGGAAAAACAACCGTCCGTTGCCCTCTCAGTTGCCCTCACGCCGTAACGCCCAGAAGTGCTGCACAGCCGAATGGCTTGAACCAGAGATGCCGAAGGGGGGAATCGAACCCCCACGCCCTCGCGGGCGCCGGATTTTGAGTCCGGTGCGTCTACCAGTTCCGCCACTTCGGCCCGCCGGGGATCGTACCCGCCCCGCCCTCGACGATTCAGGCGCGCAGCTCCGAGAGCGGGAACGAGCGGTGCGCACGAGGCGGGACGAGGAAGTTCTGCCGCCTCGTCGTCCGGAGGATGCTGTTGAAGCCCTGCCCCTCTGCCCGCGGCTCGAAGGCGAGCGTCGTGCCGTCAGGCAGCGAGCCGTCCATCGCCCGGCGGACGCGGTTGAAGTCGTCGCTCGTCGGGTTGAAGACCACGAAGTGGACGCCGGCCGCAGGCTCGGACGAGCCCCTGCCGTCCGCGCTCCAGGCAAACGGGTTGTCGAGCGTGTTGAAGTCCGCGCGCTGCGGGATCGCGGTCCCCGCCGCGTAGATGGTCCCGTCGGGGCCGACGTGGCGGCGCGCGAGCCGAGACGCCGTCTGCAGCGCGCCGCTGTGGCCGATGGCGCCGTGCACGCGGTAGCCGCGGCGGACGTCGGCCGGCGTTCGACACCTGCTCGTCCCCCTGCGGCACGGTGAGCGTCCCCTCCGGCACCTCGAGGCCGGGCCGGAACGTCGTCTGCACCCGGTCTGCGTGCGAGGTGTTGACGTACCACTGCTCGAGGTTTTCGTGGATGTGCGAGAGGTGCATGTGCGTCCCGTGCCGGAAGTACCCCTGCGGGGTCCGTGCAAGCCCGAGGGTCTCGAGGTTCGCGATCCGCGACGGCCCGAGGTTCTCGCGCAGAGTCGACGTGAAGCCGAGGAAGAGCTCGGCCTCCGGCGGGATCAGGTCCGCCCCGGGGACGCCGGCCGCTACGGCGAGCTTGCTCGGCAGGCCGCCACCCGCGAAGCCGCGGCGCACGGTCGTTCTCGAGAGGACGTCGAGGTCGTCGAAGAGCCGCTTCTCGGCCGAGGCGATCGCGTCGAGGCTGTCGCTCCGGATCAGCACAGCGACGTCGTTCTGCTCGAGCTCGGTGTCACTTGGATCGCTCGCGAAGCGGACGGCGTCGAGGAGTGCCGGCGTGCGTGCGCGGAGGTCGACCGGCTGCAGGCGCTCCCACTGCGCGGGCACGTGGCGCCGGAAGTAGGGCAGGCCCCACGCGACGGTGAGACCGAGGCCGGCAGGAGTCGCCGGGTAGCGGGACTCGAGCTCGACCAGGGCATCCTCGAGTTGCGCCCGGGCTGTCGCCGGCTCGTCCGTCGACACGGTTGCGGTCACCACCGCGTGGTGCAGCGGCGGCACGAGCACCTCGGCGCCGTTGTCCGTGACGACCTGCACGCCGTCCAGGAGGTGCTGCTCCGGCGGGAGCGACGACGGTGCGGCCGGCCGCTCGGGCGCACCCGCGTGACGTTCGACGAGCGCGTAGATCCCTGCCGCACCGGCGACCGCGCCGGCACCGCCGGCGAGCGCCCGACGTCGCGTCAGGCCCATCAGGTGGCGGGCCGGACGAGCACGAGGCCGTTCAGCATGCGCTTCAGGTTGGCGACGACCTTTCCGTACGTCAGCGGCGGCGCGATGTGCTCACTCAGGGTGTAGAGCGAGCCCTCGTGTCGCCATGCGAAGAGGGCATGCCAGGAGTCGGCGCCGTGGTTGACGTTGTACAGCGTCGCCGTGATCCCGTTGGTCGATCGCCAGGTGCCGTTCGGGTCCTGGAAGCAGGCAATCTTCTTCCGGAAGGTCCTGCCGTTGACCGTGGTCACGTCCTGGCAGGTCTTCGGGATCGCCGTCTGCCCCGGATACCCGCGTAGGTTGACGTGGATCTCCTGGGTGTTCGTGCCGGCCGCCTCCTGCCAGGCCCAGCTCTCGAGGTAGCTGCGATCAGGATCGACGGAGTCGATGTTGTTCCAGCGGTTCCCGATCTGGGGCACGAGGGGGTCGGGCAGCCAGCTCGGGCAGTAGACCGGCGCGTCGATGCGGTTCGCGAGACGCTGCCAGCCGCCGAGTTGCGCGCATCGCGGCGCAGCGGTCGCCGCGCGAACGGCCGCGTCGCCTCGCACGGTTCCCCAGGCGGCCGCGGCGAGCGTGGCGGAGAGGACGCCCACGAGGACGGTTCGCATGCGGCCGAGTGTAGCTACGGCTCCCGCCACCTCTGGAAGCGACAGCCAAACGGCTCCTGAATTAGTGTTGCCATCGAACAAAGCGAGCGAGGGAGGCTGGCATGCGGATCGGGATCCTGACAGGAGGCGGCGACGTTCCGGGGCTGAACCCGTGCATCAAGGCCGTCGTCAACCGCGTCGTCCACGAGGGCCACGAGGTCGTGGGGCTGCGGCGCGGCTGGGCCGCCCTGCTCGAGCACGACCCCGACGACCCGGCGTCGAAGGACGACTTTTTCCTCGATCTCGACGCGAACGTCGTGCGCACGATCGACCGCACCGGCGGCACCTTCCTGCACACGTCGCGCACGAACCCGAGTCGGGTGCGCCCGAAGGACGTGCCGCCGCACCTCGCCCACCGCGCCGACGGGGACGGGCCCTTCGACTTCACGGACCACGCACTTCGCGTGGTCGAGTCGATGGGCATCGACGTGCTGGTCCCGATCGGCGGCGACGACACCCTCTCGTATGCGCTCCGGATGCACGACGAGGGCGTCCCGGTCATCGCAATCCCGAAGACGATGGACAACGACGTGCACGGCACCGACTACTGCATCGGCTTCTCCACGGCGATCACCCGGGGCGTGCAGTTCATCCACAACCTGCGCACGAGCACCGGTTCGCACGAGCGCATCGCCGTGATCGAGCTCTTCGGCCGCTACAGCGGCGAGACCTCGCTGATCACGGCCTACCTCGCCGGCGTCGACCGCGCGGTGATCTCCGAGATCCCGTTCGACGTCGACAAGCTCGGCCGGCTGCTCGTCCGCGACAAGCAGACCAACCCCTCGAACTACGCGATGGTGACGGTGTCGGAGGGAGCCACGCTCGCCGGGGGCGAAATGGTCCTCTCCGGCGAGGAGGACGCGTACGGGCACCGCAAGCTCGGCGGCATCGGCGAGCTGACGAGCGCGCTGATCAAGGAGCGGACCGGCGAGGACATCATCTACCAGCAGCTCGGCTACCTCATGCGCTCGGGGAGCCCGGACTCCCTCGACCTGATGGTTGCGACGAACTACGCCGTGATGGCCGCCGACCTCGCACTCGAGGGAGCGAGCGGGCGGATGGTGGCGCTGCGCAGCGGCACCTACACGGCTGTCCCGATCGGCGCCACCCGGGAGGGCGTGCGGCGGGTCGACGTCGACGAGCTGTACGACGTCGAGCAGTACCGGCCCAAGGTGCGCCACGTGGCCGGCAAGCCGATGTTCCTGTATTGAGTTCGACATGGTCATAGGCGTCCTCACCGCCGGCGGCGACTGCCCCGGATTGAACGCGGTCGTTCGCGCCGTCGTGAGCCGGGCGGTCGGGCGGGACATCGAGGTCGTCGGGATCCAGAACGGCTGGGACGGGCTCATGGAGGACCGTGTGCGCCCACTCGGGCGGGACGACGTCCGCGGCATCCTGCAGCGCGGCGGCACGATGCTCGGCACCTCGCGCCGAGACCCCTACGTCCACGGAGCCGGGTACGCGAGTGTCCGCAGCACGGTCGAGACGAACGGCCTCGACGCGGTCGTCGTGATCGGCGGCGACGGAACGCTGCGGACGGCCCTCGCACTGCACGAGGAAGGCCTGGCGCTCGTCGGAGTCCCCAAGACGATCGACAACGACATCCCAGGCACCGACATGACGTTCGGCTTCGACACCGCCGTCTCGACCGCGACCGACGCGCTCGATCGCCTAGCCACGACCGCGGAGGCCCACAACCGGATCATGGTCGTGGAGGTCATGGGACGCACGAAGGGCTGGATCGCGGCCTACGCCGGAATCGCGGCGGGCGCCGATGCGATTCTCGTGCCCGAGGTCGAGACCGATCTCGAGGATGTCGCCGCCACGATCCGCGCGCGCCACCGGCGCGGCCGCACCTACTCCATCGTCGTCGTCGCGGAAGGATGCGCTCCTCCAGCCGGGCTCCGGACGGTCACGGCCGGCGTCGATGCCTTCGGGTTCGAGCGCCTCGGGGGGATCGGGTACGTCTTCGGCGCCGAGCTCGAGCGGCTGACCGGGTTCGAGACGCGAGTCACCGTCCTCGGCCACCTGCAGCGTGGCGGCGCGCCCACCGCATACGACCGCGTCCTCGCCACGCGTTTCGGCGTCGCCGCCGTCGACCTCGCGGCAGCCGGCCGCTTCGGCGAGATGACGGCTCTCCGCGGCGCGAAGATCGTCGGCGTGCCGCTTGCCGAGGCGTGCGCGGACATCCGCAGCGTCGACCCGGCCCTGCTCGACGTCGCACGCACCTTCTTCGGCTAGCCCGATGTTCCCTCCCCGGCTCGTGGCGATCGACCTCGACGGCACGCTGCTCCGGTCCGACCACACAATCTCGGAGCGCTCGCGGTCTGCGATCGCGGCGGTGCGCGAGGCGGGCGTCGAGGTCGTCGTCGCAACCGCCCGCTCTCCCCGCAGCACCCGCGAGCTCGCGGCCGCCGCCGGCATCGGCGGCCTCGCGATCTGCGCGAACGGCGCCAGCGTCTACGACCTCGAGGCGGATCGCGTCGTCGCCCACAGCCCCCTGTCCGCCGAGACAGCGCACCTGCTCGTGCGTCGGCTCCGGGAGCGGTTTCCGGGGATCGTGTTCGGCTGGGAGTACGAGCTTCGCTTCGGCAGCGAGCCGGCGTACGAGGCCCAGCGTGACCCCACCTGGTGGCCGCGCCCGGAGGGCTCGTACGAGCCGTGCGATCCGCTCGAGTGGGAGTTGCCGATGACGAAGCTGCTCGCCCGGCTCCCGCAGGCCGACCTCGAGCAGATCCTCGCCGTCGCCGCCGAGCTGGCCGGGCAGGACGCCTCGGCGACGCTCGCAGGCGAAGCGTTCGTCGAGCTCGCCGCCCCCGGTGTCGGGAAAGCCGAGGCGCTCGCGCGGCTCGCTGCCGACCTGGGGATCGCCGCGGCGGAAGTGGTGGCCTTCGGCGACCACATCACGGACGTTTCCATGCTCGAGTGGGCCGGGCACGGGGTCGCAGTCGCGAACGCCCACCCGGCCGCACTCGCGGTCGCCGACGAAGTGGCGCCTGCGAACGACGAGGACGGCGTGGCGGTCGTGCTCGAGCGGATCAGGATGGACTTGGTCTAGTCGGACTTAGCCCGCCCAAGTCCGCCTGAGTCCACCCGGGTCGGCCCAGATCCCGACTACTCCGTCAGCAGCGCATCCGTCGGCGCATAGTCGTCCGTCAGCACCGGCACGTCGTCGAAGCGCGTGCCCCGGTCCCACCGGTTCCTGATCGCGCGATCGAGCTCCGGTGCCGTCGGCGAGGCCTTGCGAATCTCCCGCCATCGCTCGCGCAGGAACGCCTGCGACGGCGCTGCCGAGTCGGTCGCGACGAGGATCACGTTGGCGACGTAGGTGGGGTTCGTGTCCCCCGCAGTCGTGAAGACCGGGTACAGGAGCACCGTCGGGAACGACGCGCGATAGGTCTTCGTCAGCGACCGCAGCAGCTTCGACTGGTCGCCGCGGAGCGCGCCGATGATGTTGACGACGACGACACCGCCCGGCGAGAGGCGCGTCCGGACGAGCTGGAGGAACTCGTGCGTGGCAAGGTGGAACGGGATCGAGTCGGCGTAGAACGCGTCGATGACGATCACGTCCCAACGCTTGTCGTGCCGCGCCAGCCAGCGCCGGCCGTCGTCGACATCCACCGTGAGCCGTGGGTCGCGGGGAAGCGCAAACCAGCGATACGCGGCATCGACGACCTCGGGATCGAGCTCGACCACCTGGAGCTGCAGCCGCGGAAAGTCGCGCCACATCCGCTTCGGCGCCGACCCCCCGCCGAGGCCGATGAAGAGCACGTCCTTCGCGGAGGGCCGGTGCGCAAGGCCGAGATCGAGGTAGTCGGTGTAGTCGAAGCGCGTGCGGTACGGATTGGCGAGCCACATCCCGCTCTGGAAGGAGCTGTCGAACCGGAGGTAGCGCGAGTCGGCGTCGTCGACGACGAACAGGCGGTGGTACTGCGTGTCGCGGGCGACCCGCACCTTGAACTGCTCGCCGAGGGAACCGATCGAGGCGGGATCGAGCGGTCCCGGCTTGCGGTTCTCGCGCAACCGGTAGAGCGGCGACCAGTTCTGGGCGGCGACACCGCTCAGCGTCCGCTGGGCGTCCGGCGCGACCGAGACGGCGAGCGCGACGGCGGCGACCAGGGCCCCGGCCAGAACGGCAGCAGCGGGGACGAGCCGCACGGCGACGGCGACCACGAGCGCAGCCGCAACGAGGGTCGCTGCCCCGACCGCGAGCACCTGGTCCGTGCCGACTTCGGGCACGAGCCAGAAGGCCGTCACGAAGGTGCCGAAGATGCTTCCCGCCGTCGAGATCGAGAAGAGCCGTCCCGCCGTGCGACCGAGGCGCTCGAGCGAGCTGGCCGCGAGCCTGACGGCGATCGGCGAGGCCGAGGCCAGGACGACGCTCGCAGGTCCGAAGAGAATCGCGGCTGCGAGCAGAGGATCGAGGCGCGGGCCCGGGTCCCACTCGACGATCCAGGCAAGCACCGTCTCGTCGACCACCGGCACGAGAGCGACCAGCACGGCCCCGAGCGTCAGTACGGAGACGAGCAGGTACGGGGTCGGCATCCTGTCGGCTACGACGCCGCCCCCCCAGTAGCCGATTGCGAGGCCGGTGAGCACGATGCCGATCAACGAGCCCCAGACGTAGAGTGAGCTGCCGAACGTCGGCGCGAGCACGCGGCTGGCCGTGATCTCCAGCCCGAGCAGGACGGCGCCCGAGAGGAAGACCGCGACGCCGACAGCGAAAGCGATGCGGCGCTCGCGGCTCATCGCCGACAGGCTAGCCGAGCCGGTAGACCCGAACCCACGGGCCGGCGAGGCCCGGCCCGCCGGGGGAGATGCTGTAGGCGGGTGCTCCGTCGCTCCTGAGCTGCTCGTAGAAGTGGGCCTCGAGCGGATACCGCTCCCGCGCCGCGAGGACGCGGTCGGTGACGGCGCCAGAGACCACCACCCACTTCACGCCCTGGTCGCGCAGCCTCACGAGGTTCCTGCGCCGGTCCGTCGGTCGTCCGGGGCCGGGGAGCTCGAAGCGGGTCACGGGCCTGCCGGCAAGGGGCACGGTGGATGGATCCGCGGCCACGGCGTCGCCACGAGGCACGTTGGCCGCGACCCAGGCGTCGGCCCGCACGCGCGTATCGGTGCGGGTCAGCTCCCGCGCGTCCGAGAGGCTCCACGCCAGAGGGACGATGAGCACCACGAGGGCGAGTGGGACAGCCCAGCGCACACTCCCGACGAGGACGCCGAGGACGGGTACGAGCGGCAGCACGTAGCGGTCGAAGTGCGCCTGCTGCGGCATCAGCGTGAGCCAGTACGCCGCCGCGAAGGAGAGGAGCACGAGGTCAGCGCGCGACCGCCGCAGAAGCGCGGCGGCGAGGCCGATGAGCGCAACGAGCAGCAGCGGCCCGACGCCGTTCCACAGCCGCTCGAGGTACGCGATCGGGGTGATGGGGTCGCCCTCGAATCCGAGCCAACCCTCGCGCGCGAGCCGCTGCACGCGGGAGATGTCGTCCCAGGCACGACCCGCATGGATCAGGACGAACGGGCTCGTGAGCGCGAAGCCGGCAACCGCGAGGGCCCCGGCGCGGCCGAGCGCACGCCATCTCCCCCATCCCGCCACGATCACCGGCACCGCCGCGATCGCACCGGGGTACTTGGCCGACGCAGCGAGCCCGACCGCGAGCCCCGCCCACTCGATGCGCCCGGAGACGGCGAGCGCCAATACGCATGTCGTCGCGAGTGCCAGCAGAACGTCGGTGACGGCCATGCGCGAGTACGCCACATGGGTCGTCGCGACGGCGACCGTTGCTGCGCCGACGACGGCGGCGCCCGAGCCGTAGGCGCGGCGGCCGAGCCACCACGCGGCAACAACGCCTCCGAGCCCGATCGCGACGGCCATGGCCCGCGCCGCTCCGAGCGAAGGTCCGCCGAAGAAGGCCTGCACCGGCGCGAGGAGCCCCATCAGAAGAGACGGGTAGTCGTACCAGCCAGGGTCGAGGTGGCCGTGCCCCATCCGCCACGCCCGGGGCACGATGTTCGCCTCGTCCGGATTGAGGACGGCGAGCGGCAGCCCGTAGCGGATCCCGACGAGGCGGAGAGCGGCTGCGAGCGCGAGGATCGCCACGAGGGCGATCCTCGGGTCAGACCTCCGGAATCGCGTCACCGACGAGCGACTCCACGTCGCTGCCGGAGACGATGACGGCATCCACGCCGGCGCGCTCCAGCTCGAGCACGTCGGAGCGGCTCGCCCCCGCTAGCTCCGCGATGGCAAGCTTGCCCGCCGGGATGTCGGGCAGGAGCTCGAGCAGGCGCTCGAGGTGCTCCTGCCCGTCCTCGGCCTCATCGGCCGAGAGCAAGAGGATCTCGGGATCGACGAGCTCCAGCACCTCCTCGAGCTCGTCCTCGTCGCGCACCCTGATGACGCATTCGAGGCCCCGGCCATGCGCCGCCTCGATCACGTCCCCGAGTGCGTCGCCGTGCTCGGCGACGTCGACGACGAGCGCGTCGACGTCTACCAGGTCCTGTCCGAGCGCGAACGCGAGCACCGGCAGCTGCTGGCTGTCACTGCGGAGTCCTCCGGCTGCGCGCCGCACGACGAGGCCTTCTGCTCCCTGCGCCTGGGCGGCCCGCGCGCCGGCGCCGTCGACCACCTCCACGAGCACGGAGATGCCGTCGCCCTCGGCGATCGCCTGGCTCAGCCGCCGCGCGCCCGTCACGGTCCGTGATGCTACTCGGATCGCGTCGCGGTGGGCGGGAGCCTGCTCATCTCGTAGGCTGCGCGCGTGCATGGGGACGTCAAGCGAATCTGCCTGCTCGGCGCGGAGTCGACGGGCAAGTCGACCCTGGCCGCGGCGTTGGCACGGGCCTACGGCACCGCCTGGAACCCCGAGTACGGCCGTCCCTACACCGAGATCGGCCGCCCGCGCGACGCCCCGTGGAAGAGCGCGGAGTTCACCCACATCGCGCGCATGCAGTGCTGGTACGAGGACTGCCTCGCGGCCGGTGCGCGGGAGCTGCTCTTCTGCGACACGGACGCCTTCACGACCGCCGTCTTCCACGAGGTCTATCTCGGCGAGCCGACCCACGCCTTCGACGATCTCCTCGAGCGGCGCTACGACCTCTTCGTCGTCTGCGGGCTCGACGTGCCGTGGCGGCACGACGGAATCAGGGAGTTCGAGGAGAAGCGCCGATGGATGCACGACCGTTATCTCGAGCGGAGCCGGGCGAGTGGGTCGCCGTGGGTGCTCGTGCACGGGTCGCACGAGGAGCGGATCGCGGGGACCCGAGCCGCGGTCGACCGGCTCCTGGTGTCGTCTCATCCGGCGCCTGGCTGAAGCCGGGTGCCAGGACATCACGCAGGACGTGCCGCCTGGCTTCAGCGAGGCGGCGGACCGGCCGGGCGTGCCGTTGCCCGCGCGCAGTTGCCGGCATCAGCGCTCATGTGCCTGTCGGATGCCACACGGTCTTGAGCTCGAGGAGGGCGGAGATCTCCCACGGGCTCTGCTCGCTCCGCGCCCGCACGACCCGCTTCACGTTGTCGGCCGCCAGCGCCTCGAGCTCGGCCGTCTCGCCGTCCGCACCGGTCAGGTCGATCGCGTTGACGTCCATGTGCGCCGCGAGCACCGGCGCCAGCTCGGAACGGAAGCCGGTGAGCAGGTTGACGACGCCGGCGGGGAGATCCGACGTGGCGAGCGTCTCGGCCAGCTCGAGCGCTGCGAGCGGGGCGGTCTCCGACGCGACGACGACGGCGCAGTTCCCGCTCACGATCGCCGGCGCGATGCGCGAGACGAGCCCTTCGAGCGCCGGCATCTCCGGAGCCAGGATCGCGACCACGCCCGTCGGCTCGGGGACGGTGAAGTTGAAGTACGGGCCCGCGACAGGATTCGAGCCCCCCAGTACCTGCGGAAGCTTGTCCGCCCATCCGGCGTACCAGACCACGCGATCGATCGTGCGCTCGACCTCGCGCCGCCCCGAGCACACGCGGGCCAGGTCGGGAGCGCGCGCCTCCATCATCTCGGCGAGGCGATAGAGGACTTGACCCCGGTTGTACGGCGTCGCGCCGGACCACTTCGCGAACGCCCCTCGGCCGGCCTTGACGGCGTCGCGCGCATCCTTCCTCGATGCGCGGGCGACGTTCTGCCCCTCGGCCTCGTAGGTGCGGCCGGACTCGGAGCGCGGGAACGCGCCGCCGATGTAGAGCTTGTACGTCTTGCGGACGGCGAGACGGCTCACGAATCGAACCTCAAGTACGGCTCGAGCCCGTGCAGGCCGCCCTCCCGTCCGAAGCCCGACTCCTTGTAGCCGCCGAACGGAGAGGTCGGATCGAAGCGGTTGAACGTGTTCGCCCAGACGACGCCCGCGCGGAGGCGCTGCGCCATCCAGAGGATGCGCGATCCCTTCTCCGTCCACACGCCCGCCGAGAGCCCGTATGGCGTGTTGTTGGCCTTCTCCACTGCCTCCTCGGGCGTCCGGAAGGTGAGCACGGACAGCACCGGACCGAAGATCTCCTCCTGCGCGATGCGCGAGCTCTGGGCGACGTTCGTGAAGACCGTCGGCGCGAACCAGTAGCCCCTCTCCGGCAGCCGGCAGGGCGGCTGGTAGATCTCGGCTCCCTCCTCCTCCCCACTCGCGACGAGCTCCTTGATGCGGTCGAGCTGCATGCGGGAGTTGATGGCGCCGAGGTCGGTGTTCTTGTCGAGCGGGTCGCCGACCCGGATCGTGCGAAGGCGCCGCTTCAGCTTCGAGACGAGCGGCTCGTAGACCGATTCCTGAACGAGCAGCCGGGAGCCCGCGCAGCAGACGTGACCCTGGTTGAAGTAGATCCCGTTCACGATCCCCTCGACCGCCTGGTCGAGCGCGGCGTCGTCGAAGACGATGTTGGCCGCCTTGCCGCCGAGCTCGAGCGTCAGCTTCACGCCGGTGCCTGCGAGCTCGCGCTGGATGGCCTTCCCCACGTCGGTCGAGCCCGTGAACGCGACCTTGTCGAGCCCGGGGTGCTTGACGAGATGAGCGCCCGTGGAGCCGTCGCCGGTGATGATGTTGACGACCCCGGGGGGCAGCTCCGCCTGCCGGCAGATGTCGGTGAAGAGGAGCGCGGTCAGCGGTGTCGTCTCCGCCGGCTTCAGCACGACCGTGTTGCCGCAGGCAAGGGCGGGCGCGATCTTCCACGCCAGCATCAGCAGCGGGAAGTTCCACGGGATGATCTGCCCTGCCACGCCGAGCGGCCTCGGGCGCCGGTTCGGGAACGCGTACTCGAGCTTGTCGGCCCAGCCGGCGTAGTAGAAGAAATGCGCCGCCGCCAGCGGGAGGTCGACGTCGCGCGACTCCTTGATCGGCTTGCCGCCGTCGAGGGACTCCGCGACCGCCAGCTCACGTGACCGCTCCTGGATCAGCCGCGCGATCCGGAAGAGGTATTTCGCCCGCTCGGCGGGGCGCAGCGACGACCAGCCGTCCTCGAAGGCAGCGCGCGCGGCCTGCACGGCGAGGTCGACGTCGCGTGCGCCCGCGAGGGCGACCTCCGCGAGGTGCTCCTCCGTGGACGGCGAGATGGTCGGAAACCACTTCCGGGATCGCGGCGCAACGTGCTCGCCGTCGATGTAGAGGCCGTAGCGATCCTCGAACGAAACGATGTCGCGCGCCTCGGGCGCAGGTGCGTACTCCCACTCCAGGGGTGATGGAACCGCACGTGTCGCGGGCGCTCGTGCCGCCATCAGTCGATCGTGAAGTAGTCGCCGGACTGATAGGCGCCCGTGCGCTGCTTGCGGATCTGCATGAGGACGTCGTTCAGGAGCGAGGAAGCGCCAAAGCGGAACAGGTCGGGAGTGAGCCAGTCGTGGCCGAGCGTCTCGTTCAGGACGCAGAGGTACTGGATTGCCTGCTTCGCGGTGCGGATGCCTCCCGCCGGCTTCATGCCGACGACGCGACCGGTCTCGTCGTGGACGTCGCGGATCACCTCGAGCATGCAGAGCGTCACGGGAAGCGTCGCGGCCGGGGAGACCTTGCCCGTCGAGGTCTTGATGAAGTCCGCGCCGGCCGCAATGGCGAGGAGCGACGCGCGGCGAACGTTGTCGTAGGTGGAGAGCTCTCCGGTCTCCAGGATCACCTTCAGGTGGGCGTCTCCGCACGCGTCCTTGACGCGGACGATCTCGTCGACGACTTTCGCGTAACGACCGGAGAGGAAGGCGCCGCGGTCGATCACCATGTCGATCTCGTCGGCGCCGAGCTCCACCGCCTGGCGCACGTCCGCCAGCTTGACGTCGAGCGGCGACTGGCCGGACGGGAAGGCGGTGGCGACCGACGCGACCTTCACGCTCGATCCCGCCAGCTTCGTCTTCGCCACCCCGACGAGGTTCGGGTAGACGCACACGGCGGCCACGGACGGGATGGTCGGGTCGCCGGGATCGGGGTGGATCGCCTTCGCGCACAGAGCGGACACCTTGCCGGGCGTGTCCGCTCCTTCCAACGTCGTCAGGTCCATCATCCGGATCGCCAGATCGAGCGCGGCGAGTTTCGAGCCCTTCTTGATCGAGCGCTTGGCGAGCTCGCCGGCACGGGCCTCGAGGGCGACGGCGTCGACGGCCCCGACGCGCGGCAGCCGAAGGTCGAGCGGCAAGAACAGATCGCGCGGGAGAAGCTCCGCCTGGGGCACGAGCCCAGTCTAGCCCCCGCCGTATCGCCCGGCTTGCGCCCGGCTCCCCAACCCGTTATGAATCCAGCCATGGCGCTCGGAGCAGACGCGAAGATCAAGCTGCTCAAGGAGGCACCGCTCTTCGAACAGTGCTCGAAGCAGGAGCTGAAGCAGATCGCCGGGATCGCCGACGAGCTCGACCTGAGCGAAGGCAAGGTACTGATCCGGGAAGGCGAACGCGGCCGCGAGTTCTTCGTCATCGTCAGCGGCGAGGTCGAGGTGCGCCGTAAGGGTCGAAAGATGTCCACGCTCGGGGCCGGAAGCTACGTCGGCGAGATCGCCCTGCTGTCGCAGATCCCTCGCACGGCGACCGTCACCGCCACGACACCGCTCGACGTCCTCGTGATCACGGACCGGGCGTTCCTGAATCTCCTCGAGAAGTCGCCCACGATCGCGGTGAAGGTCGCACGCACGCTGGCCGAGCGTGTCGGCCGCAACGAGGTGAGCGATCTGCGCAACGCGAGGACCTGAGCCTCGTGGCGGCAGTCCTGCCGCGTGCGCTGGAGCTGGCGCGCGGCCCGAAACTTCGCGGCGTTCACCGTCCTCCTCTCGTGCAGCCGGGCCGGAGCGCCGGGGAGGACGGCCGCTCCGGCCCGGGCGGACGAAGGTCGGTCAGCGGCTCTCGACGCTGACGACGTTGTAGGCCTTGTCGACGTAGACGGTCACGAGCGAGCCGTCCGCCTTCGTCATGTGCGCCTCGTAGGCGGCGTTGCCGTCGGCGTCCGTCTCGACGCGCACGATCGTGCCGTCCGGCACCTTCGCCTGGGCCGCCTTCGTGACGGCGGCGAGAGCGTCGCCCGTCAGCGGGGTCTCGTCGGAGCGCTGGCCGCCCCAGCCGTGCGGCCCTCCATGCGGAGCTGTCCCCGCGGAGGGGGTGATCGCCGGCAGCGCGGGCGTCGTCGCAGCGGGCGTCGTCGTCGTCGAGCTCCCCGATCCGTTCGCGGCGGTCGCGATGCCGTACCCGCCCGCGACGAGCCCGAGCGCGAGCGCGCCCGCGGCGACCGTGCGTGGAAGGAGCCTCTGCCGTGTCGTGCTGCTCATCGTCGATCCTTTCGTCGAGGTCATGCCCCCGGTGGTGAGGGCTCCTCGAGGATCGCTGCAGCGCTTGGCAGCTCGGTCACAGGCTCCTGTGAGCGAGATAGGAGTTTGGCGACGACCGGCGGGCGCGCCGAGAACAGCCCTACAGCCCGAGCTGTTTCACGGCCCTTGGGTCACGGCGCCACTTCGTGCGCACCTTGACGACGAGCTCGAGGAAGACCGGGTGGCCGACGAGCCGCTCGACCTCCGGTCGGGCCCGCGACCCGATCTCCCGCACCATCGAGCCCTTCTTGCCGACGAGGATCCCCTTCTGCGACTCGGTTTCGACGAGGAGCACCGCGCGCACGACCTTTTCGTCGATCTCCTCGACCACCACCGTGATCGCATGCGGCACCTCGTCGCGCGTGAGGTGCAGGGCCTTCTCGCGGATGACCTCGGCCACGCGGTCCTCGACCGTGAGGTCGGTCGACCGGTCGAGCGGGAAGTAGCGCGGCCCCTCGGGGAGAAGCAGGACGAGATCCGAGCGCAGCTCGCCGATCCCGTCCTTCGTCACCGCGCTGACCGGATGGAGCGCGTGGAAGTCGCCCAGCGTCGCGGCGGTCTTCATCTGCGTCGCGACATGGCCGTGCTTGAGGCGGTCGATCTTGTTCAGCGCGATCATCACCGGGATGCCGAGCCCGAACACGCGGCGGGCGACGAAGCGGTCGCCGGCCCCGATGCGATCGCGCGCCGAGACGACGAACAGCACGGCGTCGATGTCGGCGAACGACGAGTCGACCGTCTGCTGCATCCGCTCGGTGAGCGCGTCGAGCGGGCGCTGGAACCCGGGCAGGTCGGCGAGCACGAGCTGCCAGTCCGGCCCGTTGGCGACGCCGAAGATCCGGCGCCGCGTCGTGTTGGGCACGTTCGAGGTGATCGCCACCTTGTCGCCGCAGAGAGCGTTGACCAGAGTCGACTTGCCGACGTTGGGGCGGCCCGCGACGGCGACGATTCCCGATCTCACGCCAGGTCGCCGGCGTCGAACTGCTCGGGCAGCAGGTCGTCGACCGTCATCCGCACGACGCGGCCACCGTTCCGGAAGACGACCCGCTCGACCTGCATCTCGGCGAGCCACTGCCGGCACCCGCCGCACGGCGACGCGGTGATCGCCGCGACGGTGAAATCCCCGGGTCCGAATCCGTCCACCACGGCCCGCCCGAACGTCGTCCGCTCGGCACAGATTCCGAGCGGGTACGCCGCGTTCTCGACATTGACGCCCTCGACGACGGTGCCGTCGTGCGTCAGCACGGCGCAGCCCACGTGGAAGCCCGAGTACGGCGCGTAGGCACGCGACGCGATCGCATCGGCACGCGCGAGCAGCTCCTCGTCGGTCATGCCGCGAACAGCTGGTAGATGACGAGCGCCACCATGGCCCCGAGCGTACCGCCGGTGACGACCTCGAGGGTGGTGTGCACGCCGGCCTCGACGCGCGTCTGCGCAACGAGCAGCGCCATGATGAATGCGAGCGACGAGACGAGGAAGCGGTGCTCGGAGCCGTCGAGCGTGAGCGTGATCGCCATCCAGCCGGCGAACGCGACCGCCGCGTGCCCCGAGGGCCAGCCGCCGCGCAGCGGCGTGCCGCGCCCGGAGAGCGCCTTCAGCGAGATCACGATGACGACGACGAGCACGAGGGCGACGACGGTCAACTCGGCCGGAGTCTTCGAGAGACGGTCGAGGAAGGTGTTCGACCGGTCGGCGACCTGGCCCGAGAAGACGAGGTAGCCGACCGCCACTGCGTTGACCGAGGCGATCAGGACGGCGCCCGCAGCGATGTCCTTCGCAAGCTTGGCCATCGGGTCGAACGAGGTCGACGCGATGTCGACGGCGGCCTCCACCGCCGTGTTGATCATCTCTGCGATCAGCACGAACGCGATCGAGAGCAGGAGCACGATCAGCTCGATCTTGGAGACGTCGAACGCGAGCGCGGCGATCAGAACCGTGACGGCGATGAGGAAGTGGATCCGCATGTTCCGCTGCGTGCGGAGCACGTGGATGATCCCCTCGAAGGCGACGTTGAAGCTCTCGAGGATCGAGGGCGAGCCGCGCCCCGGCGCCGGGCTCATCCCTCCACCTCGAGGATCTCTCGCTCGCGACGTTCCATCGTGTCGCCGTGGTCGAAGCCGAGCAGGTGCAGGATGCCGTGGACGAGCGGCCAGCGCCACGCTTCGCCGACGACCTGCGGGCAGATGACGACGTCGCCGAGCGCCCGCGGGACGCCGTCGGGCAGCTCCTCCGTCCCGTCGATCGGGAATGAGAGAACGTCGGTCGCCTCGTCGATGCCGAGGTGCTGCGCCTTGAGCGCCTTGATCTCGGCGGGCCCGACGAACGCGATCCCGAGCTCTGCCGCGTCCAACCCCTCCTGCTCGAGCGCATGCCTCGCGAGGGCGACCGCACCGGCGGCGTCCACCTCGACGCCGCTGCGGTTCGCGACCTCGACCTCGATCACTTCTGGCGCGCGGTGCCGGTCTCTTCGGCGTGGCGCTTGTACGCCTCGACGATCCGCTGCACGAGCTTGTGCCGGACGACGTCCTCGTGCCCGAACTCGACGACGCCGATCCCGTCAACCTCGCGGAGGATGTCGCGCACCTGGATGAGACCGGAGGCCTGCTCCCGCGGGAGGTCGATCTGCGTGATGTCCCCCGTGATCACCATCTTCGACCCGAACCCGAGCCGTGTCAGGAACATCTGCATCTGCTCCGGCGTCGTGTTCTGGGCCTCGTCGAGGATGACGAAGGAGTCGTTGAGCGTGCGGCCGCGCATGAACGCGAGCGGGGCGACCTCGATCGTGCCGCGGTCCATGTATGCGGTCAGCCGGTCCGCGTCCATCGTGTCGTAGAGCGCGTCGAAGAGCGGCCGCATGTACGGGTCGACCTTCGCGAGGATGTCGCCCGGCAGAAAGCCGAGCCGCTCCCCCGCCTCGACGGCGGGGCGCGTCAGGATGAGCCTGCCGACCTGCTTCTCGCTCAGCGCTGCGACCGCGAGCGCGATCGCCAGGTACGTCTTGCCGGTTCCGGCCGGGCCGATCCCGAAGGTGACGGTGCTGGAGCGGATCGCGTCGACGTACCGCTTCTGCGTGACCGTCTTGGGCGCGATCTTCTTGCCCCGGTGGCGCCAGACGACGTCCTCGAAGATGTCGCGGATGTCGGCCGCCTGGTCGAGGGCGGCCGCGACTGCGCCGACCGTGTCCGGTCCGATCGCGTGGCCACCCTCGACGAGCTCGACGAGCTCGTCGACGACGGCACGCGCCTCGGCCACGCGGTCGCCTTCCCCGTCCAGCGTGAGCTTGTTGCCACGGAGCGAGATCGAGCAGCCGAGCCGGTCGCGCAGCGAGTCGAGCACGGTATCGGTGACGCCCGCGAGCTCGGCCGCGACCTCGTTGGGAACGACGATGACGTCCTGCATCCCGCTCAGTGTAGGTGCGGCGGGCTACGGTGACCGTGTGGGCGGGCTGACGGTCCTCTACGACGAAGGTTGCGGCTTCTGTACGAAGCTGGCGGCCCGGCTCGCGCGCCGGCGCGGCCTTCGGGCAGCGGCGATCGGATCGGGCACGGGGTCCTATCTGCTCCGCGATCTCTCGCCCGCGGAGCGCTACGCCGAGGTCCACGTCGTCGACGCCGTGGGCAGAAGACGCTCCGGCGGAGCCGCCCTCGCCCCGCTGCTGCGAGCGCTGCCCGGTGGGAGCGCACCTGCTGCACTGTGCGACGCCTTCCCCGGACTGACGGCGCACGCCTACCGCCTCGCCGCCGGAAACCGGGGGGCCGCCTTGCGCATGCTCGGCGCCGCACGGCGCGTCGGGCGCCGACAGGTGGCTGCGCCCGGGAGGGCCTCTCGGTGGCGCTGACCGTCCACCCGCCCGCCCGGCACCTCCTGCGGGCAAAGGACCTGATCGACGCCCGCTACCGCGAGCCCCTCGACGTGCCCGCGCTCGCGCGCGCCGCGCACCTCTCCACCGCCCACTTCAGCCGGGAGTTCAAGGCCGCATTCGGTGAGACGCCACACCAGTACCTGCTCACGCGGCGGCTCGAGCGAGCAGCCGCGCTCCTGCGGAGCACCGATCGAAGCGTCGCGGACATCTGCTTCCTGGTCGGGCTTCGGAGCGTCGGCTCGTTCACCACGAGCTTCGGACGGGCATTCGGCTGCTCTCCGAGCGCGTACCGCGCGTCTCATCCTCCGGCCTCGGACCGGGCCCGGATCCCGACGTGCATGGTGCTCGCATACGCGCGTCCTCCGACGAGCAGGTTTGGAGAAGACAGCAGGGCGAGCCCCGACTAGCGTGACCGTCGTCAATCGACGAGACAGGAGGATCTGACGATGCTGCACCTCGCACATGTCAACCAGTGGGTTCGGGATCAGGATGAGGCACTTGCCTTCTACACCGAGAAACTCGGCATGGAGCTCCGGGACGACGTCACCGTCCCCGAGATGGGCAACTTCCGCTGGCTCACGGTCGGGCCGGTCGGCCAGCCGGATGTCGCCGTCGTCCTGATGGCGATCCCGGGCCCGCCCGTGTTCGACCCGGACACGGCCGCGAAGCTCCAGGAGGTGATGACGAAGGGTGCTGCGGGAGGCCTCTTCTTCTCGACCGACGACTGCCGCGGGACCTACGAGGACCTGAGGGCCAAGGGAGTGGAGTTCAACCAGGAGCCGATGGAGCGCCCCTACGGGATCGACGCCGGCTTGCGCGACCCGTCCGGGAACCAGATCAGGCTCATTCAATCCTCGTCCTAGTGCGCCGTCTCACACGTTGGACAGGACCCGTCGTGAGACGCCGCACTACAGCGATCAACATGGATTGGGGTGTTTCGCAACGATCATTTCCGGTCGAACGTTTGCGGGACACCCCACCAGAAGCGCCGCGGGCCGGCCGTGCGCGGCCGGCGACCTCACCAGGAGTGCCTCGTCCACGGGCGGCCGGCGGAACATCCGCAACCCTCCGGCGGGTCTGCTCGGTCTCGAACGGAGCGAGGTAGAGCGGCAGGACGTCGAGCCAGCGCGTCAGCTCCCCACCACCGCGTTACGCGAGCTTCTCGCGGACGATCTGGCTCACCGCGGAGCCGTCCGCCTTGCCGGAGACGCGCGGCATCACGTCCGCCATCACCCGGCCGATGTCGCGCAGGGAAGTCGCCCCGACCTCGGCGATGACGTCGTCGACGATCTCGTCGAGCTCGTCGTCCGAAAGCGGCTCCGGCATGAACTCCTCCAGCACCTCGAGCTCGTAGTCCTCCTTGTCGGCCTGCTCCTCGCGGCCTGCCGCCTCGAACGCCTGGAACGCCTCGACTCGCTTCTTCCGCTCACGCTGCAACACCTGCAACTCCTCGTCTTCAGACAGCGGTCGCTGCAGCTCCTTCTCGGCGGAGCGGAGGCTCGCGAGGATCAGCGCGAGAGCGTCACGGCGTTCGCCGTCCCGGGCGCGCCGCGCCTCCTTGAGCTCGTTCTCGATGGTGGTGATGAGCTCCACGGTGACAGTCTGCCGAGAATTCGGCCTCAGTGGAACCCGGGTAGTGCGTTTCCTGCCAAAAGGTGCCAGTGGAGGTGGAACACGGTCTGGCCCGCTCCAGGCCCCACGTTGACGATCACGCGGTAGTCCTCGAGCCCCTCGGCGGTGGCCACCTCGGCCACGAAACGCAGCATGCGCGCCGCCTCCTCGTCCGGGAACTCGGCGACGTCGCGCAACGTCGCCACGTGCCGCGCGGGCAGCACGAGGAGATGCGTCTCGGCGGCCGGCGCGATGTCTCGGATGGCGACGAAGCCGTCGGCCACGTGCACGTGGTCACCGTCGGCGACGAGCCGGCAGAACGAGGCAATCAGGCTGCGACAACCGCGAGCACCCCCTCGTCGGCGACGCCCACGGCCCGCGCGGCCACCATCTCGCCGACGGGGCCGTCCACGAGCCATGGCGTGTAATCGTCCGCGTACCCAAGCCCAGGGCGGTCGACGAGGACGACGTCCGTGCTCCCCACCCGGCTCGCCCACCTCGTGCGACAGGCGGCGTCGGATGCAGCCCGCAGGCGCGCGCTCCGCTCCTTCTTCACACCCGGCGGCACCGGGTCGTCGGTCGCAGTGCGCGTGCCGGGTCGCGGCGAGTAGGGAAAGACGTGAACCTTCGTGATGCCGATCGCCGCCACGGCCGCCATCGTATTCGCGAACGCTGCCTCGTCCTCGGTGGGAAAGCCGACGATCACATCTGTCGTCAGGTTGAAGTCCTCGAGCGGCTCGATTCGGGAGCGGAACTGGCCGATCGTGTAGCGCCGCCCCATGCCGCGCAGCACCCCGTCGTCGCCGGACTGGAGCGGGACGTGCAGGTGCCGCGAGACCACCGGCGTCTCGCGCAATGCCTCGACCAGCTCCGGTGTGACGTGGTTGACCTCGATCGACGAGAGGCGGAGGCGCTCGAGCCCGTCGAGGGCGCCCGCCTTCCTGATCAGGCCGGCCAGCGTGAGACCAGCCTCGCGATCGCGGAAGCATCCGAGATTGACACCGGTCAGCACGACCTCACGGTGCCCCTGCTGCACACGCCGACGGATCTCGGTGAGCACCGCGTCCGCCGAGCGGCTGCGCGTGCCGCCGCGGACGAGCGGGATCACGCAGAACGCACACGAGAAGGAGCAGCCGTCCTGGATCTTGACGAACGCGCGCACCCGGTCGAGCCGGTGGGCGGCCTGCACGCAGCCGATCGCGCCGACATCGCCGGCCACTGTCTCGGCCGCATCCTCGCTGCGGCGAGATACGACCGTGACGTTGCCGGGCATGGACGCGAACGTCTCCGTCGAGAGGTTGGCTGCGCAACCGGTCACGAAGACACGGCCGCTCGTGCGCGCCGCCTGCGCCACTGCCTGCCGCGACTTCGCGACCGCCTCGTTCGTGACGCAGCACGTGTTGATCACCGCAACGTCCGCGGTGCCCGAGGACTCGGTATGCCCGTCCGCGAGGAGCCGCTCGCGGATCGCCTGCTCGTCCGCGAACGAGACCTTGCAGCCCAGGAAGCGGGTGGTGAACGTGGCCATGCGGGGAGGGTAGACGCTTGCGAGCGCCTCCGGCTCGGCCGAGCGCTCGGCTCTAGTGGGGTGTCCCGCAACGTTCGATCGGAAATGCTCGTTGCGGGACACCCCACTCCAAGTTGATTCGAGTAGTGCGGCGTCTCACGCTGATGCTATTTCCTGTGAAACGTTGTGAGCGCCGCACTAGCGCCCGGGCGTCCGCGGCCATCTGACGAAGACGTCGGCTGCCCAACCGTCGGCTTCGGCGCGGTCGCGATGCGCCCAACCCGGCGCCGCGGGCTGATCGCCCGCGAGGTAGCCCGACGTGATCGCGACTGGCACTGCGAGACGAGGCAGGATCGGCCTCCACCGGCGCGAGCAGCACGTTCGCGACCGCGACGTCCGCGGTCGGGAGGTCGTCGACCACGCCGTCCAGCACCACCGCCTCGATCGCGACGCCGTTGAGGGCGGCGTTCGCCCGCGTCGTCTCGATCGCGACCGGGTCGTTGTCGACCGCGAGCACGGGCCCGAAGCCGAGCCTGACGGCCGCGATCGAGAGCACGCCCGAGCCGCAGCCGACGTCGAGGAGTGAGCCTCGCGCCGTCCGGGCGAGCAGCTCGACGCAGAGGCGCGTCGTCGGATGCGCGCCCGTGCCGAAGGCTCGGCCGGGGTCGATCACGACAGCCGGCTCGCCGGCGTCGGGGTGTTCCCACGGCGGCCCGATCCAGAGGCCGCCGGCGCGCACCGGGCGGTGGAACGAGCGCCACCGGTCCTCCCAGCCGGGTTCGACGGGAGCGACGTCCGCGCGCCGGGAAGGCGGCGAGAACACGAGCCACTGCCGCTGCCTCGACGTAGCAGGCAGAGCGTGATCTCGCCGTCCGCCTCCGCTTCCTCGAATCCGCCCGGCGCGACCTCGAGCGCACGGGCGCGAGCCTCCTCCGCCTGCGCGAGCGGCACGTGCGCGGAGACGCGCAGGATGCCGTCGCTCATGCGAGCTCGAAGCGGAGCAACTCGTGCCAGCCCTCCCGCCTGACCTCGAAGAGCCCGACATCCTCGACGTCGAAGCGGAACGGCAGCTGCGGACCCAGCTCCTGCTCCGCGAGCTCCGCGACGCGGCCGGTCGACTCTCCCTTCCCGATCTCCGCGATCGTCAGGTGCGGGACCGGCTCCCGGTCGTCGTCGCGGACGAATTCGGAAAACCGGCGCCGTGCGCCGGTGAGCAATTCGACGAAGCGGTCGTGGGGCTCGGGCGCGAGCCAGACGTGGCGCTTGAACCGCCCGACGCGCACGAGCTCGGCCGGGAACCGCGGGCAGGCGGAGAAGTGCTCGGCGAGCCGGACCGCCAGGAGGTCGTCGTCTCGCGACGTCGCGCAGGAACGGAGGCAGGATCGTGATGTGCGGCGGGAGCCGGCGCGCGACGGCCCGAGGCTGGTGGCGCGCGCGGAAGTCTCCGACGATCGCCTCGGCCGGAACCGATGACGAACACGGCGGCCTGGCGCTTCACGGCCTCCGACCTCAGCGGAAGGCGTTCCTGAGGCGGTCGAAGAAGCCGCCGTCGCTCTCGTCGAGCCGATACTGATCGGCGCCGAGCTTCTCGTCGATCTGCTCGATCAGCACGCGCTGCGCGTCGTCGAGCCGCCGTGGCACGTGGACTCGCGCATGGACGTGGAAGTTGCCGCGGCGCCGGCCCTCGAGCGCCGGCATGCCCTGCCCCCTGAGCACCTGCACCTCGCCCGGCTGGGTGCCCGGCCGGGATCTCGACCGTCAGCTCGCCCACCGGGCCCGGCACGGACGCCGTCGTCCCGAGCGCTGCCTGCGTCATCGTCAGCTCGACGATCGCGTGGAGGTCGTCCCCGTCGCGCTCGAGGCCGGGCTGCGGCCGTACCCTGACCTGCACGAAGACGTCTCCGGGCCGGGCGCCCAGGTCGCCGGCGTGACCCTCGCCGCGGACGCGGATTCTCTGCCCGTCCTCGATCCCCGCGGGCACGTCGATGTCGAGCGTCCGGTCCTCGAGCGTGCGACCGAGCCCGTCGCAGGTGGTGCACGGCGTCTCGATGACGCGCCCGATCCCGTCGCAACGAGGGCAGGTGCCGGTGCGGACGAACTGGCCGAAGACGCTCTGCGAGACCTGCTGCACGCGGCCGACGCCGCCGCAGACGCCGCACGTCACGGGTGTGGTGCCCGGGGCGGCGCCGTTGCCGCTGCAGGTTTCGCACGTGCGCGCGACCCGGGTCGTGACCGCAGCCGAGACGCCGGTGTAGGCGTCGGCCAGCGATGATCTCGATGCCGACCGCGACGTCGCCACCCCGCCCCGGGCCGCCGCGCCGGGTGGGCTGGCCGAAGAGCGACTCGCCGAAGAACGCACCGAAGATGTCGGACAGGTGGCCGAGGTCGAAGTCGCCCGGCGTGAACCCGCGGCCCCGGAGGCCTTCGTGCCCGTAGCGGTCGTACGTCGCCCGCCGGTCGGGATCGGACAACACCTCGTACGCCTCGGCCGCCTCGCGGAAGCGATCTTGCGCGTCGGGAGCCTCGGAGACGTCGGGATGGAGCTCGCGCGCGAGCTTCCTGAATGCCCGCTTGATGTCGGCGTCTCCGGCGCCACGCTGGACGCCGAGGATCTCGTAGTAGTCGCGCTCTGCTGTCGCCATCAGACCTTCGAGGGTACCGGCACCCGTATCCGCAGTGTCCTCACGGACGACCGCTACTCGTCCTCGTACACGTCCTCGACGAGTCGCGAGAGCTCGAACGCGGCGGCACGGACGGCGCGAATCGCCTTCTCGTAGTCCATCCGCAGCGGGCCGAGAAGCGCGACGGAGCCGAGAGAGCGACGCGCGAGCCCGTACGTCGCGCCCACGTACGCCACGTCGTGCAGCTGGCCCCCGTCGACTTCGGGACCGACGCGGACGACGGTGCGCCTCGGATCGAGTGCCTCCGAGAGAAGCTCGAGAACGGCTGCGCGCCGCTCGAGCACGTCGAGCAGGTGGTAGCAGGCCTCGAGCTCGGCCCCGCGAGCGTCCCCCAGCAGCCCGGCCGCGCCGCCGACGAAGAGCTGGGGCCCGTCGTCCGCCACCGCGTCGACGAAGGCTGTCCGCAGGCGGCCGAGAAACGCGCGCTCGCTCGCCGGCAGATGCGGGTCCTCGAGTCGCCGCCGCAGCGTGGCCGACCCCAGGCGCAGGCCGACGACCTGCTCCTCGAGATACGTGCGCGCCCACTCGACGAGTCCCGTGTCGACTGCCTGCTCGAGCTCGAGGACCCGCTTCGTGACGCCACCGGTGGACGTGATCACGACGACGATGACCGCGCGCGGTTGCAGCTGGAGCACGTCCACGTGACGTACCGAGGCGGCCTCGAGGGCAGGTGCGGAGACGAGCGCGAGGAGCCGTGTCGCCTGGGAGAGAGTGTCGGTGGTTGCTCGCAGGGCTGTCTCGAGCTCGTGCCTGACAGTCGCGACATCGAGTGCGGGCGCCTCGAGCAGGTCGGGTCGGCCGTCGATGGCGCCGACGAGCTCCTCCGCGTACACGCGATAGCCGTTCTCGGTCGGCACGCGTCCCGCGGAGGTGTGTGGATGCGTGAGAAGGCCGAGCGCCTCGAGTTCCGCGAGCTCCGAGCGCACGGTCGACGGGGACACGCCCATCCCGGCTCGCTCCACGAGCGACTTCGATCCGACGGGCTGACCGGTCGCAACGTGCTCCTCGACCACCCGTCGCAAGATCTCGCGCCTGCGCGGCGAGAGCTGTTCCATCACGTCCCGATCGTACCCGGGCGATCGGTCGCGTCGAGAGGCCGGGCGGGCGCCGACGAGAGTCCGCGGCGACGAGGTAGGCGAGATGGCGACCCCTTGGGCTGCGCTGGCGAACCGCTGTTGCCTCGGCGCCGGCGCCGTCGTTCACAGCCCGAGGGGTGCCGGGCTCAGGCGAGCAACTCGGCGGTGACGCCTCCCCCGAGGAAGCGCCCCCTCGTCGTGAGCGCGATCGTCGCCCGGTCGTCGTGCCCGCGATCCGCAACGACGAGACCACCCCGCACCAGCCGCTCCAGGGCGGCGTCGTCCACGACGCCGTCGAGCCCGGCGAGCGGCAGCGGCTCGTCGAGTCGCAGCCCGAGCATGAGCCGCTCCTGCGCCTTCGTCAGCGGGTCGAGCTGCTCGACCTCCCGCGGGAGCTCGTCACCGCGCGCGACGGCAGCCGTGTACCGGCCGATCGAGGGGCTGTTGCGCCGGCGCTCCTCGCCGAGCGTCGAGACCGCCCCGACCCCGACGCCGAGGTAATCGCGCCCGTGCCAGTAGCCTAGGTTGTGGTGTGCGCGGAGGTCACGGCCGCCCGCGGCTTCGGGTGCGAGGCAGAAGTTCGCCGTCTCGTACCAGCGGTAGCCGGCCGCCGTGAGGGTCTCGACCACGCGCTCGAAGTACCCCTCCATCGCCTCCGACTGGCTCTCGAGCTCCGCCCCGAAGGCGTGTGTGAACCGCGTGCCCGGCTTCGCCTCGAGCTCGTAGAGGGAGAGGTGCTCCGGCGCGAGTGCCAGAGCCTCCGCGAGATCGTGGTCGAGGTCGGAGGGCTCCTGGCCCGGGATCCCATAGATGAGATCGAGCGAGATGTTGTCGAAACAGACATCACGGAGAGTATGAACGGCGCGCCGGACATCGTCGGGTGAGGCACCGCGCTCGAGAACCGCGAGGAGGCGCGGCGTGAAGCTCTGGGCGCCCAGGGAAACACGCGTGTCACGCCGCCCTCGCGCAGGAGTGTGGCGAGCTCCGGCGTCACCGTCTCCGGATTCGCCTCGACGGTCACCTCGCCGCGCTGCCGGCAGCGACGCCAGGAGCCGCGCGAGGGCGACGGGCTCCGTGTAGGTCGGCGTCCCGCCGCCGACGAAGACCGTCTCGACAGGCTCCGCCAGCACGCCGCGCTCCCGCTCGAGCTCGCCCAGCAGCGCTTCGACGTACTCCTCGTGACGGTCGGCCTGCCCCACGGCCGTGACGAAGTCGCAGTAGCCGCACCGGTGCGCGCAGAACGGGAGGTGGATGTAGAGGTGACGGACGCCTCCGGCCCGGCCCGAGGAAGTGGGCGCCGCGGACGCGCCCGGGTCGGCCGCGAGGCTCGGCGGCGCGGGACTCACGCTACTTCTTCTTGTCCCCGTCGAGGTTGAGCACGGCCAGGAACGCCTCCTGCGGCACCTCCACGCCGCCGACCTGCTTCATCCGCTTCTTGCCCTTCTTCTGCTTCTCGAGCAGCTTGCGCTTCCGCGTGATGTCGCCGCCGTAGCATTTCGCGAGCACGTCCTTGCGACGCGCCTTGACCGTCTCGCGCGCGATCACGCGCGACCCGATCGCAGCCTGGATCGGGACGTCGAACATCTGCCGCGGGATCTCCTCGCGCAGCTTCTCCACGAGCAGCCGTCCGCGCTCGTAGGCGAACTCGCGGTGGACGATCAGCGAGAGCGCGTCGACGGGCTCGCCGCCGACGAGGACGTCCACCCGCACGAGCTTCCCGTCCCGGAAGCCCGACACGTCGTAGTCGAAGCTCGCGTATCCGCGCGTGCGCGACTTCAGCTGGTCGTAGTAGTCGAGCACGATCTCGGCCAGCGGCAGGTCGTACGTGAGGTGCACCCGCTCGGGCGAGAGGTACTCGAGGTGGTCGAATGCACCCCTGCGCTCGTTGTTCAGCTCCATGATCGTCCCGACGTACTCCTTGGGCACGATGATCGACGCGCGGACGTACGGCTCCTCGACCTCCTCGAGCTCGGCGGGCATGTCCGAGGGGTTGTGCACTTCGCGCCACTCGCCCTTGCGCTCGAGCACCCGGTAGGCGACGTTCGGCGCGGTGACGATGAGGTCGAGGTCGAACTCGCGCTCGAGCCGCTCGCGCACGATCTCCATGTGGAGAAGCCCGAGAAAACCACAGCGGAAGCCGAAGCCGAGCGCCCTCGACGTCTCCGGCTCGTAGAAGAGCGCGGCGTCGTTCAGCTTCAGGCGCTCCAGCGCGTCGCGCAGCTCGGGGTACTCGTCGGAGTCGCTCGGAAAGAGCCCGGCGAACACCATCGGCTTGACATCCTTGTAGCCGGGCAGCGGCTCGGACGGCGCCGCGCCGCGCCGAGTCGTCAGCGTGTCGCCGACGCGTAGCGCGGACACGTCCTTGAGGCCCGTGATCACGTACCCGACCTCGCCTGCGACGAGATCCCGGACCGGCTGTCGCGACGGCGACATGAAGCCGAGCTCCTCGGCGTCGAACTGGGTGCCGAGTGCCATCGCCCGGAGCGCAGACCCCGTCTCGAGCCGGCCGTCGACGACGCGGATGAACGCGATCACGCCGCGGTACTGATCGTACGAGGAGTCGAAGATGAGGGCGCGCGCAGGAGCGTCGGGATCTCCGTCTGGAGGCGGAATCCGTTCGACGATCGCGTCGAGCACGCGATCGACGTTCTCGCCGGTCTTCGCGGAGATGCGAACGACGCTCTCGGGATCGCCGCCGAGGAGCTGCGTCACCTCGAGGGCGGCACCGTCCGGATCGGCCGAGGGAAGATCGATCTTGTTCACGACGGGCACGATCTCGAGCTCGTTCTCGATCGCGAGGTACGCGTTCGCGAGCGTCTGCGCCTCGATCCCTTGCGCCGCGTCGACGACGAGCACGGCCCCCTCGCAGGCCTGCAGTGAGCGCGAGACCTCGTAGGTGAAGTCGACATGCCCAGGCGTATCGATGAGGTTCAACTGATGACCCTTCCACGCAACCCGCACCGCCTGCGCCTTGATCGTGATGCCGCGCTCGCGCTCGAGGTCCATCGAGTCGAGCAGCTGCGCGCGCATGTCACGATCGGCGACTGTGTCCGTGAGCTGCAGGACGCGGTCGGCCAGCGTCGACTTCCCATGGTCGATGTGGGCGATGATCGAGAAGTTGCGGATCCTGCTCTGGTCCATGGGAATCAGGCCCGGATGCTAGCTGTCATGCGGGTTTCGGCCGGTCCGGGCTCCGCGGCAGCGCGCGAGGAACGCGCGCCCGGCCCCCGCGACGGCGCGCCCATCGTCAACGATCAGCGATCGAGAAGCGGACGCGGTACCACCTCCAGCACGGCGCTTCTCAGCCCCCGGCGTGAGAGTGTGCCGAGTGGCGCACTCGGCGGGAAGACGCTCACCACACATTCCCGGGAACTCGAAACAGGCTCCGGCTGGATCGGCACTCAAAGGTGCCCGGTCGCGAAAGGCTCGAAACCCAGCTTTGCGCATCGGCGCGTTCGTCTCGTCGTTCTCCGTGATCACGCGCGTGATCCCGGCCGCCGCCGCGGCCGGCGAATGCTGCTTCAGCAGCAGCCCGAGGCCGCGGGCGCGATAGGCACGCATCACTCCTGTGCCGGCGTTCGCCGCGCGGCCCGAATCCCGTTCGGTGTAGACGAACGACGTCCCTACCACCTGGCCCTCGGTGACCGCGGCCGTGCTGACCTCATGGTCGCAGTCGGGGTGCTCCCACGTATACCGGCGCCAGGTGTCGAACGTCATCCCCGAGAAGTCCGACGGCCCGGGCTCGATCCTTGGAGCTGCTACGCGACGATCGACGTGCTCCTGGCGCTGAGGTGCGGCGCTTCCGACTCGAGCGCCGACCGATGCCGTGCGGCAGGCGGGACGATCCACGACCACGCCGAAGGCGACCGTTCGGGCAGGGGCGAGCATCGAGACCGCCACTCGCCAGCCGACGAGTGCCCGTCCACTTCGGATTCCAGTACGCGAAGTCCTCCGGGCGCGCGTTCGTCATGTTGTAGCGAACCGCGGAGGGTGACGACGCGCTCCTCGGCGGCGCGCCGGAGCAGTTCCACGTCCCGCGCAGCGTCGTCGGAGGAGGCTCGCGCGATCACGGCGCCGAGCGTACAGCCGGCGGGAGGGTTCTCACAAGATTGCGCCGTTACGCGGCTCTCCGCGAGACGAGCTCGCGCAGAGCCGCGAGCTCGCGAACGCGAAGCGCCCGGCAGGTCGCGAGATACACAGCCGCACCCACGGCGAGAGCCGCTCCGAGGGACACGATCTGCGCCGCCGCCGAGCGTCCGAGGGCGCGGTCGAGCGGGTACCAGACCGCGAACGCAGCCGCACCCAACACCGCTGCGGCGAGGGTGATGCGCATGACCGCGTCCGCGACCCGCCGCAGGTGGACGTCTCCGACACGACGCCAGAGGAAGTAGACGAGCAGCGCGACGCCGACGATGTTGACGAGAGACGTGGCGAGCGGGATTCCCCAGACGCCGACCGGGTACAGGGCGACGTCGAGAACCGCGTTGAGGACGAGCGTCGCGACCCCGATCCCAGTCGGCAGCCAGTTCGACTGCAGTCCGTAGAAGCCGCGCGTCAGCATCAGCATCCAGCCGTTGAAGACGAGCCCGAGCGAGAACGCCGCGAGGCAGCCTGCGACAACCGTCACATCCGATTCCGTGAATGCACCGCGGGCGTAGACCAGGCGGACGATCGGCTCGGCGAGCACCGCCGAGACGACCGAGGCGGGGATCAGCAGGAAGCCGATCTGCCGCAGGCCCGTGCTGACCGTGGCGCGGAACCCCGCGAGATCGTCGCGTGCCGCGAGCCGCGCGAGGGCCGGGAAGAGCACCGTCGCGACGGCGACGGAGAACATCCCCTGCGGGAGCATGTAAAGCCGGAAGGCGGAGTTGATCGCCGCCGGAGCGAAGATCCGGATCGACGAGGCGCGAGGCGATCAGCGTGTCGATGACCGCATTGACATTGATCAGGCCGAGCGTCAGCGTGACGGGGAGCATGAGCACGAAGAAGCGGCGGACCGCCGGATCGCGCCAGTCGAGGACGAGCTGCAGCCGGCCGTCGAGCCCGCGCAGCCACGGCAGCGGCAGAAACAGCTGAATCACGGTTCCGATCAGGATCGCGAAGGCGTAGACGTAGAGTTGCGCGTCCTCGCTCTCGAACCGCGGCACACCGAGCCAGAGGCCGACGATGATGGCGAGGTTCCAGAAGACCGGAGTCAGCGCCGGCACCGTGAAGTGGTCGTAGGTGTTGAGAATCCCGACGACGACGCCGCTCAGCCCGAGCAGCACGACGATCGGGAACAGCACGCGGGAGAGGCCAACGGCGAGGTCGAAGTCGCCGCCGGGGTCGCCGAACGGCCGGATCAGCACCGGCGCGATGAGGATGAAGAGCGCGGTGACGCCGCCGAGCACGAGGAGCACGAGCCAGAAGATCGTCGATGCGACCCGCCATGCCCGCTTCCGCTCGCCCTTCTCGAGCAGGTCGCTGAAGACCGGTACGAACGCGCCAGAGAGGGCTGCGTCCGCGAGGAGGGCACGCACGAGGTTCGGGATCTGGAACGCGACCGTGAACGCGTTGATCTTTCCGTTGATCCCGAAGTAGTACGCCGCCACCATCTCGCGCACGAGCCCGAGCACCCGGGACAGGCCGGTCGCGACGGAAAAGATCGCGGTGGAGCGGGCAAGCCGTTGTCGATGCAGGAGGGCGGGCGCGGATGCTCCGGCGGGGTCGGCGGCATCGTTCATGCCGGTCGAGTTCGGCGCGGACACGTTCTCCACCTTCGCACGAACGGACGGCGCCCGCGCTCCGGCGTCGTAGCGGAGACGCCGCGAACAGCTGCTACGATCGTTCCCGCCCGCGACGTCGCGGGTATTCCTACGCCCGGAAGCCGATGCCGAACATCCAGCAACAGAAGAAGCGTGTCCTGATCGCCTCGCGGCAGCGGAGCGAGAACCTGCGCTACCGGTCGACGATCAAGACGCTCACCAAGCGGCTCGAGAACGCGGTCGCCGACGGTGACGGCGACGGGATCGCGGCGGAGCACCGCGCGCTCGTGCGGCTGATCGACAAGTCCGCCTCCCGCGGCGCCATCCACAAGAACACCGCTGCGCGCAAGAAGGCGCAGGCGGCTCATCTCGTCGCGACCCTTGCCGCGGCGCCCGCCGCGTAGCAGCGACGACACGCTGTCTCTCGGAGAGACGTTCGACCAGGTTCCGGAGCTCTATGACCGGGCACGGTCCGGCGCACGGGTCGTCGAAATCGGCTGTGGCACCGGCCGAACGACCGTCCCGCCAGCAGAGCGTGGGTATCGGATCACGCGCGTGGAGCTCGGGGAACGCCTGACGGCGATGGCACGCGAGAAGCTCGCCCGCTATCCGGCAGTGCTTCCAGACGATCCCGCCACCCCACGACCGGCTGTACGCACCCATCCGTGCACGCATCGAGGCCCGCGCCTCCGGACGCGTCCGGAAGGCGTATCTGACGATGTTGACCGTCGCCGAGCGCGTCCGAGACGACCCTCGTCCTCAGCCGCGGTCGGGCGCGGCGCTCACGTCGATGAGCGCGCGCAGCAGCTCGACGTCGGGCGCGAGCCGGCTGCCGCCTTTCAGCGCCAGATCGAGCTCGGCGAACCTGACGGTGGCACTCGCGAGCTCCTCGTCCGAGAACGCCTCCGCCTGCCGGTAGACCTTCTCGCCGAAGAAGGGATGCATCTTCAGCGCAACGGCGGCCTCGCGCGCGGGAACCTCCTGGTTCGCGAGCCGCTTGAGCTGGCGCATGCGCCCGAGATGACCGTTCAGGGAGCCCGCCAGCCGCGGCGCGGTGTCGCGGCGAGGCTTGTCTGCGTGCCCGAGCATCCGCTCAGCGATCTCGAGCAGCGACCCGGGACGGCGACCTGCCCAAGCGTCCGTGAGCGCGAAGGACGGGACCTCGGCCACCGGAGCCACGAGCTGCTCGATCTCGGCCACCCCTATCGGCTCGCTCTGCGCCCACGTGGCGATCTTCGCGATCTCGTTCGCGAGGCCGTGGAGGTCGTCCTCGCCGACGTACTCGATCAGGAGCGCACAGGCATCGGTCTCGGCCTTGACCCCGGCTTGCCGGAAGCGCTCGGCGACCCAGCCGACGCGGCCTCGCTTGGGCACGTCGTAGAGCAGGAGATCGCCTGCCTTCGCACACGCCTTGGCGAGCGCGCCGTCCTTCTTCACTTCGAGCCCTACGAGAGCGAGCACGGTGTCCGGAGCGGCCGCGGCGAGGTAGGTGGCAATCACTTCGATCTCGTCAGCCCTCCAGCCGCCTGTCGGCGGCCGGTTCTCCTCCTTCTTGCGACCGTCGACGTCGTGCACGAGCACGAGTCGTGCGTCGCCGAAGAGGCTGCCCGAGTTGCAGAGCGTGACGACGTCGGCCGCGCTCGCCTCGAGTGCCGAGACGACCTCGACCGACTCGGGGACGAAATGCACCCGAAGACGCTGGATCGCCGTCTCGACCTTCGGCCGGTCGCTGCCCGAGATCAGGTAGACCGGCTTCAGGGCGGGGCGCTCGCTCATCCGTCTACGGTAGTCGACGCTCCGTGCGCACCGTGAAGGTGCGGCCGTCCGACTCGAGCACGATGCGCCCCTCCTCGTCGGTCCTGTACACACGCAGCCCGAAACGTGCTTCGAGCGCAACCAGTGTGTCGGCGCGCGGGTGGCCGTAGTCGTTGTGAGCTCCGACCGAGATGATTGCCGCTCGCGGACGGAGAACCTGCAATTCGTCAGAGAGGCCGGGGTCGGACGAACCGTGGTGAGCGACCTTGAGCACCTCCACTTGCCGCAGCGGCAGGGATCGCGTCACTGCCGACTCCGAGTCGCCGGTCAGGAGCAGGTCGATCGAGCCGTAGCTCGCGAGCAGGACGGTTCCGTGAATATGCGGATCCTCGTCCGGCGACCCCGCGTGATCGGGCCAGAGAACACGGATTCGCAGCTTCCCGAGCCTGTATGTAGCCCCGAGCCGGGCGGGAACGAGCGGCACGCCTCGCGCCCGCGCCGCGGTCCGGAGGCCCCGCTCGTCAGGCGCGGAGCCGGGCTGCATCGGGTCGATCACCGCACCGACGTCGAGCGAGCGCAACACGGCAGGGCCGCCTCCGACGTGATCGCGGTGCCTGTGCGAGATCACGAGCGCCGCGAGCCGGCGCAGCCCCATCCGCCGGAGCTGGCGGTCGACCCGTGCCTCGGGCGGGCCGGCATCGACGAGCATGGCACCCGCCCTCGTCTCGAGGAGGATTGCGTCGCCCTGCCCGACGTCGAGGAACGACACCCGCAACCCTGGCGGCGGCGACCACGACGGGGGTGGGTGAAGAGCCCACCACCCGGCCCCGAGGAAAAGGGCGAGAACCGCCGCGGTGACGACGGCTGCGGGCCGACGGTAGCTCGGAAGTGCGCGCAGAGCCGCCGTTGCCACGATGACGCCCGCGAGGCAGAGGACGACCGTGCGAGACGACGTCTGAGCGTGTGGGAGCGACGCAATCAGGCGGGCCGCGAACGCGATCCACGCTGCCGCGACTCCTGCGATCCATGAGAGCGAGAGTGCGGCCGACGGGATCACCGGCGCGAGCACGGTCGCTGCGAGACCGCAGCCGAGCAGCACCGGCATCGCCGGCTCGGCCAGCGCGTTCGCCGCGACAGTCCAGATCGGCACGGTGCCGAACTGGAGCCAGAGAATCGGAGCCGTCGCGATACCACAGGCCGCCGAGATCCCGACTACCTCGACGAGCGAGGTCGGCACCGGATAGCCCTCGCTGAACCGGCGCAGGCGTGGCAGCGTGAGGAAGATGGCGGCGACCGCGGCGAACGAGAGCTGGAAGCCCGGCTCGAACAGCGACCGCGGCGTCCAGGCGAGCAGCACCACCGCCCCCATCGCCATCGCGTGCCAGCGGTCGCTCGGGCGCGAGAGGAGCCACGCGACAGAGGCGAGGCAGCCTGCAACCGCGGCACGGACGACCGACGGCTGCCACCCGACCGCGAGCGCGTAGGCAAGGATCGCCACGATCGCAGCGATGTGACCGATGACGCGTCCGAATCCCGCGACGTACGCGAGCCCGAGCACGCCGAACCCGATCAGGACGATGTTCTGCCCTGACACGGCCAGCAGGTGGTAGAGGCCAGAGGCCTTGAACGCATCCCGAAGCTCCGGATCGATTCCCTCGTCCGCACCGAGCACGACGCCGAGGAGGAGTGAGCGTCGCTCCCCTGTCGTCCCGAGCGCGAGCGCGTGCTCGACGGCCGTGCGCAGCCGGTCGCCGACGCCACCGATCCCGCCCCGCCGGCCGACGACGCGCCAGGAGCCGCTCGCGTGGAGGACGACGTGAATGCCCCTCCGTTCGAGCCATCCTCTCTCGTCGAAGCCGGTCTCGGGCCCTCGCGGGGCGACCGGGCGCGCCCGGAGCTCGAGCACGGAGCCTTGCGGAGGCGCGCGGCCGACGGGCAGCTCGAGGAGCACGCGCTCCCTGAGCTCGACGCCGTCGAACCGGAGTGCCTCCGCCATCATCCGCGTCGCGAAAGGCGACCGGCTCGCAGCGCCCGTAACGACGGCCCGGGCAGCGGCGGGCTCGCCGATCCGCGAGACGAGAATGCTGCGGTCGAGCTCGTGCAGGCGGAGGCCTCCCCACCACAGTCCCGCCGCACCGAGGGCCAACGCCGCGAGCGAGAGCCGGATGGGCATCGGCAGGTGGAGGAGCGCGGCTGCCGCCGCGGTGGCGCACACGAGGCCGGCAAGCCAGGGCCGAGAGACCCAGTTGGACGAGGCCAGGCCGAGAGCGAGGGCGCCGAGCGCAAGCGCCGGCCAGCCTCGGTCGACGGCGCGCTGTGCGCCGTTCACGGCGTCACCAGGTCCCGAAGCTGCTCGATGCGGGCGGGACCGATGCCGGGGATCGCGTCGAGGTCGTCGACGGAGCGCAACGGGCCGTGCGCCTGGCGCCATTCGAGGATCTTCTGCGCTGTCACCGGGCCGATTCCGGGGAGCGCATCGAGCTGCTCGAGCGTCGCGCTGGCAAGGCTCACCTTCGCGCCGGCGGCCGCCGCCCCACCGGCCCCGGCACCCCCGCCGCCCCCGCCGGGAGGAGCGCGAGCCGGCACGACGATCTGCTGGCCGTCGGCGACGGGGGCCGCCAGGTTGACGAGCGTGAGGTCGGCGTGAGCGTTCGGCCCTCCGGCACGCTCGAGGGCGTCGGCGACCCGAGCTCCCTCCGGCAGCCGGACGAGCCCAGCGCGCCGCACGGCGCCGACGACGTAGACGACGAGCCGGGGCGCGAGGCTCCCGCTCGCCGCAGCCTCCCGTGAAAGGGCCGCCGCCTGCGGCGCAGTGGACCGGGCCGTTCCCGCGGCCGCGAGACGCTTGCCGACGAGCGCGAGCACGATGACGCCGACGAGCAGTAGAAGTGCCGTGTGGCGCCGGGGAAGCCGCTCGAAGATCACGTAGTCAAATATGACAACAGATCCTTCACGACTCTGTGTCGGCTCTGTGCCGAGACGACGCCGTTTCTCACGGCGCTCGGGATTACGCCGTGCCTCCTCCTCGTCGACGAGGTGGACAAGGCGCATCCTGAGGTGCGCGATCTGCTGCTCGGGCTGCTCGACGCCGGCAGGCTGCGGAGCTCGAAGGCCCGGTCGCCCTTCGCGGGATCGCGCAGGCGGCAGTGATCTCGCTCGGACGCGAGTACGGGCTCGTCGTCACACGGATCGATCCGGTCGTGCTCGACGTCGTCGCGGACATCGCGGTCCAGAGCAACGGCGCCGCCGGCGCACGCCGGCTTCCATCACGCTGCTCGCGAGCTCCTCGCCGAGCGCTTTCGGAGCAGCTCGCCCGCGACGGCCCGAGTCGGCGGGTCGCGATCGAGGCCGGGCCTCCACTGGCAGTTCGGGCTGCCGGTGCCGGGTCGGAGAGCGCTGGCCCCGGCACGAAACCTCGGAGAGAGGCTGAAGCCCCTCACCATAAGGCGGCTGACGCCTCAGCGGGCGGGCCGCCGCGACACCCGAGTGTCAGACGACGAGCGAGACGAGCTTGCCCGGCACGACCACGGTCTTCCGCAGCTCCTTGCCGTCGACATGCGCTTGCACGCGCTCGGACGCGAGTGCGAGTGCAAGCAGCTCCTCTTCTCCCGTGGTTGCTGCGACACGCAGCCGGTCGCGCACCTTGCCGTTCACCTGCACCGCGATCTCGATCTCGTCGGCCACGAGCAGCGCTGGGTCTGCCTCGGGCCAAGGCTGCTCCCACAGGCGCCCCTCGCCGAGCACGCTCCACAGCTCTTCGGCCACATGCGGGACATACGGCTGGATCAGTGAAACGGCGGTCTCGGTCGCGAATCGAGCTGCTGGGTCGTCCGGATGCCGCTGGATCTCGTTCACGAGCTCCATCACCGCGGCGATGGCCGTGTGGAAGGAGAAGCGGCGGTCGATGTCGTCCGTGACCTTGGCGATCGTCTGATGCGCCTTGCGCGCGAGCGCCCCGGTGCCCGGCTCGCCGCGCGGCGAGGGCGCCTGCTCGTGGGCGATGCGCCAGATACGGTTGAGGAAGCGCCAGATGCCCTCGAGGCCGTTGTCGTGCCAGTCCATGTCCTCGTCGGCCGGGCCCATGAAGAGCGCGTACATTCGCACCGCGTCGGCGCCGTACCGGTCCGCGTAGTCCAGCGGGTTGACGACGTTGCCCTTCGACTTCGACATCTTGGCCCCGTGCGCGCCGATCATCCCCTGGTTGAAGAGCCGGGCGAACGGCTCGCGGAACGAGCACATGCCCATCTCGTTCATGACCTTGGTGAAGAACCGCGCGTAGAGGAGGTGGAGCACGGCATGCTCGATGCCGCCGATGTACTGGTTGACGGGCAGCCAGTAGTCGGCGACGGCGCGCTCGAACGGCTCCTCGTCGTCGGCCGGATCGGTATAGCGGATGAAGTACCAGGACGAGTCGACGAACGTGTCCATCGTGTCCGTCTCGCGGAGGGCCGAACCGCCGCACTTCGGACAGGTCGTGTTGACCCAGTCCTCTGCGGCCGCGAGAGGCGAGCGGCCCTTCGGGGCGACCTCGGTGATGTCGGGCAGGAGAACGGGGAGCTGGTCGTCCGGCACGGGCACCTCCCCACAGGTGGGGCAGTGGACGATCGGGATCGGACAGCCCCAGTAGCGCTGCCGCGAGAAGAGCCAGTCGCGCAGGCGATACCCGATGGTCGCCTCTCCGAGCCCGCGCTCGGCGAGCCAGGCGACGATCCGCTCCTTGGCCTCGGGGCTCGAGAGCCCGTCGAACCCGTCCGAGTTGACGAGCACCTCGTCCGCTGTATGGGCCGAGTACGCTCCGGCGTCCGGCAGGTCGCCCCCCTCCGGCACCACGACCGGTCGTACCTCCAGCCCGTAGCGCTCCGCGAACGCGTAGTCGCGCTCGTCGTGCGCGGGCACCGCCATGATCGCGCCGGTGCCGTAGCCCATCAGGACGTAGTCCGCGACCCAGATCGGGATCCGCTCGCCGCTCACCGGATTGACCGCGTAGCGCCCGGTGAAAACGCCGTCCTTCTCCTTCTCCTCGCGCTCGACCTCCGAGCGGGCCGCCGCATGCCGGACGTAGTCCAGCACCTCCGTCTCGTGCTCCAACCCCTCGACGAGCTGCGTCACCATCGAGTTCTCCGGCGCGAGCACGAAGAACGTGGCTCCGAAGAGCGTGTCCGGGCGCGTCGTGAAGACCGGTAGCTCCTCCCCGCTCCCGTCCACGCTGAAGACGACCCGAGCGCCCTGCGAGCGGCCGATCCAGTTCCGCTGCATCGTGAGGACGCGGTCCGGCCAGTCCTCCAGCAGCGACATCTCGTCGAGCAGGGCATCGGCGTAGTCGGTGATCCGGAAGAACCACTGCGTGAGGTTCTTCGCCTCGACCTCGTGGCCGCAGCGTTCGCAACGGCCGTCGATGACCTGCTCGTTCGCGAGCACGGTCTGGTCGTTCGGGCACCACTTGACGGGAGCCTCCTTGCGGTAGGCGAGCCCGCGCTCGAAGAACCGCAGAAAGAGCCACTGGGTCCAGCGGTAGTAGGACGGCTCGTGCGTCGAGATCTCACGCGCCCAGTCGATCGCCCAGCCCATGCGGTGCATCTGCTCGCGGATGGCGACGATGTTCCGTTCGGTGACCGCGCGCGGGTGGCCGCCCTCCTTGATGGCGGCATTCTCCGCCGGCAGGCCGAAGGCGTCATAGCCCATCGGCCGCAGCACCTGCATGCCCTTCCGGCGCCGCAGATGCGTGATCACGTCGCCGATCGTGTAGTTCAGCGTGTGCCCCATGTGAAGGTCGCCCGAGGGGTACGGGAGCATCTCGACGACGTACGACTTGGGGCGGTCGCCGCGGGCGAGCTCGTCCGGCTCGGGGTTCGGGACGTGGAACGACCGCTCGTCGGCCCAGACCTGCTGCCACTTCGCCTCGATCGCCTGCGGGTCGTACCGCTCCATCGTCTCCGTCACTCGTGTCTCGGGGTACAAAAAAGCCTCTCGTTGGGAGAGGCTCAGGGGAGGTCGCCGCGGCGTTGCCGCACGTCTCCCTCGGTCACGTAAGAAGCAGGGACATCGCCCTGATCGTACCACCGCGGCCGGCTCGCGACCACCTCCCGCAGTGCGGGTCAGTACGCTGGCGGGACGATCCCAACGAACAGGAGAACCGCACGATGCCGCTCGTCTCGATGCGCCAGCTCCTCGACGAAGCGGCCCGCGGGGGCTACGGCGTCGGGGCCTTCAACGTCAACAACATGGAGCAGATCCAGGCGATCATGGAGGCCGCGCGCGAGACGTCCTCGCCCGTGATCATCCAGGCCTCGCGCGGCGCCCGGTCCTACACGAACGACCGCTTCCTCTGGCACCTGATGCAGGCTGCGGTCGAGCTCTACCCGGAGATCCCCGTCGCGCTCCACCTCGACCACGGCAACGAACCGGCGACGTGCATCTCGGCTATCGACCTCGGCTTCACGAGCGTGATGATGGACGGCTCGCTCGAGGCGGACGGCAAGTCGCCCGCCTCGTTCGAGTACAACGTCGCCGTGACGCAGGAGGTCGTCGCGTACGCGCACGCGCGCGGGGTGACGGTCGAGGGCGAGATCGGCACGCTCGGTGGGATCGAGGACGGCCATGGCTCGGGCGAGGTGCACCTGACCGATCCGGACGAGGCCGTCGCGTTCGTCGAACAGACCGGCATCGACGCGCTCGCGGTCGCGATCGGCACCTCGCACGGGGCCTACAAGTTCTCGCAGGAGCCCGACGGCGAGGTCCTGAAGATGGATTTGATCGAGGAGATCCACCGCCGCCTGCCCGAGACGCACCTCGTCATGCACGGCTCGTCCAGTGTGCCGCCCGAGCTCGTCGAGCAGGTGAACCGCTACGGCGGCTCGCTCAAGCCCGCGTGGGGTGTGCCGGTGAAGGAGATCCAGCTCGGGATCCGCCACGGCGTCCGCAAGATCAACGTCGACACCGACTCCCGCCTCGCCGTCACCGGCGCCATCCGCAAGGTGTTCGCCGAGACGCCCGAGAAGTTCGACCCGCGCGACTACCTGAAGCCGGCGCGCGCCGCAATGCAGGAGCTGATCGCGACCCGGATGCGCGACTTCGGACAGGCGGGCCACGCGGGTGACTACGAGGCGCTCTCACTCGAGGAGATGCGCGAGAGCTACGCCGCCGCTGCGGCGGCGTAGTGCGGCCTCTCACAACGTTGGACAGGAAAAGCATCGTTGTGAGACGCCGCACTACAGTAATCAACATGGAGTGGGGTGTCCCGCAACGATCATTTCCGGTCGAGCGTTGCGGGACACCCCACTAGGCACCGGGCAGGACACGGTGGACGAGGCCGTGCTCGAGCTGTTCCCCGGCACGGCCGGGGTCGAGGGCCCGGACCTCGCGCTCGGCGGGCTCTGCACCAGCGCGCTCGCGAAGGAGTTCGGCACGCCGCTCGTTGTCTACTGCGAGGAGACCCTGCGCGCACGTGCGCGCGCGCTGAAGACGGCGGCGGCGGGCGGGCACGTCGCGTTCGGGACGAAGGCATTCGCCAACGTCGCCGTGCTCCGCGTCCTGCGCTCGGAAGGGCTCGGTGCGGACGTCGCCTCCCTGGGCGAGCTCGCGTTCGCACGGGCAGCCGGTTTTCGAGGCGACGAGATCGTCGTCCACGGCAACAACAAGGACGAGGGATTCCTCGCCGAGGCGGCGTCCGAAGGCGCCACCGTCGTGCTGGACGCGCCCGACGAGGCGGAGCTCGCCGCGGCCGCGGGCGTCCGGCGCGTTCTCGTGCGCGTGACGCTCGGCGTCGATGCGGACACACACGAGGCGATCCGCACCGGGCATCACGGGTCGAAGTTCGGCCTGCCGCCCGCGCAGGCGCGCGGGCTCGTGGAGGATGCTCTTGCGCGCGACCTCGACGTCCTGGGGCTGCACGTCCACGTCGGCTCGCAACTCGCGGACTTCGACGCCCAGGCGGAGACGATCGTGCGGCTTGCGTCGTTCGCTGCGTCCTGCCGTGACGCGCTCGGATGGATCCCGTCGGTCGCCGATCTCGGCGGCGGCTTCGGGATCCGCCACAACCTCGACGAGCACGCTCCCGAGGCGGCCGAGCTCGCCGCGTCGGCGGTGGCGACGGCACGGACGGCATTCGCAGAGGCGGGGCTCCCCGAGCCGCAGGTCTGGCTCGAGCCGGGACGCTCTCTCGTCGGGCCGGCCGGCGTGACCCTCTATCGCGTCGGCGCCGTCAAGCGGCTGCCGGAACGGACGTGGATCGCGATCGACGGCGGCATGTCCGACAACCCGCGGCCGCAACTGTACGACGCGGTCTACACCGCTGTCTCCGCCACACGGGTCGGCGAGCCGGCGGACGAGCGGGTCAGCGTCGCCGGCATGCACTGCGAGTCGGGCGACGTCCTCATCGACGACGTGCTCCTCCCCGCACCGCGGCGTGGCGACCTCCTCGCGGTGCCGGCTACCGGCGCGTACACGCTCGCGATGGCCTCGAACTACAACGGCGTCACCCGTCCCGCGGCCGTGCTCGTCCGCGACGGCGAGGCGCAGCTGATCCGGCGGCGCGAGACCGTGGCCGACCTGCTCCGAGCCGAGGTCGACGACGGCCCCTGAGCTTCGCGACGCCGCCGTGCTGGCTCCCGTGTTCCGGGATGCGGAGGACGTGCTTCGCATCGTGCTCCTGCTGCGTACCGACCGCGGCGTGCACGGTGCTCAGCTCGGGTTTCCGGGCGGACGCCCGGAGCCCGGCGATCGGGACTTCCTCGCAACCGCGCTTCGGGAGGCCGAGGAGGAGGTCGGGCTGCGCCCCGAGCAGGTGGAGGTCCTGGGCGCGCTCGATCCCCTCGAGACGTTTGCCACCGGCTTTCGCGTGTACCCCTTTCTCGGACGCGTGCCGGCGGAGGTCGCGTGGCGGCTGCAGCCCGACGAGGTGGTGAAGCTCCTCACGCCCGCCGTCGAGATGCTCGGCGACCGGGCCCAGCGGCGGCGGCTCCCGTTCACGTCGGCGCACTTCACCGAGCCCCTCGAGGTCGACGGCATCGACGTCGAAGGCCATGTGCTCTGGGGGATGACGCTGCGGATGCTCGACGATCTCGTGCCGCGGTTGCTGGCCGGCGAGTGGGAGGTGTAGCGAGGTCGAGTTGGCCGGCCGGGGTTGCCGGACGTCAGCGCGGCTCGGCCAGGAAGCGGGTGAACGCGGGCAGCTCGGGACGGCGGGCGAGGCTGCGGGCGTACTCGAGCCAACGCGGATCCTCCTGTTCGAGCGTTGCGAGAATCACGTCGGCGTCGTCGAAGCGGTCGTCGTCCACGGCGTCGTGAAGCGCGAGGATCCGAACATGGCGCTCCGGCAGCACGCTCCGCGTGGCGTGGGTCGCCGATCCGGACGGCAACCCGCTCGAGCTCGTGCAGCGGGTGGGCGACGCTCGCTGACCTGCTCGGGAACCGGCACTCGCGTCTCATCGCCCGAGCACCTCAACCTCGTCGAGGTCGGCCACCTCGTGCTCGCGCCCGACACGCTGGCCCGCGAACTTCGCCGACGGCCCCCACATCCGCGCGCCGGTGCATGCCTCGCCCAGCTCGTGGTGGATCGCGTGAGCGACATCGTGCACCGTGGCCCCTGGATGGAGGGCGAGGGGCTCAGCATCCGTCTCGGACCCTCGGCGAAGATAGACGCGGATCAACCCGGTGAGCGCCCAGATCGCCTCCCGCAGGCGGTCGAGGCTGTCGTCGTCGAGAACGCAGACCGGGACGAGCTCCAGCCCCGGCGCCTGGTCGCGCAGACGCTCGATGGCGCCCTCGACGGCTTCGTCGGACTTCGTCGCGGCGACGATCGCGGGCTTCTCGATCCCCGCGCCCGCGACTTCCGCCCGCACGGTCGCGAGCCCGTCTCCCGGCACGTCGAGCGCCTGGCAGAAGACGATCGCATCGGAGTTCCGCAGCACACCGAGTAGCGCACGGCCGCCGCCGCGGTCGTCGTTCGCGCCCTCGATCAGTCCCGGGATCTCGACCAACTGCACGAGCACCCCGCCGATCCGCGTCAGCGCGGGGGTCGGACGCAGCGTCGTGAACGCGTAGTCGCCGGTCTTGATCTGAATCGTCGAGAGCGCCTGCAGGAGCGACGACTTGCCGGCGTTCGGAGGGCCGACGAGCGCGATCTGCGCCGCTCCCTCCCGTCGCACCTGCAGCGAGTCGCGATGGGTCACGCGTGCCCGAGCGCGTGTCCGGTCGAGCTCCTGCTGCAGCCATTTCCGCAGGTCGGCATACGGGCCGTTGCGGTAGTCGGGCAGCTCGGTCAGGAGCGCGTTGATCGTGCGGACGCGCTCGGATCCTTCCCTTCCCTGCAGGCGGCGGCGAGCCACCTGCGCGAACGTGCGATGCGGCATCGGCATCGCGAGCCTCCTTCGATCATGCGGGAGGATGCACGACGCGGGTGACCGCCGACGACGGTCGCTCCGGGCCGTGTCCTGTCCCGCCGCTTCCCTGGACCTGTTGTGGAAGCGGCGGCTCAGCCGTTCTGTCGCGTGATCGTCAGTCGCCAGGCCTGCTCGCGCAGCCGGCTCGGATCGGAGGCCATGATGGCGCGAGGGTAGCAGGAGGGACGGGTCGCGCAGCCCGCCTGGCTCAACCGGCGTGCCGGCGCCGGAGCTCCTCCTCAACGCGCTCGGGATCGAGGCCGCGGGCAGCGAGGAGGACGTAGCTGTGGAACCAGAGGTCCGCGAGCTCCTCGACGAGCCGCTCGTCGGAGTCCGCGACCGCTGCGAGCGCCGCCTCGACGCCCTCCTCCCCCACCTTCTGCGCGACCTTGGCGACGCCGGCGTCGAGCAGGCCTGCGACGTACGACCCCTCGGGCCGTGTGGCCGCACGCTCGGCGACGACACGCCAGAGCCACGGCGCAAAGCACGACTCCGCCCCCGTGTGGCACGCAGGGCCGGCCGGATCGACCCGCAACAGGATCGCGTCGCCGTCGCAGTCGACGTGCACCTCCACGACGGCGAGGGTGTTGCCCGAGGTCGCGCCCTTGTGCCAGTACTCCTGCCGGGAGCGGCTCCAGAACCACGCCTCGCCGGTCTCGCGCGTGCGCCGGAGCGCCTCCTCGTCAACCCAGGCCAGCATGAGGACGCGGCTGCTCGTCGCGTCCTGGACGATCGCCGGCATGAGCTCCCCGGGGCTCAGATTCTCATGTTCCATCCGGCCTCCTTCAGCTCGGCCTTCAGCTCCGGCAGCCGCTCGGGCCGCTCGTGCACGATCGACGCGATGATCGCCGCCTCCGCTCCCACGGCGAAGGCGTCGGCGAGGTGTGAGGCCTGCCCGGCGCCTCCCGAGGCGATCACCGGCACGTCGACGGCCTCGGCGAACGAGCGCGTGAGTGGAAGGTCGTAGCCGGCACGGGTGCCGTCCGCGTCGATCGACGTCACGAGCACCTCGCCGGCACCGCGCTCGACAGCCTCCTCTGCCCACTCGACGGCATCGCGGCCGCGGGGATTCTTGCCAGCGTGCGTCACGACCTCGCCTGCCTTCGCGTCGATTGCGCAGACAACGGCCTGCGAGCCGAACTCGTCAGCCAGCGCAGTGAGGATGGACGGGTCGTCGAACGCGGCGCGATTGACCGCGACCTTGTCGGCACCTGCGCGCAGGAGAGCGCGGGCGTCCTCGAGGCCGGTGACCCCGCCGCCGACCGTGAAGGGGATGGTCAGCTCGGCGGCCGCCCGCTCGATGAGCTCGAGGATAGGCCCGCGGCCCTCGAGCGTGGCGGTGATGTCGAGGAAGACGAGCTCGTCGGCCCCCAGCTCCGAGTAGCGCGTGGCGAGCTCGATCGGCTCCCCCATCTCGCGCAGGTCGACGAAGTTCACTCCCTTGACGACCCGGCCTCCGGCGACGTCGAGGCAGGGGATCACGCGCTTCTTGACCATGCCAGCGCGTTCGCGAGGAGCCGCGCGCCCGCATCTGCGCTGCGCTCGGGATGGAACTGGACTCCGCCCACGGCACCGCGCTCGACGGCTGCGACGATCGGGCCTTCGTGATCCGCCACGGCGACCACGACGTCCTCGTCTACGGGCTCGACGGCGAAGCTGTGCGCGAAGTAGACATCCTCACCCTCCAGACCGTCGACGAGAGCCGCCGATCTGCTCACCGCGATGTCGTTCCAGCCCATGTGCGGCACCGTGCGCGCCCTGATCCGTCGCACGGGCCCCGCCAAGAGGTCGAGTCCCCTACCGCCCTCCTCGCTCGCCCCGAAGAGAAGCTGCATGCCCACGCAGATGCCGAGGACGGGGCGGCCGGCCTCGACGCGCTCCCGGATCGCGTCGTCGAGCCCGTTCACCGTCAGCCCGCGGGCGGCGCTCTCGACGTGGCCGACACCTGCGATCACGACGAGAGGCGCCTCTCGGACGCGGGTGCGGTCGGTCGTGATCGAGACCTCCGCTCCGGCGCGCTCGAAGGCCGACGTGACGGATCGCAGGTTGCCGGCCCCGTAGTCGACGAGCACCACCTTCACGCGATTCCCTTCGTCGATCTGATCCCGCCGTCGCCCGCGGCGACGGCCTGCGCCAGTGCCTGCCCGAGCGCCTTGAACGCCGCCTCGGCGACGTGGTGGTCGTCGACCCCGGCCGACTCGACGTGGATCGTGCACCCGGCCTCCATCGTGAGCCGCTCGAGTGCGTGCGGCAGGAGCGAAAGCGCCAGCCCGCCCACACGATCACCCGAGAACGCGAGCGAGATCTCCGCATGCGCGCGGCGGACGAGGTCGACGGCGGCCGTGGCTCGGGCCTCGTCCATCGGCACGACGGCCGAGCCGTAGCGTGCAAGTCCCTCGCGGCTCCCGAGGGCCTGCTGAAGCGCGCTGCCGAGTGCGGCCAGCACGTCCTCGACGGTGTGGTGCTCGTCGACGTCGAGGTCGCCTCCGGCAACGCAGTCGAGGTCGAAGCCGGCGTGGAAGGCAAGCAGCGTGAGAAGGTGGTCGAGGAAGCCGATCCCGGTCACGACATGGGATCTGCCGCTGCCGTCGAGATCGAGAGTGATACGGAGCGCCGTCTCGGTACTCGTGCGGATGAGCGTCGCCTCGCGTCCGGGGGCCGGGCCGGCTTCAGCTCCGAGCGCACGCAGGAGGATGTCGTTCTCGGACGGCCTCCGCATCGTCAGCCGGATCCCCTGCGGGAACCGTCGCACGACGATTCCCTGCTCCTCGAGCCGATCTGCGAGGTCGTCCTCGGCTCGGAGCCAGACGAAATTGCCCGCCCCGGCGGGGCGCGTCGTACCCGGCGGCAGCGAGCGCGGTCCGGACGCGCTCCCGCTCGGCGATCTCCGGGGCGAGGTCGAAGCGCGGCTGCCGAAGCGCCGCCGCGGCGATGCGGGCCGCCGGCGCCGACACTGGAGCCGGGGCGCGGCGGGCGTCGAGCACGGCTGCAGTCTCGGGTGCGGCGACCGCATAGCCGACACGCAGCGCCGCATAGCCGAACGCCTTGGACATTGTCCGCAGGACGACGAGATTCAAACATTCCTCGAGCCACGGGACGACCGATTCGCCGCCGTATTCGATGTACGCCTCGTCGACGACGACTGCGGCACTCGGATGCCGTCGTGCCAGCTCGACAAGGTCGCGCGCCGGCGTGATCGACCCGGTCGGGTTGTCCGGGTTGCAGCGCCAGAGCAGGCTCGCGCCTTCAGTGCCGGCGACGGGCTCGGCGCCGGTCAGCAGCGTTGCGATCCGGTAGAGGGAATACGTGGGCGAGACGATCGACGCGCTGCGACCGGGAGCCAGGTACGTCCGCGCGCAGAGGAGGATGAGGTCGTCGGCACCCGCGCCGATGACGACCTGCTCCCAGTCGACGCGGGCGCCGCCGTCGGCTTTCGTCTCCCCGGAGACATAGGCTGCCGCAGCCTCGCGCAGCTCGCGATAGGCGCCGGGCGGGTACTGGTTCAGCGTCGCGAAGCTCTCCGCGAGCGGGATCTGCGAGACACCGGGCAGCGGCGGCGTGTTCTGGTCGAACTTGAGCACCTCTGCGGGCTGGAGCCCGTGCCGCTGCGCGACCTCGGCCACGCTCGCTGCCCAGGCATAGGGGGCGAACTCGCCCGGGAGCGCGACCGCCTCGGGGCCGCCGACGGGAGGGCCCGTTCCCGTTCCCGCGCCCGCGCCCTCTGTTGCTCCAGAGCGCGCGCCCTCTGTCGCGCCGGGGCTGGTGCCCGTGCCCGCGCCGGTGGGCGGACCATCGGTCGAGCCCGGCCGCGCGCCGGTCACCGCGCCTCCAGGACGCGCTCGGCAGCGGCAGCGTGGAGCGGCAAGCCTTCGGCGCGCGCGATCGGACCGACCACGCCTGCGGCGCGTGCCGCCCCCTCGGCCGTCGTCCGCACGACCTGCAGCGGTTTCATGAACATCTCGAGGCCGAGGCCGCCGGAGGAGCGCGCGAGGCCGCCTGTCGGCAGGACGTGCGTCGCGCCCGCGGCGTAGTCGCCGATGACAGCCGAGCCCCCGACGAAGACCGAGCCCGCGTTGCGCACCAAGGGGACGAGCGCCTCCGGATCTCGCACATGGAGCTCGAGGTGCTCGGGGGCGAACGCCTCCGAGCGCGCCAGAGCGTCAGCAAGCGAAGCAACCGTCTCCACCATGACGTTGTCATATCGAGCAACAAGACTAGCGACGGCGTCGGACAGCGCCATGTCGGTGCTCAGGAGCAGAGCCTCGCTTTCGGCCCCGTGCTCCGCCTGGGCGAGCAGGTCGGCGGCGCACGCCTCGGGATCGGCCGTCTCGTCGGCGATGACGATCACCTCGCTCGGCCCGGCCGGCAGGTCGATGCCGACCCGACTCGAGACGAGAAGCTTCGCTGCCGTGACATAGGCGTTTCCCGGCCCGACGATGCGATCGACGCGGGGGATCGTCTCGGTTCCATAGGCGAGGGCGGCGACTGCCTGGGCGCCGCCGACGGCGTAGATCTCGCTGAGCCCCAGCTCGCGGGCGACGACCAAGGTGGCAGCGACGGGGTTCGGAGTCACGACGGCTACCCGCCGCACTCCCGCCACGAGGGCGGGCACTGCGGCCATCACGAGTGACGAGGGCAGCGGGAAGCGGCCGCTCGGGACGCAGACGCCGACGGCGTCGAGCGGCAGCCAGCGGCGCTCTGACAGGATGCCGGGCGCAGCCTCGACGGTCGTGTCGGCCGGGCGCTGCGCCTCGTTGAAGAGGCGGACTGCCTGAATCATCGAGCGCAACGCCTCGAGCACGTCGTCCGGGACGTGCGCAGCGCCGATCGCCTCGGACGCGACCCGGACGCCCTCGGCCCGTGGGCCGTCGAAGCGCTCGGTCCACTCGAGCAACGCCGCGTCCCCGCGCTCCCGAACGTCAGCCACGATCGGCGCCGCGACGGCGATGGCGTCGTCGAGACCGGCTCCTCTCACGGCACGAGTCTCTCGATGGGCACCACGAGGATGGACGTTGCGCCCGCGTTGCGAAGGGCCGGCAGCAGCACCCAGACGTCGTCGGCGGCAACGGCGGCATGCACGGCGATGTCGCCGTCCTGCGCGAGTGGAAGAACGGTTGGCGCGCCCATGCTCGGAAGGACAGCGCGGATCGCCGGCAGCGTCTCCGTCGTGGCGTTCATCATCACGTAACGCCGGCGTCGCGCTGCGACCACGCCGGACAGCATCAACTCGAGCCTCTCGACCACGATCCTGCTGCTGCTCCCGCGCCGAGCGACCGCCGATGAGCACAGCCTGGGAGGACAGGAGCGTTCCGATCAGCCGCAGTCCGTTCGCACTGGCCGTCGAGCCGGTCGAGACGAGATCGACGATGGCGTCGGCGAGACCGAGGCGCGGCGTCGCCTCGACGGACCCCGACACCGGCACCAGCTCCGCCTCGACCCCGCGCTCACGGAGCAGCGTCCTGGTGGAAACGGGGTAGGCCGTGGCGACGCGGAGCCCGCGGAGGTCCGCAATCTCCGCCTGAGGCGCGTCGTTCGGCACCGCGGCCTGCAGCGTGCAACGGGCGAACCCGAGCTCCGCGAGCGTCAGGACATCCGCCTGCGCCTCGACGACCAGGTTCGCCCCGGTCACCCCGAGGTGCACGACGCCGTCCTGGACGTACTCGGGGATGTCGCTCGGCCGCACGAGCAGGAGGTCGACGGGAGCATTGGCACACGGCACCACGAGCGATCGCTCGGTCGTCTCGAACGAGAGACCCGCGTCGGCCAGAAGCCCGAGGGTCGGCTCGGCCATCCGACCCTTGGCGGGAACCGCCACGGTGAGGCGCCCGTTCTCGCCGGCGCGCGTGAACGCGCTCATCTCCGGGACGTCCTCCGGAGCGCGATCCGGTATCCGCCCGCCCCATGCCTGACCCACTGCGCCACACGCGTCACGGTCGCGGTCGAGGTCGGCACACGGCTCGCAATCTCAAGGTACGGCACGCCCTGGTCGACCAGCTGAGCCGTCTTCCACCGGTGCGTGAGCGCCTCGATCTCGGCGCGCGTACAGAGGTCGCGGAGGAAGCGAGTCACCTCGTCCTGCGTCCGGAGCGTTCGGATTGCGGCGGCGAGGTCGTCGATGCCCTCGATCGACTCGTCGGCGCCGGGCGCGGCAGCAGCCGGTGCCGGTGCCGGCCCTGATGCCGATGCTCCTCGAGCGGCGGCTGACGCGCGCTGGGCGGTTCGCGTCCTAGGCATGTGTGAACATGATAGCATGATAACGTGCTAACACAAGAGCAGGAAACGGATGACGGGAGGCGGCGGTTCGACGTTCTGCCCGCGATCGACGTGCTCGAGGGGCGAGTCGTGCGGCTGTCACAGGGACGGCGCGAGGCGGTCACGATCGAGGGAGGCGATCCCGTCGAGCTCACCCGCCGCTTCCGCGGCGAGGGAGCGCGCCGCCTGCATCTCGTCGACCTCGACGGGGCGTTCACCGGCACGCCGACGCTCGACCTCGTCGCCAGGGTGGCGACGGCCGGCGGCCTTCCACTCCAGGTCGGCGGTGGGTACCGCTCGCACGAGTCGATCGCGGCGGCGCTCGCCGCGGGTGCCGACAGGGTGATGGTCGGCACGGCCGCCCTCTCCCCCACCTTTCTCGCTGACGCGGCTCGCCGCTACGGCCACGCGCTCGTCGTCGCGATCGACGTGCGGGACGGCGAGGTGACGGTCGACGGCTGGACCAGAGGCTCGGGGACGACCGCCGTCGAGCTCGCCGCGGGCTGCGCGGAGGCCGGAGTGCACAGGCTGCTCGTGACGAGCACGGCTCGGGACGGCTCCCTCAGCGGCCCCGACCTGCCGCTGCTCGGAGAGGTCATCCTGGCGGGCGTCCCGGTCATCGCGGCGGGTGGCATCTCGTCGATCGACGATCTCCTCCGCATCCGAGAGCTCGGCTGCGAGGGGGCAGTCGCAGGGAGCGCGCTCCTGGCCGGGCGCTTCACGCTCGCGGATGCCTTCGCGCGGCTCGAGGGCTGATAGCCGAAGCGGACGCGACGGCTTCCGTCGGCCTCCGATACGGCGATCGAGAGCCGGTCGAGCCGGCAGTTCGGCGAGCGTGCGGGTGTCCACCGCCGGACCTCGGCCCAGATGCCTTCGAGCGGCTCCCCAGCCTGACACCGGAGTTGCGGCCGGTGTCGACCCGCCGGACTCGCTGACGCCGCTCGGCCCATCGCTGGCCCCGCCTCGCGACTCGGCGCTGGGAGTCGATGTACCGCCACGCACCACGCATGGCCGAAACGCGTCCCGGAGCGTCCGGCTCGAGGGAGGCCGAAGGCGTGTGCATCCTCCGGTCGGAGACGGTCTGCGGCGCCGGCTCCGGTGACGGCGAGCCGACGGTCGGCCCGACGGCGTCGACATCGCACTTCCAGGGCTCGTCCAGCTCGCCGCGAGGCCGCGCTCGAGTTGCTGCCGTTCGGCGTCGCTCAGCTTCGCGTCGGAGTGGATCGTCCTGTACCTCAGCGGGGGCATGTCCTTGCCGCGGATCTGTCGACGACGTCCTGCAGGTCGGCCTCCTGGGGGCGCTGCCATTCGGAGAAGTTCAGGACGGAGCGGCCGTCGTCGACGTCGCGCTGCGTCAGCCACGAAACCGGCGCGACATTCGTGTACCACGGCCACTCCGTCAGGCTGGAATGGCAGTCGAGGCACCCGACCTGGGCAAGCTGGCGCGTCGCGGGCGTATTCCACTCGATCTCCAGCACGGTCTGCGGGTTGTCGTGGTCACGCCCGTAAGGGATGAGCTGCATCGCGAGAAAGAACGATCGCCGAGAAGCCAGGATGGATGATGAGCGCCGGCCGGGAATGCGCCCGGCCGACTACCTGGTTTTCCGGTCGAACGTTGCGGGACACCCCACTACGTCACCGAGCCGGCGAGACCCGGCCGCACGAGCCGCGTCGGCCGCTTCAGTCCGGAGTCGCGGATCGGGGGGTTCAGCGTCTCTGCCAGCGGCTCGGCGCCGAACGAGCGCCGCACCTGCTCCTCCGGCGGCGTGCCGTAGGTCGTCGTCCGCTGGCGCGGCACTCGGCCCGCCGAGCGGATGACGGCTTCCATCTGCTCCGGCGGCAGCTCCTGGCCCCATTCGGAGCCCGCCGCACGCGAGATCGACTCGTTCATCAGCGTCCCGCCGAGATCGTTGACCCCGGCCGCGAGCGCCTGGCGCACGCCGTCCGGTCCGAGCTTCACCCACGACACCTGGATGTTCGTGATCAGCGGGTGAAGCGCGAGCCGCGCCACGGCGTGCACGAGCAGCACCTCGCCGAAGGTCGGGCCGCGGCGCGCCCGGCCTTTCAGGAAGATGGGAGCCTCCATAGGCACGAACGGCAGCGGCACAAACTCCGTGAAGCCACCGCTGCGCACCTGCTGCTCACGCGCCCGCAGCAGATGGCTCACCCAGTGCCGCGGCTCCTCGACGTGGCCCATCATCATCGTCACGTTCGAGCGGAGGCCCGCGCGGTGTGCTGCATCGTGCACCTCCAGCCACTGCTCGGTCGTGACCTTGTCCGGGCAGATGATGGCGCGCACCTCGTCGTCGAGGATCTCGGCAGCGGTGCCCGGGAGGGAGCCCAGCCCGAGATCGCGCAGCCGGGCCAGGTACGCGTCCAGCGACAGGCCGAGCGTCGCGGCGCCCTGCCACACCTCGAGCGCGGAGAAGGCATGGACGTGCAGCCCCGGCGCCGCCGCCCGGATCGAGGACACGACGTCGGCGTAGTAGTCGCCCGTGAACGAGGGATGGATGCCGCCCTGGAGGCACACCTCGGTCCCGCCGCGCTCCCACGCCTCGACCGATCGCCGCACGATCTCCTCCATCGGCACGAGGTAGGCGGGGCCGCGCAGGTTCTCGGCCAGCTTGCCCTTGGAGAAGGCGCAGAACCCGCACCTGAAGTAGCAGACGTTCGTGTACTGGATGTTCCGCGTCACGACGTACGTGACCTCGTCGCCGCACACCTCGCGGCGTAGGCGGTCGGCGGCCGCGAAGACGCGCTCGCGCTCTTCGCCGCGTGCCGACAGGAGGCGCTCGAGCTCGTCCCGGCCGAGCTCTTCGCCGTCGAGCTCGAGCGGGACTGCATCGCGGCTGACGATGAACGGGACACCGACCGGCTCCCCCGGCGCCCAACGGTCCTCTCGCGCGAGCCCGGCCGCATCCGACGCGCGCCGAACCGCCGGCGCGACGGCCGGGTCGACCCACCTCTCCAACTCGGCCACGTGCTCGGGGTACAGCGGCAGCCGGGGAGCGAGCGTGAGCCCCCGCGAGGCGGTAGCCTCGCGGAGCAGGTCGATCTCGGGCCACGGCGCCTCCGGGTTGACGTGGTCGATCGTGACCGGCGAGACCCCGCCCCAGTCGTCGATGCCCGCGTCGAGGAGCAGCGGAAAGTCGTCGTAGGCGAGATTCGGAGGCGCCTGCACGTGGCGGTCGCGGCCGAGCAGGATCCTCGCGGCGGCCACCGTCCAGAGTTGCTCCTCGAAGGCTGCATCGGGATGGCCGGCCATCCGCGTCCCCGGCTTGGCCCGGAAGTTCTGCACGATCACCTCACCGAGGTGCCCGTGCGCGTCACCGACCTCCTTGAGCGCGACCAGGGCCTCGAGGCGCTCCTCGCGCGTCTCGCCGATGCCGATCAGGATCCCGCTCGTGAACGGGACCGAAAGCTCCCCCGCAAGCCGGATCGTCTCGAGCCGGGCCGCGGGGACCTTGTCGGGGGAGGCCCAGTGCGGACCGCCCTTGCGCCCGAGCCGGTCGGCGACCGTCTCGAGCATGATCCCCATCGACGCCGACACGGGCCGGAGCAGCTCGAGGTCGTCGCGGCTCATCACGCCGGGGTTCAGGTGCGGGAGCAGCCCCGTTTCCTCGAGGACGGCGCCGGCGCAGCGCGCGAGGTACTCGATCGTCGTCGAGCAGCCGAGGGCGGCGAGCTCGTCACGCGCGACGCGGTAGCGCAGCTCGGGCTTGTCGCCCAGCGTGAAGAGCGCCTCCGTGCACCCGGCCGCGGCCCCGGCTCGCGCGATCTCGAGAACCTCGTTCAGCGGCATGAAGGCGCGCTCGCCGCGACGTGGCGGTCGTGCGAACGTGCAGTAGCCGCAGACGTCGCGGCACAGCGTCGTCAGCGGGATGAAGACCTTCGGCGAGTACGTGACGAGCCGGCCGCGACGCAGCCCGCGCGCATCCGCCATGAGGTCGGACAGGGACGCGTCGAGGATCTCGGAGACGAGGTGTGCCATCGGTGACCTGTTGTCGCCGGGCGGTCTCCTCGCGCCGGAGCTTGGATTGTAGACGGACGGGAACACGGCATGCTGTGTCCCCATCACAGACCTATCTGGGAAGGCCGCTACTCGGAGCGGTAGGCCCAGAGCCCGCCGAACGACTTCCACGCGCCGTTCTGCCACCGCTGCAGCAGCATCTGCTCGATCGGGAAGTGGTCCTTCCCGGCGGTCTTCACCGCGATGCCCGGCATCAGGAACGGGTTCCCGGTGGCCGTGAAACGGTCGAGCACCTTCAGGAGGGAAGTCCGCGACAGGTTCTTGCCGGCCTTGCGCATGGCCTCGACCGCCGTCCAGGCGGCGGCCATCCCGTAGATGTGCAGCTGGTCGGCGGGATTCTCGCCGGGCGCATAGCGCGCAAGGATCTGCTCGTAGAGCTTCACGCCCTTGTCCTTGGCCCACTGCGGGTCGTTCGGGTCCTTCAGCCACGCGATCGAGATCGTGCCGTTGACGAGCTTGTTCCGGCCGCCGTCGGATGCGATCGACATCGTCGATGCGCTCGAGCCCACAGAGTTGTTGACCACGTGCTTCGGCTTCCAGCCGAGCTTGTTCGCGGCGGCGTAGGCCTGGGCCGCGAACATCGGCGTGGCGAAGATCGCCAGCGTGTCGGCCCCTGACGACTTCAGCTTCGCAATCTGGGAGTACACCTCGGTCGAGGTGACGGGGTCGTACGGCTGGGCCGCGATCACCTTCGCCCTCGATCGCTGCAGGCCGCGCTTCAGCCCGCCGAGCAGGTCCGTCCCGTACTCGTCACGCTGGAAGAGGACGGCGATCGTGGCCCCTGGCGCCATGTGCGCGAGGTACTTGCCGTAGACCCATCCCTCCGCCTGGTACGTGGGCTGGAAGCCGATCGTGGCGGGATAGGCGGCGTAGTCGCGGCCGAACGTGCTCCCCCCGGAGCCGACGAAGAGCTGGGGCACCTTCATCGTGTTCAGGTAGGGCCGCACAGCGACGTTGTTCTCGGTGCCGAGCCCGTTGAACACGGCGAAGACCTTGTCCTGCTCCACGAGCTGCCGGGTGAGCGTCACCGTCTGGGCGGTGTTGTACCCGTCGTCGAGCACCTTGTAGAGGATCGTGCGGCCGTTGACGCCCCCGCGCGCGTTGACGTACTTGAAGTACGCCTCGGCGCCGCGCGCGACGGCCGCGTACGACGACCCGAGCCCGCTGAGCGGAGCGGTTCCGCCGAGCAGGATCGTCTTCGACGTGAGGCCCGGATCCTCCGCTGCGCGGCTCGTCCCGGCCACCGCGGCGGTGACGCCGAGGACGAGCGACGCGCCGAGCGCGAGCAAGGTGAGCGTGAGCTTGCGGTGCATCCGTGAGGAGATTCCTTGGGGGAGGTTGGATCCGGCCGTCCTCGGCCGTCGCCCGATGGTAGCCCTCAGGTGTTAGGGCTTCTGAAAGTCTCGTCCACGGCGCGCGAGCTGCGTCAGGCGGGCAAAAAGCCCTGCTGCGCCGCCTGGAAGGGCGAGCACGACGAGGATCAGGAAGGCGCCGTAGATGACGGCGGGAGCGCCGGGCGACTTCGAGATGTTCTGGGCCCAGATCGGCATGAACTGGATGAAGATCGCGCCCACGATGAGGCCCGTCAGCGACCCGAGACCGGCCACGACGACGCCGACGAGGAGGAAGATCGAGAGCGCCACCGGGTACGTGTCGGGATTGACGTAGGTCGTGGCGATCGCGAACAGCGCCCCGGCGGCGCCGGCGTAGGCGGCGCTCACACCGAAGGCGAAGGCCTTCGCGCGGGTGAGGCTGACACCGGAGGACAGGGCGGCTGTCTCGCTGTCGCGCACCGCCCGGAGGGCCCTGCCCGTCCGTCCGCGCAGGAGCAGCCAGGCGACGACGTAGCCGACGAGGGCCACCGTCCAGGCGAGGTAGTAGAGCCAGTTGTTGAAGTTGAGCTCGACCCCGGCGACGCGGACCGGTGTGAGGGACGCCGTCAGCTCGGGCGTCCCGAACAGGTTGACGCCGGAGCCACCTCCCGTGAAGCCCTCGAACCGCTTGATCAGGGCGGGCGTCGCGACGGCGATCCCGAACGTCGCGAGGGCCAGGTAGAGGCCGGACAGCCGGGCGGCCGGTAAGCCGAAGAGGAGCCCCGCGATGCCGGCGACGACGATCGCGCACGGGATCGTGGCGATGTCCTTGACGCCGTGGTCCGTCATCATGATCGCGGTCGTGTAGCCGCCGATCGCCATGAAGGCGCCGTGGCCGAGCGAGATCTGGCCCGTGTAGCCGGTCAGGATGTCGAGCCCGATCAGCGCCACGAGATAGATGCCGACGTAGGAGAACTGCTGGGCGCGGAAGTCGTTCACGAACGCAGGCACGACGAGGATGACGACGCCGAGGACGACGAAGACGATCAACGTGCGGGTGGTGGCGCGGCTCGGCATCACACCTTCTTCACGACCGGCTTGCCGAAGAGGCCGGCGGGGCGGACGAGGAGGACGACGAGGATCACGAGCAGCGCAACGGGCAGGCGAAGCTCGGCGCCGACCCAGTCGACGTACGTGCCGAGCAGGTTGAGCGCGACGCCGAGCAGCAGACCGCCGACGACGGCGCCGACCGGCGAGTCGATCCCGCCGAGCACGGCCGCTGCGAAGGCGTAGATGAGCACGATCTGCATCATGTTCGGGTCGAGGAACTGGCTCGGCGCGGTGAGCATGCCCGCGACCGCCCCGAGCGCCGCAGCGAGCCCCCAGCCGAGCCCGAGCATCCACGTCACGCGCACGCCGACGAGCCGCGCTTCGGAGGGGTTCACGGCCGAGGCGCGGAGCGCGAGGCCGACCTTGGTGAACTGGAAGAACGCCCACAGCACCACGACGGCGCCGAGACAGACCGCGATCGTCCCGATGTCGCGGTACGAGATCGCGACGCCGCCGATGTCGAACGTCCCGCCGGGGAAGGGGCTCTTGACGGCACGGGTCTCGCCTGTCCAGATCCAGGTGATCAGCCCGTTGATCAGCAGGAGAAGGCCGATCGTGACGATCACGACCCGCACCTGCGAGCTCCGCTCGACCGGGCGGATCACCGCCTGGTGGATGCCGATGCCGCCGAAGAACGACACGACGAGGGTGATCACGAACGCCGGCCAGTACGAGACCCCGTGGTTCGTCGTCAGCGTCCACAGGATGTAGGTCGAGAACGTCGCCATCTCGCCCTGGGCGAAGTTGATCACCCCCGTGGCACGGTGGATCAGCACGAGCGCAAGGGCGAGGGCGCCGTACACGCCACCGGACGCGAGCCCCGACACGACCTGTTGCCAGAAGGCAGCCACTCAGTACCCCAGGTAGCTCCGTCGGACGGCCTCGTCGTCGCGGAGCACAGCGCTCGACCCGGAGACGGCCACCTTCCCGACCTCGAGCACGTAGGCCGTCGAGGCGGCGTTGAGCGCGATCCGCGCGTCCTGCTCGACCACGAGGACGGTGAGGCCGTCCTTCTCGTTCAGCTCACGCACGATCCGGAAGATCTCGCGGACGATGAGCGGTGCGAGGCCGAGCGACGGCTCGTCCAGCATCAGCAGGCGCGGGTGGCTCATCAGCGCCCGGGCGAGCGCGAGCATCTGCTGCTCACCGCCCGAGAGCGTGCCCGCCTGCTGCTCGCCGCGGTCGCTGATCCAGGGGAAGTACCCGGCCATTCGTTCGATGTCTGCCTTGATCGATCGATCGCGGCGGGTGTAGGCGCCGAGCCTGAGATTCTCGACGACCGTCAGCTCGGTGAACGTGCCACGCCCCTCGGGAACGTGCGCGATGCCCGCGTTCGCCACGGCCTCGGGCCCGCCGCGCAGCGGCTTCCCGGCGAAGACGATCTCGCCGCTCCGGCGCACCGTGCCCGAGACCGCCCGCAGCGTCGTCGTCTTGCCGGCGCCGTTCGCGCCGAGCACGGCCACGACCGCACCCTCGGGCACCTCGAGCGAGACACCGCTCAGCGCCTGCACCGGCCCGTAGCGCGCCTCGACGTCGTGGAGCTCGAGGAGGGCCGTCACTCGTCGTCGCTTCCGAGGTACGCCTCGATCACGTCGGGGTTGACCCGCACCTCGGCCGGGGTCCCGTCCGCGATCTTGCGGCCGAAGCTGAGCACGTTGACGTGGTCGGAGATCCGCATCACGAGGCTCATGTGGTGCTCGACGAGGAGGATCGTGAGATCGTGGTCGTCACGGAGCCGCAGGATGAAGTCCCCGAGCTCCGTCACCTCCTCGTGGTTGAGCCCGCCGGCGGGCTCGTCGAGGAGGAGCAGCCGCGGCCTCGCCGCGAGCGCACGCGCGATCTCGACCCGCTTCTGGATGCCGTACGGCAGCGCCGCCGCCGGCTGGCGGGCCCGGCTGCCGAGGCCGACGTAGTCCAGGGTCGCGAGCGCGTCCGTCTCGCGCACGCCTCGTCCGCGCGCGTGCGACCCGACGAGGACGTTCTCGAGCACGGACATCGACCTGAAGAGGTTGATGTTCTGGAAGGTGCGCGCGATCCCCCGTTCCACGACGCGGTACGCGGGGGTCTGGAGCAGCGACGACCCGTCGAGCTCGAGCGTCCCGTCGTCGGGCGTGTAGAGGCGTGTGATGACGTTGAACGCGGTCGTCTTGCCGGCGCCGTTCGGGCCGATCAGCCCCGAGATCTGCCCCGCCTCGACGTCGAACGAGACGCCGTCGAGGGCGACGATGCCCCCGAAACGGAGGGTGATGTCCCTGACCGACAGCAACGTCGCCACTGCGCGGGGGAGGCTACTAGGTACGAGGCGTCGAGGAAACCGCGGGCGCTACGGAAGCCGCGGTGCCCACAGCGCCGCCAGCCCGATCGCGCTCGCGAGGAGCGCGGCCGCGACGCCGACGAAGGCCGCGGTGACCTCGCGCGGCTTCGACGTCTTCGCGACGACGGTTCCGAGCCGGTTGTAGACGGAGCCGAGGCGGCTCGCGTCGGTCGCGGCGAACGTCTTCCCGCCGGTCGCCTCGGCGATGCTCGCGAGCGTGGGCCGGTCGGGCGGCACCGGGACGGTGACGAGGCCGTCTCCGCGATCGATCGTCACGGTGCCGGTGAGCGTGCCGAGGGCGATCGTGTAGACGGGGACGCCCGCCATGCGCGCGAGGCGCGCTCCGTCGGACGGCGTCAGCACACCGCGGGTCTGCGCGCCGTCGGAGAGCAGCACGACTGCTCCGGGGCGCTCCTTCCCGGCAGGCGGCGGCGACGTCGGGAGCTGGCCCGTCTCGCCGGCGGAGGAGCGGACGAGCTGCGACCGCACGCGCGACGGCGTCCCCGATCGCGGTCCCGAAGCCGGGAGTCAGCGACGCGATCCCGAGCTTGAGGAGCTTGCGGTCGGTCGTCGGCGCCGTGACGACGACAGGGTCGTCCGCGAAGGCGACGAGGCCGACCCTGACCCGGCCGGGCACGTGGTCGGCGAACGAGCTGATCGCCGCGCGTGCCGCCTCGAGGCGTGTCGGCGCCACGTCCTTGGCGTTCATCGAGACCGAGACGTCGACGACGAGAACGACGGTGGTGCGGTCGGCGCTCGTCGACAGCGGGATGCGCGGGCGTGCGACTGCGACGCAGAGGAGCGCCAGCACGCCGAGCAGCAGCCCGGCCAGCAGGTGGCGCTTCCAGCTCGAACGGCCCGAGACCGAGGCGAGCACCGCGAGGTTCGGGAATGCGACCGCTCCGCGCGGCGGGCCGGCGCTCGAGCCAGAGGTAGACGGCGAGTGCCAGCGCCGGCACGACGAGCGACGCGAGGAGGAGCGGCGTGCCGAATGTCAGTGCCGCGATCATCTCGCCCTCGTACACAGGGCTCTCACCTGCACGCGCGCCCGGGGCCCTGCCGCAGCCGTGGCGTTGACGCGCGCGACGACGACGCCCTCCACGACCGAGCGCCGGACGCGGACAGCGCCGCGCTGGGCGGGAGTCGGAGGCACCGTCTGGTCGAAGCCGACCGCGAAGGTGGAGCCGACGAGCCGCGCCGGCGCCGGGCACGCGGCCCGAACGACCTGCGACCGGCGCACGACGGGAGACGTGACGACGACGCTGAAGAGCGGCTTCGCGGTCTTGAAGCCCATCCCGGTCGCGGCGAAGCCCGTCAGCGCACGCCCGCCGCTGCCGCTGCTCGGAATGCAGCCGATGAACGGCTGGAAGCTCGTCGTCCCGCCGCCCGTACGAGTTCGCTGCGCGTGGAAGGTGAGGCTGCGATGCGTCGTCACGCCGGGAGCGACGGGGCTGCCCGTGTCACCACGGAACGAGACGTCCACGTCGAGGGCCGCCACCCGCGCGTCCGTGCCGCCGACGATGTACCCGGGGATCGGGCAGGCGAGCTCCCAGTCCACGCCTCCGGACGGCACGACCACCCACGGCCCCTCGACCGGCAGGCAGGTCTGCAGGCCCTTGCACTCGTCCGCTGCGCGGGCCGACCCCGCCGTCAGCGCGCAGACAGCGACCAGCGAGACCCCGACCATGAGCACCACTCGCTTCACAACGGCCTCCTCGTCCACGCGAGCGAGAGCCCCGAGGCGAGGAGCAGGAAGACGACCCCGGCTCCGGCGAACGCGGCGGTCACCTCATGTTGTTCTCTCTTCTTGCCGATCCGGTTGCCGAGATCGCGGTAGACCTGCTTCAGCCGCTCGGCGGTCGGGGCGGCGGAGTAGCGGCCGCCGGTCACGCGAGCGATCTCGCGCAGCGTCCTCGTGTCGGGCACGACCGTGACCTTCTCGACGAGCCCGTTTGCCCTGGGCACGTCGACGACTGCCTCACGCGTACCGAGCGCCACCGTGTTGACCGGGATCCCGAGGCGGCGCGCCTGCGCGGCCGCAGCGAGGGGCTGTCGGCTGCCGGACGTCTGCTCGCCGTCCGAGAGCAGCAGGACCGTCGCGGGGATCGCGCTCTTCGCCGGCGCGGCTCCCTGGGTCGTGTTGTTCCCCCGCGCGGCGGCGACGGAGCGGTCGATCGCGTCGCCGATCGCCGTCCCGGAGCCGAGCGTGATCTGGTCGAGGGCCCGGCGGGCCGCGTCCCGGTCGGTCGTCGGCGACAGGACGAGCGACGCGCGCGTCGAGAACGAGACGATGCCGACCGAGTAGCTCTTTGGCGCCACGTCGAGGAACGTCTTCGCAGACGCGAGCGCCGCTGCGAGTCGCGACGGCTTCACGTCCGTCGCCGCCATCGAGCGCGAGGAGTCCAGGGCGAGGATGACGGTCGCCTGGCGCCCCGGCACCGAGAGCATCGCCCTCGGCCGGGCGAGGCCGACGATGAGAGCGGCGAGCGCGACGAGTGCAAGGGCGAGCGGAAGCAGCCTCCTGAGCCTTCGGGGCGCCGGGGCCGAGGCCGCGACGAGGGCAGGCGTGCCGAAGCGCTCGCGCTGGCTCCGGCGGCGGCGCTCCCCGAGCCACACGAGCACGACGAGGGCGGGCACCACGAGGAGGCCCAACAGCGCCAGCGGCGTCCCGAAGCTCACCGGCGCCTCCTGCCGAGGTGCGCTGCCAGCGTGCGCAGCCAGTCCCCGCTCGTCGAGAGCACGACGTGGGAGGCCTGAGCGGCGGCGAGATCGGTCGCGACCTCTCGCCGCTCCCGGGCTGCGGCCTCGGCGAAGCGCGAACGCAGGCCCGCATCGCCGGTGTCGATGCGCAGCCGCTGGCCCGACTCCGGGTCCGCAAACCACACCTCGCCCACGTCGACGAGCCGCTCCTCCCGCGGGTCGCGGATCTCGACCGCGAGGATGTCGTGCCGCGCCGCGAGGTCGACGAGCGGCCGCCGCCAGTCGCGTGGGCCGCGGAAGTCCGAGACAACGGCGACGAGCGCGCGCTGGCGCGCCACGGCCGTCACGAGCGAGAGAGCGGAGGCCAGCTCCGGCGCCCCTCCCGTCCCCGTGCCCTCGTCCCCGAGGGCCAGCAGGAGGTTGACGAGGCCGGCCCGCCCCTGCCGCGGCGGCAGCGGCACGGCCGAGCCGGCTCCGAACGAGATGAGCCCGACGCGGTTCCCGCGCAGGCTCGCCGCGTGACCGAGCGCGAGCGCGACGCCCAGCGCCACGTCCGCCTTGCGGCGGTCGGCGGTGCCGAACTCCATGGATGGCGTGCGGTCGAGGACGACCCAGCTGACGAGCACCCGCTCCGCGAGCTGCACCCTGATGTGCGGCTCACGGGTGCGCGCCGTCACGTTCCAGTCGATCAGCCTGACGTCGTCACCGGGGACGTACGGCCGGATCTGGGCGAGCTCGCTGCCCCGGCCGAGCAGGTGCGAGCGGTGGTCGCCCGCGAGGAGGCCGTCGACGCGGCGCCCGATCGCAAGCTCGAGCGCGCGCAGGAGCGCTTCCGGCATCGGCCCCGGGCCGGGGCGCTCCGGCGTCTCGACGACACCGAGTGCCCGCAATGCCGTCATGCAGCCACCGGCCTCCCGAGCTCGAGGGGCGGTGCCGCGACCCGTTCCAGCACGGCGTCGAGCACGTCGTCGGCGCTCCGCTGCTCGGCGAGGGCGCGGTACGTGAGCACCAGTCGGTGCCGCAGCGCGTCCTTGGCCAGCGCGCGCAGGTCCGACCCGAGGACGTAGTCGCGGCCGTGGACGAGTGCGAGGGCACGCGCGCTCTGGACGAGCGCGATCGGGCCGCGGGGGCTGGCGCCGTACTCGACGAGGCCGGCGATGTCGCCGAGCCCGATCGAGGCGGGAGCGCGCGTCGCCTCGGCGAGCGAGACGGCGTAGGCGACGAGCGACGGGTCGACGTAGACGTCCAGGACGGCGCGCTGCAAGGCCCGGAGCGAGTCGATCTCGAGCACCTGGCGGACGTCGACCGGGTCGACGAGGGACCGCTGCACGACCGTGAGCTCCTCGTCGCGGCTCGGGTAGTCCACGAGGACCTTCAGCATGAAGCGGTCGACCTGTGCCTCCGGCAGCGGGTACGTGCCCTCGGACTCGATCGGGTTCTGGGTCGCCATCACGAGGAACGGGTCCGGGACACGGTGCGTGTCGTGGCCGATCGTCACCTGCCGCTCCTGCATGACCTCGAGCAGTGCCGACTGCACCTTCGCGGGCGCACGGTTGATCTCGTCGGCCAGGAGGAAGTTGCAGAAGACCGGCCCTTCCTCGGTGTCGAAGGTGCCGCTGTCGGGCCGGTAGATCCGCGTCCCGACGAGATCGCTCGGCACGAGGTCGGGCGTGAACTGGACGCGCTTGAAGCTGCCCCCGAGGACGGCCGCCGTGGTCTTGATGGTCAGCGTCTTCGCGAGGCCCGGCACGCCCTCGATCAGGAGATGGCCTCCGGCGACGAGGCAAACCAGCACGCGCTCGAGCATCTCGTCCTGGCCGGCGATGACGCGCTTGACCTCGACGAGCGCCTCCTCGAGCTGCGTCCTGTGGTCGGGCGGCTCGGGCGCCTGTGGGATCTCGGACATCGACATTCTTCCTCCTTGCGGTGGCTTCGCCGGTCGGACCAGGGTAGACCGTCACCTGGTGCGCATGCGTGAATCCACCGTTAAGCGCCGCTGTGCAGACGGACGTCGCTCCGACCGCGCGCCGACGCTCAGTGCGGTGTCCCGCAACGTTCTAGGATCTCGCCGGTGGACCTTCGCGACACACCCGACGAGGCGCAGTTCCGCAGCGAGCTCTGCGCGTGGCTCGAGGCGAACGTGCCCGAGGACCTGCGGGGGCACCGCGGCGGCGCGGCGCGGTTCAGCGACGACGCCGTCCGCAACTGGAGCCGGACCCTCTATGACGCGGGGTACATCGGCCTGACCTGGCCGAAGGAGTACGGAGGCGGCGGCAAGCCCTACAGCTACCAGGCGATCTTCCTCGAGGAGCTGGCCCGGGCGGAGGCACCCCAGCACCTCGGCGTGATCGGGCTCGGCATGGCCGGGCCGACGATCATCTCCTGCGGCACCGAGGCCCACAAGGCGCGCTACCTGCAGCCCCTGCTCTCCGCCCAGGAGATCTGGTGCCAGGGCTTCTCGGAGCCCGGTGCAGGCTCCGACCTCTCGGCGGTGCGCACGAGCGCGCGCCTCGACGGCGGGCGGTTCGTGCTCGACGGCCAGAAGGTGTGGTCGTCGTACGCGCACATCGCCGACTGGTGCATCCTCCTCACGCGCAGCGATCCGGAGTCGGAGCGGCACGCCGGGCTCACGTACCTCATCGTCGACATGAAGGCGCCCGGTGTCGAGGTGCGCCCGCTGCGCCAGATCACGGGCGAGGCGGAGTTCAACGAGATCTTCTTCTCCGGGCGTCGAGGTCCCGGTGGAGAACGTGCTCGGAGAGGTGGGCGGTGGCTGGCAGGTCGCGATGACGACCCTCCTCCACGAGCGTGGCACGCTCGGCTTCGCCCTCGTGGCGGGGCTGGAGGTGATGGTCGGGAAGCTCGTCGAGCTCGCCCGCGACCGCGGCGCGACGGCTCTGCAGCGGGACGCGATCGCACGCGAGTGGATGGAGCTGCAGGCGCTGCGCTACACGGCCAACAGGTCGCTGTCGGCCCTGATGAAGACCGGGATCCCCGGGCCCGAAGGGTCGATCCTGAAGCAACAGTGGTCGGAGGCGGCACAGCGCGTCACGAAGCTCGCGCTCGAGCTGCTCGGCCCCGACGCGCAGCTCCTCGGCGAGAACGCCCCCTACGGCGGCTACTGGCAGCACATGCAGCTCCGCAGCCGCGGCAACACGATCGAGGCGGGCACCTCGGAGATCCTGCGGAACATCATCGCCGAGCGAGTGCTCGGCCTGCCGAGGTCGCGCTGATGGACTTCGCGTTCACCCCCGAGCAGGACGCGCTGCGCGAGCAGGCGCGCGAGTTCCTCGCCGCCCATCCCGAGCCGACCTGGCAGGAGCTCGCGGGCCTCGGCTGGACCGGCGTCTCGGTCCCGGAGGAGCACGGCGGCGCCGGCCTCGGGTTCCTCGAGGAAGCGATCCTGTTCGAGGAGATGGGGCGTGCGCTCACGCACGCGCCCTACTTCTCGACCGTGGCCGTGATGCTCCCGGCCCTGCCGCCGGACCTCCAGGCCGAGGTGGCCCATGGAGAGGCGAGCTGGACGCTCGCGACCGGCCCGCTCGTCGCCGACCTCGACACCGCGACGCGCGTCGCCGTCCTCGGAGGCGACTCGATCTGGGAGCTCGAGGGCGCGGAGCGCGAGCTCCTGGAGACGAACGACGTGACGAGGCCGCTCGGCGTCGTCTCGGGCGGGACGCCCGGTCGCGCGCTCGCGAGCTCGGAGCTCCTGCCTCGGCTCCGTGCCCGCTCGCTCGCGGCGCTCGCGCTCGAGGCGTGCGGCGTCGGCCGGCGGGCGCTCGACCTCGCCGTCGGCTACGTGAAGGAGCGCGAGCAGTTCGGGAAGCCGATCGGCACCTATCAGGCCGTCTCGCACCCTCTCGCGGCGTCGCTGATGGAGCTCGAGCTCGGCCGGTCGCTGGCGCTCTTCGCCGCCTGGTGCATCGCCGAAGGCGACGAGCGCGGGCCGATCGCCGCGTCCTCGGCCAAGGCGCTGTGCGCGGATGCGGCCGTGGCGGCCTGCGAGCGCTCGATCCAGGCCCACGGCGGGATCGGGTTCACGTGGGAGCACGTCCTGCACCGGCTCTACAAGCGCGCGCTCTGGATCCAGAGCTGGGAGGCCTCGACCGCGCAGCTGCGCTCCGAGGTGGCGGCTCATCTGCTCGACGGCGACGGGAGGTGACATGCAGGGACTGTCGATGGACTACGAGCTGAACGTGCCGGCCATCCTGCGGCGCGCCGAGGCCCTGTTCGGCGACAAGCCGATCGCGAGCCGGCTGCCGGACAAGACCTGGCACTCCTACACGTACCGCGACTTCGCGCGACGCTCCAAGCAGCTCGCGCTGGCGCTGCGCGACGAGCTCGGCCTCGTCGACGGCGACCGCGTCGCGACGTTCGCGTGGAACCACCACGAGCACCTGGAGACCTACATCGCGGCTCCTGTCGGAGGCTTCGTCACGCACACGCTCAACCTGCGGCTCCACCCCGACGACCTCACCTACATCGCAACGCACGCCGGCGACCGAGTGCTCATCGCCGACAAGACGCTCTGGCCGCTCGTGGAGGCGTTCAAGGACAGGGTCGGCTTCGAGCACGTCGTCGCGATCGGGGCGGGCGAGACGCCGCCCGGGGCGATCGACTTCGAGGAGTTGCTCGCGACGGCCGACGCGGACGCCTTCGAGGAACGGGACATCGACGAGAGGGCCGCGGCGGCGATGTGCTACACGAGCGGCACGACGGGGCAGCCGAAGGGAGTCGTCTACTCCCATCGCGCGATCGTCCTCCACTCGCTCGCCTCCTGCCAGTCGAGCTCGCTCGGGATCTCCGAGGCCGACTCGGTCCTGCCGGTCGTGCCGATGTTCCACGCGAACGCCTGGGGCTTCCCCTTTACGTGCACGCTCGTCGGCTCGCGCCAGTCTTTCCCGGGCCCCCACATGGATCCCGTGTCGCTGCTGGACGCATTCGTCGAGCAGGAGGTGACGATCACTGCCGGGGTGCCGACGATCTGGATGGGGATCCTGCAGATGCTCGACGCGCAGCCGGACAGGTGGGACCTGTCCCGGATGCGGTCGATGATCGTCGGCGGGGCTGCCGCTCCGAAGGCCATGATCGAGGGGTTCGAGAAACGGCACGGCCTCCACATCACCCATGCGTGGGGTATGACCGAGATGGCCCCGATGGGGACGATCTCGGCGCTCTCGAGCCGCGAGCTCGCGCTGCCCGAGGAGAAGCAATTCGAGTACCGCGCGAAGCAGGGGTTACCGTCTCCCCTGGTCGAGATCCGGGCGCGGGGAGCCGAGGGTCTCGTTTCGTGGGACGGCGCCACGATGGGCGAGCTCGAGGTGCGCGGCCCCTGGATCTCATCGTCCTACTACGAGGCGCCGGAGGCCGGTGACCGCTGGACCGAGGACGGCTGGTTCAAGACCGGGGACATCGTCACGATCGAGGAGAACGGCTACGTCGAGATCCAGGACCGCTCCAAGGACCTCGTCAAGTCCGGCGGCGAGTGGATCTCCACCGTCGCGCTCGAGAACGCCCTCATGGGGCACCCCGCCGTGCAGGAGGCCGCGGTGATCGCGGTCCCGGACGAGAAGTGGTCCGAGCGGCCGCTGGCCGTCGTCGTCTTCCGCGAGGGAGAGAGCGCGGGGCCGGACGAGCTACGCGAGTTCCTCGCGCCGCACTTCGCGAAGTGGTGGCTCCCGGACCGGTTCGAGGTCGTCGACGAGATCCCCAAGACCGCCGTCGGCAAGTTCCGCAAGTCGGCGCTGCGCGAGCAGTTCGCCTAGTGCGGCGTCTCACAACGTTCGACGAGAAAGCATCGTTGTGAGACGCCGCACTACTGTAATCAGCAGGAAGTGGGGTGTCCCGCAACGATCATTTTCCGGTCGAACGTTGCGGGACACCCCACTCGCCACCGGCGATCGTCACCTATTCACCCACCGAGGAGGAACGTTTGGAAACCTTTGTCAGCACCGAGCACGAGGGCGCCGTCGCGCTCGTCACGATCGACAACCCGCCCGTGAACCAGCTCTCGGCTCCGCTCCTGGCCGAGCTCGAAGCGGAGCTCGACAGGCTCGACGGCGACGAGGGCACGCGCGCGATCGTGCTGCGAGGCGCCGGCGAGCGCGCCTTCGTCGCCGGTGCCGACATCAAGGCGTTCCCGGCGCTGCGCGAGGCCGGCGGCACCGAGGGAGGCGCCGCCCGCGGACTGCATTCGCTCGGCCACCGCATGGACGCGGCCCACACGCCCTTCGTCGCCGCGATCCACGGCTACTGCCTCGGCGGCGGCCTCGAGCTCGCGCTCTGTTGCGACGTGCGCATCTGCTCCGACGACGCGAAGCTCGGCCAGCCCGAGATCAAGCTCGGCCTGATCCCGGGCGGCGGCGGCACGCAGCGGCTGCCCCGGCTCGTCGGGCCCGGACGCGCCAACTTCCTCAACCTCGGGGGCGAGTTCGTCGACGCCGGGACGGCGTACGCCTGGGGCCTCGTCGAGCAGGTCGTGCCGCGGGACGAGCTCGTCTCCACCGCGCTGAGCGTCGCGGCCGGCTTCGCCGCCCGTTCGCCGCACTCCGTCGCCGTCATCCGCGAGCTCGCGCGGACCACGCGCGACCTGCCCCTCGAGGAGGGCCTGCGGCGCGAGGCCGATGCGTTCCGCCGCTGTCTCCTGAGCGAGGACGGCCGCGAGGGGGTCGCGGCGTTCGTGGAGAAGCGCGAGCCGGTGTTCACGGGGAGCTGATGCGCGCAGTCGTCCTTCACGCCCTCGGCGAGCCCGAGGAGCTCGTGCTCGAGGACGTCCCGGCACCGACTCCGGCGGAGGGGCAGGTGCTCGTCGACGTGAAGGCGTCCGCGCTCAACTTCGTGGACGTGCTCGTGCGCCGCGGGCGCTACCCGCAGATGCCGGACCTTCCGTGGGTGCCCGGGACGGAAGTCGCGGGAACGACGTCCGACGGCCGGCGGGTGCTCGGGATCCTGAGCACGAACGGCGGCGGCTACGCGGAGAAGGCCGTACTCGACGAGGACATGGTCTTCGACCTCCCGGACAGGGCGTCGTTCGAGGAGGGCGCCGCGTTCCTGCTGGCGTATCTCACTGCCTGGATCCCGCTGACGAGGCAGGTGTCGATTCATCCAGGCGCGCGTGTGCTCGTGCACGCTGCCGCAGGTGGGGTGGGCAGCGCCGCCGTCGTCGTCGCGCGCGATCTCGGCGCCGAGGTCGTCGCCACGGCGGGCTCCGAGGAGAAGCTCCGGCTCCCGGCCTCGCTCGGCGCGAGGGAGGCGGTGACCTACGAGCGGCTGGCCGAGATCGCGCCCGTCGACGTCGTCTTCGACCCGGTCGGCGGGCAGCTGTTTGCGGACTCGATCGGGCTGCTGCGCCCGCTCGGCGTCGCGCTCGCGATCGGGTTCGCAGGCGGTGCGTGGCCGCAGCTCGACCCCGCGCTGCTCGTCGGACGCAACATCGGCGTGCAGGGCTTCTACCTCGGCCGGCTCATGAAGCGGCGGCCGGATCTCGTCCGCGAGGCCGGGCTCGACCTGCTCCGGCTCTGGCGGGCCGGCCAGGTGCGCCCGATCGTCGGCGCCACGTATGCGCTCGCGGACGTCGCCGAGGCGCACCGGCTCATGGAATCCAGGCGCTCGACCGGAAAGGTCGTCCTCGTCACGTGAGGGCGATCGTCACGGGTGGCGCCTCGGGGCTCGGCGCTGCGATCGTGTCGCGCCTGCGGGTGGAGGGACTCGATGTCGACGTCCTCGACCTCACGACGGGCTTCGACGTCACGGACGAGGCACGCTGGGACTCGGTCGGGCCCGTCGATGTCGCCTGCCTCAACGCCGGAGTGCTCGGCGGCGAGTCCGACCCGGCGGCGATCGCGGTCGCGAGCTACCGGCGCACGATGACGGTCAACGTCGACGGCGTCGTACTCGGGGTGCGGCGGCTGGCGCACGTCATGCCCGAGGGCGGGCGGATCGTCGCGACCGCGTCGCTCGCGGGGCTCACGGCGATGCCGAGCGACCCGGTCTACGCGGCGTCGAAGCACGCCGTCGTGGGGTTCGTCCGGAGCGTCGCCCCGGCCCTCGCAGCGCGCGGCATCTCGATCAACGCCGTCTGCCCCGGGATCGCCGACACGCCCATGGTCACGGAGGACCCGCGCGAGGTGTTCCGCCGAGCCGGCTTCCCGCTCGTGGCAGCAGCCGAGGTCGCAGACGCCGTCTGGCTCGCCCTCACCTCCGGGCTCTCCGGCCACGCCTGGGGAGTGCAGCCGGGCCTCCCGCCGTTCGACTTCCGCTTCCCGAACGTCCCGGGCGCCCGCACGGCCGACGGGGCCGTCGTCCCACCGCCCCCGCTACCGCACTAGGAGAACTGCCAGCGCTCGCCGGCGGCGTACGTCTTCAGGATCCGGCGGGCGACGACCATGCGGTGCACCTCGTCCGGGCCGTCGTAGATGCGGCCGGCGCGGGCGTGCATGGCCATCTGCGCGAGGGGGGTCGCATCGGTCAGGCCGAGGGCGCCGTGCACCTGGACGGCCCGGTCGATGACCTCGTTCAGGACGCCGGCCGCGTAGAACTTGAGCAGGGAGACGTCGACGCGCGCCTCCGAGCCCTCGTCGATCTTGCGGGCGCAGTCCATCGTCAGGAGCCGACACGCCTGGATTCCCGCGGCCGAGTCCGAGATCCAGTTCTGCACCGTCTGCTTGTCGGCGAGCGGCCCGCCGAACGCCTCCCGCTCGAGCGCGTAGGCGCACATGAGGTCGAACGCGCGCTGCATCTGCCCGAGCCAGCGCATGACGTGGTGGATGCGCCCCGGCCCGAGGCGCTTCTGCGCCAGCCGGAACGCCTCGCCGGGCTCGCCGAGCGTGTTCGCGAGCGGCACGCGCACGCCCTCGTAGCGCACCTCGCAGTGCGTGTTCCAGGCCCGGCCGGGATGGCCCATCACGACCGTCGGCCGCTGCACGTCGAGGCCGGGCGTATCTGCCGGGACGAGGATCATCGTCCCCCGCCGATGGCTCTCGGCATCCGGATCGGTGATCGCGAACACGATCCCGAACGTCGGCCCCGTCGGCCCCGCTCGAGAACCACTTGCGCCCGTCGATCACCCACTCGTCCCCGTCCCTGACCGCCCGGGTGCGGAGCAGGGTCGGATCCGACCCGGCCACGTCGGGCTCGGTCATCGAGAAGAACGACCGCGCCCGGCCCGCCACGAGCGGCTCCAGGAACTGCACTCGCTGCTCCGCCGTGCCGAACTGGTGCAGGATCTCGGCGTTGCCGGCATCGGGCGCCTGGCAGCCGAAGACGAGCTGCGCCCAGTGCGAGCGCCCGATCTCCTCGTTCAGGCAGGCGTAGTAGAGGAACCCCTCGCCCGTCCCGCCGGCCTCCGGCGGCATGTGCGGCGCCCACAGTCCCGCCGCCCGCGCCCGCTCCTGCAACGCCGCCATCAGCTCCAGCGCGCCGTCGTCCTCGCCGTCGAGCAGGCGCTCGTTCGGGAGCACGTGCTCTTCCATGAACTCCCGGTAGAAGGCCCGCCGCTCGAGGTATGGCGCGGGAAAGAGGGACGTCGTCACACCAGTAGGATCGTTCACGTGCGCCTCGCTCTCCAACTCGGTTACGACGACCCGCTCGGCGGCATCGCTCTCGCGCAGGAGGCAGACCGGCTCGGGTTCCACTCCGTCTGGACGTCCGAAGCCTACGGGACGGACGCGGTCACGCCAATGGCGTGGATCGCCGCGACGACGGAGCGGATCAAGGTCGGCAGCGGGATCATGCAGATGCCCGCCCGCTCGCCTGCCGCGACCGCGACGACCGTGGCGACGCTCGACCTGCTGTCCGACGGCCGGGTGCTGCTCGGCCTCGGCACCTCGGGCCCGCAGGTGGCCGAGGGCTGGCACGGCCAGGCGTGGGGCAAGCCGCTGACGCGCACGCGCGAGTACGTCGAGATCGTGCGGACGATCCTGCGCCGCGAGGAGCCGCTCGAGCACCACGGGGAGCACTACGACATCCCCTACAGCGGCCCCGGCGCGACCGGGCTCGGCAAGCCGCTCAAGATCATCGTCCACCCGGTGCGGAACGAGGTGCCGATCTACCTGGCGGCGATCGGCCCGAAGAACGTCGCGCTCGCCGCCGAGATCGCCGACGGCTGGCTGCCCATCTTCTTCTCCCCGGAGCGGGCGCCGGGCATCCACGGGCCGGTGCTGGAGGAGGGGTTCGCGCGCCGCGGCGGCCGCCCGGACGACTTCGACCTCGCGCCGCTCGTGCCGGTGCTGATGGACGACGACGTGCAGGCGTGCCGCGACTTCCTGAAGCCGATGCTCGCGCTGTACGTCGGCGGGATGGGAGCGCGCGGGCAGAACTTCTACACCCGTCTGGCCGAGCGCTACGGCTTCGAGGTCGAGGCGGCGACGATCCAGGACCACTACCTCGCGGGACGCAAGGGCGAGGCGGCTGCCGCCGTCCCGGACGCGCTCGTCGACGAGATCGCCCTCGTCGGCGACCGCGCGCGCATCGCCGACAGGCTCGCCGCCTGGCGCGAGAGCGGCGCGAAGACGCTCGTGCTGCAGTCGCGGCAGCGCGAAGCGCTGCAGGCGCTCGCGGAGCTCACCGGCTGACGAGCGTGCGCCGCCGGATCTACCTCATGCGCCACGGCGCGGTCTCGTACTTCGACGAGGCCGGCCGGCCCGTGCGACCCGACATCGTGCCACTGACGGAGGAGGGTCGCGCGCAGGCCGTGGCTGCCGGGGACCTCCTCTCGGGCGTCGAGTTCGACCGCGTCATCACGAGCGGCCTTCCGCGCACGGTGCAGACGGCGGCGCTCGTGGCGCCCGGGCGCGACGTCGAGGAGTGGCCCGACCTGCACGAGCTGCGCGGGGACCGGTTCGACTCGATCCCGTCCTCGGAGCTGGAGGCGGCCTTCGTGCACGCGTTCCGCGGCGTCGTGCCGAACGACAAGCGCTTCATGGGCGGCGAGTCGATCGGCGAGCTCTTCGACCGGGTCATCCCGGCCCTCGAGCGGCTGCTTGCGGACGAGACCTGGGACACGGTCTTGCTCGTGCTCCACGGCGCCGTCAACCGCGCCATCTTCTCCTACGCGCTGACGGGTCAGCGCATGTTCCTCGGCCACTTCGAGCAGTCGGCGGGTTGCCTGAACGTGATCGACGTCGGCGACGAGTGGATCGTGCGGGCGGTCAACGTGAGCCCGACCGACCCGGCCCACCGCCTCACGCGGAAGACGACGATGGAGGGCTACTGGGAGCACTATCGCGGGAGCCGCGAGGGGCCTCGCCGTAGGAGCCGCCGCGGGTGTCTCCGCCTGCCTTGTCGGAGACGCCCCGCGACTGTTCTACGCGGAAGCGTGCGTCGCCTTACGTGCCCGCCGTCGCGCACTTCGTCGCCGAGACGGGCTGGAACGTCCCGTTCGTGTACTTCACCATCATCTCGCACTTGATCGGGAACTGACCCGAGACGCCGGTGCGCTGCTTCACGCCGGGAAGCAGGAACGGGTTCGTCTCGTTCCAGTTCCGGTACGCCTTCATGCAGCGAGGCGCGCGTCGGGTTCTTGCCCGGCCGCGTAGAGCAGCTGCGACGAAGGCGTGTGCCGTGCGCAACGCCGTAGAGGTTGAGTCCGTCGGTGACACGACCCTTCGGGTAGTACTTCGCCATCACCTGCTTGTACAGCTTCATCGCGCGGATCGTTGTCCCACTTCGGGTTCGCCGGGTCCTTCGCGTACTGCACCGTGAACGTCTTGTCGACGAGGTCACCGCCGCCGTTCGCCTTGGCGAGCGTCAGGAACGTGTCGGTCGCCGAGACGGAGTTCGTGTAGATGATATGCGGGCGTCCACTTGAGCGCGGCTGCCGTTGCGTACGCCTGGATCGTCTTCGGCGGCGTCGCGAGGATGACGAAGATCGTGGCGCCGCTCGCCTTCAGCTTGGCGATCTGCGACGCGACGCTGGCCGCGGTGACCTCGAACGGCTCCTTGTCGACGATGTTGGAGGTCTTGGCGCCGAGGCCGGCCTCGAGGCCGACGATGTAGTCCTTGCCGTAGTCGTCGTTCTGGTAGAGGACGCCGATCTTGGCGTTCGGGCTGTTGCGGGCGATCGACTGGCCGTAGAACTTGCCCTCGAGCTGATAGGCGGGCTGCCAGCCGGTCGTCCACGGGTACTGCTTCCAGTCCGCACCCCACGTCGTCGCCCCGGTCGAGACGAGCATCTGCGGCACCTTCTTCGAGTTCAGGTACGGGCGGATCGCGAGGTTCACCTCGGTGCCGAGCGAGCCGACGACGGCGAAGACGTTGTCCTGCTCGACGAGCCCACGCGTGAGCTGAACCGCCTGCGGGGGCGAGTATGTGTCGTCCTTGTAGTTCCAGACGATCTGGCGACCGTAGACTCCGCGCTTGCCGTCCGGACCGCGGCGCGCGTTGACGTACGAGAAGTACGCCTTCATCGCGACGGGAATCGTCGCGTACAGCGACGCGGCTCCGGAGAGCGGGAACGTCCCCCCGATCTTCACGGACGAGGCGGTGACCCCGGTCTCGGTCGTCGCCGTCGATGCCGTAGATGCCGTGATCCCGAGCGCCGCGACGAGTGCGAGCACGATGATCATGATCCTGCGCATTGACACTCCTTGGGTGAGGTGACGGGGCGACCTTAACCGCCCCATCACGTAGACGCCAGCGGCGCGCCAAATGTTTGCTCAGCCCAGCCCGATCTCCGTCGCGAGCGCCTCTGCCTCGTCCAGGTCGTCGGCCATGGCCTCGATTCCGCTCGCCCAGATGGACGGGTCGGTGAGGTCGAGGCCGACCATGGCTGCCAGCTCCTCGGGGGTCCTGGAGCCGCCTGCGCGGAGAAGGTCGAGGTATGCCGCCACCATCGCATCGCCCTCCCGCTGGTAGGCGCGGAAGATGGCGAGCGCGAAGAGATACCCGTACGCATAGGCGTAGACGTACCCCGGCGTGCCCATGAAGTGCGGGATGTAGCTCCACCAGGTGGAGTAGCCGTCGACGCCGACGGAGCCGCCGAAGAGCGCCGTCTGGCACTCGAGCCAGAGCTCGCTGAGCCGGTCTGACGAGAGCTCGCCCTTCTCCCGCCGCTCGGTGTGCGCGAGGTTCTCGAAGCGGTTCATGGCGATCTGGCGGAACGTCGTCGCGATCGCGTCCTCGAGCTGGCCGGTGAGCAGGTCGAGCCGGCCTCGCGGGTCGTCCTCGGCGGCGAGGAGCTGCTTGAACGTGAGCGCCTCGCCGAAGACCGAGGCCGTCTCGGCGGTCGTCAGGGGCGTCGAGGCGTTGAACAGCCCGAGCGGCTGCGCCAGCGAGCCGTGGAGCGCGTGGCCGAGCTCGTGGGCGAGCGTGAGGATCGAGCGCCGGTCGCCGGTGTAGTTCATGAAGACGTACGGGTGCACGCCGGGCACGTTCGTCGCGCAGTAGGCGCCGTGGCGCTTGTCCGGGCGCACGGGCGCGTCGATCCAGCCCGCGTCGAAGAACTGCTCGACGGCGGCGCCGGCGTCGTCGGAGAAGCTCGCGTAGGCGTCGACGACGACACGGCGCGCGTCGTCCCAGGAGGTCTTCGACCCATCGTCGGCGACCGGCGCGAAGCGGTCGTAGTGCTCGAGCCGGTCGAGACCCAGCAGCTTCGCCTTGAGCTTGTAGTAGCGCTGCGGGACGTCGTACCGCGAGGTCGCTGCATCGACGAGCGCCTGGACGGCGTCGTCGGAGGTCTCGTTCGAGAGGTTTCGCGACGTGATCCACGTCGGGTAGCCGCGGAGCCGGTCGTCGATCGACTTGTCCACGAGGATCGTGTTGAAGATGAACGTGCGGGTGCGGAGCGTCGGCTGCAGGGACTCCGTCACAGCCGCGGCGGCGGCGCGGCGCACCTCGCGGTCGGGCTGGTACAGCCGGGACATCGCGACCTCGAGCGCGATCGGCTCGGGCTCGCCGTCGACGGTGACGCGGATCGCTCCGAGCACCTCCTCGTAGAGGCGCGACCATGCGGAGATGCCGGAGACCCCCTTCTCCGTGACGATCTTCTCCTCGGGCTCGCTCAGGAGGTACGGGCGGAAGACGCGCTGCGCGGTCAGCCAGTGACGCCAGTGGTCGAGCGCCGCATCCTTCAGGATCTCCTCGGCGGGCTCGTCCTCGATCGCAGCCCACTCGAGGCCGAAGAAGAGAAGCTTCGTCTCGATCGCGGCCGACTTCTCACCCAGCTTCGCAACGAGCGCCCCACGCGCCGGGTCGGCCATGTTCGTCGAGAAGGTCATGTGCGCGTAGTAGAGGGCACGCGTCGCGATGGCCTCGATGCGCTCGACCTCGGCGATCGCATCGGCAAGCTCGGCTGCGGCGAGCGACGCGACCTGGCCGTAGTAGCGGTCGCGGAACGCATCTGCGCCGGCTTCGGCCTCGGCGAAGTCGCTGTCGATTCGCGGGTCGTCGCCGGAGGCGTAGAGATCGGTGAGGTCCCAGGCAACCTCTTCCGCGCCCGTCTGTTCGATGGTTGTCATGGGCGGAGAGTATCGCCTGGAAGATCGCCCGGGACGGTCACCGGCGCCCGGCAGGCGAAGCGCTCGCACACGTAGACCGCGGGTCTCCCGTCGACGAGGCCCTTGCCCTCGAGGAGCGGCACTCCGTCGGCGGGACCGACCGCGACGACCGTGCTCGGCTGAAACGGCGCGAGCGCCGCGCGTGCAACGGGGCTGTCGGCGGGTCCTGCGAGCGCGAGCTCCCGCGGCGGCGCGAGCCGCAGGTCGAGCGCGCACAGCGCCCAGCCGAACGCGCCCGGGGCGCGGCCGAGCATCGGGGCGACGAGCCGGAGCACGGAGCTGCCGAGCCGCTCGAGCTCGTCGTCCCCCCAGATGCGACCGAGCCGCAGGAGCACGTGCGCGAGCATCGAGTTGCCCGAGGGGATGGGGTTGTCGTCGAGGCCCTTCGTGCGCGCGACGAGCTCCTCGCCCCCGGTCGGCGCCAGGAAGAAGCCCCCGTGCTCGGCGTCGTGGAAGAGCTCGACCGCGAGCAGGGCGAGACGGCGAGCCTCGTGCAGCCAGCGGACGTCCCCGCTCGCGACGTGGAGCTCGAGCAAGCCGTGCGCGACATTCGCGTAGTCGTCGAGGAAGCCCTCGCCGCTCACCTTGCCTTCGCGCCACGAGCGCAACAGGCGCCCGTCCTCGCGGGAGAGGGGGCCGAGGAGGAACCCGGCGACCTCGAGGGCTGCCTCGAGCCAGTCGGAGCGCTCGAGCCGGCGCGCGCCCTCGGCGAGCGCGGCGAGCGCGAGGCCGTTCCACGACGCCAGGACCTTGTCGTCGAGCCCGGGCTGCGGGCGCCGCTCCCGCTCGGCGAGCAGCCGCGCGCGCAGAGCGGCGTCGAGCTGCCCGCGGATGATCGAGCGCCCGTGCTCGAACGGGAGGAGCAGCTCGGCGGGGACGCCCTCGTCCTCGGTCCACGTGAACGTGAGGCCTTCGATCCCCGTCCGTGTCGGCGTCCTGGGCGGAGGCGAGGCCGCCGCCGGGAAGGCGGAGCTCGCGCAGCACGTAGTCGAGCGTCTCCTCGACGACGGCGCGGTAGCGGGCCTCCCCCGTCACGGCCCACGCGTGCAGGTAGGCGGCGGCGAGGAGGGCGTTGTCGTAGAGCATCTTCTCGAAGTGCGGCACGAGCCAGCGGTCGTCGACCGAGTAGCGGTGGAAGCCGCCGCCGACGAGGTCGTACATCCCGCCGGCCGCCATGCCGTCCAGCGTCGTCTGCACCATCGCCATGGCCTCGGGCGACCCGCGGCGGAGGAGGAACTCGAGCGTCGAGGCGGGTGGGAACTTCGGCGCCCGCCCGAAGCCGCCGTAGGCTGGGTCGAACGTGCGCGCGATCCCCCGCTCCGCCTCCGCGAGCAGCGAAGCGGTGAGCGGGTCGGACGACGGCTGCAGGCGGGCCGAGTGGTTGACGGAATCCACCAGGCGCCGGGCCTGCTCGCCGATGTCGTCGCGCTGCGTCCGCCAGGCCTCGGCCACGGCGAGCAGGAGCTGGGAGAACGACGGCATGCCATGGCGCGGCTCCGGGGGGAAGTACGTCCCTGCATAGAAGGGCTCGCCGTCCGGGGTCAGGAACACCGTCATCGGCCAGCCGCCCTGGCCGGTCATCGTGACGGTGGCATCCATGTAGAGGGCGTCGACGTCGGGCCGTTCCTCACGATCGACCTTGACGTTGACGAAGTGCTCGTTCATCAGAGCCGCCGTGGCCGGGCTCTCGAACGACTCGTGCGCCATCACGTGGCACCAGTGGCAGGCGCTGTAGCCGACCGAGAGGAGGATGGGCCGCTCCTCTCGCCGGGCGCGCTCGAGGGCCTCGGCCCCCCACGGGTACCAGTCGACGGGATTCCCGGCGTGCTGGAGGAGGTACGGGCTGGTCTCGGCCGCGAGGCGGTTCACGGTTCCAGCTTGCCTCATGATGACCCGGTCGAACGTTGCGGGACACCCCACGAGCGCAGGACCTCGCCCACTCCCCGCAGCCGCGTGCGCAGGAGAGACTGCGCCCGCGAGGAGTCGAGCGAGCAGTCGAGGGGACGGCCGGGCGGCGCGGGAGCGCGGCGTACCGGGGCTCGCGTGACGAGCTCGGCGAGGTCGGCCCGCGACACGTGCGTCCCTGCCCGCCACGTTGAGGGTCCCGGAGACCTCGAGCGCCGCGAGCTCGAGCAGCGCCGCGGCGAGGTCCGACACCTGCACCGGCGAGCGGATCTCGTTCTCGTAGAACACGGCGGCGGGATCACGCGCGGCCAGCTCGTGCTTCGAGGGCGCGTGATCCGGGCCCCCCACGATCAGGGACGTGCGGACGAGCAGAGCGTCCGGGGCAGCCGCGACGACACGCGCCTCGGCGTCGGCCTTGGCACGGCCGTAGGCCGTGCACGGCGACGGCGTGTCCTCCTCCACGTACGGCGCACCCTTGCGGCCGTCGAAGACGACGTCTGTCGAGAGGTGGATGAGGCGGGCGCCGACGAAGGCCGACGCGCGGGCGACGTTCGCGGCGCCGTCGACGACGACCTCCCGCGCACCCTCGCCGTCCTGCCGGTAGGCGGTGTGGATCACCACCGCGGGCCGGACGCGCTCGAAGAGCGCGCGCACGGCGCCGGCATCCCGGATCTCGACCCGTTCCCCGCTCGCGTCCGGGGCGAGCCGGAGCAGCTCCGTGCCGAGGAAGCCGGTCGCGCCCGTGACGTGCAGCTTCACGATTCCGCGTCGGGTGCGGGCGTAACCGAATCCGGCGGCGGCTTCTTCTCGCGGCGCTTCCTGACCAACTCGATCACGAACGCGATGGTGAACGCGAGCCCGAGCCCGACGAGCACGCCTTTCCACGGCTGCTCCTCGAACTGCTTGCCGCCGATGTAGCCGAGCATCGCCGCGTACGTTGCCCAGAGGCCGCAGGCAATCACGTCGTAGCGGATGAAGCGGTGCCACGGCAGCCCTCGCGTGTAGCCGGAGGTGAACGTGACGGCGGTGCGTCCGAACGGAATGAAGCGCGCTATGAGGATGATGTAGCTCCCTCGTTCCTCGAGCTGGACCTCCGCCCAGTCGAACCCACGCCGGGCCCTGTCGCTCCGGAACAGCCGCTTCACCGTGTGCTCGCCGGCCCACTTGCCGATGCCGTAGGAGATGTTGTCCCCGAGCACGGCGCCGCCCCAGGCGGCGAGGATGACGAGGAAGACGTTCAGCCCCTCGCCCGAGCTCGCGAGCGCGCCCGCGATGATGACCATCGACTCGCTCGGGACGACGGGGAAGAACGCGTCGAGGGCGGCCACCCCGAAGACTGCGAGGTAGCTCCAGTTCGAACCCGAGACCCAGTCGACCATCTGCTGGAACATCGACTGCATCCTCGCAGAGACATCAAGCGCGATGATGGCGCCGATGACCCTGACCCCGCTCCAGGGCATGCGCGTCCTCGACGTCACGACGTCGATTGCCGGCCCCTATTGCGCGCAGATCCTGGCTGCCCTCGGGGCGGCCGTGATCAAGGTCGAGCGGCCCGACACGGGTGACGACGGGCGGGCCTGGGGGCCGCCGTTCTGGGAGGGCGTGAGCACGATGTTCCTCTCCGCCAACGCCGGCAAGCGCTCGCTGGCGCTCTCGCTGCGCGACCCGCGCGGGCGCGAGGCCCTTCTGCGGCTCGTGGACGGCGCCGACGTCTTCCTCCAGAGCCTTCGGCCGGGGCTCGCGGACGAGCTCGGCCTCGGCTCGGAGGACCTGCGCGCGCGGAATCCGCGCCTCGTCTACTGCTCCGTCGGCGCGTACGGCCACACCGGCCCCCTCAGTCGCGAGCCGGGCTACGACGCGCTCATGCAGGCGGCCGGAGGGCTGATCTCGGTGACGGGCGAGCCCGGCCGGCCGGGCGTCCGCGTCGGCTCCTCCCTCATCGACCAGGGGACGGGCACCTGGGCCGCGCTGGGGGTGCTCGCAGCCCTCCTCGAGCGGGAGCGCACGGGCAAGGGCACGCTCGTCGACGTCTCGCTCTACGAGACGGCTGTCGGCTACGTGGGCTACCACCTCGTCGGGTACCTCGCCGACGGGACCGTCCCGCGCGGAGAGGGGACGCGGTTCCCGATGGTGGCGCCGTATCAGGTCCTTCGCACCGGCGACGGGGAGCTGATGATCGCCGGCGGGAACGACCGCATCTTCGCCGCGATCTGCTCGGCCGTCGGGCTGCCCGAGCTCGTCGACGACCCACGGTTCCGCCGGAACCCCGACAGGGTGCGTCACCGGGAGGAGCTCTGTGAGATCCTGGAGCATGCATTGTCCACCCACGACACGGTGTCCTGGCTGGCGCGCCTGAAGGAGGCCGGCGTCCCGGCGGCCCCCGTCGCCGACGTCGCCGACGTCGCGCTGTCACCACAGACCGAGGCTCTCGGGATGCTGCAGCCGCTCGCCCACCCGGCCATCGAGGGCCTCAGGCTGACGGCGCTGCCGCTGTCGTTCGACGGCGACCGGGCGCAGCACAGGACCGCGCCGCCGGCTGTCGGCGAGCACACCGAAGCGGTGCTTCGCGAGGCCGGCTACGACACGGAGGAAATCGCGGCACTCGCCGCAGAAGGAGTGATCCGGACATGAGTCACGTATCGGCCTCGTTCAGTGCCACGATCCGCGTGCGCATCGCCGACTCCCCGGGTGCTTTCGGGCGGCTCGCGAGCGCGATCGGCGAGGCGGGAGGATCCCTCGGGGCCATCGACCTCGTCCGGGTCGAGCGCGGGGTGAAGATCCGCGACGTCACGGTCGACGCCTCGGACACCGATCACCTCGAGCGGATCGTCGAGCGCGTCCGCGAGGTCGACGGCGTCGAGGTCGAGCGCGTCTCGGACCGCACGTTCCTCATGCACCTCGGCGGGAAGATCGAGATGCAGTCGAAGGTCCCGGTGAAGACGCGCGACGACCTCTCGATGGCCTACACCCCGGGTGTCGCCCGAATCTGCCTCGCGATCCAGGAGGACCGCGACTCGGCCTGGAACCTGACGATCAAGCAGAACACCGTCGCGGTCGTGTCCGACGGCACCGCCGTCCTCGGGCTCGGCGACATCGGGCCGGAGGCGGCGATGCCCGTGATGGAGGGCAAGGCCCTGCTCTTCAAGGAGTTCGGCGGCGTCGATGCGTGGCCGATCTGCCTCGACACGAAGGACACGGACGAGATCGTCGCCGCCGTCAAGGCGATCGCGCCCGGCTTCGGCGGCATCAACCTGGAGGACATCTCGGCCCCGCGTTGCTTCGAGATCGAGGAACGTCTTCGCGCGGAGCTCGACATCCCCGTCTTCCACGACGACCAGCACGGCACCGCGATCGTCGTCCTCGCCGCCCTGCTGAACGCCCTCCGCGTGGTCGGCAAGCGGATCGACGAGATCAGGGTCGTCGTGACCGGAGTCGGTGCCGCCGGAGTCGCCGTCACCGACATCCTCCTCAACGCGGGCGTCCGGCACGTGATCGGGTGCGACTCGGCCGGAGCGATCCACGACGGCCGTGCCGGGCTGAACGACGTCAAGCAGGCGTACGCGACCCGCACGAACGTCGAGCGCCTCCAGGGGACCGCCGACGAGGTCCTCGCAGGCGCCGACGTCTTCCTCGGTCTCTCGCTCCCGGGCGCCGTCTCGCGCGCGGGCGTCGAGAGCATGGCCGACGACGCGATCCTGTTCGCGATGGCGAATCCGACCCCCGAGATCGCGCCGGAGGACCTGCCGCCCGGCAAGGTCGCCGTCGTCGCGACAGGGCGCTCCGACTATCCGAACCAGATCAACAACGTGCTCGCGTTCCCCGGCGTCTTCCGCGGCGCCCTCGACGTCCGGGCGAGCACGATCACCGAGCGCATGAAAGTCGCGGCGGGCCACGCGATCGCGTCGGTGATCACGGAAGACGAGCTGGGGCCCGAGTACGTGGTGCCGAGCGTCTTCAACCGGGACGTCGCGCTCGTCGTCGCCCGGGCTGTGGCCGAAGCGGCCGAGCGGGACGGGGTGGCTCGCAAGGCGCGGGGCCTTCAGCCGCCTGGCTGAGCCCTACTCGTAGTGCAGCGCCTCGAGCGGATCGAGCCGCGCGGCGCGGCGAGCCGGGAAGATCGCCGCCACGATCCCGACGAGGACGGCCGCGATCGCGAACACGATCACCTGCGTCGTCGGGAACGCGAACACGAGGAAATCGATGCGGGCGATCAGCAACCCGGCGAGCACGAGCCCGAGCGCGATCCCGAACACCGCGCCGATGAGAGCAGTGATCACGCTCTCGTGCCGGATCATCCGCCGCACCTGCCGGCGGGTCATCCCGATCGCGCGCAGCATCCCGATCTCGCGGGTCCGCTCGAACACCGTGAGGACGAGCGTGTTGACGATGCCGAAGAGGCTGATCAGCACCGACAGCGCGAGGAGCACGTAGAGGATGTTGAGGATCGAGCGTAGGCCCGAGATCTGGCTGTCGATGAAGTCCTGCCGCGACTGGGCCTTGGCGTTCGGGAACGGCTCGAGGGCCTGCTCGAGCGCCGCGAGGTTCGCGTCGGTCTCGCCGCCCTCCATCTTCACGAACGAGTAGATGTTCTGCGGGTCGGAGTTGTTCTCGTCCCACACCGAGGCCGAGATCGTCACCGGCCCGAACGGCGTGCCCCCGGGCGGCGGGTCGAAGATCCCCTTGACGCGGAACTGCTTCGTGACGCCGTTCACGAACGTGACGTCGACGGGCGACCCCAGCTCGAGGTCGTGGTCTTTCGCGTAGCCCTTGTCGACGAAGGCGCCGTCATCCCCGAGCGTGGCGAGAGTCTCCTGGGAGCCCTCCACCCAGTCGAGCGTGATCACCTGGCTCGCACCGGGGTCGACCGCCGTGGCGAAGATCGTCTTGTCGAACACGAGCGCGTCGCCCGTGCGGACACTGCCGACCGCCGTCACGCCCGGTGCCTTCGCGGCGGCCTCCGCGGCCGAGATCGGGATCGGGTCGAAGTTGTTCTGCGCGGTGATCGAGTAGTCGCCGGTGAAGATGTCGTTGACGGCGCTCGTGAACGATGAGACGATCCCGGCCGCGAGAGCCGCGACGAGCGTCACCAGAGCGAGGCCGATCATGAGCGCGGCGGCTGTCGAGGCAGTGCGCTGCGGGTTGCGCCGGCTGTTCTCCCCCCCGAGCTCGGTGCTCTCGCGCTCGGGCAGCAGGCGCGGGAACTGCACGGGCCACTCGGGCTGCCAGCCGAACGCGGCCTTGCGGATCCACATGATCGCGACGATCAGCGCGATCGGGTTCAGGATCGTGACGACGAAGAGGATGACGGCCAACACGCGCCAGACGCTCCACCCGGGGGTGAAGGCCGCGTAGCGGTAGAGCCAGTAGAAGCCCCAGATCGGCAGCCAGATCGGCAGGGCCACGATCATGAGCACGAGCATCGCCCAGCGCGCCACCGGCGAGAGCACCTTCGAGAGCGGCGGCACGAGCCGCGTCGTTACGCGGGCGACACCCGCGAAGAGGAGCAGCACGCCGACCCCGAGCCAGAGCAGGACCTGCGCGGTGCCGAGGCCGTGCACGAAGAGCCCGTAGAGCAGGGCGGTGGCGCCGAGCACGATCGTGACCACGGCGCCGACGACCCGTGACCGGAAGAGCGAGTTGCCGAAGAGCACGAGCACGAGCCCGATCACCGCGAGCACGACCGCGAAGAGTGTCGTCCACGGGCGCGCGACGATCCCGATGGCGGCGATCACGATCCCGGCCGCGGTCACCGCGATCGCCTGGGGCGTGCCGCGCAGCGGGTCGAATGGGTCGGACGGCAGGACGGCGCCCTCGCGCACGGCCGCGATCGGCGGCACGCCGGTCGCGAGCAGGGCGGGGTACATGCCCGCGAGGACCGTGACGCCGACGCCGACGATCATCGAGTAGAGAATCGTGTGGCCCTGGAAGAGGAGGCCGCTGTTCGGCAGCGTGAAGCCGACCGCGTCGAAGAGCGCGAAGAGGCCCTTCGCGAGACCGAGGCCGAGCAGGAGACCGATGATCGACGCGACGAGCCCCATGACGAACGCCTCGATCGTGACCGACGTGAGCACCTGGCGGCGCGAGGCGCCGAGCGTCCGGAGCGTGGCGAACTCACGCGTCCGCTGCGCGATCGTGATCGAGAGCGAGTTCGCGATCACGAAGGCGCCCACGAACAGCGCGATGCCGCCGAAGACGAGCAGGAACGTGCGCAGGAAGGAGATGAACTCGTTCGTGTCCGATGCGTCCTCCTGCGCCTGCGCCTCGCCCGTCCGCACCTGCGTCGCCGGCGGCAGGATCTTCTTGATCTCCGCGACGAGCGCGTCGGGCGCGACGCCTTCCTTCGCCGCGACGCGGATCTGGTCGAGCTTGCCCGGCTTGGCGAAGAGATGCTGCGCGGTCGGCAGGTTGAACCCGGCCAGGGTGGCGCCGCCGATCGAGGAGACCGTGCCGAACTTGACGAAGCCGGAGATGCGGAGCTGTTCCGTCGGGCCTTCGGCCTGGACGCCGATCTTCTGGCCGATCTGCAGATCCTTCTTGCCGACCGTCGACTCGTCGATCACGACCTCGCCGTCGGCCGGCCAGCGTCCCTCCACGAGCGCGAGGCTGTTGAGCGACGGCTGTGTCGGGTCGACGCTGAAGCCGAGGTTCGGCGCGCCGCCGAAGACGATCGCCTTCCCGTCGGAGCCGATCAGCTGTGCTTCGCCGCCGACGCCGCCGACCGCGGCGCCGGTGTCCGGAAGCGCCTTCACCTCGGCGAGCAGCGACTCGTCGAACGGCGGCGCGACGGTGCCGTTGTCGCCCACGTCGAACGCGGTCTTGCCGGTGATCGTCGCGTCCGTGCCGCGGTAGACGTCCGTGAAGATCCGGTTGAACGCGTCGTCGATCGAGTCGGTGAGGACGAACGTGCCGCTCACCATGGCGACGCCGAGGACGATCGCGAGCGCGGTCAGGACGGTGCGCAGCTTGCGCCCCAGCATCCCCTTGAGGGCGAAGCGCGTCACTCGACCCCGATCTCCTCCATCGAGGCGAGGATCTCGGGCGCGCTCGCCCCGGTCGACTCCTTGACGATCAACCCGTCCCCGAGGAAGAGGATGCGATCGGCTATCTGGGCGGCATGCGCGTCGTGGGTGACCATCACCATGGTCTGCCCGAGATCACGGACCGAGTGGCGCAGGAGCTCGAGGATCTCGCCGCTCGTCTTCGAGTCGAGGTTGCCGGTCGGCTCGTCGGCGAAGATCACCGACGGGCGCGAGACGAGGGCTCGCGCGATCGCGACCCGCTGCTGCTGCCCGCCCGAGAGCTCGGCAGGCCGGTGGTGCAGCCGGTCGGCGAGGCCGACCGAGCGGATGAGATCCTGGTACCAGTCGGGATCCGGCTTCTCGCCGGCTATCGAGAGCGGCAGCAGGATGTTCTCGTCGGCCGTGAGCATCGGCAGCAGGTTGAAGAACTGGAAGACGAAGCCGATGTGCTTGCGGCGCAGCATCGTCAGCTCCGTGTCGCCGAGGTCGGTGATCTCCGTGCCCGCGATCTCGACGGTGCCGGTGGTCGGCCGGTCGAGCCCTGCGAGGATGTGCATCAGCGTCGACTTCCCGGAGCCCGACGGGCCCATGACGGCGGTCAGCGCGCCCGGCGCGACCTCGACGGAGACCCCGCGAAGCGCGTCGACGGCTGTGTCGCCCTCGCCGTAGCGGCGCGTGACGTCGCCCGCGACGACGACGGCCGCTCCGTTTGCGTTCTCCACGTTCACGTCCTCCTCATCGGGTTCAGGTCAGCCTGCCGCGCCGCCGGTCGCGCGGGCAATACGGATAACCGTACTGAAGCCTGCCCGGGTCGGGGCGTCAGAGCGCGCGCTGCGCGGCCTCGGCGAGCACGTCGCCGAGGATCCCCACGAGCTCGTCCATCTCGGCCTCTCCGGCGACGAGCGGCGGCGAGATCTGCACGACCGGGTCGCCGCGGTCGTCCTGGCGGCAGATCAGCCCGGCCTCGAAGAGCCGTGGCGAGAGGAACCCCCGCAGGAGCTCCTCACACTCGTCGTCGTCGAAGGTCGTGCGGGTCTCCCTGTCCTTGACGAGCTCGACCGCGTAGAAGAAACCGGTCCCGCGCACGTCTCCCACGATGGGCAGGTCGAGGAGCGTCTCGAGCTTCGCCCGGAAGGCGCCCTCCGACGCGCGCACGTGTTCCACGATGCGCTCGCGCTTCATGATCTCGATGTTCTTCAGCGCGATCGCGCACATCACCGGGTGCCCTCCGAAGGTGACGCCGTGCGAGTACATCGCGGTGGCGTCGAGGAACGGCTCCATCACCGCGTCGCGGGCGATCACCGCGCCGATCGGCCCGTAGGAGGACGAGAGGCCTTTCGCAGACGTGACGATGTCGGGCCGGATGTCGTAGCGCTCGGACCCGAACCAGTAGCCGAGGCGGCCGAAGCCGGTGATCACCTCGTCCGCGGAGAGCAGGATGTCGTACTCGTCGCAGATCGCGCGCACGCCCTGCCAGTAGCCTGCGGGCGGGGTGAAGCAGCCGCCCGCGTTCTGCACCGGCTCCATGTGGACGAGGCAGACCGTCTCCGGCCCCATGGCCAGGATCGCCTGCTCGAGGTCGTCGAGCAGGAAGCGCGTGAACTCCTCCTCGCCCTCCTCGGGCGGCCGGTGGAAGCGGTTCGTGTTGCGCACGTGCCGCACCTCGGGCAGCAGCGGCTCGAACGGCGTCCGCAGCGCCGGGACGCCGTTGATCGAGAGGGCGCCGAGCGTCGTGCCGTGGTAGGCGAGGTGACGGGCGATCGCCTTGTAGCGGTGCGGCCCGCGGCGCCCGGCCACAAGTGCCTCGTGCCGTGTCTCGGGCTCGCGCAGCGCGTGGCGGCTGCCCTTCTCGCCGCGCGCGGCGTAGTACTGGCGGGCGAGCTTCCACGCCGACTCGACCGCCTCCGAGCCGCCGGAGACGAAGAAGACGCGGTTGAGGTCGCCCGGGGCGAGCGAGGCGATCTCGGCCGCGAGCTCGATCGCCTTCGGGTGCGCGTACGACCAGTTGGTGTAGAACGGCAGCTCGCGCATCTGCTCGAGCGCGGCCTGGCCGATCTCCTCGCCGAAGCCGTAGCCGATGTTGACCGAGAACAGGCCGGCGAGCGCGTCGAGGTAGCGCTTGCCGTTCGCGTCCCAGAGGTAGCACCCGTCGCCCCGGACGATGATCGGCACGTCCTGCCCGCCGCCGTACCCGCCCATGCGCGTGAAGTGCAGCCAGAGGTGGTCGCGCGCCAGCTGCTGGAGGTCGGCGCTCATGCGGGGTCGCGCAGCGGCAGGGGCTCCGGGATCGGGACCGCCGCAGTCAGCGGCTCGCCGGTCGAGGCGCGGCGCGAGCGCAGCCCCCAGAGCACGTTTCCGATCATCACGAGCACCGCGACGAGGAAGATCGCGCTCGCGATCACGTTCACCTGCGGCGGCACCGCAACGCGGGCCGCACCCCAGACGAAGAGCGGGAACGTCGTCGTGGGCCCGGAGACGAAGTACGTGATCACGAAGTCGTCGATCGAGAGCGCGAACCCGAGCAGCGCGGCGCTGAGGATGGCGGGCGCGAGCAGCGGCAGCGTGATCTTGCGGAACGTCGTCCACTCGTTCGCGCCGAGGTCGGCGGCGGCCTCCTCGAGGTGCACGTCGAAGTCGACGAGCCGCGCCTTCACGGTGACGACGACGTAGCTGACGATGAACAGGACGTGGGCGATGAAGATCGTCACGAACCCCGTGATGATGCGGAGGTTCAGGTAGAGCGTGAGGAGCGACGCGCCGAGGACGATCTCGGGCGTCGACATCGGCAGGAAGATGAGGATGTTGGTGGCGCCGCGGCCTCGGAAGCGGTGCCGCACGATCGCGATCGCGAGCAGCGTCCCGAGCACCGTTGCGGCGATCGTGGAGACGAGCGCGAGCTGCAGCGACGTGACGACCGCCTCGCGGATTCCCGGCACGGCGTCCCAGTTGCGCCAGTTGTCGAGCGTGAACCCCTCCCAGACGTAGTTGAAGCGGCCGCTCGGGGCGTTGAACGAGAACAGGATCACGACTCCGATCGGCAGCAGCAGGTAGGCGAACGCGAGGATCGCGTAGGCGGAGAGGAGGTGCCGCTTGAGCCACGCCATCGTCAGCCGGTCAGCCTCTCCGACCCCACCACCCGCACGTAGACGAGCAGGGCGGCGAGGATCAACGCCATCAGGATGAACGAGAGCGCGGCCGCGGCCGGGTAGTCCAGCAGCTCGAGGAACTTCGACTGGATCACGTTGCCGATCATGTACTGGCGCGGCGTCCCGAGCAGCTGCGCGTTGATGAAGTCGCCCGCGGCGGGGATGAAGGTGAGCAGCGTGCCCGCCACGATGCCGGGCGCCGAGAGCGGGAGCGTCACGCGCAGGAACGCCTGCCGGCTGCTCGCGTAGAGGTCTTCCGCGGCCTCGAGCAGCCTCCGGTCGATCTGTTCGAGCGAGACGTAGATCGGCAACGCCATGAAGGGGAGGAAGTTGTAGGTGATCCCCGCGACGACCGCGACGGGCGTCGCGAGGAGGCGCCCGTCGGCGCCGAGGATGTGCAGGTCGCGGAGGACGCCCACGACGGGTCCCTCGTCGGCGAGGATGTTGAGCCAGGCGAGGGTGCGCACGAGGTAGGTGACGAACAGCGGCGCCACGATCAGGAGGAGGAAGACGTTCTTCCAGCGCCCGGCACGGAAGGCGATCCAGTAGACGAGCGGATACGCGACGAGCACCGCGATCACGGTCGCGATGCCCGCGTACACGAACGACCTGATGAACTGGTCGCGGTAGCTCGAGAGAGCGTCCCAGTAGTTCGAGAAGGCCCAGTCGAACGTGTAGCCCGACTCGAACGTGCCGGTCTGGAGCGACTGGTAGCCGAGGAAACCGAGCGGCACGAGGAAGAAGAACGCCAGCCAGAGCAGCCCCGGGAGGAGCAGCAGGTACGGCGTCAGGCCCCGGTGCCGGTGCAGGAATCCCACCTAGGCTCCCAGTACCTTCTGCCAGGCCTCGATGTAATCCTGGTTGTTGAGCGCGTCGCCCGAGAACGCGTGCAGCTGCGAGAGCATCTTGTCGGTCGGGAAGATGAGCGGGTTCGCAGCCGTCTCGGGATCGGTCTTGGCGAGCTCCTCGCGCGCACCCTTGACCGGCGTCACGTAGTTCACGTACGCGGCGATCTGGGCTGCGATCTTCGGGTCGTAGACGAAGTTCATGTACACGGAGGCCGTGGCAGAGCTTCCTCCGAGCGGCACCATCATGTTGTCCGTCCACAGCATCGCCCCGTCCTTGGGGATGGCCCACTTCAACTTCGGATTGCTCGCGAGCAGCTGCACCACGTCTCCCGACCACGCGACGGCGGCGGCGAGGTCGCCCTTCGTCAGCGGCTGGGCGTAGTCGTTGCCGGTGAACCGCCGAATCTGTCCCGAGCCGACGCCCTCCTTGATCCGGGCGGTCGCCTTGTCGAACGTCTCGTCGGTGACGACCGAGGGGTCGTCGCCGTTCGCGAGCATGACGAGGCCGACGGAGTCGGCCATCTCGGTGAGCATCGTCACCTTTCCCTTCAGCTTCTTGTCGCCGAGCAGCTGGTCGATCGAGGTGACCGGGCCGGTGACGTCCTCGTTCCAGGCGATCCCGGTCATGCCCGACTGCCAGGGGAGGCTGTAGGTTCGGTCGGGATCGAACGTCGGGCTCAGCTGGGCGTCGATCAGGTTGGCGAAGTTGGGGATCTTGTCCTTCTGCAGCGGCTCGACCCAGTCCTTGTTGATGAGCAACTGCGGGTAGCGCGAGTTGTCGGTGAAGACGAAGATGTCGCGGTCGATCGGGCGGCCCTGGGAGAGCGGTCCGGCGATCTTGGCGAAGTACGACGAGTTGTCGTTGATGTCCTCGAAGTACTCCACCTTGATCCCCGTCTTCGCCGTGAACTGGTCGAGCGTCGGGTAGCGCTTCGTCTTCTCGTCGTAGTCGATGTAGAGCGTCCAGTTCGAGAAGCGCAGGACGTCGTTCACCTCCGTCGACGTGTTGTGCCCGCCGCCGGCGCACGCGGTGAGCAGCCCCGGCAGCGACAGCAGCGTCACACCGGCGGCAGCTCTGCCGAGCAGCTGCCGGCGCGTGAGGCCGGCCGCCCCGGTCACGCCTGCCCCCGGTCGACGACGAAGGTCGAGTCGGCCGACCACGAGACCGTCACCTCGGCCCCGATCGCGGGGACGAGCCCGCCCGCCTCGGCGTTCTGGTGGAAGACGGCGATGTCGCCGGCCGGCGTCTCGACGACGAACTCGGTCGCAACGCCGATGTACGCGGTCTCCCGGACGACGCCGGCGATCGCGTTCTCGCCTCCCTCGCCGAGTGCGACCTTCTCGGGCCGCACCCCGACCGCGATCGGCCCTTCCACACCGTCCGTGTCGGCGCGGACGACGGTGCCGTCGTCGAGCCGCACCGTGCCGCTGCCCTCGACCCGCCCCGAGAGGAGGTTCGATTTACCGAGAAAGCCCGCCACGAATGCCGTCCGTGGACGTTCGTAGAGCTCGACCGGCGAGCCGAGCTGCTCGATCCGGCCCTGATTCATGACGGCGATCGTGTCGGCCATCGTCATGGCCTCCTCCTGGTCGTGCGTCACGTGGACGAACGTGATCCCGACCTCCGCCTGGATCCGTTTCAGCTCGAGCTGCATCTGCTTGCGGAGCTTCAGGTCGAGGGCGCCGAGCGGCTCGTCGAGAAGCAGCACCCGGGGCGTATTGACGAGCGCCCGCGCGAGCGCCACCCGCTGCTGCTGCCCGCCCGAGAGCTGCTTCGGCTTCCGGCTCTCCCGCCCCTTCAGGTCGACGAGCTCGAGCATCTCGAGCACGCGCCTCCGGACCTCCCGCTTGTCGAGCCTGCGCCGCTCGAGTCCGAACGCGACGTTGTCGTAGATCGTCATGTGGGGGAAGAGCGCGTAGCTCTGGAAGACCGTGTTGACGTCGCGCTTGTACGGCGGCAGCCCGACGACGTCACTGTCGCCGAGGTAGATCGCGCCCTCGGTCGGCTGCTCGAAGCCGCCGATCATCCGCAGGGTCGTCGTTTTCCCGCAGCCCGAGGGGCCGAGCAGCGCGAAGAAGGCGCCGTGTGGGATCTCGACGCTGATCCCGTCGACGGCGACCACGTCGCCCTCGAAACGCTTGACGACGTTGTCGAGGCGGACGTCCGCAGCCTCGGCGGTCACGCCGTTACCCCGGCGGGCTTCGCGGCCGGGAACGATCGGGGCACTCATGGTCGCACCTCCGCTTCGGAAGACCGAAACGCGCCGGGGGACGCCCCGCCGCCACACGCCACTGCAACGCCATTATTCACCGGTGCGCCCGCAGAGGCTCGTCGTGCACGCGCGCGCCCCAGTCGTAGGATTGCTTCAGCAACTCGAGGTAGAGGAAGCTCTCGGTCGTGATCACGCCGGAGAGCGCACGGATCCGGTTCGTGACGTCGAGCAGCGCGCGACGGTCGCCGCAGATGAGCTCGACGAGGATGTCGAACTGGCCGGCCACCACGACGACGTACGCCGCCTCCTCCCAGCGCGCGATCTCGTCCGCCACGGCATCAGGCGGCCCCGCCGTACGGACACCGACCATCGCCTGCGCCTCGAAGCCGAGGCCGAGCGGGTTCGTCACGCCGGTCACCTGCAGGATGTCGTCCTCGCACAGCCTCGCGTAGCGGGCGCGGATCGTCGCCTCCGACACGCCGAGCGTGGCGGCGATGCGGCGGAACGGCTCGCGTCCGTTCGCCTGCAGCGCCTCGATGATCCCCTTGTCGACCGCGTCGACGCTCCGCGGACGTCGCACCGGCCCGCGCGCGGCGGCGCCCGGCGACGACCCCGTGGTGCCCTGATCGCTGCGCAATGCGAGGTGTTTCTTACCACCTGCCGCGCATTACGTCAACGTGATGCCGTCTCTCGTGGGGTGTCTCGAAGCCTACGCCAGCTTCACGCAGACGTGCTTGACCCGCGTGTACTCCTCGAATGAGTACATGGACATGTCCTTGCCGTACCCGGACTCCTTGAAGCCGCCGTGCGGCATCTCGGGCGTCAGCGGGAACAGGTGCTCGTTGATCCAGACGCACCCGAAGTCCAGCCGCGCCGCGACCTTCAGCGCCCGGCCGACGTTCTCCGAGAAGACCGACGAGGCGAGGCCGTAGCGGACGTCGTTGGCCATCGCGATCGCCGCGTCGTCGGAGGAGAAACGCTGAACCGTGACGACGGGGCCGAAGACCTCGTCCTGGACGATCTCGGCGTCCTGCTGCACCTCCGTGACGAGGGTCGGCTTGACGAACCAGCCGCGATCGCCGAGCGCCTCGCCGCCCGTGAGCACGGTCGCCTTCGCGGCGACGGCACGCTCGAGGAAGCCGAGCACGCGTTCCTGCTGGTCTGCCGAGATGACAGGTCCCATGCCGATCTCGTCGTCCGTGCCGGGATCGCCGACGGTGAGCCCGTTGACCGCGTCGACGGTGCGGGAGAGGACATCGTCGTAGATGCGCTCGTCGACGAGGACCCGCGCCGAAGCCGTGCAGTCCTGACCCGAGTTGAAGTAGCCGCCGATCTTGATCGCCTCGGCGACCGTCTCCGGGTCGGCGTCGTCGAGCACGATCATCGGCGCCTTGCCGCCCAGCTCGAGGTGCACGTGCTTGACGGTGTCGGCGGCGTTCTTCGCGATGAGCTTTCCCGTCGCCGTGTCGCCCGTGAGCGAGACGAGGGAGATCGCCGGGTGGCGGACGAGCGCGTCGCCGACGGGAACGCCGTCCCCGGTGACGACCTGCAGGACGCCGGGGGGCAGCACCTCCTGTGCGAGCTCGACGAAGCGCAGCATGGTGAGCGGCGTCTGCTCGGCGGGCTTGATGATCTGGACGTTCCCCGCCGCGAGCGCCGGCCCCATCTTCCACACCGCCATGAAGAGCGGGTAGTTCCAGGGGCAGATCCCCGCGACGATCCCGAGGGGCTCGCGGCGGATCATCGACGTGTATCCCTCGACGTACTCCGCGGCGGCCTTCCCCTCGAGGTTCCGCGCCGCGCCCGCGAAGAAGCGCAGGTTGTCCGACATGACGCCCGGCTCGTCCACGGCGACCCACCACGGCTTGCCGACGTTCTTCGACTCGAGGCGCGCCAGCTCCTCTGCGTGCTCGTCGATCAGGTCGGCGAGCTTCAGGAGCAGCTCCATCCGGTCCTTCGGTGTCTTCCAGCGCCACTCGTCCCACGCCGTCTGCGCCGCGGCGACCGCGCGCTCGACGTCCTCCGCCGTGCCACGGGGCACCTCCGCGATCACCTCGCCGGTCGCCGGGTTGAGCACCTCCATCGTCTCGCCCGACGACGAGTCGACGAACTCGCCGCCGATGAACATCTTGTGCTGGGCCGCGGCAACGCTCATGGAATCCTCCGGGGACGAACGACCGATGTGCGTCGAGCGTACCACTGCCCTCGCGCACTTCCCGGGACTCCAGGCACCGGTCAGGTAGAACCGTCGGCATGAGGATCCTCGTCGTCGGCACGGAGGAGGGACACACCACGAGCGAGCTGCGTCCTCTCAGGGGCTCAGGCGTCGAGCCCGATCCCGTCGACCTTCTCTACGTGAATCCGCACCATGACGCGCACCTGCCCCGGACGCCGGAACGGATACGTGTCGGCGCCGAGGAACGTCTTCGCGAGCGCGTCGATGTGGGCGTCGGCACCCTCTTCCGTGAGCTCGGCGGTGCCGGTCACCCCGACCCAGCGGTACATCTCCTGCGGGTCGATGACGACGAGCGAGACCCTGGGATCCCGTTGCAGATGACGATGCTTGAGGCTGCCGCGCGGCGTGTTGAAGCGCACGACCTCGTCGCCATCGGTGTCGACCCAGACGACGGTCGAGTGAGGCGAGCCGTCCGACCTCAACGTCGTCACCGTGCCGACGAAGGGATTGTCCTGCAGGAAGGCGCGCTGCGAGGCGGAGAGGCGGGCCACGATGGTCTCAACGACGGGGCTCGCCTTTCTCATCCCGTCGCGTCAGCGTAGGATCGACGCATGGCCCTCGTGTTGCTGCGGGCACCGCTGTCCGATCTTGCCGGCGGCCGCGAGCATCCGGTCGAGGGAGTGACCGTGCTGGATGCGCTCGTGGCCCTCGAGGGGAAGTGCCCCACGATCTCGGGCTGGGTGCTCGACGAGCGGAGGGCGATCCGCACGCATGTCAACGTCTACGTCAACGGCGAGATCGCGCGGGAGGAGACGGCCGTCGGCGGCGCCGACCGGATCCACGTCCTGCCGGCGATCACAGGAGGATGAGATGACGGAGGTCTTGGTCGGGACGAAGAAGGGACTGTTCGTGCTCGAAGGCGACGTCGCGGCCGGGTTCGAGGTCAAGGCGCGCGCGTTCCCGGGGCAGGCGGTCGAGTATGCGATGCGCGATCCCCGCTCGAGTCGCTATCTCGCCTCGGTGACCTCGTGGTTCTACGGCGGGCGCATCTGGGTCACGGACGATCCGGCCGGCGAGTGGCAGGAGGCCGAGGGAACGGCCTTGCCCGAGGAAGGAGACGCAGCGCTTGCCCGGATCTGGGTCATCGGCGCGGGCGAGGCCGACGGCGACCTCTACGCCGGCGGGGATCCGGGCTGCCTCTTCGAGAGCCACGACGGGGGTCTCACGTGGGCGCTCAACCGAGGTCTCTGGGACCATCCGACGCGGCCCGACTGGAGCCCCGGCGCCGGCGGGCTGTGCCTGCACACCATCGCGCCGTGGCCCGGCGATCCCGACCGGCTGATGGTCGCCATCTCGGCGGTCGGCGTCTGGCTCTCCGACGACCGGGGCGCCTCCTGGCGGTACTCGAACAGCGGCATCGTTCTCGACTACCTGCCCGAGGACTCGCAAGACGCGCCGCTCCAGCACTGCGTGCACAACGTTCGGCGCTCGCCCGCACGGCCGGAGCGGCTCTTCATGCAGTTCCACGGCGGCGTGTACCGCTCGGACGATGCGGGCGCGAGCTGGATCGACGTGGGCGACGGCACCGACCTCCCGTCCGACTTCGGCTTCCCCATCGTGGTCGATCCGGCGGACGCCGACAGCGCCTACGTGATCCCGCTCATCGGCGCCGAGGACCGGACGACGCCCGGCGGGGCCGTGCGCGTGTGGGAGACGCGCGACGCGGGCGCGACCTGGGTGCCGCGGAGCGAGGGGCTGCCACAGCAGGACGCCTACCTGACCATCCTCCGCGAGGCGTTCGACTCCGCCGGCTCGGGCAAGGGTCTCGAGCTCTACTTCGGCGCCACCTCGGGCGAGGTCTTCGGCTCCGGGGACGCCGGCGCGAACTGGACGCAGATCGCCGACCACCTGCCGCCGGTGCACTCGGTGCGGACGGCGTAGCAGGAGCGTCCGCGACAGCCGTTCGAGCGGTGAAGGGGTGTCTCCCGATGAGGCAGGCGAGACACCCCTTCGCTGTGTTGTTGTTCTCGTTCGTCGCGCTGTCTATCCAACCGTTGTCGGGATGCCGGAGATCTGACCGTTCGCGATCTCGTGCTCGACCTTCTTCGTCGCAGCGATGTCCTGCTTGCTTGCGTTCGGGCTGAAGGTGCCGAGACCGACGCCGTCCTGGTCGAGCCCGAAGTCGGCGTTCGTGCCGCCCTTGAACGTCCCGTCCTGCACCGCCTTCGCAGTGAGGAAGACGGCGCTGTCGACTCCCTTCAGCGCGCTCGTCAGGACGTGCGGGCCGAGGAACGACTGGTCGCCGTCGACTCCGATCCCCCACACCTTCTGCTGCTTGGCTGCGAGGAGCGCGCCGAGGCCACAGCCCCCCGCCACCTGGAAGACGACCTTCGAGCCGGAGGCGATCTGATTCAGGGCGAGTTCCTTGCACTTCGTCTGATCGTCCCAGTCCTGTGAGTACCCCCACTTGACGACCGTGCCGGGCACGGCCGCCTGGGCGCCGGCCTTGTAGCCCGCGATGTAGCGGTCGACCGGCGGCTCCTTGAAGCCGCCGACGGCGCTGATCCGCTCGGCCCCGGACTGCTTCGCCTCGAGCGCCGCGAGGTAGCCCGCGAGGTAGCCGACCTCCTGCTCGCGGAAGAGGAGCCCGCGGACGTTCGCCGGCTTGCCCTTGAGCGAGCTCTGGTCGACGTCGACGATCGCGAACTTCGTGTTCGGGTACTTCTTTGCCGCCGTCGCGATCGCGTCACCCTGCGCGAACCCGACCCCGATGATGAGGTCGTACCCCTGCCGCGCGAGCGTCGACATGTTCGGGACGTAGTCGGCGGCAGACTTCGACTCGATGACCCGCCCCTGGATCCCGAGCTCGCGCTCGGCCCGCTTGAGCCCGTTGTAGGCGAGCTCGTTGAAGCCGTTGTCGTTGAGCTGGCCGAGGTCGGTGATCAGCCCCACCTTGACGGCCTTCCCGCCGGTCGTGGCCGTCTCGGTCGTGGTCGCCGGCCGCGTCGTCACTGCCACCGCAGCCCGCCGCGAGGAGCGCGACCGCTGCCACGAGCGCCCCTGCGGCAGAGGCTGCGAGCGATCGTTTTGTCATCATCCGAGCCTTTCGCTAGTTTTTGACTATGAGTCGTAAACCTCGGCCCGAGTCTACCAAACCGGCACAGGTCACCCTCGCCGCGGTGCTGCAGGTCCGGGAGGGAATCCTGCAGGTCCTGCTCTGGCAACGCGCGCTCGAGCCCTTCTCGGACAGCTGGGCACTCCCCGGCGGAGTCCTCGCCCCCGCCGAGACGCTCGAAGCCTCGATCCGCCGCCACCTCGCGACGAAGGTCGATCTGGCCGAGGTCGCCCACCTCGAGCAGGTCGCGACCTACAGCTCGCCCGACCGCAACCCGGTCGAGTGGGAGATCGCGACGGCCTACCTCGGCCTCGTGCCCCTCGGCGTCGACCCGTCGGTTCCCGCAGACACCGCCTGGCACGGCGTCGACGCGCTCCCGCCGACCGCGTTCGACCACGGTGCGATCATCCAGTCCGCGCGCGAGCGGCTGCGCGGCAAGCTGTCCTACTCGAACCTCGGTTTCGCCCTCGCGCCGGCGACCTTCACCCTCAACGAGCTGCGGGACGTCTATGCCGCGGCCCTCGGCTACGACGTCTCCGCCACGAACCTGAAGCGCGTGCTCGTGCGCCGGGGCGCGCTTCGGCCGACGGGCCGCCGCCGCAACTCGGGCCGGGCCGGAGGCCGCCCGGCGGAGGAGTTCGCCTTCGCCGGCCAGGCGCTCGAGATCACCGATCCGTTCGCCGCCCTGCGCCCGCCCGGCATGCGCGCGTCCTGACCGCGGGTCCGGCACGGTCGCCCGGCTTCAGCGCGGAGCGCTACCCTCGGATCCGCGCGCCCTCGGGGTCGTAGAGCGGCTCCGCCGCGACTTCCCCCGCGACCCACTCGCCGAAGATCTCGACGGCGATCGGTGTCCCCACAGCGGCATCGTCCGCGGGGAGGTAGGCGTACGCGATCGAGCGCTCGACCGTATAGCCGTAGCCCCCGCTCGTGACCCGCCCGACGAGGCGGTCGCCGACGCGGACAGGCTCGGAGCCGAGCGCTACCGCACGCGGATCGGCGAGGGTGAGGCAGCGCAGGACCTGCTCGGGCTCGGACCGCGCGAGCAGCGCCTCTCGGCCCAGGAAGTCGCCCTTGTCGAGCTTCACGGCGAAGCCGAGACCGGCCGCCAAGGGCGAGTCCTCGGGAGTGATGTCGGTCCCCCACGCGCGGTAGCCCTTCTCGAGCCGGAGCGAATCGATCGCCTTGTAGCCGCCGGCCACGAGCCCGTGCTCCCCGCCGGCCTCCCAGATCGTGTCCCACAGCCGGGCGCCGAACTCGGACGGGCAGTACAGCTCCCAGCCGAGCTCGCCGACGTAGGTGACACGGATGGCGAGGCAGGGCACCGTCCCGACCGCGAGCTCGCGCGCACGCATGTACGGGAAGGCGTCGTGCGCGAGATCCGACGTCGTCAGCGGCTGCAGCAGCGCCCGCGCGTTCGGCCCCCAGACGCCGAAGCACGCGAACGACGACGTCACGTCCGCCAGGTGCACCGCATCCGCCCCAAAGCCGTCCGGCGGCAGGTGCTCGCGAATCCACGCGAGATCGTGCTGCCCGAATGCAGTTCCGGTCACGATCCTGAACCGCTCGTCGGCGAGCCGCGTCACGGTGAAATCGCACTCGATGCCCCCGCGCCCGTTCAGCATCTGGGTGTAGGTGACGGCGCCGACCTCGCGGGCGACGCGGTTCGCGCACATCCTCTCGAGGAACGCGGCGGCGCCCGGGCCCGAGACGTCGATCTTCGCGAACGACGACTCGTCGAAGACCGCGACTGCTTCACGGCACGCACGATGTTCCGCCGCGACGGCGGGGGACCACAGCTTGCCCGCCCAGCCTCGCGGACGCAGGGACTCGTCGCCGTGAGCGGCGTTCGGCTCGAACCAGTTCGCACGCTCCCAGCCCGACTTCTCGCCGAACACGGCGCCGAGCCGGACGAGCCGGTCGTACGCCGGCGAAAGCCGCAGCGGGCGTCCGGCCGAGCGCTCGTGGCCGGGGTACTCGACGTCGTAGTAGGTCTCGTAGATCTCTTTCGTCCGGGCGAGCGTGTACTCGCGTGACCGGTAGGCGGCGCCGAAGCGGCGGGAGTCCATGTGCCAGACGTCGAGTGACGGCGTGCCCTCCACGATCCACTCGGCGACGAGCCGGCCCATCCCGCCCGCCCCGGCGAGGCCGTGAGCGCAGAACCCGGCAGCGATCCAGAACCCGCGCACGTCGGACGGCCCGAGGATGAACTCGCCGTCAGGCGTGAAAGCCTCGGGGCCGTTGATCAGCCGCACGACACCCATCTCGGCGAGACGGGGCACGCGGACGATCGCGTTCTGCATCAGCTCCTCGAACCGCGGCCAGTCCTCCTCGAGCAGCCTGCCGTTGAAGTCGGGCGGAATCCCCTCGAGCGACCACGGCGCGCAGTGCCGCTCGTACCCGCCCATGATCAGCCCACCGGACTCCGGCCGGAAGTAGACGAGCAGCGAGGGATCCCGCATCGTCGGCATGTCCGTGGGAAGCCCGGACGGTTGCAGGACGAGGTACTCGTGCGCCATCGGCACGAGCGGGACCGTGACGCCGGCAAGCATCCCGACCTCACGTGCATACATGCCTCCTGCGTTCACGACGGTATCCGTCTCGACGACGCCCTTGTCGGTCTCGACGCCGCGCACCTCGGCGCGCTCGACCCTGATCCCGGTCACGCGTGTCCCCGTGTTGATCTCGGCGCCGCGGCGACGGGCGCCCTCGGCGAGCGCGAAGGTGAGCTGGCTCGGATCGATGTAGCCGTCACTCGGCAGGAAGGCGGCGCCGAGGACGCCGGCGGTCGACATCGGCGGGAACAGCCGCTGGGCCTCGTCCGCCGAGATCAGCTCGAGCGGCAGCCCGAACGTCTTCGCCCAACCGGCCTGCCGCGTGATCTCCTCGAGGCGCTCGGGCGAGCTCGCGAGCCGGAGTGAGCCGACCTCCCGCCAGCCCGTCTCCAGCCCGACCTCGTCGTCGAGCGTCCGGTAGAGCTCGACCGAGCTCATCATCATCCGAGTCAATGCGAGCGAGCTGCGCAGCTGGCCCACGAGCCCCGCGGAGTGGAACGTCGAGCCGCTCGTGAGGTCGGCCCGTTCGACGAGCACGACGTCGTCCCAGCCGAGCCGGGAGAGCCAGTAGAGAATGGAGCACCCGCCGACGCCGCCACCGATCACGACGGCCCGTGCGCTCGACCTCACTCCCCCACCTCGGTCGATTCGAGCACGACCCGTGTCCGGTCCGGCCGGAAACGGTCGCGCGCGAACTCGACCGGCGTGCCGTCGGCGGTGTAGCGAATCCTCTCGACGAGGAGGAGCGGCGCGGCGCGCCTGACCCCGAGGGCGCGACAGTCGGAGGGCCGCGCGTCCGTCACCTCGAGGCGCTCGACCGATCTGACGGGATGGACGCCGAATCCGTCGGCCATCAGCGCGAGGAGCGAGCCCCCGAGATCCATGTCCTCGATGTCGGGGAACAGATGCGCGGGCAGCGACGACCGCTCGACTGCGAGCGGCTTCCCCGACGCGAGTCGAACGCGCGTGATGACGACGACACGCCCCGACCGATCGAGCTCGAGGGCGGCGGCGACGCGACGGCCGGCCGGCTCGACCTCGGCCGAGATCGGCTCGACCGACGTGGCGCCGCCCTGCCGGCGGAGCTCGGCGGAGAGGCCGATGGCGCCGGCGCGCGACCGCTCGTCTTCCGGCTCCCGGACGAACGTCCCTCCGCCCCTCCCGACGACGCGGCGTACGAGGCCGTCCCGCTCGAGCTCACCGAGCGCCTGCCTCACGGTCATCCGACTGACGCCGAGCTCTGCGGCCAACCGGCGCTCGGGCGGCAGGCGAGTCCCCGGCGCGAGACGGCCGTCGGCGATCGCAGTCGTCAGCTCGTCGGCGATCGAGACGTGCAGCGGCCGCGAGCCGCGCTCGAGGGTGACGTGGAAGGCGGCGTCCACTCCCGGCACCCTACGCCTCGACAGAACTAACGTCTAGACCGTTGCGCGAGGCCGCGGGCGCACGCTCCGGGTCCCGAGGCGCCTACCCCCCGAGCGCGTGGGTGAACGCGGGCGTCGCGGCCGTGGTCTCCATGCGCTCGAAGTGCTCGGCGGCGTAGCCGGCGAAGTCGAAGTCGAGCTCCGAGACTGCGCCCTGCACGACGCCCCACATCGCCTCGCGGAAGTCCGACATGAACAGCATCAACTCGAGGGCGCGCTCGTGGTCGGCGCGAACCTCGCCGAAGTACGCCTCGAGGAGCACGCCTCGCTCGTCCGGACCGAGGCCGTTGTTGACGGAGAAGTTCGCGAGATCGAAGAAGACATCGCCCATCCCCGCGTACTCCCAGTCGACGATCCTGATCCTGGCACCGTCGTCGATGAAGTTCGCGTTGAGCAGGTCGTTGTGACAGGGCCGCTCCGGGAACGCCCCCCGGGCCCTCTCGATCCGCCGGGCGACCTGCCGCGCCCAGGCGTAGCTCGGCGGCACCTCGGCGCCACGTGCGAACGCGACGGTGCGGTAGTCCTCGACGACCCGGAACGAGATGAAGCGTGCCGGGAGTGAAGGCCCCCGGTGGACCGCGCGAAGCGCCCGCGCCACGCGCCTGATCGACTCCGGCTCCCGGATGCGCTCGAGGGGCACGATCTCGCCCTCGATGTACCGCGTCACGAGGTAGCCCTCGGGCTCGACGAACTGGATCACGTCTGGCCCGACACCGACGGCAGCGGCCGCAAGCGCCGCCTCGTGCTCGACGGAGCGGTCGATGCCGAGCAGCGCGGTGTCGCGGCCGGCCACCCGCAGGACGAAGGATCCCTCCGGCAGGTCGACCCGGTAGTTGTGGTTGGTGATGCCACCGCCGAGGAGCTCGACGCGGGCCTGCGCGCCGGGCCAGATGCGGGCGGCGATCGCCTCCACGTCCATCGCTCGATCCTCTCACGTCCGGCGGCGCAGGTGAGGCAGCGAAGGGTTGTTCGTCCAACTCTGTCCTGCTTTTGTATAGTATTTGGACCATGCGGGTGGCGGTGACGGGATCGTCGGGCCTGATCGGGACCGCTGTCTGTGCGGCGCTCGCCGGCGAGGGTCACGAGCTGGTCCGCCTCGTTCGCCGGGCGGCGCTCGGCTCCGACGAGGCGCAGTGGGACATCGCGGCCGGCACGGTCGACGAGTCGCGCCTCGAGGACGTCGGCGCGATCGTCCACCTCGCGGGCGAGAACATCGGCAAGCGCTGGACCGAGGAGACCCGCCGCCGGGCGTGGGACTCACGGGTCGACGGGACGCGGCTGATCGCCGAGACGGCCGCCCGGCTCCCGAGCAGGCCGGTCCTCGTGTGCGCCTCCGCGGTCGGGTACTACGGGCTGCACGGCGACGAGAAGCTCGACGAGACCTCGCGGCGGGGCTCGGGCTTCCTCGCCGAGCTCGTCGAGGCCTGGGAGGCTGCGGCGGAGCCGGCCCGCACCGCAGGGCTGCGGACGGTGCACCTGCGGCAGGGGCTCGTGCTCTCGAGCCGCGGCGGCGCGCTCGAGCGGATGCTCCTCCCCTTCAAGCTCGGCCTCGGCGGCCGGATCGGCAGCGGCCGGCAGTGGTGGAGCTGGGTCTCGCACGAGGACGCCGTGGGCGCCTACCGCTTCGCGATCGGCAATCCCCTCGAGGGGGCCGTCAACGTGACGGCGCCGGGCGCCGTCCGGAACAGGGAGTTCGTGCAGGCCCTCGGTCGAGCCTTGCACCGCCCGGCCCTCTTCCCGGTGCCGTCGCTCGCGGTGAGGGCGGCCTTCGGCCAGATGGGCGAGGAGATGCTTCTCGGGGGCCAGCGCGTCCTCCCCGCGAAGCTCGAGGCGGCGGGCTTCGTGTTCGCGCATGCCGACATCGACTCCGGCCTCGCGAGCGCGCTCGCTTCGTGAGCGACGAGCTCGACGTCATCGTCGTCGGCGCCGGTGTGGCCGGCCTCTCGTGCGCCCGTACCCTCGCGGCCGCCGGCCGTTCGCCCGTCGTGCTCGAGCGTTCGGATACTGGCGCTCGACCGGCGCGTGCTGCATACTGGCGGGGTTCCCGACGAAGGAGGTCGAGTCGATGACTGCCATTGCTTCCTCCGCCCCGCGCGTCGCGCGGTCCGTCGGCTAACCCGGATCCACTCCGGCCTCCCGCTCGGACCTCGTCGACTGGCGCGCCGTCCCGCGCGCCGCTTTCATGTACCCGAGGACGAAAGGGAGTTTCCGCTTGACCGAACTCGAATCGCTCGGCTGGAACGACCGGCTGAGCAGTGTGTACGAGCCTTTCGCCGGCGACGGCGCCGTCCCCGGCCGGGTCTCGATCCAACACCGAGGTGCCTACGACGTGCTCACCGAGGAGGGCGAGCTTCGCTGTGAGGTCGTGCGGCGCCTCGTGCACGAGGCGGCGTCCACCGCCGAGCTGCCGGTCGTCGGCGACTGGGTCGTCGTTGCGCCCGGCGTCGAGCCCGGCACGGGCACGCTCACGGCCGTCCTGCCCCGCTTCACGAAGTTCTCCCGCAAGACGGCGTGGCAGGCGACCGAGGAGCAGGTGCTGGCGGCGAACATCGACGTCGCCTTCCTCGTCGCGTCGATGAACGAGGATCTCAACCTGCGCCGGCTCGAGCGCTACCTCATCCTCGCGTGGGAGAGCGGCGCCCGTCCGGTGATCGTGCTGACGAAGTCCGACCTCCACCCGGCAGCGGAGGTCGCCGTCGCCGACGTGGCGACGGTCGCCGGCGGCGTGCCCGTGCTGGCGATCTCGAGCGTCACCGGCGCGGGCCTCGACGAGCTGACCGGCTTCCTCACGCCCGGCGTCACGGCGGTGCTGCTCGGCTCCTCCGGCGTCGGCAAGTCGACGATCGTCAACACGCTCATGGGAGAGGAGCTCCTCGCGACCCAGGGCCTCCGCAACGACGGCAGGGGGCGCCACACGACGACGCGCCGGGAGCTGATCCAGCTGCCGGGCGGCGGGCTCATCATCGACACGCCCGGGATCCGCGAGGTGCAGCTGTGGGTCGCGGACGAGGGGATCGACGAGGCGTTCGAGGACATCACGCAGCTGTTCGCGCACTGCCGGTTCTCCGACTGCGCCCACGATCGCGAGCCCGGCTGCGCCGTCCACGCCGCACTGGCCGACGGGACGCTCTCCGCCGACCGCTGGGAGAGCTACCTCAAGCTGCAGGGCGAGCTCGCGCACCTCGAGCGCAAGCTCGACAAGCGGGCCGCCGCCGAGGAGCGCAAGAAGTGGAAGGCGATCACCCAGGGGGCGCGCGAGTCGATGCGGCTCAAGGGGAAGCGCTGAGGACCGCGGGGTGTGTCCCGGTGTTCCGGGACACACCCCGCGACCGCGCGTTATCCGGGCGTCTTCACGTTCGCGGCGCCGGGCGTCGGCGTCGTCGTGAACAGCCAGTCCGCCGACGCGTTGCCGCTGTCCGCACCGTCGGGGATGCGTGAGAGGGTTCCGTCGACCGTGTTCGAGTCGGCGACGTCGGCGGGCAGGGCGGTGCCCTCGACGAGGTCGTAGACCTCGCCGCCGATCGTGGCCGCGGTGATCGGCCCCTCGTAGCTGAGCGCGTCGAGGAGCGCCTTCGTTCCCGTGTCGAGCAGGGCGATGCCGTCCGGCGCCCCGTTCTGAGGATCGAGGTCGACGGAGAGCTTCGCCCCCGCCGCGAGCGTGCCGGTGAGGGCCTTGCGCGCGTACTCGGTGCCGTCCCCGCCGTTCACGAGCACGACGGCGATGCCGTCGAGCGAGGCGGCGCTGGTGCCGGCATTGGCGATCTCGACGAAGCCGCCCGTGTCCGCCCCGACCTGGTCGTAGTCGACCTCGTTGATGACGAGGTGGGAGCTGCCGGTCGGCGGTGGCTGGGGCGGTGGCGGCGCGCCGGTCTCGCAGGTGAGCATGATCAGGTCGGTCGCGTTCGCGGCCACCTCGACATGCCCCGTCGCGCCGTCGAACGTCTTGCAGGCGGTGCCCTCGAGGTCGTCGACCGAGGCCAGGCCCGCACCGGGATCGCCCTTCGGTCCGGGAGGTCCCGCCGGGCCGGCCGGCCCGGGCGCTCCGGGATCCCCCTTCGGCCCCTGCATGCCCCACGCGAGGTGCGCCTCGTTCTTCTTGCAGGCCGTGTCGTCGAAGACGATGCGCACGAGGCCGTGCCTGAGGTCGCGACACGCGTCGATCGTGTTGGGACCGCTGACGGCCGCGGTCGCCATCGCCGCGATGGAGAGAAGCAGGGCGATCGCGGCGCCCGCGAGCGCCACCGTGTGTCGATTCACGTCGATCCTCCTTCGGTTGGTGGAAGACCGAAAGAGGTAGCCGGGCAACGCCGCGGCGACCAGTGTCCGTTCAGGACACCAGAGAGCGTGACCCGCACTCCAGAGCCGTCCTGTGGATCGTTCGTGAGCCTCTCGCGCGGCGCGTCAGTGCCGAACTACCGCTTCCAGGGCGCCTCGGCGTCGGCGTCGATCCCGTACCGTTCGATCGCCTCCTGCGCGACCGCTCGCTCGACGGCGCCGTCGTCCGCGAGCGCCTTCAGCGCCGTCACGGCGACGTGGTGGCGGTCGACCTCGAAGAACTGCCGCAGCTTGACGCGGTAGTCGCTCCGGCCGAACCCGTCCGTCCCGAGCACGGCGTAGCGGCCGGGGACGAACAGCCGAATCTGGTCGGCGAACGTCCGCATGTAGTCGGTCGCCGCGACGAAGGGCCCGGGCCGGCCGGCGAACGACGTCTCGACCCAGGATGCGCGGGGCTCCTCGGTGGGGTGGAGTCGGTTCCAGCGCTCCACCTCGAGGCCCTCCCGGCGAAGCTCCGTGAAGCTCGTCACGCTCCAGACGTCTGCCGCGACCCCGAAGTCGTCCTCGAGCAGCTCGGCGCCCGCGAGCACCTCGCGCAGGATCGCTCCCGAGCCGAGCAACTGCACCCGCGGTCCCTCACCCTGGCCCTCGCGCAGGAGGTACACCCCGCGCAGGATCCCCTCCTCGACTCCCTCCGGCATCGCCGGCTGGACGTAGTTCTCGTTCATGACGGTGAGGTAGTAGAAGACGTCCTCCTGCTCCTCGTACATCCGGCGCAGGCCATCCCGGACGATGACCCCGAGCTCGTACGCGTAGGTCGGGTCGTAGGCGCGGCAGTTCGGGACGACCGACGCGAGGACGTGCGAGTGCCCGTCTTCGTGCTGGAGGCCCTCGCCGTTCAGGGTCGTCCTGCCCGCGGTGGCGCCGATCAGGAACCCCCGCGCCCGGCTGTCGCCGGCGGCCCACGCGAGGTCGCCGACCCGCTGGAACCCGAACATCGAGTAGAAGACGTAGAAGGGGATCATCGTGACGCCGTGGTTGGCGTACGACGTCGCGGCAGCGATCCAGGAGGAGAAGGCGCCGGGCTCGGTGATCCCCTCCTGCAGGATCTGGCCGTGCTGGTCCTCGCGGTAGAACATCAGGTTCTCGGCGTCCTCGGGCTGGTAGAGCTGGCCGACCTGGGAGAAGATGCCGAGCTGACGGAACATGCCCTCCATCCCGAAGGTGCGCGACTCGTCGGGCACGATCGGGACGATGCGCCCGCCGAGCGCCGGGTCGCGGACGAGTGTGTTCAGGATCCGGACGAACGCCATGGTCGTCGAGTTTTCGCGCTCGCCGCTGCCCTCGAGGAGGGTGGTGAACGGCGGCGGCGTCGACAGGACGTCGGTCTCGGCTATGACGGGCCGGGAGGCTGCCGCCGAGTGCCGCCCGGCGCTCGAGCAGGTAGCGGAGCTCGGGGCTGTCCTCGGCCGGCCGGTGGAAGGACGCTCCCTGCGCCTGCTCGTCCGTGAGCGGCAGCCCGAGCCGGTCACGGATCGCGAGCCGCGCCTCCTCCTTCACCGACTTCTGCTGGTGCGTGATGTTGCGGCCCTCGCCGGCCTGCCCCATGCCGAAGCCCTTGATCGTCTTCGCCAGGATCACCGTCGGCTGCCCCGTCGTGCGCACCGCGGCTTCGTAGGCGGCATAGACCTTCTTCGGGTCGTGGCCGCCTCGCCGCAGCTGCCAGATCTCGTCGTCCGTCCAGTCGGCCACCATCGCCCGCGTCTCGGGGTACTTGCCGAAGAAGTGCTCCCGGACGTACGCGCCGTCGTTCGACTTGAAGGTCTGGTACTCGCCGTCGACGGCCTCCTCCATCCGGTAGTGGAGCATCCCGGTCTCGTCCGCGGCGAGGAGCGTGTCCCAGCCCGACCCCCAGATCACCTTGATCACGTTCCAGCCGGCGCCGCGGAAGTTCGTCTCGAGCTCCTGGATGATCTTCCCGTTGCCGCGCACGGGGCCGTCGAGGCGCTGCAGGTTGCAGTTGACGACGAAGATGAGGTTGTCGAGCTTCTCGCGTCCGGCGAGCGAGATGGCGCCCATCGACTCCGGCTCGTCCATCTCGCCGTCGCCCATGAACGCCCACACCTTGCGGTCGCCCGGGTCGAGCATGCCGCGCGCGGCCATGTACTTGAGGAACCTGGCCTGGTAGATCGCCATCAGCGGGCCGAGGCCCATCGAGACGGTGGGGAACTGCCAGAAGTCGGGCATCAGCCAGGGGTGCGGATACGAGGAGAGCCCGCCCCCGTCGACCTCCTGCCGGAACCGGCGCAGGTTCTCCTCGGTCAGCCGCCCCTCGAGGAAGGCGCGGGAGTAGATGCCCGGGGACGAGTGGCCCTGCATGTAGACGAGGTCGCCGCCGTGCTCGGGGGAGCGCGCGCGCCAGAAGTGGTTGAAGCCGACCTCGTACAGCGTCTCGGCGGACTGGTAGCTCGCGATGTGGCCGCCGAGCTCCGACGACTCGGCGTTCGCCTGCAGCACGATCGCGATCGCATTCCAGCGGACGAGCGCGGTGGCGAGCCGCTCGAGCTCGGGATCGCCCGGCAGCTCCGGCTCCTCCTCGACGGGAATCGTGTTCACGTAGGGCGTGCTGAGGCCGGCCGAGACCTTGACGCCGTAGTCCTGGGCGTGGTCGATGGCCTGGTCGAGCAGGAAGCTCATCCGGTCGCGCCCGTCGTACTCGACGACGGCGTCGACGGACTCGAGCCACTCGCGCGTCTCGACGGGGTTGCTGTCCGGGATGTCGATCGCCATTTCGCCCTCAGGGTAGCGCGGGTGAGGGCGTCGAACCTCTCTCCTGGTTGCCCCCGCTACCCTGCCCCGACGATGGCAGACACGGCCGACAGCGCTGCGCGAGGTGACCGAGGTGCTCGAGTCCGTCGCCGACGACCGCGCCCTGCTCGAGACGCTCTCCCTCGAGGAGCGCGCCCGCCTGCTCAAGGCGGCCGCCGACGTGTTCGACCCGGACGTCCGGGCGCGCCGCCGCTACACGAAGAAGAAGCGCAAGAAGGCGCGCGACGCGGACGTGAGCGCGGACGAGACGATGCTGGGGGAGACGGGCATCCGGGTCCTGCGCGAGAGGCCGGTCTTCACGACGCCCAACGTCTACGCGCCGAGGGACTTCGACCCGGAGGACTCGCGAGAACGGCGGACGAGAGACGATCGAGGAGCAGCACTGCTACGTGTGCAAGCAGCCGTACCGCGAGCTCCACGTCTTCTACGACCAGATGTGCCCGCCGTGCGCCGCGTTCAACTACGCGAAGCGCTCCGAGACGGCCGACCTCGAGGGACGCGTGGCCGTGCTCACCGGCGGCCGGGTGAAGATCGGCTACCAGGCCGGCATCAAGCTCCTCCGGGCCGGAGCGCACGTCATCGTGACGACGCGCTTTCCGCGCGACTCGGCCGCCCGCTACGCCCGCGAGGCCGACTTCGCCGACTGGGGCGACCGGCTCGAGATCTACGGCCTCGACCTGCGGCACACGCCGAGCGTGGAGGCGTTCTGCCAGCACCTGCTCTCGACACACGAGCGGCTCGACTACATCGTCAACAACGCCTGCCAGACCGTCCGCCGGCCGCCGGACTTCTACCGGCACATGATGGAGGCCGAGCTCGCCGCCGAGCACGCGCTCGCCGCCGACGAGGAGCGGCTCCTCGGCGCCTATGCGGGCCTGCGCCGCTACGACATGCTCGAGAGCGCGGACGGGGCCGGTCTCGCGACGCTCGGCACGGCTCCGTCGGCGGCTCTCTCGCAGGTGAAGCTCCTGCCGGAGGAGCACGACGACCGCGGCCACCTCTTCCCCGAGGGCCGGCTCGACCAGGACCTGCAGCAGGTCGACCTCCGCGACCGGAACTCGTGGCGCTTCCTCCTCGCCGAGGTGTCGACGGTGGAGCTGCTCGAGACGCAGCTCGTGAACGCGGTCGCGCCCTTCGTCCTCAACGCGCGGCTGAAGCCGCTGATGCTGCGCACCTCGAACCGCGACAAGCACATCGTCAACGTGTCGGCGGTGGAGGGACAGTTCTACCGGCGCTTCAAGACGACCCGGCACCCGCACACGAACATGGCCAAGGCGGCGCTGAACATGATGACGCGGACGTCGGCCACGGACTACCACGCCGACGGCATCCACATGAACAGCGTCGACACGGGCTGGGTGACCGACGAGGATCCGGTCCACGTCGCAGAGCAGAAGACAGCCGAGCATCGGTTCCGGCCGCCGCTCGACATCGTCGACGGCGCGGCGCGGATCGTCGACCCGATCATCGACGGGACGAACACCGGCGAGCACATCTGGGGGAAGTTCCTGAAGGACTACAAGCCGACCGACTGGTGATGCGCGTGCGTGGCGGTCCGAACCGCATGGTAAGCACAAGATGGTCATGACACCCGTCACCCGAAGGCCGGCCCGACGCCGGCGGTCGAGAGCACCCGTCGTCATCGCGGGGGTCGTCGCGCTCACCTGCGCCGCGCTCGCCGGTGCGGCTCTCCTGGCCTGGCCCGGCGCACGCCTGGCGGAGGACGCCGATGCCCTGGCACGGGTGGATCAGCCCGCGTTCACCGGGCACGTCGAGCGCGTGGTCGTGCGCGACGCCTCGGGACGGCGGATCCCGGCTCGCCTCGAGAACGGCAAGATCGAGCCCAGCGTGCTCGTCCCCGCCGGCGAGTCGCTCACCGTGGAGGCGACCGTGCGGCGCCCCTCGTGGGCCGGCTGGCTCGTCGGCCGCACGGCGCAGCACACGCTCACCTTTCACGCCCCCTCGGCTGAGCTGCGCGGCCGCTGGCTCGAGGTGCGCCGCGGGGCGGCGCTCACACTCGCGTTCGATCGGCCCGTGAGGCTCGTCGACGTCCGCACCGGCGACACGCACCGCACGTTCCGCTTCGCCTCCGCGCGTACCGGCGTTCGGGTCGGCGTTCCCGGCGCGCATCTCCCCGCCGCGGGCGCGCTCACGGTGCGGGCGGCGCCGCGCACGTGGGAGCGACTCTCCGCCCCGGTGCAGGTGCACTGGTTCCCGCGCCGCGCACACGTGCAGGCACTCGTTGCGCCGGCGCCGGGAGGGATGGTGGCTCCGGGAAGCCCGATCACGATCACGTTCTCGCGCCCGATCGACACGGCCATCGGCGCGACCCTGCCGACAGTCAGCCCGGCGGTCCCCGGGCGCTGGCGCCGCGCCGACTCGCACACGCTCGCATTTGTGCCGTCCGGGCTCGGCTTCCCGCTCGACGCGCACGTCGACGTGACCTTGCCCCGCGCGGTCGCGCTCGCCGTCCCCGGGGCCGAGCATGTGACGCGCACGCTGCACTGGGAACCCCGGACGGGGTCGATCCTGCGGCTGGAGCAGCTCCTCGCAGAGGCGGGCTACCTCCCGGTCGAGTGGTCGCCCAGCGGGGATCCCGTCGCGCGCACGCCGCAGGCGCAGCTCGCCGCGGCGACCGGCCCGCCCGAGGGCCGGTTCCACTGGCCGTACCGCGACGCCACACCGAAGGAGCTGCGCGGCCTCTGGCGCACGGGCCACTGGAACGCGATCGTCCGAGGCGCCGTGATGATGTTCGAGCACGACCACGGCCTCGAGGTCGACGCGTTCGTCGGGCCGCAGGTCTGGCATGCCCTCCTCGTCGACGCGATCGCAGGCAAGCGTCGCACCGACGGGTACAGCTACGTCTACGTCCACCGGGCCACACCCCAGTCGCTCACCCTCTGGCACGAGGGGAAGGTGATCGTGCGCTCGCCCGGCAACACCGGCGTCCCCGCGGCGCCGACCCAGCTCGGCACGTTCCCGGTCTTCGAGCACATCCCGATCGGGACGATGAGCGGCACGAACCCGGACGGCACCCGCTATCACGACCCGGGCATCCGCTGGATCAGCTACTTCAATCACGGCGACGCGATCCACGCCTTCCCTCGCGCGAGCTTCGGCACGCCGCAGAGCCTCGGGTGCGTGGAGCTGCCGCTCGCGGCCGCCGCGAAGGTGTGGCCCTACACGCCGATCGGAACCCTCGTCACGATCGAGAACTGAGGGGCAGGCGCTCGAGCCTCGGTGGCGGCCTCAGGATTCCCTCAAGACGCCTCGGAGGGCTCGAACCGGTAGCCCATTCGGCCTCGGTGACGAAGTAGCGAGGGCGCGTGGGTCGGGCTCGAGCTTGCGGCGGATCTGGGCCATGTAGACGCGCAGGTAGTTCGTCTCGGTCGAGTACTGCGGTCCCCACACCTCCTGCAGCAGCTGCCGCTGCGTGACGAGGCGGCCGGGGTTGCGCACGAGGATTTCGACGATCTCCCATTCGGTCGGAGTGAGGCGGATCTCGTCGCCGCCGCGCACGACTCGCTTGGCGGCCAGGTCGACGGTGAAATCCGGGCGTCACGACCTGTGCCTCCTCTTCCGCCGGAGTCGCTCGCCGCAGCGCGGCACGGAGGCGCGCGAGCAGCTCGTCCATCCCGAACGGCTTCGTCACGTAGTCGTCCGCGCCCGCGTCCAGCGCGGCCACCTTGTCCCGTTCTCCTTCGCGCACGGAGAGCACGATGACCGGCACGCGCGTCCAGCCGCGCAGGCCCCTGATGACCTCGATCCCGTCGATCCCGGGGAGCCCGAGATCGAGGATGACGAGATCCGGGTGGTGACGCGCCGCGAGCGTCAACGCGACCTCGCCCGTCGGGGCGAGGTCGATCTCGTAGCCCCGCGCCTTCAGGTTCGTCCCGAGCGCACGGAGCAGCTGGGGCTCGTCGTCGACGACGAGGATGCGCGTCACTCTGCGGCCCTCAGCCGGAAGACCATCGTCAGCCCGCCCCCGGGCGTGTCCTCCGTCTCGACCTCGCCGCCCATCGCCTCGACGAACCCTCGCGCCACCGCGAGCCCGAGCCCCACCCCGTCGCCGTTGCCGGCCGAGTCGCCGAGCCGCTGGAACGGGAGGAACATCCGCTGACGGTCGGCCGAGCGGGACGCCGGGGCCGCGGTCGACGACCCTCACGTCGACGCCGTCTCCCGCGATCCCGGCGACGACCCGGACGGGGGCGCCTGCGGGGCTGTGGGCAAGGGCGTTCGCGATCACGTTCGCGAGGGCACGCTCGAGCAGGCCGGGATCGGCGAGCACGCGCGGATGCGTCTCGTCGACGTCCACGTCGACCTCACCGGCACGCGGGCCGATGCTCGCGAGCGCCGCGGGAATCACCTCGTCCACCCCGACCGCCGTCAGGCTCACCTCCAGCGACCCGGTCTGGAGTCGGCTCATGTCGAGCAGGTTGCCGACGAGCGCGTTCAGCCGGTCCGACTCCTCGTCGATCGTGTCGAGGAACTCACGTGCCTCCGCGGGCGTCCAGGCCACGTCCTCCTGGAGCAGGCTCGTCACCGACGCCTTGATGCCCGAGAGCGGCGTGCGGAGGTCGTGCGAGACGGCAGAGAGGATCGCTGTGCGCAGCTCTCCGGCCGCGGCGAGGTTCTCGGCGGTCGACGCCTCGAGCCTGAGCTCGTCGATCGCGAGCGAGGCTGCGATTTCCCGCGCGAACGCGTCCAGGATGCGGCTGTCGGAGCTCGTGGTGACGGGCCCTCCGACCGTCAGGAGCAGGTGGCGCTCGTCGAGGGCGACGGCGTTCGCGTCCTCCGGCGACGCCGACGCGGGAGCAGGGCCGGCGGAGTGCTCGAGGGCCCACTCGCCCGCAGTGCGGTGGTAGACGGCGACGGCGTCGAGCCCGAGCAGCCGCCGCAGGCTGTCCAGCAGGTCGGCCGACGGGCCGCGTCCCGGCCAGCTGCGCCAGCGCCTCCGCCTCCGCGCGGTCGCGGGCGCCGTCGGCGGCGCGTCGCGCCGCGAGCGAGACGAACGCGCTGACGACCGCCGCCACCGCAAGGAAGACGGAGAGCGCCAGAAGGTTCTCGCCCTCGGCGATCGTGAACGTGTGGGTCGGAGGCGTGAAGTACCAGTTGACGAGCAGAAAGCCGCAGACAGCCGCGGCGAGCGCCGGCCAGACGCCCCCGACCGCGGAGACGGCGACGACGAGGAGGAGGAAGAGGAGGAGCACGCTCGGCAGGCCGAGGTGCTCGCGGAGGTTCGTGAGCACCCACGTGAGGACGGGCAGGGCCACGGCGGCGAGCGCGAAGCCGAGCAGGATGCGACGCCGCGGGAGCGCGCTCGGACGGCGCCGCCGGCGCGTGCTCGTCGCCTCCGAGCCATCGTCGGCACGACTGATCACGTGCACGTCGAGGCCGACGCCCGAGTCGGCGATGACGCGATTGATGACCGACCCGCGCGTGAGCTCGGTGAAGCGCGAGCGGCGAGTGGCGCCGAGCACGATCTGCGTCGCGTTCAGGGCGTGCGCCGTCGAGACGAGCGCCTCCCCGATGTCGGCGCCGACGACCTCCCGGTAGGCGCCGCCGAGCTCCTCCACCAGTTCGCGCTGCTCCTCGAGCAGGTCGGCGGCTGCCGAGGCGAGGCCGTCCTGGGGCCGCACGTGCACTGCGATGAGGTCGCCCTTCGACCGGGCGGCCATGCGTGCGGCGCGCCGCACGAGCCGCTCGCCGTCGGGCGTTCCCGTGAGGGCGACGACGACCCGCTCGCGCGTCTCCCAGGGACGGTCGATCCCGTGCCGGTCGCGGTAGTCCTGGAGGGCGTCGTCGACGCGGTCGGCGACCCAGAGGAGGGCGAGCTCGCGCAGCGCACCCAGGTTCCCCGTGCGGAAGTAGTTCCCGAGCGCCGCGTCGACCCGCTCGGCCGGATAGATGTTCCCGTGGGCCATCCGCCGCCGGATCGCTTCGGGCGCCATGTCGACGAGCTCGATCTGGTCGGCGCGCCGCACGACGGCGTCGGGGATCGTCTCGCGCTGCTTCACGCCGGTGATCTGTTCGACGACGTCGTTGACCGACTCGAGGTGCTGGATGTTGAGCGTCGAGACAACGGTGATGCCGGCGTCGAGGAGCACGTCGACGTCCTGCCACCGCTTCTCGCGCGGGGAGCCGGGCACGTTCGTGTGGGCGAGCTCGTCGACGAGGGCGACCGCGGGCTTGCGCGCGAGGATGGCGTCGACGTCCATCTCCTCGAAGGTCGCGCCGCGGTACTCGAGCTGCCTGCGCGGCACGACTTCGAGCCCCTCCACCTGCGCGGCGGTCTTAGGGCGCCTGTGGGTCTCGACGTAGCCGACCACGACGTCCGTGCCGCGGTCGAAGCGCCGCCGACCCTCGCCGAGCATCGCGAACGTCTTGCCGACGCCGGGCGCGGCGCCGAGGTAGATACGCAGCGTCCCGCGGGCCATGGCCGAAGAGTGACCTATCCCGCGCCGTCGAGGGCCAGGTTCAGCTCCAGCACGTTCACGCCCGGCTCTCCGAAGACGCCGAGCGAGCGGCCGTCGGTGTTCTCGTCGACGAGCTCCAGCACCTTCGCCACCGGCAGCGAGCGGGCGCGCGCGACGCGGGCGGCCTGGATCCGGGCATCGGCCTTGGAGATGTGCGGGTCGAGCCCGGAGCCGGAGGACGTGACGGCCTCGACGGGCACGGAAGACCCCGGCGCGAGGCCGTTCGCCGTCCGGTAGGCGGCGATCCGATCGCGCACGTCCTTCAGGAGCACCTCGTTCGAGGGTCCGAGGTTGGAGGCCGAGCTCGACGTCGCGTCGTAGCCGTCACCGGCAGCAGAGGGGCGCGGGTGGAAGTAACGCGGCGACGTGAAGCTCTGCCCGATCAGCCGCGACCCGACGACGACGCCGTCGCGCTTCACGAGCGAGCCGTCGGCGCGCGACGGGAAGGCGACCTGCGAGATGCCGGTGACGACGAGCGGGTAGACGATCCCGCAGAGAACGGTGAGGGCGACGAACGCGAGGAGGGCGGGGAGAAGCTGTCTCCGCATCACACGATCCCGAGCGTCGAGACGATGAGGTCGATGAGCTTGATCCCGATGAAGGGCGCGACCACCCCGCCGGCGCCGTAGACGAGCAGGTTGCGCCGCAGCATCGCGCCGGCGGAGGTCGGCCGGAAGCGGACGCCGCGCAGCGCGAGCGGGATGAGAGCCACGATCACGAGCGCGTTGAAGATGACGGCCGAGAGGATCGCGCTCCGCGGGCTGTCGAGCTGCATGACGTTGAGGCTGTCGAGCGCCGGGATCGCGCCCGCGAACATCGCAGGGATGATCGCGAAGTACTTCGCGACGTCGTTTGCGATCGAGAACGTCGTCAGCGAGCCACGGGTGATGAGCATCTGCTTGCCGATCTCGACGATCTCGATCAGCTTCGTCGGGTTCGAATCGAGGTCGACCATGTTCCCGGCTTCCTTCGCGGCCTGCGTGCCCGTGTTCATGGCGACCCCGACGTCGGCCTGTGCCAGCGCCGGCGCGTCGTTCGTCCCGTCCCCGGTCATCGCAACGAGGTGTCCGCCGGCCTGCTCGCGCTTGATGAGCGCCATCTTGTCCTCGGGCGTCGCCTCGGCGAGGAAGTCGTCGACCCCGCCTCCTCCGCGATCGCCTTCGCGGTCAGCGGGTTGTCGCCCGTGATCATGACGGTGCGGATCCCCATCGCCCGCAGCTCGGCGAAGCGCTCGCTGATGCCGTCCTTGACGACGTCCTTGAGGTGCACGACCCCGAGCGCCTGCCCGTTCTCGGCGACCACGAGCGGGGTGCCGCCGGAGGAGGCGATTCCGTCGATCGTCGCTCCGAGTTCCGAGGGTATCGCGCCACCCTGCTCCTCGACCCAGCGGCGGATCGCGTCGGCGGCGCCCTTGCGAATGCTGCGGCCGTCCGACCTCGACGCCGCTCATGCGCGTCTGCGCGGTGAACGGGACGAGCTCCGCACCCTGCAGGTCGCGGCCGCGCAGCCCGTATCGCTCCTTCGCGAGCACGACGATCGAGCGTCCCTCGGGCGTCTCGTCCGCGAGGCTCGAGAGTTGCGCCGCGTCGGCGAGCTCCTCCTCCGTGACGTTCGGTGCCGGGATGAAGTCGCTCGCCTGCCGGTTGCCGAGCGTGATCGTGCCGGTCTTGTCGAGGAGCAGGGTCGAGCAGTCTCCGGCCGCCTCGACCGCGCGGCCGCTCATGGCCAGGACGTTGCGCTGCACGAGGCGATCCATGCCGGCGATGCCTATGGCCGAGAGGAGCGCGCCGATCGTCGTCGGGATGAGGCAGACGAGCAGGGCGACGAGCACGATCACCGACTGCGGCGCGTCGGAGTAGACGGCGTACGGCTGCAGCGAGACCGTCGCGAGGAGCAGCACGATCGTGAGGCCGGCGAGGAGGATGTCGAGCGCGATCTCGTTCGGGGTCTTCTGGCGGCTCGCACCTTCCACGAGCGCGATCATCCGGTCGAGGAAGCTCTCACCCGCCTTCGCGGTGACACGGACGACGATCTCGTCGGAGAGGACACGCGTGCCGCCCGTGACAGCGGAGCGGTCGCCGCCCGACTCGCGGATCACCGGCGCCGACTCGCCCGTGATCGCCGACTCGTCGACGCTCGCGATCCCCTCCACGACGTCGCCGTCGGCCGGGATCACCTCGCCGGCCGTGACGACGACCTCGTCGCCCACGTCGAGCTTCGAGCTCGGCACCTCCTCGACGGCTCCGCCGGGCATCCTCCGCCGCGCGCTCGTCTCGGCCCGCGTGCGCCGCAGCGCCGCGGCCTGGGCCTTGCCGCGTCCCTCGGCCATGGCCTCGGCGAAGTTCGCGAAGAGCACGGTGAACCACAGCCAGGCGGCGATGGAGCCCGCGAAGACGTTCGCCTTGGTGCTGACGTCGCCGATGTCCTTGAGGAAGAGGAACGTCGCCAGCACCGCTCCGAGCTCGGTCACGAACATGACGGGGTTGCGCGCCATGCGCCTGGGATCCAGCTTGCGGAAGCTGTCGAGCGCGGCCGGGCCGGCGATCCGGGGGTCGAGAATGGAGGAGGTCTGCGCGCTCACAGCGTCAGGTGCTCCAGCACCGGGCCGAGGGAGACGACGGGGAAGTACGTGAGCCCGACGACCGTCAGGATGATCGCGAGCAGGAGGACCGCGAACAGCGGTGTGTTCGTCGGGAACGTCCCGGCCGTGACGGGCACCGGCTGCTTGCGGGCCAGCGAGCCCGCGATCGCGAGCACCGGCACGATCAGGAAAAAGCGGCCGAAGAGCATCGTCAGGCCGAGCGTCGTGTTGTACCAGTCGGTGTTGCCCGTCAGACCGCCGAAGGCGGAACCGTTGTTGTTCGCCGCCGACGTGAAGGCATAGACGACCTCCGAGAGGCCGTGCGGGCCGGGGTAGAGAATCGAGGAGAGCGGGCCGGAGAGCACGACCGAGATCGACGAGAAGCCGAGGATCACGAGCGGCATCACGATCAGGTAGACGACGACGAGCTTCATCTCCGTCGCCTGGATCTTCTTGCCGACGTACTCGGGCGTCCGCCCCACCATCAGCCCGGCGATGAAGACGGACAGGAGCGCGAAGACGAGGATCGCGTAGAGCCCGGCGCCCGTTCCGCCCGGGCTCACCTCGCCGAGCATCATGTGGACCAATGGCACCGCGCCGCCGAGCGGTGTGAAGCTGTCGTGGGACGCGTTGACGGAACCGGTCGACGTGCCCGTCGTCGACGCGGCGTAGAGGCCGGACGCCACGGTGCCGAAGCGAACCTCCTTGCCCTCCATGTTGCCGCCGACCGCGCCGAGGGCCTGGAGGTTCGGGTTTCCCGCCGTCTCCCAGTGCATCGCGAGCCCGGCCGCCCCGATCCAGATCGTGACCATGACCGCGAAGAGCACCCACCCCTGGCGCTGATCCTTGACGAGCCGGCCGTAGGTGTAGGTGAGCGCGAACGGGATCATCAGGAGGAGGAAGATCTCGAGGAAGTCGGTGAACCCGTTCGGGTTCTCGAACGGATGCGCCGCGTTGGCGTTGTAGAAGCCGCCGCCGTTCTCGCCCAACTCCTTGATCACCTCCTGGCTCGCCACCGGGCCGCCGGGGATCGACTGGGTCGCGCCCTGCAGCGTCGATGCAGGCGTGAAGCCGTGGAGGTTCTGGACGACCCCCTGGCTCGCGAGGACGAGCGCGAAGACGACGGCGAGAGGCAGCAGCAGCCGGATCGTGCCGCGGGTGAGGTCGACCCAGAAGTTCCCGATCGTGATCGACTTCCGTCGCACGAGGCCGCGGATCAGCGCCACCGCGACGCACAGCCCGACCGCGGCCGAGACGAAGTTCTGCACCGCGAGGCCGGCCATCTGGGTCAGGTGGCTCATCGTCAGCTCGCCGCCGTAGTTCTGCCAGTTCGTGTTCGTCACGAACGAGACCGCGGTGTTGAAGGCGAGCGCCGGCGGCACGCCCGTCGCGTCGGTGGGGTTGAGCGGCAGCGATCCCTGCAGCCGCTGCAGCACATAGAGGCCGAGCACCGAGACGAGGCTGAACGCGAGCAGCGAGTAGGCGTAGACGGGCCAGGTCTGCTCGCGCCCGGGGTCGACGCCGCAGATCCGGTAGACGAGGCGCTCGGCGGGCAGGAAGACCCGGTCGCCGAGAGCCTTGCCGCCGCCGAAGACCCCGGCGACGTACGCGCCGATGACGCGCGTGGACACGAGGAGGAGCGCGATCAGGATCGCGAGCTGCAGCCAGTTGGCGGTGCTCATCCGAGGCGCTCGGGATAGATCAGCGCGAACAGCAGGTAGCCGAGCACGAGCACGGCCAGGACGAGCCCGAGCGCGTCCTCGAAGCTCACGGCTCCCGCTCTCCGTCTCCCGGGCCGACGAGCACCTCGCAGGCGCGCACGAACACGGCAGCCACGGCGAAGAAGGCGATCACGACGAGGACGAAGATGACGTCCCTCACCGCCGGGCACCTCCGGCTCGCCGCGCGACCGAGTCGCGGTGCTCCCGAACCCCGGCGACCGCCACGACGGCGATGACGCCCGCGAGGAGCGCGACGCCGAGCATCGCCATCAGCTCGAAGAGGTCACCGAGAACGCTTGTCGCGAGGATCTCCATGCCTCCGTGATACCGCCGCCCTCGCGATGCAGGGCCGCCGCTGACGGTTTCCCTACGCCGGCGCCGCGAACCTTGACGGTTCGTTGACGGTTGTCGTCGGGAGCGCGGTGAGGACGGCCCGACGAGCCGGTACCCGGCACCCGCCTCCGTCAGCAGGTGGCGCGTTCGGGTCGGATCGGCCTCACATCGGTTTCCCGCAAACTCCGCTTTTCCGCGTCCCACGACCATTGACCGTGCCCGCGCCGAATACATAGGTTGGCCGGGCACCGAGTACGGAGTCTCCAGCGCAACGGGCGGCGCAAGCCCCCGAGGCGCGAGAGCCGGCCAACGGGCAGGTCGCCTCGGCGACAGGTCAGTCGGCCCTGGCACTCACGGGGATCACCGGCTCGGTGCGTTTTGTCGTCGCGGATTGTCTAGCGTTGGCGGGGTGTCTGGCGTCGGCTACCGGTGGGTCGTCCTGGCGGTCGGGACTGCAGCGCAGGCGACCGTCGCTGCCGTGCTGTTCAGCGTCGCCGTGCTCGCGCCGCAGCTCCGCGTCGACTTCGGGCTCACGCTGGCCCAGATGGGCGTCGTCCTCGCAGCGCCGGCGATCGGCATGACGCCCGCGCTCCTGCCCTGGGGCCTCCTCACGGACCGCGCCGGGGAGCGGCTCGTGCTCCCGCTCGGACTCGCCGTTGGGACGGTCGCGCTCGCCGGCGTCGGCGTCGTCGACACGTTCGAGCAGCTCGTGGTCCTGCTCGCCGTGGTGGGAGCGCTGGTGGCGAGCGCCAATGCGGCGAGCGGCCGCGCCGTCATGCACTGGTTCGACCCGTCGGAGCGAGGGCTCGCACTCGGGATCCGGCAGGCGAGCGTCCCGATCGGCGGCCTCTTCGCCGCCATCGCGCTGCCGCCGCTCGCGGCCTCGCAGGGACTCGGCTGGACGTACGCGCTGCTCGGCGCCGCCTGCGGGGCCGCCGCGCTCGCGGGCGCCACCCTCCTCCGCAACCCTCCGGGCAAGCGGCTGCCTGCGCCCGAGACCCCGGTGCCGCCGCGTGGACGCACGCTGCGCCTGCCGGCGCTGTGGTCGATCTCCGGCGGCGGCGCGCTGTTCGTCCTGGCGCAGTCGGCCACGATGAGCTTCACGGTCCTCTTCCTGAGCGAGGACAGGGGCATGTCGGCGCACGCCGCGGCCCTGGTGCTCGCGGCGTCGCAGATCGTCGGGATCGTCCTCAGGATCGCCGCCGGCCACCTGTCCGACCGGAACGGTTCGCGCATCGTGCCGCTCTGCCGCCTCGGGCTCGCGATCGCAGCCTCCCTCGGGGTGGTCGCGGCGACCGCACGCGCGCCGCTCGTCGTCCTCGTGCCGGTGATCATCGTCGCGGGAGGGATCGGGATGTCGTGGAACGGCCTCTCGTTCGTCGCGGCCGCCGAGATCGCCGGGCCTCGGGCCACGGGAGCCGCCATCGGCCTGCAGCAGACGTTTCTCGGCGTCGCGGGGATCCTCGCCCCGATCGAGATCGCAGCGGTCGTCTCGGCCACCTCGTGGCGCACGGCGTTCCTCGTCGCCGCGCTCTTCCCGCTGCTCGGGTGGGCGCTCATCCGGCCGCTCGCCGCGCGGGGACGGGCCCGGCCGCTCGCCGAGCCTGCCTGATGCCGGCGGCCTACCCGCGCGCGAGCGCCTCGTTGACCGCCGTGAGAGTCCCCGGACCGGCGATGCCGTCCTGCTTGAGGCCCTCCGCCGCCTGGAAGGCGGTCACCGCCTGCGTCGTCCCGTTGCCGTAGCTGCCGTCCGCGGTGCCCGGGTCGTAGCCGAGCTGGATGAGCGCGTTCTGGAGCGTGAGCACCGACGACCCCGAGTCGCCGGGCCTGAGCGTCGCCTCCGTGGGCACCTCGGTCACGGTCGGCGTCGTCGCCGCCGGGCTGGTCGAGGTGCCCGTGGTGTCCGTCGACGTGCCCGTGGTGGTCGGCGTCGTCGTCGTGTCGGCGGGGGACGTGTCCACCGGCGTCGTCACCACGGCGTCGTCCCACCGGCGTCGTCGCGGCCGGTGTCGTCGCGGCGGGCGTCTCGTTCGTGTCGTTCGAGCCACCGATCGCCCGCACGGCGAGAACGGCCACGACGATGAGGGCGACGAGGCCGAGGGCTGCGAGGAGCACCGTCGCCTGGCGGTGCCCGAGGCCCGGTCGGCCTGCGGAGGCCTGCGGCTCGTCGGGCTCGTCGACCCAGAGCGGCTCGTCGCCCATGACCGGCGGATCGCCGGGGTCGACGAACCAGTCGCTCGGCGTCGCGAACCAGTCGTCCTCGTCCGGAACGACCGGCTCGCGGCGATCTCCGTCGGCGCGGTCGCTCACAGCGAGAGACTACAACGTGACGGCGCTCAGGAGCGCGCGCCGCGCTGCGGCTCGGTTGCGTTCACGGGCAACGCATGCGGGTCCTCGTGCTCGGATGCGTCGTAGTGCCCCGGCGCCGGCCACGGGGCGAGGATGAGCATCAGCCGCGCCGGCCCGACCGCCCGCACGACGTGCGGCTCGCCCGGCTCGAAGAGGATGACGGTCCCCCTCCCGCACGTCGCGACCTCTCCACCCGCGCTGCACTCGACCATCCCGTCGAGCACCTGCAGTATCGCCCTCTCGCGGACGCGATGCTTTCCGAGCTCCTCGTCGGCGGCGAGGTCGATCACGACTGCCCGCGCCTCGCCCGTCGAGAAGAGCACGCGCGGTCCGTCCCTCTGGGTCTCGTTCGGCGCTGCCAGGTCCCATCGCTGCATGGCGCCTCCCCGGCGTTCAGCCGGCGCTCACCTGAGCGCGGCGTTGACCGCCGCAGCGTACCCGTCGCGCTGCCCCTTGAGGTTGGGGTGGAACGACCCCGGGTCGAGGCCGAAGCCCGCCTTGCTCGTGAGGATACCGCTCATCCACGCGCCCTTCCGGCCGCAGACCTCGTGCCCGGCCCATCTGGGCGCAACGGGAACGAAGGAGATGTGGGCGCCGCTCTTCGCGACCTCCGCCACGGCCGCCGCGATGGTGCCGTTGAGCCGGACGCCGAGCGTGCGCAGCATGTCCTGCTCGCCCGCGAAGGCGCGCAGAGCGACGCACGACTGCTCGCGCTTCGTGGCGGGGAACGGCTGCGCGTAGCCGAGCACGAGAATCCGGGCCCGGGGCGCTGCGGCGGCGACCGCGGCGTAGAGCTTCTCCAGGAGCGGCTTCGTCGCGTCGATGGTCGCCGCGCGCTGCCGGCGGAAGGCCGCCGTGTTGCACTTGAAGAGGCCGCACTGGACGAGGACGTCCACGTACCCGGCGTCGTTTCCCCCGATCGTCAGCGTGACGAGGTTCGCGTCCGTCAGGCTCGCCGCGGCGCTGTCGAGCTGCGGCTCTGTCGCCCACGCGGCCCCCTGGGGGATGCCGCCCTGGCTGCTCGGCAAGACGTTCTTCGTCTTCGCGCCCGAGCAGGCCCAGAAGGCCCAGGCGTACGGCGGGGTCGTGCGCACGTTCTCGTCCGAGCCGTACCGGTTGTCCGCCCCCGCCGCCCCACCTCCGGAGGCTAGCGAGTACACGCTCGCAGCGAGCCCGGGCGGACGCACCCACGTGGCGTACGCACGCGTGGAGCGATCGCAGCGCGTCGCTTCCTGGGCCCCGTTCTGGAGGTACGGCGCGACACCCTCGCCGGAGGAGAAGGAGTCGCCGAGCGCGACGTAGGCGAAGGGCGCGGGCTGGGCGCCGGCATCCACGCCGGCGAAAAGGACGGCGAGCAGCACCGAGAGTGCAGCGGCACAGGCGAGTCGCATGCGAGGAGTGTGCCTGCCGAATGGGTCGCCGGGGTTTCGGCACACTGACCGCATGGCGACGATGGCCGACCTGGACGAGCTCGCGCTCGCCCTGCCGGAGACCTCCCGCGACCTCTCGGAGGACGGCAGGCCGGCCTACGTGACGCACGGCAAGGTCTTCGCGTTCCACCGCGGGCAGCGGAAGGACGCGGTCGACCCCGACACGGGCGAGCGGCGCGACGACGTGCTGATGTTCCGCGTCCCCGACCTCGACGTGAAGGAGCTGCTGCTGTCGGACGACCGCGGCATCTACTTCACGACGCCGCACTTCGACGGTTATGCCGCCGTGCTCGTCAGGATCCCCGACCTCGAGCGGCTCGACCGGGACGAGCTCGGCGACGTCCTCGCCGACGCATGGCTGACGCGGGCCAAGAAGTCGGTTGCGAAAGCGTGGCTGGCCCAGCAGGGCGTCGACTGCTAGTGGCGCGGATCGCGGTGGCGGCACTCGGCTGCGCGAGCCTGCTCCTCCTCCAGCTCGTGCCCGACGCCGGGGCGACGCCGTCGCGACCCGCCGTCGTCGCCAAGCCGATCGCCTTCCCCGTGGCGCGCAAGCTCGAGATGCAGGCATACGCGAAGCGCCACTACGGGCTCGACACCTGGCGCCTGCGCAATCCGAAGGTGATCGTCGAGCACATCACCGTCTCCAGCACCTTCGGCTCGGCGTTCTCGACGTTCAACGCCGACGTGCCCGACTCCGAGCTCCACGAGCTCCCCGGGACCTGCGCCCATTTCGTCGTCGACACGGACGGCACGATCTACCAGCTCGTGTCCCTGGAGGTCATGTGCCGGCACACCGTCGGGCTCAACTGGACGGCCATCGGGATCGAGCACGTCGGCCTCTCCGACGCGGCAGGTACTCGGGAACGCGCGGCAGCTGGCGGCGTCGCTCGCGCTCACGACCTGGCTCATGAGCCGCTACCACATCGGGCTCGGCGACGTGATCGGCCACAACGAGAGCCTGACGAGCCGCTTTCACCACGAGAGCTACCCCGCCTGGCGCTGCCAGACGCACGCCGACTGGAACAGGGCCGACATGAACACGTACCGCGCGCGGCTGGCAGCTGTCGCCAGGCGGAGCGGCGTACCGGTCGGACGGCGCGTGCGCACGGTGACGCCGAACTGCTGACGATCGCCCGGCGCGGCGGCGGGGCCGCGTGACACACTTGACTCGTGACCTGGCTCTGGATCCTCATCGCCGTCGCCGTCGTCCTCCTGCTGGTGCTCGCCTACCTCTTCAACAAGGTCGTGCGGCTCCGCAACGAGGTGAGCACCGGCTGGTCGAACATCGACGTCCAGCTGAAGCGGCGGAACGACCTGATCCCGAACCTCGTCGAGACCGTGAAGGGCTACGCGGCCCACGAGCGCGGCGTCTTCGAGGAGGTCACGAAGGCGCGGGCCGCGATGGCACGGGCTTCGTCGCCCGCCGAGGCCGGCGCCGCCGACTCCGCCCTCGGGCAGGCACTCGGCCGCCTCTTCGCCGTCGCCGAGGCGTACCCGGACCTGAAGGCGTCGCAGAACTTCCTCGAGCTCCAGGCGGAGCTGACCGACACGGAGGACAAGATCGCGGCCGCCCGCCGCTACTACAACGCCACGGTGCTCGCCTACAACAACGCGATCCAGACGTTCCCGACCCTCCTGTTCGCGGGCGCCTTCGGCTTCGACGCGCGCGAGTTCTTCGCCGTCGACGAGGGCGACAGGGCGCCGGTGGACGTGAGCTTCCAGCCGACCTCGTAGTGCGGCGTCTCACAACGTTCGCGCCGTGACGCTCCAGCAGCAGATCCGCGCCAACCGATGGAAGACGCTTCTCGTCGTCCTCGCCTTCGCCGGGCTCATCGCCGTCTTCGCCGCCGCCTCGGCGGCGTTCGTGGGGCGGGCGGGAGCGATCGGGCTGCTCGCCTTCGGCGTGGCGTACGGCCTCTTCGCCTGGTGGAACGCCGGGCGGATGATCGGCGGTCTCACCCACGCGACCCCGCTCGAGAAGCGCGACGACCCCGAGCTCTACCGGCTGATCGAGAACGTCTCGATCGCGCGCCGGCCTCGCCGCGACGCCTCCGATCTACCTCGTCGACGACCCGGCGCCGAACGCGTTCGCGGCCGGCTCGCGGCCGTCGCAGGTCTACGTCGGCGTCACGAGCGGCCTCCGCAAGCTGATGCCCGCGCGCGAGCTCGAGGCCGTCCTCGCCCACGAGATCTCCCACATCCGCAACAAGGACGTCAGGCTGATGACGCTCGCCGCGGTCCTCGTCGGCGTTGTTGCCATGCTCTCCGACTTCGCGTTCCGGATGGCCTTCTTCGGCGGACGCGGCGGTCGCGACCGGAATCCGATCCAGCTCGTCGCCGCGATCGTCGCGCTCGTGCTCGCCCCGGTCGCGGCCGTCCTGCTGCAGATGGCGCTGAGCCGGCGGCGCGAGTTCCTCGCCGACGCGAGCGCGGCCGCGATCCTGAACGACCCCGAGGCGATGGCGCTCGCCCTCCGCCGGCTGCAGCTCGACACGAGCGAGGTCGTCTACGCCGACCGCGCCACGGCGCACCTCTTCATCGAGAGCCCCACGCGCGCGATCCGCGGCACCGGGGGCTTCCTCGCCGGCCTGTTCCAGACGCATCCCCCGCTCGAGGATCGCATCCGCGCGCTCGAGGAGGCGGGCGGCTTCCGGCTCGATCCCGCCCCGGCCGCCGCCTGACGCGTCGCGGCGCTGCAAGAATCGACGGGAACCGTCGAGATCGAGGAGGGGACATGGCAGGGAAGAGCGACTTCACGAGCGAGGAATGGGAGGCGCTGCAGAAGGGCGTGACCGGCGCGGGCATGCTCGTCTCCGTCGCGCATCGCGACTTCACCGACAGCTTCGGCGAGGCGAAGGCGATCGCGCACGACCTGGCCGCCCACCGGGAGAGCGAGAGCCAGCTCGTTCGGGAGCTCGCCGGATCCCGCGGCACCGGCTTCGGCGCTATCGCCTCACCGAAGGAGGTGCAGGAAGGCACGATCGACGCGCTCGCGGCCGCCGTCGCCACGCTGACCGACAAGGCGCCGGACGAGGTCGAGGCCTACCGCGCCTTCGTGCTCGACGTGGCGAATGCCGCGGCGGAGGCGAAGGGCGGCGTCCAGGACGAGGAGACCGCGGCGATCGAGACGATCAGGGCCGCGCTCGGGGCCGGGTAGCGTCCGGGCAGACGCGACCCGAGTAAGGTGCGGAACCGATGGACATCGGCGAGTTCACGCTGGGCCTCTTCTCGCTCGAGGGCCGCAACGCCGTCGTCACCGGCGGCAACACAGGGCTCGGGCGGGCGTTTTCCGTGGCCCTCGCGAGAGCCGGCGCCGACGTCTTCGTGCCGAGCATCGCCGAGGACGACGGCACGACTCGCGCGCTGGTCGAGGCGGAGGGCGTCCGCTACGCGTCCACGCACGCCGACATCACGGAGCCGGGAACGCCCCGGAGCGTCGTCGAGGGGTGCGTCGAGGAACTCGGGTCGATCGACATCCTCGTCAACAGCGCGGGCGTGTGCCCGCTCGCCGAGGTCCTCGAGTTCGACCGGACGACGTGGGACGCGACGGTCGCGGTCAACCTCACGGCCGCGTTCGAGATGAGCTACGAGGCGGCCCGGAAGATGGTGCCGCAGCGAAGCGGCAAGATCATCAACATCTGCTCGGTCTTCACGTTCCTCGGCGGTCGCCTCTCCCCCGCCTACGCGTCCACGAAGCACGGCCTCGCGGGCCTCACGAAGGCCTATTGCGACGAGCTCGCGGAGCACAACATCCAGGTCAACGGCATCGCGCCCGGCTACTACGCGACCGCCATCACGGCGGCCACGCGGAGCGATCCCGAGGCGAACAGGCGCGTCCTCGAGCACATTCCCGCCGGCCGCTGGGGCGACCCGGGCGACCTCATGGGCGCGATCGTCTTCCTCGCGAGCCGCGCCTCGGACTACGTGAACGGGCACGTCCTCTCCGTGGACGGCGGCTACCTCGTCCGCTGACGCCGGCAACGGGAACGACGAGGCGATGCCGCACCCCTGTCTGATCGGCATCGACTGCGGGACGCAGAGCGCGAAGGTCGCCGTCTACGACGTCCACGGCGCGATTCGTCTCGGAAGCACGACAGGCGCTGCAGCCGATGAGCCGGCCGAGGCACGGGGTCGCCGTGCACCCCGGCGAGGACGTCTGGGACTGCGTGGCCGCCGCGAGCCGGGCGGCCCTGGCGCGCCTGCCGGGCGGCACCGGCGAGGTCGTCGCCGCCGGCCTCTGCGGGATCCGCTGCTGCAAGGCCTTCCTGCGGGAGGACGGCTCCCTCGTGGAGCCGCTCATCAGCTGGATGGACGATCGCGCCTACCAGCCGTACCGGCCCGCGGGACGCCGATGTCAGGTACGCGACGACCTGCTCCGGCTACCTCGCCCACCGCTTCACCGGCGCGCTCAGGGACACGGCCGCGAACAACATCCTCCTGCAGTGGCCGATCGACACCGATACCTGGCAGTGGAGCAACGATGCCTCGCTGTACGACACGTTCGGCGTCGCCCGGGAGGCGCTCGCCGAGCTGCAGCTTCCCGGCGACGTGATCGGGCCGGCGACGGCCGAGGCGTCGGCGGCGACCGGGATCCCCGCCGGGACGCCGGTCGTCCAGACCGCGAACGACAAGGCCGTGGAGGCGCTCGGGGCGGGCCCGCTGGGCGAGCGGGCCGCGCTCGTCTCGCTCGGCACCTACATCGCCGCGATGGTGCCCGGCAGCGAGAACCACCGGGCGCCGGACCAGTTCTGGACGAACTTCGCCTGTCTGCCGCACCGCTACCTCTACGAGAGCCACGGCATCCGGCGCGGGATGTGGACGCTGACGTGGTTCCTCGACCTGCTCGGCGACGAGGTCGCCGAGCGGGCGGCCTCGCTGGGCCTGTCGCGCGAGCGCTACCTCGAGCAAGAGGCCGCGGAGGCCCCGCCCGGAAGCGACGGGCTGATGACCGTGCTCGACTGGCTCGCGCCCACCGACCGGCCCTTCCGCAAGGGGATCATGCTCGGGTTCGACGCGCGCCACACCCGCGGCCACGTCTACCGGTCGATCATGGAGGCGATCGCCCTCACGATGAAGCACAACGTGGACGCGATGTGCGGAGAGCTCGGGATCGAGCTGGAAGAGGTCGTCATCGCCGGCGGCGGCGCGTCGAGCCCGCTCTTCATGCAGATCTTCGCGGACGTCTTCGGGCTCCCGGCCTCGCGCTCGACGGGGGCCGGCGGCGCCTCCCTCGGAGCCGCGATCTGCGCCGCTGCCGCGGCGGGCCTCTATCCGGACATCGAGTCCGCAGCCGCGGCGATGGCGGGCGAGCGCGAGTCGTTCCTGCCGGGCCCCGCGGGCACGGCCGTCTACGCTCGCCTCGACGACGCCGTCTACCAGGCCATCCGCACCGCGACGGACCCGCTCCTCGAGCAGTCGTTCCCGATCTTCCACTGACCGTCCGCGACGAGAGAGGAACCCGCACCATGGAGCTGAGCCGAGAAGCGATCGTCGCGGGCCTGCAGGAGATCCTCTCGCCCGAGCACGTCGTCACCGACGAGCAGGTGCTGCGAGAGCGGAGCGTCGACAACTTCCGCAAGCTCGAGACGATCTTCGGCGTGTGGACGCTGCCCCCGCCCGCGGCGGTGGCGATGGCCGGGAGCACCGAGGAGGTGGCGGCGGTGCTCGCCTTCGCGAACGAGCACGGGATCAACGTCGTGCCGCGCACGGGCGGCACGGCTACCGAGGGTGGGCTCGAGACGCACGTGCCCGACTCGATCGTGCTGGACGGCAGCCGGATGAACCGGATCCTGAGCGATCGACCCCTACGACATGCAGGCCACCGCCCAGTGCGGCGTGCCGCTGCAGGCGCTCGAGGACGAGGCGCGAAAACAGGGCCTCACGACCGGGCACTCACCGCAGTCGAAGCCGGTCGCCCACATGGGCGGCCTCGTGGCGACGCGCAGCATCGGCCAGTTCTCGACGCTCTACGGCGGGATCGAGGACCTGGTCGTCGGCCTCGAAGCGGTCTTTCCCGGAGGCGACGTGGTGCGGATCAAGAACGTCCCCCGCCGTGCCGCCGGTCCGGACATCCGTCACGTCGTGATCGGGAACGAGGGCGCGCTCTGCTTCATCACCGAGGTCACGGTGAAGCTGTTCCCGTTCCTGCCCGAGAACAACGCCTACGTCGGCTGGACGCTGAAGAGCATGAAGACGGGCTTCGAAGTGCTGCGCGAGGTGATGGCGGCCGGCTACAGGCCGTCGGTCGCGCGCCTCTACGACCCCGGGGACGGCGGGATTCACTTCTCCCACTTCGCGGCTCCGGACGACTGCGTCCTCCTCTTCATGGCCGAAGGCCCAGCCGGGATCGCGCGCGCCACGGCCGAGGGCATCGAGGAGATCGCCGCCCGCCATCCCGAACTCGCCGCCGTCGACGGAAGGCTCATTCGGACGTGGTTCGAGGACCTCACGTGGGGGCCGGACAAGATCGAGCGCGAGAACGAGCGCATCCGCACCACGCGCAACGTCAACCGCACGACGGAGATCTCGGCCGGCTGGAGCACGATCAACGACATCTACGAGGCCGCCGTCGAGCGGATCCGGAACGAGATCCCGGACCTCACGATCCTCGGCGGCCACTCGTCCCACAGCTACGTCAACGGGACGAACATGTACTTCAACTACTTCTACGACCTCGTCGACTGCGGCCCCGAGGAGGAGGTGACGAAGTACTACCTTCCGATCATCTCGATCATCTGCGAGGAGACGCTGCGCTTCGGCGGCTCGATCGTGCACCACCACGGGATCGGCAAGGCGCGGGCGCCCTGGGCGCCGGAGGAGTACGGCTCGTCCTACCGGATCCTCGAGGGTCTCAAGGCTGCCTTCGACCCGAACGGGATCATGAACCGCGGCACGATCATCCCCGGCTGAGATCGCGCGCGAGGGCCGCGAGCGAGCGGATGCCGGCGATCGCCCGGCTCCCGTACCACGACGTCGCCTCGCCGTCGACGAGGGACACCTGCACGCCGGGCAGCAGCGCCTCGAGCTCGGGGACGTGCTTCGCGCGGAAGCGGAAGGGCTCGCTCGGGAGCAGCACGAGATCGACGCCGGCGCCGTCGCGCGGCAATTCGACCGTCGGGTAGCGCTCCTCCGTGCGCTCGGGCACCGTGTGCCAGCCGACGAGCTCCAACGTGCGCGCGATGTAGGTGTCGCGCGAGACGGTCATCCAGGGATCGCGCCAGATGAGGTAGAGGACATCTCGTGACGGCCAGTCCCGGGCGACGATCTCCCCGTACGCCTCGTCGAACGACGCAGCACAGCCTCTCCGCCTCGTCCTCCCGCCCGAAGATCCGACCCAGGAGCCGGTACAGCGGCGGGTTGTCGAGCGGGCCGAGCGGGTGGGTGACGACGACGGACGGGACGAACGCGCGCAGCTCCTCGACCGTCTCGAGCCGGTTCTCGTCGACGTTCACGACGACGTGCGTCGGCGCGAGCTCGCGGATGCGGTCGACCTTCACGTCCTTCGTGCCCCCGACCTTGGGGATCGAGGCGACGACCTCCCGCGGGTGGATGCAGAACCCGGTCCGCCCGACGAGCGACCCGGCGAGGCCGAGGTCGCAGAGCAGCTCGGTGATGCTCGGGACGAGGCAGACGATGCGGGCGCCGGCGCCGGCCGGGGCGTGCGTCACGCCCGCCGCGTCGACGAGTGCAGCTCCGCCGTCGGGCCGAAGCCGGACGTCGCCCCCATCCCCAAGTGACGGAAAGTCACAAGCGCCTTCGGCGCTCACATGCTGCGCCGGTACTCGCCGCCCACGCCGTAGAGCGCGGCCGAGATCTCGCCCAGGCTCGCCACCTTCACGGTCTCCATCAGCTCACCGAAGACGTTGCCGCCACTGCGCGCGACCTGCTGCAGCCGCTCGAGGGCCGCCGGGCGCACGTCCACGTGCGCGTCGTTGAACGCACGAACGCCGCCGATCTGCTCCTCCTTCTCGTCCTCGGTCGAGCGCATCAGCGGGATCCCCTCCGCCGCGGCGGGAGGCGTCCCGTGGGCGAGGAAGGTGTTCACGCCGACGATCGGGAGCGAGCCGTCGTGCTTGCGGGTCTCGTAGTAGAGGCTCTCGTCCTGGATCTTGCTGCGCTGGTACATCGTGTCCATCGCCCCGAGCACCCCTCCGCGCTCGGAGAGCCGCTCGAACTCCGCGTAGACCGCCTCCTCGACGAGATCGGTGAGCTCCTCGATCACGAACGACCCCTGCGTCGGGTTCTCGCACAGCGCGAGCCCGAATTCGCGGTTGATGATCAGCTGGATCGCGACGGCCCGCCGCACCGATTCCTCGGTCGGCGTCGTGATCGCCTCGTCGTAGGCGTTCGTGTGCAGGCTGTTGCAGTTGTCGAGGATGGCGTAGAGCGCCTGCAACGTCGTGCGGATGTCGTTGAAGTCGATCTCCTGGGCGTGGAGGCTGCGCCCCGAGGTCTGGATGTGGTACTTGAGCATCTGGCTGCGCGGGCTCGCGCCGTACCGGTCGCGCAGCGCCCGGGCCCAGATGCGGCGCGCGACCCGGCCGATCACGCTGTACTCCGGGTCCATCCCGTTCGAGAAGAAGAAGCTGAGGTTCGGCGCGAAGTCGTCGATCGCCATGCCGCGGGCGAGGTACGCCTCGACGATGGTGAAGCCGTTCGCGAGCGTGAACGCGAGCTGCGTGATCGGGTTCGCTCCGGCCTCGGCGATGTGGTAGCCGCTGATCGAGACGCTGTAGAAGTTGCGCACCTCGTTGGCGATGAACCACTCCTGCACGTCGCCCATCATCCGGAGCGCGAACTCGGTCGAGAAGATGCACGTGTTCTGGGCCTGATCCTCCTTGAGGATGTCGGCCTGCACCGTCCCGCGCACGCGCCGGAGCGTCTCGGCGCGGATGCGCTCGTAGGTCTCGGCGTCGACGACCCGGTCGCCCGGGACGCCGAGCAGGCCCGTGCCGATGCCGTCGCTCGTCGCGGGGAGCTCCCCGCGGTAGACCGGGCGCCCGGCCGGCAGCGCCCGCTCGGTCGCTTCCCACGCCCCGCTCTCCCGCAGGTGCCGCTCGACCTGCTGGTCGATGGCCGCGTTGAGGAAGAAGGCGAGGATGATCGGCGCCGGGCCGTTGATCGTCATGGAGACCGAGGTCGACGGCGCGCAGAGATCGAAGCCCGAGTAGAGGCGCTTCGCATCGTCGAGCGTGGCGACGGAGACGCCGGAGTTCCCGACCTTGCCGTACACGTCGGGGCGTTCGGCCGGATCCTCGCCGTAGAGCGTGACGGAGTCGAACGCCGTCGAGAGCCGGGCGCTCGACTGCCCGGCGGCGAGGTAATGGAAGCGCCGGTTCGTCCGCTCGGGCGTTCCCTCGCCGGCGAACATGCGCGTCGGGTCCTCCTCCGTGCGCCGGTACGGATAGACGCCGGCTGTGTACGGGAACGCGCCCGGCAGGTTCTCCTTCGAGAGGAAGCGGAGCCGGTCGCCCCAGCTCGCGATCTTCGGAGCGGCCACTTTCGGGATCCGGAGCCCGCTCAGCGTGTCGCGGTAGTTCTCCCCGGTGACGGCCGAGCCGCGGACGTCATACGAGTACTGCTCCGAGGTCACGGCGGCGACGCCGGCGTCCCACGAGCGCAGCAGCGCGAGCGGCTCGCCCTCGAGCGCGTCGAGGGCGGCGCCGTAGAGGCTGCGCAGGCGCCCCAGCTCCGGGGGCCGCCGGCCTCGTTCGCAGGGCGCTCGAGCTCGGCCGGAAGCGCCGGATCCCCGAGCGCCCGCAGGGCGCCGTAGAGCTGCTGTGCCTCGTCTGCGCTGCGGGCCAGCTCGTCGACGCGGCGCTCGAGATCGCGCGCGTGCGCCGCGATCTCGCCCAGGTAGCCGATGCGGGCCGCCGGGATCAGCGCCCACGAGACGGGTACGCCGCCCTCGACGCCCTCCGGCACCTGCCACTCCTCCGCTCCGGTGCGCGAGGCGAGCATCCGCACGAGCGCCGTCGTCACGCGCGTGATCCCCGGATCGCCGAATCGGCTCGCGATCGTCGGGTACACCGGCACCTCGTCGTCGCTCAGCGTGAAGGCGACACGGTTGCGGCGCCACTGCTTGCGCACGTCGCGCAGCGCGTCCTCGCCGCCGCGCCGGTCGAACTTGTTGAGTACAACGAGCGAGGCGAGGTCGAGCATGTCGATCTTCTCGAGCTGGCTCGCGGCGCCGTACTCGGGCGTCATCACGTAGAGCGGCAGGTCGACGAGGTCGACGATCTCCGAGTCGCTCTGGCCGATCCCTGCGGTCTCGACGATCACGATCCCGAACCTCTGGGCCCGCAGAAACGACACGGCCGCACCGAGGGTCGCGCTCGTGGCGACGTTCTGGCGGCGGGTGGCGAAGGAGCGCATGAACGTCCGCTCGCTGCGCAGGCTGTTCATCCGGATTCGGTCGCCGAGGAGCGCGCCGCCGGTGCGCCGGCGGGTCGGGTCGACTGCGACGACGGCGATCGAGAGCTCGGGGAACCACTCGAGCAAGCGCGCGAGGATCTCGTCGGTGACGGTGCTCTTGCCGGCGCCGCCGGTGCCCGTGATGCCGACGACCGGGGTGGCGGCCCCTGCCGTCTCCCACGCGGTCAGGCGCTCGTCGAGCGCGTCGCCCACGAGCACGCCGTCCTCGAGCGCGGACAGCGTCTCGGCGATCGCGAGATCATTGTCGTAGATCTGTGTCGGGGGGTCTTCCAGCACCGAAGGGGAGACACCCCGGCGCTGTTTCGAGGCCCGCGCGACGAGATCGTCGATCATGCCCTCGAGCCCGAGCTCGAGACCGTCGTTCGGGTGGTAGATCCGCTCGACCCCGAGCGCCTGCAGCTCGGCGATCTCGGTCGGCGTGATCGTGCCGCCGCCACCGCCGAACACGCGGATGCCGCCGGCGCCGCGCTCGCGCAGCATCTCGACCATGTAGCGGAAGTACTCGACGTGCCCGCCCTGGTACGAGCTGATCGCGACCGCGTCCGCGTCCTCCTGGATCGCGGCCCGGACGACCTCCGCGACTCCCCGGTTGTGCCCGAGGTGGATCACCTCCGCCCCACGCGACTGGATGAGCCGGCGCATGACGTTGATCGCGGCATCGTGGCCGTCGAACAGCGAGGCCGCCGTGACGACGCGGAGCGGGGCGACGCCGACCTCGACGCCGGACTCGCCGGGCTCGACCGAGGTGCTCGTCATGCCACGCCCTCCAGCAGGAAGGTGCGGACTTCTTTCAGCATCTCGCGCGCGATCACGATCCGCTGGATCTCCTGGGTGCCCTCGTAGATCTGCGTGATCTTCGCGTCCCGCAGGAAGCGCTCGACGGGGTACTCCTTGACGTAGCCGTAGCCGCCGAGGATCTGCACGGCCTCGACCGCAACCTGCATCGCGACGTCGCCGCAGTAGAGCTTGGCCATCGCGGAGGCCTTCGTCAGCTCGTCGTCGGCCGCGCCCTCGTCGACCATCCGCCCGTAACGATAGAGCAGGCCGCGGGCCGCCTCGGTTGCCGTTTCCATGTCCGCGAGCTTGCCGGCGATGAGCTGGTGCTGCGCGATCGGCCTGCCCATCGTCTCGCGCGTGCGGGCGTACTCGAGCGCGTAGTCGGTCGCGCCCTGGGCGATTCCGAGCGCCTGCGCGGCGACCCCGGGACGAGAGCGATCGAGGATCCGCATGGCGATCCGGAAGCCCTCGCCGACGTCGCCCAGCAGCGCGTCGTCGGGCACATGGCAGCCGTCGAACACGAGCTCGCCGGTCGTCGAGCCGCAGATGCCGAGCTTCTCCTCGAGCCGTGCGACCTCGAAGCCGGGAATGTCAGGCTCGACGAGGAACGCGGAGATGCCGTCATGGCCCGCATCGGAGTCGGTCTTCGCGAACACGGTGTAGACCCCGGCCACACCGGCGTTCGTGATGAAGCGCTTCGACCCGTCCAGCACCCACCCGTCACCGTCACGGCTTGCGGTCGTGCGCATCGCGGCGGAGTCGGAGCCGGACTCAGCCTCCGTCAGGGCGTACGCGGGCAGGATTTCGCCCGAGGCGAGCCGCGGCAGCCACGTCGCGCGCTGCTCCGCCGAGCCGGCCAGCTTGAGACCGAGCGAGCCCAGCTCCTGCACCGCGAGGATCAGCCCGCTCGTCGCGCAGACACGCGACACCTCCTCGATGGCGACGAGTGAGAGCAGCGTGCCCGTGCCGGTGCCGCCGTCCTCTTCGGAGAAGAAGAGCCCGAACACCCCGGCCTCACGAAAGGCCTCGACGACGTCCCACGGGAACTCGTGCGTGGTGTCGATCTCTGCGGCGCGCGGGGCGATCCGCTCGCGCGCCAGCGTGCGGACCAGGTCGCGCAGCTCACGCTGCTCGGCGGTCAACGGATCCCAGGCCATCGTTCCCTTTCGTCGTCGGCTCTTCGCGAAAAGCTCGTCTATCCGATAATAGGAATATAGACTATATCTCGTGCAACGGGAAGAGACCATCGACGTCATTGCCGAGGCCAGCCACCAGTGGTCGACGCACTGGGGCGAGCGGCCCATCGCGTCGATGGAAGCCGTGACCTCGCTGATGCGGGCGCAGCAGATCCTGATGCAGCGGCTGAACGCCCTCCTGCGCGAGCACGACCTCACCTTCCCCCGCTACGAGGCGCTGATGATCCTCTTCCTCAGCCGCCGCGGGACGCTCCCGCTCGGCAAGATCGGCGAGCGCCTCCAGGTGCACGCGACGAGCGTGACGAACCTGATCGACGGGCTCGAGCGCTCGGGATTCGTCCGTCGCGAGGCGGACGTCCGCGACCGCCGTGCCACCCTGGCCGTCCTGACCGACGAGGGACGGGAGGCAGCCGAGGCGGCGACCGCGGCGCTGAACGACGCGCGCTTCTGCACCGAGCCGCTGCGACGCTCCGATCTCGACCAGATCACCCGTGCGCTGCGCAGGCTGCGCGCGGCAGAGGACGGCTTCGGCGTGCGGTGAGAGGCGCGCCAGGATCCCCCGCCGCGCGGGACGCGAGGCGGCCGAGCGCCGTGGTAGGCTTTCGCGTCTGCGCAGGGGAAACCAGTGGATGATGTGAGCGAGGCTGCGGCCGGCCTGCAGATCGAGATCTCTTCGGTGCCGGACGGGACGCCGGTCCTCGTGGCGCTTGCAGGCGAGATGGACATCGTGTCCTCCAGGAAGTTCACGGAGGCCGTCTTCGAGCTCGAGAAGGAAGCGCCGGATCGCATCGTCGTCGACCTCGCGGGCCTGACGTTCATCGACTCGAGCGGGATCAACGTTCTCGTCCAGGCCGCGCGCACGATCGAGGCGCGCGGCGGCAGCATCGTTCTCGCGGCGCCCAGCCGCCACGTGCGGCACGTCTTCGAGATCGCTCGCGTCGGCGACGTCGTCGAGGTCAGCGACGAGCCCGCGGAGACGCTCCGACGGCACGGTCCGCCCGTCGTGGTGAGGCCGAACGCGTCGGCGGACGAGCAATGACGTCGCCGCCGGCAGAGGGCGGCGGGCGGAAGACGGGAGGCGGTCTCGATGCCGTCTTCGGCCGGAGGCTCTCGACGTTCCGCCGGCGGTTCGCCGCCAGCGCGCTCGCCGCCACGGTGCTTCTCGTCGCGCTGGGCGCGCTCTTCGCGTGGCGCCAGTACGACGACGCGAAGCAAAAGTCCCTGAACGAGATGCGAGCGCGGGTCGTGCTCGCCTCGACCGTGTTCGACACGTACTTCGACGGGCGCCTCGCAACGCTCGAGTCGATCGCACAGGCGCCGTCCGTCGTCCGCTCGGACACGACGGCCATGGCCCGCTACTTCTCCCGGCTGCAGACGAGCGGCACGCAACCACTCTTCAGCGGAGGGCTCGGCTGGATCGATCGCGACGGCATCTCACGCGTCTCGGATCGCGACCCCACGGGCTCGGGGCTCAGCGTGGCGGATCGCGCGTACTTCACCAACGTCACCTCGACGGGGAAGCCGTTCATCAGCGAGGGGCTCGTCACCCGCAGCGACGCCAAGCGGGTCGTGATCATGGCTGTCCCGACACGCGACGCGAGCGGCCGGGTCAGCGGCGTGCTCGCAGGGGCGATGGAGTTGCGCCAGTCCCGCACGAGCCAGCGCTCGATCGATCTCGGCTTCGAAGGGCTCGTGGTCATCGACCGGGCGGGCCAGCAGATCACGCTCGCGAGCTTCGCGCGCCCCGAGAACCGGTCTCTTCTCTCGCGCATCCGGAAGGGCGACGGCGTGCTTGCCGACACCACGGGCCTCGCAGACGACACGGGCCGCGTCGTGGCATACGCGAACTCACCTGCGGCCGCCTGGACGCTCGCACTCGATCGCCCCCGGTCGGCAGTCTTCGCGGCCGCCCGCCGGAGCTTCGCGATCGAGTTGGCGTCGATCCTCGCGGCCGCCGCCATCGTGCTGGCCATCATCGGGTGGGGCATCGCCCGCTCCCGTCGCGAGATCGCCGCCGAGCAGGAGCAGGTGCGCCGCTGGGACGAGCTCGCGCAGTCGCTCGGCGAGGCGTCCGCCGCCGCCGAGGTGTCGGCCGCGCTCGGATCGTCTCTCGCGGCGGCGTTCCCGGGTGCCCACGTCATCGTCGCGATCCAGGACGACGAGGCCACCGGATTCAGGATCTGGACTTTCGGCGGCGGCGAGCAGGGCACGATCGACCGGCGCGCCGCAGGGATCTCCGACGTGGCGCGGCTCGGCTTCCTCTCCACCTCTCCCGTCACGCTGGTGCAGGGCGAGGCGGTCGAGACGGTGGTTGCTCCGCTCGACGGGGCGCTCCCGGATCGGCCGGGGTCGGTCTACGCGCTGCCGATGCGCCTCCAGAGCGGCCTCACGATCGGCTCGGTGACGCTGCTCCTGCCGTCGCGCGAAGCGCCCCCCGAGACCGACCAGGCAATCGTGGCCGCCCACACCGACTACGCGGCCCGCGCGCTCGGGCGCGCGCGACACTCCGAGCGCGAGCACGACGTGGCGACAGCGCTGCAGCGCAGCCTGCTACCTGACGCGCTGCCGGAGGTCGACGGCCTCGGGCTCGCCGGGCGCTACAACGCCGGCGCGGTCGGCCTCGAAGTCGGCGGCGACTGGTACGACGCGGTGCGGCGCCCCGACGGCATCGTCCACATCAGCGTGGGCGACGTGGCCGGCCGCGGAGTCCCCGCAGCCGTGCTCATGGGCCAGCTCCGGAACGCGTTCCGTGCACTGGCGTTCGAGCACACGTCTCCCGCGGAAATCGCGCGGCGCCTGACGCGCCTCGTCCCCGAATCGGGCATGGCGACCGCGACGTTCCTCGCCCTCGACCCGTACACCGGCGAGCTTCGCTACTCCTCGGCGGGACATCCTCCATCTCTGCTCCTCGACGTGGTCACCGGAGCGGTGACGATGCTCGACAAGGCTTCCTCGCCGCCGCTCGGCTGGACGGACGCACGAAGCATCCGCGAGGAGACCCTGACGCTGCAGTCGCGGATGACTCTCCTCGCCTACACCGACGGCCTCGTCGAGCGCCGCGGCACCGACATCGACGACGGCATCGCCCGGGTTGCCGACGTGCTCCGGCTTCGGCCCGAGCTGAACGCCGACCAGACCGCCGACGCGGTGCTCGAGGAGATCGTTGCTCCCATCGACGCCTCCGACGACATCGCGCTGCTCCTCCTCCAGCTCGACGACGTTCCGGCCAGCGTGCACATCGAGATCCCGTCCGTGCCGGCAGTCGTCCGCGGCCTCCGCGCGCGCCTCAAGGTGTGGCTCCGGAGGCGCGGTCTCAACGAGGACCAGGTGGCGGACACGCTGCTCGCCGTCTCGGAGGCCTGCAACAACGCGATCGAGCACGCCTACCACCACCAGTACGGCCAGATCCGCCTCACGCTCGAGCACACCGCCGGGATGCTCCGGATCGCGGTCGAGGACGACGGGCAGTGGAAGGCCACGCGCTCGGATCCGACGCGGGGACGGGGCATGCTGATCATGAACGAGACGATGGACCGGGCCTCGGTGGCGTCCGCTGCGACGGGCACCCGCGTCGATCTCCAGCTCTACCTCGACAAGACTACGCCGACCGACTCCGAAGCTCGGCTCGGACGCGAGCTCGACGAAGCGGCAAAGCGCATTGGCGAGCCGCATGTGATCGATCGTGCGGCAGTCGACCTCGAGCAGCCGTGGCGAGCAGACGAGGTACGCGAGGCACTGCGCCCGCGAGACGGCAACGTTGAGCCTGTTGCGCGAGAAGAGGAAGTCGAGGCCCCGCGGCACGTCCTCGCTGCTCGAGCTCGCCATCGAGTAGAACACGATGCGCGCCTGCTGGCCCTGGAACTTGTCGACCGTGCCGACCTCGACGGCGGCGGGCAGGGCGGCGCGGAGCCGGTCGACCTGCGCGTTGTACGGCGCCACGACCTTGATCGCTCCGGGCTGGACTCCGGCTGCGGTCAGGCGGCCGATCTCCGCCACGACGGCCTCGACCTCCTCCGGCGAGTCCTGGCGGTTTCCGGTGTGCTCCACGCGCAGCCAGCGCAGCCCGGTGCCGAACGGCGTCGTCCGCTCCGAGGTGACGGGGTCGGGCCGCAGCCGGCCCTCGTAGAACTCCTCCGAGATGAACCCACAGACGTCGGGGTGCAACCGGTAGGTCCGTCTCGAGGAAGATCCCGCGGTTCGGCGGGATCGTCGCCGCGCCGTCCAGCAGGTGCTCGAGCACCGACGCCTCGCTCCCGTCGGGGTGCGAGCCCTGGAGGACCTGGCCGAGCTGCTGCGGGTCGCCGACGAGGACGAGGTTGCGGGCCGAGGTCGCCATCGCGAGCGCGTCGGCCAGCGAGACCTGTCCAGCCTCGTCGATGAACAGGTAGTCGAGCGCGCCGTCGTGCTGCTCGTCGGCGAAGAGCCAGGCGGTGCCACCCAGAAGCCCGCAGTCGTGGCAGTCGGCAGTTGTCGAGGACATTCTCGATGCCCTCGCCCGCGTAGTGGGACTCGGGATTGCCGCCGCTCGCCTTCTTGAGCGCGCGGCCCGTGATCGTGATCCCCTGGTCACGCGCTCCCTCGACGACCTCGTCGAGCAGCTTGTGGATCGCGCGGTGGCTCGTCGACGCTACCCCGACCCGCTTGCCGGCGCCGACGAGTCGCGCGATCAGGCGCCCCGACATCCACGTCTTGCCGGAGCCCGGCGGCCCCTGGACGACGAGGTGCCGGCCGCCGAGCGACTGCAACAGCGCCGTCAGCTCCTCGAGGTCGTTGGTCTGGACGTCCCGGTCGAAGGCGGCGCGGCGCAGCACCGACTCGATCGCCGGATAGCGCCCGCCTCCCTCGAGCAGCGAGCGGCCGATCCGCTCCAGTGCCGCTTCCTGGGCCTTCGTCAAGTACGGGCCACCAGGCAGAAGCCCCTGCGGCAGCGGCACTTCTGCGAGCGACCGTCCTCGCTTCAGCTCGAGCCTCCGCGCATCGGTGTCGTGGGCGAGCACGTCGCCGGCGCCTCGCAACGTCGCCTGGTCGAGCGGGTCCCGGCCGATCTTCTGCTCCTGCGGCGGATAGGTGAACGCGTATGCGGTCGACTTCTTCTCCGGCCACGACTCGCCGGTGAACCGAAGCCCGCCGATCGCCTCCCTGTCCTCGAGCAACTGCCCGGGCGTCAGGTCGGCCTTGTCGAACATCGCCCACCAGACGGGCTTGCGTTCGCGTTCGTGGTAGTCGAGGAGCTGTGCGACCAGCCCGGCGGCCTCGTCCCCGGACTCGAGCAGCGCCTCGCGCAGCCTGGCCCGCTCGGCCTTCTCGGGCTTGATCGGCTTCGACTCGACCGGCTCCGGGGGCGGGAACGGCCCGAACCTCGCGAGCGCCTCGTCGCGCAGGCCGAGCAGCCAGTCGGCGAGGACACGTGTCCCGATGCAGTCCTCGCGGTTGTACGCGGCGATCTCGTCGAGGATCGCGCCGTCGCGCTCGATCATCCAGCGCTCGAACTCGACGATCGAGGTGCCGCCGTCCTTGATCGTGGCGCGCCGCTCGAAGTCGAGCAGGTGCTCGACCTCCTTGAGCCCGTAGCCGGGCCGCGAGATGCGGAGACCTCCGCGCACGACCTTGTAGAGATCGACGAAAACGTTGCGCCGGAGGAGGTCGTCGAGCTCCGCCTCGCGGGTGCCGTAGCGCCCCATCATCCGGCGCAGCGCCGTGATCTCGTACTGGGCGTAGTGGTAGACGTGCATCCCGGGGTGCTCCTCGAGCCGCGCGTGGACGAGATCGACGAACGTCTCGAATGCCTTCCGTTCCTCGTCGCGGGTCGACGCCCAGAGCACGTCGAACCGGTCGTGGCGGTCGCTGTACCCCCAGAGGTACTCGAGGCTCCCCTCCTCGTCCCAGAACGGGTTGCCCTCGAAGTCGAAGAAGAGGTCGCCGGGGGACGGATCGGGGACGAGGGCGAATCCTGTCGAGGCATGCGGCTCGAGGATGACCGAGCTGTCCTCCCCGGTCTCGCGCGCCCGCAGCTGCAGCGCGGCCTGCTCGCGTAGCTTCTCGAAGATCGCCTCGTCCATGCCGGGGGGCCGCTCGCCGCTCGCTGCGCCTGCCGAGCGCAGCGAGGGTGCCGATCCCCGCGGCTTCGAGCCGCTCGATGTGGCGTCGGTGGATGCCGGCGACACGACTGAGATGGTCGACGTCGTCCCAGTAGGCGTCGCACAGCGGCTTGAAGTCGCAGATACGGCACTGGTCGACGGGGAAAGGGGTCGTGGACGGCGGGTCGCCGACGAAGTCGCGGAGCCGCGCCTGCACGCGGCGGTAGTAGGCGCCGAAGTCGTGGGGCTCGAATGCCTCCTGCTCGCCGTTCCCGAGCAGCACGTGCATCTGCGCAGGCGGCACGCCCTGGATGCGCGCAAGCTGCTCGCTGTAGAAGCAGAGCTGGAGGATGTAGGCGGGCTTCGCGTGGCGGGCCAGCTTCGTGTCGAGCGCCTCGTAGCTCCAGCCGCCGAGACGCGACGGCCTCTCGACCCGCATCAGGAAGTCGGCCTGGCCGCGCCAGCCGTCACGCAGGAGGATGCCCTGGTACACGACGTCGACTCCGTCCCGCATCGCCTCGACGGTGTCACGCGCCGCGCGCTCCCAGTCGCGGTCGGGCTCGAGCTCGACCGTCCTCACGGTCTTTCCCGCCTCGACGAGCGACTTGAGGTAGGCGGCCTCGTGCTCGAGCCCCTTGCGGAAGAGGAGCTGCGCCTGCTCGTCCTCGACCTCCGGCCGCTCGAGCTCGCCCCGTGCCACCCGAAGCGAGAGCGCCGTCAGGTGGCGGCAGGCGAGATAGGCCGTCACGTCGGAGGGCGAGAGCTGGAGTGTGTTGTCCGAGCGCAGCTGCATGCCTATGGAGTATCGGGCCTCGGGCGGCCACGTCTTACGTCGAGACGGCGCGTTCCGCGATACTGCGGCTCCGTGTCAGGCATCGTCCAGGACTCCGGCGGCGGCGAGCCGCTCTTCGGCGGCAGGATCGTTCTCCGGTCGACCCTGGCCGAGCTCTGTCTGACCGAGTCGTTCTTCCCGGATGCCCGTCAGGGGGCCGAGCCGCACTACCACCGCGAGCATTCCGACTCGTTCTACGTCCTCGAGGGCGAGCTCGCCTTCCTTGCTCCACGACGAGGAGCACGTCCTCGGCCCCGGTGCCTGTGCCTGCGCGCCCCCGGGTGTCGTGCACGGCTTCAGGAGCCTGTCGGCCGCGCGCTTCCTCAACTTCCACACGCCCGACGGCGGCTTCGCCGCGAACCTGCAGCAGCGAAACCGCGGCGAGCCGGGCGGCTTCGACAGCATCGACGCCGATCCGGGCAGCGGCCTGCCGCCGACCGACGCGATCGTGCTGCCCGCCGGCGAGGGCGAGGCGCTCCGCACCAGCCACCGCGTCGCGACCGTCAAGATCGCCCGCGAGGAGCTCTGCCTGATCGAGTTCGAGCTCGAGCCGTCGTTCGAGGGCCCGGGCGTCCACAGCCACGACGACCACGTCGACTCGTTCTACGTGCTCTCCGGCGAGGTCGGCTTCACGGTCGACGGGGAGAGCTTCGCTGCGGGGCCCGGCGCCTTCGTCGCCGCGACGAGGGGCGTCGCGCACAGCTTCACGAGCAGCCCGGGCGGCGGCCGCCTCCTCAACATCCATGCGCCGAGCACCGGCTTCCATGAGCGGCTGCGGGAGATGACGGCAGCAGCACGCTGAGGCGGCGACTCACAACGATGCTGGTTCCTGTGAAACGTCGTGAGACGCCGCACTACGCGGAGGTCAGGCAGGCGGCGGAGTCTTGCGTAGGCCCGCGCTGTAGAGCCGCCATCCCATCGCCGTCGGAGACACATCGAAGCGCGCCGCCACAGCAGCCACCGGATCCTCGTGACCGCGTCCCGTCACCTCGTTCCAGACCGCCCTCACTGCCGGCTCGGGCATCAGCAGCTCGCTCGCGAAGATGTTCGCCTCGCGCTCGATCGCCCGATCGGCGTCGAGCGCGATGTCGGTCGCGCGGCAGAAGCTCGGCGCGGCACCCACGGCGCGCCCCTCCAGGCAGTGACACACCCAGTGCCCGACCTCGTGTGCGAGCGTGAACCGGTGACGCCGCAGGGACGGATCGCGGCGCGCGCCCTCCGCCGTGTTCAGCACGATCGTCCGCTCGGCGGGGAGGAGCATGCCCGACCACTCGAGCGCCCTCTCCTCGATCCGGAGGCCGAGCAGATCTTCGGCGATCGACTCGACTGCCACCGGCAGCTCGGGGCCGCCGAACAGGCGCACGTACCGCTCGCGCAACGCATGCGCGCGCGGCTCGGCGTATGGGTCCCGGCCCGACGACAACGCATCGAAGCGTAACGTTGTGAGACGCCGCACTAGCGCGTTCTCAGCGACCACCAGCCGCCGTGGCGTCCCTCGGGCCGTTGGCGTTCACGGCTCGCACCTGCCAGTAGTAGGTCGAACGGGTTCTGAGGCCGGAGACGGTCGTCGTCGTCGCAGTCGTGGACGTCCATTCGGCGCAGGATCCGTTCACGGACGAAACGCACCACTCGTACGAGGCCGCGCCCGCGCTCGCCTGCCAGGTGAGGGTCACGGTTGTCGACAGGTTCTTCTGGCCGTTCCTCGGCGAGGTCTTGCTCGAACGAGCCCGGGAGCGATGCGGTCTGTGTCACGAACGTCCGCCACGCTCCGGCGTCCGCCGTCGTGTCGCCGCCCGCGTTCGACGCGCGAACCTGCCAGTAGTACGTCGCGCCGGGGGAAAGGCCGGAGACCGAGGCCGACGTCGCCGCCCCCGCGCCGACCCAGGAGGTCGAGCACGCCGAGTCGTTCGTCGTGTCGATGCAGTACGCGTAGCTCGCGGCGCCGGCGCTCGCGCTCCACTGGAGCGTGACCGACGTCCCCGGGACGGACGCCAGGTTGCCGGGCGACGTCTTCCCGAAGGCGCCGGGCGGCGTCGGCCCCCCGCCGCCCTTCGCCAGCGCGACGGCGGCGGCCGCGTTGGCGATTCCGGAGCCGCACGTCGCGGTGCTGCAGGTGCTCCCGGCCGGGAAGGGGGTCGCCGTCGAGCGGAGCATCGGTCGTCACCTGTGCCGGCGTCAGCGACGGGTTGACCGAGAGCATCAGCGAGACGATCGCCGACGACGTGCGGGGTCGCCATGCTCGTGCCCTGGTAGTTCGCGTACGACGTCGGCGCCGCGGGCGTGGTCGTGCCGGCGTTGAGCGTCGAGAGGATCGTCTTGCCGAGGTGGCGCGTCGCCGCCGGGCGCGGCGATCTCGACCGACGAGCCGTAGTTGGAGTAGTACGCGCGGCTGCCGGTGTGGCCGGTCGACGGCGACGGTGATGACGTTGTTGCAGTTCGCCGGGCGAGGAGCTCGCCGCGTCCGTGTTTCCGTTGCCCGGCCGCGACGACGACGACGGTGCCCGCGGCGACGGCGGCGTTGATCGCGTTCTGGAACGTCGAGCCGCACGCGCCGTCGCCGCCGAGGCTCAGGTTGACGACGTCGTCCGGCGTCGGGTTCGTCGGGACGCCGGCGACGGTCAGGCCCGGCCGCCCAGCGAATCGCGTCGGCGATGTCGGACGTGTAGCCGCCGCACTTGCCGAGCACCCGCAGCGGCTGGATCTTGCGAGACCCAGTTGATTCCCGGCGACCCCGAGCCGCGTTGCTCGGGACGGCTCCGATCGTGCCCGGACACGTGCGTGCCGTGCCACGAGCTGTTGCCGGTCGGGCAGCCCGCGAAGTATCCGCTCGCGTTCTCGGCGCTCGTGATCCAGTCGCCCGGGTCGGAGGCGTCGGAGTCGCGGCCGCCGCCGTCGTTCGCGACGAGGCTGTCGCCGATGAAGTCGTAGCCCGGCACGAACCGGCCCGCGAGGTCGGCGTGCGGCCGGTAGCCGGTGTCGATCACGGCGACCGTCACGCTCGGCGACCCGGTGGTGATGATCCCAGGCGGCGGGAAGGCTGTCGCCGTAGAGCCCCGAGACCGGGTCGAGCAAGTCCCACTGGCTCCGACCAGAGCGGGATCCGTCGGGACCTGCGAGCGGCTGCATCATCTCGTCGGGCTCGACCGAGGCGACGTCACCGCGGGCGGCCAGCCTGTCGGTGATCGCCTGCGACGGTCTCGAGCGAGTGGCGTTTCGAGAGCTTGAGGACGTACGAGCCGTCGGAGAGCATTGCGCACCTGGCGCAGGTCGACGCCGGCGGTCGCGGCGAGCGCGGCCGTGTCGAGGCTCTGCCCGGCCGCGAGGCGGATCACGAGCTGGTCGGTCGGCGGGCCGCCCACCGACGCCTGCGGCGCTCTCGGACTGTCGTCCGCCAGCGCCGGCACCGCCAGGAGCAGCGCTCCGACGAGCGTGAGCAAGAGCGTGAGCACGCGTCGCAGCAAGATTTCTCCCCCGTAGCTGAACTCGATGACCGACGCCCGGGTCGCATTCTGCAGCCCACGGAGTACCGGCCGCAACCCCCGGAAGGCTGGTCCCGCAGCCGGGGAACATGTCGGAGCTCCCTCTCAAAGGCCGAAGAGGCGATCGACCTCGTCCGGCTCGGACACGGCTTGCGGCTCGGCCGGAGGCACGCTTGCCTCGCTCGGCAGCGCTCGCATGGTCGCGGCGCGATACATGGCCCGTGTGACGGGCAGCGGCCGCACCGGGCTCGCAAGCTCACGCGCATCCCGCTGGAGCAGCTCGGCCAGCGCAGCCCACACACTTGCCGCGACCCGGGCCGGGTCGAGCCGGCCGAGCTCGAGATCCTGGTAGCGACGCCGCACCTTCGCGCGCGCGCTTCCCGGGAGCTCGAGGCGCTCGACCAGCCCTTCGGCGAGGTCGTCGAGCTTCAGCCCCAGTGCCTGGCGGGCGCGCAAGAGCGGCGGCTCGGCGAGCGCCCGGACGGCGGCGAGCGCCTCCGGCGTCGGCTCACGTCGCGGCGCCCGGACGAGGAACGCGTCGATGAGCGCGGCCAGCTCGTCCGCCTGCGGTCCCGCTCGCCCGAGGAGCTCCTCGACCTCGAGCGGCTTTCCCAGCGCCCAGCGGTCGACGAGCTCGCCCAGCAGTTGCTCGGTTGAGATCCTCATCGCTCCAACCAGGCGACGAGACGCGGGACGATGCGGTGGCGCGCCTGGTAGATCGCGTTCGGGCTCTTCCCGAGCCGGTCCGCGATCTGATCCGAGCTCGAGCCCTTCGAGCAGCCACAGCCGCGCGACCGCGCCGTCACCGGGCGGCAAGCTCGCGACGAGCTCCGCGAGGGTGAGTTGCAGCACCACGTCGCCGGTGAAATCGTCAGGCGAGCTGCCGTCGGCCTCGATCAGCTCGAGCTCCTTCCACCCCTCCTCGTACCAGCCTGCGCACGTCCAGCCGATGACCTGGTGCACGATCACGCGAAACGGCCAGCGTCCGTCGCGGTGCTTGCCGGCCTTGAGCTCGCCCCACAGCCGCTCGCACACGTACTGGGCCACGTCCTCGCCGTGAGGCCCGCGCATCTTCGCGACGCAGCGCGCCACGATCGTCTCGTGCCAGCCGGCGAGGAGGAGGTCGATCTCCCCGTTCTCCAGCAGCCTCCTGTCTTCGGCATCCCGGGCATCGTGCATCGAGGAGAGAGTCACCTCGGCCATGCGACGATCTTACGGACGGCGCTCCGGCGCGCGGCTGAAGCCGGGCGCCTCACGCTCGTGCCCGCGCGCCGCATGCTTCGCCGCCAGCACCTCGTGCTTCGAGGCAGCGTCACGTCGGTCATCGGCGCCGACACCGTCGTGCACCGGGGAATCGCCTCCGCCGCCTCTGCGACCGACGCGGTGTCGATGTCCCCCATCCGCGCCTTCGGCTCGTCGTCTCGAGCGGATTGATGCCGACGTCGATCACGATCACGCCCAGCTTCGCCATGTCGCCGGTCACGACGCAGCGGCAGCCGGCGGCGACGACGAGGATGTCGGCCTCTCGCTGTGCTGCTCGAGCCGCCCGGCCTGCGCTTTTTAGTGGTGCGCGCTGATCACGGTGGCGTGCGGGCGCGATGTACCGCGTCGATGTCCGCGCGAGCGAGGGCCGGAAGGCGTCCCGGACGCCGGGCACTCCTGACCGAACAGAACCAGGGCCTGCCCTGAGGCCCCAACCCGGGACAGGCCGGTTCCCGGCGCAAGGCCGCCGTCCTAGGCTCGGCGCATGACCGTGATCGAGGAACCGCCGGACGTCGTGGCCGTGGGCAGGAGGTTCGGCGTCTGCGCGCTTCTGGTCGCAGCCGCTCTGGCCTTCCTGCTGCCGTTCGGCACGGTTTCCTGCGACGAGAAGTCGGTGAGCTTCACCGGCCTCGAGCTCGCAACCCGCCACATCGAGCCGGACCCGACCGAGCGCAACGACCCCGACGGAGGCCTCGCCGCCAAAGTCGAGGGCGACGCGGGAACGTTCGCGCTGATGGCGCTCGTCTTCGCCCTCTTCGGAGCCGGCTCGGCCGCCTGGCGCAGCCGCGGCGGAGGGTTCGCGACGGCCTCCGCTCTGTCGCTGCTCTACCTGCTGCTCGACGCCGAGCTGAGCATGGTCCAGATCGACATCGGAGCCGGGTATGCGCTCGCCCTCCTCTGCGTTCTCACGGCGGGGATCCTGCGGTTCAGGAGCAGGCGGCGGGCCGGCCGGGCACGCCGCCGACTTGCTCCGCAGGCGCCGAGGCCGCCGCTCTCCCGGCGGCTGCTGATCCACGTCCCGACCGCCGTCCTCGGCGTCTCGGCAGTCGCCGCGATCATGGCGCTCGACGCGCTGGCGTCCGCGCACGGCTGACGCGCACTACGCTGAGACGCGTGGACGATCCGCGCTCGCTCTTCGCCCCGGAGGAGATCGAGCGGGCACGCGCCTACCACCGCCCGCTCTACGTCGCCTGGCCCGCACGGCTCGCGATCGACGTCGTCGTGCTCGCGGCCATCGCTTTCTCGCGTTTCGGCAACGAGCTCTTCGGTGCGCTCGACGACCTCTCGTGGTGGGCGCAGACGCTCGCCTACACCGTCGTCGCAACCGGGGTGACGGCGCTGCTCACCCTGCCGATCTCCTTCGCCGCCGGGTATCTGCGCGAGCGTGCCTGGGGGTTCTCGACGCAGTCCACTCGCGGTTGGTTCGCCGACAGGGCGAAGGGCCTGGGCGTCGCGGTCGTCCTCGGCTGCGTCGTGATGCTCGGGTTCGTCGGGCTGGCTCGTGCTCTCCCGCGCTCCTGGCCGTTTGCGGCTGCGGCGGCGGCCGCTGCCCTCGTCGTGCTGCTGACCTTCGTCGCGCCGCTGATTCTCGAGCCGATGTTCAACCGCTTCTCGCCGCTCGAGGACGCGGAGCTGGCCGAATCGCTGCGACGGCTGTCCGAGGACGCTGGGGTGCCGATCGAGCAGGTGCTCGTGGCCGATGCGAGCCGGCGCACGACGAAGCAGAACGCGTACGTGTCGGGCCTCGGCCAGACCCGCCGCCTCGTCCTCTTCGACACGCTTCTCGCCGACGCCGAGCGCCGGGAGCTGCGTCTCGTGCTCGCGCACGAGCTCGGCCATCGCCGTGCCCGTCACATCGCGCAGGGAACCGCGCTCGGCATCGCGGGCGCGATCGCCTTCGTCGTGCTCCTCTGGGCGCTCCTCCGGTGGCAGGCGTTGCTCGACGCTCTCGGCGTGACCGGGCCCGGCGACCCGCGCATCGTGCCGTTCGTACTCTTGCTCGGAATCGCCCTGCAGGCGCTCGGGGCGCCGCTCGGAGCCTCGGTGTCGCGGACCTGGGAGCGGCAGGCCGACCGGATCTCCCTCGAGCTGACCTCGGACCCCGCCGCGTTCGAGTCGATGATGCGCAGGCTCGCGCTGGCGAACCTCGCCGACCTCGACCCGCCGCGTCTCGCCTACGTCGCCCTGTTCACCCATCCGACGCCGCCGGAGCGGATCGGCGCCGCCAGGAAGTTCGGGGCCGGCGCCGCCGGGCGGCCTCACCCGCTCGTCCGGTCTGAAGGAACCGCATAGGTCGGCGCCACGCCGAAGATCGCCTCCGCGCGCTCCCTGCCCGGCGCCGCGTAGCTGTGCGGCACACCGGCGGGGACCAGGAAGCCGTCGCCGGGCGCCAGAGTCGCCTCGACACCGCCCGCCTCCACGCGCAGCGAGCCGCGCGTTGCGTAGACGAGCTCCTCTCCGTCGTGCGCCTCGACGGCGCTCGCCCCGCCCGGCGCGACGGTCAGGGTGCCGGCCGTGAGGTGTTCGGTGCTGACGAGGAGCCCGACGAGCACGCCGCGGTCGAGCCGTAGCACCTCGTCGTGCGGCCGCAGCACGCTGAACGAGCCGCGCCGCTCGACTCCGGGTACGAGGTGTCCGAGCTGAGCGTCGTCGGCGTAGGTGCTCACCTCGAGGTAGGGCTGCGTGAGGGCGTAGGCGCCCGACGTGCCGGTCGCGGGCGGCGGCGCGAAGAACTCGAGCACGCGGAGCGGCTCGTCGCCGTAGGAGAAGCCGTGATGCCAGGTGTCCCGCCGGAAGAAGATGCTCTCGCCCGGCTCTGCGCGGACGATCTCGCCCGTCTCCGGGTTGGCGAGGACGAGAGCTCCCTGCAGCACGTGGAGGAGCTCGTCGGCGGCGAAGATCGTGCGGAAGCTGTCCGAGTGCGTGAACTTCCCACCCGGCGGCAGGCCGAAGACGATCACGTGGAGGAGCCGGGAGGAGACGTAGATCCAGTCCTCGACGAAGCCAGCCTCGGAATCGCCCCAGGTGTGGCGGACGACCTCGTCCGCACGCAGCACGGTCGGCTCGTCGAACGCGGGACGGGGAGACGGCTTATAGCCCATCGTGGCTGCGGCGGTCGTGGGCGTAGCGGTCGGCCTCGGCGGCGAGCCATTCCTCGCCGTAGACGGGCTCCGGAAAGCTGCTCGCGATCTCGCGCGCGACGCCGTCGCGGGCGGCGGCCTGCGCCGCGAGCATGATCTCGAGCGCGTGGAAGGCGTGCTCGGGCCGGGTGACCGTCGGGCGTCTCGCTCTCGACGCAGTCGACGAGATGACGCAGTCCCTCGGTCCACTGCCAGTGCGGGTCGCTCTCGGGGAAGACGCGCCACGCGCCCTCCTCGTTGCGCCAGAGCTCCCAGCCCTCCGGCGCCCAGTCGTCGCCGAGCAGCTGGGCGGTGCCCTTGCTGCCGTAGAGCTCGATCGCGGGCGAGCGGTAGCGCTGGATCGTGAACCCGGTCGTCACCGAGGCGAACCTGCTGTCGCCGAAGTCGATGAGCACGTGCGCGTTGTCGTCCGCCTCGACGCGCAGCGACCGGCCGTTCACCTCGCGCTCGGGGATCGCGACGCCGGCCATCGCCGTGACACGCCTGGCCGGGCCGAACAGCGCGCACAGGCTCGTCACGTTGTAGACGCCGAGGTCGAAGAGCGAGCCGCCGCCCGGCTCGTAGAACCACGCGCCCCAGTCGGGACCGGCCCAGCCGTAGCGGGCGCGGGCGCTCAGCAGCGTCCCGATCTCGCCGCGACGGACGGCCGCGTGGAGCGCCCGGAAGGTCGGGCTGAGCAGGATGTGCGGCGCGCAGACGAGGAGGCCCGGGCCGCGGCGTGACAGCTCGAGCAGCGCCCTCGCCTCCTCGAGCGAGGTTGCCATCGGCTTCTCGACGAGGACGTGCTTGCCTGCGGCGAGCGCAGCCGTCGCGAGCGGGCCGTGCTCGTTCATGCTCGTGAGGACGAGCACCACGTCGACGTCGCCGTGGTCGATCACCGCCTGGGGGCCTGCGAGTGCCGGATCGAGGCCGTACTGGGCCGCTGCGCCGCGGCGCTTGCGGTCGTCGACGTCGTAGACAGCCGCCACGTGGACACGCCCGGCGGCGCGGAGCCGCTCGATCATGCCCCGGTAGGGGCCGGCGAAGACGCTGCCGCAGCCGAGCACGCCGAGACCGAGGCTCACGCCGGGCCTCGCGCGACGCGGTAGTACGCGTCGGTCCACGCGGGGCGGTCGACGTCGAGGCCGCGGGCGAGCCCGAGCGAGGCCGCGAGAGCTGCCGCGGCGGGGAACGTCGAGACGGCGGCCACACGCCGGTCGCCGCTTCCGGCGCTCGGCGCGCGCAGCACGACTGCTCCCTGACCCGCGCAGATCTCCTCGGCCTCGGCGAGGAGCGGGTCGTCCGCGCCGGCCGGCAGGCTGAGGACGAGGTCGCCGGGCCGGAGGGCCATCATCGCCGAGGTCGCCCCCTCCCGCGTCTCGACGCCCTCCGCCGGGATGCCGGCGACCTCTTTCAGGAGCAGCGCCGCCTCGAGGGCCGCCGCCCAGCCTGGCCCGCTCCCGAAGGCGATCGCGTTCGAGGGCTCGAAGGCCGCCAGCTCGTCGACCCAGCCCCGAGCTGCCGCGACCCCGGCGCCCACGACCTCCGGTAGCCGGGACACGGCGGTCGCGAGGGCGTCGTCGGATGTCGCCTCGGCCCACACTGCGAGCAGCGCCGCGACGTTGCCGCAGAACGCCTGGGTGTGCGTCACGGCACGCTGGTCCAGCACCGTGACGAGCGCCCGAGCACCGGCCCGCGATCCGATCGTCGAGGCCGGAGTCGAGGTGACCGCTGCGTACGACGCCGGTAGTCCGGCGTCGATCGCCTCGACGAGGTCGCGAAACTCTCCCGACGACGAGACTGCGAGGAGGAGGTCGCCCGGCGCGCCAGGCAAACGCGCCGCGCGCGAGGAGGCCGCTGGGCAGAGCCACGACCTCCGGTCCTTCCCGCCCCTCGAGTGAGGCGAGCCAGAGGGCGAGGCAGGCGTAGTACGCGGCTCCGTTGCCGCTCGCGACAACGCGCTCGACTCCCCGCGAGGCGAGCACCTCGGCGAGATCGGTAAAGCCGTCGCGCGCCTCGAGCGTGGCCTGCAGCGACGCGGGCAGCTCCTTCAGGTCGCGCCAGAGGCCGGTCTCGTCGAGCACGGGCGCCAGCCTATCCCGCGCTCTCCGCCGCCCGCAGCGCAGCGCCGACGATGCCGCCGTCGGGCACCGCGGAGGCGACGAGCGCGAGCTCCGGCACGGCCGGGTACGCGAGCAGCGGCCGGAACGCCAAGTCGACGCGATCCCGGAAACGCGCGGCGCTGCCGAGTCCGCCCCCGAGCACGATCAGCTCCGGGTCGAGCGCGTTCGCGAGCACTGCGAGCACGCCCGCCAGCGCAGCCGCCGCGTCGTCGACCAGCGCGCCGTGGCGACCAGACGCGAGCACGTCCTCGGCGCGCTCGACTCCCGCCGCCCGGGCGAGCGCCCGTCCGCTCGCGACCCTCTCGACCGGCGGCGCGCCGAGGACGATCGCCCACCCGTGGGCTCCGGGGTACGGTTCGCCGGCGACGACGAGGCACGCGCTCGCTCCCGTCCCCACGACCACGAACAGAAACGACGAGCAGCCACGGCCCGCCCCGAAGCGGGACTCGGCGAGCGCCGCCGCCCGCACGTCCGCCTCGAGCACGACCCTGGGAGCCCGGATCGCGCCGGCCAGATCGAGACCGCGCCAGTCGACCGTGTCCGCGCTCGCAGGCCTGCCGTCGAGGCCGACGAGCTCGCACAGCCCGACGCCGACCGGCAGCGTCCCCTGCCCGAGCGAGGCCGCCAGGGCGGCGCAGGCCGCCAGCACAGCGGCTCCGCCGCGCTCGGGGCGGGTTGGCACCTCCGCCCGTTCGAGCACCCGACCGCTCGCGAGATCGACGATCCCGGCGGCGATCTTCGTCCCTCCCACGTCGATGCCGAGGGCGCGGCTCATCCCGGGACGGGTGACGCGCTCGACATCGCTCTATAGTCTCCTATCCCAGCCGGGAGGCGACCCAGACAACCTCGAAGGAGGGAACGTGAAGAGGCGCTTGGCAGGACTGACCGTCTTCGCCGCTGTGGTGCTCGTCGCGATCGGCGTGGGCGTGTCGTATGGAGCGAAGAAGGAGACGACCACGCTCACGATGTGGTCGTACGACAACCAGGACCCGGGGCTCGAGCCCGTGCTCAAGCAACTGAGCAAGGAGTTCGAGCAGAGCCATCCGGGCGTCAAGATCAACCTCGTCTTCAAGGACTTCAACAGCCTCGTCGGCACGGTGCCGCGCGCGCTCGCCTCCGGCAGCGGCCCGGACGTGACCGAGGGGAACCAGGGCTACCAGACGGACGCCCAGCTCGTGAAGGCGAAGCTCATCATCCCCCTCGACAAGTACGTCAAGAAGTACGGGTGGAACAAGCTGTACGCGCCGTCGACCTGGGGGATGTTCCGCTGGACTCCCGACGGCAAGTCGTTCGGCAAGGGCCCGATCTGGGGCATCGCCCAGACCGGCCAGAACGTCGTCGTGTTCTACAACAAGAAGAAGTTCCGCCAGGCGGGCCTGAACCCGAACAGGTGGCCGTCGTCGTACGCGGGGTTCGAGGCGATGCTCGCCACCCTGCGCGCGAAGCTGCCCTCGAGCGACCCCGTCATCGAGGAGGGGAACAAGGAGGGCTACGGGTTCATCCACCTCTTCGGCGGCATCTGGGGCGCGAGCGTCAAGCCGCAGGCGGTACGCAACTGGATCTACCACGTCCCCGGCTCCCGCTTCGACTCGCCCGGCACGATCAGGGCGCTGACGCGGCTGCAGCAGTGGGCGAAGAAGGGGTACTTCAACGAGGACTACAACGCCGTCGGGTACGACTCGTCGGCTCAGCTCTTCGCCAAGGGCAAGGGTGCGATGTGGATCGGCGGCGACTGGGACTCGACGATCATCAAGACGGGCCTCGGTGCCGCCAATGTCGGCGTCTTCGCGGTGCCACCCGGTCCCGGCGGCCAGTGGACGTCGATCGGCGGGCTCTCGGGGCCGTGGCACATCTCGGCGAAGACGAAGAACGCCGACCTGGGGGCGGAGTGGCTGAACTACGTCATCACCTCGACGCAGGCGAAGAAGCTGATGTTCGGCCAGCAGCAGCTTCCGGCCGACCGCCGGGCCAGGCCGCCGAAGGGTGACCCGTACCTGACGCAGGTCCACAGCGCGTTCAGGACGGTCGCGAACGACGACGGGCTCCTGCTCTACACGGACTGGGCCTCGCCGTCGATGTACGTGACCCTCCAGAACCAGTTCCAGCTCCTGCTCGCGGAGCGCACGACCCCGCAGGCGATGGCGAAGGCCGTCCAGGACGACTGGGCGAAGTTCGACAAGACGCTTCGCTGACACGCAGCGGGTGGGGGTCGTCGAGGCAGCGGATGTGGAGCGCCCGGATCCAGGTGATCCAGGCGCTCCACGTCGTGGCCGGTCGGGCCGTCGGCACCGGCGGGGGAAGGCGCCAGGCGATCCCGGGAACATCGGCTGGCTGTACGTCCTCCCCGGCCTCGCCTTCTACCTCCTCTTCACGCTCGCGCCGCTCCTCCACACCGTCTACTACTCGCTCTTCTCCTGGGACGGGCTGACGGAGAAGAGCTGGGTCGGGCTCGCGAACTACAGCGAGGCCCTGCGGGACGACGTCCTGCTACGGGCCTTCTTGCACTCGGCCGTGCTGATCGTCTTCTACGCCGTGATCCCGGTGATCATCGGGCTGCTCCTGACCGCGGCGCTGACGCGGACGGCGATCCGCGGCTTCCGCTTCTTCCGGACGACGCTCTTCCTCCCTCAGCTGATCGCCGGCGTCGTGATCGCGCAGGCCTGGGTGTGGGTCTACGACGCGGCAGGCCCGCTCAACCGGCTGCTCGAGGTGACCGGGCTGCGGATCGCTCGTGCGCCCGTGGCTCGGCGACTTCACGTGGGCGCTGCCGTCGATCGGCGTCATCGGGACATGGGTCACCTTCGGGCTCTGCATGGTGCTCTTCGTCGCGGGCGTGCAGAAGATCCCGCTCGAGCTGTACGACGCCGCCCGCGTCGACGGAGCGGGCGCGTTTCGCGAGTTCTTCGCCGTCACGCTCCCCGGCCTCCGCAACGAGATCCTCGTCGCGCTCGTGCTGACCACGATCAACGCGCTCCGCAGCTTCGACGTGATCTACAACACGACCGCCGGCGGGCCCGGCAACACGACGATCGTCCCGTCGATGTACATGTACCAGAACGCATTTCTCTTCAATCGCGTCGGGTACGCGGCCGCCATCGCCACGATCCTGGCGATCGTCATCTTCGTTCTCGCCGCCGATCGTGCTGCGCGTCGGCGACCGGAGCGAGGAGCGGTGAACGCCGCGCGCAGCGAGCGCATCGGGACGTACCTCGTGCTCGGGGCGTTCTCGATCATCGCGCTCTACCCCGTCCTCTCGATCCTCTTCCTCGCGCTGCACACGAAGAACGACCTCGTGACGGGCTTCGCCCTGCCGACGCACCCGGACCTTTCGAGCTTCAAGGCCGCCTGGACCGACGGCCGCTTCGCGACCGGGTTCAAGTCGAGCTTCATCGTCGCCGCCACCGTCACGGCGGTTTCGGCCGTGCTGTCGGTAGGGATGGGCTACGCGTTCGGGACGATGCGCTTCGTCGGGGACCGCATCGTCTTCCCGGTCGTCCTGCTCGGGATCATCTTCCCGTACGAGGCGACCGTGATCCCGCTCTACTACGACTTCTCCAACGTGCCGATCCTGCACTGGCACCTGCTCAACACCTACTGGGCGCTGATCCTGCCGCAGATCGGGCAGTCGGTCGCGTTCGGTGCCTTCTGGATGCGCGCGTTCTTCCGGTCCGTGCCGCGCTCGCTGATCGAGGCGGCGCGGATCGACGGCGCGACGAGCTTCGGCGTGCTCTGGCGCGTCCTCATGCCGCAGGCGATGCCGGCCGTGCTGACGATGTCGCTGCTCGTCTTCACCTACACGTGGAACGAGTTCCTGCTCGCGCTCGTCCTCGTCTCCGGCAGCGAGTCGCACCAGACGGCGCCACTCGGGCTCAGCTTCTTCGCGGGCGCGAGCCGTGCGGGCGATCCGACGAAGGTCGCCGCCGCCGCGGTTCTCGTGGCCCTGCCCATACTGGTCGTGTACCTCTTCCTGCAACGGCATTTCGTCCGTGGAATGCTCGGCGGGGCGATCAAGGAGTAGATGCGTTGGCCCGTGTGAAGCTCGTGTACCTCGGCGGCGGCTCGACGCGGGCCGCCGGGACGATGGCGTCCTTCCTCGAGAGCGGAAGCGACTTCGACGGCTCCGAGGTGGTGCTCGTCGACCTCGACCCGGAGCGGCTCGAGCTCATCCGCCTGCTGGCGACCAAGATGGCCCGCGCCCGCGACCTCGACATCACCGTCACCGCCACCACCGACCGGCGCGCGGCGCTCGACGGCTGCGACGCCGTCCTCTCGTCGTTCCGGCCGGGAGGCTTCGCGGCACGCGTTCACGACGAGCGGATTCCGGTCGAGCACGGGGTCATCGGACAGGAGACCCAGGGCGCCGGCGGCTTCTTCATGGCGCTCCGGGCGATCGCGGTGCTGCGGGAGGTGTGCGCGGAGATGGAGGAGCTCTGTCCGGACGCCTGGATCTTCAACTACACGAACCCCGTGAACATCGTGGCGGAGGCGATCACGCACAACTCGCCGGTCAAGATCGTCTCGCTCTGCGAAGGCCCGATCTACTTCCGGGACGAGATCGCGGCCGCTGCGGAGCTCGACCCGTCCCGCCTCAGCGCCACGATGGTCGGCCTCAACCACGGCTGCTGGGCGGTGGAGCAGAGCTACGACGGGAAGGATCCGATGCCGCTCCTCGCCGGGGCCTGGGAGCGGCGCCGCGACGATCCCACCCTCGAGCCGCGGCGCCGGCGGCAGCTGCAGCTTGCGGTCGCGATGGGGACGATCCCCGCCGACTACTTCGAGTACTACTACTTCACCGACGAGGTGCTGGCCGCGATGAAGGCGAAGCCGACCTCGCGGGCGGAGGACATCATCGGCTGGTCGACCGACTACTGGCGTCACTACGAGGAGCAGGCGCAGACGGACGACCCACGGCTCGACCCAGGCCGCTCACGAGGCGGCATCAACGAGCTCGAGCTCGCGATCGACGTGATGGACGCGATCTTCAACGACAAGGACGAGGTGCACCCGGTCAACATGCCGAACGCGGGCGGCGCGCTCCCGGGCTTCCCGGAGGATCTCGTCGTCGAGGTGCTTGGACGCTGCCACGGCGGGGGCATCGACGTCATTCCGGCACGGCCCCTGCCACGCCATGTGCGCGGGCTCGTCGAGATGCTCGGCGAGTACCAGGCGCTCGCGGCCGAGACGGCGTGGGGCGGGACGCGCCGGGACGGTATCCGCGCGCTCGCCGCGAACCCGCTCGTGCGCGGAATCGAGCTCGCGGAGACGCTGTACGACGAGCTCGCGACCGCGCACCGCGACTACCTCCCCGAGCGACTGCAGGCGGCGTAAGTGGGCGCGGAGCTCCTCCTCGGCGTCGACGGCGGCAACACGAAGACGCACGCCCTCGTCACCGATGCGGACGGCCGCGTCCTCGGCCACGGTCATGCCGGGACGGGCGACATCCACAACTCCGAGCCGGAGCCCGCACTGGTCGAGATAGTTCGCGCCTGCGAGGAGGCGCTGGCCGTGGCAGGCGCGTCCGCGTCCGACCTCGACGCCGCCGCCTTCAGCCTCGCGGGCGCCGACTGGCCCGAGGACTTCGTCCTTCTCCGCGAGGAGCTGACGCGCAGGCTCGCCCTGAGGCGAGAGCCGGTGATCGTGAACGACGGGATCGGTCCGCTCCGCTGCGGAACGGAGGACGGAATCGGCGTCGCGGCCGTCGTCGGCACGTACTGCGCCGTCGGCGCGCGGAATGCCGCCGGCGAGGTCTTCCACCTCGGCTTCTGGCCCGACTCGACAGGAGCGTACGCGCTCGGCTCCGAGGCGCTCGCGGCGATCTGGCGGAACATGCTCGGCCTCGCACCACCCACGTCGATGCTTCCTCGCGCGCTCGAGCTCTGGGGGCGCACGAGCGCGGAAGACCTGCTCCACGTGTTCACCCGCATCGACGACGGCCTGCCGGCCGTGGCGGAACGCGCGCGCTTCGCCGCGGCGGTGCTCGACGAGGCGGAAACCGGCGACATCGTCGCCCGCGAGATCGTCCGGAGAGTGGGCGGCCTGGCCGGCGACTACGCGCGCGTCTCGGCCGAGCGGATCGGGCTCCTCGGCCGGCCGTTCCCGCTCGTCCTCCTCGGCGGCGTTCTCCGACATCCCTCGCTGCTCCTGCGCGACGCGATCCATGATCGCTTGCCGGAGTCCGTGCCGGTCTACCCCGACATCGAGCCGGTGGTCGGCGCACTTCTGCTCGCCGGGGACGTCGTCGGTGCGACGCCGGACCGGAATGCGATCCGCGACGCGCTCGACTGGACGACGGAACGCGCCTGATGGGCGGCATCCGGCTGGTCGGCACGACCAAGGTCTATCCCAACGGCGTCCTGGCGATCGACGCGATCTCGCTCGACATCGCCGACGGGGAGTTCATGGTGCTCGTCGGCCCTTCCGGCTGCGGCAAGTCGACCCTCCTGCGCATGATCGCGGGGCTCGAGGAGGTGACCGAGGGCCGCGTGCTGATCGGCGGTGACGACGTCACCGACCTCCGGCCGCGCGACCGCGACATCGCCATGGTGTTCCAGAACTACGCGCTCTACCCGCAGATGACGGTCGACGAGAACCTCGGCTTCGGGCTCAAGCTGCGCCGCATCCCGAAGCCGGAGCGGCAGAGCCGCGTCGGCCAGGTCTCCGGCACCCTCGGGCTGAAGGCGCTCATGAGCCGGCGGCCGGCGTTCCTCTCGGGCGGGCAGCGGCAGCGGGTCGCGATGGGGCGCGCGATGGTGCGCGAGCCGAAGGCATTCCTCATGGACGAGCCGCTGTCGAACCTCGACGCCAAGCTCCGGGTTGCGATGCGCGGGGAGCTGACCCGGCTGCACGACCGGCTCGGCGTCACGACCGTCTACGTCACCCACGACCAGGTCGAGGCGATGACGCTGGGCCAGCGCGTGGCCGTGTTGCGCGACGGCGTACTCCAGCAGTGCGACACGCCGCAGAAGCTCTTCCACGAGCCCGCGAACCTCTTCGTCGCCGCTTTCATGGGCTCGCCCTCGATGAACGTCGTGGAGGCGGAGGTGACGGGCGGCCGTGTCGACTTCGCCGGGGTCAGCATTCCCTTGCCGGAAGGCTCACCGCTCGCGGGCGCGAGCCGCTCCGTGATCCTCGGGGTCCGCCCCACCGACCTCAGGCATCCGGAGGAGGTGCCGGCGGAGCTCCCGCGCATCACCGTGCGGCCGGATGTGATCGAGGAGCTCGGCAGCGTCTCGAACCTCCTCTTCCCTCTCGACGCGCCACGTGTGACGACCGACGCCACCCGAGCGGCGATCGAGGCGGTCGGCGACGACGACGCGACGCTCCTCGCCGACGACCGGCGCGCCCGCTTCTGCGCGTCCATCGACGGCCGCCGCCAGGTCACGCTCGGCGAGGAGATCGAGCTTGCGGTCGATCACCGCCACCTGCACTTCTTCGACCCCGAGAGCGGGGCCGCGCTAACCGGGCGAGAGGCGCGACGGTGAGAGGCTGCTGCTGCGCCGCCGTTTCTAGCGCGCGAACGCCCCGGCAAGCGGCGGCGGCACGAGGTCGATCGCGCTCCCGGCCCGCACCAGCTCGGCCTCGCTGACCGCTCCGCCGATCCCGGTCGGCGTGTCGACGGCGAGGCTCGCGTACAGCACGGCCCAGCGCAATCGGTCGGCCGGGTCGGCGCCGCGGAGGTCCGCCCAGATGTAGGCGGCAGTGAGAAGGTCACCGGCGCCCGTCGTGTCGGCCGGCTGCGGGTTGGAATCCGCGACGAAGCGCACGACCTCGCCGTTGCCGAAGGCAACAGCTCCCTCACCCGCGAGCGTGACGACGACCGTATCGGCAAGCCGGGCAAGCGCCGCGCCGGCATCGTCGACCGTGTCGAGCCCCGTCAGGCCGAGCGCCTCGCGCTGGTTGACGAAGAAGGCATGCGTTCCGGAGAGCGCGGCCGGCGGGCGGCCGGCATAGGCGCGCCCGTCGTCGTCCCCGCACGTGATGAAGCCGAGCGCACCCTCGGGGACGATGAAGAGCTGATCGAGGCTGGCAGCGACGGCCCTCGGCGAGTGAGCGGCGATGTCGCCGGCCTGAGCCCGCGCGCCGGGATCGATCGTGACCATCGCGCGGTCGCCGCCGAACGGCAGCACGACCGTGGTGGGCGTCCTCGGCGCCGGCCGCGTCCCGATCCACTTCACGCCCTCGTCCGCGAGCGCTCCCCGGACGAGATCGCCCGCGACGTCCTCACCGAGCGGCGCCGCGATGGCGGCGGTGACTCCGAGCCGCGAGGCGCCGACCGCGGTGATCGCGCCCCCTCCGGGGCTGCGGATCATGTCGGCCGCGAACTTCTCCTCCCCGAGGCCGGGCAGCGACTCGAGCCCCACAAAGGTGAGATCGAGAAAGACGGGCGTCGCGACCGCGAGCTCCAGCATCGGTTCGAGGATACCGAGGTGCCGTGTCGGCGTCCCGCCCAACGGAAACCGTGGCTACAGATCGGCCGACATGCGCGCCCACACGTTGTCGAGCAGCCGGCCCGTCTCGGCCCAGAGCATGATCGTGCCGCCGAAGTTGAGTACGCCGGCCGAGAAGACGCGGGCGCCTGCCGCCGTCTCGTAGTAGGTCATCTCGGCCGTCCTCCCCGGCCCGAGCAGGTCGGGAATCCGCGCCAGCACCTGTGTGCCCGGGGGCGAGAGCGGCGTGGTGGCATCGATCTCGATCCCGTAGCGGCCGAAGGCGGAGCCGTTCCCGAGGCCCGTACCGGCGAACGCCCACGGCGCGACGTCTGCTCCCACGACGGTGAACGGCTCCTGCTTCTTGCCGTCGTCGTTCGCGAGGTACTGGCCCCCGAGCAGGGCAGCCTCGGGGCGGCCCAGGTTGCGCCACTCGCCGACCAGCTTGGCATGGTCTCGGTCGCGCTCGACCCGGCGGAAGAAGTTGTTGGCGGAGAGAAAGATGAGCCGGCCGCCGAGGTCTCGGTAGCCCTGGATCAGGTCGTAGAGGCGCTCGGTCACGTACTCCGTGTGCCCCGGGAACACGATGAGGTCGTACGCGGCCCGCAACGCCGGGGAATCCGGGAACCGGTCGATGTCCTCGTCCGCATAGACGTCCGCCTGGTGGCCCCGGCTCGCGAGCCAGTGCATGAACTGGACGTCGTAGCTGCGCCATCGCTCCGGCACGCCCGAGCGCAGGTGCGGGCGGGTGAGGTTGATCCGCTTCTGCGCCCACAGCGAGTACCACGTGTCGCCGTAGCCGTCGCCGTTCCGGTCGTAGTAGTTGTAGGCCTGCCAGGTCGTCGTGGGGATCACGACGGCCACGCGCTGCACCGGCGCCGCCGGCCGCACGATGAGCGGCGCGAAACCCTTGTGCCCCGAGGGGCCGTCGAGCCGGGCCGCGTAGACACCGCTTGCCTGCACGGCGAGGGTGACCGGCACCGTCGCCAGCTTGCCCCGGCTGCGGCTGAGGTCGAGCCGCTGCGGCGCGCCGACCGGGATGCCGCGCATCTCGTAGTTGCTGTTCGTCGGCTCCGGCTCGGAGCCGCAGGAGAGGAGGGTCAGCCGCAGCCACGGCGCGTCGGTCTGGACCCTGAGCGCGACCTGCTCGCCGGGAAGGGCGCTGCGGCGGTGGAACGTGGCCTCGACGTCGAGGATGCGGACGACTGCGGATCCCAGGACGGGCGCCGGTTTGGCGTCCTGCTCGCGGAGCCGCAGGACGTACGACCCGGGGCGGGTCGAGGGAGGCGGCGACCAGGTGATCCGGTTGTGGCCCCGCCCGAGCGACACCTGCGCGCGCGACACGACCTGCACGCCGACCCGGTTGCGGTTGACGACCTCGAGCACCGCGTCGAGCTGCTGCTTGGAGACGACGTCGAGGAGCGCGCTGGCCCGCGACCCGGCCGAGCGGGGGCTGATCGTCGCAAACCGCGCACGATCGCCGGCGAACGCCCGCGCCCGGTTCCGCACCCTGACCCGGAGGGCGCCGTCGGCAGCGCCCCACGCGGTGTGGGGGCTGCCGGCCGGCGGCCGTCGAGCCCCAGGGCGGCCGCGAGCGCCCGGCGCACGAAGTGACGCCGGGTCAGGCGCAAGGCTGGTCCCGGCGATCGCGATTGGCGAATCCCACGGCGCCGTCAGGGTAGCCTCACGAGGCGACGGACCGTGGCTTCGCGGCGCTGTCCGCGAGGCGACAGGCTCAAGTCTGTCGCCGGAACGGCCAACGCCGGCTACCGGTGGCAGGCTCTAGCCTCTCTCCGGGATCCGCCGGGTCGAGCCCCGACGCGAAGTCCTCGTCTCCGGCGCGAACGCCGGCAGCACCGCGGCGACGATCCGCTCGGCGAGCCCCTTCTCGAGCGGAGCCCCGCTGAGGAGGAGCCTGTAGTAGACGGGCCCGAAGACGAGCTCGTTGACGAGCTCGTGATCCGTGTCCGGACGGAGGTCACCGCGCGCGATCCCCCGCTCGACGACACGCTGGATCTCGGCCAGCCGACGGCCGACGACCTTCTCCTGGAAGGCCGTCGCGAGCATCGGGTTCGTGGCGAGGTCGGACACCAGCCCCTGCATGACTCGGCCCATGAGCGTGGAGCCGAGGATGTCGACCGCGCGATCGACGAAGGCGACCAGCTCGGCGTGCGCGCTCCCGAGATCGGGAACGGCCGCGACGTGGTCGACCATGTCGATCAGGACTGCGAGCGCGAGCTCGTCCTTCGAGCGGTAGCGGCGGTAGATCGTCGTCTTCGCCACGCCGGCGCGCTCGGCCACCCCCTCGACCGTCAGCCGGTCCACCCCACCTTGTGCCAGGATCTCGCGCGTCGCAGCGAGGATCGCGTTCTCGGTCTCGGCTGCGCGGGCGGCGACCAGTGCGCGCGGAGCGCTCCGCTGCGTGGCCTTCGTCGGCACGAAACGTAGCGTAGCGATTTGTCTGCTAGGTTGAGAAACGCAACGTATCGTTTCTAATGAGGAGGTTGACGATGACGATTTGGAACGGCCTTCCCGGCGCGGCCACCCGCGAGCTGAGCGGGACGTCCTGCAAGGTTTGCGGCTCGCCCATCGCCCGCGCAGACGAGTTCGGAGCGAGCGAGGCCATCTGCCGCCCCTGCCGGGCGGAGGCCAACCGGTCGTGGCACCACCCGGCTGCGACAGCCGGAGAGCGCGCCCCGCCTCACGCCCGACCCGGCCTCCGCCGCCGTGCGGCACATCCTCACCGCGCCTTCGATCGCAGCTCGCACGACACGGTTCGTGCGCGCGGACGGCTTCGACTGGTTCGGCCTCTTCGTCGAGGCGGACCGGATGTCGAGCGGCCAGAGCGCCCTCGTCCGGGTCGCGTACGACGTGTGGGAGGGGACCGGCGACGTGGCCCTGTGGGAGCTCGTGCGGACGCTGGACGAGCGATCGCTGCAGCGGGCGCTGGACGGCCTGAGGATCGCCCGCGGCGAGCTCCAGGCCGAGGAGTGGGAGCTGCCGGCGGCGGCTTGACGACACCTCCTCTTCCTCGAACGAGGTCAGGCGTGGTCGGCGCGCGGCGCATACCGGTGGTGCAGGTCGAGGACGTTCCCGTCGGGGTCGCGGAACAGAGCCTGGTAGCAGACGCCGCTGTCGATGATGTCTCCCAGGAACGTGACGCCACGCGACTCGAGCTCGGCGCGAGCGATGGCAACGTCGTCGACGTGGAGCGCGATCGGCACCTTGTGCGGGCTGAACTCGATCCCGAAGGCCTCGGACGCGATCAGGGCGATGGTGACCGTGCCGGTCTCGAACTCGGCGCCCATGGCCGGCTGACCGGGACGCTGCCACCGCGGCCCTGGCGTCAGCCCGACGACGTTCTCGTAGAAGTCGGCCGCGCGATCGAGATCCTGCGTCGGGACGGAGACGAAGTCGACGCCGGTGACGGTGGCAGTCGTGGTCATGCGCAGAGCTCCTTGTCCAGGGACGGTGAGACGGGCGATGCTACTTGCTCGGCGCAGCTGTCGATTTGCGGCGGTCGCCGTTCGTAGGACTGGTAGAGGGTCGGTACGGTGCCGATCCGACGACCCCAAGGGAGGAAAGAGATGACGCAGTATCTGCTGTCCGTGCACATGGTCGACGGCGAGGAGCTGCCGCCGCCTGACGTGATCGAGCGCATGTACGCGGACGTCGACGCGGTGAACGAGGAGATCAAGCAGGAGGGTGCGTGGGTCTTCGGCGGCGGCCTCCACCCGGTCGAGACCGCGACGGTCGTCCGCGAGGAGAACGGCGAAGTGCTTCTCACCGACGGGCCTTTCGCCGAGACGAAGGAACACCTCGGCGGGTTCTGGATCATCGACGCCCCCGATCTCGACGCCGCCCTCGCCTGGGCCCGGAAGGCGACCGTCGCGTGCCGCGCCCCCGTCGAGGTGCGACCGTTTCAGGACGAGCCGGAGAAGTAGCCCGTCGTGGCGGTCGCCTCGGTCACGATCGAGCAGGTCTTCCGCGAGGAGTCCGGCCAGGCGGTTGCGACCCTGGTTCGCCTCTTCGGCGACATCGACGTCGCCGAGGAGGCGGTCCAGGAGGCGTTCCTCGTCGCCTCGGAGCGCTGGCCCGAGACCGGCGTGCCACCGAATCCCGCCGGCTGGATCGTGACCACCGCCAAGAACCGAGCGATCGACCGGTTCCGGCGAGAGTCGTCGCGTCACGACCGGCAGGTGCAGGCGCTCGATCTCACCGCAGTCGACCCCGACGAGGAGTACGGCGCTATGCAGAAAGATCCCTTGCAGGACGACCGGCTCGGCCTCATCTTCATGTGCTGCCACCCCGCGCTCGCGCAGAGCGCGCAGGTCGCGCTGACCCTCCGTCTTCTCGGGGGCCTCCAGACCCCCGCGATCGCGCGGGCGTTCCTCGTCCCCGAGCCGACGATGGCGCAGCGCCTCGTGCGGGCGAAGAAGAAGATCAGCGCCGCCCACATCCCCTACCGGATCCCCGAGGACGCCGAGCTGCCCGACCGACTCCGGCCCGTCCTGGCGGTCGTCTACCTGATCTACAACGAGGGCCACACCGCGAGCGCCGGCGAGCGGCTCGTGCGCGACGACCTCTGCCGCGAGGCGGTTCGCCTGGCGCGGTTGCTCGCCCAGCTGATGCCCGATGAGCCCGAAGTGACGGGGCTGCTCGCACTGCTCCTGCTGCTCGAGTCCCGCCGCCCCGCGCGGATCGCCGCCGACGGTTCGCTGGTGTTGTTGTCGGACCAGGATCGCTCGCTGTGGAACCAGGCCCTGATCGCGGATGGCCACACGCTGGTCCGCGCCTGCCTGCGCCGCAACCAGCCCGGGCCGTATCAGATCCAGGCCGCGATCAACGCCGTCCACACCGACGCCGCGACGCGCGGAGGACACCGACTGGGCGCAGATTCTCGCGCTCTACGACCAACTTCTGATCATCGTCGCCGACGCAGATCGTGGCGCTCAATCGTGCGGTCGCGCTGGCCGAAGTCGAAGGGTCCGAAGCTGGGCTGGAGGCGATCGAGGCCCTCGATCTCGGCAGCTATCACCCCTACCACGTCGCGCGCGCCGAGCTCCTCGCGCGGCTCGGGCGGGACGACGAAGCGCGGGCGGCATACGACGCCGCGATCCGGCTGACCGACAACGAGGCCGAGCGGCTCACCCTTCGTCGGCAGCGCGACCGCCGCCGCATCAGGAGCCATGAGAAGGCCTGAGACCAGCGCTGCGAGTCCTGAATCAGGGTGGTCGTACACTACGAGGCGCGAACGCGGCGTCATCGTTGGGCTAGCAGTGATGTATGATGCATAGGCGATGATCCGCACGAACATCTATCTCGACGAGGAGCAGCTCGGCGCGCTCCGCGCGGTGAGCGAGAGCCGCGGCGAGTCAGTAGCTGCCCTCGTGCGTTACGCCGTGGACCACTGGCTGGCCGAGAACGGCGTTCGCGAGATTCCGGCGGATGAATGGGAGCGACGCTTCGACGCGCTGCTGAGTCGCCGCACACGCGTCGCCCGGCGTCTGACGCCGACCCCGGCCCGCGTCGAGCGCGATGTCACGGCGGCGGTGGCCGAGGTCCGATCTGCGCGTCGTCGTTGACACGAACGTCTGGGTCTCGGGGCTGATCATCCCGGATGGCCCGCCCGGCCGAGTCCTCCAAGCCCTACGTAACCACCGCTTCGAGCTCGTCGCATCCTGGGCCGTCGCCGAGGAGCTCGCCGACGTGCTGCGGCGCCCACGGATCCGGCGCTACGAGATCGAGCAGCGGGACATCGAAGACGTGTTCCGGCTCCTCGCGCCGGCGCTTCCAACAGCTGATCTCGACGTCCCGATCCGCGATCCCGACGACGCGCCCATCGTGGCAGCGTCGCTCGCCGGCGGAGCGGACGTGATCGTGACGGGAGATGCCGACCTCCTCGCCGACACCGAGCTCCGCGCCTGGCTCTCGGCTCGCGGCGTCACGGCCATGAGGCCAACCGAGCTGCTGGCGCTCCTCGATGCCGCGTAGACCGAGGTCGCGGAAACGTCCGAGGCCGGGAACGGACCGGACAGAGGCTGGCCGGCCGCGTTGAACGCTCGACCCGCAGTGAAGATCGCCAACGACGTCTTTCGTTTCGTCCTCGAGCTGTGCATGCTCGCGGCGCTCGGGTACGGCGGTTTCGAGTCGGCGTCGGGGCAGGTCGCGTACGTCCTGGCGATCGCTCTCCCGCTCGCCGCGGCGGTCGTTTGGGGGATGTTCATCGCCCCGAAGGCTCGCCGACCGACCGTCGACCCGATTCGCATCGTCCTCGAGGCCTGCCTGTTCGCAGCGGCCGGCGCTGCTCTCCTGGCGGCAGGTCAGGCTCGCTTGGCTGTCGTCCTCTGGCTCGCCGCCGCCCTGCATCTAGCCCTGACGTTCCCGCTGGGTCAACGTCCTCACCGGCGCGACCCTGCAACGATCTGACTACGGCCCGGGAAGCGGGCGCTCGCCTGAGCAGGCGAGGCGCATCTTCGTGATGGCGCCGTCTGCAACTTCCGCGTAGGCGGTCTGCTCGAACATCGACGGCCCCGGGTCGGGCACGCTGGGATCGACCCCGCGGATCGCCCAGCGCAGCCGGAGCAGGTCGGCGCACGGCGTCGCCTCCGCCTCGAGCACCTCGTACTCGTCGATGTCCTCCGTCCAGCGCCGGAAGCGCGCGACGATTGCGTCCGGCCCGTCGTCCTCGCGCCAGCCGGGTGGGACGACCGACCGCAACGTCGCGTCGGGCGCGAAGCAGCCGCCGAGCGCCTCGTAGTCACGTCGGCGCAGCGCGTCGAGCAGTCGCCCACCGATATCGGTCGCGATGACTGCGTCCGTCACGACGCCGACGATAGCGCGTGTGACGAACGCGGTCGACGTGGCGCGCACGATCGCCATCCGCGAGGACCGGACGCTCAGGACGCAAGCCCGTAGAGCCCGAGCGCGTTCTCCCGCAGGATCGCGCGCCCAGCGGCCTCGGCCTCGTCGGGCGGCAGCGACTCGGGCAGCACCTCAGTGAGCGCCACGCGCCATCCGGCCGCAGCAAGGAAGTAGAGCTCGGGCGTGCGCGCGGCGTCCGAGGCGTAGAGGAGCTTCGAGACCGGCGCCAGCTCGAGCGCCTCGCGCACGGCCTCTGCCGGTCGTGACGTGAACGGGATCGTCAGCGACAGATCGAGGTAGGCGTTGGCGAACACGTGCGCGAGCCAACCCGCCTCCCGAACGTACGGGTAGCAGTGCAGGAGCACGAACGGCGTCTCGCGGAACCGGTCGAGGAGCGGCTTCAGGTACGTGGGATCCGCCCGGGGGAGGAAGAGGTCGGAGTCGCCGAAGCCGGCGTGAACCTGCACCGGGAGCGCTCCCGCGGCCTCGTTCGCCTCGAGGGCATCCCAGAGGAGCAGGTCGAGCAGCGGCTTCGCGTCGAGCCTCGTTGTCGCGCCGCGCAACGCTTTCGCCGCGGCCGCTTCGTCGGGCGGACGGACGTCGAGCCCGGTCCGGTAGGCGGCGATCGTCTTCAGCGCGACGAAGCCGTCGCCGCGCGCCCTCCGCACCCCTTCGCGCACGTGTTCGCGTAGCTCCTCGAGCGGCCGGTCGAGCGCCTCCTCGGCCCTCCGCTCGATGCGCAGCACGGGCAGCGCTCTACAGCCCGCGAGCTCCCCCATGTCCTCGAGCGCGAACGCTGCGGCGGCCGGTGGGAACCCGTCATCGAGGAGCAGCCATTCTGTCCCGGTCGCGCGCAGGAGCCTTGACGCGTACTCGCGCGGGTCGGAGGCGAGGCGGTGCTCCCACACGGCCCGCTCGTCCGCCTCGCAGCCGAGGAAGGCCGCCAGTTGCGTGATCCCGCGGCGGTACGTGAGGCTCGAGGCGACGTGCGGCCATTGCGCCGGGTCGGGGCTCTCCGAGAAGAGGCCGCGGAAGGCGTCGAGCGTCGCCGGTGGCTCGCGCAGCACCGCGTGGGCGTGCTGGTCGACGAGCCCGACCGTGCTCAGTACTTCGAGAAGTGGCCCTGTTGCTCGAATGCCTCGTCCTCCGCCGAGTAGGCCGTCCACTCCGAGCGGCGGACGGCGAGATAGGACTGTGCGAGCGTCGGGCCGAGCGCGTCAACGAGAACGGCGTCCGCGGCTAGCGCGTCGAGCGCCTCGGCCTGGGTCTCGGGCAGGCGGCGGATCCCGCGCTCCTCGCGCTCCTGTTCGCTCAGCGTGGCGGGGTCGACCTCGACCGGTTCCGGCAGCTCGAGCCCGCGATCGAGCCCGTCGAGCCCGGCGGCGATCAACCCGCCGAGCGCGAGGTAGGGGTTGCACGTCGCGTCGGCGGCCTTGAGCTCGGCGTTCGTCGACGCTTCCTCGTGGCCGCGGAAGACGGAGGGAACGCGGATCGACGCCTCGCGGTTGTCGTGGCCCCAGCAGGCGTAGGCGCCGGCCCAGTACTGGGGGACGATGCGCCGGTAGGAATTGAAGCTGGGCGCTGTGAGCCCGCACAGGCCGGGCAGGTGGTCGAGCACGCCCGCGAGGAAGGCGACGGCCTTACCCGAGAGATTGTCGGTCGCGGCCGCGTCGTAGAACCGGTTGCGCCCGTCGGCGTCCCACAGCGAGAAATGGATGTGACAGCCGTTGCCGGCGTTGTCGGGCCACGGCTTCGGCGCGAGCGAGGCGACGAGCCCGAGCCGCGAGGCGACCCCGCGGATCGTCTCGCGGACGAGGAGCTGTTCGTCCGCGGCCTGCAGCGCCGGCGCGTGCGCGGTCGAGAGCTCCTGCTGGCCGTGGCCGAGCTCGGCGTAGAACTGCTCGACCACGATCCCCTGCGCTTCGAGCGCGGCCACGAGCTCGTCGGCGTAGCCCTGGGAGGCGGTGAGGCCGATCGTCGAGAAGCAGAGCGCGGAGTCGACCGGCACGTACTCGCCCGTCGACGATCGTGGCGAGCGAGAACTCGTTCTCGAAAGCCGCACGGAAGACGGCGCCCCGCTCGGCAAGCCTCTCCGCCTGCCGCTTGAGGAACGCCCGCTGGCAGACCGGCGCCGGCCCGCCGCCGGGGAGCATGTGGTCGCACAGGAGCGCGCCCGAGTGCGGCGCGTACGGGAGAATGCGGAACGTGTCGAGGTCGGGCACGAGCCGCACCTCCCCCACCGGCCCCATCCCCTCGACCGGCTGCAACTGGTCGAGCGCGTTCATCGCCTGCATCGCGACGGTCACGCCGATCCCCGTCTCGAGCCGGTCGGCCAGCCCAGCGACCCCGCTCGCCTTGGCACGGATCGTGCCGTCGTTCCCGCACCAGAGGAAGCGCACGAGGCGGAGGTCGGCGGCCTCGGTTTGCTCGATGACGTCGCTGGGCGTCATGGGCAAAGTGTCCCGGAAACAGGCGGTCGGTGCTCGGGAATCGTGTGCCGCCAAGAGGTTCAAGGCGGCGCTTGGTGCGCGCGCGGCTGCTTTGGGGCGATGGCTCGTCAGTTTTGTAGACGATCTTGCCGACGACCGACCCGGAGGTGTGCACGCAGCCCTCATTTCGGCTCGATACGGTCGATTGTCCGCAGGCCCTCGAAGCGGCGGAACCCGTGGTCGTGCGATGCGAGGACGAGCCCGTGCTCGATCGCGAGCGCCGCGAGCTCGATGTCCGGCGCATCGTCGCTCCGCAGTCCCGGTGTGGCGGCAAGCTCGGCGGCGATGTCGGCATGCCGCGAGCCAGGCGTGACGATCCCGATCGCCGGCTGGGCCAGGTACGACGAGGGCAGTCGCCCACCCGCCGCTCGCCGAGAGCGCGTTCCCGCCGAACACGCGCGGGCCTCGTGATCAGCCGCACGAAGGCGTAGATGACCGGCCAGCAGAGAGCAGCGGTTTCAGCACCGTAACATCACATACGTCAGATCCTCGTCAGGCGGAATCGCCGACAACGTCGCGCACGTCGCGCCGGCGGGCACGGAGATGGCTGTCCGGATCCGGGACTCTCGCCATGCTCGCCGTCCACGACGGCGTACCCCGATTCCCGACCCCTCGGCCTCGGGGAGCCACCCGAGCGCGCGCTCAGACGAGGTCTGCTGCGCCTGACACGTCTTCGGCGCTGCTATCGGGCGAGCCGCCGAGATCGGTCTCCAGCCTCAGCCGGCCTCGCTGGGCTGCGGCCATCTCCAAATCCGCGGCGAGTGGATGGTCTCGGGCGGCGAGCACGACCAGCCGCTCGCTCGCTCGTGTCATTCCAACGTAGATCGACCGCCGCAACTCGTCGAGATCCTGCCCGTTGCGCGGGGTGCAACAGAGGATCACCATCGGAAACTCGAGTCCCTTCGCGCTGTAGGCGGTCGAAAGGATCACCGGTGCGGTCGCTTCGGCCACTTCGTCCTTGTTCTGTGGCTTCTGCGGATCGGTGACGAAGAAGTGCTCGACGCCGGTTGCTCGGAGCCGCCTCTCGATGTCGATTCCCTCGCGGGTCGACATCGTCAGCACACCAATCGACTTCGGCGCCGTTCGCCTCGAAAGCGCCCGCTCGATCTCCGCGAGGGCAAGTTCGACCAGCTCATCTACCTCGCACAGAACCACAACCGCCGGAACACCCGTGCGCAACGCTGCCTCGGGCGGAACGATGACCGATTCGTCCTCGAAGTCGAGAGACGCTTCGTCGGTGCAGAGGCGATCGACCGGGCCGCGCATCCTCGCGATGCAGCGCCCGACGATGACGTCGTGCCAGTCGGCGAGGAGGAGGTCGATCTCCCCGTTCTCCAGCAATCGCTTGTCCTCGGCATCTCTCTCATCGGGCATCGACGAGTGAGTCAGCTCGGACACGTAGCGATCTCATGCGGCCTTGTCACTTATGGACACTACCGAGTATTCTATGTGTTCGAGAGGATCAAACCGAATGGAGGCAGCAACCGTGGCGGAGACCAAGGGACAGCCGTTCAGCGTGCGCTTCACGAAGCGCACGGACGAATTCATGGAGGCAGAGGCAAGGCGTCAAAAGCGCTCCAAGAGCTCACTCGTCGAGGAGCTCACCGAGGAGGGGACAAAGGTACGCCGGTTCCCCGGCCTCGCCTTCCGAGGCGAAGGGCCCTACCGGGAGCCGTGGATTGTAGGGGCGGGGCTCGACGTTTGGGAGCTCTGCGAGATCCTCGACCACTACGAGGGGTCGATCGGACGCGTCGTCGAGGACTACGACGGCGTCGACGAGCGCGCGTGCCGGCTGGCTCTCGCGTACCGACGCGAGTATCCCGAGGAGATCGGCGACGCGATCGCCGAGAACAACCGGACCCCGGAGGAGTGGCTCGCGCTCTACCCCTTCGTCGAGCACGTCGCCCAGTAGGCCGTGCGGCTGCTCCTCGACGCAGACCTCTCCTTCCGTCGGATCGCCGGTCCGCTGACCGAGCGGGGATTCGACGTCGTCGCCGCTCAGGCGGATGCAGTGCGGCGGTCGCTTCCCGACGCGGAGATCCTCGCCTGGGCCGCGGCCGAGAGCCGCATCCTCGTGACGCGAAACGCGCGGCACTTTCAGCCGCTCGTTCGCCTCTGGGCCGAAAGGCCGCAGAGCCATGCGGGCGTCATCCTCATCTGGACGCTCCGGAGCAACCAGTTCAACGAGATCGTCGACGCGATTGAACGGCTACTCGCGGACCGGCCGAACCAGGAGAGCTGGCGCGATCTCGTTCTGAGCATCTGATCGTAGGGTCACGAGCCCGGGTATGACGCCGGCGTTGAGTGTCATTCCGGCCCGCGCGCGGTACTTTTCGGCTCACGCATGATGCGCCTCCTCGCAATGCCGCTCGCCGCTCTCGCGGTTGGGACTTCGATCCAGCCGCTGCCTGCGCCGCTCAAGACCCAGCTGAGCAACGGCTACTGGCGTGCCGGCTGCCCCGTCTCGCTCGCGCAACTCCGGCTCCTCACCGTCAGGCACTGGGGGTTCGACGGGCGAGCTCACACGGGGCAGCTCGTCGTCAACGAGAAGGCGGCCGCGCCGCTCGGCCGCGTGTTTCAGAAGCTCTACGAGCTGCGGTTTCCGATCCGGCACATGGAGCTTTCCGACGCGTACGGGCCCAGTGGGTCGGTGCCGGACACCGACGTTACTGCCTCGTTCGAATGTCGGCAGGCGGTGCCCTCGCCTTGCACCGGCGGGACGGCGTCGGGGCACTGGTCGAACCACGCCTACGGGCTCGCCGTCGACATCAACCCCGGCGAGAACCCCTACGTCGGCTGCGGCATGACGCGGAACAAGAAGCGGCTCTCGTACGTCGACCGCTCGAACGTCCGGCCCGGGATGGTTACGCCCGCGGTCGTGGCGGCGTTTCGCTCGATCGGCTGGGGCTGGGGTGGGTCGTGGAGCGGGTCGACCAGGGACTACATGCACTTCTCGTTCAACGGGCATTAGCGCAGTTCCGGCGCCCGGCGGAGCTGTGGAGGCGGCAGCAAGAGCACGCGCCGCCGGCGGTTTCGGAAACCGTCCTCCCCGGGAAAGAGCGCGTTCATGGAGCGCTCGAAACGACAGCCCAACGGTCAGATGTCGGAGCGGGTGTTCGCGATCTACCTGAAGGATCACCATGCCGCCGGGAGCGCGGGCACACGTCTCGCTCTGCGCCTGGCGAAGGACGTTGCTCCCGACGTCGAGCCGGGCGACGACCTGCGGCGGGTGGCCCGCGAGATCGAGGAGGACCTCGGCACGCTCGAGAGAATCATGGAAGCGGAGGGCGTGCAGCCGGCCGTGATCAAGGACACGGTCGCGAAGTGCGCCGAGTTCCTCGGCCGGTTCAAGCCGAACGGGCGCCTGACCGGGCGGAGCCCCTTGAGCGACGTGATCGAGCTCGAGACGCTGCTCGTCGGCATCACCGGCAAGGCGGCGCTCTGGCAGACGCTCGCCGAGCGGGGCACGCGCGCCGATGTCGATCCCCACGAGCTCCTCTCACGCGCGTCGCGGCAACAGTCGATCGTCGGTCGCTGCCGGGACAGCGCGGCGCTGAAGGCGTTCGCGACGCGCGGCTAATCGTCCTCCTGCTCACGCACGAGCTCGAGCGTCGCGCAGTGCAGGCCCGCGATCGCGAACCGGTGGCTCTCGGAGAAGTCGACCTGGATCACCTCGACGTCGTGCCGCTCGAGCTCTCTCACGACCGTCGGCGAGCCCGCGTTCATGACGACCTTGCCCGGCGAGAGCGTGACGCCGTTCAGCGCGAGGTCCCAGTACTCCTCCACGGGCACCTCGATGATCTCGTAGCCGCGCCCGACCAGCTCGCGCACGAATCCGTAGTTGACGAGGTGCGGCGCCAGCAGCACCTTCCCGTGGTCCACGGTCATCATCACCATGTCCATGTGGGACGTGCCGATGTTGCCGTTGCCGGTCGAGTCGTACCAGCCGGGTGAGTGGCAGACGATCAGGTCGATCCCCAGGGTCGAGAGCACGAACTCGAGCTGCCGGAGCCCCTCCTCGTTGGCGACGACCGACTCGTTGAAGACGAACGTCTTCGCGTCGAGCCACCGACCTGCGCCCGGCTCGCAGATGCCCTTGCCGTGGATCGTGTGGTAGATCGGCACCTGCAGCGCCGCGAGCGTCTTCTCCCAGATCACCTCGCGCCCTCGCTGCCACGAGCCGAGCCCGTAGCGGTGCAAGATGGCGCCGCCGTGGACGACGAGCCCGCCGCCGGCGAGCGTGACGAGGTTCTTGATCCAACCGTAGGCGCCGATCGCCGGCACCGGCGGCTCGACGTAGTTGACCCGGACGCCGTTCTGTTCGAGCACCTCGTAGTACGCGTCGAACTGCTCCTGCAGCCGCCCGAGATCGGCGTTGCCCCCGGCGCTCGAGTAGTAGTACTGCCACTCCTGCGCGTACTCGGGCCGGACCTCGTTCTCCGTCGGCCTCGAGACGAGCACCTCCCGCAACGTGCCGATCCCCTCGGCGCCCCAGCGGCGGCCCCAGATCTGCTCGACCTCGTCGTAGAGGTCGGTCTCGTGCAGCATGTAGTTCCGCAGCGGCTTGCCCGGTTCGAACCACGGCAGCGACTCGAGCACGGCCATCTCGTCGTGGCTCGCCGCCTCGCGAGGCGACGAGTAGGTGAGCTCGACCGTGTCACCGGCGGCCGTGCGCACGCGAAACGGCACCGACTCGCGGCGCTCGGTCCGCCCTGGAACATCGACGCGACTGCTCATGGGACTTCATCTCCTCGGATCGGTGGACATACCGAGTGTCGCAAAGCGGATGCGGCGAGCGCGGCATGATGACGGCGACCCCAGACCAGGAGGCAATCGATGCAGATCACGAGGAACGGTCCCGACACCACGCCGGGGCCTAGCGACTGGTTCACCGGCGCGGTCTTCATCGACGCCGCCGCCACCCCGTCGGGCCCGTCACGCCTGAGCGCGAGCAGCGTCCACTTCACGCCCGGCGCCCGCACCGCCTGGCACACGCACCCGAACGGCCAGACGATCTTCGTCCTCGAGGGCGCCGGGCTGGCGCAGCGCCGCGGCGGTCCCGTCGAGGTCATCCGCCCCGGCGACCGCGTCTTCTTCGAGCCGGGCGAGGAGCACTGGCACGGCGCCGCGCCGAACCGGTTCATGACGCACATGGCACTGCTCCAGGTCGACGAGGAGGGCAACAACGCGACCTGGCTCGACCATGTAACCGACGAGGAGTACGCCGCGGCACCTGCCGTCGAGAGCTGAGCCCCGGGACTGTCGTCGGGTAGCAGTCCGATGTAGCCTGACGCCGCATAGCCGCCTTGCACTCGAGCACAGGGAGGAGAGTCATGAGCCAGGACGAGAAGACCTACGAAGGACAGTGCTACTGCGGTGCCGTCAAGATCGCCGTCACGGGCGATGCGGCCGGCGCCGGCTACTGTCACTGCAAATCCTGCAGGAGCTGGTCCGCCGGGCCGGTCAACGCCTTCACGCTCTGGAAGCCCGAAGACGTCACGGTGACGCAGGGCGAAGAGCACATCGGCGAGTACAACCAGAACGACCGGAGCTTTCGCCAGTGGTGCACCGTCTGCGGCGGTCACCTGCTGACCCGGCACCCGGGGTGGGAGCTGGTCGACGTCTACGCGGCCACGATTCCCTCGTTCCCGTTCACCCCCGGTGTGCACGTCAACTACGAGTCCACCGTCATGCCGATGAAGGACGGTCTGCCCAAGTTCAAGGACTTCCCGGCGGAGCTCGGTGGCTCCGGCGAGGCGCTGCCCGAGTAGCGCGCGCTACACCGTGCGGTCGGGAGGCGCGTCGAGCGACACGACGACCTCGGCGCCGTGCACCCGCACGGCGTAGCGACGGACGCGCAGCCGGTCGTCGGCGAGGGCCCGGCCCGAGGCGATGTCGAACTCCCACTTGTGCCAGGGGCAGCGAAGGATGCCGTTCGGTCGTGCCGAGCACGAGCTCGCCGTCCCGGACGTCGATCGACGTCGCGACGCTTCCGGCGCAGAGCGGCGCGCCGCGATGCGGGCAGCGGTCGGCGAGCGCGAACAGCTCGTCCCCGACTCGGTAGAGGCCGATGCGGCGACCGTCGATCTCGACGATGCGCACGCTGCCCTCGGCCGGGGCCTCGTCGAGCGGCAGGCGCGCTTCGCGTGCTGCTGGGCTCACGACGCAGCGGGCGCCGGCACGGGCAGCCGGAAGAACCGAGCGGCATTGCGCCAACGGACGTTGTCGCGCCACTCGGCCGGAAGCTGCCGCAGCGTCTGCTCGGGCTCGTCGAAGTCCCAGTGCGGGAAGTCGCTCGCGTACATCAGCGTCTCCGCGGGACGCAGGAACTCGATCGCCCGCAGCAGCTGCCCGGCGTCGTCGGGCGCCTCGAGCGGCTGGGTGGCGAAGCGGACGTGGTCCCAGACGTACTCGGACGGCCGGCGGCGGCACCACGGGATCTCGGAGCGGCACGCCCTTCCAGTTCGTGTCCAGGCGCCAGAGGAAGCCCACGAACGGAACGAGCCCGCCCTCGACCATCGCGACGCGGGTCTCGGGGAAGCGCTCGAAGATCCCGTGGCAGAGGATCGACACGAAGTGCCCGTACATCCCGGAGCCGCAGAGGGTGTGGTACTCGGCGTAGAAGTCGGGCATCCCCGCCGCGGTGATCGGGCCGGCGATGCCGATCGACTCGTAGTGGGTGTGGACGGCCACCGGGAGCCCGAGCTCGTCGACCGCCTCCCAGATCGGGTCGTACATCGGGTTGCCGTACGGCACCCGGGCCGCTCCCGGGAGGAAGACGCCGACGAACTCGTCCCGGCTGCCGAGCCGCCTGATCTCGCGGGCCGCCGCCTCCGGCCACTGGGCCGGCACGACGATCATCCCGCGCAGCCGCGGCTCCCGGAGGAGCCAGTTGTCGAGCAGCCAGTCGTTGTACGCGGTGCAGAGGCGGGCCGCGAGCCGGGAGTTCGGAAGGACGGAGAAGACGGCGGCCTCGTCCGGCTCGAGGATGCCGAGGTCGATCCCGTACGGGTCGAGGTGGCGCGCCCGCAGCGTCTCGAGCGACATGTAGACGAAGCTCGCGTCGTGTCCCTCGCCGCGCTCGTAGAGGTCGCGGCGGATCCAGCCGGACGGGTGGTTCCACGGGTAGCGTCGGCATCGCGAGCCCGTTCGTGCCGGACTGCCGGACGAGCTCCGCGGTCGGCGCGTCCAGGTACGGGATGAGGTCCGCGAGCGTCTCGTACCCCACGTGGATGTCGCAGTCCACGAGCATCGGACGAAGGTATCACACGAACGCATGGTGATCTAGACTGCTCATCACATGAGCGGATCTGCAAGTCGGTATCCCTCGCACGCAGGCGCTCGAGCGGGCGATGGACGTGCTGGTCGCGGTCGCCGAGTCCGAGAGCGCGATCTCGGCCTCGGCGCTGTCGCGCGTGACCGGCCAGCCCCGGCCCACCGTCAGCCGCACCCTGCGAACGCTTGCTCGACCGCGGCCTCGTCGCCGAGACGGCAGGCGGTTGGGTCGTCGGTCACGAGCTGTTCCGGCTGGCGCGGCTCGCGGACCCGCGGACCGCGGTGGTGGCGGCGGCGAACGGGCCGTTGCGCAGGCTCCGCGACCGCGACCGGCGAGTCGGCACTGCTCGCGATCGCCGCGGGCCGCACCGAGATGGAGATCGTCACCCAGCTCGACGCACCGCACCACCTCGGCGTCGTCGGCTGGGTCGGGGCGGACGTGCCTCTGCACGCGTCATCCGCCGGCAAGCTCCTGCTCGCGGAGCTCAGCCACGCCGAACTGGAGGCGTGGATCGCCGCAGCGCAGCCCGCTCGCCTGACGGCCAAGACGCTTGCGGGCGTCGCGGACATCGAGGCTGAGCTCGCCCGCGTCCGTCGCCGGGGGTGGGCGGAGATCGTCGACGAGCTCGAGGCCGGCCTCGTCTCTCTCGCCGCCCCGATTCGCGACCGGACTGGCACCCTCGTCGCGATGATCGGCGTCAGCGGGCCGAGCACGCGCCTCGGCCCGCGCCGCCGCAAGACGCTGCCGCCGGTCCTGCTCGAGGCCGCGGCCGAGGTCGAGTGCGCGCTCGAGCCGGCTGGCGGCGGGCCGACCCGACGGACAGACCGGCGCTGACGTACCCGCTGCAGGAGCAGATCGCGGCCCTTTCGCTGCTGTTCCCGGGCGCCGATCGGATACGTGGCTTGCGCAAGCGGCAGCGGACAGCAAGGATGCATTGACCAGAGAGGAGCGGGTGTGGCTTCGGTGGCGTTCGAAGGCGCAGGGGTTGGTGGGACGGCCAGGATGGTCCCGGGTCTCCCGTCGTGCGATTCCGGCATCGCGGCCGTTTCGCCGAGCTGCGCGTCATCTCCACGCTCGGCGGTAGCCCCGAGATCCCGCGTTCGGGCGCCACGCCTGCAGAAGAGGCGCGGTCAGGCCCGATCGCTCCCGGCTGTCAAGTCCAAGGAAAGGACGTGAGGAACGTGAGACACCGTGTAGTGGCTGTCGTAGCAGGGCTCGTCGTGGTGGTGGCCTTGCTCGTTTCGCTGAGCGTCGCGTCAGCGGGGACGAAGAGAACAGGCGCGACGATGACGCCGTCCGTCAAGGCCGCCATGGCAGCACCCAAGGTGCTGGGCGCGGCGGCGATCAAGGCAAAGTACGGCGGTCAGTCGATCACGTTCATCGGCGACTCGGTGGGCGGCGGGCATACGCGCGACATGGCGCTCGCGAAACAGTTCACCAAGGACACCGGCATCAACGTGAAGGTGGTGCCCCATCCGACCGCTTCCGATGCCTCCTACTCGCAGCTCGCGCGCGTATTCACGTCGAAGGGGTCCTCGTTCGACGTTGCGATGATCGACGTGGTCTGGCCGGGCGCGTTTGCTCCGTACCTCGTCGACCTGAAGCCGAAGCTCGGCAACCAGTCGAAGCTGCACGCGGCGGGGATCGTCGCCAACGACACGGTCGAAGGTCACCTGGTCGCCATGCCGTGGTTCGGCGACTTCGGGATCCTCTACTACCGGACCGACCTGCTGAAGAAGTACGGCTTCGCGAAGCCACCCACGACCTGGGCCTCGCTCTTCGCGATGGCGAAGAAGATCCAGGACGGCGAGCAGGGCGCGAACGCGCAGTTCTCCGGCCTCGTCTTCCAGGGGAACAGCTACGAGGGGCTGACCTGCGACGCGCTCGAGTGGATCGCCTCGTCCGGCGGCGGCCAGTTCATCGACAAGGGCAAGGTCACGATCAACAACCCGAAGGCGGCGGCGATTCTGGATCTGTTCCGCCAGAACATCGGCGTGACCACGCCGCGCGGCGTGACGTCGTACCAGGAGGGCGAGGCACACACCGCATTCGTGACCGGCAACGCGGCGTTCATGCGTAACTGGCCGTACGCCTACTCGATTGCGGCCGACCCGAAGCAGTCGAAGGTCGTGGGGAAGTTCAGCGTCACCACGCTGCCGCACGGCCCCGGCGGCAGCCCCGTCGGCACCGTGGGCGGCTGGCAGCTCGCCGTCAACAAGTACTCGAAGCACGTCGACGCCGCGATCGAGCTCGTCCGCTACATGACGAGCCCCGCCGTCGAGGCGTTCGACGCGATCACCAATACGAACGTGCCCACGATCCCGGCGGTGGCCAAGATGCCGGCGGTCGTGAAGGCGAATCCGTACCTCAAGCCGCAGATCGCGACGGTCGCGCGCGTGACACGTCCGGCGCGGTACCTGGGGACGCACTACAACGAGGGGTCGAAGGACATCTACCAGGGGATCAGCCAGATCCTCAACGGTAAGCCCGCGAAGGACGTCCTGCCGTCGATCCAGTCGAAGCTGGAAAAGCTCGTCAAGTAGCCGAGCCTGATCCGAACCGGGGAGGATCGCAGCTGCGATCCTCCCCCGTCCTCCCCATGACCTCATGACCTCCGTCGCCACGCCCAGCCAGCCGACCCGCCGCCGCCGGGGAACGAAGCTCCGGCGCCGGCAGACGCGCCTCGCCTGGCTCCTGCTGTTGCCCTCGCTCGCGGTGGTCGCGTTCGTCGCGATCTACCCACTCGGCAAGACCGTCTACCAGAGCTTCACCGATCAGGATTTCCTCGCACTCGAGCCGACGCGCTGGGTGGGCCTCGAGAACTACCGCGAGCTCTGGCACGACACGGTGTTCCGGAGCGCCGTCTGGAAGACCGTCGAGTTCACGCTCATCACCGTCGGCCTGGAGTTCGCGCTCGGACTGGCGATCGCCCTCGTCGTCAACTCGAGCTTCAAGGGACGCGGCGTCATGCGCGCCATCATGCTCGTGCCGTGGGCGATCCCGACCGTTGTCGCGGCACAGATGTGGAAATGGATGCTCGACGACACGTTCGGCGTCGTGAACGACGCGGGCGTGCGGCTCCACATCCTTTCGCATTCGCATGCGTGGATCTCCGACCCGAACACGGCGCTGGCCGCGGTCTGCGCTGTCGACATCTGGAAGACGACACCGTTCGTCGCGCTGCTCCTGCTCGCCGGGCTCCAGGTGATCCCGGGCGACCTCTACGAGGCTGCGGATGTCGACGGCGCCAGCCAGCTGCAGCAGTTCTGGAAGATCACGCTGCCGCTCCTCGCGCCGGCGATCCTGGTCACCCTGATCTTCCGGACGCTCGACGCGCTCCGCGTGTTCGACGTCTTCTACGTGTTCTTCGGCAACCGGCCGGATACACAGACGATGTCGATCTACAACCAGGACACCATTGTCGGCAGCGGCCATGTCGGCTACGGCGCCGCGATCAGCGTGGCCATCTTCCTGATCATCGCTCTCTTCGTCGTCATCTACGTGACCTTCATGCGGGCGGCCGAGGACTGACATGAGCGCCGTTTCGGAAACCGGCAAGTCCGTAGCGCGGCCGATCAGCCGCCGGCGTGCCTTCCGGCGCAGCCGCGTCGGGCGAATCCTGACCAGGTCTCCGTTCTACTTCCTGGTCGCGCTCATCTTCGTCTACGCGCTGTTCCCGTTCCTGTGGGCGTTGCGCTCCGCGTTCACGCCCGACAACGCGCTGTTCTCCACGCCGCTCGAGTACATCCCGAAGCACCCGACGCTCGACAACTTCAGGGGTGCTCTCGAAGCCTCGTTCTTCCGCCACGCCCTGCTCAACTCGACGATCGTCGCCGGTTCCGTGACATTGCTCTCGCTGGCGATCGGCTCGCTCGCTGCGTTTGCGCTCGGACGATTCCGCTTCCGCGGCCGCTCGTTCGTGATGTACCTGATGCTGTCGATGACGATCTTCCCGCAGATCGCGATCCTCGGCGCGCTCTACACGATGATCAGCGGATTTCACATCGCCTGGTTCATCCGCTTCCCGCATCTGTACGACACACGCTGGGCGCTGGTCTTCACGTACCTGATCTTCACGTTGCCGTTCACGGTGTGGGTGCTGACGAGCTTCATGCGTGCCTTGCCACGGGATCTCGAAGAGGCGGCCTACGTCGACGGTGCGACCCCGATGCAGACGTTCTACAAGGTGCTCCTACCTCTGATCGCGCCCGGTCTCGTGACGACAGGCCTCCTGGCATTCATCGCGGCCTGGAACGAGTACCTGTTCGCGCTGTCGTTCATCCAGAGCCCCGACAACTACACCGTCCCGATCGCGATCACCTCGTTTCCCGGGAAGTCGGGCAGCGCGTTCCAGCAACCGTGGGGCGAGATCATGGCCGCGACGATCATCGTCACGCTGCCGCTGATCGTCGCGGTCCTGGTCTTGCAGAAGCGCATCCTGGCGGGTTTGACGGCCGGCGCAGTGAAGGGCTAGAGCGTGTTCCCGCGTCTCGGGGTCGAAGAAGTAGAGGCGACTCGTGTCGACCGCGAGCTCGGCCTGGCTGCCGACCGCGATCCTCGTGCGGGGGCTGACGCGGGCGCAGAGGCGGGTCTTGGCCGGCCCGTCGCCGTCGCCTCCGCCGAGCCGTACGGCAGCGTCCTCGGCCGCGCCCTCGGCCGCGACCGCACTCGAGACGACGCCTTCCGCCGCGGTGCCGAAGTAGACGAGCACCTCGGCCCCGAGCGGCTCGGTCAGGTCGATGTTCACCTTCAGGCGCCGGTCGCCGGGCGCGTCCGACTCGATGCTCGCGTCCTCGAAGTCCTCGGGCCGGATGCCGAGGATGATCGTGCGGCCGACGTAGTCGTTCAGCCCGGAGCGGTTCCGCGCGGCGCGCTCGTCGACGGCCAGCTCGTGCTCGCCGAAGCTGACCGAGAGGTGACCGTTCGTCTTCTCCAGCTGCGCCTCGACGAGGTTGATCGCGGGAGAGCCGATGAAGCCGGCGACGAACTCGTTCCTGGGCTGGTCGTAGAGCACCTGCGGCGTGTCGACCTGCTGCAGGCGCCCGGCGTTCATGACGGCCACGCGGTCGCCCATCGTCATCGCCTCGACCTGGTCGTGTGTGACGTAGATCGTCGTCACGTCGAGCCGCCGCTGCAGCTGATGGATCTCAGCCCGCATCTGGACCCGCAACTTGGCGTCGAGGTTCGAGAGCGGCTCGTCCATCAGAAAGGCCTCGGGCTCGCGGACGATCGCGCGCCCCATGGCGACACGCTGGCGCTGACCGCCCGAGAGAGCGCGTGGCTTGCGCTTGAGGTAGTCCTCGATCTGGAGGATGCTCGCTGCCCGCTGGACCCGCTCCTGGACTTCGGCCTTCGGCATCTTGTGGAGCTTGAGGCTGAAGGCGAGGTTGTCCTCGACCGTCATGTGCGGATAGAGCGCGTAGCTCTGGAAGACCATGGCGATGTTGCGTTCCTTCGGTGTCAGGTCGTTGACGATGGTGTCGCCGATCCTGAGCTCGCCGTCGGTGATCTCCTCGAGCCCCGCAACCATGCGCAGGGCGGTCGTCTTGCCGCAGCCGGACGGGCCGACGAGAACCATCAGCTCGCCGTCCTGGATGGCGAGATTCAGGTCGAAGACCGCCTGCGTGCCGTCGTCGTAGACCTTCTGGACGTCGCTGAACTCGATCTCGGCCATCGTCGGGCTCTCAGCTTACTCCCTAGTGCCGGAGGAGCGTGAGCACAGCGAGCACGCGCCGGTGGTCGTTCTCGGTTGCCGGCAGTTCCAGCTTCGAGAAGATGCTCGTCACCTGACTGTCGACGGCGTCGAGAGGTTGGAAGAGCTCCTCGGCGATCGCCTGATTCGACTTGCCCTCTGCCATCAGTTCGAGCACCTCACGCTCGGGCGGAGTCAGCTCCGCAAGCGGATCCTGCGAGCGCCGGCGTCCGACGAGCTCGCTGACGACGGCCGAGTCGAGCGCGGAGCCGCCCTCGCCGACTCGGCGGACCGCGGAGGCGAATTCGTCGACGTCCGAGACTCGATCCTTCAGCAGGTAGCCGACGCCGTCGGCGCTGTCGGCAAGAAGCTCCATTGCGTACGCCGGCTCGACGTACTGCGAGAGCACGAGCACGCCCACGTCCGGGAACCGCTGCCGGATCTCCTGCGCGGCGCGCAGACCCTCGTTCGTGTGAGTCGGTGGCATGCGGATATCGACAATCGCCACGTCCGGCGTATGCGTCGAAACGTCGCGCAGCAGTTCCTCGGCGTCTCCCGACTGAGCGACGACCTCGAACCCCACGTCCTCGAGGAGGCGCGCGATGCCCTTTCGCAGCAGCACGGAGTCGTCGGCGAGAACGACGCGCATCGGCAGGTCCACGCGTCGAGTCTATGCCGAGCGGGTCTCACGGGAGCTTGGACTCGGCGCGGCGAACGTCGCCTTCGGCCCCGACCGCCTCGACCTCCCATTCCGCCCCGAACGCATGCAGGCGGCGAATGTGGATGCGACCGACCTCCTTGGGCACGCGCGGATCGAGGCGAAGCTCGCCGTCACGGGCCTCGAGACCGAGCATCGCCTGCACGAACACGAACGGGGCCCCAGTGGCCCATGCCTGCGGGCTGCACGCCGTTGGGTACGGGACGGGGAAGCGGCTCACCGAGCGGTCGAACCCCGCAAATGCCTCCGGAAGCCGGTAGCCGGTGAGGGCGGCCGCCTCGAGCTGAGCCAGGGCGATCCGGTTCGCCTCGTCACGAAAGCCTGCGCGCACGAGCCCGAGCGCGACGATTGCGTTGTCGTGCGGCCAGATCGTGCCGACGTGGTAGCCGAGGGGGTTGTAGCCGCGCTCGGTGGACGACAGCGTGCGGACGCCCCAACCCGAGAACATCCCATCCGACATCAGCTGGCGAGCGACGAGACCGGCGCGCTCCCCGGGAACGATCCCGGACCAGAGGAGGTGCCCGACGTTCGAGGTCATCGAGTCGATCCGGCGCTTGTCGCCGTCGAGGCCGATCACGTAGTAGCCGCCGCGGGCCTCCGACCAGAAGTCCTCGTTGAAGCGGCGGAACAGCTCGTCGGCCTCACGCTCGAGCCGCTCGGCGAGACTGACGTCAGCGCGGAGCCGCCGCGCGAGCTCGGCGACGCGGAGTTTCGCGTCGTAGACGTAGCCCTGGATCTCGGCGGTGGCGATCGGCAGGTGCGGGATCGTCCCGTCGGCGAACTGGACTCCGTCCCACGAGTCCTTCCAACACTGGTTGCCGAGGCCTTCCTGAGACCGCGTCTGGTACTCGACGTACCCGTCGCCGTCACGGTCGCCATACCGGTCGATCCAGGCGAGCGCGGCAGCGACCTTGTCCCAGCGCCCGAGAACGAACGCGTCCTCACCGGTGAAGCGCCAGTACTCCGACAGGAGGATCAACCACAGTGGTGTCGCGTCGGCGGTTCCGTAGTACGGGTTGTGGGGCATCTGGCCCAGCCGCGTCAGCTCGCCGCTGCGCACTTCGTGCAGGATCCTGCCGGGCTCCTCGTCTCTGAAGTCGTCCACCCGCCTGCCCTGCAGAGCGCCGAGCAGGGAGGTGCCGAGCGCTCCGCGCGCGAGCCCGGGGCCGACCCAGAGCGTCTGCAGCGGGTGATCAACGTGTCCCGCCCGAAGAGCGTCATGAACCAGGGCAGCCGGCTGCCGGGAGGACGTAGCTCTCGCCGAGGAGGTCGCCGGTGATCCGCAGCGCCGCGAGGTCGACAACCGACCGCCGCAGGACGCTGGTCAACACTGCGCTCTCGGCCTCGAAGTCCGGAGCGCGCTCGAGCCAGCCGCTCAACGGTTCGTCGACGGGTTCCTGCCGGCCGCCAAGACCGTTGGCCACTGGCTCGAACGTCACGTTGTTCACCCTCGCGGCGACCTTCACCAGCGTCACGAGCGAGCAGCGGGGTGACAACTCGAGCGCCCAGACGACGTCCGTCCCGTCGATGCGAGGCGGCGCCTGAGCGACAACGTCTTCTGTCGCCACCTCGACGATCTCGCTGCGCTCGATCCGGATCGTCGTCTCAGCGAGAAAACCGGGCACCTGATATCGAAAACGCAGCGAACGTCGGCCGGCACCGGCCACGACGATGCTGCCGCTGCGGTCTCGGACACCGCTCTTGATCTCGAAGAGATCGGCGAAGTCCACCCCGCAGAGAAGCCGCAACTCGCAGCTGATCGAGCCGGCCGAGGTGTTGTAGACCGTGATCTGTTCGAGGGCGCCATCGCTGACGAGCCGCAGGCGGACGTACCGCAACGCTGTGGGCACCGAGGCGCGTGTGTCGGGATTCGTCAGAAAGAAGGTCGCGGAGTCGTAACCGACCAGCTCCGACTTGAGCAGCGAAAGAGGCTGTTCGTCGAGGCGAAGTTCCCATCGGCTCACGAAGCGCGTGTCCTCGTGCACGAGACCTCCGATCGAGCCCGCAGCCACCTCGCCGCACGAGTCCGAGAGCATGAACGTCCTCCCCTCCAGGATTGCGATCGCACCGGGGCCAAGTTCGGTGGGGCGCGATCTCTCGTTCTCCCGGGTCGCGCGCGCGCGCGGCTGCGGATACGGGTCGAGCGGCGTCGGGCGTCTCTCGACAGCGGTCTCTTCGCCGGCGCTCACGGGGTTAGGCTAGAACAGCGCGATCGGAATTGCTCGCGGGCGCATCAGACGACCAGCGTTTCGGTGACGAGCCTTCCCTCGGCGAACCTGCCGGCGCCCAGAATCTCGAGCGCGGGGTCCGTCTCGCCGACCACCCCCGCGGCGACGATACGGGCCACGGCAGGCGCGATCATGAACCCGTGGCCGCTGAAGCCGGCCGCGACGTGGAGGCCGTCGTGGCCCGGGACGGGGCCGAGCGCGGGTTGGCGGTCCGGCGTCACGTCGTACGCACCGCTCGCGAGGACGGTGAAGTCCACGTACTCGAGCACGGGCACGAGCCTGCGAATGCCCTCGCGGACCGCGGCTCGCCAGCGGGGAGCGTCCTCGTCGGGATCGCCGACCGCCGCCAGGTCGCTCGCGAGGACGCGGCCGCTGCCGAGCTGCTTCGCGGCGAAGTGGAGCTCCGGGGCGACGACCAGGGGCTCGAGCAGGCGCTCGGGCACCGGCTCGCTGAGGAAGAGATGCCGCACTTCGGGCTCGATGGGCAGCGGACAGCCGAGTGCGCCCAGCAGCTGGTTCGCGTCGACGCCGGTCGCGACGACGACCGCGTCCGCGTGCAAGCGGCCGAACGGGCCGGACGCCTCCCAGCCGCTGCCGGTGGGTGTCACGGCGTCGACCTCGGCCAGCCGGACGTCGACGTGTCGGGCGACGGCCTCGACCGCAGCCTGAGGGTGGTCGAAGTAGCCGTCGTCCTGGCACCAGGCGGCTCCCGCGAGCTCGTCCACGAGCAGCCCGGGAACGAGCTCGGCGGCCTCCTGCGGCGAGACGATCCGCGATGCGATCCCCTCCGCATTCTGCACCGCCACGTTTGCCGCGAGTTGCGCGAGAGCGGCCTCGCTGTGGGCGACGAAGAGGTAGCCGCAAGCCCTGAAGCCGAGCGGAACCACGCTCGCGAGACGCTCCTCGGCCTCCCGCCACCACGACGCCGACTCCCGGGCAAGTCGGCACGCGGCCGGCGTCCCCCACTGCTGGCGGACGCCGCCGGGCTGAACCCCCGACTGCCCCGCGGCGACGCCACTCCGCTCCAGGACGACGGCAACGTGGCCACGCTCCTGGAGCGCGAACGCGATCGAGACGCCGGTGACGCCGCCGCCCACGACGACGACATCCGTCACGAGGCGTCGTCGGCTGCCGCCGCAGCGGCGTTTCGCCGCACGACCTCGAGCGTCTTCTCCAGCTCGAGGGTCGGCGTGAACTCGACCGCCTCGCTGTCCTCGAGGAACGAGATGCGGTGGCCGGGCTCGACGTAGTAGGCCTGGCCGCCGACGATCTCTTCCTGCCGGTCGCCGTAGTCGACGAGGATCCGACCGGAGAGCAGCATCCCCCAGTGCGGCGCCTGGCAACGCCGGTCGGGGAGCCCCTCGAGCATCGTCGACGCGTCGGTGCCGGCCGGGGCGAACTCGAACCCCACCGTCATCCCGCCCCAGTCGGCGAAGCGGCTGTTGAGGCCGGGAGCGATCTCCTGCTCCGGCAGCTCGTCTCTTCCCGCACAGGCCATGTCCTGCCTCCTTGCCCCACGAGCGGCACAATACGATCCCGCAGTGCAAAATAACGCACACGCCGCCGTGCCTCGGATCCGCTGGGAGCGGTGATAGACGCCGACGCGCCTCCCGTAGAGTCGAACGGCAGACTTCGACGCCCGGGCAGGTCGCTGCTGCCGTCCAGCGGCTTCCTCCGCTTCGTCGGCCGCCGGGCCGCCGCGCTCGTCCTGCTCGCGATCGGGATCACGTTCGTCGTCTTCCTCCTCACCCAGGCGGTTCCGGCCGACCCCGTGTCGGCCAGCCTGGGCGAGCAGGCGGCCGGCGATCCGGCGGCGGTGGCGGCCTTCAAGGCGCATTACGGCCTCGACAAACCGCTACCCGAACGCTATGCGATCTACCTCGGCCATCTCGTCCAGGGCGACCTCGGCCAGTCGACCCAGACCCACAACCCGGTGCGCAAGGACCTGGCGACGTTCATCCCGGCGACTGCAGAGCTCGCGTTCTACTCGATCATCGTCGCGATCGTCGTCGGCGTCTTCTTCGGCGTCATCGCCGCGATGCGACGCAACCACCCCATCGACCACACCCTTCGCGTCGTCTCGCTCGGAGGCATCTCGATGCCGACGTTCTGGATCGCGCTGCTGGCCCTCTACATCTTCTTCTTCCGACTGGGCTGGTTCCCCGGCGGCGGCCGGCTCGGGATCGGCGTCGAACCGCCTCCGCATGTGACCGGCCTGTACACGGTGGACGCGCTGCTCGCCGGTCAGTGGTCGACGTTCACCGACGCGCTCGACCACCTCGTCCTCCCCGCCCTGGTCCTCGCCGCCTTCAACGTGAGCCTGCTCACCCGCTACACGCGCTCCTCGGTGCTCGAGGTGGTGGGGAACGACTACGTGCGCGCGGCGAGGGCGAAGGGCCTGCCCGAGTTCGTCGTGGTCACGCGCTACGTCCTCCGCGCAGCGCTGCCTGCCGTCGTCACCGTCATCGGACTGCTCTTCGCGAACATCCTCACCGGGGCCGTCCTCGTGGAGAACATCTTCTCCTGGCCCGGTGTCGGCCAGTACGCCTACACGAGTGCCATCTACCTCGACGTGCAGGCGATCGCCGGCGTCAGCCTCTTCGTCGCGATCGTCTACGTGACGATCAACTTCATCGTCGACGTCCTCTACGGGATCATCGACCCGAGAATCCGGCTCACGTGAGCGAGATCGCGGTCTCCGCCTCCGCTCGCCGCGCTGCCGGGCGCGCGACCCGTCCCGCGTGGCGGCAGCCGCTCGCCGTCGTCGGCGCGGTGATCGCCGTCGCGTGGCTGCTCATCGCCGTGTTCGCGCCTCTCATCGCGCCGTACAACCCCCTCGCCCAGGACTTTCCGGCGTTCCAGTCGCCCACGGGCGCCCACCCGTTCGGCACCGACGAGCTGGGACGCGATGTGCTCAGCCGCGTCATCTACGGCGCGCGCCTGTCGATCCCGCTGGCCCTGCTGCTCGTGACGATCGCGGGAACCATCGGCGGGCTGGCCGGAGCGGTGGCCGGCTACTTCCGCGGGCTGGCGGACGGTGTCGTGATGCGCGTCTCCGATCTCGTCTTCGCGTTCCCCGCCATCATCCTCGCGATGGTCGTGACCGCCGTGCTCGGCCGCGGCGTCCGCAACGCCGTGCTCGCGATCGTGATCGTCTCGTGGCCCTCCTATGCACGTGTCGTGCGCGGTCTCGTGCTCTCGATCGGCGACTCCGAGTACGTGCAGTCGTCGCGCCTGCTCGGGGTTTCGTCGCGGTCGGCACTCTTCCGCGAGGTGCTGCCCAATGTCGCGGGTCCGGTTCTCGTCCTTGCCACACTCGATCTCGGCACGGCGATCCTGCTCCTCGCCGGCCTCTCGTTCCTCGGTCTCGGCGCTCAGCCGCCCGACCCGGAGTGGGGCGCCATGGTCGCGACGGGCACGCAGTACTTCCAGTACTGGTGGATGGGCACGTTCCCCGGCCTCGCGATCTTCACGGCCGTGATGGCCTTCAACTTCCTGGGCGACAGCCTGCGCGACGTGTTCGATCCGCGCACGGCGCAGGAAGGTCGTCGCGTCCGATGAGTGCTCACCTGCTCGAGGTGGACGACCTGCGGGTCGAGGTGCCGGTGCGGGGCGGCTCGATCACGGTCGTCGACGGCGTCGACTACGCCGTCGCCGAGAGCGAGGTCTTCGGCGTCGCCGGCGAGAGCGGCAGCGGCAAGACGATGTCGGTGCTCGCGCTGATCGGGCTGCTCCCGTCCGGCGCGACCGCAACCGGGCGCGCGCACTTCCGCGGGCTCGACCTCCTCGCACTCAACGGCCGGGCCCTGCGCAGTATCCGCGGGGGCGGGATCGGGATGGTGTTCCAGGACCCGATGACGTCCCTGCACCCGATGCTCTCGATCGGTCAGCAGATCGAGGAGCCGATCCGGCAGCACCTCGGCGTGAGCCGCGGCGCCGCCAGGAAGCGCGCGGCCGGACTCCTCGCCGACGTCCGGCTCCCCGATCCCGAGCGTGCGCTGCGCGCGTTCCCGCATCAGTTCTCGGGCGGCATGCGACAGCGCGTCGCGATCGCGATCGCGCTCGCCGCCGAGCCCGAGCTCCTGATCGCCGACGAGCCGACGACGGCGCTCGACGTGACCGTGCAGGCGGGCATCATCCGGCTGCTCGACCGGCTCCGCCGCGAGCGAGGCCTCTCGGTCGTGCTGATCACGCACGACCTGGGCGTGATGTCGTCGATCGCCGACCGCGTCGCCGTCTTCTATGCCGGTCGCGTGGTGGAGACCGGTGGGCGCGAGGAGCTGCTGCAGTCGCCGCGGCACCCGTACACGAGGGCTCTCCTCGATGCCCTGCCGCACCCGGAGCTCTCCGCAGACCATCCCCTCGTGCCGATCGCCGGCGCACCACCCTCCCCCGCGGCGGTTCCCCCGGGATGCGCATTCCACCCGCGCTGCGTTTACAGGGTGGAGACCTGTGCGACCGACGTGCCGGAGCTCGTGCACGACGGCTCCCGCGCGTTCGCGTGCCCCGTCGATCCTTTCCGCGCATGAGCATCCTCGAGATCGACAGCCTCGAGGTCACGTACGAGCGCCGCGACCGCGCGAGGTTCCACGCGGTTGCCGGAGCGAGCCTCGCCGTCGAGCGCGGGCAGATCGTGGGGCTCGTAGGAGAGTCGGGCTGTGGTAAGTCGAGCCTTGCCCGGGCGGCGGTCGGTCTCGTCGCTCCGTCGGCGGGAACCGTGCAGTTCGAGGGGCGGGCGGTCGTGCCGCTGACGCGCCGAGCACGGCCGCGCGAGCTCACGCGCCTCCAGCTCGTCTTCCAGAACCCCTACTCGTCGCTGAACCCGCGCCGCCGCGTCGGCGAGCAGATCGGCGACGGCATCGTGGGTAACGGCGCCGGACGCTCCGTGAAGGCAGCCCGGATCGCCGAGCTCCTCGAGCTCGTCGGGCTACCCGGAAACGCACGCTCGCGCTACCCGCACGAGTTCAGCGGCGGGCAGCGGCAGCGCATCGCCATCGCCCGGGCACTCGCCGCAGACCCCTCGTTGATCGTGCTCGACGAGCCGCTCGCCTCACTCGACGCGTCGGCGCAGGCGCAGGTCGCGAACCTCCTCCTCGACCTCTCGAAGCAGCTCTCGCTGAGCCTGCTGCTCATCTCGCACGATCTCGCAATCGTTCACCACGTCGCTGACGTCGTATCAGTCATGTACCTCGGCAAGATCGTCGAGTCCGGCCCGACCGAGACCGTCTGGGCGGTTCCGGCGCACCCGTACACGGAGGCGCTGATCGGCGCAGTGCCGCGTCCGGACGGGACCGGCGCGATGCCCGAGGTGCTGCCCGGCGAGGTGCCCGATCCGGCAATGCCGCCGCTAGGATGCCGCTTCCATCCGCGCTGCCCGTACGTGATGGACGTCTGCCGGTCGCGTGAGCCGCTGCTCGAAGCCCTCGGCGAGAGCCGCCTCGCAGCGTGCTGGCTGCGAGTCCCCGACCCCGGGAGCGACGCCACGTCGTGACCGGCCCTACCAACCCCACGACCATGATCCGACCCACGGAGAAAGAGAGGACTCGCATGTCCCGACGCCCGACCCGCCTCACGGTGAAGGTGCTCGTCGCCCTCGTCGTCGCGCTCGCGGCCACCACGGCCGCGTTCGCCGCGACGAACGGCAGCAAGGCCGCGCCGACGCTCGTCGTCGACAAGTCGTTCGAGATCAAGACCGCCGATCCACAGCGGGCCTTCGAGCCGACGGCATCGATCGTCAACCGCGGCATCTTCGACACGCTGTTCACGTACAAGGGCAGCGACGTCGCCCACCCGGTCCCGCTCCTCGTCTCGTCGTGGAAGGCGAGCGACGATGCGAAGACGTTCTCGTTCCAGCTGAAGAAGAACGTGAAGTTCGCCGACGGCACGCCGTTGACCTCGGCCGACGTCGCGTTCTCGCTCCGTCGCCTCATCAACCTCAAGGGCAACCCGGCCTTCCTGCTCGACGGCGTCACGATCACGCCTGCCGGCAAGTACACGGTGGTGATGCGCTCGAAGCTCGCCAACACGGCCCTCCCGGCGATCCTCGCGAACACCTCGCTGTCGATCGTCAACTCGAAGCTCGTCAAGGCCCACGGCGGCACGGATGCCGCTGACGCCGACAAGACGGACAAGGCCGAGCAGTGGTTCAACTCGGCCGCCGCGGCCGGCGCCGGCAGCGGCCCCTACGTGCTCAAGCAGTACAGCACGAGCTCGCAGATCGTCCTCTCGCCGAACACCAAGTACTGGGGGCCCGACAAGGCCGCGTTCTCGAGCGTCGTCGTGCGCAACATGATCGCCCCGACGCAGCTGATCAACGTCCAGCGGGGCAAGTACGAGGTCTCGATCGACCTCTCCTCGCAGCAGGCGCTCGGCCTCAAGGGCAACAAGAACGTCGACACGCTCACGACGCCCTCGACCTGGGTGTTCTGGCTCTTCGCGAACAACGACCCCAAGATCTCGAGCTTCGCGTCGAACAAGAACTTCCAGCAGGGCGTCCGGAACGCGCTCGACTACAAGGCGATTGCCGGCGTCGCGGGGCCGGGCGCGATCCAGGCCCCAGGGATCATCCCGTCGATGTTCCTCGGATCGCTGCCGCAGACCGCGGCGGTCAAGCAGAACATGACCAAGGCGAAGGCCTTCTTCGCGGCATCAGGCGTCGCGAACCAGAAGATCACGCTCGAGTTCCCGAGCAACTTCACGATCAACGGCGTCCTCTTCGACAGCCTGGCCCAGAAGGTGCAGGCGAATCTGCAGGACGCGGGCTTGAACGTCGAGCTGGAGGGGGCCCCCGTCGGCACGTGGCTGCAGCGCTACCGCGACGGCAAGATGCCGTTCGGTCTCTCCCTCTGGGGCCCGGACTATCCGGACCCGGCGGACTACCTCGCCTTCCTCCCGGGTGAGCTCGTCGGGACACGTGCCGGTTGGCCCGCGGGATCGGAGAAGACGGTCGAGGCTCTCGGGGCGAAGGTGCGCGTGACGACGGACGACGCCGCCCGCGAGAAGCTGTACCAGACCATCCAGAAGCGACTGAACGGCTACGGGCCGTTCTTCCCGCTGCTCCAGCCGACGCAGGTCTTCGTCTCCACGAAGGACCTCGCAAACGCGAAGTTCAACGCGGTCTACTCGATCGACGTCACCCAGACGAAGCCGAAGGGCTGAGTCTCGACGAGGGGTCCCGGCAGCCGCCGGGGCCCCTCGTCACCGTTCTCAGCCGTTGCAGACGAGCGCGTCGGGGTAGTCGTTCAGCACCCGGCCGCCCTGCTCGTCGCACACGATGATGTTCTCGATGCGGACGCTGAAGGCGTCCGGGACGATGATCGACGGCTCGTCCGTGAACGTCATGCCGGCCTCGAGCGGGGTCTCGTCCTCCGAGGAGACGAAAGGCCGCTCGTGCACGTCGAGGCCGATCCCGTGCCCCATGCGGTGGCGGAAGTGCGGGCCGAGGCCGGCCTCCTCGATCGGGGCGCGGCACGCAGCGTTGACCTCGCACGCCAGCGCCCCCGGACGGCAGGCGTCGCGTCCCGCCTCGTAGGCGGCGAGCATCACGTCGTACGCGTCGAGCAGGTCCTGCGACGGCTCCCCCGCGACCACCGTGCGGCCGAAATCCGAGCAGTAGCCGTCGACGACGCCGCCGAAGTCGAACATCACCGACGTTCCCTCGGGCGTCGGCGCTCGACCGCTCGCCAGCGTCGAGTCGAGGCTGTCCGAATCGAGCCCGGTGAAGATGTGCGTCGCGAACGAGGGCGTCCTCGAGCCGGCGAGCCGGAGCTGAAGCTCGACCTCGTCGACCAGCTCGGCCATGCTGACGCCCGGCTGCACGCGGGGTGCGACGGCCTCCATCGCCTGCTCCACCGTCCGACAGGCCCGCGCCATCGCCGCGAGCTCCTCCCCGCTCTTGACGCGGCGGAGCGTGTTCACGAGAGAGGACCCGGTGCGGAGCCGATCGAAGCCGAACACGCGGCCGAGATTGAGGGTCGTCTCGGCCCACACGCGGTCACCCACCGCGACCGTGGCTGCAGGCCCGATGCCCTTCGCGACCCGCTCGAACACGGCGAACCCGTCGTCGGTCTCGTTCACGATCACGATCTCCCCGTCCGGCCGCACCGGCAGGTCGAATGCGGCCACCATCCGCGGCAGCACGAAGACCGGGTCGGCGTCGGGACGGAAGAAGCCGCCCGCCACCCAGCCGTGGGCGTAGGAGCTCTGCCCGAAGAACGGGATCCCCCGCTCGACGCCCGAGAGGTACTCGAGGTCGGCCGAGAGCCCGAGGAAGAGCAGATCGACGCTCTCGGCACGCATCCGCTCGGACAGGCGCCGACGACGCTCGCGGTAGTCGAACATCGCTCGATCCTACGTCCCCGCCCACGGCCCCGGTCGCGCTAGCGTGCCGGCGATGAGCTGGCCAGAGCACGATCCGGCTTCGGTGCAGCACAAGGTCGTGGTCGTCGCGCTCGGCGACTCGATCACGGCAGGGAATCCAGGCTGGGATCCCGATCCGAAGCGACGCAAGCTCGAAGAGCCCCGGCGACGACGTGACGAGCCAGTACCTCTACTGGGCTCAGGCCCTGAACCCACGCCTCGACTGCCGCAACCTCGGCGTCGGCGGGGAGCGCAGCGACGAGATCCTCGCCCGGCTGCCCGCCGCCCTCGTGGACGGCGACGTGCTCGTCGTCCAGGCCGGCATCAACGACATCGTCCAGGGCCGCCCACTCGACCTCGCCGAGCGCGACCTCCGCACGATGGTGAGGCAGGGCAAGGCCGCGGGTCTGAGGGTCGTGATCGCGGAGGTGCTGCCGTGGAACAACGGCTGGCCCGACGCCGACCCGCAGATCCGCGCGCTCAACGACGCGATCCACCGGATCGGCGGGCAGGAGAACATCCGCGTGCTCCCGTTCTACCGGACCCTCGAGGACCCGGAGCGGCCCGGACGGATGCGCGCCGACTGGACGGCGGACGGGAACCATCCGTCCGTGGCAGGCCACAGACGCCTGGGCGAGTTGGCCTTCCGCATCGACTAGAGACTCGGAGGCAGGCCTGCTCGAGTGCGTCTGCTGGAGCGCACCGGCGGGGCGGCGACACGGGTCTCGTGCCGCCGCCCCGGCCGCGTCGGTCGAATCAGGCGTCGCAGCGGCCGACGAGTTGCGCCGCCTGCGGCCGCGACTTGTGTCCGGCCTGCTGCATGATCGGCGGCACCTCCGGATCCGCGATGAAGCTCTGCCAGCCCTGCTCGTCCCAGTCGAAGATCACCCACACGCGATCCTCCTCGGCGGGATCGCGGAAGATCGTCGCGCCTTTCGATCCGTGCTGCTTGCGCTTCTCGGCCCCCTGCGTCGAGAAGATGTCCATGAACCGGTCGAGATCCTCGACCTGCGTTGTTGCGAGGAGCATCTCGGTCTCCTTTCGTGGTGCGTCGCTGGGGTGGACTCGTGGGTCAGCCGGCGAGAGCCGGTGCTCCAACCAGGCGCTCCTGCGGATCGATCGCGCCGAGGCTCTCGACGATCTCGAACCGGCCGCCTCGGGCCTGCGCAATGTACATCTGGAGGCGCAGATGATGCTGCCCTGGGACCATCGCCGCCGGCCCACCGGGCCCCTCGGCGATCTCTGCCCGATCGAGCGCCGCGATCACATCAGCCTGGTCGAGCGACCCAGCCTCGCGCACGGCGGCGGCCCAGAGCCGCAGCCCGCGATAGAGGCCGGAGCACGCGCTGCCACCCGTGAACTTCGCCTCGCCGGGGTAGAGCGCGTCGTACTGCGCGAGGAGCTTCTGGCTGAACGGATCCTCGACGGCCTGGTAGTAGTCGAGGCAGCTGTAGAGACCCTCGCAGTGGGCGGCCGGCATCAGGTTGAGGAAGTTCTCGTCCATGTACGTGCAGACGAGCTGCCCGCCGCGGTTGACGAAGCCCGAGTCGTACAGCTCCTCGAAGAACGGGGTCACCCCGGGCGGCACGATCGTGTTGAAGACGACGTCGGCGCCGCTTGCCGTGATGCGCTCGACGGTCGCGGCATAGTCCGTGTGGTCGAGCGGGTAGTACTCCTCGCCGACGATCGTGCCGCCGTTCGCGGTGACGGCCTCCGTGACGCGCTCGTTCAACACGTGCGGCCAGATGTAGTCGGCCGAGGGGAGGTAGAACCTCCTCGCGCCTGTCCTCTCCATCAGCCAGGGGATCAGCGGATCGACCTGCTGCGCGGGCCCGGGCCCGGTGCAGAAGATGAGCGGGTCGGACTCCTGGCCCTCGTACTGCTCGGGGTAGATGTAGAGCGTCTTCCCCGCCACGACAGCCGGGCCCTTGATCGCCTGGCGTGCGGAGCTGTAGATGCCGCCGAGGATGACGTCGACCTCGTCCTCCCGCACGAGCTTCTCGGCTTTCTCGGCCGCGACGGCATCGTCGGTCGCGCTGTCCTCGAGACAGAGCTCGAGCCGGCGTCCCAGAAGGCCGCCCTTGGCGTTGATGTCGCCGATCACCATGCGGGCGACGTTTGCGTTGGCGATGCCGACGAACGAGAGTGGGCCGGTCTGGTCCGCAATCACTCCCACCTTGATGGTGCTTGCACTCGACATGTTCCCTCCGTCTCTGACGCGCTCCCGGGCCGAGCAAGCGCTCAACGGCGCGCGTCTGGTGTGAGAGAATGCTCGCCCATCGCTCGCGCCGATACATCGGGAGTACGCCCTATCTATTCTCCGCCGCTCCGCCTTGCCGAGCTCGTCGCCACGCTGGCGCTCGCCCAGGACAACGCCTTCGGCCAGCCGCTCGAGTCGCAGCTGCGGTCCTGCCTCCTCGCGAGCTGGCTGTGCGAGGAGGCGGAGTTCGACGACGACGTGCGGACGGACGCCTACTGGGTCTCGCTCCTGCGCTACATCGGCTGCACCGGTCATGCGCACGAGGTCGCCACCCTGTTCGGCGACGAGATCGCGATCCGGGCCCAGACGCTCGTCCACGACGCCGGGAACCCCGCCGAGGTGATGCGCGACGTCGTCGAATACGCGACCGCGTGGCGTCCCGAGGACGAGCGCGAGGCGGTCGTCAAGATGATTCAGGAGCACGCCCACGAGTGGGCGGTGAACAACTTCGCCTCGGGCTGCGAGGTGGCCGACATGCTCGTGGTGAGGCTCGACTTCGGGCCGAGCATCCGGGAGGCGCTCGCCTGCACGTTCGAGCGCTGGAACGGTAAGGGATTTCCACGGCACGTCGGCGGCGACGCGATTCCGCTGCCGATGCGAATCGTCCACGTGAGCCATGACATGGAGGCGATCGGCCGCCTCTTCTCGCCCGAGCGAGCGATCGCCGCGGCCCGCGACCGTCGGGACGAGACCTACGACCCGGTGCTCGCCGACCTCTTCCTCGAGCACGGCGCCGCCTGGTTCGAGCGGCTCCACGAGACGGAGCCGTGGGATGCCGTCCTGGCGCTCGAGCCCGAGCCCCGGCGCATGCTGGAGGGCGAGGCTCTCGACCACGCGCTCGAGGTGGCGGCCGACTTCATCGATCTCAAGTCGTCGTACTGGGGCGGGCATAGCCGCCGCTGCGCACAGCTCGCGGCGGATGCCGCCCGCGTACTCGGGTTTACCGACGAGGACACGACCGCGCTTCGCCGAGCGGCACTCGTGCACGACTTCGGCACGAGTGCGGTGCCGAACTCGATCTGGGACAAGCCCGGCCCCCTCACGCGCACGGAGTTCGACCGCGTCGAGCTTCACCCGATGCTCACCGAGCAGATGCTCCGCCGCTCGCCGGCCTTCGCGGCCGTGACCCCGGCTGCCTCGGCTCATCACGAGAAGTGCAACGGGTCGGGCTACCACAGGCGGCTCCGATCGGACACCGGCGATCGCGGAGCGTGCGTGCTGGCGGCAACCGAGATCTACGTCGGCATGACCACCGAGCGCGCAGATCGGCCGCGATTCTCCGACGACGAGGCGGCCGCCGAGCTGAGTCGCCTCGAATCAGACGGCGTGCTGGAGCCGAGCGCAACCCGCGCCGTTCTCGTCGCTGCGGGCCACGGCGAGCCCGAGGCCCGTGTGCGGAAGCGGCCCCAGAATCGAGGCGGACTGTCACGCCGGGAGGTCGACGTGCTCCAACTCGCCGCGCGTGGCCTCACGACCCGCCAGATCGCCGACCGGCTCGTCATCTCCCCCAAGACCGCCGACCACCACATCCAGCACATCTACACGAAGATCGGCGTCTCGACCCGAGCCGCCGCTGCTCTCTGGGCGATGCAGAACGACTACGTCGTCGGCTGAGGCTTGACTACGTACCGGAAACGGTTCTAGGATCGCTTTCAATGCCGCAGGAAGCACGGGGTCACGACCAGCTTTCGGCGTAGTCGGTCGGCAAGCCGGCATGCCCGCGCTCGTCGCGGGAGCGGCCACCGGACTTGCCCCACACGGCTTGCCCGCAGGCAAGTCCGCCACTCGATCTCCAGGAGGAATGTATGAGCAAGCGTTGGTTCGTTCCCGCGGTGCTCGTCGCCGCGGCCCTGTCACTCGTCGTCGCGCTCGGCGTGTCGTCGGCCCAACCCACGGGCGGCGCCGCAGCAGGCGTTCTGCGGGTCGGAGCGTCGCAGGGCATCCCTCAGCTCAACCCGGTCATCCGGACGTTCGCCTGGGAGGAGGTCCTGTTCCCGCTCCTGTGGGACGGTCTCACCAAGTGGACTCCCACGGGCGCAACCGCACCCGATCTCGCGACGTCGTGGACCGGTTCGAAGGACAGCAAGACGTGGACGTTCAAGCTCCGGAGCGGGGTCAAGTACTCCAACGGAGACGCGCTGACCGCAACCGACGTGGTGAAGACCTTCAACTACTACCTCGACCCGAAGACCGTGTCGCAGGAGAAGAACAGGATCGACATGGTCAACACGGTCACCGCCGTCAATCCCACCACGGTGCTGTTCAAGCTCAAGACCGCGAACGCCCTGTTCCCGACGGCGATCATCAACGTCAAGATCGTGAAGACGGATGACCTCGCGAACTTCAGCAAGAATCCGATCACGACCGGCCCGTACAAGGTCGACTCGTTCGTGCCCGACTCGACCGTGACGCTCGTGCCGAACCCGGACTACTTCGGTGCCAAGGCGAAGCTGACCAGGATCGAGATCGTCAAGGCAGCCGACTCGACCGCGGCGACCGCCGGGCTCGTTGCCGGCGACCTGGATGTTCTCTGGGGCCTCCCGTCGTTCTCGGCCAAGAAGGTGGCAAGCAGCGCGAGCGGCCCCGTCAAGCTCGTCACGCCTCTGGCTGCCTCGCAGTCCCCGTTCTGGGAGGCCGACACGACGAGCCCGCCGTTCAACAACATCAAGAACCGTCAGGCGCTGGCCTACGCGATCGACCGCCCGACAATCCTCAAGTCGGCCTACGCCGGGCTCGGGATCGTGTCCCCGACCAACACGTTGCTGTCGGTGAACAACCCGGCCTACGGAGCTCCGGCCGGCGGCACCCTGACCAACTACTCGTACAACCTCGCGAAGGCGAAGAAGCTCTTCGCCGAGGGTGGCCTCAAGTCGGGCTCCACGATCACGTGGTGGAGCACGCCGGCCCTGCCGGAGTTCCAGACCCAGGGGCTCATCCTCCAGGCCAGTCTCGCCAAGATCGGCATCAAGCTCAAGATCGAGAACCACGAGATCGCCACCTGGGTGGCAAAGTTCTACCCGGGGGGAAAGAAGTTCCCCGGCCTCATCGTCCCGAACGCGAACTCGGGCCCGGTCGAGGCGGCGTACAACTTCAACTTCTATCTGCCGAAGCGCTGTGAGTGCAACTGGTCGCCGACGGACTTCAACAACGCCTATTCGAAGGCGATCCAGACGGCCGACCCGAAGAAGCGGAACCAGGCCTGGCACAAGGTGCAGGCAATCGAGAACAGGGACGTGCCGATCTGGGTGCCACTCCAGGCGCAGATCGCCTCGGCCGTACGGAAGAGCGTGACGGGAGCCTGGGTCGAGGGTGGCGGCCAGCTCCACATCGAGAGCGCCGCGAACAGCGGCTAGGGCGGGAGCACGCGACCGACCGATGCTCCGGTTCGTCGTCAGGCGCGTGGCTACCAGCATCCTCTTGCTGGTAGCCACGTCCGCCCTCGTGTTCTTCGTGCTGCGACTCCTGCCCGGAGACCCCGTCATCACCAGCCTCGGTGCCACACCGGGCGTGAGCCCGGAGACGATCGACCGGCTCCGACACGAGGCGGGAATCGACCGGCCGATCATCACGCAGTATCTGAGCTGGGTGTCGGCGGCGCTCCACGGAGACCTCGGCAAGTCCTACTTCAGTCAGTACCCGGTCTCGGAGCTGATCAGGAACCGGCTGGCGGCGACGCTCGAGCTGGCCTTCCTCGGCGTGTTCCTGTCGGCCCTGTTCGCCGTGCCGGGTGCACTGTGGGCCGCTCGGCACCCCAGGGGCGTTCGTCGACACCACTTTGGATGCGTTCTGGACGGTGACCCTCTCGCTGCCCGCGTTCATCGCGGGCATCTTCCTGACCTACTTCATCTCCGTCCGGGCCGGCCTGCTTCCCGACACGCGGCTACGTGCCGTTCGTCGACGACCCGGGTGACAATCTCAAGCACTTCGTGCTGCCGGCCCTCACCCTGGCGCTCGCGGGGGCGCCGTTGCTGTACCGGTTCCTGCGCGCCTCACTGCTCGAGCAGATGGGCGAGTCGTACGTCCGGACGGCCCGCGGCAAGGGGATGACCGAGCGCCCCGTCGTCCTCAAACACGCGCTGCGGAACTCCCTCGGGCCGTTCCTGACGATGCTCGGCCTGATCGTGGGCTACACGCTCGGCGGCTCCGTCATCATCGAGTACGTCTTCGGCATTCCCGGCCTCGGCAGCCTGGCGATCGAGTCGGTCCTGAAGCGCGACTACAACATCCTCCAGAGCGTCGTCGTCCTCGTGAGCGCGGCGTTCATCTTCACGTCGCTGATCGTGGATGTCCTGTACGCAGCTCTCGATCCGCGCCACCGCCTCCAAACGAGGTCGTCACAGTGAGCGATACGGCGATCAGCGGGCGGGCAACGGCACGTCGCCGCAGTCTCCGCCTGCCACGGCGCACCGGTGCGATCGTCGCGGGGTCGTTGCTCGCCCTGATCGTGCTCGCGTGCATCGCCGCGCCGCTCGTGACGTCGTACGGGCCGTACACCATCGACCCGGTCAACGCATTCCAGCCGCCGAGCTCGGCCCACTGGTTCGGAACCGACGAGCTCGGTCGGGACCTGTTCTCGCGCATGCTCTACGGCGGCCGGGTCACGCTCGGGGCGGCGTTCGGCGCCACCGCCCTGAGCATGGTGCTCGGCGTCGCCTGGGGCTTCGGGGCTGCTCTGGGCGTGCCCCTCCTCGACGAGGTGTTGATGCGGACCGCCGATGTCGCCATGGCGATCCCGCAGATCCTCTTCGGCCTCGTCTTCATCGCCGCCTTCGGCACGAGTCTCCTGAACCTCGTCGTGATCGTCGGGATCTGTCTCAGCCCGACCTCGGGGCGCCTCGTTCGCTCCGTCGTCCTGGCGGAACGGGAAGCCGACTACGTCCGTGCTGCCGTCGCGTTCGGGGCCACGCGCTGGTCGATCGCAGCCAAGGAGATCTTCCCCAACACGACGTCCCATCTCAGTGTTCTCGCCGCCATCAACATGGCGAACGCACTCCTGCTCGAGGCGAGCTTCAGCTTCGTCGGGCTGGGCGTGCAGCCGCCGAGGGCGTCCTGGGGGACGATCCTCCAGCAGGGCTACACCTACATCTACGACGCCTTCTACTACGCCCTGTTCCCGGCGCTGGCAATCGTGCTCGTCATGCTCCTGCTCAACGTGATCGCTCGATCGCTGCAGTCCGCGACCCGGGTCGGTGTGAAGTGACGGCCGTCGTCCAGACGTCCGACGGGCCGCCCGCCCTGGCCGTGGATCGCCTCCGGATCGAGCTTCGCTCGAGAGGAACGTCGACCGAGCTCGTGCACGACGTCAGCTTCGCGCTCCGGCGAGGCGAGCGGCTGGCGCTCGTGGGCGAGTCGGGCAGCGGCAAGACGATCACGGCCCTCGCGCTGATGCGCCTGCTGCGCGACCCGCTCGTGCTCGCCGGAGGCTCGATCTCCCTCGGGGGCGACACGGAGCTGACGAGGATGAGCGAGCGCGAGCTGGCCAGGATCCGCGGCGGTCGCGTGGCGATGATCTACCAGGACCCGCTCACGGCACTCAACCCCGTCCTGCGGATCGGACACCAGCTGGTCGAGGCGATCAGGCTCCACTCGCCGCTGTCCAAAGCCGCTGCCCGCACGCGCGCGATCGAGCTGCTCGGGCAGGTCGGGCTCAGCGCGCCGGCGTCCCGGATCGACGCGTACCCGCACGAATTCTCGGGAGGGATGCGACAGCGCGTCATGATCGCGATGGCGCTGAGCGGCGATCCCGAGGTGCTGATCGCCGACGAGCCGACCACCGCGCTCGACGTCACGACCCAGGCGCGCATCCTTGCCCTCCTCGACGACCTCGTCTCGGAACGTGGGATCAGCGTTCTCCTCATCACCCACGACCTCGGTATCGCAGCCGGGTTCTGTGACCGGGTGCACGTCATGTACGCCGGGCGGATCGTCGAACGCTCGGACGTGTTCTCCATCTACGCGAACCCGCTTCACCCCTACTCCGAGGCGCTCCTCGACGCGGTGTGCCGCCTCGACATCGACCTCTCCCACGAGATCCCGGCCATTCCGGGCTACCCGCCGACGCCGACCGCTCTACCGGAAGGTTGTGTGTTCAATCCCCGCTGCCGCTCACGCCAGCCTGTGTGCCTCGACGGAGGTGCCCGCCGACGTGATCGTCGGCGAGCGGATGGCAGCGTGCCATTTCGCGGCCGAGAGGCAGCGCCCGACCGACGGCGTGCCGATCGAGGTGCTTCCTCGATGAGCTCGGCCGCGCTGCTTCGGGTGACGGGGATCCAGAAGCACTTCAACGCCGGTCACGGCGCCGTCGTCCGGGCCGTCGACGGGGTCTCGTTCGCCGTCGGCCCGGGTGAGACGCTCGGGCTGGTCGGCGAGTCAGGCTCGGGCAAGTCGACGATCGCTCATTCCCTCCTCGGCCTGACGCAGATCGACAGCGGGACGATCGAGTTCGAGGGGCGGTCCCTCGCAGGGCTTCGCCGCAACGAGATGCGGGCGGTACGGCGGTCGCTGACAGCTGTGTTCCAGGATCCGTCGGGCTCGCTCAACCGCCGGCGCACCGTCGCGGCGATCGTCGCCGCCCCCCTCGTCGTGCACGGGATCGGAGACCGGAGCGCCCGGCAGGCCCGCGTGGTCGAGCTGCTCGAGCTCGTCGGACTCGGCCCCGAGTTCCTTCGTCGGCGTCCAGCGGAGATGTCCGGCGGGCAGTGTCAGCGCGTCGCGGTGGCGCGCGCGCTCGCGACCGCGCCCAGCCTCGTGGTTCTCGACGAGGCGGTGTCGTCCCTCGATGTCTCGATCCAGGCTCAGGTGCTGAATCTCCTGCGCAAGCTCCAGCGGGAGAATGACCTTGCGTACCTCTTCATCTCTCACGATCTCGCGGTGGTCCGCTTTCTCTGCTCGAGATTGGCGGTCATGTACAGGGGGCGCATCGTGGAAACCGGTCCCCGCGACGTGCTGTTCGGCCGCCCCCTCCATCCGTACACGCACAGCCTGATGCGGGCGATCCCCGTCGTCGATCCCGTCCGCGCCCGGGAGCAGATCTCGGTGACTCCGGCTCGGGAAGCGATCGACCTGCCGACCGCCGAGGTCGGCTGCCGCTTCCGCGCGCTCTGCCCCGTGGGACGAGATCAGGAGATCTGCCGCACGGTCGACCCGGAGTTGCAGCAGATCGAGCGCGACCACGCGGCAGCGTGCCACTTCCCGCAGGTCGCCGAGGCTGCGGCCGTGGCCGCCGCCGCCGGTGCGGTCCCGGCGTCGCTGCCCGGTGCCGACGAGACCGGCGACGGCCCGCTCGATCCGGATGCGTAGGAGCGCCCGGGCTGTCCACACCACACCAAGGAGCCACCATGGATCGAAGCGTTGTCGTCACCGGCGCCGGGCAAGGGATCGGCCGCGCCTGCCTCGACCGCCTGCTCGCCGACGGCTGGTTCGTCGTCGGCATCGAGGTCGACGAGGAGCTCGCAGCGCAGGTCGAATCCGCCGCCGCGGGCCGCGGCGCCGTCGTCCAAGGGGACGTCGCGGAACCATCGACGCACCGGGACGGCGCCGCGCGGGCGCGCGAGCTCGCGCCGCTCGCCGGATGGGTCAACAACGCGGGCATCGGCACTCGGGGGACGCTCCACCGCCCCGACGTCGACGCCATCCGCCGCGTTCTGGACGTGAACCTCGGCGGCACGATGTGGGGCTGCGGCGCAGCAGCGGGCGCGTTCGTCGAGCAGCGGAGCGGCGGTGCGATCGTGAACATCTCGTCGATCCACGGCCGGCGCAGCTTCGCGAACCACGCGGCCTACGACAGCTCCAAGGGCGCCGTCGACGCCCTGACCAGGAACCTCGCCGTCGAGTACGGACCGATCGGCGTGCGCGTCAACGCCGTCGCCCCCGGTGGCATCAGGACGCCGCTCCTCCAACGAGGGCTCGACGAGAGCGCCGACCCGGAGGGAGCGCTCCACATGCTCGAGTCGTTCCCGCCGCTGCGGCGAGTGGGTGAGCCCTCCGAGATCGCCGCGGTTGTGGCGTTCCTCCTCTCCGACCAGGCCTCGTACGTCAGCGGCCAGTCGATCGCCGTCGACGGCGGCTGGACCGCAACGTGCGCACCGTCGCCGCTCGACCCGGACCTGGCCGAGAGGTATCGCGTGTGACCGAGGTCGTTCCCGGCGTCCACCGGCTGGTCGCGCCGCTCGGCGACCGGTACGTCTGCATCTTCCTCGTCGTCGGCAGCGCTGCGGCGGCGGTCATCGACACCGGTGTCGCGGACTCTCCTGACGCGGTCCTGCCGGAGGCGCTCGCCGCTCTCGACGTCGACGTCTCGTACATCCTGGTCACGCACGCCGATGTCGACCACTCGGGCGGCCTGGCCGCCACCCGCCGGCTCGCGCCGCAGGCGCTCGCCGTATGTCATCCGCTCGACCGGCCGCTCGTGGACTCGGTCGACCGGCTCATCGACGACCGGTACCGCGAGTTCCGTCACGGCCACGAGATCGACCAGGACCCGGAGTTCTGCGACTGGGTGCGCGCCAACGACGACGGCGGCACCGTGGCCGACGTCATCGTCCCTCCCGTGCACATCGACCTCGGTGACCGCCGCCTCGCCGTCCTCCATACGCCGGGGCACACGCAAGGCCACCTCACCGTCGTCGACGAGCTCACCCGCACTGCGATCGTGGCCGACGCGGTGATGGCGAGTGCCGTCCCGGATGCGGCCGGCGAGCCTTCGTTCGCACCGACCTATCGGTATCCGGCCGACTATCGCGAGAGCTGCGCGGTTCTCCGGCGGCTCGATCCCGAGCGTCTCCTCTGCTCGCACTACCCCGTCGTCGAAGGTCGCGTCGGGGTCGCCGCGTTTCTGGACGAGAGCGAGTGGTTCGCCGTGCGCCTCGAGCAGGAGATCCTCGGCGTCGTCCGCGCGGCAGATCGTCCGCTGTCAGTTGTCGAGATCATCGCGGTAGTTGCTCCCGGCGTCCGCACCTGGGACGCGAGCATGGACTTCACGCTCGCCCAGCCGGTGGTCGGACACCTCGAGGATCTCGTGGTGCGAGGCCTCGCTCGGGTGCTGCCCAGCCGTCCGTCCACCTTCGTCTCGGCGGGGGCGAGCTGAGCCGGGCACGAGCCTCGGAGGAACTGCTCGACGGCGGCAACCGTGCCCTCGTCCTCGCCGACGACCGGATCCGGGTGAAGCTCTTGCCCGATCGAGGCGCGGACATCCACGCCGTCGAGGACCTCCGGACAGGCGTCGACGTGCTCTGGAAGACGCCGTGGGGCCTCCGTCGGCGCGGTGGCGACACGTCGTCCAAGGGCTCGGCGGAGGCGTGGCTCGACACGTATGCGGGAGGCTGGCAGGTGCTGCTCCCCTCGGGCGGAGGGCCCTCGAGCCATCGTGGCGTCCACCACTCCTACCACGGCGAGGCGTGCTCGCTCCCGTGGGCTGCGACGATCGCCGCAACGGCCGACGGCGGCGACTGCGTCGAGCTCCGAGTGCGCCTGGCAGAGACGCCGCTGCTCGTCGAGCGAGTCGTCTCGCTCGTGCCGGGGGGTGGCGAGGTTGTCGTGGCGGAGCGCGTGACGAACGAGGGCGATCGCCCAGCTCGAGTACATGTGGGTGCACCACCCCGCGTTCGGCGCGCCACTCGTGGCTCCGGGCGCACGGATCAGGACGCCGGCGGCGACGATCCTCGCGGACCCGTCCCACGACGGGCCCGGCAACCCGCTCGAGCCCGGAGCCGGCTATGGGTGGCCCATCGTGCAGGCTCGAGACGGTGGCCGGTTGGACCTGTCGGTCATCCCCGCAGCATCATCCGGCCGGCTGCTGCTCGGCTATCTGGGAGGCTTCGACGAGGGGACGGCAACGGTCGAGAACGATGCCCTCGATCTCGCCTGCACGCTGTCCTGGGACCACGACGTGTTTCCGTACGCCTGGCTGTGGCAGGAGCTCGGCGCCACCGCAGGACCTCCGTGGCTCGGGCGCGCCTACACGATCGCGATCGAGCCGGCGACGAGCTTCCCGGCCACAGGGCTGGGCGGCGTCGTCGAGAGCACTGCCACGCACCGCACCCTCGCTGCCGGCGCCGCCGCAGCGACGCACGTCAGCCTTCGTCTCTCTGCCGTCGGGCGTCTCTGACGTTGTGAGACGCCGCACCGGGTGGCATTGTTGAATTCGGCGATGGTCACGATCCCGCTCACGCCTGTCGACGCCGTCCGGATCACGATCCTGATGGACAACGTGACCGACCCGCTGCTCTTCCCGACGGAGCATGTGGAGCGCACGACCTGGTTCCACCATCTCGGCAGGCCGCGCGCAGCTTCTGCGGTCACCGACGGCCTGCCCGATGCCCTGATCGCCGAGCCCGGTTTCTCCGCACTGGTTCGCGTTACAACCGGTGCGCGCGAGCGGGCAATCCTGTTCGACACCGGGGTAACGCCGACCGGTGTCGTCGAGAACATGCGTCGGCTCGAGATCCTGCCCGGCGACATCGAGACGATCGTGCTCAGCCATGGTCACTGGGACCACGTCGCCGGGATGGAGGGGATCGCGAACGAGCTCGGACGCAAGAGCCTCCCCGTGCTCATCCACCCCGACTTCTGGCGTCGTCGGCGCATCGCCATCCCGGGCCTCGAGCCGGCTGAGCTACCGGTGACCAGCCGCTCAGCCCTGGAGGGCGCCGGCTTCGAGATCGTCGAAGACCGACAACCCTCGTTCCTCCTCGACCGCTCCGTCCTCGTGACCGGCGAGGTCGATCGAGCGACGCCGTTCGAGACCGGCTTTGCGGGCCATCAGGCACACGTCCACGGCGACTGGGAGCCCGACCCGCTGATCCTCGAAGACCAGGCGATCGTGATGCGGCTTGCCGGTCGCGGCCTCGTCGTCCTCACCGGCTGCGGCCACGCCGGCATCGTCAACGTCGTCAGGCAGGCGCAGCGTCTGACCGGGGAGACGAACGTCGCCGCCGTCATCGGCGGGTTCCACCTCAGCGGCCCGATGTTCGAGCCGATCATCGAGCCGACCGTCGCGGCCTTCGACGACCTCCAGCCGGAACTGCTGATGCCGGCGCACTGCACCGGCTGGAAGGCAGTTCACCGCCTCGCGCACCGTTTCCCCGACGCGTTCGTCCAGAGCGCCGTCGGGACGACGATCTCGCTCTGATTCGGGTCGCCGGCTGTCTCCCCTGCCCCGCTGCTTCCCCCTGGAATCGCTCGGGGTGGTTGCTCGCTCGTGCGGACGGCGCCTGGGCGGCTGGAGGTGTCAACCGAATACACACGCTAGGCTACGAAAACGTATACGCCCGGGTCGACATCTATGTGACAGTGTCGACGACTGTTCGCGAACAAATCGAAATAGGAACGACGAGAAGAGGTTCGACATGTCCACTACCGTGCGCATCAAGGAGACGACCCGCGCTCATCTTCGGGAGATCGAGGAAGCGACCGGTACTGGCCCCTCCGAGGCACTGGCCCGAGCGGTCGACTCCTTCCGCCGCAGCCTGATGTTCGCCAACACGGATATCGCATACCGGACGGCACGCGAGAACGCAGCCGACCGACAGGAGCTCGAGGACGAGTTGCGCGACTGGGATGGCGCCCTCGGCGACGGCCTGGACGAGGCAGACGACGCCTCATAGGGTTGCCCGTGGCGTCACGCGGGGAAGTCTGGCTCGTCAACCTGAACCCCACACGGGGGCGTGAGCAGCGGGGTGCCCGCCCTGCCCTGGTCGTGTCTGACGATCGGCTCAACGCCGGCCGAGCGGAACTCGTCATCGTCGTGCCCCTCACCCGCACGGAACGGCGCGTGCCCTTCCACGTGCGGATCGACCCGCCGGAAGGCGGCGTACGTGATGTGTCCTACGCGATGTGCGAGGCGGTCAGATCCATCTCGATCGATCGCCTCGACGGTGCCGCTTGGGGCACGGTCTCGGAAGCGACCATGCGGGCTGTCGAGGATCGACTGCGGGTGCTGCTCGATCTCTAGAGCTCACGGGCGCGCGTGGGTGCGTGGAGCGATCGGCTACGAATCCCGTTCCGACCACGCGAGCACGTCGGAAAACCGCCGTTCGGCGAGCGAGCCGAAGAGCGGGTCCTGGTCAGTTTCGCGCGGGTCGTGGCCGGGCTGGTGATGCCGGCGAGGAATCGCGCCTGTTGCCTCGGGATGCCGAGCGCGTCGGGATGGCGGGAGCGCAGCGGGGCGAGTTCGTCGGCGTTGACGCTCGTCTCGATCGGCGGCTTCGGTTCGGGCTCGGGAAGTTGTTGGGCGCGTCCGGTCAGGCAGTGGCTGCAGTGCCCACACGGTTCGGTCCGGTCTCGCCGAAGTAGCCGACGAGGGAGCACACCTGGCAGCCGTCATGGGTGACGAGCGCGAGGACGTTCTCGATCCGTCCGGTCTCTGCGCGCTCCCGGCGCGCGAAGCGTTCGAGCAGGCTCTCGACGATCTCGGCGCCGGGTCCGGGGCGGCCGAGAGCATCGTGTAGCGCTGGCGTACCTCGGCCGGTTGCAGCTCGATCAGGCCCTGCTCGTCGAGGTACTCGAGCGCGGCCAGGATCCGGCTGCGCTCCTCGCCGAGCTCCGCCGCGGCGTCGTCGGGCGCGAGTGTCGTCCACGTGCGGCCGGTCTTTCCTGTCGCGATCAGACGGCGCAGGAAATCGGCGCGCGACTCGTCGAAACGACCGTAGACCTCCTCGAGCGTCATGTCTCCGAGCGGGCGCAGGCGGTAGCCCGCGTAGAAGGGTGTTCCCTGTCTGAGCACGCCGTCGAGCTCGATGTAGGTGAGGACCGTCTTGAGCACGAGCGGGCGCAGGTCGTGGCGCGCGGAGAGCTCGTACTCGGACACGGCGAACTCGGCGCCGACGGGATGGTCGAGCACGTCGGCGAGCAGGCCGGTGAGCGCCTCGCGGGTCGGCGTGTCGCCGTAGGCGAAGTTCTCCAGCGTGGGCACGTCGTCCGGGCAGGCGAACAGCTCGCAGATGCTCGGCTTGCCGTCGCGGCCGGCGCGGCCGATCTCCTGCGAGTAGGACTCGAGGCTCTTGGGCAGGTTGTAGTGGTAGACGTAGCGGACGTCGGCCTTGTCGATCCCCATCCCGAACGCGATCGTCGCGACGACGATCGCCTCGGCCGAGCCCGTCCACCACTCCTGCACCGCAACGCGCTCCTCTGCGCTCATGCCCGCGTGGTAGGGGCGGGCAGGTAGACCCGCGCCGGCAAGGTGCTCGGCGATCCGCAACGCGGTCCGCTGCAGCGTGACGTACACGATCGTCGATCCGGGCGGACGCTCGCGCAGTCGCTCGACCAGCGTCGCGTCGCGTTCGCCGGCTGCGACCGGTGTCGTCAGTAGCGTCAGGTTGGGTCGGTAGAAGCCGGTGACGATGGCGTCCGCTTCGGCGATCCCGAAGCCGGCGCGGATGTCGGCGACGACGGCCGGGGTCGCGGTGGCGGTCAGCGCCAGCACGCGTTCGGCGGCGAGCTCGCGGGTGCGCTCGGCGAGCTTGAGGTAGTCGGGCCGGAAGTTGTGGCCCCACTCCGAGATGCAGTGCGCCTCGTCGACGGCGAACAGCGAGATCCGCGTGCGTGCGAGTTGGGAGAGGAAGCGCTCGTTGTTGAAGCGCTCGGGTGCGACGTAGAGGAGCTTGAGCGAGCCGGCGCGGAGCCGGTCGAAGATCTCGCGCTGCTCGGCGGCGTCGAGGCTCGAGTCGAGCCGCGCCGCGTCGATCCCGCTTCGCTGGAGGAAGTCGATCTGATCCTTCATCAGCGCGATCAGCGGGGACACGACGATCGTCATCCCGTCGAGCAGCAGCGCCGGCAGCTGGTAGCAGAGGCTCTTGCCCGCGCCGGTCGGGAAGACGGCGAGGGCGGACCTGCCGGCGAGAAGCGCCTCGACGACCTCTTCCTGTCCGGGACGGAAGGCGTCGAAGCCGAATCTCGCGGCGAGCACTTCGAGCGGATGCTGTGTGGGTGCGGGGCGTCGGGCATGCCGGGAGGCTAATCGGCGGCCGGGCTCGCTAACTCCACAGGCGCCGCGCGAGACCGGACGCGTGTGCGACGGGCCGCGCGAGGCAGGCGCGGATCGCCGCCTCGCTCCCGCACACCGTCATCGAGTGGCGGGCGCGCGTGACGGCGGTGTACATCAGCTCCCGTGTCAGGATGCGGGAGCCGGGGTCGGGGAGGAGCACGGCGGCGGAGTCGACCTGTGAGCCCTGGCTCTTGTGGATCGTGAGCGCGTAGACGGTGTCGACGGCGTCGAGCCGGGTGGGGCTGATCTCGACGAGTCCGCCCTGGCGCTCGAAGACGGCCCGCTTGCGGCTGCCGTCGCGGGCGACGATCACGCCGGTGTCGCCGTTGAAGAGCCGCAGGCTGTAGTCGTTCTGCGTCACGAGCAGGGGCCTGCCGACGTACCAGGTGTCCTCGGCGAAGCGGTCGAGTTCGTCGGCGAGCCAGCTCTCGATGATGCCGTTCCAGGTCGCCGCGCCGTAGGGGCCGCGGCGGTGGGCGCAGAGGAGGCGGAACGAGCCGAGTGCGGCGATCGCTGCGGCGGCGTCCCCGGCGCGCGCCGACTCGACGACCGTTCGGCCGGCTGCGACGGCCGCTTCGCGCACGGGGTGGAGCGCCTCCCGCGCCCCGCGTTCCGCGACGTCGACGTCGATCCAGCGGACGTCGTCGTGGCCGGCGCGCAGGATCTCGAGCGCGGCCTCGGCGTCGCCGCCGCGGACGGCCTCGGCCAGGTCGGCGATCGCGCCGGCGAAGCGGTGGACTCGGCGGAGGACGACGATGCCGTCGCCGATCGTGACGCCCGCCGGGGGCTCGGTCGCGGGCACCGTCTGCCGCGCGACCTCGGCGAGACGGGAGCGGGCCGGCTCGCGCATCTGCATCGCGTCGGTGGCGGGGCCGACGAGGTCACCGAGCACGGCGCCGGCCTCGACCGAGGCGAGCTGACTCGGGTCGCCGACGAGGATCAGCCGTGCGTCGTCGCGGACCGCTTCGAGCAGGCGGGCCGTCATCGAGAGCGACACCATCGAGGTTTCGTCGATGATCACGACGTCGTGCGGCAGCTGGTTGCGGCGATCGTGGCGGAAGCGGTTGGCGCTGCCGGCGCGCCAGCCGAGCAGCCGGTGGAGGGTGGACGCCCTCGTCTGGAGCAGTCGCTCCCGCTCCCGGTCGCTCAGCTCGAGCGTCGACGCTTCGTCGTGGACGGCTTCCTCGAGCCGCGCGGCGGCTTTCCCGGTCGGTGCGGCGAGCGCGACGAGGGGTGTCGGCGCTCCGGCCGCGTCGGCCTGTTCGTCGAGGAGGACGAGGATGCGTGTGACGGTGGTCGTCTTACCGGTGCCGGGGCCGCCGCCGACGACGGCGAGGCGGCGAAGCACGCAGGTCGCGGCTGCGAGCCGCTGGAGGTCGGGCTCGTCTCCGTCGAACAGCCGTGCCAGCCCGTCTGCGAGCACGGCGGTGTCGACCTCGCCGGCGGGCTGGTTGCGGGAGAGGAGATCGGCGGCGACGGAGCGTTCGTCGCGCCAGTAGCGGTCGAGGTAGAGCGTCGTGCCGACGAGCCGGAGCGGTCGATCCTCCCCGCCGTCCTCGCCGGCGGCGACCAACGGACTCGCGACGAGGCTTTCGACCCACGTCTCGGGCTCGGGCCACGGCAGGGCCGTCAGGTCGACCGGCAGCTCCAGGTCCGTGGCGGCGGTGGTGCCGATCGTGGCGAGGTCGACGCAGACGGATCCGAGTCGGGGTGCGCGCACGGCGAGTGCGGTCGCGAGCAGCGTGTTCTCGTCATTCCTTCCTTTCCGAGTCGCGCGAGCCGGAGCGCGACGTGAACGTCGGCGGCGGCCAGCACTCCTGCCTCGTTGAACGCGCGCAGCATCCCTGCGGCCCGCTGGACGAGCCGCGCGTCGTATGGGTCGAGGGTCTCGAACGCGCTCACCTCGCCGCGCCTCCTCGGTCGAGCAGATCGCTGAGAGCTTCGATCAGCGACGTCGGCGGCCGCCAGGCGAAGACCCCGCACGGGTGCCCGTCGACGCGAGGCGTCTCCGGGCCGGTCATGCCGCGAAGGAACAGGTAGAGGACGCCGGCCAGGTGCCGGTCGGCGTCGTAGCCGGGGAGCCGCCCACGGAGGTAGCGGTGCAGCGCGGCGAGGTAGAGCAGCGCCTGCAGCGGATAGTGGGCGCGCTGCATCGCGTTTGCGAGTGCAGCGGGCCGGTAGTGCCAGGCGCTGAGGGCCTCGCCCTCGGCGCCGAGCCAGTTGCTCTTGTAGTCGACGAGCGCGTAGCGGGCCGAACCGTCCTCGGAGTGGGTGCGGAGGACGAGATCGAGCGTGCCGGTGAGGTAGCCGCGCAGGCCCCAGCCGATGAGCGGGTCGCGCAGGCGGTTCGCGTAGCCGGCCAGCGGGTCGTCGGCCGGCAGGTGCGTCTCGAGCAGCGAGGCCAGGTCGCTCAGCGCGAGAGTGCCCGTCGGCGTGTCGCCGCCGACGAGCGGCAGCTCGAAGCCGAGCTCGTCGAGGCGGTCGGCCGCGGCGACATCGCGGAGCCGCAGCTCGTCCAGCAACGGGCCGAGCGGCGTCTCGATCGCACCGACGAGCCCCGCGATCGCAGCGTCGGTGTCGCCGATGTCGACGTCACGGCGGCGTCGCTGCTCGGCGAGGCGGGTTCCGAGCTCGGCGCCCAGATCGACGCTCGCGAAATCGGTCGCCTCCAGGAGCCGATGGAGAAGGTCGCCCACGTCGGCACCGCCGGGCATGGCGGCGAGCGGCGCCGGCGCCGCTCGCAGGCGCTCCTCGTCGGCGTCGGTCGGAGGTGGCGCGTCGGCCGTCGCGGCGGGAAGCAGCTCGTCGTCGATGACGTCGAGCTCGGGCTCTGTCGCGACCGGCTGCTCCCGCTTGCCGGAGACGATGCCGCTGTAGGAGACCCGTCGCCAGCGCGCGTCGAGGGTGCGCTCGAAGGTGTCCGCGTCGAGCTCGGGCGCCGGGTGGGCCTCGCCGGCCCAGCGCGCGCCGGCCGACGCCTCGACCCTCTCGACCGCGACCCTGCCCGGGACCTGGGCGGCGAGTGCCTCGAGGCGTGCCGCGACCTCGTCGTCGCCGGGTGTGTGTGTCCCCTCCGCGGCGACGACGCCGTCGGCGTCCCGCGCGAAGAGGAGGCGCCCCAGCGCCGAGTTGTGGGCTTGCGACGTGCCCGCCCACCAGACGGTCACCTGGTGCATGGTGCGGGTGAGCGCGACGTACAGGAGCCGGAGATCCTCTCCGCGCTTCTCGTGATCGCGGAGCCGGCGGTGGCGGGCGATGTCGGGGCCGTTGCCGCCGACGTCGATCGTCCACACGTCGTCGTTCCGGTCGTCGTGGTAGGCCGGCGGCTCGTCCTCGTCGATGTAGCCCGGCTGCCAGGCGAACGGGTGGTAGACGATCGGGAACTCGAGGCCCTTGCTGCGATGGATGGTCAGCACCTGGACCGCCTCGGCGTCGGAGTCGAGCCGCAGGGCGCGATCCTCGCCGGCGCTGTCGCGGCCCGCGTCGGCGATCCGCTGCCGCAGCCACGCGGTCAGTGAGGAGACGCCGAGCTGCTGCTCGGTCGCGGCGACGTGCAGGAGCTGGCCGACGTGTCCGAGGTCGGTCAGCCGGCGCTCGCCGCCCACGCGTGCGAGCACCCGCCGCGGGACGGCCTCGGTCGCCGAGATCGAGTCGAGCAGCGCCGCCACGCCGCGGCTGCGGAGCAGCCCGGCCCAGCGGTGCAGCTTCGCGTGCAGCTCCTCCAGGTCCGCCTCGTCCGCAGCGGCCATCGTCTCCGCGTTCCAGCCGAGGAAGGAGGTGAGCGCGGCCGAGCGGGCGCGGGTGGCCGAGACCGGGCGCTCGACCGCCTCGAGCAGCCGCATCCACTCCTCCGCGGCCGGGGTCGCGAAGACGCTGCCGGTGCCGTTGATCACGGCCGGGACGCCGACGCGCTCGAGCGCGTCGTCCACGAGCGCGGCCAGCTTGTTCGTGGGGACGAGCACGGCGAGGTGGCCCGGCCGGACCCGCTCCCGCCGGAGCTCGGAGCCGTCCTCGGCGCGCGTGACCAGTGTCGCGGACGACGACAGGAGCCCGGACGACGTCGGCGGCCAGGTCGTCCGCGATCACGGCCTCCGCCGCGGCTTTCGGCGCGTATCCGTTCGGTGTCAGGGGGACGAGTGCATCGGCACGGTGCAGGATCCGCACGCGCAGGGGGGCGGTCACCGGCGCGTCCAGCAGCCGCGGCTCCCGGTTCGCGTCGGCTGCGCGGACCGGCCGGTGGACGATCCCCTCATGCCCGAGCTGGGCGCCGGCGAAGAGCGCGTCGAGGGCGTCGATCAAGCCCTGGTCGCTGCGCCAGTTCGTCGCCAGCGTCGCCTGGGCGACTGCGCTCTCGGCGGCGCTGAGGTAGGCGTAGACGTCGGCGCCCCGGAACGAGTAGATCGCCTGTTTCGGGTCGGCGATCAGGATCAGCGTCGCTTCTCCCCCGCCGAACGCCCGCCGCATGATCTCCCACTGGATCGGATCCGTGTCCTGGAACTCGTCGACGAGCGCGACGCGGTACTGCTCGCGCAGCTTCGCGCAAGCGGCGGCGCCGTGTTCCTCGTCGGCGAGCGTGTCCCGCAGCCGCGTGAGCAGGTCGTCGTAGGTCATCACGCCGCTGCGTCGCTTGCGCGCCTCGACCTCGTCCCGGACCGCCTGCGCGAGGCGGCGGCGCATCGCCCACGTCTGCGCCTCGTCTTCGGGGCGGCGCTCGACCGGCTCGAGGCGGGCGAGCGGGTTCCCGACCGCGGCCCTTCCGATCCGCAGGGCCTGGGCGCGGTCGAACGGCGGCCTCGGGACTCGGTGGAAGCGGCGCACGTAGAGGTCGTCGACGGCCTCCTCGACCAGATCGGACAGGTCCTCGACGAAGGTCACGTCCCGCTCGACATCGCCGGTGACGCCCAGTCCGGCCAGCACGTGCCGGCAGAAGCCGTGCGTGGTCGCGATCGTGGCGGCGTCGAAGTCGGAGACGGCGGCGGCGAGCCGGTGCCGCCGCAGCGCCACCTCGGAGTCGGGGGCGTCGGCAAGGAGCGCGAGCACACGGTCGTCCGCCGGCGGCGCCATACCGGCGAGCGCACGTGCGAGCCCGAGCTCGGCGGTCACCAGCCGGTCGCGGACACGCTCGCGCAACTCGCCGGTCGCCATCCGAGTGAAGGTCACGACCAGGAGCTGCTCGGGTGGGACGCCTTCGGCGACGAGTCGCGCCACCAGGGCGGCGATCGTGAACGTCTTCCCGGTGCCCGCGCTCGCCTCCAGAAGCGTGACTCCGCGCGGAAGTGGCCCGCAGAGGTCGAACTCCGTCATCTCGCGCGACGGGCTCACCGGTCGATCACCTCCTCGTGGGCGCGGAGCCCGTCCCAGAGCCGGCGAGCGTACCGTCCCACGCGCGACGGCTCGTCGAGCGCCCAGCCCGCGCCGTGCTCGTCGTCGCGCGCCGGCTCCTCGAACAGCTCGTCGACAGTCCGCGTCCCGCCGAGCACGAGCCGGTGCTCCGGCTCCGCATCCTCCTTCGGGAAGCTCCAACCGGAAGTCCACTCCTTCTCGGCGGCAGCCCGTCCGTCCTTGCCCGCGGCGACCGCGGCTGCATACGCGGCCGACGTCTTGCAGTAGAGCGGCAGTGGCTCGCGCATGCCGCGCTCGAACAGGTCGACGAGCACGTCGAGTTGGCGCACGGCTTCCGTTTGCCTTGCCTCCCGGGTCTCGGGAAGACGGATGCGGGCGACGGTCACCTCGCCTCGGCTCGGCCCGTCCGCCCGGTACCGGCCGAGCGTGACTGCCTCGTAGGCCGTGGCCGGGCGCGCGGCGGCCAGCGCGAGCAGGTAGACCCAGGCGGTCAGCCGTTGCTTCGGCGCGACGCGCGAGTAGGTCAGGGCGGCCACAAGGTCGCCGCGGACGCCGGGCACCGTCCCGAGGAGGATGCGACCGCCCCCTAGCTCCACCCTCACGTCGACCGAGGCGCTGGTCGCGACGCCCGGGACGAAGTCTCCCGCGGCCGCGACGAGCTTCTCGACGATCGGGTAGACCCTCGCGAGCACCGGCTCCGCGAGCAGGTCAGGCGGCAGCTCCCCGCGAGCGATCTCGGCGATGATCGAGGCGTCCCTGTCTGCACCGGTGAGCCGGGCCTCGAGCAGGCGCTCGCCGACGCCCCACTGCTCGAGCGCGTCGAGCTCGACCGACAGCGCGTCGTGATGATCGTCACCGCGCGCGGTGCCGCCGATCCCGAGCCGCCGGCGCAGGAACGCCCGCGCTGGATGCTGGACGAACCTGACGAGCTCGTCGAGCTCGATCACGAGCTCCTCCTCGCGCGGCAACGGCCCGGCAGGAACGGCGGCGCCTCGAGCCGGCCTCCCGCCAGCGCCTGCGCACCCCCGAGCGCGACGCGGTCGAAACTCCACGTCCGCTCGGGCACCAGCGCGCCTTCGGCGAAGTTGCGCAGGTCGAACGGCTGCAGAGGATGCTCGACGACCACGCGCTCCCGGATCGTCTCCACATCAGGCGACCGCGCGGTGCGATCGACGACATCGAGCAGCTCGCCGAGCGGGACGGCAGGCGGTCGCCGCAGGTTCGTCAGCTCATCGCGGGCCGCGTACGTGATGACGAGATGGTCGGTCGCGGCCAGCACCGCGTCGAGCAACAGCTGACGATCCTCGGTGCGCGCGTCGCGATCACCGACATGCGGATCGAGCAGGAGCAGGTCATCGCCGTCGCGGGCCGTCTGCCGCGGGAAGGCGCCGTCGTCGAGTCCCATCAGGCAGACGACCCGGTGCGGCACCGACCGCATCGGGACGAGCGTGCAGATCGTGAGGTGGCCGGTGCGAAAGCTCGCCCGCGTCGGCCGGCCGCGCAATCGATCGGCAAGCAGCGCGCGAATCTCGGGCAACGCCAACGGCATCTGCGTCACCGCGCCCGCGGTCGTGCCCTCGGCAACGACGTCCTCGAGCAGGCGGCCGAGCTGAATACGCTGCCACGCCTCGCGCCCGGGTGCGGCCGTCAGGCTGTCGGCGGCTTCGGCGATCGCCGCGGCCCAGGCGTCGAGCGGCATCTCCTCGGCGAAGGCATCGACGATCGCGTGCAGACGCTCGAGAAACTCCGCGAAGCGGCCGGCGAGGTCGATGTCGCCGCTGCCGACATCGTCGAGTGGCAGCACTCCCCCGAACAGCCGCTGACCCTCCTCCGCCATCGCCACACCCACCAGCACGCGATCCCACCCCGCCTCCCACGTGTTCGCCGCGAGGCGCTCGAGCCGGTACGAGGCCCGCTGCGCCGCATCGAGGCCCCAGCGCACGCCGCTGCCGCGCGCCCACTGCGCGATCCGCGCGAGATCGTCGTCGTCGAGGCGGAAGCGCCGGCGCACCGGCGTGCGCCCCGCCAGGTCGAGCACCTGCGAGGCGGTCAGCCGGCCGCCGGCAAGGTCGAGCAGTTGCGCGACGACCCCGAGCACCCCGTTGGTCTGACGCAGCGAGCGGTCGGCGAGGCGAACGTGCAGGTCGATCCGGCTCGCGCCCGCCGGCGCAGCCTCGTCCTCTTCGCCTGCGACGGACCCGGTCCCGAAGGTGGCGTGGATCGAGCGGCGCGAAGACCTCGATATCGGGGCACATGACGACGATGTCGCGCGGCTCGAGCGTCTCGTCGTCAGAGAGCAGGTGCAGGATCGCGTCCCGCACCACCTCGACCTGGCGAGCGCGCCCGTGGCAAGCATGAACCTGGAGGCTACGGTCGCCCGGGTCGAGCAGCACCCGCTCGTCGGCCGCGCCGGGGAGTGCGGGGCCCGGCGGAGCACGGTCGGCGCGAATGTCGGCCTGGATCCGGCCGAGAAGCGTCGGGCGCGCCTCCTCGACCACCAGGTGGTCGTGGACAACGACATCCTGGAGGCCGCCGGCGAGGACGAGCTGCATCTCGCGAGCGTCTCGCGCCCAGGAGCCGAGCAGTGGATTCTCCGGCAGAGCCGCCGTCGCATCCTCGCCGCGGCGCACGATCGGAGGGAGGCCACGGGTGAACGAGGCGACGCGCGCCCACAACGCGGCCGAGGGGTGGAGCAGGAAGAGGTGCACGTCCCGCTCGACCGCGAGCGCATCCAGAACGTCGAGGTAGCTCGCCGGCAGACGCGTCAGCCCGAACAGCGACACCCGCGCCGGCAGGTCGACGAGCGACGGCTCAGCCCGCAGCCGCGCACAGGCGTCCTCCACGCGCTCCGCCGGGCTCGGCTCCCCGATCCGCTCGCGCAGCCGTCTCCACAACTCGGCCTGCCAGCCGCCGTCGCCTCCTTCCGCCCACGCCAGCAGCATCGACGGCCGATGAACGGCATAGCGGTCGTAGAGATCGGCGATGTGCCGCACGCTGCTCAACCGGCGCGCGCGCCGCCACGCATCCGCGTCGGCTCCCGGCCCGCCGAGGTGCGCCGCCAGCGACGCCAGCCACGGCTCTCCAAGCGACGCCTCGACCACCTCCAGCAGCGGCCACACCGACCGCTCCGGCAGCCACGGATCGGCCTCGCGGTCGACGCCGGCAGCCACGGCGACGGCCCCGTTGACGAGCCGACCCGGAAACGGGAACTCCACGTTCGCGCACACGCCGTCACCGCGGCCCGGCGAAGCGCCGAGCACGACCGACAGCCGCTGCGTCAGCCAGCGCTCCACGCCGCGCGTCGGCACGGCCACGACCTCGGGCTGCAGGGGATCTGCCAGCGGCTGCGCCGAGCACGCCGGCGAGCGCATCCACAAGCCCGTCCGTCCGTTCCGCCCGGTGAACGTGAAACACGTCGGCGATCCTCCTCAGGTCGAGAGCGAGCGTTCCCGACGGAAGCCCGCGGCTTCGACTGCTGCCAGTGTTGTTCTAAAGCAATCGACGGCGACCCGGGAGCTGATCGAGCTGCTGCGCCGCCGCTGGTGACGACGACCTCGAGACGAATGACACGCACGGCGCTCTCCCGGCTCGCTGCCGAGACGCTGGAAATACCCGAGATCGAGAAGGCGCTGTTCGAGGCGCTGCATGCGCGAAAGCGCCTGCGGAGTCGCCGCAGTCGTCGAACCTCCGCTCGTCGCGGACGAGCCGCAGCGGGCTTCAACCGGGCGGGTAGAGGCGCGCCACCGAAGCCGGGTAGTCGAACGTGACCGCCGGGAAGTGATCGAAGATCTCCGTTCCGAGGATGGCTTCGATACCGAGCATCGCGAGCTGGCCGGCGAGTGCGTCGGGGAGCACTCCGACCCGAAGCGTCAGCGTCGAAGCGGCGATCCGGACCGGCACCTCATGGATAGCGGTGTGGAATGGGCCGAGTCCGGGATAGAAGTCGTCAGCCTCACCGACGACTTCGGCGCCGACCAGTCGGCTCGCCGTCGAGATACGAGAGCTTCGCGCCGTGTCGATGCACGTCTCGTCGGCAGGCCGTCGAATTCGAGGCTCGTGAAAGGTACGCCGAGCACCAGCCGAAGCGGCAGTTCGATGCCCGTCGCGAGTCGGCCGGCGGTCTCGTCGAAGAGGCAAGCGCCGCGCAGGAGGTCGACCGTGAACGGGCTCTGGCCGAGGACGTCACCGCCCAGAAGGCCGTCCAGTGGCGTGCCGACGAGATCCGACAGGCCGGGAGCGTCGAGGCCGAGCACGCTCGTTGCGAGTGCGTGCTCGTGTCCGCCCCAAACGACCTGTCCCGGTACGGCGAAACTCATCGGCGAGCCCGTGTCGACGAGGAAACGTCCGCCGGCTTCGGCGATCAAGTGCCCGTCCACGATCTCGAGGGGAACGGAGTCGGCCACAGCCTGAGCCTACAACGATGGCGGACAAGCCCTCGCTCGAGAAGGCGCTGTCGACCTGCACAAGTCATCCCTTGTTTCGCGCAATTTGCAGGGTTTTCACTCGCACAATGTATGGCGCGCATCAGGTCTGCCAGGTACAATCGGGGCACATCAAGAGAGGCGAAGGGTGCGAGCCCGAACCGCCCGCCAACCGGCCCAGTCGCACGGTGGCAAGACGATGTGGCCCCTCTGGGGCAACGGCTGGAACGCCCGCAACGTCACGGTTCTGCTCGTCCCCGTCGCCATGACGGAGGAGGTCGCATGTCAGTCGATAGCGCCGCTTGCACCGAAACGGTCGGCGAGGAGCTCGTCGAGATCACGAGCGGCGGGAAGACCTACCTGGTTCCGAAGGCGTTCGCCGACGAGGTGCTGAGGCGTCGGAGGCTCGAGGCCGCTCGACGCGTCGGCCCGCTCGCGGCGGCGCCGAAGAAGACGATCGAAGCGCAACGCGCGCCGTCGCAGCTCGGGCGGCTCGACGCGCTCGCGTGCCGCGCAGACGGTCCACGTTCGTCCCGGGCCGCGGCCGGGTGCGGCTGATCGGCTAGCGCGTAAGACGACGCGACTCATTCACTGACTTCACAAGACAAGGGGAGCTGAACCGAGATGAGCACGAGTGAGACGTCGACCGGCGTGGTCCAGCCGTCGGAGGAGCTGCTGGGCGAGGCGGCGCGCCGGGTCGCCGAGGCGTACCCGGGCCTTTACGCTCACCAGCGGACCGGGGTCGCGTTCCTGCTCGCGCGGCGGCGCGCGATCCTCGCCGACGACATGGGCCTCGGGAAGACGCGGCAGGCGATCATCGCGGTCGCGCGAGGCCGCGCCGGCCGGCCCGTTCCTCGTCATCTGCCCGGCCGGGGTGAAGCTGAACTGGCGGCGCGAGATCGGCCTCGTCGAGGCCGAGGCCGACGTGCAGGTGCTGCACGGGCAAGGACGCGTTCGACCCGAAGGCGCCGCTGGACGGTCGTGAACTACGACATCCTCGGCCGCTTCGAGGATCGGTTCGCGCGGCGTCGAGTGGGGCGGCGTGATCGTCGACGAGGCGCACTTCATCAAGAACGGGTCGCGGCGCGCAGCGCAGGTGCTGCGGCTGGTCGGCGCGCACGGCGAAGCGCGATCCCGCAGGCCGTCTACCTGCTCACCGGCACGCCGATGACGAGCCGGCCGCGCGACCTCTTCAACCTGCTGCGGGCGGTCGGCCACCCGCTCGGGCGCAGCTTCTACAGCTACGCGAAGCGCTACTGCGCCGCTGTCGACAACGGCTACGGGCTCGACACGCCGCGGCGCATCGAATGTCGAGGAGCTCGCGAAGGTCGTCTCCGGCGTGATGCTGCGCCGGGCGAAGTCCGAGGCGCTCGACCTGCCGCCGAAGACGCGGACCTGGCAGCCGGTCGAGGTGGACGGGAAGCGGTTCCGGCAGCAGGAGGCCCGGGCGCTCGCGTTCTACGAGGCGCATCCCGAGCGGGGCGGCCCGACCTGGGCGACGCTTCCTCGGCCTGCTCACGCAGGCGCGGCAGGCGCTCGCGGTGGCGAAGGTCGCCGCACACGCTCGAGGCCGTGCGCGAACGGGTCGAGGCCGGCGAGAAGGTCGTCGTCTTCTCGTCGTTCACCGAGCCGATCGAGAAGCTGAAGGCCGAGCTCGGCGACACCGCCGTCGTGATCACGGGGAAGACGACGCAGAAGAAGCGCGCCGACGGCCGAGGCGGCGTTCCAGAACGACGACCGACGTCCGCGTCCTGCTCGGCAACCTCCAGGCGGCCGGCATCGGGATCAACCTGACCGCCGGCACGCACGTCGTCTTCAACGACCTCGACTGGGTGCCCGGCAACCACTGGCAGGCCGAGGACCGCATCTACCGGATCGGCCAGCTCAAGCCCGCCTTCGTCACCTACCTCGTCGCCGAGAACACGCTCGACGACTTCGTCGCGGCGCTGCTCGAGCAGAAGGCCCGCACGATCGGCGTGCTCGAGGACGAAGCCGCCGACCGCGCGACGCTGCTCGACCAGGTCGATCGAGTCCGCGGTCCGCGGCGAGACGCCGCCTCGCGCGCCGCGCCGCGCCGGCGAGCCCGGCGAGGCAAGCGTCGGCCTCCTCGGCGACGTGCTCGACCTGCTCGCGCTCAGCCGAACCGAGGCCTCGGCGCCGCTCGAGCCCGAGGAGCGCGTGATCACGGTCACGTCGAACAGCGACCCGCGGCAAGACGTACGAGGTGCGCCTCAGCGGCGGCGTCGCCACCTGCACCTGCCCCGGCTTCGACTACCGCGGCAACTGCAGCCACGCCCGCGCGGTCGTCGCCGACCTGGCCGACGCCGCCTGACAAGGAGACGAGATGCCGATCTTTCGGAAGGGACAGCAAAGCCGACAGCCCGAGGGGGAATGCGCGTCCGCGCGGGTCGGCCGAGCTCGTCGGCGACCTCGACCCGGGCGCCGCGGCGGTTCGCTGGGTCTACGACGCGATGCGGATCGACGAGGAGTGGAGCGTGTGGGAAGAGCGCGGGTTCACCTGGTGGGGCCACCGGCAGGCTCAGCGCGTCTGGTCGGAGCCGGGCCTCGACGACGACGGCTTCGTCGTCTACCGCCTGCGCGCCGAAGCCGATGTGCTCCGCGGCGTGGACGTCAACGAGGAGGTTCTCGGGAAGCTCAACGCGCTCAACACGATGTGCGTGACGAGCGCCCTCGTCGCCGATCCTGACGCCGGCACCGTCGGCTACGCGGCGAGCATGTGGGTGCACGAGGAGACGCTCGAATGGGTCTGCAGGCTGTTCCAGTTCGTCGTCGCGATCCAGGCAGCGCACGCAAGCGCCCAGGGTGACCTGCTCGCGGAGGTCATCGGCGGCGAGCCGGCCGTGAGTGGACATCCCGAGTCAGGGTCGCGCGAGACAGCGGACGAGATGCTCGGGGTGATGGAGGCGATCGTCGTTCCGATCGGGCAGGAGCCATCCCGCTGGGCGGGGCCGGAGCTGGAGGCGTTCGTCGAGCTCGAGCAGCGACGGACCGTTCACCGTCCTCGCCAGCGGAGACAGCGAAGGCCTTACCGCGGAGTTCCCGTTCCTCGATCGCACGGCACTCCTACAGGCCGACACGAGACAGCCTCATCCCTCGCTCGGCAGCGGCATGCTCGTCCGTCTCAGCCTGCCCGAGGACGTCGACGATCGAGTGAGCGGAGCGTGGGCGAACGAGATGAACCTGCGTGAGCTCGTCTCCTTCACTCGCACGCACTTCCTCGGAAGCTGGGTTGTCACGGACCGGACGCCCACGTTCGTCACCTTCTACCCGAGTGCCCTGCAACTGACTGACGCCGACGTGCAATCGCTCCTCATGTCCGCGGGCATACGCGCCCGCTGGGTCGCAGAGGAGCTCCGCGGGGACGACTGGCAGCGGCCGGGACGCGTCGAAGAAGCGCGGGCAAGGAAGCTCGCCGAGCTCGAGCGGTTCTCGAGCGAGCACGCCTGAACGAGCATGCAAACGGAGGCACCTGACGGTGCCGACCGCCGGCGTCCGCGACGCCTACCTGCAGACCGTCCTCACGATCCGACTGCCGCGGCAACCCTGCTACAACGGCTTTTCAGTGGAGCCAAGCGGGCTCGAACCGCTGACCTCCTGGGTGCGATCCAGGCGCTCTCCCAACTGAGCTATGGCCCCGTAGACGACGAATTGTAGCGCCTCCGGCCGGGTCAGCCCTCCGGCGGCGACGTCGACTGAGACGCGACGGGCGTGCCGAACTTGCCGGCCCGGATCTTCCGCGCCATCTCGGCCGACTGCTCGCGGTACCAGCTGCCGTCCTCCAACTCGATCGCCGGGAGGCCGCTCTGGCCGGTGCCCTCGATCACGGCCGTGCGCTTCTTCCGGCTCGGCCACGACTCCTTCACGATCTCGTATTCGACGCCCATGTCGTCGAGCGCCTTCTGCACCGTCCAGCACGGATGGCGCCCGAACTTGGCCCACATGTTTCCGCAGCGATGCAGTTTCACGGCCATCTGGCCCTCCTCTCTCGACGGCGATCCCGCCCTACGATACGCCGATGCGCGCCGTCGTCCTAGACGCCTTCGGTCGGCCCGAACCGGCGGACGTGGCGGAACCCGATGGGGAGGGCGAGCTGGTCGACGTGCTCGCCTGCGGGCTCTGCGGGTCGGACGTGGAGAAGATCGAGGTTGCGCGTGCGGGGACCGTGCTCGGGCACGAGGTGGTCGCCCGCACCGGCGACGGCCGGCGCGTCGCTCTCGTCCATCACCGGGGCTGTGGGATGTGCAGCCGCTGCCGCTCGGGGCACGAGTCGACCTGCGAGGCGTTTCCGCAGCCGACGATCGTGCCCGGCGGGTTCGCCGAACGGGTGCGGGCAACGGGGTGGGTCGAGCTGCCGGAGCCGGTCGACGATGCGCGCGGGACGTACGTCGAGCCGCTCGCCTGCGTCCTGCGCGGGGCGGAGCGGCTGCCCAGGGGGCGCGTGCTCATCGTCGGCAACGGGTTCATCGGGCGGCTGTTCGGAGTGGTTCTGGAGCGGCGGGGCGACACGGTCTTCGCCGTCGACCGCAATTCGATGCGGGCCGGGCTCGAACCGGACGGGCCGGTCGATGCAGCCGTGCTGTGCGCGCCCGGGGGTGCCGACGTCGCGATGGAGGCTGTCGAGCCCGGCGGGACCGTCCTCGTCTTCGCCGACGCCGGGGGGCTGCCTGCGGCGCACGTGTACCGGCGCGAGCTCACGGTGGTGGGGTCGCGGTCGGCGACGGCGGCTCACATGGAGGCGGCGGTGGCACTTCTGCCCGGGCTCGAGCTGCCGGAGCCCGTTGTCGTGCCGCTGGAGCGGTTCGGGGAGGGGCTCGAGCTGTTTCGGGAAGGGGCTGTGCTGAAGGTCGTGATCACGCCTTGAGCCGGGGTGTCCGGCGACCGGCCGAAGCCGATCGCCCCGCTCACTGCTCGCTCGCCGGATGAGGGCGCTCGTCTTTCACGGGCCCGGCGACCTGCGGCTCGAGGAGGTGCCCCGGCCGGAGCCGCAGGCCGAGGGGGACGTGCTCGTCCAGGTCGAGGTCGCGCTCACAGACGGCACCGACCTCAAGGCCTTCCGGCGCGGGCACCCGGTGCTGCTCGGGCCGCCGCCGAGCCCTTTCGGGCACGAGTTCTGCGGCGTCGACGTCGCCACCGGGCGACGGGTCGTCGCGGCCAACTCGGCCCCCTGCGGGAGGTGCGAGCCCTGCAAGCGAGGGCAGCAGACGCTCTGTGAGCACCTCCTCCCTCTGCTCAACGGCGCGTATGCCGAGTTCCTGCTCGTGCCCGAGCGGATCGCGCGCACGAACCTCCTGGAGGTGCCGGCAGGGATGCCGTCGGAGCTCGCGGCGATGGTCGAGCCGCTCGCCTGCTGTCTTCACGGCGTCGACGCGGCCGATATCCAGGCCGGGGACACGGTCGCCGTGATCGGCCTCGGGCCGATCGGGCTCATGCTCTGCGCGTGCGTCGCCGACGCCGGCGGGTGGCCGGTCGGGGTCGGCTCGCGGCCGGAGCGACGCGCGCTCGCTCCCGCCTTCGGGGCGGAGACGGGCACCGGCGCAGGAGCCGACATCGTGATCGAGGCCGCGGGCACCGTCGCAGCCTGGCAGCAGGCGCTCGCGCTCGTGCGGCCGGGCGGGACAGTGCTCGCCTTCGGCGGCCTCCCGCATGAGGCGCGCATCGAGGTCGACCCGTTCCGGATCCACTACGAGGAGGTGACGCTGAAAGGAGCGTTTCATCACACCCCGCGCCACGTCCGCGCGGCGCTCGCCTTCCTCGCGAGCGGCGCCTACCCGTTCGAGCGTCTCGTCACCCACCGGATCGGGCTCGAGGGCGTGCCGGCACTCCTCGCCGACCCGCCGCGCGACTACCTCAAGGCCGGCGTGGTCATCGCGGTGTAGCCAAAGTGGCAAACAGCGTCAGCTCGGGCTCCCGCTCGCCCCGCAGTACCCCGAGGTCGACCTCGACCCAACGCAGGCCGCGCGCCTCGGCGAGCGTTCGGGCCTGCTTGACGACCCGCTGTGCCGCGAGGACGCCGCGCGTCTGGGCCATGCCCGGCTCGGGCCGGATTCGCTCGAGGTAGCGCGTGAGCTGCTCGACGGCGTCGATCGTCGCAACCCGCTTGATCTCGACCGCCACCCACCCATCGGAGGTGTCGCGGCACATCAGGTCGACGGGGCCGATGTCGGTCGGCCACTCGCGGCGCACGAGACGCAGCTCCTCGCCGAGCGCGGCGGGTTGTGCCGCGAGCTCCTCCTGCAGGTCGCGCTCGACGCCGTCCTTCGCGAGCGCGGCCGCCTCCCCCATGTCGTGCTCGGCGTCGCTCACGATCTCGACGATGCGGATGTCGAGCCGGTCCTCCGTCTTGCCGGCCCGCTTGCGCACGACGAGCCACTCGAGCGGGTCGCCCTCCGCCTCGATCACGGTGGGCGGCGTCATCCAGTTCTGGGGCTTGAAGCCGCCGGTGTCGGCGTGGACGAGGAACGACCCGTCCGACTTCAGCATCAGGAGGCGCACAGCCTCGGGCAGGACGGCGTTGAGGCGGCCGGAGTAGGTGACCTCGCAGCGGGCGACGATCAGGCGCATGGGCCCGGGAGGCTACTGTCCGGTTCGGACAGGACCCGAGGCTAGCCGCGCTCGACGCGCGAGCCGCCCACGATCGCCTCGGTGCCGTCGGCGAGGCGGACGAGTGCCTTGCCCTTGCCGTCGTAGTCGGGCGACCAGACGACGAGCTCGGCGTCCTCACCGCCGACGCGAACCCGCTCGCCGAGCGAGGGGACAGCTCCGCGCCAGTACGTCACGAACGGGTTGCTCTCCCACTCGCGGCCGATCGTGGTGTCCTCGGTGTGGCCGGGCAGGACGCGGGTGTCGGGCGGCAGCTCCATCAGGGTCATCACCGACTGCCGGCAGACATCGGCGGGGCCGCCGCCGACCGCATCCTTGAAGAGCACGTCGCCCGTGCAGCAGACCTCGTCGTTGACGACGAAGGCGACGCCGTCGGCGGAGTGGCCGGGCAGCGACAGAGCCCGGACGGTCAGGTCTCCCGTGGCCACGTCGCCCGTGACCACCGGGATCCCGTATCGGGTGAGGAGCTCGTCCTCGTGCTCGACGTGATCGGGGTGCGTGTGCGTTCGCAGCAGGTGCGTCGGCGTCAGCCGCTCGCGCTCGACGACCTCGAGTAACGGGCCGAGCGGAGCACCGCTGTCCACGAACACCGCGGTGCCCCCGGGGGCGTCCCCGAGGACGTACGCGTTCGAGAGCCAGCTCTCGTGCATCGACCTGCCGACGATCACCTCTACACCCTACGCGAGCGGCAGCGGGCAAGGTTAGACTCCGCCGTGATGCGCCGGACACATCTCGCCGCACTGCTCCTGCTCGCGCTCTGCCTGGCGCTTCTGGGCGCCGGTTGTCTCAGCGGCGAGGAGACGACGGCGACGGCAGACAAGGTGGTGGGCACGCTGCCGGCCTCGACGACGTCGACCGAGGATCTTCCGGCGCTGAAGCTCGACGGGCGATCCGACGGCAGGGAAGGCCGTCTTCACGAGCGCCGGCTGTGGCGGCTGCCACACCCTCGCCGATGCGGGCACGAACGGGACCGTGGGGCCGAACCTCGACGAGGCGAAGCCGTCCAAGGAGCTCGTCGTGACCCGCGTGACCAAGGGCATGGGCCCGATGCCGCCCTTCGCCGACCAGCTCACGGATCAGCAGATTGCGGACGTCGCCGCGTACGTGACGCAGGCGACCGGCGGCTGATTCTCCTCCCGACCTCGTTCCCGGTCGGCGTGCAGGCGTTCGCCTGCGACTTCGACCGCACCCTCGTGGGCCGAGACGGCCTTCTGCGGCCGCGGACGCGCGCAGCGATCACCCGTTCCCAGGACGCAGGGATCCCGGTCGTCGTGGCCACGGGACGGATGTTCCGCTCGGTCCGGCCCTACCTGGAGGAGGCGGGGATCGCGGATCCCGTCGTCTGCTATCAGGGCGCCGCGGTGGTCGACCCGACGAGCGGCACGTTCCTGCTGCACGAGCCGATCCCGCTCGAGACGGCGCGCGAGGCCGTGCGCCTGCTCGCCGGGCTCGGCTACCCGCCGAACTGCTACGTCGGCGACCGGCTCTACGTCGAGCAGGAGACCGAGTACTCGCGGATGTACGCCGGCTTCCAGCACATTCCCGTGGAGGAGGTCGGCGACCTCGCCGCCTGGCTGCAGGAGCCGCCGACGAAGCTCGTCGCAGTGGCCGACCCGGACGACGTGCCGGCGCTCCGGAAGGCGGTCGCAGCAGGCCTCGACGGCAAGGTCTTCCTCACGACCTCCCTCCCCTACCTCCTCGAGCTCGGGAACCCGGCCGTCTCCAAGGGGACGGGCATCGCGTTCGTCACCGAGCGGCTCGGGCTCTCACTCGAGCGCGTGGTCGCCTTCGGTGACGGCGAGAACGACATCGAGCTGATCGAGGAGGCGGGATTCGGGATCGCAGTCGCCGACGGCAATCCGCTCCTCATCGAGCGCGCCGACTGGATCTGCCCGGGCCCCGAGGAGGAAGGCGTGGCCGCCGTGATCGACGCCTACCTAGAATCACTCGCATGATCGACCTCCGGGCTGCCCGGGCCGAACCGGACGCGTGGCGGGCGGCCCTCGCCCGGAAGGGCGCCGGCGAGGCGTTCGACGAGCTTCTCGCCGCCGACGAGCGCTGGCGCGCCCTCGTGCCACGCGTCGATGACCTACGCGGCGCGACGAAGCTCAAGGGCAAGCCGACACCGCAGCAGCTCGAGGAGCTGCAGCGCGTCAAGGAAGAGCTGCGCGCCGCGGAGGAGGAGCTCGCGGCCGCGGAGACTGCGCGCGAGACGGCGCTGGCGCTCGTCCCGAATCCTCCGCACGAGTCGTCGCCCGACGGCGATACGGAAGACGACGCGGTCGAGCTGCGGCGCTTCGGTGAGGCTCCCGCGCTCGCGGAGGTGATGGAGGCGAGCGAGATCGGCCGCTTCGAGCTCGAGCGGGCGGCGCGGCTGTCGGGCTCGCGGTTCGGTTTCATCGTCGGCGACACGGCCCTGCTCGCGCTCGCGCTGTACAGGTTCGCACTGGATCACGTGGCGGCCGCCGGGTTCCTGCCCGTGCTCCCGCCCGTGCTCGTGCGGGAGGAGGCAATGATCGGCACCGGCTTCTTCCCGACGGAGAAATCGAACATCTACGAGCTCGAGGCCGACGGCCTCTACCTCACGGGCACGTCCGAGGTGGCGCTCGCAGCGATGCACATGTCGGAGATCCTCGAGGCCGACCAGCTGCCGATCCGCTACGCGGGCTTCTCCACCTGCTTCCGGCGTGAGGCCGGCGCGGCGGGGAAAGACACGCGCGGCATGTTCCGCGTGCACCAGTTCAACAAGGTGGAGATGTTCGTGTTCACGACGCCCGAGGACGCCTGGGCGGAGCACGACCGGATGGTCGCGCTGGAGGAGAGCCTGCTGCAGCAGCTCGGGCTCCCGCACCGCGTTGTCAACGTGGCCGCCGGAGATCTCGGAGCCCCCGCAGCGAAGAAGATCGACATCGAGGCGTGGTTCCCGAGCCAGGAGCGCTACCGCGAGGTCACGTCCTGTTCGAACACGACGGACTACCAGGCGCGCCGGCTCGGCATCCGCTACCGCGGCGAGTCGGGCCTCGAGACGCCGCACACCCTGAACGGCACCGTCGTCACGGATCGGGCCCTGCTCGCGATCCTGGAGAACTTCCAGGGCGAGGTGCCCGACGTGCTGCGCTCCTACGGGGCACCCGAGCGCGTCGCGGGCTAGTGGGGTGTCCCGCAACGTTCGACCGGAAATACTCGTTGCGGGACACCCCACTCCATGTTGATTCAGTAGTGCGGCGTCTCACAACGATGCTCTTTCTTTGTGAAACGTTGTGAGACGCCGCACTAGGCGTAGGCGGCAGAGCGCTTGTGCGCCGGCGCCTTCTCCCGCGCCAGCGCCCGTGCGACGAACCCGCCGGCGACGACAACCGCGCCACCGAGGGCTGCGTCCACGAAGAAGTGATTGCCGGTGGCGACGATGATGTACAGCATCGCGACCGGGTAGAGGGCGCCGACCACCCGCACCCAGCGCCGCCGGGCCAGGGCCGCGAGTCCGACGCCGACGAGCAGCGCGTAGCCGAAATGGAGGCTGGGGACGGCGGCGAGGGGGTTGTAGAGCGCGCCGAGCAGGTCCGAGCTGAGGTTCACGCCCGCGCTCTTCGTGACGGTGTCGGTGAAGCCGAGACCGGCGAGGCGGGGCGGCGCGGCGGGATACACGAGGTAGCCGACGAGTGCCAGCCCGGTCGCGACGACCAGCGTCGTCCGCACTGTGGCGAACGCCTCGGGCCGGCGGCGATGGGCCCACACGAGAAACGCAATCGTGGCACCGAAATGCAGCGTGATGTAGAGGATCCCGAGGAGCCGCGCGAGCCCGGGGACCGAGGCCGAGGCGGTCTGGATGCCCTGCTCCCAGAAGACGCCCACCGAGCGCTCGACCGCGACGATGTCCGCGGTGTGCAGCCGTGCGGCCGTCCAGTCCTCTCCACCGAACCCGCGCACGAGCTCGTAGAGGCCGTAGAGCCCAACCGCTGCTGCTGCCTCGACGCGGCCCGGCCGGGTGCGGATCAGGTCACTCATCGACATGTCCACGACGGTATTCCCCGTAATGGGCCGAGTAGGTGCGGTTGACCGTACTCGGGAGTGGGGCGATCCGGCCGCGTGCCGGTGTGCCCGACGACGAGCAGCGCACGCGACAGAACGACCGCGGTGAAGACGGAGCGGGAGGGATTCGAACCCCCGGGCCCGCGTAACGGGCCGGCTGCTTTCAAGGCAGCTGCATTCAGCCAGACTCTGCCACCGCTCCGAGCTTGTCGCTGTCCCGAAGAGTGACAGAACGGCTCTGGTCCATACTGAGGAGGTGTCGGGCGAGCGGGGAACCGCGGTGAGATCGGCGTGAGCGAAACAACAGGTGTCGAGTCTGCGGCCGCAATCGGGAGCCGCATCCGGACCTTGCGCAAGGCCGCCGGCATGTCGCAGCAGGAGCTCGCGGCCGGACGGTGCACGAAGCAGTACGTGAGCCAGATCGAGCGCGGCGAGACGACGCCGTCCGACGAGCTCCTCGACTGGCTCGCGGGACGGCTGGGCGTCCAGCCCGTGCAGCTGCGCACCGGGCTCAGCACGGCCGACCTGGATCGCGTCGAGCGCGGCCTGGAAGGCGCGCGCGAGCTACTCGACGAGCACCGGTACGCCGAGGCGGTCGAGGTGCTGCAGCCGCTGCGCCGCTCGCTCCCGGCGGAGGCGCCCCGCGCCGCGCGGCGGGAGGCGATGCGGAGCGAGACATGGGCGCTCGTCCGACTCGGCCGCGTGACCGAGGCCGCCGAGGTGCTCGCGGTAGGCCGGGCCGACGCGGAGGGCGCCGCAGCGACATCCGAGGAGCGGGCCGAGATCGCCTACCTGACCGCGATCTGCTGCTACACGCTCTCCCAGATTTCAGCCGCACAGCTCGAGTTCGCCCGGGCGCTGCGGCTCCTCGACGAGACCGGCGAGCCGAGCAACCAGCTGCGGCTCGACATCCATCAGTGGCGCTCCCGGTGCTACCGGAGACAGCGCGACTGGGAGGCGGCGCGGGAGGACATCGACCTCGCGCTGGAGCTCTGCGAGGCGACCGGCGACGTCCGTCGCAGCGCCGAGGTCAACCTGCAGGCCTCGCTCGTCGCGGAGCGGCAGGGGCGCTGGGTCCTGGCCCGCAGGTATGCGGAGGCCTCGCGCGACCTCTTCCGCGCCGTCGGCGACACGGTCACGGCGGGGCGTGTCCTCAACAACCTCGCCGGCCTGAACCACTCGCTCGGCAACGACGAGATCGCGATCGGGCAGCTCCGGGAGGCGTTTGCGATCTTCGTCGACGCGAACCTCGAGGCAGAGGCCGGCTACGTCCTCAGCTCGCTTGCCGAGATTCACCGCGAGCGGGGCGATCTCGACGAGGCCGAGGCGGCGGCGAATCGCGCGCTCGGCCTGCTCGAGGGGCGCGCCGACCACATCCAGGAGATCGGGACGGCGCAACTCGTCCTCGCGCGGGCGCAACTCGAACAGGGAGAACTCGAGCGGGCCGAGGAAATGCTCGCCGACGTGGATGCGAGCTACGAGCGCACGGAGTCGATCAGCCACCTGGCCCGCTCATGGATGACCCGCGGGGAGCTCGAGCTGCTGCGCCGCAACGATGCCGAGGCCGCCCGCCTGTACCGCGAGGCGGCCACGGCGCTCCAGCCGCCCGATTTCTAGCAACGGCGGGCCGTCGCCCGATCGGACGTCACCCGAAAGAGCGAGCCTCCGTCACCCGAATGGGGGACGACGCGGGCGCACTGATCGCGGACAACTGAGGAAGCCGGACCGGGCCCGCGCTTCGAGCGCGGGCGGATCACTCCCCGAAAGGACAGCGGCATGATCACCAAGGGCACCTTGCTTCGCCTCGTCGTGTCCGTCTCCGCCTTCGCGTCGCTCGCGAGCGTCGCCGGCGGGTACTTCGACGGCCACTAGTGTGGTGTCCCGCAACGTTCGAGCGGAAATGATCGTTGCGGGACACCCCACTACAATGTTGATTGCTAGTGCGGCGTCTCACAACGATGCTCTTCCTGTCTAACGTTGTGAGACGCCGCACTAGGCACGTGCGCAGCGAACCGGGGCTGTAGCCGGGCGGAGCATCGCCCGCTACGGCCCCGGCGTGACGCCTGGTTACCGGACCGGCGCGCGCGCTTCCGGCACACTGCTGCCGTGAGCAGCGGCCCGGGCCACAGGATCCTCTGGACGAGGCGTGCGCTCGCTCTGATCTGCGTCGCTTCGGTCGTCGCGCCGAGCGCCGGCGCCCACGGACCCGAGTTCCGTGGCAGCGGCTACATCTCCTCCATCGCAGGAGTCGATCCGCTCGTCGTCGGCGTGCTCGTGAACGTCATCGGCGGCGATGCCCGCCTCAGGCTGTCGAACTACAGCGGCAAGACGGTCGTCGTCATGGGATACGGCGGCGAGCCGTTCCTCCGCTTCGAGCGCCGCGGCGTGTACGAGAACGTCAACTCGCCCGCGACGTACCTGAGCAGGACGAGATACCCGTCCGCCAGGCTCCCCGTGTCGGCTACGCCAGGCGCCGAGCCCCGCTGGAAACGGATCCTGCGTGGCGCCAGCTATGCCTGGTACGACCACCGGATCCACTGGACCAGCCGCGACGCCCCGGAGATCGTCCGTGAGAAGCCGCGCGAGACCCACCTCGTCTTCCGCTGGCAGGTGCCGGCGCGAGCCGACGGGAAGCGCTTCGTCATCTCGGGTCAGCTCGGCTACGCCCCACCGCTGCAGGTCGCCGCCCGGCAAGGGACGAGCCCGTGGCTCATCGGAGCCGTCGTCGCGTTCAGCATCCTCGCCGTCGCCGCGCTCCTCGCGATCGGGCTGAGGGCCCGCCGCCCGAGCGGCGGCAGGCCCTCGACCCTCTCCAACTAAGGGGACGGAACGAGCGTCGGACAGTTCGGCGCCGTGTCGCCGTTCGAGTCCGTGCAGTTGACACGCCCGTTCGGGAAGGCTTTCACGGACGGGGCGATCGGCGAGTTCGCCGTGATGAAGTCGGCCGTGACCTGCTCCATGATGTCCTGCGTCGTCATCCGGCTGGCGAAGTTCGGATATCCGTCGCCGCCGGCGGCCGTGAAGTCGTTCTCGGCGATCCTGTAGGTCGTCCCCGATGTGAGGTCGACCGGCGTTGTGGTGCAGTTTCCGGCCGCATCGACCATCACCGCCCCCGTGACCCTGCTCCCGACAGCCGCGGCGATGTCGTACGTGAAGCAGAGCCCCGACACCTGTGGGAACCGTCCGTCGACCGCAGGCATCCTGGAGACGCCGTTCTCGAGCATGGACTTGAGCTCGGCGCCGTTCACGTCCAGCGTCACGACGATGTTGCCGAACGGCAGCACCCCGAGAGACTGGCCCCGCGTGATCAGGAACGGCGGTGGCGTGTACGCCGGGCAGAAGTCACCCGTGAGATCGACCGTCGGGCACGTGAGGTCGGCGCGGAGGCCGCCTGAGTTCGTGATCGCGAACTTGACGCCGATGTCCGCATACGCCGCTCTCATCGAGTCGGTCACGACATCGCCGACCAGGGACTCGCAGGTCCGGCCGTTGCCCGTGCCGCACTGGTCGGCGCGCGGAATCGCCTTCGTGGAGTCGCCGATCTTGGTCCCGAGGATCGGAGCGAGTGCGGCGTTGAGCTCGTCGAGCTTTGCCTGGATCGCCGCGTCGGGCGTCATGCCGACCGTCCACGGCCGGTGGTAGTCGGCCGTCTTGTAGACGACGCCGTCATTCCCTGGCCCGATCACGAGCCTGATCCGCGTGATGCGGATGCCCTTGGCGCGATTCTCGGTCACGAGCACGCCGTTCGGCCGCACGTCGTCGACCTGGAAGTCGTTGTGGTCGCCGATCACGACATCGACGTTCTCGACGCCGTCGGCGATGTCGATGAGCGGCCCCAGCGGATCCGTGACCGTGCCGTCGTTGGCGCCCTCGTGTCCGAGTGCGACGATCGCGTCGACCTTCTTGTCGAGCTTCGCCGCCTCGGCGTTGACCGCCGGAATGACCGGCCGGACCTCGAACGGATCGAGGTTCCCGGGGAAGACGATCCCAGGGGTCGACTCGGTCGTGAACCCGACGAAGCCGATCTTGACGCCGTGGGGGAAGTCGAGCGTCTTGGAGGCCGACCACTCCTTCGGCGTCTGGCCGTCAGGAGTGACGACATTGGCACTGAGCATCGGGAAGTCGGCCAGCGGGATCAGCTTCTCGCGCAGATACGTCTGGCCGCGGTCGAAGCTGTGGTTTCCGATCGCGTCCAGGTCGATTCCCATCATGCTCATGATCGGCGGCGTCGGCAGGTCTCCGAAGAAGTTCGAGATCGGAGGAGTGGCACCGCCGAACGAGTCGCCGCCGGCCACCTCGACGATCGACGAGCGCTTCCTGTCGTCGCTCGAGAGCGCCGACTCGGCCTCGTAGACGTCGAACCACGCCTTGAGGAACGCCGAGCCTCCGATGCCGAACGTGGGCGGCGCCGGCGGGGTCCCCGGGCCGACCGTGTCCGACGCCTCGGCGAGCGGGGTCAGCTGGGCGTGGTAGTCGCTGATGTCGAGGATGGTTACCTCGCGCAGGTTCTGGGCGTGCTCCACGAGGTCGTAGAGGATCCGCCCCCGGGCGTTCTGCGGGCCGGGGATGTCCATCAGGAAGGCGATCGTCGGGGCGATGTCGATGGCCCGCAGGTCCTTGACGTTGTCCTTCTTCTTGATCAACGGCCCGCCCATCACGAAGACCGCGTGCATGTTGATGTTGTTCTTCAGGTCGACGTAGTTCGGCAGGTAGCCGTGCTGCCCGAAGAAGTGCGACAGCGCGATCGCCTGTCCCAACGTGCCGGCGTCCGACTGGTACGGCGGCTGGAGGACGACGGCGACGTCGCCGCTCCGGTTCGGGTGGAGGGAGTCGGACCCGTCGACGTTCCGCAGCTCCTCCTTCTCCATGATCCTCTGCGTGACCTGCCTGGCCGCCGTCGCGTTGAGCGCGTTGAAGGCGTCCTTTACCGCAGCTCGGACGGCCGCGTTCGTGAGGCCGGCCGGGAGCGTCGGGGTGACGTAGACCTGGATCGTGCCGCCGGCCCAGCAGGCCTTGACGAGGTCGCCCGACACGTAGGCGCTGTTCGCCGCCGCCAGGACGACGTTGTTGCCGCGGCAGTTCGACGCGCTCGTGGCGCCGCTCGGATGCAGGGAGACGGCCTGCGGCTGTGCGGGGATCCCAGCGGGGTTCGCCGTCGACGGAGGTACCGCCGGAACCGTCCAGCTGATCTCCTTGTCGAGCAGGACCTTGCGCGCGTTGACGGCGAGCGACTGCGGCGCGAAGCCGTGGTCGGAGCCGGCGAACGTGGTCGGGTCGCCGCCCATCAGCTTCCGGGTGACCCCGAGCTTCTCGTCGGCGTCCTCGTAGGCGCTGCGGATGTACCCCTCGCGGATCTCGACCCGGTGGGCCGTGCCGCGGCCCGTGCACGCGGTGTCGTCGAACTTCGGGTTGACGTCGTAGCACGGGTTCGGCGCGCCGCCCGGCTCGGTCGGCGAGACGAGACCCATGAACTGGTGCGAGACCTCGTCGGTGAACGGGTAGCCCACCATCGCGAGCTCGGTGTCCTTCTGCAGGGTGCCGAGCACGTAGTTGATCACCTGCAGGCTGTACGCCCGCTCGAGGTCGCGGCCCTGCTGGACGTAGGTGTCCTCGTCGACGACGCCGCCCTCTTCGGGGGCGAAGTCGGCGGCCGCCCACGGCAGCAGGTTGTCGGCGATGTACTTCTCGAGCCGGTCCTCGCCGGCGCCACCCGCGGGCAGCGCGTCACAGGCGGCCACGTGGCAGGTCGCGATGGCACGCGCGAGCGACGTGGCGTAGAGCTTGTACTGGGTGAGATCGCCGTTGAGCGAGATCAGCTTCACGTAATGGCCGACCGTCTGGCCGGCGCGCGCGCCCGTCAGGCCGTTCGCACCGATGAGCTTGATCGGCTTGAAGTCGCCCACCTTGAGATCGATCGACGGCGCAGCGCCCGTCTTCCCGACCGGGGAGACGATCGCGTGGTCGTAGTGCACGCCGCCACCCCTGACGCTGTCGTAGAAGTAGACGTTGTACGTCCGGTCCGGGTTCAGGCCCGCCGAGACAGAGTTCGTCGGGATCGACCACACCGTCTCCTTCGGCGACGCGGCAGGGTCGCCCGCCGGCACGCCGGTCCAGCCGCTCGCAGGCGCGACGGTCCCGACGTTGTAGATCGTTCCGAAGGCGGCGGCGCCGGCCTGTTCGACCGGGTCGGCCGCACCGACGAGCACACCACGGTTGTTGTAGAAGGTCGCGAAGTCGACCGTCGGGCCGTTGATGCCGGCGGAGGCGCCGCCGACCCAGTCGATCTGCGCGACCTTCTTGCCCGCGCGCTCCGCCGCGTTGGCGATCGTGTCGGCCTGCAGGATGCCTCCCGAGAACGAGGTCGAGTTGGCGAAGGAGTCGCCGCCCCGGTGGAAGGTGTTGTTCGTGGAGCCGTGCTCGGAGGGATACGTTCCCGTCGCCATCGTGAACCAGCCGACGCCGGTGTTGGGCGGGAACGCCTGGATCATGCCGTTGTCGCCGGTGACGCCGTGCTTCATCAGCTCCTTGTAGGTCGGCATTGCCTTGTCCTTCGCGTACTTCTCCATCAGATCCGGACGCATGCCGTCCGAGGCGAACATGACCACCCTGTCCGCGGGGCGATCCTTGTCCCCCTTGGCGCCGGCGGCCCCCGCACCGAAGGCGACGAGCACGCCGAATGTGACGACCCCCAGCACGATGAACGCCAAGCGTCGCGAAAACCCTCTCATACCGATCCTCCTCCTCGGATGCCCCAGATTTCGCCGCAGGCTACAGCCTTCCCGACCTCCACACAACGTGCCCTCTTGTGACGATTCGGAAACGATCCTGTGCTGCCGGCGCAGCCGCCGGCGCTCCGCCGCGATACCGTGAGGCAATGGACATCGACGAACGGCTTCAGGACTACGCGGAGGACGTCTCCTCGCCGCACGAGCCCTGGCTCGCCGCCCTCTCGGAGGAGACCCGACGGTCGCTCGGCTCGGCCCAGATGCTCACCGGCCCCGTCGCCGGGCGGCTGCTCGAGCTCCTCGTCTGGAGCGGACAGCCCCGCCGCGTGCTCGAGATCGGCACCTTCAGCGGCCACGCGACGCTCTCGATGGCGGCGGCGCTGCCTGCGGACGGCCACATCGACACGTGCGAGCTCGACCCCGAGCGGGCAGCCGTCGCCCGATCACACATCGACCGCAGCCCGTGGGCGCCGCAGATCACGATTCACCTCGGTCCCGCCGCGGCCACGATCGACTCCCTCGAGGGAGACTTCGACTTCGTCTTCATGGACGCCGAGAAGGACGGATACATCGGCTACTACGAGGCCGTGCTGCCCCGGCTCTCCGAGCACGGCCTGATCGTGGCCGACAACACGCTGCATGCCGGCCGGGTCTTCGAGGAGGGCGACTCGATCGCCGAGTTCAACGAGCACGTCGCCTCCGACCCGCGCACGTCGCAGGTCCTCCTGACGGTGCGCGACGGGATGACGCTGATCCGGCGGGCGCCAGCCTCGTAGGATCGGGCACATGGTCGCCGCGGTCGTGTTCGACATGGACGGCGTCATCGTCGACTCCGAGCAGGTGTGGGACGCGGTGCGCGAGCAGCTCGTTCGCGAGTGGGGCGGTTCCTACTCGCCCGTCGCCCAGCGGGCGATGATGGGCATGAGCTCGGCGGAATGGTCGCGCTACATGCACGACGAGCTCGGGCTGGAGCAGAGCCCGGCGGAGATCAACGACGAGGTCGTGCGGCGGATGCTCGCGCACTACCGCGCCCGGCTCCCGCTTCTCGACGGCGCAGTCGAAGTCGTCCGCGAGCTCGCGACGTCGTACCCGCTCGCGGTCGCGTCGTCGTCGAACCGGCCGTTGATCGAGGCCGTGCTCGAGACTGCAGGCATCGCGACGTGCTTCGCCGTCACCGTGTCCTCGGAGGAGGTGCCGCGCGGCAAGCCGAGCCCTGACGTCTATCTCGAGGCAGCTCGCCGGCTCGGCGTGGCGCCGGAGCGGTGCGCGGCAGTGGAGGATTCCGCCGGCGGGATCCGGGCGGCGCACGACGCCGGCATGTTCGTGGTGGCGTATCCGAACGTGCACTATCCGCCCGACCGGGAGGCTCTCGCGCTCGCGGACGTCGTCGTCGCCTCGCCCCGGGAGATCGCTGCTGCTGTCCGTGGCGGGTCTCCGGCGACCGGCTGAAGCCGGTCGCCGCGCCGGCGCGGGCTACTCCACTCGGCCCAGCAGCACGCAGCCGTTGTGGCCGCCGAGGCCCATCGCGTTCGAGAGGGCGACCTCGAGCTCGACCTTGCGCGCCTCGTTCGGGACGTAGTCGAGGTCGAGCTCGGGATCCGGGTTCCGGTAGTTGATCGTCGGCGGCAGCAGCTGGTGGTGCAGCGCCAGCGCGCACATCATTGCCTCGACCGCCCCCGCGGCCCCGAAGCAGTGCGCCGTCACCGACTTCGTCGAGGACACCGCGAGCTCGTACGCGTGCTTCCCGAACACCTGGCGCAGGGCCCGGGTCTCGGCCAGGTCTCCGAGCGGCGTCGAGGTTCCGTGGGCGTTCACGTACCCGACACGCTCGGGAGCGACACCTGCGGCGGCCAGCGCGGAGGAGATCATCGCGGCCACGCCCGTCGCCTCCGGCTCGGGCTGCGCGAGGTGGTGCGCATCGTTCGAGGCGCCGTAGCCGAGCACCTCGGCGTAGATCCGGGCGCCGCGTGCCCGCGCCGCCTCCATCTCCTCGAGCACGAGGATGCAGGCCCCCTCCCCCATCACGAACCCGGCCCGGGTTGCGTCGAAGGGGCGCATCGCGAGGGTCGGATCCACATCCTCGGCCACGAGCCCGCGCATGGCGCAGAAGCCGGCCAGGATCAGCTCGATGATCGGAGCCTCGGTACCGCCGGCCAGGATCATGTCGGCCTGGCCCCGCACGATCGTCGCGGCGCCCTCGCCGACCGCGGTCGAGCCGGTCGCGCATGCGGACACAGGGGCGTAGTTCGGCCCTGTGATGCCGAGCTGGATCGCGATCTGGCCGCTCGCTGTGTCGACGAGAGTCGACGGGATGAAGAAGGGCGAGAGGCGGTCCCCGCCTCGCTCCATGAGCGTTCGTTGCTGGTCGACGATCGTCGCAATGCCGCCGATCGCCGAGCCGACGAGGATGCCCACGCGCGCCGGGTCGACTTCCTCGATGGCCGCGTCGTCCCACGCCTCCTGGGCGGCCGCGACGGCAAGCAGGACGTTGCGGTCCATCCGCCGCGCCTCCTTCGGCGGCACGAGCGCCGAGGAGTCGAATCCGCGCACCTCGGCCGCGATCGCGCACCGGGTAGCCGCTCGGGTCGAAGGCCTCGATGAAGCCCACGCCGCTCCGGCCCGCGACCGCGGCCTCCCAGCTCGACGGAGCGTCGAGCCCGATCGGCGTCACGGCCCCGAGGCCCGTGATGGCTACGCGGCGCATCGAGGAAAGAGCGTAGTAGGTTGACGCCATGCCCGGAGAGCCAGATCGTCCGGCAGAGCTGGATGCGATCGTGCCGTTCCCGCCGATGGAGGCCGAGCTCGTGCGCGATCTCCCGGCCGGTGACGGCTGGGCCTACGAGCCCAAGTGGGACGGATTCCGCGGCGTACTCGAGAACGCGGGCGGCGAGCTGCGCCTCTGGTCCCGGAATGGGAGGCCGCTACTGCGCTACTTCCCGGAGTTGCGCCCGCTGGGCGAGCTCCTCCCACCCCGCTCCGCGATCGACGGCGAGATCGTGATCACGGTCGACGGGGCCGTCGACTTCGACGCCATGCAGACGCGGCTGCATCCCGCCGAGAGCCGCATCAACCGACTCTCCGGCGAGATCCCGGCGCGGTTCATCGCCTTCGACATCCTCGTCTGGAAGGGGAAGCCACTCTGGCAGAAGCCGTTCCCCGAGCGCCGGGACGCGCTCGAGCGCGAACTTCGTATTGCTCCGCCACAAAGTCAGGCCGCCGTCTTCGGCCTGTCGCCCTCGGTCGCGGATGCCTCTGCCGCCAGCGCCTGGCTGGACGATCTCGAGGGTCTCGGGCTCGACGGCGTGGTCGCGAAGCGGATCGACAGGCCGGTGGAGCCGGGTGGCCGCGGCGCCGTCGTCAAGGTGAAGCCGGAGCGGACGGCGGACTGCGTCGTCGTCGGGCTGCGCTGGAAGTCGAAGCCGGATCGCATCGCGACCCTGCTGCTCGGCCTCTACGACCACGACGGCGAGATCGACTACGTCGGCTCGGCGGCCGTCGCCGCAGGCCGCCACGCCGCGATCGCAGAGCAGGTGCTGCCGCTGCTCGAGTCGGCGCCGGACCGGCGCTTCGCGGAGCCGAACCGCTGGGGCGGCAGCGGGCTCGAGGAGCAGCCCGTGCGTCCCGAGCTCGTGGTCGAGGTGCGGTACGACAAGGTGCAGGGGAACCGCTTCCGCCACGGCACGAAGCTTCTGCGCTTCCGGCCCGACAAGGATCCCGAGGCGTGCACGTGGGCCGAGGTGCGGCCGCCACGCGGTGCGCTCACGGTCGAAGGGCTGTTGGGCGAGTCTCCGGCGACAGGATGAAGCCGGTCGCCTCTCGTCTCTACTCCTTGGGCCGCGCGCGCGACGGTTGCACGCGCGGCGGCTCGCCCGGCATCTTGGGGAAGTTCGGCGGGTACGGGGCCTCCCCGACCCCGGCGGCCTCGTCGCGCTCGACCCACTCGAGCAGCACGCGCAGGTCGCACACCGCGTCGTCGATGGCCGCCTGCACGTCACCGAGCTCGGCGAAGCGCCCCGGCATGGTGACGAGCGTGAAGTCCTCGGTCTCGACGTCCGGCAGCTCGTCCCAGGTGACCGGCGCGGACACGGCTGCGTCGGGCCGCGCGCGCACCGAGTAGGCCGAGGCGATCGTCCGGTCGCGCGCATTCTGGTTGTAGTCGATGAAGACCTTCTCGCCCCGCTCCTCCTTCCACCACGCGGTGGTCACGAGCTCCGGCGCGCGCCGTTCGATCTCCCGCGCGAACGCGAGCGCGCAGCGTCGCACGACCGGGAACTCCCACTGCGGCTCGATCCGGCAGGCGACATGGATGCCGCGGTTGCCGGAGGTCTTCGGCCAGCCCGTGTAGCCGATCTCCGCCAGCGTCTCTCGCACGATCCCGCTCACGCCGCTTCGCGTCGCCGAAGTCGGTGCCCGGCTGCGGGTCGATGTCGATCCGGAGCTCGTCGGGGTGCTCCGTGTCGGAGCGCCGCGACGGCCACGGATGGAAGTCGATCACCGCGAGGTTCGCGGCCCACACGACCTGCGCGAGCTCGGTCACGCAGAGCTCGTCGGCGTGACGGCCCGAGGGGAAGGTGACCCGGGCGGCCTCGACCCACTCGGGCCGCTTCTCGGGCACGCGCTTCTGGTAGATCTGCTCGCCCTCGATCCCGTCCGGGAAACGGCGGAGCTGTGTCGGCCGCTCGTGCAGGGCTCGCACGATCCCCTCGCCGACCGCGATGTAGTAGTCGACGAGGTCGCGCTTCGTGTACCCGGCTGCCGGGAACAGCACCTTGTCGGGGTTCGTGACCTTGACGACCCGCTCCCCGACCTCGATCTCGACAAACGGCGAGGGCATCGGCAAACCGTATCTGCCCCGTGCCGCACGTCTACCGACATATGCGGGACAGTGACGTAGTGCGCGCAGCGAGCGGGTGATACGCTCGCGCCCGCTCCGAGGGATCCGACACAGGAGAACAGCATGCGCACAGCACTCATCGCTCGCACCTCGTCCTGCGCAGCAGCGCTCGCGGTCGCCGCGGCGGCGAGCGGGAAGCCGGCCGCGGCACGCGCACCGGCCCTGATCCCGGGCTGCGCGAAGGCCAGCCTGAACCTCGTCGCGGACGGCAAGCTGACAGTTGGCTCCGACAATCCCGCCTTCCCGCCCTGGTTCGCCGGGCCGGAGAAGAAGCCGTGGAAGGTGAGCGACCCGACGAACGGCAAGGGGTTCGAGTCGGCCGTCGCCTACGCGGTCGCGAAGCAGCTCGGGTTCGCGAAGAGCGAGGTCGCGTGGACGTACGTGCCCTTCAACAACTCGTACAAGCCCGGCAAGAAGAGCTTCGACTTCTACGTCCAGGAGGTCTCGTACAGCCCGCAGCGCGCGCAGGCGGTCGACTTCTCGAAGGCGTACTACTTCGTCAACCAGTCCGTCGTCGGCCGCAAGGGCACGCCGATCGCCGTCCGTGCGCTCGCTCGACGGCCTGAAGAAGTACAAGCTCGGCGCCCAGATCGGGACGACGAGCTACGACTTCATCGTCGACAAGATCAAGCCCGAGCTCGAAGCCGCTCGTGTACGACACGAACGACGCGGCCGTGCAGGCGCTGAAGAGCGGGCAGATCGACGGGCTCGTCGTCGACCTGCCGACGGCGTTCTACGTCACAGCCGTGCAGGTGCCGGACGGGAAGGTCGTCGGCCAGTTCGCCTCGACCGGCACGAAGGAGCGCTTCGGGCTCGTGCTCCAGAAGGGCAACTCGCTGACCTCGTGCGTGAACAGGGCCCTCGACCGGCTCTGGCTCAACGGCACGATCAAGAACCTGCAGCGCATCTGGCTCGCAAAGGCGACCGGCGCGCCCGTCCTGAAGTAGCGCCCTGGACGGGAGCCGCAACTCGCGGATCCTCGGCGGCGCGACCGTCCACGTCTCGAAGGAGGCGCGGACGGTCGCCATCGCCCTTCTCTCGACTGCGGTCTTCGCCGCCGTCGTCATCGTCGTCGTCACGCGCTCGCCCGGCTGGGGCGCGTTCAAGGCGTACTTCCTCGACGGCACGATCTACCGGGAGAGCTTCCCCGAGATCCTCGACGCCTTCTGGCTGAACGTGAAGCTGTTCTGCGTGGCGGAGTTCTTCATCCTTCCCGCCGCGCTCTTCGTCGCGGTGCTCCGCTCGCTCCCCGGCCCGGTCTTCTTCCCGTTGCGCGCACTCGCGATCGTCTACGCAGACCTCTTCCGCGGCATCCCGACGATCCTCGTCATCTCGATCCTCGGCTTCGGGATGCCGGCGCTCGGCCTCTCCTGGATGCCGAGCTCGCAGTTCTTCTGGGCCGTCGTCGCGCTCGTGCTCGTGTACACGGCCTACGTCTCCGAGGTCTATCGCTCGGGGATCGACTCCGTGCACCCGAGCCAGGCCGCGGCAGCCCGCTCACTCGGGCTCTCGCACGGGCAGGCCCTGCGGTTCGTCGTCCTCCCGCAGGCGGTGCGGCGCGTCATCCCGCCGCTCCTGAACGACTTCATCGGCCTCCAGAAGGACACCGCCCTGGTCGGGACGCTGGGGGTCGTGGAGGCGTTCAAGCAGGCGCAGATCGACCAGTCGGCGACGTTCAACGGCACGCCGTACCTCGTCGCCGCGACGCTGTTCGTGCTGATCACGATCCCGCTGGCGCGCTTCACCGACTGGCTGATCGCGCGCGACCGGCGGCGGCACCAGGCCGGGAGGCTCGCGTGAGCGCCCCCGCGCTCCAGGTGGAAGGCCTGCACAAGGCGTTCGGCAAGCTCGAGGTGCTCCGCGGCATCGACCTCGAGGTGGCCGACCACGACGTCGTCTGCCTGATCGGCGCCTCGGGCTCCGGGAAGTCGACCCTGCTGCGCTGCGTCAACCTGCTCGAGCCGATCCAGGCCGGCCGGATCGTCGTCGGCGGGGACGAGATCACGGCGCGGAACGTCGACGTCGACGCGATCCGGCGCCGGATCGGGATCGTGTTCCAGTCGTTCAACCTCTTCCCTCACATGACGGTGCTCGAGAACGTCACGCTCGGCCCGCGCAAGGCGCTGCGGCGACCGCGGCGCGACGCAGACGCGCACGCGGCGGCCCTCCTCGAGCGGTTCGGGCTCGCGGACAAGCGCGACGAGTACCCCGACCGGCTCTCGGGCGGCCAGCAGCAGCGGGTCGCGATCGTCCGCGCACTTGCCATGCAGCCCGAGCTGCTGTTGCTCGACGAGGTCACGAGCGCCCTCGACCCGGAGCTCGTGGCCGAGGTCCTCGACGTGATCCGCGAGCTCGCCGCCGGAGGAATGACGATGGTGATCGCGACGCACGAGATGGGGTTCGCGCGCGACATCGCGAGCACCGTCTGCTTCCTCGACGCGGGCGCGATCCTCGAGGAGGGCCCGCCGGGCCAGATCTTCAGCGCGCCGCGCGAGGAGCGGACACGGCAGTTCCTGCAGCGAATCGTCGACGCCGGACGCCTGCTCGAGCGAAGCTACGCTTCGCGGGATGCTGGAAGAGTCGAAGAACATCGATTCGTCGCTCGAGCCGCTCGACGAGTACATCGTCATCCAGCCGGTCAGCGACGAGACCGAGACGCGGGCGGGCCTGATCCTGCCCGCCTCGGCGCTCTCCACGGTGGCCGTCCGCACCGGCATCGTGACCGCCGTCGGGTCGGAGCCGAACGGGATCGAGCAGGGCGACAAGGTGCTCTACCCGCACGAGGCCGGCTACGACGTCCGCCTCGGCGGCATCGAGGTCAAGGTGCTGAAGCGCTCGGAGCTCATCGGCCGCATCCACGACTGAGCCGATTCAGCCCGAGTGGGGTGTCCCGCAACGTTCGACCGGAAATGCTCGTTGCGGGACACCCCACTCCATGTTGATTCAGTGGTGCGGCGTCCCGCAACGATGCTGTTCCTGTGAACGTTGTGAGACGCCGCACTAGGCTCCGAGCGCCTCCCGCGCCAGGCCGAGATCCTCGGCCAGGAGGCGCCGCAGCTCGCCACGGCGCTCGCCGCCGCGCAGCACGGCGGAGGGGTGGATGGTCACGAGCGCCGGGAACGGCAGCCCGGTGTCCTCGAGCACGCGCCCCCGCAGCGCCATCACCCGCGCCTCCTTGCCCAGGAGCGCCTGGGCCGCGGTCGCCCCGAGACACACGACGAGCTCCGGCTCGATGACCCCGAGCTCGAGGCTGAGCCAGTGGCTGCAGGCCCTGATCTCGATCCAGCCCGGCTTGTCGTGGATCCGCCTGGTGCCGCGCTCCTTCCACTTGAAGTGCTTCACCGCATTCGTCAGGTAGACCTCGCGCTCCGCCAGCCCCACCTCCTCGAGCACGTCCCGGAGCAGCCGTCCGGCGGGGCCGACGAACGGGCGCCCCTCCTGGTCCTCCGCATCCCCGGGCTGCTCGCCGACGAGCACGAGCCTCGTGGCTGCGGCGCCCTCGCCGAACACGACCTGCGTGGCGCGGCGCCAGAGGTCGCACCGGCGGCATCCCTCTGCCTCGAGGCGCGCCGCTCGAAGCTGTTCCTCCCGCTCGTGCACCCGAAGAGCAGGCATGCGTCCGAGGCTTCCCCACTCCGGCCGCGGCCGAACCCAGCGCGGCGCCTCTGGCGACCCGGTGGGCCGTCCTTCGTCGCCCGTGCCGCTACAGTTACGAGCCACCGGGAGAAGTGGCCGAGTGGCTGAAGGCGGCGCCCTGCTAAGGCGTTATGGGGGTGAACTCCTCCATCGAGGGTTCGAATCCCTCCTTCTCCGTCAAGCCGGTCTTCGTGCCCGCATGCGCCCCCTCGCCGTCCGCCGTCGTTAACCGGTCCACAACGGTGATCACAGGAGGCTCCCAGGAGGCAGCGCTTTCATGGTGACGTGACCTCCGCGCCGACCTCCTCCCGCCTCGCACCGGCCCGCCGCCGAGCCCACCTCGTGAAGCTCGCCTCGGCCGGAGCTGCGGTTGTGGGGTTCGGCATCATCGCGGTGCTCGCCCGCAGCGCCCATCCTGGCGGTGGCGGCACGAGCGGCGCCGGCACCGCGTCTGCGGGCGGCCGCCTCGACGTCTCGTCGCGCATCAGCCAGGAGGCGCAGAGCGATCCGTTCTTCGACTCCGGCTCGATCGCTCCCTCGCAGTCGTCCAGCCCGCCGCAGGCCTCGACCCACACGTCGTGAGCACCCACTGCTTCAGGGCGATGGGCTGCGAGGTCGTGGTCGGCGGCGCGACCGGCGTCGAGGAGGCGGCCGTGGAACGGCTGTTCGAGACGCTCGAGGCCTCACTCAGCCGCTTCCGCCCGGATTCCGATCTCGAGCGCCTCAACAGCTCGCCGGCCGAGGCAGTCATCGTCTCGCCGCTGCTTGCGACCGCGATCGACGACGCCCTCGGCGCCGCGGCCGCGACCGCAGGCGCTTGCGACCCGACGATTGCGGCCGCACTCGACGCCGCCGGCTACGACCGCACGTTCGAGGAGATCCAGGAGATCGAGGAGATCCCGCCGGCTGAGCCGGTGCCGGCCGGCCGCTGGCGGGAGATCCGCGTGTCCGGGCTCCTCGTCCGCCGCCCGGCCGGCGTTCGCCTCGACCTGAACGGCGTCGTCAAGGGACGCGCCGTCGACGACGCACTCGCACTCCTCGAGGGACCGGGCTTCGTCTCCGCCGGCGGCGACCTCGCAGCGCGCGGCGAGCTCGTCGTGGCGCTGCCCGGCGAGGGCACCGTCACCCTCCGCTCGGGCGCGCTCGCGACGAGCGGGATCACGACGCGGTCCTGGCAGCGCTTCTGGCGGCGGCCTCGCGCACCACCTGATCGACCCTGCGACCGGCGCCCCGTCGGACAGCCCGTGGGAGTGCGTGACCGTCTGCGCCGCCACCTGCCTGGCAGCTGACGTCGCCGCGAAGACCGCCTTCCTCCTCGGTGACGAGGGGCCGGCCTGGCTCGAGCGCCGCGGGCTGCAGGGAAGGTTCGTCGCGACGGACGGCGAGATTCTCCTCGCCGGCGGCTGGCCTGGTGGTGATTGCTCTAGTGCGGCGGTGATCGCGTGCACGTGATCGCGTCGTCGACCGCCGTCTGGTACGCCGCCCGCGCAGGCGGCGTGGTCGCGTACCTCCTCGTCTCCGCGAGCGTGCTCGCCGGGCTCCTGCTCGCCGGCAAGGCGACCGTTCCCGGGTTCCCGCGTTTCGCCGTCGAGGACGTGCACCGGTTCCTCGGCCTCCTCGCCGGGCTGTTCGTCGGCGTCCACGTCGGCGCGATCGTGCTCGACACGGTCGTGCCGTTCTCGCTCATGCAGATCCTCGTTCCCTTCACAGCCGCGTACCGGCCGCTCGCGACCGGACTCGGCGTCGTGGCACTCGAGCTCCTCGTGGCCGTCGCAGCGACCAACCGCCTTCGCTCGCGCCTCCCGTATCGAATCTGGCGGCGTGCCCACTACCTGACGCTCGCGGTCTGGTTCCTCGCGACGACGCACGGCATCCTCGCCGGCACTGACCGCGACCAGACGTGGCTGCTCTGGCTCTACGCCGTGACGGTGGCGCTGGTCACCGGCGCCGGCGCGGTGCGATTCGGGCGCGCACCCGCGGCGCGGCGGCTCGGTCTCGCCCTGGGCGTCGTCTGCGGCGCACTCGCCGCGGTGCTCGGACTGTCGGCGCTGCCGCAGGCCTCCTCGCGCTCGGCGTCGGCGCCGAAGTCCGTCGCGCGGACGGCGATTCCGCAGCTCGACGGGAACCTGAGCGGCACCATCGAGGACGAGGGCTCGGGTGTGGTCTCCATCCAGGGCACGGCCGCAGCCGGGCGGCGTTCAGGATCGACCTGCTCACGGCGGGCGACGACCGGGTCGCAGACAGTGCGCTGCAGCTGCGGTTCGCGGGCGGGGCAACCTGTCGAGGGACCCTGACCTCGCTCGATGAGACCGGGTTCTCAGGCACGTGCAACCTGCCGAACGGCAGCACACAGACGGTGCAGTCGACCTGGACGGTTTCGAACGGCACGGTGGCAGGCAGGATTTCGACAGCAGGCAGCGCCTCGTCCTCGACAGACGCCTGACGGCTCGCGCAGTAGTGTCTGCGCGTGGACTGGGCCCTGCCGTCGATTGCAATCGCCCTCCTCGCGTTCGCGGCCGTGTCTCGGCGCGTCGCCGGCACGCCGATCACCGCCGCGATGGTGTTCACGGCGATCGGGCTCGTGCTGGGGGTCGACGCCCTCGGCCTCGTCGATCCGGCGGCGACGAGCGAGCCCGTCAAGCTGCTCGCCGAGGCGACGCTCGCCCTCGTCCTCTTCGGCGACGCCTCCCGGATCGACCTCCGCGCCCTGCGGGACGAGGTCTCGATCCCGGCGCGGCTTCTCGGCGTCGGGCTGCCGCTGACGATCGTCGCAGGGTTCGGCGCCGGCCTCGTCCTGCTCGGCTCGCTGACCTGGGCCGAGGCGCTCCTCCTCGCGGTCGTGCTCGCGCCGACCGACGCGGCGCTCGGGCAGGCAGTCGTCACGATGCCTCGCCTGCCGTCGCCCATCCGGCAGGGACTGAACATCGAGAGCGGGCTCAATGACGGGATCTGCGTGCCGCTCTTCTTCATCGCGCTCGCCCTCGCGAGCGCGGAGTCCGGTCAGGTCACCGACCATGCGGCGGCAAGGCTCGTCGCAGAGGAGATCGGCTACGGCGTGCTCTGCGGCGCGATCGCAGGGATGGCCGGTGCGGCGGTGGTCGTCGTTTCGGGGCGCCATGGCTGGATCGATGCCGGCTGGCTGCAGGTCGTGCCAGTGGCGACTGCTCTGCTCGCCTTCAGCTCGGCCGATGCCCTCGGCGGCTCGGGATTCATCGCGGCCTTCGTGGGCGGCGCGGTATTCGGCGGCCTGCGCCGGCGACGCGGCGGCGAGGTCGGCTACCTCGTCGAGGAGCTCGGCGGCCTGCTCAACGCAGCCACGTTCGTCGTCTTCGGCGCAGTGATGCTCGGCCCGGCGCTTCGGGACGCGACGGTGCCGATCGTGGCGTACGCGGTGCTCAGCCTGACCGTCGTCCGCCTTCTTCCCGTCGGCATCGCGATGCTCGGAACCCGGGCGCGACGCCAGACGGTCGGCTTCCTCGGGTGGTTCGGTCCCAGGGGTCTGGCATCGATCGTCTTCGCTGTGATCATCATCGAGGACGGTGGGCTCCCGCACCAGAACGTCCTCATCACCACCGCGGTCGTCACGGTCGCACTGTCGGTCATCGCGCACGGCCTCACGGCCGCCCCACTCGCCGACCGTTATGCGGACTGGTACCAGTCCCATCCGCGGGACGAGCTTCCGGCGCTCGAGAACCGCCACACGACCCACGTCCCCTGGCGCCGCTCGCTGATGCACCCCACGCAGCACGGCTGAGCCGTTACCCTGTCGCGGCTACGGAGAGGTGGCAGAGCGGTCGAATGCGGCGGTCTCGAAAACCGTTAGGGGTCGTTAGGCTCCTCGAGGGTTCAAATCCCTCCCTCTCCGCTGAATAGGCCGGATCCCAGTGGACAAGCGGGATCCGGCCTCACTGCCTGGTCGGGTCGAGGCACGGGCGCATTCCGCTCGCATCCGCTGATATCCGCCTGAGCGTGGTACGCACTGGTACGCGCCTGGTCCAGTCCGCCGAGCCTATACCCGAACGATGTTCGTGCTGATTCCGGCCGGTGAGGCGCCTGCGGGCAGGCGCGTCCTCACCGCCGGTGGTCAGGGCCGGGAGCCCCGTCGCCGTCGCTGGTTGGCGGGGCTCGACCGCCCCCACAGGAGCCTGCCCCTCCGACGTCTCCCTCGATAGCACACGATTGGGTCAATGTCGGCATACGAGCCGGAGCGGTTGCGCAGGGATCGGCGCTCAATCCCTTGGAGAACGCTGGGGCGGGGAGCGCACCACCGCCAGCATCGGCGCTCCCCGGCGTGCGTAGCCCCCGCACTCTTCGTGTCCGCACCTTCGTGCCCGCACCTACATAGACGCCGCCGCCCGAGAAACGGATGTGCAGCAGACGCGATTCTCGCTCTTCGGCCGCGCGAACCAAGAGCGCGCGCCGGTGGTGTTGGATTCTCGGCACCCTCGGATCGCAACTGGCGCGGATGGGTTGAGGGACGACGGCTCGCGATCGGGAAGTCCTCCTTGGTAGGCATGGCGGAGAGCAAGTGCGTGCGCGTGTGCACGCCAACCGCTCCGAGGAGGTGAGAGATGAGCATCAAGACGAAGTGCGCGGCGATCACGTCGATTGAGGACGCGATCGAGCGCCTGATCGAGGTCCAGGTCGAGGACGGCGGCATCCCGACGCAGCCGGCGTCTCCGACACGATCGAGACCGAGACGGGCTGGGCGTTCTTCAACGTGAACGGCTACCTCGGCACCGTGACCGTCGACGGCGAGGTGATGGTCGACGACGAGTTCGCTAGCGCAGTAGCAAGGCCGATGCGAGGGTTCCGGCCGGCGAGCGCTTCTGGAAGACGCGGCTCACGGCCGGAGCGAGTGAGGCCGGCATCCCTACCCCAGCCACGACCGGGAGGGCGAGGCTCACCGACCTCCAGGAAAGCCTGCCCGTCCCTCGCCTTGCCCGATGGCACATGTTTGGGTCAATTGCTTCAGCTAGCAGCGGGGGACGAAGGGGCTGCAGCGTCGCCGGTTACGTGAGCAGACGCCGCGTGTTCGGGGTCAGGCGCCGGCGTAGGCAGGTTCGTCGCCGCGTTCGTCTCTGATGCCGCGCTCTTCGAACCAGGCGATGTGGGAGCCGCGCCGGTCGTTTCGTTCCTCGCGGCCAATCTCGCCGTGAAGGTATTCGCGCTCGAGTTCGTCGAGTGCGTCTTCGAGATCGTGGGCGGAGGCGTTCGCGAAGGTGCTCACGTTACCGGTCCCCCGAAAACGCCGCCGCCGCCAAGCCCACGGCGTTCCCGACCGGCGTTTATGGATCGCGAACGTGATGTCTGCTTCAGTCGCGCCCACACGCCTATAGACGCGGACGCGCCGGAAACCTTGGGCTGCTCGCGGAGAGCCGACCGGGAGCGCCGCCGCCTCCCCGAGCGGACGGCGCTGCACCGGCCTTCGCTTGACGGACGCGATCCCCCACGGAACGCGCCCACACCTACACAGACGCGGCCCCGCCGGAGACTTTGCGTTGCCTGCGAGATTCTCATGCCGGTCCGGCCGGGAGCACCGCCGCCTCGAGCGGACGGCGCCTCACCGGCCTTCTGGTAGACGGACGCGATGGGGTAGTCGCGCCCGCACCCATGTAGACGCGGGCGCGCAGGGAATTTTGCAGTTGGCTCGACGCTGAGCCGGCGCCGGGCACGATTCGGGTCGGGCCGGGAGCGCCGCAGCCCAAGTGACGGCCCTCACCGACCCTCCGGGGGAAGCCTGCCTCTCCCTCGCCTCGCCCAGACGCACACGATTGGTCAATTCTCGGCATACGAGCCGGAGCGGTTGCGCTAGCGGATCGGCGCTCAGTGCGTTGGAGATAGTGGGGCCGGGAGCGCCGACGCCAACGCTTGCTGCGGCGCTCCCGGCGCGCGATCTCCCCCAAGTTCGCGCCCGCACCTACATAGACGCACCCGGCGCCGGAAACTTTGCGGGAATGTCACATGAGCAGCGACGTCCAGCGCGCGTTCCGATCCACGATAAGAGAACCGCAGTTTCGCGGTGAGCCGTCGCTTGGGAGTCCAGAGCCGGACGCCGGTCTTGGCTAGAGTCGGGCGGCGACGAGTTCTGCGAGAGCGCGGATCTTGGCGGGGGTGATGCCCTGTTCGCCGCGGTCGTCTTCGGGGTAGACCTGGAAGGCGCGGCTGCCCTTGCGCACGATGAACCTAACCATGTCGGGAGCGCCACGGACCTCGCTCTTTGAGGTTTGCCGCCAAGCTTCCTCACCGAGGCCGTTGATCGAGATCAGCTGGGGACGAAACTTAGCGGGTCGTGTGCGAATCGCCTCGCGGAGGACGGCGATTGTTTTACGGGCCTCCGCGGGCGTGATCAGGTCGATCTGCACATAGGCGTGATTCGGGTCGAGCACGAAGCTGCACGTCACCAATGTTTTTCCCGGCCGCTTGTATACACGCACCTGAGGTGAGCGTGCGCCCTTACCTCGGACGCCCTGCGGCGAGCCGATCACGTTCATAAACTGAGCGGCGCTCAGGACAGGGCACGTACCTACAGTCGCGCCGCTCGCCGTACCCGAAACACAGACGGCAGCCATGGTGACCAGGACGAGAAGGCACTTGCTCATTGGCGCCGGATCGTCTCAGGTCGCCTCCCGGCCGTCAATGGCTGCTCTGGGCGGTAGCGGGAATCAAATCGGACTGTTCCTCTCGATAAGTACGAGAGCCTTGTACGCCTGGAACGTGCTCGACCTCGACGCCCGTGACATCGCGCTCCACTTCGGGCACCAGGACGGCGGCGAGCTCGTCCGCAAGCTGTACGGGCACCCGGACGCCGCGCGTCGCCCGCGAGCGCGTCCGCGAGGCGTTCCGGCAAGCGCCGACCGCGCCCGTCCCGCTCGCTCCACCTCTAGTGCCCGCGGCCGCTACGGGTAGCGCACGATGACGTGCCCTGCTGTCGCGGCGCGGATCTGCCCGAGGAGCGGCATGTCTAAGATCCCAGCGAGCTTTGCGATGCCGATGGTCAGCGTCAACGGTGCCGAGCTCTACCACGAGGTCCGCGGCAGCGGTCCGCCTGTTCTTTTGATCATGGGGGCGACCGGCGACGGCGGTCATTTCGACACGCTCGCCGATCTGCTGGCCGACGAGTTCACGGTCATCACTTACGACCGGCGTGGGAACGGCCGGAGTCCGGCTCCGGCAGGGTGGACGACGACGTCGGCCGAGGAGCAGGCCGATGATGCGGCGGCCCTGGTCGATTCGTTGGCGGTCGGCCCGCTGGCGGTCTTCGGAACGAGCAGCGGCGGGAACTTCGCGCTCTGGATGTTGACCCGCCACCCCGCGATGGTGCGCGGTGCCGTCCTGCACGAACCAGGGGTGTACGCGGTCCTCGACGACTTCGACGTGGTCCGAGCCCCACTGCAAGGAGTCGTCCGGCAGTCGATGGCCGAAGGCGGACCTCGCTTGGCGGTGGAGCGGTTCTGGCAATACATCTGCGGAGACGACGCGTGGATACAGCTTTCCCCCGCGCTCCGGGAACGGATCTGTGCCAGCGCCAGCACTCTCTTCGACGTCGAGCTCGGCACCTATGAGAGGTCCATGCCAGATGACCAGGCGCTAGTCGCCATCGCCGTGCCCGTGCTGCTGGTCGTGAGCGCGGACAGCCACGACTTCTTCGCCGAGGTCGCCGGGCGGCTCAGCAAGCGACTCGGCGCAGATGTCGTGACCACGCCGGGCAGGCACGGGGCCTACCACGACCGCCCCAAGGAACTCGCCGAGACGATACGGCCGTTCCTGCGCGAAGTCAGTCGGTCGTGAACGGCAGGCCGACGAGTAGGTGCATCGGCGTGAGTCACGCGCTGAGTCACGACCCCTCGTTTTGCAGGGATTCTGTCCTATCGGGCGCAACGGACCACGTAGGTCGCCGGAACCCACGCTGCGATTAGCGCCTTTAAGCTGGGTCGGTCGCTTCCAGTTCCCGCATCGAGCAAACGCGCCTCCGCTCCTTCCCGGAAAACGCAACCAGCGACAGACGGGCGCGGTCGACGAGCGGTCAGCTGAAGACGCCGCCCGGAGGCAAGCCGCGAGCGGCCTGGCCGGGTCGTCCGCGCTGCAGGACTGGGAAGGCGAAGGCCGCGCCGCGCCGTAGGCAAAGGGACCTCCGGATGGACGACTGTGGTCGATTGGCGGATCGACGGGCCATGGGTGAATGCGTCCCACGTCCCGGATTTGCTCTCCCGTGGAGGTACCAGGTCGCCGCCAATCGCACGACCACGACGACGATCGACGTGTTCGAGTTGCTGATCGTGGCAATCAGCATCGTCGCGCTCGCGAACGCGATCACGATGAGCATCATCGAGGGCACGCGCGCGATCGGCGTCGTCCGCTGCATCGGCGCGTGCGTGTGTGGCGTCCGGCGGATCCTCGCGACCGAGGGGGTCGTGCCCGCGCTCGCCGGCTGGCTGGCCGGAATCCCGCTCGGCTACGCGCTCGACCGCTTCCTCGTCTGGCTCGTCTCGGAGGCCGTCGACGCGCGCATCTCCTTCGTGTTCCCGGCCCGGAACGTCGTCCTCGCCCTCGTCGGAACGGTCGCTCTCACGCTCCTCATCATGCTGCTTCCCATCCGCCGCGCCGTCCGCTTCCGGCCGGGCGACCCGCTCCGCTACGCCCGAGGAGTGGATCAAGCGTGACCTTTTCCGCTCGGGCCAACGCTGCTCCTGAAGGCGCGCGCACCGGCCCGCTCCGGCGCGTTCGCCGCCGTTGTCGAGCGTTCGTCTCCACGGGACATTGACATGGCATCGGCAGAGCTACGGCACGCTCGGGGTGCGAAGGCGAGCCCCGTTTCGCCGCGTGTCGTGTGGCGGGTGTGTTCAGGCCGACGGCGCCGCGGTGACCGCCGCCCGCTGCGCCGGGCCTCAGCGTGCGACGACCCGCCGCGGCATCATGGTGGGATGAAGCTTCCGCTCACAGGCGGCTGTAATTGCGGGGCAGTTCGTTACGAGGTCAGCAAGCCGCTCGTCCGCGCGAGCTACTGCCACTGCCGGCGCTGCCAGCGGCGGAGTGGTACGGCCGCCTCGGCGCAGGCGCATCCGGCGCCGGAGTCGTTCCGGATCGTCGCAGGCGAGGACAGGCTGCGTGTCTGGAGGCCGGAGAGCGGCGGCGAGAAGTGGTTCTGCGGGGAGTGCGGGTCGGCGCTGTTCGGCTCCAACCCCGCGCATCCCGAGTCGATCGGGATCCGTATGGGCACGTTCGACGACGACCCGGGCATACGCCCTTCGGTGCGGCAGTTCGTCGCGTACGCGGCGCCGTGGGAGCCCATTCCCGACGACGGGCTGCCGCGCTTTCCCGAGAGCCGGCACGCCTCAGACGGGAGCCGGTGAGCGGTCGGCCCAAAGAAGAGGCCCCGCCGCCGCGCCCAAGTCCGGGGGGCAGCCCCCAACCCGGGTAGGGGCAAAGGGCGCGACGGCTGCCCGGTTGAATCCGTCGAAGTGGCGACCCGTCCGCGCCGGCGAGCTCGACGTTCCGCCGCAAACCGTCATCTGCGCGGCCGGGAGGGGGTGGGCGGGTAGGAGAATGGGTTGCTGCTTCCAGCCGGCCTCACCGCCGCACGCGCTCCCGGGGTCAACAGCAGGCCAGTTCCAGGCCAGCGGTGCCTCTCACCCGCCTGTTCATACGGTCTGGCGGGGTGAGCCCAGTTCACTAACTGGGGCGATCAGGCAGCGTCCGGGCTGGCAGGAGCCTCGACGGCCGTCGCCTCATGCGAGCCGCCCGGGTCGAAGACCGCGTTGAGTTCGGCCCACGTCGGATCCTCGCCGCGGGCGATCTTCGAGAGGACGGTGTCCACGGTCGTGATCGCGCTCACCTCGACGAGAGGATCGACCGCGTCGAGCACCCTCAGAGCCACTCCTGCGGCGGCCGGCTCTGACCAGCGAAACAGCGGTAGTGATCAACATGAAGTTCTATCCGCAGAAGACGTTCGTACTTACCCCGATGCAGGCCGGCGCACTGAAGCGGGACACGGGCACGATCAACAACGGTTTGTTAAGCATCCCCGGACACGAGGTGATGCGCGACGGCCAGAAGGTCTGGATCTACAACGGCGGTGAGATAACCCTCACCGGCAAGCTAGGAACCCTCACGATTCGTGAACGGAACGAGTGGGTCGACGTCGGAATCGACGGGAATGGCGACGGGAGAGGGACAGCATCGGCATCGGCACCTGGAAGGTCGTGCGCGGGACCGGCCAGTACGCCGGGATCGTCGGCAAGGGGCGGAATGGCCATCTTGGCCTCGGAAGCCCGTGGTACGCCCGCTACGAGGGCTTCTTGACGCTTCCGTAAGTTGGGCTGAACCAGACGGAGCGGTGCGCGAGGGCGGGCGCCGCTCCGTCCGCCGGGGAAAGGACGAGATGACCACGAATCGAATCCACCTCGTCGCCGTCGGCCTCGTCGTGCCGGTCACGCTGGCCGCTACCTCCGGAGTCGCGTCCGCGCCGGCCCGAGGCGAGGGCCACAGGAGAGGACCCGGACACGAAGCACGCTTTGGGGGAGGGCCTCCCCCGCCCCCGCCTCCTCGAGGAGGCGTAACACTTACCGGGGCAGCGCGTACCCCCGCCCACGCGATCCCCCGCAGCACCGTGCGGCCTGTTCGGACAGGGTGGATCCAATGCGCGTGCGTGGTCACCGGGGCCTCACCGTGACACGTCGATACGACCGACCGACGAGCGGACATCTCAATCGTCCGCCAGGTCAGACTTGGCCTACCCGAGCAAGTCGATCTGTCGGCCGAGGCGCTCGGCATACGTTAGGCAGCGCTTCCGCTCGAAGATCGCCACGGCGCGCTCGAGCTCCGCGCGTGCCTCGTCGATCCGGCCGGCACCGATGAGCACTGTCGCGAGATCCTCGTGACCCCAGCCTTGGAGCAAGACGTTGTCCGTCTCGGTCTCTGCGGCGGCGAGTCCTGCGCGGGCGAGAGCCTCGGCTCGCTCGAGCTCGCCGCGCGCGCTGATGATCAGAGCCTCGACGGTCGGGCGCAGCGACCGACCGACCGGGCCGGGCTCGACCGCCTGCGCCCGATGTAGCTCGCGCTCCGCGGCTTCGAGGCGGCCGAGGTAACAGAGGTCCCGGGCCAGCGGCAGCCTGAACGAGGCGGCGATGCCGTCGGTGCCAGGTGGTAGGGCCTCGATCAGAGCCTTGTGGTGCCGACATGCGCGCTCGCGATCGCCCTCGACGATCGCGATCGCCGCGAGGTGTGCGTCCGCCCAAATGCCGCCGGTGACCTCGCGAAGATGCTCCGACCGCGCCTCGGCGAGGGGCCACGCCTCGTCGGTGCGGCCGAGCATCGCGAGCAGCACCGCTCGGGCGAGGTCACTGTCCCCAGGCGGTCGTCCAGCCACGAGCTCGTCGAGTATCCGCAGGCCCTCGTCCGCCGGGCGCGGGCTGAGGATCAGCGCCCAGTCGAGCTCCAGCGTGATGGAGGAAGGCGAGTCGCCCGCACGCCGGGAGTGGTGGAACGCCCGCTCGAGGGCGGCAACGGCGTCGTCGCAGTGCATCCGATTTTGCGCCGTGACGCCGACGGCCAACCACAGCAGCGCGAGCCGCCTGGGATCGTCACGTTCCTCTTCGAACGGAAGCGCTGCGCGGCAGAGCGCCTCCTGCTCGTCGTACGAGCCGAGCTCGCCGCTGATCACACGCAGGCAGAGGCCTGTTGCACGGGCAAGCGAAGCACCGGAGTGGTCGCCCGAGGCCGCGGCGCGGTCGGCGAGCGTGTCCGCAGCTTGCACGGCCGCGCGACCATCGAGATCGTTCGTCGCCCAGGCGGCTTCCAACTCGAGCGCGACGTCGAGGCGGTGCGGGCGCAGAAGCTCGGCGGCGCGCGTGAGGAGGGAGGTCGCGGCCCGGCCGTCGAGGCGGTCTTTCGCGCGCCGGCCCGCGGCGGCGAGCCGCTCGGCAGCGCGCTCGCACAGATCCGGGTCGGGGCGGCCGAGCTCGGTGAGGTAACGGGTCGCCTGTTCGAGGTGGTAGCCGATGATCTCGTCGACCTCGACGAGCCCCAGGCCATGCTGGGCCAGCCAATCGGCGAAGCGGGAGTGGAGGTCGGCGCGGATCGCCTTGGGCAGGGAGTCGTAGGCGGCATCCCGGAGCAGCAAGTGGCGGAAGCGGTAGCCGTCCTCTCCGGCGAGCTGGGCGCGGTCGGGACGGATCAGCTCTCGGCGCACGAGCCCGGCCAGGCGCGTCGTCAGCTGCATCTCTCCGGGTACGAGCGCCTGCACGGCCCCGCGGTGGAAGATCTCGCCCTCGACTGCTCCTCGTTCGAGCACCTTCCGCTCGTGCTCGTCCAGCTGGTCGAGCCGTGCCGCCAGGAGCGCCCTGAGCGTCGGGGGCACGTCGACGTCGTCGTCTGCCGCCACCATCGCCAGCATCTCGGAGACGAAGAGCGGGTTCCCGCCCGACGCGTACGCGATCCGCTCCCGGAGCTCGCCCGAGACCTGATCGCCGATCAGCGCCTCGACCTGCTCGGCGGGCAGCGGCTCGAGCCGCAAGACGCCGGGCCAGCCGGGGCGCCGGTCGAGCAGCTCCGGACGCGCCATGCACAGGAGCAGGATCGGAGCGCCGGCCGAGAGCAGCGCCGTCGACTCGACCAGGTCGAGGAACGTCTCGTCTCCCCACTGGATGTCGTCGAGGACGACGACCAGCGGCGCCTGCTCCTCGAGCAGCTTTCGGGATGCCCAGGCGATCTCGTCTGCGGTGGTCGCGACGTCCGAATCGCCGAGGAGCGAGCGGATCGCTGCCGCTGCGACCGGATCCGAGGGCAGCTTCCCGAGCTGCTTCACCACCTCCACCACGGGCCAGTACGTGATCCCGTCGCCGTAGGGCAGGCAGCGCCCCCGGAGCACACGAGCTTCGACGGCGGCGAGCGCCTCCGCCACGACCCGCGACTTGCCCACTCCGGCGTCGCCTGTGACGGTGATCAGCTGGCAACGCGCCTGCGTCTTCACTCGCTCCCATGCCGCGACGATCTGCGCAAGCTCCGGCTCGCGCCCGACGAACCGGGACGCGTGGCTGCGGTCCGGCACGTCGAGCACCGATAGCAGCCGATACGCAGGCACCGGCGCAGACTTTCCCTTCAGCGTCAACGGCTCCACCGGTTCCACCGCGACCGCGTCAGAGGCGAGCGCATGGGTCGCCTCCCCGATCAAGACCTCCCCCGGCGCGGCGGCCTGCTCGAACCGTGCCGCGACGTTCACGGCGTCCCCTGTTGCCAGCCGCTCCGAGGTGCCCGTGACGACCTCGCCGGTGTTCACCCCGATCCGGCCGCGGATCCCGAGCTCAGGCAGCGCGTCCCGCATCTCGACCGCCGCCCGGCAAGCCCGGAGTGCATCGTCCTCGTGCGCAGCCGGGATCCCGAACACCGCCATCACTGCATCGCCGATGAACTTCTCCACCGTGCCGCCGTGCGACTCGACGATCGCGTTCATGCATTCGAAGTAGCGCGCGAGCAGTGCCCGCAGGACTTCTGGATCCGTCTGCTCTCCCAGCGCCGTCGACCCCGTCAGGTCGCAGAACAGCACCGTCACCGTCTTGCGGGTCTCGCCTCGAGCCTGGATCGGGGCGAGCGCCGCCCCACAGCCGTTGCAGAAACGCGCACCGGGCTGGTTCTCCTGCCCGCAGCTCTGACAGATGAGCATCGGCAGAGGCTAGGACATCGCGACACGATCCGCGGATCAGCGGACATGACCGCGACAACACGCGATGGGGAATCCGACGATCTCCGAGGCCTTGACGCTGCGCTCCGCCGGATCGTCCTGCCAGGCTAACCACGCACGAGGAATGGGCGACGAAGCCACGTCCGAGGCGCCCGAGGCCCGCTTGAATACTGGCTTTTTGACGCTCAGAACCGAGGGTCGCCGAGGACCCTACATGCCCATCGCGTGGTAGCCGGCGTCGACGTAGAGCGTCGTGCCGGTCACGTTCTCCGCGTCGTCCGAAAGGAGGTAGGCAGCCGCCCCGCCGACGTCGTCGGCGTCGATGTGGCGGTGGAGCGGCGAGCGCTGCTCGAACATCTCCTCCATCGTCGTGAACCCTGCGATCGAGCGCGCGGCGAGCGTGCGCACGGGGCCGGCCGAGATCGCGTTGACGCGGACGCCGCTCTGTCCCGAGGTCCCAGGCGAGGTAGCGCATGCTCGCATCGAGGGTCGCCTTCGCGACGCCCATGACGTTGTAGTGCGGCACCGCCCGCACGCCGCCGAGGTAGGTCATCGTCACGATCGAGCCGCCGCCGCGCGCCTGCATGAGCGGCTCCGCGGCCTTCGCGCAGGCGACGAGCGAGTAGGCGGAGATGTCGACCGCCATCCAGAAGCGGTCGCGCGGGGTGTCGATGAAGCGTCCCTCGAGGTCCTCGGCGGCCGCGAAGGCGACCGAGTGGACGAGGAGGTCGAGCCCGCCGCCGAACGCCTCGCCGGTCTCGGCGAAGACGCGGGTGACGTCGTCGTCGGAGCGGACGTCGCACTCGGTCACGAGCTTCCCGTCGACCGACTCGGCGAGCTCGCGGACGCCCTTCTCGATCCGCTCGCCCTGGTAGGTGAACGCGAGCTCGGCGCCCTCCTCGTGGAGGCGCCGGCGATCGCCCACGCGAGCGAGCGCTTGTTGGCGACGCCCAGCACGAGCGCCTGCTTGCCCTCGAACCTCCCGGCCATGCGCGGGATCCTACTCGCGGTCGCCCCGCGGCGGAGCGCTCGCGGCAGGCGATCGGGACTGTGGACGGGCTGATCGAGCGGTCGTGATTCCCGACGAGGCGCTGCGCGACGGCATCGACGAGATCGTGCGCGCGTCGATCGGCGCGCGCTCGAGCGCTCCGCCGCGTTCCCTCTCCGACCGGTACCGCGCTGGCGGGCACGCCAGCCTCCGCGCGCCGCGCGGGCAGCGAGGCCGAGGTCGCCGCCTATCTTTCGACGCGCGCCCCCGCGACCTACGCCGCCGTCGAGGATGTGTGCCGACGGATTCGGCATCGCGCGGCCCGACTGGCACCCTCGCTCGCTGCTCGACCTCGGCGCGGGCCCGGGCGTCGCTGCCTGGGCGGCTGCCGAAGCCTGGCCCAGCCTCGAGCAGCGTCACGCTCGTCGAGGCAGAGCCCGCGATGGTCGCGGCTGGACGCGCGCTCGCTGGCTGCGGCGGCGACGGCGCTCCGTTCGGCTCGCTGGCTCAAGCGGACGCTGCGGTGGTCCCAGCCGCCGAGGCGGAGCTCGTGATCGTCGTCGTACTGCTCGGCGAGCTCGCGCCGCAGGCGATTCGCGTCCGTTGTCGGGCGCGCGTGGGCGTGTGCGACGCGACACCCTGCGTCGTCGTCGAGCCCGGCACGACCGCCGGCTACGAGCGAGTGCTCCTCGCCCGGGACGTCGCGATCGGCGCCGGCGGCACGGTGCTCGCCCCGTGCCCGCACGACGGCACGTGCCCGCTCCCGGCAGGCGACTGGTGCCACTTCTCCGTCCGCCTCGCCCGCAGCCGTTCGCACCGCGACGGCCAAGGGTGGCGAGCGGGGTTCGAGGACGAGAAGCTCTCGCTACGTGGTCGCTCTGCCGCTCGCCGGCGGCCGCGGCCGACAGGCGAGGGTGCATCCGCCGCCCCGACCTGCGCGGGGGCCACGTGGTGCTCGACCTCTGCACGGCCGAGGGCCTCGAGCGGCGCACGGTCTCGAGGAGGGACGGTGCCGACTACAAGCAGGCGCGCAAGCTCGGCTGGGGCGACGCGCTCCGAGAGCGGCGGCTGTAGGTTTCACGCCGTGCAGCGGGTCGCCGTCGTCACCGGAGCGTCGTCGGGCATCGGGGCGGCGACCGCCCGCGCGCTCGCGGCCCGGGGCTGGCACTGCGTCCTCGTCGCGCGCCGCGAGGACCTGCTGCAGAAGCTCGCCGACGAGGTCGGCGGCGAGGTCGAGGCAGTGCGACATCGGTGACAGGGCCGCCGTCGAGGCTCTCGCGGAAGCGCGTGCTCGAGCGCCACCCGTCGATCGCGCGCTCGTCAACAACGCCGGCATCCCCGCTCGGGGGTCGTTCGTCCACGTCGACCTCGACGCGGTCGAGGAGGTCGCGCGCGTCAACTACCTCGGCGGCGTCTGGTTCACGCGTGCGCTCCTCCCGGGCTGCGCGCCCCGCTCACGCGAAAGGCGCACGCACGTCGTGAACGTGGTCTCGGTCGCGGGCACGGTTGCCTTCGCCCCGTCGGGCGCGTATAGCGCCGCCAAGCACGCGCAACTCGCCTTCTCGCGCTCGTTGCAGGCCTCTCTGCGCGGGAGCGGCATCGCGGTTCACACGATCCTGCCCGGCTACGTCCAGACCGAGGGGTTCCCCCAGGCCTCGCTGCTCGACGATCCGCTGCTGCGTCACACCGTCGTGCAACCCGAGCGAGTCGGCACGAGCGATCGTGCGCCGGCTCGGACGAGCCGGATGCGAAGTCGTCGTGCCCTGGTTCCCCTACCGCCCGGCGACCTTGCTCTTCGGCGTCGCGCCGGCGCTGATCTCGAGGCTCGGGGGCCACGCCGTGTCGAGGAGTCGCGCCCTCCAGGCGAAGACGGGCGACCCGCCCGTGGCTCGTGAGCCCGACGGCAGGGCGGCGACGCGTCGCCGTCGTGACCGGCGCCTCGTCGGGGATCGGAGAGGCTATCGCCCGCCTCCTCGCCGGCGACGGCTCGCACTGCGTCCTCGTGGCACGTCGCGAGGACGTCCTAGAGCGTGTCGCGGCGGAGCTCGACGCGGAGGTCGAGGCCTGCGACATTGGCGACCGAGCCGCCGTCACGGACATGACCTCCCGGATCCTCGAGCGCCATCCCGCGATCGACCTGCTCGTCAACAGCGCCGGGTTCCTCGCCCGCGGCACTTTCCTGGATGCGCCCCTCGACCTCGTCGAGCGCGCCCTGGCCGTGAACTACCTCGGCGGCGTCGGGTCACGCGGGGCCACCTCGGTGGGCTGGAGCACGCGGCGCAGGAGCACGGCCGCGCGCACGTCGTCAACATCGCCTCGATCGGCGGCGCGATCGTGTTCACCCCGGCGGCCCCCTACTCCGCGTCGAAGCACGCCCAGGTCGCGTTCTCGAGGTCCCTCCGCGCGGCGCTCCTCGACTCCGGAATCGAAGTGCACACGATCCTGCCGGGCTTCGTGACGACCCCCGGCTTTCCGCATCCCAGGATTCTCTCGACACCGCTCGGCAAGCCGTTCGTCTTGGGGCCCGAGCGGGTCGCGCGCGAGGTGCTCAGCGCAGTAGAGCGGGGCAAGGCGGAGGTTGTCGTACCGTGGTTCCCGTATCGGCTCGGCGCGATAGCACAGGCGATCCTCCCGACCCTGACAGCCCGCGTTCTGAAGCACGCCCACTACCGCGACGACAGCTAAGCACGGAGGCCGCCGCGCTTGCGCG